>CBDCBC010000005.1:0-11291 GCA_965214225.1 Polyangiales bacterium | reverse complement strand
CCGAATCGCAGCTTGTGGAACGAAGCTACGTATGTAAATTTTTCAGGGGAGCCAACACCTTCTGATCCTTTTACCGGCAAGCCATTCCAGCCCGGCCCTGTTCGGTTGCATTTCTTCGAGGAATGGGGGCAGGTTAGCATGAGCGTTGTAATTGATGGTGACGCAATCAAACAACTACGCGATCCAGGTACGATTCGATGGATTGAACAGTGGCGAGAGCGGCTAAATAAATTTCAGGGGCCTCCAGAGTGGCACGACAGAGTACGGCTCATGAAGGAACTACGCAGCATGTATGAATCGCCAGATTGGTCTGCTGCCAGCATTGCGAAGTGGTTGAATGATGGGTTTGTCGAGGTCGCTACAGAGTACGCAAGGAGGCAAATATCCCACGAGCAACAGGGCGCAACAGACTCAGACAAAGGGGATTTGCGGGACATAGAGCAATATGCGGTCTGGACATACCAGCATCTGGGCATTGTTGAAGCAAAAGCCCTTTTCCATCGAACCGTGCAGGCGATCCGGAGGGGTGAACCCGTAGAGATTACAAGCGATCATCCGATTGACCGTCACACAATTCGAGATGTACTAAGAAGATGGGATGCTGAGTTGCGGAGATTTTCCCGTTAAATCTCCGCACAATTCCCCGCCCCGCCGCGTTACAATGGTGTTGTAACCGCACAATTATTCTGAAAGGCCCTATCAATGAACGAAACACGCGAAAATCGATTTGTGATTCTGCTCAAAGAATCCGAGCGGGCCGCGATTGAACGCGCGGCTAATGCTGTGACGCTACCTGCGTCGACGTTCGCGCGGTCGATTTTGATGCAGCGGGTAGAGCCGATCCGGGAACAACTGCCGAGCGCCTTGCAGGTGAACGAGGACGGCGCGCGGGCGACTATTTAGGGAACAAGCTAAAGCTTTTTCTATATCTCCACGTTTTGCCCTGTAGGGCCAACTTTGAGGACAAGAACTATGGACATGAACCAGTACACGAAGAGCGAGCATCTGAAAAGTGAAGATGTTCACGCCGGGATGATGGGGACAATTGTCAGCGTTGATGAAAAGCTTTTTGAGCGCAGCAAGTAGACAAAGCCCGTCATCACATTTGCCGACCACAATCAAACGCTGGTGCTCAACAAGACGCGCGTCAAAACGCTCGTCGCAGCCTTTGGCCCCAACTCTGAAAGCTGGATCGGCCAGCGCGTGCAGCTATCGACTGCGCCCACACAGATGGGGGATACGATTGTTGTTACGCCTGTGCAGCAGCAACCCCAGCAGCAGCCCGTGAACTACGTTCCGCCACAGCAGCAGCAGAGCTACGCCGCGCCGGTTCAGCCGGTGACTGATGACGTTCCATTTTAACCAATAGTAAATCCCCCCTGCGCGGCTCCGACCAAGGTTGCGCAGGGGGGATTTAGAAAGGCAAACGTATATGATGAATACACCTCCGAGTGTAGCAGACGCGATCCCATCCGTCAACCCCCAATCTTCCACGAACGGCTATCACAACGGCCACGACGCGCCCTCCATAGATGAACTGATGGCGCTGGCTGAAGCGGCTCACGTCACATTGGAGCCGGAGGCCGAGCACGTCGGCGAGCAGAACCTGCTCAAGCCGGAAGCTGCTGCAATGACGGGGCTATTGGACGAACCGGAACCGCTGACGCTGCTGGACGAAGCGCAGGAGCTGGCAGACGGCGACGCCGCCAAGCAGTGGGCGCTCGACAACATCGAAGACATCGCCCGGCTTGCGCGGGCCAATCAAGCCCGCCTCTACGCCACGCTAAATGAGCGCGGCTTGTCACAGGACTGGATCAACCGCGATCTAAAGCCCAGCGTCAAGGCATCCGCGAAAGTTGGCAAGGCGGATGGGCGCATCTGGACAGATTACGTCAACGCCGCGCGCGATCTGGGCTATACCTTCCGGCTGTGCGTGCTCGAGGACACCTTGCAATGCAACGGGGAACCCATGAGCGGGCCGCTGGAAGACGAAATTCTCGTTCACCTGCACGCGCGCGGCTTTAAGGATGTGGAACTGGCGCGACGATCCTTCACCACCGACGCCCGCCAGCGCCAGTTTCACCCTGTAAAAGAATTTCTGCAATCGCTCAAATGGGACGGCAACGACCACATTGCAAAGCTCGCCAGCCACTTCACCGACGAACACGACCCCATCACCTACTCAGACAACACGCAGCGCACTGTGCTGCACGCTTTCCTGCGCCGCTGGCTAATCGGAGCCGCCGCCAAAGTCTTCATCGGCGCGCAAAATCCTATGCTCGTTTTGGCCGGTGGGCAGGGCAAGGGAAAAAGTCATTTTGTAAAATGGTTGGCAGGCGACGATGTGATCCCCGAAATGCACTTCGAGGGTGCAATAAAGCCGGAGGATAAGGACTACCTGCGCTATCTGACGACGCGGTGGGTCTGGGAAGTCTCCGAGCTGGGCGTCACCATGCGCAAAGCCGACGTGGAAGCGCTCAAAGCGTTCCTGACGCTCCAAATGGCCACCTACCGCCCCGCACATGGCCGCTACGTGCTCAACAAGCCCGCGCTCGCCAGCTTCATCGGCACGGTGAACCCCGCAGGTTCCCTACTGAACGACCCCACCGGCGCGCGCCGGTTCCGCATTGTCGAACTTGCTGATATTGATTGGACCTACGACGGCACAATCGATCCGCATCAAGTGTGGGCACAGGCTTACGCCCTATGGAAGCAGGGCGAAACGTGGAACCTGTCAAGCGAGGAAAAGACTACGCACGCCGCGATCACCGAGATGTATCAGGCGGAAGACCCCTTCGAGGGCGTGATACGTGAGAGCTTCGACATCGATCCGGAACGCGACGAATGGTTTATGTCGACAATCGAAATTCTGCGCAAGCTGGGTAAACGTGAGGATGACCGCTCAAATCAGATGAAGGTTAGCACGACGATGCGCATCTTGGGGTTGAAGCGCAAACGACGCCAGCACAACGGCATCCAGCAGATGGGCTATGTCGGCATCAAGTGGCGCGACACCTTCGGGTAATGCACCCCGCCGCTTGCCGACCTGCGAAGAGGGCCTTTCAGCGAAAGTAGCTTGTGTGTGGGGAATGATGGTCAAAAATGTCAACAATTATTCAGGTTGTCATAATAAGACCTCCCCACACAGACTACCTTAGCTAAAAGCTAAAAAGGTATGCAAGGTATGCAACTTGGGGTTGTGACCACTGAAAAAATGGTTGCAGACCTACCCCAAAAAGGTATGCAAGAGGTCTGCAAGGTATGCAACGGGTTGCAGACCTGCTGCATACCAGGTATGCAAGGTGTGCAACCGGCCTCTACCTCTGGAAAAGTGGTTGATTTTGGCTGCATACGTTGCATACTTGCATACCTTTGCCTGGAGCTCAAAGTGTTTGTGTGGGGAGGTGTGGGGAAGGCACACCGGATTTTGTCAGAATTATGAACACAACAACAACTATTTCACCTGAAAGGCTTTCCGCCGCCGCCGCGTTCAAGCCGGTATCGAGCGAGCAGATCGCCCGCGCGAAGGCCGTTGACGTGTACTCGCTGGCGAGCAAGCGCGTCACGCTGCACGTGTGGAAGGGCAGCGAGCAGAAGCCGCGCGAATGGGCCGGGCCGTGCCCGGTCTGCAAAGACGGTACAGACAGGTTCCACGTAACCCGCGAGACGTTCCTGTGTCGACAGTGCCCCGTGCGCATGGGCGGGGACGCTATCGACTTCATCAAGTGGGTGGACAAGGTGGACTTTCGTACCGCCGTCGAAATGTTAACGGGCGACAAGCTCCCAGAAGGGGCACGCCTGATCGAGCCAGTCGAGAAGTCGCAGCAGCCGAGCGATTACGATTGGCAGTCGGCATCTTGGCAGCGAGACGCGCAAAAGGCGCTGACGGCTGCACAGGCGGCGCTGTGGGATAGCACGGCGGGCCGGGCCGGGCGCGCGTATCTCGAAGGGCGTGGGCTGCACAGCGGGGCGTGGGTGGCTTACGGGCTGGGCTATAGTCACGCCGTCGGCGTGAAGGGCAAGAAGGTTCCCGCTATTGCTATTCCGTGGTTTGTACAGGGCACGTTGCGTGGAATTCGCTATCGGCTGCTGGAGAGAGTTGAGGGGCATAAGATGTGGGCCTTTTATGGTTCCCGATTCAGCAAGTCGCTCTTTGGCGGGCAAATTATTCACGGCGTGGGCAAGCTACAGCCGACGTTGATTATCTGCGAGGGGGAACTGAACGCTGTCAGCATCTGGCAAGTTGCCAGCTGATACCCGGCTTGACGTGCTCTCCATCGGCAGCGAAACGCAGGAGCCATGACCGAAGACCATGTTGAACGCCGTTCGTCGCTATCGCACCGTGCTGCTGTGGCTGGATGAATGTCAAGAAGGTAAAGACATTGGGCAGGCAGATAATTGAGCGAAGCAATATCCAGCGCCGACAGCGTTCGTCAATCACCGGGCGGCAAGGACGCCAACGACCTGCTACAGGCCGGGCACGTTGGGCGGGCTACTGTCTGCGTTTCGACTCAAAGCCGCCCAGACGCGTGGATCAGCGCCGGGCAGCTGCTGCACGACTTGTGCGCCGGGTTCAACAGTTGGAACGGCGTCGACGCCGGTACGCTGGCCGTGATGCGCCAGTTGGATCGGAGCGAGGAGTTATCCCCATGATTAAATCCAGGTCACTCGCCACGGTGCAAACCGTCGCACCGGATAGGAACGCGCCCGCCGGCTTCGAGCTGGTGAGCGCCGTCTACCGCCGCGCCATCCGTGACGCGCTGGGCAACGACCCGATAGAGCGGGTAGACGCGGTACATTTTCTGGACATTGCCGCTCCTGACTGGCGCGAACAATTGCGTCGGCGCGGGCGGCTGTCATCGAAATTTTGATTCACGAAAGGATTACACCATGAGCCAAGAGTTACAGGCGGCTTTCACCGAGGCCGCGGAGCGTGCCGACAAGCTGCAACGCCGTCAACGCGAGCTGCGCAGCGTGGCCAGCAGCGCGCCCGATGCGCCGTGGAGCAGCCGACAAGCCCAGCGCGAGCTGGACGAACTCGACGCCGGGCTTGTCGTCGAGCGGGCGGCGCTGACGGCGGCGGAACTCAAAATTCCGCTGCACGTCGCCAACCGCGACGCGGCCCTTGCGCGCCGGGCGCAATTGAGCGATGACTTGCGAGTTGCGCAGGCGGCGCTGTTTGAGGCCAGCCAGCACGCAGAGCGTACAGCGACTGCTCAGCGGGAAAATGAGCAGTGGCTGGACGGCCTCAACCGGGCGATTGGCCTAGCCGCGACCGAACGGCGGCGCTGGGCCGATGCTATCGAAAAAGAGGAGCTACGCCGGGAAGCTATCGGCGTCTAATTCACCAAAGGAGAATCAACCATGACCGACCGACAGAAGTACGAAGAGGCCAGCCAGCGCGTCGCAGCGCTGCGTTATCGCAAGAACCAACTGGACGACGCGGCTCGTGACCCGAACCTACCGGAGCGCCACCGTCGCAGCGCTCAATTCAGTCTTGACCAATTCGTGATGAGCCTGGAACTGGAGCGCGCCGAACTGGAGGCTGTCGACATCGAGGAGCGAATCGTGCAGGCGGATTTGGCGGAGCTGCATCCGCAAAAGGAACCCGCGTCAAAGTTGCTTGCCGAGGCGAAAGCCGTGCGTGATGCGGCGGTGGCGGAATACGAAAAAGCCAGAGAGCACGCGGGCGGTATTGACAGCCGTATTTCAGGGTTGATGCAGGAGCGGATGGCGCTGCGTTTTCGACGGGAGCAAGCCGAGAAGGTTATCGCGCGTGAAGAAAGTTTCGCGGCAGCAGTGGCGTAAATCGCACGTTTGTGCTATAATTCGCGTCAGGTCGTTGGATAGTTGACGAACGGGCGCGCGCGGGGATTCCGCCCGGGCCCGTTTGCTTTTTCAGGAGAAATTACCATGCAATTCACAGTAAATCGAGGTTGGGCGGGCGGCAAGCAAGCCACGCCGCCCAATGTTGTCATCAAGAAGTTGGCCGCGCTGGGCAACGGCCTAACGACGAACACCACCATCGGCACGAAACCGCTGGGCAAGAAAGCGCCCGCGCGCCCCGTGGCCCCGGCGTCGCAGGTCGACGAGGTGCAGCTGATTCCCTACGCTTCCCCGTACCCAGATGAGCAGCCCGCGGCGCTGGCTGCAAATGCCGCGCGGCAACGGGCAAAGCAGTGGACGCCGCCCGCTGTCGACATGACCGGGTACATCCCCTATGTTGAGCCGGAAGTGTAGAAGGGCAAGGGTTGCGCGTAGGTTGCGTAACCCCTCTATGAGGCGACACAATGTCCGAAGAATCCACACGAAAAACCCTAACCCCTAAGCAGCGCGTGGCCGTGCGTGCGCTGGTCTCTACTGGTGACGTGAAGGCAGCAGCGCAGGAGGCGGGCGTCAATCGGTCGACGCTCTACAAGTGGCAAGCCGAGCCGGTCTTCGTCGACGCGCTTCATGCAGCCGAGTCGGAAGCGCTACAGGCGTTTTCTACCGCCCTGGTGGGTATGGGCCATCTTGCAGCCGCCGCCCTGCGTGACGGGCTGGAGCATGAAGATATTAGAATTCGACTTCGTGCCGCCGATATTTTCACTGGAAGGCTTCTTCAACTGCGCGAACTGGTGACGCTGGAGGAGCGCGTCAAGGCACTGGAGGGACAGCGAAATGAATAAGTCTTTGTCGAAGCGGCTCGACTCCCTGGAGCAGGAGCAGGGGAGCCGTGCGGATTTGGAACGCGAGTATGAGGCTTACTGCGCAGGTGCTTCGGCTCGACTTAAAGCCAAGCTAGACCAAACTCACGAGCGGCTGGTAGCGGCGAATGGCGGCAAGCCGCTACCCCCGTTCACGCCGGAAGAAGAAGCGTATTTTCGTCAGCAGATGCAGGCGTTGAAAGAGGAGCTGGCGAGGGACGCAGGCAAAACAAGGGAGTGGTTCTTAAATGGCAAAAAGCATAAAGCAACGCCTCGATACGCTGGAACTTGAACGGGTCGGGCTGACAGGTTGCCGCGTGTTCTACGAAGATGACTACACGCCGGACGAGCTGACCGCGCTGCTCGAATCGGCACGGCGGGAAGTGCAGAACGTGATTATCGTCACCTACGCAGATGAGCCGGCAGAGGCAACAGAGTAGATAATAGGCCCCGCCGACGCTGGCGGGGCTTTTGTTTTGTCAGCAATCTGTAACGATTTTGGCCTATCCTAGCTTTACATTTTGTGTTATACTGGCCTTATTAAATGACAGTTTTATAAGGCTAACACACAAAGGGGGCATAAAATGAGCAGCACAGCATTAGCGACCAGCAGCGGCGCGCAACTCGCCCAATTTCAATTCGACACGTCCATCTTAGCCGGGCAAGTCGCGCCGTCGACCGTGGCCATGTACAAGCGAGACTTCGCGGCCTACGTCGTCTTTGCTGGCGACTTCGCGGCGGCGATGCAGCCGGAAACGCTGGCGCGCTGGCGTACAGCCCTAGCCGAGGGCACGAAGAAAAGCCCGAACACGATTAACCGGATGCTTTCGGCGGTGAAGCGGCTGATGCGCGAAGCAGCCCAGCAGGGCTATGTCGTGCCAATTCCAGCGGGCGCAAGCGTTCAGGAGGTGCAGCGCGCAAAGGCAGAGGCTAACGCTATTGTAGAGGGGTTTGATACAGTGCGAGGGGTAAAGATTGCCGCCATGAAAAAGCGCGTCAAGCCCCATGCCCGCACGAAGATCACCGCCGAAGATATGCGCCGCCTCTGCGAGCAGCCCGACCCCTTCACGCCAGCCGGGAAGATGCACCGGGCGCTCCTGCTGACGCTGGCGACAACCGGCCTACGCATTAGCGAAGCGGTAACGCTGACGATGGATCAGATTCACGAAGTCGAGCGCAAGGGCAAGCGCGGCTACGTGATCGATGTAATTGGGAAAAACGACGTAGAGACGCGCGAAGTGTCGCTTGGCAGTGAAGCCCATGCCGCGATCCAAACGTGGCTGACGGCGCGCCCCGTGGCCTCACCATGGATATTTACGGGCTTTGGGGGCCGTGGCAGTCGAGACCCGCGCACGAATCACATTCACCCCGTCAGCGCGTGGGAGCTGGTGAAGCGCTACGCCAAGCGTGCCGAGCTGGAGCACGTCAAGCCCCACGACTTCCGGCGCTTTGTCGGCACGAAGTTAGCCGAAGATGACATTCGCAAAGCACAGCGCCAGCTTGGGCACAAGAACATCAACACCACTGCAAGGCATTACGTTTTGGACGAAGTGGAGCCGGGCTTAACCGATGGATTGTTCTAGCCGAAATTGCCTATTGACACAGCCTTATTTCATGTGCTATTATGCTCGCCAAGTACAGCGATAGACTATTTCACAACTAAAGAAGACGTGGCGCAAGCTACCAGAGAGAGCAGGCTAAAGAAAAGCGCTTGTAGCTCAATGGTAGAGCACTTGATTGTGGTTCAAGATGTTGTGGGTTCGAGTCCCATCAAGCGCCCCTTGCATTAACGTAATAAGAGTTCGCCAGCTGCCCACCGTCCATGGTGGCGTCACCCGGCGCAACTCGACCAGTACGACCTACGTATCGTAGGCTATTCGGTTGTTAATGTGCTTCACAAATCGAGCCGCCGAGTTTATCAGGGCTAGGCGGCTCGATGCCTACTGCCTCGCAGTCAATCGCTTCTCTTCTTCATCAAGCTTATCCAAATACTCCTGGACTGCTCGTCGAATCAGTTCAGCTTCGACTGCGCCTGTCCGCTTGCTATGGTGAGCTAATCGTTCAAGTTGCTCATTTGGCAGGTGGACGTTGCGACGCTTCATTCTTGACATTGGTGAATCCTTGCATCGTGTGTATGTAGGCGCATGGAAAATATACACCGACGTGCGCACGTTGTCAATAGCTCAAGCGTTCTAATTTTAGGATTTACATCAAACGTATGAGAAGCGTAGGATTTTGCTGCCGTTCGTGTCAGTCCGCCCACTCGTGCAGCAGCTGCTCAAAGTAGGCACCTTCGTCCGGCGTGAGCGCGCTGTTGAGCTGCACGACGGCGCGTCCATCGCGGCTTTGGTAGACGTAGGGGCCGACGAGGCCGGGGAAGAGCTCGAAGTAGGCGCGGATGGCGCTGCAGTTGGCGGCCGTGCGGCAGGTGAAGACTTGGCCCCCTCCGCCATCCGGCAGGCCGGGGAGGGTGAAGAGCAGGCGGTCATCGTAGCTGTTGGGCAGTGGGGAGTCGCGGTCGCGCGGTTCCCCGTTGCGGATGTCTTCGATAGGCAGGCCAGCGGCGACGAAGGCGGCGAGCACGTCGCGGGCGGGCGGAGCTTCCTGCACGGAAAGGGGCGGAAGGCGGGCGGATGTGGCCAGGAGCTGGCTCACGGCGAAGCCAAGTACAAAACCAAGTATTAGACCGAGTAGGGCAATTAGCGCGCTGCGCATGGGGCGACCTTTCGAGTGGTGATGGGGCAGCGGTGGGCAGCCGCTGCCGACGAGTAGATCGGAAATTTATTTCCGGTTCCAAGAACGACAAATAAGCCGCGTGGGGCAATCGCGGCGAAGTCACACGGAATTCTATCTTTCAAAATGAGGAAACTGTGATACACTGGGGATCGGGCTGGGCTCGGCTCTGTGGTGTTTAAGTTGCGACCTTTCCGCCACAGAGCCAAGCCCCTTTTCTGTTTTATCGTGTATCCTTCCTGTATCCTTCGCGCAATCGTAGGGAAAACGTCAAAGATACGTCAATTTGCGTAGGTCGAGCCGCTATCGAGTTCGCCAGCGGAAATAAATTTCCGGTATCGTTGATTTTAGTGGGAACGTTTCTCCCCTTCTGAACGTTTGTGCTATAATCGTGAGGAAGGTCGCACTTCTCCATTTCATCCCAGCTCTTGACATCGCACCGGAAACGGTGTAAGGTGTCCCTGCACATCGCACTGGAACGTCCGGCGACTCTTTTGTCGTCGGGCGTTTTTTTGTATTTCCAATTATGAGCCCAGCCCAGCCCCTAGACCGACTGATCGAGGAGGCGCTCGCGCTAAAGGTCCACGAGGAGCTGCACGAGCAGTCCGATGGCCGCCTGCAGCTTGTGCGCCAGTTCAAGGTTTCAGGCGACCGCGCGTCGCTGGAGCAGGCGCTGCGTCGCCACTGGCGCAAGGGCGACACCGCGTACATCAAGCGCTTCCCCGATGGTATTCTGGTGCGCTTGACGAACGAGCCGCCGACGTAGCGTCGCCCGGCGCGAAATTCAACAGACAGGCACTGGATCATCCGGCCTGTAGCGACCACGCTGAACGCGTGGCCGCTGCAGCGCCGGATTTTTTTGTTTTATGCACAATGCCCGATCAAATCTTTTCCATCCTCGTCGAGCAGACCGGCGGCTACGCCTTCGGCCTGCTGCTGCTGTGGATTTACAAGCAGACCGTGGCGGAAGCGCTGCGGCGCGAGAAGGATCACGCGGACCAGCTGCACGCCGTCAACGCTCGCCTGCTCACCATCGTCGAGGATTGTGCGGCGCTGCTGGCGCGGGTGGACGTGGGCTACAGCCGGGTCGAGCAGATGCTGGCGCGGATCGAAAAGCATAATGGATAAAATCAACCGGAATTTTTATGTAATTTGCGCGCTGCTGCTGCTGTTCTTTGTCGGCAACACGGGTTACCAGGTGTGGCAGGCCGAGCAGTTGGCCGCGCAGCTGGCGACAGAGCCGGCCAGCTACGAATTCTCGAATTCGTTTTACGTGCCCAGGCAGGGGATTCTTTGCCCGGGTGAATGGCTGGAGTACGAGACGACTTTCGAGGTAAACGACGTGCCGAGCCGCACGCTGCTCGAACGCAATCTACGCCAGATCGACGGCGAATACCGTCTGCTGCCCATCGACCAGGGCGCGTACCCCTTGCTGAACGACGAGCCCTTTGAGCGCACGATTCAGCAGCGCTGGCGGCTGCCGGACTATCTGGGGCCGGGCCAATACCGGCTAATCACGATGGCGACGACCAACGACGCGCAAGCATCGAGCTATCGCGTGGAATTTGCCGTGCCCGACGGGTGCGAAGCAATTGAAGAGGAGAACAACTGATGATGGTGATGCTGAATGTGGTGATGGCGGCGGCGGGTGGCGATGTGGGGCCGATGCCGGCGATTGTAGGGGGTGCCGTGCTGCTGCTGGCGCTGATTGCGTTTGTGGTGGCGCGCTTCTTTGGCGGGCAGGCTGGAGCGTCGCCGAGTGCGTCGCAGGTGTATGCGCAGACGCTGGATGCGGTGATGGGCTGGGCGCAGATGCTGGTGCGCTACTGCGAGCAGCAGAAGAAGCTGGGCGAGATGACCAATGTCGAGGCG
>CBDCBC010000004.1:0-52059 GCA_965214225.1 Polyangiales bacterium | reverse complement strand
AGAGGGAACAATAGAAGAAAATCGAAAAAAGATCATAAAACTCGCCTTTCGAAATGTACTCAACCCCGCCAAGATGCTCCCGCCAATCCAGGTGCTGTACTTTCGTTCCGGCGGCGCAAAGATCTTGATGCGCGTCTCCTTGACGGCGAGGTTCTGGAGCTCGTGCAGGAGCCGGTCGGGAAAGCCCTTGGTGAGGGTGGCGCCGCCGGAGAGGACGATGTTGGCGAAGAGGTTCTTGCGCAGGTCGAGGTCGGTGCGGTTGATGGCGTCGATGACGATCTGGTGCACGCCGGCGTACTCGAGCCCGATGATCTCGGGGTCGAAGAGGATCTCGGGGGCGCGGAAGCGCTCCTGCCCGACCTTGAGCCGGTTGCCGTCCGGCAGCACGTAGTCGATCCACTTCCCTTCCTTCCTCGAGTGCGCCGCGTTGAGCCAGTCCTTCTCCTCCTTGCGCGGGTCCGCGGCGACGTACGACGTCTTCTCCTTGATCTGCCGCACAATCTCCTTCTCGGCGCTCGTGTGGAAGACGTACCCCGCCTTCCGGAGCAGCAGCTGCAGGTACTCGGTCACGTCTCGGCCGGCCACGTCGATGCGCCGGATGCTGCTGGGCATGGCGAACCCCTCGTAGACCGGCACCGCGTGCGAGACGCCGTCGCCGGCGTCGAGCACGAGCCCCGTCGTCCGCCCTGATGCGTACAGCGAGAGCACGGCCTGGATGGATGTGTACAGCGCCGGCACGTTAAAGGTCTCGAAGAGGATCTGCGCCGCCGTCTCCCGGTTCGTGCGAGGGTTCAACGGAGCCTCCGTGAGCAGGACGGGATGCTATGTTTCTTGGAACGACGGCGAAAAAGAACACGTCCAGAGATGTCAGCCGCCATGACGATACTTCTGGAGTGGAGGAGGAGGCCGAAGAAGCCATTGACGAGGGAGCTCCCAAGACCACCCATGCGAAGCGGCAGCAGCACCGACTGCTATTAAGATGAAGCGCATTGATCGACGAATATAAAGGAGCAACCGTACTTCCTCGCTCAGCGTCTTCAGCTCGTCCGTGTAGACGTACTGCCATATGCGTTCCATGTCCTTCCAGTCCGTGACGATGCCGTGTTCGAGCGGATATCGAATCTTGAGCAGGCCGCGCAGCTCCTGGGCGCGAGGCCCGATGAAGAGGTCGCCCTCAAGCGCACCGGCCAGGACGCGCGGGTGCTTGGGCCGGCCCACGAACGACGGGAAGTAGCTCTTGGGCAGGTCCTCGCCGGCGAAGCCTGCGCGGATCGTGCCGCTGCCGTTGTCGAGCACGACCGGCGCGTTGTGCAGCGTGTCTGCCATGCCGTCGCTCGGCCGGGGATGGACGCGGTGCGGTACCGGGGACGGTCGCAGATGGTGCTGGCTCAATTGACTGTGTTCGACCAAGCAGTGCCAGGCTAGGAAGACGTGGAGTGATTGACGCGCCAGGGGAAGATTTTGGGTTATGTAAGCAGGGGTTAGCTGCAGCTGTTTCTTGACTGATGTTAAATAGAACAACCATTTACGTAGCAGTTCATACTACGAGCGATGAATCTACCCTAGCTAGCTTTAGAATGGAGTAGGATTTCATACATACGGTACTATGAGCATTGAAACACAATCTTCAAATCCAGTCATCGAGGTCGTCGGCCACAAGACTCTCTACAGACATACAAGTAACAGACAACAAGAAACCCCACAGTAATAGCACCTTCCTTCAACAAGTCCACCCTTTATCCTCCCCTGGCTGACTCTATCACCCCTTGCCGTCACCATCCCTATCTCACTCTATCTCTACGTCGGTACCCAACATCATATGATGACCGACCACAGCGCAAGACAACCGTTCAGGTCCACTCATTCGTCGTGCATGGCACATACCATCTATGATCCATCTGAAGAGATCTGAAACGAAGATCCTTGCATCGTCAAGTGACTTGACAAACACAGGGCTAGATTCCACAGAGCGTTGTGACAGCATACTAGTAGAAACAGCTGATTGAATTATCAAAGTAAGCTTAGCTCTTGTCAGCAGTATACTGGTACGAAGGGTAGTTAGTGATGAGACTACTCCGCTGGATAGCTATGAACGAGGACATGAACAGAAAGAAACAAACCCCCTCCTCACCCTTCGGCCTTTTCATCTCATCTTCACGACGTGGATGTTACGTGTTGGGTAGAATATACTGTAGATGAGTGAGATACGTATTTACGTACGTACCTACAGTACGATGTCGGTGCCACTCCATCCCTCCCTCCCTCCCACCCACTCACCCACTCACCCACGCGCTCACTCAACTCACTCGCTCAGAAAACAGAACAAATACAGTACTAGCTTGATTAACTCACGTACACACACACAGTTGGAATGAACAGAAAGAGACACGAGGCCAACATCATACCCCCCCAACACACATCATCATACCGCCAACACACCCGTTCAAATGAGCAGTAAGCCACATGATTATAGGAAAAAAAAAATATAATTCTTGCCCTCGTCTCTAGACCAGAGAGCGCAAGATAGAGAGCTTGTGAGAGAGGATGGACATGAGGAGGAATCTGAGGAGGAACCCGAGGAGGAGGAGTACATCCGCTCTTCAGAGGATGTGGCTGGGGACATGGAGAAGCTGATGATAAAGGAAGGATGAGAGACCTGTCTCTGAGTACATCGGTCACGGGACAAAGAGTAGGAGGGGGAGGAGGTGGATGCAAACCGGGAGTGAAAAGACTGCCATGATCGTGCGGTGAGAGACGCCATCTGTCAAATTGCGCCAAACAGCATTCGCGAGCCCCGGTTCAAACATTGATGCTGACAAGGACGCACTGCAACTACGACCAAAAATCAATGATCGTACCCGGCTCCTCTTTGCCAAGGACTTCGGTTGCTCTGTTGCCGATAGGCGTTGACGTCCTGTGCCGGGGACCCCGTGCGCGCGTAGGCTGGGTCGGGCGTCCGCTGGCCTACTGGCGTGGGCGTGCCGGATCCGCCGCCGCCGCCACGTATGAGCGGCAGTTCGCTCGACGACGGAGGGGCGCCACCGTTGAGGTAGTTCGACGGTGCCTGGTGACGGGGCGCGCCAGCGCTGGGGAACAGCGGCAGCGACGGATCGACATGCGACGGCGCCTGTCGCTGGCTCATGGGTCGTTGGCCCATGGAATGGGCCGGTGACGATGTGGCCCCGATCCCGGCTCCGTCGGGCTGCAGATTGCCGTACGAGGCCGAGGACATGGACGAGGTGTCATCGTCGTCGAGATCGCGACGCTTGTAAGTGGCGTTCGGGTCGCCCCGGGCCGTGGCGCCGAGGGCGTCGAGTTCGGTGTTCAGCTGCGTCTGCGACTTGGTGAAGGAGGCTCGGTCGTCCCGCATCGGCTGGTACCGCGTGTCCGGGTTCTTGGAGAAGACGGCATAGAGGGACGCGACGAGCACGAGGATGAGATAGACCAAGGCGAAGATGGCGTTGACGATGAAGAAGATGACGCCGACGACGCCGGTGACGATGCCCTGTTGCGATCGGTCAGCAAAAGAGACGGCTCGCGCACGGCGACGTCGGCGGACCCGACCGCCCGACTTACCGGCTGGTTGAAGACCTCGGTGAAGATGAGCAGGAAGATGACGTTGATGAAGTTGATCACGACGATGGCGATGTTAAACGTGTTCGTCTTCTTGTCCATCCACGGACGCAGAATAGAAACGCCCACGAGCGCGGCGGCCTCGATGAGAACCAGGGCGATGGCCTGCGCGATGAAGCTCTTCTGGGCGAGCCCGATGAAGGCCGCCTTGAGGAAGATGTAGGCGAGCACGGGCACGACGAAGTAGTACGCCGTGGCTCGGTACTGCACGTAGAGGAAGCCCCACTTGTTCAGCGCGGCCGGGTCCGAGTAGAGGATGTAGCCCGGGTTCTTGTGCATGTGGGACGACTTGCGCGCCAGTCGGATCACCTTCCAGGCTGCCCAGCCCAAGGTGCCGGTGAGAGCGAGGAAGAAGAAGAGCGCGAGCACCATCTCGGCCGCGGAATCGCGTCGGGTCAGCTCCCAGAGGCACAGGATACATATCTGCGGGTAACCGATGAGGGTCTGTCGGGAAATCGCCAAGGACGACGGTCAGTCTTCTGCTCCATCTCCGATCGTCGCTGAAAGATGAAAAGGGAAAAAGAGAGGGGGGGGGGGGGGGGGGGGGGGGGAAGATGCGACGACGCACCAGACGGTAGACGATGCCCTTGAGCACCGTACGCCAGCCGGTGCGAAAGTCCCGGAACTTGTCCCAGGCGAACCAGCCAGCCTTGACGCCGACCTCGAGGATGCCCCTGAAAGCGGCGACGGCGAGGATGACGAAAAGCACGAAGAACGTGAAGAAGGTGAGCCCGGTCATGAAGACGTTCGAGGACTCGATGCCGGCGCGGAAGGCGACGCGTTCGATGCCGCGCACGACGGCGACGGACGGTAGATCGCCGGCAGGGGTCGAGGCGCGACGGACGAGGTCGATGCCGACGCCGACGTCGAGGCCGCCGTAGGAGCGCTCGTAGAGTCGTTGTGGGAATAGCGCCTCCATCGCCTCGAGCGAGCGCTTCTGGATGTCGACCGACGCGTCCGAGAGGGTGGTGAGCAGGGTGGTCGGGGTGCCACCGGTGGCTCGCTGGTACCAGTTGAAGAAGCGCTGCATGAAGCCGACCCTCACGATGCCCATGGTCCAGGCAAAGTTCTGGGTCCAGGCCTGGACCAGCGGCGGCAGCGGCACGGCCGTCATGCCGATCATGGCCTGAGCCTGGAAGTAGCCGAAGAGCGAGAGCGCATTGGCGGCGATGTGGGCCGCGGTGTTCGAGTGGCCCAAGCTCGAGGTCATGGCTGAGGCGACGAGGCCGAGGCCGGCGATGACGGCCGTCGTCCAGCTGACACCGTCCTGCTCGACCGTCTTGGCGTTTGACAGCTCGGCCTCGACGCAGGCGACCTGATCGCCGCTGCTCGTCGAGTTGATGTAGACGCGGACCAGACCGTCGAGATCCGGGATGGTGTATGCGATCCCTGCGCGGCGAGCACGTCAGCGACTTCTGGCCGCTGCCTCGGGCTCGAGCCTGGTCCACCCGACGACGACGACGACGACGCGCATTTCGTCAAGATGACGAGGGGAAAAAACAAGGACGGGACTCTCTTACCTGGTACGGATTTGATGACATCGTCGCCAATGTCGAGGAAGTTTGTCGACAAGGTGAACTGACCAGTGCTCATGGGACACAGACCAGGGAGATCCACGTTGCACGGATTGAAGCTCTGGCGCAGGACGCGATAGCCATACGCGATGACCTCAATCTCGGCCGTGATGTTGCCGGCGATGGCGGAGACGCCGACGACGTCGATGTGGACGGTGCGATTCTCGGGCGTGAAGACGACATTGAAAAGCGAGGCAGAGAACTTGGAGTGCTTCTGGCAGGGGTTCAGGGATTTCGACTCTATGAAGCGCTCTGACGACACCAGCGGCAGCAGGGAAAGCAGAAAGACGAGCACAAAGGCCCACGACGGCGACGACGACGACGACATGGTCGTCGTCCGGTCGGATAATCGGAACATGGCTGGAGACGGTGTGTGACGACGAGGCCGGAGCGAACGAGCGATGGATCCTTTTCGAACGAGGGCTCAGCCCCACGCCCTTGACCCGGCGGTCAGATGGCGTCAAGAAGGCAGGCGGCCTAAACGGCGATCATCGTCGAGGTCAACGATGCCGCATGCGATTCCACCAGGGCAAGTCGGCCAACAAGCGGTGCTGTATCGTGTATCGTCGACGGACTGGACGACGGAAATGTGTCGTCAGATGCACTCTGAACGGAACGAAAGTTTGCCCCGAAATGGCAATGACCGACCCGGGTCGGCAGACAATGAGCGGTATCCAAGGGAGACGGTGGCCAGAACGAATGACAAATGACGAATGACGAATGAGCCGGAGACAAGGTCGCAACTGGTAACGATCGCAAACCCGGCCAAGCCTGGGAAGTCGGAGTCGGACGAGATGTGAACGAAATTGGGCGATTTGACGACGAAGCGAAAGCGACGACGTCGACGAGGGCCAACTCCACAAGACGACGTCTTTTCCGTGGCCGTGTCAGCAGCCTCGCGCCCCCGGCGCAAGCCGTGATACGCCAAAGAAAACAAAGGGGGATGGCGTCGCGGCCCCGTACCTCGTACCAATTGCACAGCGACAATTTCTTCCTTGCTGTGAGAATCTGTGAGGTCGAGTTAGTTCGTAATTCGTATGATGCTGGGATTGTAGGCGTGCACGAAGTGCCAACTGCTGACCTCACTACGGAGTAGCTGCCAGTGAGAATCGTCGAGATGTCGTCGGCGGTGCCAAATGTCGATTGTTCAAGGTAGAGATCTCTCTTGGTTAATTAATCTTGTTTTTTTATTGCTCGCTTTATATTTGTTCTGGCATTTCGCGTGAATCTTGCTCTATTTTGAGGTGGTTGATTCTTGATTGGTCAGAGACGGAGACGCGGCGGTTACCATGCCGAATGCCGAGACCGGCGGATACGATCAGGTGACTTTCCTAATGCAGTAAAAGACGTACGCTGTGTGATGTGACTGGCCTGGACGTCAACAGTTGAGATGCAGCATCTGCCTCCTTAGGTGTCGGAGACCGGTTTGCGGCTCAGATCCACACTTTTGGGCAACTGCTGACGGGGGCTGTACACACTCGCATACGTAAGCGTTGAAGCAGACGCTACAAACCCCTTGCAGCCTCGATTGGCCGCCAACGTAAAATTGAGTCTCAGTTTGGCGGTTCAGGCGCCGTAAGAGTGACGAACGGACCACTGGCCAGCGCTGAGACCGACGATAGATAAAGGTCACAATTCATACTCTTGCATTATACCAGCGAGACCATGAATAGCAATGAGAAGAAGCTTGTGCACATTGGTGTAGTTCGCAGAGTCAGAACTACTCGAAATTAGATCCAGACTTATGATAGCTACTCCAAGGAGTACATACGTTCTTCTTGGGCCTCATCAGCACAGGCAAAATCATCTCGGCTGACGGGCGAACCGCCGGCCGATCCGTGCCGGTGACGCCTAGCCCCGTTCCTTGGCGAGGGTGGCAAGCCACATCTGGCACGTGATCCAGGGCCGGTGACTAAGCTACGGCGTAGCACAGCCCCATGAGCCCCGCCACATCACGTGAACAGTAGGGGCGGCGCAGACACGTGGGACGCAGAGGCGGTCAACCTCACTCGCACAATTAAGTTGGGCACATCGTGACAATCCCAAGCAGAAAAATGGATTCCAAAGAGGTGCGATCTAAGAAACGGAAACGGAGGCACGGAAACCCTGGGCAGGCTGGTCCCTCTTCCTCGGCCGATGTAGCAGCTACCGCCGGTTCTCAAGGCGAGGCAGGTGCATCAATCCCTCGGCGTGAACGTGAGAGCAACCAGCAGAGTACGGACGTACTCGTGGAGCCCGCCGAAGATGCCAATGCCGACGGAGTCGTGCGAGGCAGAGAAAATGGCCAGGTCGACGCTGTCAACGGCTCTTCAGAGGAGACTGGGCACCAATATGTCGCCGTGGACGCGGAACAGGCACCTGCAGCCAACAATGGAGCTCCATCCTCGAATCTGACTCTGCCTCCGACGGGAGCTGGGCCGGAGAAGTTTGCCGACCTCGAACTCTCGGCCAAGACCATGAGTGCCATCCAAGAGATGGGCTTTGAGACCATGACCGAGATACAACAGCGGGGCATACCTCCGCTGCTCGCCGGCAGGGACGTGCTGGGAGCAGCGAAAACCGGCTCCGGGAAGACGCTCGCCTTCTTGATCCCCGCTGTTGAGATGCTCAGCGCGCTGCGCTTCAAGCCTAGAAACGGTGGGCTCGGCTCATCATACGGTGCGCTGTCTTTCGACTCGGATGCTGATAGGTATAGGCACCGGCGTCATCGTGGTCTCGCCGACCCGCGAGCTTGCGTTGCAGATCTTCGGCGTCGCTCGCGAGTTGATGGCCCACCATTCCCAGACGTATGCGATCGTCATCGGAGGCGCGAACCGGAGAGCCGAGGCCGAGAAGCTCAGCAAAGGGGTCAATCTTGTCGTGGCAACGCCGGGCCGGCTCCTCGACCACCTGCAGAACACGGAGGGCTTCGTCTTCAAGAACCTGAAGGCGCTCGTCATCGACGAGGCCGATCGAATCCTCGAGATCGGGTTCGAGGACGAGATGCGCCAGATCGTCAAGATCCTGCCCAAGGACGAGCGCCAGACCATGTTGTTCTCTGCCACGCAGACGACCAAGGTCGAGGACCTCGCCCGCATCTCGCTGCGGCCGGGCCCGCTGTATATCAACGTCGACTACCGGAAGGAGCACAGCACCGTCGAGGGCCTCGAGCAGGGCTACGTCGTCTGCGACTCGGACAAGCGCTTCCTGCTTCTGTTCTCCTTTCTCAAGCGCAACCTCAAGAAGAAGATCATCGTCTTCTTCTCCAGCTGCAACTGCGTCAAGTACCACGCCGAGCTGCTCAACTACATTGACCTGCCGGTGCTGGACCTGCACGGCAAGCAGAAGCAGCAGAAGCGGACCAACACCTTTTTCGAGTTTTGCAACGCGACCCAGGGGACGCTCATCTGCACCGACGTTGCGGCGCGAGGGCTCGACGTGAGTCTACGTCGTATGCCCTCGTTGATCGTTGGGAAGCTGACGTCTCGGCAGATTCCGTCCGTCGACTGGATCATCCAGTTCGACCCGCCGGACGACCCGCGCGACTACATCCACCGCGTCGGCCGAACGGCACGTGGTGCCAACAGCAAGGGACGGAGTCTCCTGTTCCTGCAGCCGTCCGAGGTCGGCTTCCTCAAGCACCTCAAGGAGGCCCGGGTACCGGTGGTCGAGTTTGACTTTCCGACCAAGAAGATTGTTAACGTGCAGTCGCAGCTCGAGAAGCTCATTGGGCAGAACTACTACCTCAACAAGGTGCGCCGACCCCTTTTACTCTCTCTCTCTCTCTCTCTCTCTCTCTCTCTCTCTCTCTCTCACCCTCCTCTGCCCTGATCTTCGTCCAGGAGAAGACGCAACTCGTCGCTGACGTCTCCATTCGCTTCTTGCTCCGTTCGGTTCCGTGACGCAGTCCGCCAAAGACGGCTACCGCTCGTATCTGCAGGCGTACGCGTCGCACAGCCTACGCTCCATCTTCGACGTCAACCAGCTCGATCTCGTCAAGGTCGCCAAGGGCTTCGGTTTCCCGGCCCCACCCCGCGTCGACATCAGCCTCGGCGCCAGCATGAGTCGGGACAAGAAAAGCGTCAGCGCTCGTCGCGCCTACGGTAGTCAACCGAGACAGGGCGGCGCTCGGTTCAAGCGTAAGAGGATGGACGGTGCTTGATTTAAACAACTTTGCGGTACGTAGCTACTTTGGTTGTGAGATAAAACACAGGGTCGTGTTGCGGGTACACCCAATTATGCTGGAGGTACACCCTTCTAAATATTGGGGGTACACCTATCTTAGCTTCGTTGGAGGTACACCCTTTTTTGTTGGAGACGCCCGGTGTCTTCTAGGATTAGCCCTACTGGTAGCAACAGAACTTAGGGCTTGAGGGGCACATACATAGTTGATTAGCTCGTGTTGCTCCTGAATGAGGAATCAGTAATCTCACCACCTTCACAGGGTAGCACTCGGGTTGGGATTGGAGTCGGGGTGGTGGTCGTGGCTGGCCAAGCGGGAAGTTAGCAGCTAGCAGTATCACAGGTACCAGAAGCATCGCACTGAGGGCTCAGAAGTATCACAGTGGTTGGAGAATTTGTTGCAAGGACTGGAGACAGTGCGATGGCTGGAAGTACTGTCAGTCCGTCAATGCCGTGGGGCCTGCCTCTAAACTTCAGTACTGCAACGTTATCTATGGATTTGCCGGGTAGTCTTGTCAACTGACATAAGTAGCGACCGCGCGATCAGGAATATCGCGATCAGCAAAATATCGAAAGGGTGTACCTTCAGCAAAGCTAAGATGGGTGTACCCCCAGTATTTAGAAGGGTGTACTCTTAGCATGATTGGGTGTACCTGCAACACGACCCTAAAACAAAGCTATTCAGGCTTCGTAGTATGGAAAAACATTCTTCTCTCTGTCTCTCTCTCTCTCTCTCTCTCGTGTTTCTCGTCTCTCGACTCTCTCGTCTTCACCATTTTAGATGATGGAGATATGTAGCTGTCTTGTTATAAGTAGGTCCTTGAACTGTGTAGGTATATTTGATGGTGCTGGTTTCAGTGCCAGGCAGTTCCGGATTCAGCGAGTGCTGGTGCCAGTGTCAGTGTCAGTTCCAGTTCCAGTTCCAGTTCCAGTGCCAGTGCCAGTGCCAGTGCCAGTGCCAGTGCCGGTGCCGGTGCCGGTGCTAGTTCCAGGATCAATTTCAGTTTCCAGTGCCATATCCAGTTTTAGTTCCAATGCCCGCCAGTGCTAGTTCCAGTGCCATATCCAGTGCCCGCCATATTCAGTCCTAGTTTCAATGCCCGCCAGTTTTAGTTCCAGTGCCATATCCGGGTTTGTTTCCAATGCCCGCCAGTGCCAGTGCCCGCTATATCCAGTCCTACTCCCAATGCCCGCCAATTTTGAGTTCAGGACCAATGCCAGCGCCCGTGTCAGTTCCAGGACCAATAACATTTCAGTTTCCAGCGCCAAGTTAGTCCCGGATCCACGCAGCTAGTGCTGGCCGGTGTCAGTGCCTGGCAGATCTACTTACTTAGTACAAGACTGTACTGGTGTCACTCAGTTCCAGCAATTTACTGATCAGTTCCAACTAATGCCCGCCAGTTGCGTGTACAACTAGTGTCAGTTTTTACAGTTGGTCTTCAGTAATTACGTATTGGCTCTTCCTTTTTATATCCGTCCTGCTCCGCAACTGTTCATTACTCGCATTAGTTCCAACTACTACGGTATCTCTGTTTGTTTTTTCTATTATTATTGTTGTCGGTCATTATCACGTCCATCACATCCCTCACCACTCACACTCATCTCTCACTTACTCCTTTCCTCAGACTTGAAAGTGAAGGTACGTAATGAAAAAGGTATGGAGCGAGACAAGTGGTGTTTAATATCTGCAAATCAAGATGGTTCGATTACATGTACAAAGCAATTACCGTACCTACATGAGACGGAGCTGCTTTACGGAACAAAGTAGGTACTTCTCTTCATCATCGCATATTCAATAAAATGAGAGCTACAGGGCAAGTTCAGGAAGAGTGAGGTACTTTTCCCACAGACAACACCATTCAGGCAGCTTCATATCTCTTGATATCAACAAAGTGTGTGAATGTAACGGATGGAGGTGAGTCATGATGTGTGATTTGATTGATTAACAAGACTGCTACAACTGTGCTAGCACTAGTGGTAATCAATAGACCCAGGCAAGAAGCCCCTGAAGAGGCGAAAAACCTCCACTTTCAGCTCCTAATCAGGGCTACTAATGCTGTCAAGGTACCGTAGGACGGGGGGAGGGGGTAGGGGGGCTGTTAGACCACTTGTGATGTATGATGTGTGAAGTGGAAGAGGAAGTTCTTCTGTTTGTTAAGATGTCGTCAGGGAATCTACTTATGTGCCCGGCCAATGATTGGAAATACGATGGACTTTTTTACTTGAATACAACTCGTGAGAGTAAGGCAAGGGGATAATTACAACAAAAGTGTTGTTACACGTACATCTTTTCTTTTCAGACGTACACCCACAATCTTGTTAGACATACAACTAGCTTAGTTTTGTTGGACGTACACCTGCCTACTCGTACATTTTTTTTTGACGGTACGGCTGGTCAGTCGCTATTCTTACAGTATTCCTCCGTACAAGCTGTATCATATTGACAAGATGCCTTGTTCCCATGAAACCCAGAGTCGACTCTGGCAAGGAGACTGGCTCCGCCTTGACAATGTATATTATCAATGATGATTCAATCCCCATATAGAGGCTGTTGACCAAGGACTCACCTTGGACCCTCTGCAGGGCGGCCTCTAGCATGTACAGCACTATCTCGTCTTCAATTGACATGCCAGAACCTATTATTATTTGAGATTGTTGACCGGGGAAGAGGACGTGAATGGGGACGTGAAGGGGGACGTGGGAAGGGGGGAGCGGGGCCGATGCGAGGGAGCTCCAGGAATGACTTGAGGTCGTGATCTTGGTCGTGGCCATGGTCAGGCAAGAAGCAAGCAGCAGATGCAGCAGAGTTGGAGATGTCAGGGGCCCGACATCAGAGGATCCAAACTCAACATGGTGGGGCCAGGCATCACGGGGTTCATTGGGAGTCCAGATTTAATATTGTGGGGCCAGGCATCAGGGGGTCCAGAGATCGGAGGGTCCAAACGTAGCATCGTGAGTGGAGCCAGAGATTTCATTACTATATACAGTCACTTCATCAGTACCAGCTCTCCCTTTGAGAATATCGACTAACTGACAGATCAACCGTACCGTCTAGAAAAATGTACTTAGGCAGGTAGGTGTACGTCTAAAAAGAATAGGTTTACGTGTAACAACACTCTTACAACAGTTTGCAAGATGTTTCTCTCCACTCGCAGTCATCAGTCGCTGGCGAGAATTGTCCCAAGGGCACCTGTCCCTGACCCTTCTTGAACAGACTGACGGCTGTGAAGTGAGAGAGGTCACTCTAGTAGGCGAGTCTAGGAGCAGACAGCGTTGCGATGGCAGCCGGTCAGTGGAAAGAGTCGTAGTTTGTGAGGACACCGGTCTGAACTTCTATGAGAGTGGACGAAAAGAGGGGCTTGCCCTGAACATGGGTTCAACCCCTCAACTAAAATTCACAGTTTTGTCCCGGCATTGATAATGCTACGTTACGTACCTCCGTACTACTTGGCAGATAAGATGGACAAGAAAGTCACCATTGTTATCATCATCACCATCAAACTCTTACAACCTTGACAAGACCAAGAAAGAAATCCTAGTATCTTTCCTTGCTGGCCACCAGGAACGATCCACACCTTCTCCTTGTCGAGTTCTTGCTCCTAGACATACATACGTACCCTGGAGAAAATAGCAACCAAGGATAGAACATGATGCTGGTGGTAGCGGCAGCGATGCTACCACTGGCTACGTACGACACGTACCATCAGCATGTCTTTGGTCAAGGCCCGAGTACCGCGTGCATCGCATGCTGCAGAATCAAGATAATGCAACACACATCTCACCACCGTAGCGGTTCAGCTGCAGCGTATGGCGCGTACGAGTAGTCTATCGAGGCGCCATGCAAAGCACGAGGACGACGAAAAAAGACCCATCTCATCCACACGGAAACATGCACGAAGAGGCTGGGATGAGGCTCTGGACAAGCGAGAGGACGCTACAGCACCTCGTACGTATGAGGCGTATTGAGGCGTACGAGGATACTGTACTCCGTACCTTCGTACATACGAAGGTACTGTCGGCGCTGCACGTCCTGGCATGCGGGGTAAGGGAGTGGGGACTCGAGGCAGGTCCATTCCGAGTGCGCTCGTACTGTACGATAAAGTACAGTACCGTAGCGGTCACCGTGTCTGCTCGTTCACCACGTTCGGAAAACGATACTGTACTCGAAAAGCTTTTTTGTTTCTTTCGTCGCCCTAGTAACGGAGGAGGGGCATCCAGAATACGGCGTCTGTGTTGTTGAGAACCGACCGTGCCGACCTCGTACGAGTACAGCGTTCGACGCCCTCAAGACGTCAAGTCATTGGCCCAGAGACAACAGCTGCACCGCCAGAGAATATGCGCTGTAACGACGTACACAGATGTGCCCCACCAATGCCGTCGTCGAGTCACATTGGAGTTCCGAGAAGGACGAGGCACAGGTCCATGCAAGGCAAGCCGGACACTGCCTGGTAGGAAGTCGACGTCTACTCCTATGCCAGAGTAGCAGGGAGATGCATCGACGATACCAGATCAACTGGTGAACGGATCCTTGCGGCCGTGCTGCCCCCGTCGCTTCGCCGTCGCAATCCTCGTCCTGTGCTTTCTGTAGCCGCCACTTTTGTTCGTCCCGCGCCGTCCCGTTTGTTGATGTTTTCCTCCTCTGGAAATGGGAACGGGGAAGGGCTGCAGGCCGGAAGATAAGCCCGCCCGAAAGCCGTCTTGCTCTCGATGCAGCAAGACTCAGGCCGTTTCCGGAGGAACGAGCAGGGCAGACTTCCGATCTGAGGTCTTTTCAGGTGGGTCGGTAGAGAGAACCTCATCCGTTCGTGACGAGTCACGGTATGCTCGGGTACTCGTGACCAAGTCTAAACAACGGCCGCATTGTTTTCCTTTTCCTGCTGCGGATTAATTACAGCATGCAAAAACATGGGCAAGAGGTCTTGTCCCTAGGGTCTGTATCTTGCTTTGCATCAAGATCAGTTTCACTTTCTCCAACAGTCAATTGTAAGACTTCTTATTCATGGGTTGTTGTAGACAAGACCACATGGGATAAGGCGTAGGGCAGCGTGGGAAGACATCAGGATAGCGTAGCCCTATAGCCACTCTCTCCTGCATCACGTGACTTTCTCCGCTGTCACGTCTGGGTGGATTCAAACGGCGAGCCTTGTCCCAGCGCCCGAATTTTACCCAACCTCCAACAATACGTACTGGAATGACATCTTCGGCCATACTCTCTGCCATCTCGCGACACCCGAATACACCAAAGACAAGACAGCGCCCTGAGACCGAAAGAAGCATCTCAGCTCTCTCCCTCCGCCGTATCGCTTGGGCATCGTGGCCTGGACGACAGCGACGTCAGTCCAATCGGGCGTCGTCTCCTTGCTGAAGCCGTCGTCCTTGGCCGCTGTCGCGCGCCGTTGAGGAACCGGCCCGTTGCCAGCTCACCATCCACGCCATCCAACAGGCGCTAGTGACCGTCACCGGCACCCGCAGCAGCACCAGCAGCACCAGCCCAAAACAACATCGCACCAACAGCGAATTACGACGAGTGACAGTAATTACTAGGTCGGGGAGCCCCTAGCACGGGCCCGACGTCGCGAGTGCGAGTGCGAGGGCGAGTACCTGAGGCGGACAGCGACGTACTTGCACCCGCCATTTCCTGCGCTGTGTGACCAGGCTGATACAAGACCAGGCCCCGACAGGGCAGACAACAATCAATCGACCGATTCTCCACTTCTCCTCACCTCCCGGCTCCTCCTCCTCCTCCCGGCTCCTCCTCCTCCTTCATCTCTTCTCTTCGACTACGCCGCTCTCCGCCCGGACCACACCATCATCGCATCCTTGTGGGACGACGGCGATCAGAACGCCCGTCGTCGCGCGTCCCAGGGTCGACCGACGCCGGGCGTTGCAAGCGCATGGCACCGCCCTGACGCTCGTCGGGTGTTGTCATCGCTCGTTCGTCGAAACTTCCATCTTGGTCGCCTCGAACGAGGGATCCCACCCCCCCCCCCCCCCCCCCCCATCACTCGCTACAACGCAGAAGCCTGTCGGGGAGGAAGCCTGCATTTCGCCTCGGTCGCGCAAGAAACCGACCGTAGCGCACAAATCGAGACCGATTGGATCGAATCCAAGCATCCGTTCGATGCCCGCCGCCACTCGAGTGTGATCGCGAAGCATCGACTTGTCGTGGCTGGCGACGACAGGGAAAACCGTCGCCGTCCGAGATTGACCGTTGCCGGGGCACGGTCGTGGAACCGCATTGGGAGTCGTTCGACCAGCGATGGGTTTTGGCCCGCGCTTGCCTGCCCCGACCGACCCTTCTTCGCAGAGTTCGCCCGCGAACGCGAGCGCCGTCGGCACCGACCTTGCCACCGACGTCTCGCTGCAGACCGATCGCACCTCGTACTCCATCCCCGAGGACGGGAGCCCCATCACCATCTCGACCCGGCGCAGACGGTCCGGTCGCGACGGCCGTCGCGACGCCAAGCTGGCTCGCCCGTCGCAGACCTCGCTCCTGATCGAGTACTTCGAGGGGAGCCCCAGCCATCGCGACGTGCAGGCGAGACCGAGCGTCCGCGTCAAGGTGACGCCGTCCTCTGCCCGCAAGAACAAGGCCGCCGCCGCCGAGCAGCAGCAGCAGCAGCAGCAGCAGCAGGTCCATATCACCGAGACCGGCAAGGCCCGACAGTCGTCCTTCACGAGACGCATATCCCTGACGCCCAAGGCCAAGGGTGACAAGCTCGTGACCGACAGCACCGACGAACACAGCCTGAGCTCCTTCGCCTCGGTCACCGAGGAGTCGGCGCTGGCTGGCAAGTCTCGGGCGCCGCCCGTCGAGGTCGAACTGTTCCGAGATCAGGACGACGACGAAGAGGAAGACGACGACGACGACGACGACGACGCCTCCATCTCCGCCGCCACATCCCCTCGTGACTCCCGATACGTGAGGCCGAACCCCTCGGAGATCTCTGCCATGCCGCCGGACAGCTTTTTGGACCACGCACCGCCGCCCCCTCCGCCGGCGGTGATGGTCAAAGACACGACGTTGCGGCGCTCGCGCAGCCGAAGCCTCGAGCGAGAGGGCGTGCGCGTTGCGGACGATCGTCTCAAGGAGCCGTCGCGACGTCAGAGCCGGAGCCTCAGTCGAGACCGCATCGCGCGCAAGGTGATCGAGAAGCTCGAGAGCAAGGCGCAGAAGGAATCCGGGGGTGCCGCCGCCGCGGCGACGCCGCGCAAGCGCTCCTCCAAGAGCCGGAGCCGGAGCGTCAGCAAGGAGCAGGTGGACGTCTACAAGTCGTCCTCCGGCGGCCGCCGACGCTCGTCCGCCAAGGTCCACGCCGACGACGGCGCCGCCAGCGTCGCCGACTCGTCGCGCCTCACCGCGTCGCAGCTGTCGCCGAGCCGCAAGTCCGGCGACCAGTACTCCTTCCGTTCCGGCACGTCCAAGTCGTCCGTCAACAACACCCGCCTGCTCGAGACGCTCGAGGATGCCATCCGTCGCGTCGTGCTGCCCGAGCTCTCGGCGCTGAAGCGCGAGCAGACGACCCAGCGCAATCGCGGCCGCTTCGACGAGCTCGCAAAGGAATCCGTCACGTCGGACAGCCTAACGTCGCGGGAGGGTGGCGGTGGCGGCAGCAACAGCAACAGCAACAGCAATAGCAACAGCCGGCGTCGCGTGCCCAAGGTCTCGAGCGCCCCCGACGTCGGGAAGCAGAGGCTCGCCGTCGACCGCGAGGAGCTCAGCCGCGGCGGTTACTTCTCGATCGACCCGGGCAAACATCGCAAGGAGCGCCGGAGCGGCCGCGGCCAGGCCGAATCGCCGTCCGAGAGGTCCTCCGAACGCCGAGTCTCGGACGAGACGCTGACGGAGGGCAAGGTGCGGACCAAGCGTAGCAAGGACCGTCAGGTGTCGAGGGACGGTGGCGGCACGCCAACGACGGGAGGCGCGCTCACCGCCGCCGCGCTTCGCCATCACGATTCCAAGTCGAGCATCGAACGCAAGGAGCGCCACAAGCGCCAGAGCAAGAGCCGCAGTCGAAGCGCGAGCCTGGCCGACGACGCAGCAGCAGCAGCCCGTGCGGCGCCCGACGGCCTGCCGCCGATGCCGCTGAGCAGCGAGATCAACGGTTCCGAGCTGACGCGCGACTCGATCCTCACCGCTCGCACAGACCGACCCCTCTCGGCGTCGCAGGAGCACGACGTCTTCGCGGGCCGGGTCGTCCAGGGCGGCGCGCGCCCCACGGCGGCCGTGTCCAGCGGCTACGGCCCGACGCTCACCGCCGACGGCGGTCAACCCCGGGGTGGGTACGTCGCGAGAGCCGTCGAGCTTGGCCTCGCCGCCGTCGCTCGTTCGGGGAACGCCGGTCCTGCGCCTCACCACCACCGGGCGCCCGGTCACGAAGCCGAGGACGACGACCATCACCATCACCATCACCATCACCGCCGAAATAGCCACTACGACGAATATGACGAACATCATCTCACGCACCGTCAGAGTCTGAGCCCGATCCAAAGCGTCGCGAGCTACAAGGAGGACTCCGTGACCGGGGCCGATCACCACGACTCGTTCTTGCAGACCCGCAGCGTCGACACGCTCTCGTCCCTCGGCCGCCTGTCACCTTCGAAGCGGTCCGACCGGACGGTCGAGACCACCTCGACCTCGGCCAGCTCGAGGGGCGCCGTGAGCAGGCGTCGCAGACCAACCTCCCACCGCCAACGCGACTCGACCGCCACCGATGGCACCAGACGTACTTCGGAAGTTCTCGACGAGGACACGACGCCCAAGGGTGGTGCCAAGGGCTCGCGGAGCTACGCCGGCCGTCAAGGCCGTCGTGTCGATTCGGACGACGCGCGCATGACGACCTACACGAACGACAGCCTCGACGGGGAGTATCCGTACAACATGGCCACGGGCCACGAGATCCTTGGCGTCGGGGCGAACCCCGAGATACACTACAACCCGGTCGCCGTATCGTCCGTCGTGGCCTCGATCCACAATGCATCCGTCGTCGACGTCCGGTCCAATCGCTCCAGGGTCGGAGAGGATTCTCTGGTAGGGTCTGTGAAGGATGCCGTCGCAGCAGACGGCGATCGACTCAGCACGAGCCAGCGTGGTAGCCCGGCGCGGCGAGGTGCACCAAACGGCGTCGTTGCGAACGCCGTGCGCAACGAGGTCTTGCCGCTGGCGGCGACGGCCGCGTCGGTGTCGTCTTCGTCTTCCGAGTCGTCTCGACATCTGCAGACGAGGCCGGTCGCCAACGGGCTCAATGGAGAGGCCGTAATGGGTGCCAGCGGCTTGCCCCTCGCCGACGATCCCATGCCCGAGATCGGCCACGGCTTGGAGGACGAGTCTGAGATCACCACCAACCCTTCCATCATCCGGGGTCCCATCGGCGGTGTCGCCCACGGGAACCGTGACCACTGGCCGTACGATCCGACCCCGCCTCAGCCGAACGGTCAGTTCCTCGATGGCGTCTCCACGCCCGACGACCGCCAGCGCGCGCGCTCGGCGGGCGCGGACGTCTTGGTCACGGCTACCGGTGTCGGGCTCGGAGCGGACCTCGGCGACCGCAAGGCCGACAGGGGTGTTGACTTGGACCACGACGACAAAGATCTGAAGGCGACTCTTGCGCGAAACGCGGTCGAGAACGGATTCACCGATGGCGTCAACCACGACTTTGGCACCAGGCACGGCGCCTACACGCCGAGTCACCAGATCCAGGAAACGCCTTCCAAAGACGAGGGGTACATCTCCGCGGCTCCTGTCGCGGCGACGCCCGACTACAAGCGACAGGGCAGCGATCTGTACGACGACGATCAGCTGGATGCCATCCTCAACGGCAGCGTCGCCGACGACCCCTTTACGAACTCGAAGCGTGCGCGGCACTTGAGCGCGAACTCGCACGGCCTGGCGTCGCCGCTCTATGACGGCGCAACCGGACACGGCATCGATCGGATACAGTCCAAGGACATCGTGGCACTGATGGACCATGTAAGTCTCGAACGGCAGAACGTCAGGGAATGACAACCAGTGGCTGACTTGAGATTAGCTGACGGTGCGAGACGCACAACGCAACGCGCGAGACACGGAGATCTTGGTGACCCTGGTGCGGAGTGCCGCCGAGATGCGCAACTCGTTCGAAGACATGAAGAAGCTGCTGGCCGAGTCGGAGAACTACATCGTAGACTCCACCGACAGGAACACGGAGCGGTCCGTGCAGAAGGTCATCAACGGACCTCGACCGCAGCCTGTCGGTCTGCAGCGGACGCCGCGCCGCGCGTACACCGACGAAGAGGACCCTTCGGACCTGCCGTCCAAGAGGCGAAACGTCTTCCGGCGGGCCCTCAAGGGGCTTAGCATGCGTAGCTCGAACGATCTGTCAAAGATCGAGGAGATGTGAGTGGGCCTTGTTGATTGTGAGCATGTTGTACGGAAGCTCACGGCCGAGGGTGCAGGCTCCATCAGCTGCTCGGTGACGTCGAAAGCCTCAAGGCCGGCCAGGACCCTCGCCCGAGCGGCACCCATCAACACAGTCTCAGCTCGTACGACGACCTGAGGAACACGCAGGAGGGCTACGAGCCCGAGGGCCAGGCCGGCACCGGTCCGTCGAACCAGTCCAACTCGGCTTACTTCTCCAACCCGCCGTCGCGCCAAGCCAGCGCCATGCGCAGCATGGACAGCGGCCGGCCGCACGAGGCCCATCGCATCAGCACCGTCAGAGAGACGGACGAGGAGGCCATTGCCGGTGAAGACCACTACGACGATGCGCCGTATGACGCGCCGTACGACCCGGCCGACGACGTCGCGAGCCCAAACACCCAGCGAGAGTCCCTGCCGCTCGAAAGCCCGCGGGATCGCGCGCCGATGGCGGCGACGACGACGACGACGGCGCCGGCGCCGGCGGCGGTGGCGCCGCTGGCCCAGAGCAGCGAAAACAGGTTAAGGACGGAGAAGGCGGAGAAGTCAAAGAAGCACCGGTCGACGGCATCGTCCTTCTTCCCAAAGATCTCGCGCTGGTCGGAGACGACGGCGTCAACGGTGGCCAGACAGTTTAGGGGTAGCGGTGGTGGCGGCGGCGGCGGCGGCAGGAAAGGCCGGCCGTACTCTGACGCGCCGTCGCGGTCAGGGTCGGAGATTGACATGTGGCAATACCACCAACAAGATCTCCAGCACCAACACCAGCACCAGCACCAGCACCAGCACCATCAGGACATGGACGACGACGACCGTCTGCGATCACGATACTCGCTGGAGGACGACGCCGCACAGGGAGGGTCGTCACGACACGGGACACGTCCAGCATCGCCGCTCATCCCTGTGACGGGGACGACGACGGGGACGACATCGACGCAAGAAGATCCAAAGTACCAAGCCCATCGCGACTCGCAGAACTTGCATCACCCACAGCCCCGTATCGCCGGCGCAAAGTATCAGAGCCAACTCGAGTCGCAGGCGCACGACTTTGACTCGCCCATCTCCCCGACGTCGGAGCACTGGCGCTCGAATCCGAGTCTCGTGCGGTCGTCGGTTGGTGGCGTCGGTGCTGTTCCCCTCGCGCCGGGCGGTGCTCCCGCCGGTGCTCCCTCCGCGGGCGGTGCTGGTGCTGGTGTTTCCCCCTCAGGAGCCGGAACCAATCGCTACAGCGGCGACCGCTACAGCGGCACCGGATACAGCGGCGCAGGATACAGTGGCGATCGATACAGTGGCGCCGGACATCTCTCTCCCATTTCTGACGCGGGCTACTCACACACGTCAACAACGGCGGACCGGGCTCCTGCGCGACCGCCCAAAGTGGCTGTCGCCGCCGCCGATCCTCTCGTGCCAGAACGTCCTCCTAAGATATCTGACAAGGCTGCCAAGATGCTCGGTGCGGACGAACATCGGTATAGTAATGGGTCGGCTTCGGCTTCTAGTCAGGTGAGTTTTTAATTTTTGGTTTTTTGTTGGGGGGTTTGGGGGGAGGGAGGGTGGTGGAGCGTGGATGGAGTGTGGATGAGTGTGTGAGTGGTCTTTTTGAGGACCGGGGGCAGGAGCATTCCTTGAAGGGAGGGGGAGCATCCCCACTCGTGTGCAAGAGAAGGGGGAAGCCGGCGGACGTTCCTTCGTCGTGCAAGAGAAGAGAAAAGAGAGATATTCTTGCCGGTACACGTGAAGAAGAAAGGGCCATCCCCCGCTAACTTTTTCTTCTTCTTCTCTGATTTCATCCAGATGAACAACGGTTCCCCTCGTTCCGTCTCCGGTCGCATCCAACGCAAACCAACCGGTCCTAGACCAATTTCGTCTAATCGATGATGTGCGTGGATATCGAATCGATGACGGGGATGGGATGTCGATGACGGGAGTGGACATCGATGATGGGGATGTCTAATCGACGATGGGATATCGATGGGGATAGGATATCGATGATGTGGATAGGATATCGACTATGGTAGTGGGTGTCGAGGATGATGGAGATGGGATGTCGACGATGGGGGCTGAGTGGATAGTGATTACTTACCCACCCCTGCAGACAGGCACTCTGTAGATTTCTTCGATGCAAAAAAAATAAAAAAAATAAAAATCAATGAATGAAACAAGATTTCCTTCGGTGGATATGGTGGATTTATCCACTCATCTCTGTTGTCCCTGCTGTCTTTATTGTCTTTATTGTCTCTGGTATCTCTGTTGTCTTTCTTGTCTCTGTCGTCCGTCTGCCCTGTTTATCTTTTCCTCCGGTTAGTTGTCTTGTTTCATTCCTCCGGTTGTCTTGTTTCCATCAGTCGTTTTGTTTCCTTTCATCACCTCACTCACTCACCAACTCACCTTCATCTTCATCGATTTGTTCATTTCATTTCATGATTCTACCCAAGCAAGCAAGCAAGCAAGCAGGCAAGTAGCTTGAGTGCTCCTCCGTTGTCCAAGCCGGCAGGCATTTCCATGATTTTAGTTGGCTTGAATGTATGGTGATCATCACTCGTAAGTTTACATTGATGTCAGGGTGTTGATTGATGTCAGGGTGTTGATTGATGTCAGGCATGATGATGATAACGATGATGATGATTGATGAATCTTGACTTGGTTGATTAGTCACCAACACTCATTCTGTGATCTTGTTTGGCATAGATCAAATAATCAACAAGTTTCCTTCACAGTGACAGGGTTCAAATTAGTTCCTTCATCATGACGGGGTTTTCACTCATGATGACGGGGAGTGGAGTCTACAGGTTTCACTTACGATGACGGGGGGGGTGGAATCTACGTATGCACATGATTGTGAGGGTCTAGTACTAATTAGTAGCAAGGGTCTAGGATTGTTCTAAGCGTAGTGTGGTGTGGTGTGGTGTGGTGCGACTGCGCAGAACTCGTCAGAATCGTGGGTATTGTACTCCGTACTCCGTAATGGATTGATGGACTAGCTACGAACAAAGAGCTCACTATGTAAGAAGTACTCAAGGAGTGTGTAAGTGCTTAGAGCTCACCCCCGACTAGGCACCTACCTCGGCCCAGCCCCCGGCTCGACTGGACCAAGCGCCGGCCAGGTCGACAAAGCCCTGGCCCCCGAGTTCCTCCAGGCGTGGCCATGAGTGTCGTTGGAAGATACTTTTCAAATAGCATTTTCCAGAGCCATGTCAACACAACGTACTTACTTCATATCACTCTGCGTAGTATGAGCTTTGGAGTGGATACAGAGTTGATGCAACATCTTCAGTTCTTCCTCACTTCTACTTACGTGTTCTACTTTGCGATGGGGAAAAAGTTACAGTATACAAGTGTTTGCTGAGAGTAAGAATAATGGTGCAATCATACACTCACTCGAGGAGGATGTTCATGGGCTTGATGTAGCACCCAGGCTTGGTATCAATCCCCTGAGACTACCTAGACACTTCGCGGGCGAAGCAAGGCTCCTTGAGGTATCGCACCCGCACCTGTATATGGCTTCCCCTGCGGCGTCTTGAAGTAAGAGAGCATCTTCTTGCCAGTCTGCAAAGTCTGCCCCCAAAGATCCTCCTTGCTGGACTGCATCCGTGATTCAGGGGGAACCCAATTCCTATCGAGTGGTCTGAGCCAGTAGCCCAGTCGATATCGGTCCAGGAGCGATGAGGACCAGCCGGGGACATCTCGACATTTATTCACCGCGAAATTCCGTGCATCCACCGCGACAGCTTGAACTCCAGACGTGAGCTAAACACGTGGCTTTAAACGATGTTAGTCATCTTGGTCAAGACAAGTCCTGAAACCAGAAGTATCTGGCGGAGAACAACAGACGTGTGAAGACAGGCACATACGACATAGTCCCTCTCTTCCAGATTGGAGTATATACAGTCTTTCAGGTCAGGGTTGTCCTGCAGAAGTGCGCGAATCTCGTCTGTCTTTGCGTGGTGAGCTTCGTGCGCTGGGTCTCCTGGTGAAGGAGAAACATGTTTCAGATCGTCGTTGGTGTCTTCCACCTGTTTAAAGGTTGAGCTTAGCTTTTATTCGACACCGGAGCTCCTGTACACAACAAGCTCACCTGCTGCCGAAGGTCCGACATCTCCTTGATTTTTTTCTCGCGAAAGTCTTTATTCCGAAGACCAGTGAATGCCGTGCCCGTGAGAAGGCCCAAAGCGCCCCCCAAACTAGCTAGTACGACATCACGGGTGTTAGGCTCCGTTTGCGGGTCCTGTGTTCGTGGGTGTGGAATTCCCACTGCTAATTGTGTCAAGCATAGGGCAATGATGATCGCAAATAGAACTGGGACAAGATGCACGGTTTCAGCATCTTGACTTGGTCAGCTGTCACTTTTCGACGGGCCAACCCAGACGGTACGGTTTCTCGAGGGACATCGACGACCTTCATGACGATCTTATAACTTCGCAGAGTACCCCCGTACGTAGGACTAATTAGCATCCATGCTTCTGCCAGTGTATGAAGGCCGTTGAGGGGTACGTGGTACATACGGACGGTACTTCGTACGTTCGTCCCCACGTAATTTACGAGGTTGTTGTCCAGAAATGGGGGTTGATTTCGAAGTACTTTCTGGCGGAGATCTCACGTAAAAGATACTTCAGAATTAACCTTCGTTCCTGGATACCGACCTCGTACGAGTACGCACGGGGTACGGAAGTACTCCCTATTGCAACCAGGAAGCGAGGTCTTCCGGCGCTGTGTCACGCCCACCGTGCCCACCACGCCCACGTACTGTAGGCCTCCGTGGCCTCTTAATTACCTCGTACCTCGTACGCTCCACGGCTCGTACAAAGTCTACTAAGTAATCCGCTTACGGGGTACGGGAGTACTCAGTACGTAAGTACAGAAGCACGGGAGGTACGTATTAGTTACCCCTCATAATTACAGAGTACTCCGTACGAGGTACGATTACCAGGATCGTCGTTCTCCGTACCCAGGCACGCCTGGCAGCAGTTGACATAAAAACCGGCGGAGCCAGCAACCATTTATTACAGCGCTACTTCCATACTCCGTACGGAATACGTTACGTACAGCGGTCCACCTTCAAAAATTTTGCGTTATCTCCAAGGGCATACTCGTAAAAAAAGTAGTGGTCTGCGGCGGGGCTCAGGGCTTTCTACGGCGAATGAAGCTGCTCGCTTTACGGTAATCAATCAGTCGGTTCTTTTTTTCTTTCTTTCTCCCAGCCGGGCCCTAGACAACAGACTTGATGGCAGATTTTCCATCTCAGCGTGACTTGGATGATTTCAACCAGGATGTCAAGTTCTTTTACGGAAGTAGTTGGTGCTATGCTTCGTGATGTTGACTGCTCCTACAGAGACACGGGAGTATTGCTACTGATTTTTGTTTCCCTAGTATTCCTACTGTGTTACCACTGCTACCAATACTATTGTGACACCTGCCCAAGCTGTAACATACGGGTTTCCTGTCTGTAGAGCATACAAATTTCCAATTCATAGAGCACACAACTGAAGTCTCCGTATCTATAGAGCACACAATGAAGTCTCTCATAGGCTGACCACACAAGTCTCCCCTTCATAGAACACCACGAACCTCCAAGTCTCCTATTCAAGGAACACACACACACAAGTCTCTCATCCACAGAGCACACAAACCTCCCTTCAATAGAGCACACAGAACCAGAAAACAAGTGCACAGTATAAGCTGGTAAGCAACAACAAAACAGGTGCTCACTCAGCCAAGAAAACAGAGGAAACCACCGACTACGTTGGCCAGCCCGATACCATCCATCAGACACACTCCCAATTCAGAGTTGCACATTGAGCTTGCCATCGCCGCGGCCATTGGCCTCGCCGCTGCCGGGGGCATTCAACTTGCCATCCTCGCGGCCCGCGCCGAAGAGATTCGGATTGCCGCATCGATCGCGTCCGGTGGGTTGCTTGTCCTGAGGGGTCGGGGAGAGACCGCCGCCGAAGATGTCGTTGGCGATGCCGATGCCCAGCGGCACGCCGCCGATGGGGAACTCTTCGTTCGGTCGATCGGCACGCGGGCCCAGGGTGCGGTAGCGGATGTTGGCGGCGTCCATGAACGTCGTCAGCCGGTGCTGGGCACCCTTGCCCTGGGCATCTTCACCACGCAAGATCGGCTCCGTGCGCACGTCCTCGCTCGCGGCCGCGTCGAAGAGCCAGTGCACCCCGAGATAGACGCGCGACACGGCATTCTCGAACATGGCCTCCCAGAGACTGGCGAAGCTGCGTTGGACGAACGTCCGGACGGTGCCGTTCTGCGCCGTGATGGGCTTCGACGGATCGTAGGGCTGTCGCAGGTCTCGCGACACGCCGTTGAGCTCCTCTGACACCATGTCGAAGGAGATCGCGTCCGGAGAGTCGGGCTCGAAGCCGAGACCGTCCCGCTGGCGATAAAACAACCTGACGATCTGGAACGCGGCCCCGCCAAAGGTGGCGTGGCCCGACGGATAGGCCGGGAACGGCGGCTTGAACGAGATGTTCTGCGTGTTCGTGTTGGGGGCGCCGAGCGTCAGGAAGAACGGATCGCCCAGGCGGCCCGGTTCTTCGCGGACGCCCGACAGCGGGCGCCAGAACTCGAAGCAGTACTTCTCCTGCCACGCGAAGATGCCGGCGTCGGCCAGCGCGACGTTGGCGAGCGCGAACAGGCGCACGAAATCGGCGTTGACCTCGTCGGGACCGCCAGTCATCATCTTCCACGCGACGCGGCGGATGATCAGGTTGTAGAACCGCGCAGGCGAGCCCAGCAGGTTCGAACCGTCGTAGGCCCAGAAGAATCCCTGGACCGTCTGCTCCGGTGTTCGACGGGTCTCGTTGCGGTCCGGCGCGCCTCCCAGGAGCACCGTGTCCCAGAGCGTCTGCTCGTACTCGTCAACGTCGTTGGTGCCAAAGCCGACCGGAGGGTCGGCGTTGATGTGCTCCGTCGGCCTGCCGTCAATCTGGTGCTGCACCGACAGCCGCTTGGCCGTCATGCCGTAGAACGGGGCTTCGGGCATCTGCAACGGATTGGTCGGATCGACGTCGAACCTGAACCTGCCCGGCTGCGGCCTGTAGTTCCCCGTCTCCGATCCCGGCTCGTCCGGCCCGATCTCCAGCAGGTTCGTGATGGCGTTGCCGACGGCGACGCCGAAGCGATAGCTGGACGACAGAGCATCCAGAACCTCGACGGCGGCGATCGAGTCCTGCAGCAGCCTCGTGAGCTCGGCCGTGGCTCTGCTCGACACGCCCGGTCTCGGTTCGGTGTACTCTCTCTCCAAGACGGTTATGGCCGCCCCGTTCACGGCCATCCGGGCATCCGTGGCCCCGAGGACAGGCGGGAGCCGGTATGCTGGGTCGGCATGATCGCTTCTAAGATAGGTCAACGACGGGTTCTGGATCCCAAAGTAGGCATCGTTGATGGCCAGATGGAAGATGCCGAGGCTCCTGGCCGAGATCGGCGGACCAGTCTGCGGCCCCGAGATGGTCGCACTGTGCGTGAGACGGTTGAACTCGAGGGCCACATGGTTCCAAAACAGGACAAAGTTGCTGTTGAACTCGGCCGGTTCTTGCACTGGGGGTAGCACAACCATGCTGCTAGAACAAACGGATGAGCGCGTGTCGACGTACAGATCCACCCGGACAGGGGTCCAACTCACATGACGTTGTTCTGGATGCTTGGAAGCGTTCGCAGAGGCTGATGGTATACAAGAAAGTCGGTTGTTGATAACGATGAGTGGTTCGAGCTTGATTTCTTCGAATGGTCCTCACCGGGGCAGACGACGGCCTTTTTAAATCCATCTTCCTGGCACGTCTGGGTGGCCGACAGGCGCCGACCTCAAGACTCCAGCGGCCACCTAGGCAAACGCGGCCTCTTCCGGCTGCCGCTGACGATAGTCAGCTCCTCTAGCAAGGCCGGCCGTTCAGCATCCAGCCCGTCAGTCCGTAGCTGACCCTCCAGGAGTGCTTCGATCGTCACACCACCTTGACCTGACATTCCAGCTCCGCCGGTGGAGTAACCAACACGGCCACAAGGTCGACGGCGTGAAACAGCGCTCGTGCGACGGTCGTCTTCTTCATCCCCGCCAAACTTGATGAGACGCCGTACAGCCACGCAACGTCATAGCCCTGACCGCCGTCAGAGCTAAGGATGAAGGAGTGGTCGCGTTGCAGACGGCGGTTCTCACACCTGCAAGAAACATGGTCACGATCTGAGCGGTCAACGCCGAGATGTCTACTGAGTTGCTTATGTGGGAGGCGCAAGACGTCAAATGACTAGCCTTGCAGCCAAAGAGACGGCTCTCATTCGCCAGGTTGATGCTAGGTCCAATTGGCGCCACAGCTGCATGGCTTGCTGATGTGCTGATAGCGAGGTAGTAAGCGCGCATTTCAGGAAGATGGTGTGCATCTGCATTGAGGAGGTCTATTCATAAAATCACCACGTGCGTGTATGTCTCATCCCGTGATATGATATGCTAACGTCCTAAAATAACGTTAGCGTGGTACATTCTTCCGCATGTACCTCCGTACAGACAATGCTTTTCTTCAGAGCCCTTTACCAAAGGTCCTTGAAGCGAGATGCCAACTACTGTACCCCGTACGGGGTACGGAAGTACTAATTGGATGGGGTACTTCCGTAGTTATGAAGATGCTGCCGACTCAGCAGGCCACTCAAGTCTCTACAGTACGCTATGGTACAAAGTACGGACCCACTCACGCCACTTCAGCATGGGATGCCTGGATGCCTGGATGCCTGGATGCCTGGATGCCTGGATGCCTGGATGCCTGGATGCCTGGATGTCTGGGTGCCTGAACGCCTAGCTGCCTGTTTGCCGCCGGGCCAAGACACGCCCAACAGTCGCACAAAGTCGGATGTGACCGGTTGGTGTGGTGAGCCCATCCACGCAGCTCGTATGGTGCTCTAGATCCACTAAACCGAGCCATGATGATATCCCTACGTATGTACTTTACGTACAGTACATGGGTAGTGAGCGGCGTGAGGGGGTACGTACGCACTGATACGTAGGCAGGGACTGCAACAATCTGGGACTCGACTCGGTTGCCGAGTCGGTGAACATTCCCTGCAAAAGTTGGATGAGCGCCGCAGGGGGATTCTGCGCGGTAAGAGTCTCACGATACCGAGCAGGGAAGGTGGCCGACCGACCCGGCTGCCTCTACACGTAGGCCTCTGCACGTAGAAGAGGGAGCCCACCGAGATATCCGAGAGAAAGGGATGTTAGAAGATGATGATCGGTCCCGGGAATCAGGAGCCGCGGTGACGTGAGAGGCACGGAGGTCTGCTAGGTCGAGCCTCGTCCGTGCCCCAGGGTGCAGATCTCGCTCGTCCGTGCCGTCAGAGGCGTCCGCCAGCGAGTCTATACAGTACGCTCCCCTGATCGATGCAAATCCGCAGCGGAAGAGAGGCTGAGTGCGAGAGGCGATGATTCCTCATCGGAGCGAGCTATGCTAAGTATATGGACGAGGAGTCTAGATACTTATAACACCTAGCACGTGCCAGCTAGGAGATCCAGCCGGGGAAGGTTGTGGGCCTGCTCTGGATGGCAGCCGGAGCTCAATGGTGGATTTCAAGTCCTATTTCTCTCAGGTAGCTTGGTATAGCTGCCTTGGTTCAATTGTCTGCTTACTTCTGTGTCTACAGAACCACTTGACTGTCTCAGAATCGTGTTGATCATCAGTCATGTTGATATTACAGTACCGGTTCCCCAAAGCACCAAGGCCTGACGCACAGAGCCTGGAGACTAAGGAGACATCAAGGCTGAACGAAGCTCGGCATCAAGCAAAGAGGCCCGAAGTTAAGCGTCTACGCCAGTGAGATTCAGTAAGCGCCGCAACCAGGCAGCGCTAGGGGTGACGTAGTGTAACCTTGCGGAAGTACATGCAGCCTTACCGTACGTACGTACCCTCGTACACGCAGCCGTAGCACTAGCAGCAGGCCGTGCGGGCCTACAGTAGTAATTATAGATCGCCAGCGCTATACCCCTCGCCTTGAGTAAGTAACTAAAGGCAGAGAGCGAATAACTACGTACCCAGAGTAGTCTTACCGTACAGTAATATCGAACGGCCTGCTCGACAAGTTCATTACCAACCTCACGAGAGAGACCGTCGTGGCTTTTGGGAGCCTGACCAAGAGTCAGACGAGACCTCCACTGGACAACAGCCTTCTCAACCCCTAGCTTCCCGAAGTGGATCTCTTGCCGTCAGTGCTCCGTACGCACGGTGTTACTCACCAGCATACTCATCGTACTGTACTCCGTACTTCCGTACGTACCCTCATATGTATTTTATCTGCTGGTGATAAGAGCTACAGAACCCAAGTTCAACGTATGTCATCGAGTCGTGGACTGGGCGGGCTTCTTCAAGTACGACTACAGTACGGAGTACCCGTGCCTTGGAGGTACTTCGTACCTCCCCTTCCCTCGCACTGCCTCGCAAGCTCGGTCGGGACACTCTTACTCCGTAAGGGTGTCCGACAGCGCAACGGTGTGGACACTGCAACGGTCCTCTTCCAACAAAATCAACTTTGCACTTCTATGACTTCACAACGCAACGACTAAACTGGAATCTGAGGTGCTCATCTGACTCCCCTACTTCCGTACCATAATCCCTGAGCTTGTAGGTCTTTCCTTGTTTATCTGGCATTGTTGAGAAAGTATCATAGTTGCAAGTCAAATTCTGGGCCTTCAATAGAAATAAATTTGAACGCTCGTAACTTCATAACACCATGACAAAAAAGTATCTTTTATGAGCCTTTCTGATTCTAGACCGGATGCTCTATCGATGTCCAAGGTGTCGACTCTTTTGCAGCTTTGTGGTGTTGTTGAGAAGTGGAGGTGGTGGAGGTAGTAATTGCTGCTCTCGCTGTCGCTGCCTTCATCACTTCCTTGCGGTAGTGTTGGACCTTCCGATGTCTACGGTAGCTAGGGCACGTGCAGCAACTACCACAGCTACTCAACAGTACCACAAACATCAGGAGAAGTCTAAAAATTCAGTAGTGATAGTACAGATGCAAGGGAATCAGATAGACCTATAACATTCACTATTTTGTCGTGATGTTGTGAAGTTATAGAAGTGCAAAGTTGACTCCAATGGAAAAGGCCGAGGACCATTGTGGTGTCCACACCGTTGCGCTGTCAGACACCCTTACGGAGTAAGAGTGTCCCGACCGAGCTTGCGAGGCAGTGCGAGGGAAGGGGAGGTACGAAGTACCTCCAAGGCACGGGTACTTCCGTAACATGCTGGATGCATGGCTATCGATGTGAGTACTCCGTACGGGAGTACGTAAGTACGTACGGGAAGTAATCAGGTCCGGTACCACCGTACAGTACAATGCCTTATGTAATTTGCGCGTGACGTACTTCCGTACTTCCGTACTTCCGTAGAGGGGCCCATTCAGTGCCACCGTGCCGTGCGTGCCCACCTGCCTAATGGGGTACGTTATACGTATGACTAAGAACCCCTAGACCCCACTCCTCGTTTGAAAGAAAGCCGGGCGTCATGGACTAAACTGATTAGGAATGCGCCTCGTTCCCACTGGGCTGATGGTGCATCGTACCGTAATAGCACTTGCGTGGCAGTGCGTGGATACTACCATTACAGTAGCTGTCTCTTTCCATGGCGCCACATGCTTGCAGAATATGTACGGATTACTTCCGTACGCGGAAGAGCCTTACCGTATCGTGCGTATGTAAAGGCATGGGGGGCACGGGGGGGACCGTACCCAGCGCCTCCGGGGTCACTTGTATACAGAGAAAGGCCGATAGTACGGTAGATCTAACATAGCATATTTCATCACAAGCAGCGCGAGGGGCTTGAAACGGACATGGTGTTCATACAATCGATGAACGTGCCTTGGCATGAAGGCGAGCTTCAACTGCACCGGTTGCTGAGCCCGGCCAACGCGTTGGCATCTTCCTTCGACAATCCCACGTCTCCCTTCCTGACGCCTGGCGCCGCAAGACACCTGTCGCGAGCGCCGTTGCTGGCCGTTGGCGCCCTCGATGAGCATTCCCAGCCCTGGACAACCGTCTGGGCCGATGGCGGACGGTCGGGCTTCATGGCGTCCGTGGGAAACTCGACCGTGGCGATCAAGGTCCCTGTTGACGCCAGCTTTGATCCCGTCGTGCACGCGCTGCTGGGGGAGAAGAACAACGACAATAACGACAACAACGCGACACTAGAAAAGGGCGCGAACGGCGTAGCACCGGGCGGGACAGACCCACACCAGGCCAAGGCCCGGAAGATGGTCGCGGGCTTGAGTATCGACCTGGAGACGCGCTCGCGCGTCAAGCTGTTCGGCCGGATGCTCGCGGGTGCGATGCGCGATGCAGACGGAGACGACGTCGGGGGCACCGCACTCCAGCAGAAAGCCGAGGCCCAGCTGGTCGTCTCCGTCGAGCAGAGCTTGGGTAAGTGGCTGCATTTGAAGCCCAGAGACGCGGAGACGGCGGCGGTCTGCCCGTCTTGATGCTCCCGTCTCTCATTCGAGCCTGGCATTAAACTCGCCGCAGGCAATTGCCCAAAGTACATCACCGCTCGCGCCGTGTATGGGGCACCGTCGAAGCCGAGGTTGCTGGCAGACTCCACTCCGCTACCACAGCGGGCGCTCGACGTCGTCGCCAAGGCTGATCTCTTCTTCGTATCGTCGGCGCACGACGACCAGGACATGGACACCAACCATCGCGGTGGTCCGCCGGGCTTCGTACGCGTTGTGTCCAACGAAGACGAGAGTCGCGGCGGCTTGGTGTTGGCGTGGCCAGAGTACTCCGGTAACCGTCTCTATCAGACGCTTGGAAATCTTGCGCGCGTGCCGAAAGCCGGGCTCGTCTTCCCGGACTTTGAGACCGGTGACGTCCTCTACGTCACCGGATCCACCGAGACCTTGATAGGTCCTGCCGCCGAGGAGGTGCTACCGCACTCGAACCTGGTCGTCCTGCTCCGTGTCGCTGCTGCTCGCTTTGTCGTCGAAGGCCTGAACTTCCGTGGACGACCGGGCGAGCCGTCTCCGTACAATCCTCGCCTGAGACTGTTGCGAGGCGAGGGTGCCACGGCAGCCAACGACAAGGCCCAGCACGAGAGACTCCGTGCCACGCTCGTTCAGCAGGAGAGACTGACGCCTGGCATTTTCCGTGCTCGTTTTCGCATCTCGTCGAGGGGAGAGCCGGTCACCTGGAAGCCCGGGCAGTACGTTGCTCTGAGCTTCGAGGACGAGCTGAGCATGGGATACAGCCACATGCGAGACGACGACCCTCGCAGCCTCAACGACGACTACCTCCGCACCTTCACCGTGTCGTCCGCTCCGATCACGGCGGTGTCTTGCGCCGCGGATCTGCCGTGCGACCAGCCCCCAGCGGATGACTTTGAGATCACATATCGCGCTCTCGGTAGGGTGACCAACCACCTCTCCAGCCAGCACGCGAGATCCGGGCTCGAGGTCCCCATCCGTGGTTTCGAGGGCACTTTCTCGCTCCCGACGCTCGACGCCGAATCTCCAGTCCTCGTAGCCTATGTCGCTGGGGGTGTTGGTATCAGTCCTCTTCTGGCGCATTTGCCGCTCCTTCACCAGTCCGAAGCTCTGAATCGGCTTCGGCTGTTCTGGACCGTCAGGGCCGATGACCTGGGTCTGGTCGAGATCACATTGAAGCAGTTCCCTCGCCTCGGCAGTGTCACTCGCGTGCACGTCACTGAGGGCCCCTTGGCACCTTTGGACGAGTCCAGGCTTGACAGGCTGAAGGAGCAGACCGCTGTATCTTCTCGTCGCATGAGGAAAGAGGATGTTCTGCCCGGCGGCGATGAAGACGGCGATGAAGAGATCCGATCGATAAAGACCTGGTACATTTGTGCCGGCACCGTCCTCCGGGAGACAGTCAGGCGCTGGCTAGAAGATGACGCCCAGCAGCGGAGAGAGATCGTCACAGAGACCTTTGACTATTAGTCTGCACCGTCTTGTTCTGTATCCAGGTTTCTTTCCGCGGGGGCGACATGTTGAGAATCTGCAAATATGCTCGAGAGGCCGCTGAAGTTGGGGATCTGGCGCAGGGCATGTGTGATGAACCACCACATGATTTTCCTCGAGCCCTTGATTATCTCCGGGCATGCTCCTGTACATGTCATCTCTGGTAGTCCTTAGCACAAACACGTCAGCTAGTTAGCCTGTTATCAATCAGGCCCATGATGCCCTTGGTTCTTATCATCTGCCGATAGCTTCTACCCAGTCAGTCGCTACGATCTCTCCTGGCCAAGAGTCATATGCTCGCAATGCAGGGGTTCTGATCTCGCCTGGCAAATGAAAAATCTAGAGGGCATCACCGGGGGAGAAGAACTTGGCAGCAGATTCACTTACTTGACATTATACTAAACAATCCGCACCCCTATAACAATCTATCCCCCGCGGAAGTAAGCAGTCTTGGGCCGATAAATTGGCCCACCCATTCTCCGCCGTCGTGAGTAATGTTCCAGATCTGGGTTTGTTGCAAGTACAAGCCTTGGGATGCCACGGGTATGTGAGATCCAAGTGAGCAAAACGAGACGCTCGCTTTTGTACCACATCTTTTCGTGTGACGGTGGGGGGCATTGGGGCTAAAGAGTTCCGTGCTGTATAGTTTCAAGAAGAGACAAGTCCGCCTGCAAGAGGAGATGTTCAAAGGGGAAGGGAAAGACGTCGTGCAAAACACTGGCGATGGAGAAGATAAATCCCAATCAAATCCAAACGGGCTTCTAGCAGATCAGAGAAGAAGAAAAAGAAGAAGAAGAAGAAGAAGAGGAAGAAGATTCGCACACAGTCTAGGCAAGACTGACGACACTGCGTAGGCGTGCTGCAGACGCATCCAGAATAGCTTTGGACAGGGATTCTTCCTCGTCTCCTTTCCCGCCCGGTTTACGGCGCCTGTCCGGCCGCGCCTTCTCCTCGCGCGCCTGTATGCCTTTCTCGACGGCCTGACGCAGGCCGGCAGTCTTCTCGAGCGGCGGTTGGGCGTGCTCGGCGAAGAGGCGGAGGAGCGCCTCGACGAGCACGGAGACCTTGGCGTTGTCGTTTAGGCTCTTGGTGTTCGCTGCGAAGGGCAGATAGCATTGTTCCAGGGTGTCCTGCGTCAGGCTATCGTCGTACGGCAACGGGCCTCGTGACCTCGTCGGTTGGACGCCCTCGTTTTTGTTGCTGCTGCTGCTGCTGCTGCTGCTGCCGCCGCCGCCGCCGCCGCCGCCGCCGCCGCCGCGCTCGGCGCCTTTGGTGCTGCCAGGCGGCCGGTTGACTCGGATAGGCGGCGGCGCGGACGACGAGAGGAACGAGCGCAGCAACTGTTGTGAGATGGAGGAGCGCGCGACCGCCGGCATGTGCGGCAGGATCGTCGGGGAGAAGAAGAGCAAAAACGTCGTCGGTGGTAAGGGCCGGAGATAGTCTTGGTAGGTGTCGTAGAGCGAGCTGATCGTCGTCAAGTGATGTGGCATGGAGTACGATACAGAAGACAGCTATCGCACGTGAGCATAGGCTACTGAGAAGGGGCAGAGGTGACGCAGGCGCACATAGGGAAGGTACCACTGACAATTGCTAGCAGACGTAATCGTATTGCTATCGACTCCATTCCCCCAAGCGCCTCTGAGCCGTTGGGAACCTCCCCGTTCCAGCCCGATTTGACTATTTCCTTGTGATGGACGCTAGTCCTGGTAGACCTCCGTGCGCCTGAAGCCATTGCTAGGTCGCCAAGTGAATCTTCCCCATAGTCCTCCTTCCGCTGAGCATGTTCGTTATCATCATCGTCATCATCATAGGAAGACTCGTCAAAATAATCTGCATAAAACCCTTCGTTGACATTGACCCTCTGCGCAAGCGGATTTCTGCGCCGTTTCTTCGGCTTCTCCGTCGCTTCATCCCTGTGCTCTTTGATTTCGTTCTCGAAGACGGGTCGGAACTCCTGTTCTGACCGCGTACTCCCGTCGGCGAAGATCGCCCGGATCACTCTGCGAAAACCACCATGAGCGCCATCGGTGTGAGACAGATATTTGACGATGAGACTCTCGGCGCGAGACGCGACGACCGTGTTGTCATCGGCGCCGTCGTCCTGCGCTCTCTCATCGGTGAGCCCTCGCTCTGACCAATCGTCTTCCAGCACCTCAAGCATTAGATTCAGCCATATCTTCCATCTAGCCCATCGTCTCTGCTGTGTCACCGAGCAGTTGAAGGCCCAGCCGACAGCATGCCAGAAATCCTCGGCACGCGTCCACAAAGAGTTGACATTGGCTAGCTCCGAGTTGATATATTCCACAGGGACACCGTCTTCGGAGATGTCCTCCACCTCCATTCGCCTTCTACCGCTGCCATGGCCGCGTCGATCCCGTAAAGACAGAAATACAAAGGCCGAAACGAGTTCCGCGTTGACAGGTCCGACACAGCGGTTGATGGAGCGAAGGAGCTTCACTGCCGTGTTGGAAGCTTGTACACGTTCAGCCGATGCCTTCTTGCTGGTCAGGGATGGATGCACTATCAGCGTAGCGGCGAGAGAGAGATGCTGAGGCGGCGGGACGAATGCCTGCCCGCTAGAGTCCCTTGATCCTTGATATGGACTTGCTGTCGTGACCAGCTGCGTAAGAAGTGCCAGGGCCTGGCTATCTACGCGTTTATGTAACGATTAGATTCTCGCCGAACCAGCGCGTCGAAGGGATGGGAGCGTGTACAGAGTTGCTCTTCAAAATATATCACGCAGTGCTCTCGGAGCTCGAACGGGAGAGCTTTCGCAGATCGATATGGGTATTTCGACTGGCCTCGCTGTGACCGGTCCTCTTTGCTAGTTCTGGAATCTTGCGAGGCGTCCATGTCGTTTCGAGACATGATCCACAAACGGTTCCCTCAGCGGACGCCCAATCGTCCTAGTATTGCGACAGGCGGAGGAGCAAGTTCGCTGAATACGCAGTACGACCGTATCGGTACCGTGACTCAGGTGACTAATCATTACATGTACCTCGTACCATATCGTAGGGCTGAGGCCGAGCCGTCCCTGTATTGACGTCGATCACATGCCGATCGGAATCATCGACTGCCTTCCGAGTTCGTCTCGAGCATTTAGCTACATACGTACGGACTACGGAGTACGTTATCCTGCGACCTGATGGATTCAAGCATGTGCTGCAGCTTTCAAGCCCACGAGCATTTGTTCCAGATTATATCTACCAATGCCCAGGCGTGCGAGGAAACGGCAATTTCAGCCCCGCAACATGGAGTATGAAGGGCTGACGAAGTACGCCGAGGAGCTCAACATGTCGAAAACGAAGATTTCCTTCTTCAGCAGTACGCCCAAAGGAGGTGACGTCGTCTGGATGAGACACGCTCTCGTGCGCTTCTTCCATGCTGTTGCCCTGCAGGCGTCATGGAACGATTGCTAGCTGTCTCTTTTGCGAGCGACTATGGCTTGGTTGACTGAACGAGAACGTGAGACTTGGGTTCTCGGTTCCGGAAGGGCTATCAGTCTGCGTAGGCTGGCTGCTTTAGGTAAGTACGAGGTTAAGGCTGCTCGATTTGACCCTTCCAAAGGATTTCCGGACGTCATCAACACGTGCATGACGTTTCTCCAGAAGGTCGAAGAAGTCATGCTCAGCAAGACTCCGCAGCTGTAGATGTAGGTCGCCAAGTTCGTCTCTCATCGCATCAGGAGCTGATATTCCGTCCGGCAGCTACGGACATGGTTCCATTGACGATCCGGATGCTTGGCTGGTGTACGCCGAGACGTCCAGCCTCCTAGATCAACGCGTCTGATACGCATCTGATATTATCATCACCCAGCTGGGGTCGAGCTATCACCACTTTCTCCGCAGGCGCAACAGGGGCTGTAGTCCAAGCGCATGGGTGAGGCAGCGAAGACGTCTGTCAGCGACGAGGTCAACACAGCTGGGATGGGCCTGTGGTATGTGTCTCGTCGCTGGCCTTTTTTTGGACCGGCGCTTCGACCAACGAGTCTCAATGGAGATTCTCAAGTGGACATAATTGACGACATGGTACATGGTTGCTGCAGCTGGGTATACATCTTCAGTGTTTCTCCGTCGGAGAGAAACTGCTGCAGAACGAGCAATGGATCTACAGACTTCGGCGAGGAAATATAATACGAAGAAGTACGTCTCGACAAGGATCAAGCTGCCGGAACTCACCAATGGCGACCGAACAGAAGAAAGAGAAGATTGTGACACGTGATGGTCGATAATGATTACCGATCGAGTGGTTTGATGTCTCGATTGTCATTCTTCAAAGAAGAGGAACGAGAAGAAGAAGAAGAAGAAGCCCTGTACTCTCTGTACTCTCCATCTCGACTCTCGGGATGTATGTGTATACGTATGTATACGTAATGCAAGTCAAAGAAAGGGAATGAAAGAAACATTTCGGTGAGGATCAAGTACCGTAGAAGTAAGAGGCAGAAACTCCGTCGATACCTGCGACGCATCGGAGCAACATGACACAATATAACGCAACTACTCCATAAACCTCTATGCTCAGACTCGCACCGGTTGAGCAATTAAGCTTGCTCCGAAATGAAAACATGGCAAGAAAATAAGGTAGGAGATGAAGGGATGGACATGGAGGTTGGATCTTGGCTCCGATATCAGTATCCCTCGATCCATCGGTTCCTCGGTTCCTCGATCCCACGGTTCTCCTTTTTTTTCACCCCCATTGACAACCAGGAGAAACAGAAACAGAAATAGAAACAGGATGTCGTGTACCCCACGGTCCAGAGTACATGCTGCTCAGAAAGCAAAGTCGTACTTGGTATGATCATCCGCGCATCTTGCCCCCTGTTCCGCCGTCAAGTGCTTGCCTCCGCAGAAGCCCACGACACATCTATAATTATCCTATAATTACTGATGTGAGATATTTGTTTCACTGTTGGTGATTGACGATAGGCGTTTTGACTTGCAGATAGTAGCTTTATTTTGTTTTGTTTTCAATTGGCAGAAGGAAGGGAGGGGGAGGGGGAGGGGGGAGGGGGGGAGGACAAGGAACTGACTGACCTCGGTTTTACTACCCGGATTTCCGCTGGGCACACAGTTGATGTTGCACGATCGCATTTTTTTGTTAGGTACGCAGAGCACGGGGAACTGCTTCTCTTTTTGAAACGTATTGAGGATTGCGATGGGTGTTGATTGTTGGATTCGATCCTGACTTTGCGCCAGCCTGTCGTGAGTACCGTAGGGGTTAAAGATTGATCCAGTGTCTGGGTACGTGTGCATTGGTCGTGGTCTAGATGCAGCTTTGTTCCAGCTGTCAAGTGGTGAAAGTCCAGCTGCGGCGGCCACGGCCACGGGAGTAGCACTCGTCGGCGTGCTGTTGAGAAGGACGAGGAGGACTGTGGCGAGGAGCGGTAATGTGACACGCGAACCCAGGACTGGCAACATGATGATGAAAATGGTAGAGGGGAATCCTTGGTGACGCGGTTTTCAGACGCTACACAGTGAATACTCTTCAATCAATGTCAGAGGCCAGCCTCCGTCGGTCTTTATAGATCCAGCGTATCTCGTAGACAGGAAACAAAGTTTCATCGGTGAGTGGGACGACACGGATGGATACGTCAACACGAACGCAACGGTTTCGTGAGTACGAGTTACCCACGCTCCGTGCGCGGAGTGGCAACTAGTGATTACGAGGAGAAACGCATGACGTCTTAGTTAGAGTATGCTACTACTTACGTACTTATGTACGTTGTCTCCACTAGGCCCAATCTGGGGAAAACTGCAAAGGTTGAGCCGAAACGGAGTTTAGGAGACCAGTACGTACAGTAACGTACAGTAACGCACGAGGCGTACTGGTAGAGCAGTTGTGCAGCTGTGCAGTCGAGGCTATCATGCTAAAGGTGGTGGTGGGGGAGGGAGGGAGAGAATTGAGAAGAGAGAAGAAAGAGAAGTCTATATTTCCCAGGCATAAGCAAAAGTGCAGATCAACAGATCAAAGGAGAGTGCGCTCTGGTAAGTTACGGACAACTAACTCCGGTCAGTCGAACAAGAACCGTTCTCAAAGATTTGATATCATTCCGTTCGAGACGCCTTTGCGCTCCATGATCCTCTCCCAGCATCCATCCGATTTGCGAAAAAGCATGTTCATTCCCAACGTTTCATTGACAGGAAAGAAAGAGAGAGAAAAGAGAAAGAAAGGGAAGGGGAAAGAGAGAGATGGAGAGGGAGAGGGAGAGAGAGAAAACCCCGATGTGCTAAACAGAAAAGAGAGGGGAGAAAAACGACATGAAACCGGCTGGGGAATCTTGCTATTGCTACTCGCTCTGGGATAATGCTGCCCCATGTGCTGTTGCTCAGTCAGGGGTCTTCCTTGGTTGTACTGGAAAAGAGAAAGGAATATAAGAATGACGCGCAAGGTATCTTCCTCAATGTAAGACGAGAACAGCCTGTTCTCCCTGGACAGTCGGGCTAGAACGGTCGGGCCAGAACAGTTGAACAAACAGGTAGTGATGCAGCCCCGGTCACCTGTCATCGGGTCTGGAGAAGAGGCCGATTCGCATTCGATGACTCTGGGCCCCACAACATCGTCAGCCGTCGCGATTCAACATGTCTAAAGAGAGACTGAAAGGAACTTGGAAGGAGCAGGCGTCTTCCGTCTTCTCCGGGTGGATGAGGGAAACCGACAGATGGTAGTTTCGGTATGACCACCGCGAGCACGGCCAGGAGGTTGACGATGAAGAGGGAGAGGTCGTAGCGGGAATAATGCGTCGAAAGCAAAAAGAGGACGATTGGCACGCTCAGGAGAAACTTCTTGGACGGGGTGAACTGATCGCCGTGGTCGATCTGCTCCCACATGTTCAAGTTGTCGTACGCGCCCGAGTTGAAGTCAAAGGGAATGCCGCGCACGTAGTGGAACATGATGTATGAGCCCAGCATGTATGAGATGTTGGTCAGCGTCCAGGACGTCTCTTGCGATACGCCGGGTAGGGTGTCGTATAGGATCTTGAGGCAGATGATCAGAACAATGTGGATCGTCCATGCGCCTGCGACTCTCATGCGTCCGTCAGCCCCTGCATCCGTGTACCGGTCGGCCACCGGTCGGCCCCGCCGTCCCACGACCGGCGAGCCCCACCGGCAGCAATGGAGCAAGGCGGGAATGTGCAGGCCGCGTCCGTCGTGATCCAGTTACGCACCTTTCGAGTTGACCCAGGTGGCGTTCAGGTTCGGTAATGCTGATTGATCGCTGAGCTGTTCGATCGACTCGGGAGGCTCGATGTAGATAAGGCTGCTGGATCTTCTTCGCCGCTTGGCTCGGGCGTCCCCCATCGTGGATGTGTGTGTGGGTATGTGTGTGATCGAACGGGTCTCGGAGCGAAATGATCGGGTGAGGATCCAAGGTACGAATATGTCGACTGCTCACTGCTGACTGCTGATTCTGTGGTGCCAACTGCAGCCAGCCGCCAAAGTGCTGAGCGATGCGAGTACTGGTACGGCAAGAGATCCAGCCCGGGCGAATACCGTATGGGACTCAAAAAAAGCTGTGTCGTTGATATCAGCCTCGGTCGTCGAACCGGCCGGCTTTGACTGCTCACTATGAAGGCACTATGCTGGGCCAGCCCGTGGACTCTTTCCGTGATCTGCTATTGTGTCTCAAGAGCCAGGGCCACAAGGCGGGTGAGCAGACATTGCACTGCACGGGGGCAGAAGCAGATGGATACCGGTACGGCGATACGTAAGCTCTTCATTTGCCGGAGGCGTTGGTGGGCATTTGCGGGAGAGAGGCAGAGGCCCTCTTATCCGGACATCTACAAGAACAGCTCGCACCTTTTCGAGAAGCAACTCCTCCTACGTACGTACGTATGTACCGGGTACCGTAACTTAATTGCCAGTTGTCAGACACGGTCAGAATTGTACGAGGGTACCGTTGTATGCGAGTACTCGTACGGGGTACGGAGATACATTAGCACGTCATTAGTAACACGCCGTTGTCCGGTGACGGCATCACCTCCCTTACATAAGCACCCCGTGTTGGGCTAGCTTGATGACAGATTCGAAACGGCTCTTTCTTTGGATGCCAAGGAGTGGCGGTGGCTACCATTGTAAGGAGAGCAGCAGTCTCCCCCAGAAACTCGAAATCATTTTTCCACCAGGACCAGCCAGATACCTCATACCAGTGCCGAGAGCATGAGGGTCAATATGCCAGAGACCTAGACATGCGCCAATTTCCAATTGGCAGTAAGAGAGAAAAGGAGTCAGGATGATGAGATCCATAGCTGCAAGAACTGACATTCAAACCTACGGGATGTTCCCGTGACTTATTGCTTGAATAACCTCTCGATATCCCATCGCCCCAAGTACGTATGTACAGCACGATAGACGAGTGGCTCCTTGAGGCACCCTTCTCCGGTCTCAAGCTAGTCGCGATTCAATTTCGGTGCTTCCTCCACGCCCTTTTCCCTGCGCTCGGCATTGGCCGATACGAGCCCTGTGACTTTGGAGGCTGCCTCCCCGCGCCACCTGCTGCCGCGCGCCCTGGCGGTGGAGGGCCTGGCGGAGGAGCCGGCTGCCATCGGTCTCCTCGTGGTCGATTCCCCGACCCTGAGCCCGGCATAGAGAAGTCTGTCCTGAACCGAGCGTTGCTATCGGGCAACAGGTGATCGTACCCGGCGGTGCCAGGAGCTCGAGCGGCTGGATCACCGAACTGCGAGGGTGCGTGGCGGCTCATTCCACCGTGGCGGTAGCTATAATTGTGCTCGTATCCTGCAGGCCTCTCCGGCAAGTTGTGAGGGCGATATGAGCTGCCTTGCTTCGCACCAGAATCTCCGAAACGGATGTGGCTCGTCCGGCCACCGTCGCGCTGGACGCGTGGCCGGATGAAGGTTGTCGGATCGTCGTCATTGGTGGCAGCGTCTGCCTGCGTCTTTTTCTGGTACCGTCTCTCCAACTCCTTTGCCTGCGCCGAGCCCAGGATGGAGAAACCTACCGCGGAGCTGTCATAGTCGACGTAGCGGCTGGCATTCAACCACGCGAACGTCTCACCTTGGATTTGTTGAGGTCCGGTGGGGCGCCGTAGCTGGCAGTCGAACCCGAAGTGGAGGTTCGACCCACAGTTGAAACAGGACACCGGGAGCTGTTTGACTTTCCGAAGCTCGACAGCCTCCGGGTCAAAGCTTCGCCACAGAGCACGACACCGGCTCTCGTCGTGGTTGCCCAAGCGACATATGTGGCAATTGATCACCGCAACTTGCAGGGGGCAGGCACCAGTATGGCTCGGGTGGCGACAGGTCCGGCATCTCTGTGTCATGGGGCAGGCCGATGCAGTATGCTGGCCGGTGCTTCCACAGTATCGGCACTGCGTTTCATCTGTCAGCCGTATTTCAGGGAACAAGGATCCCTCCCAGCGATCGCCAATGAAGCTCAATATCGAAGTAGGAGCATGCGGGGACGAGAATCAGAATTTCCCCTGCTCAAAGCACTTACGTTAAGCTCAGGACAGCTCGACTGGTAATGGCCGTCTAATCCACAGCTCAAGCAACGAACTTTATGCTCCAATTGCAGTCCGCTCATAGTCAGCGAAGGGATTCTTGGTGCGTTCACAGTTTCCACAGCGCCAGAGCGAAGATCGAGGATGTCGGAAGTTGACGGGGCGAAGACGTCAAAATATCGCCGCTGTAGTTCCTGCTCCGTTTTTGATGCTTCAATGCCGTCCACATCAACAGCGTACAAGGTATCAGGCTCGTGCGTCGTTTCGTCTGGCAGCGCACTCGGACCAGACGGTGCCTCGTTAAGGCGAGTGGCAGGCGCTGACTGCGCATAGTCCATCAACAGATCTCGGTCTTCCGAATCTATTTCTCTCTTGCTCCTCGAATCTGCGGTGGAATCATGTTGCCTACCATCAAGCGTCGTGTTGGCCCCTAGCGGCTGAAATCTGGTAACATTCTCTGCATCCGAGGGCAACACCTGACCATCCCCTTGCGCCTCCAGACCTTCATTCTTCGTATAAGACTGATCGACTTGGATGTGACTCGACTCTGGTGATTGTCGCCGTGGCCTCTTATAAACCACCACTTGGGGGTCCCTTGCAGCACTGGTAGAGACGTTTTGAGCCTCCTGTAGATTCAGTAACTTGAGCTCGTTGACTGAATCACTTGGCTGAGGAGACCGAGTGGCAGTGCCGCGCTTGCGATCGCCGCCCAAGCCAAGGGTGGTACGGATTGTAGACCTGGTGCCTGAATTCCAATTCATCGTCGGCTGGGATGGGTCCATGCTTGAAATCTCTCAGAACTTTGTGGAAGTCGAGCAGCTACTTGATATCAAGTATCGAGCTCGGAATCATGGATCGTTTGGAAGACCATATGTCGTCTGCCAATCGAGTCGGACCGTACGGTACAACACTATCCACGCAACCACTCTATAGACCCATTAGAAGGACTAATTCCAACGTCTCTGTGGTCGACTTTCATTTGCTGATGTGGACGAGTTCCGTCATGCGATGATGGTAGTCGCCGGTACCGTAAGTAATCACGTGACCGTCATTTCTTACTGGCACTTCATCACTTCTGTCACCCACTATACGGAGCCGTGGGAGCGTACCGGTACGGCAAAAGCCGTGCCCACAGGTTCGAGGTTGGAGAACAGAAATCTCCGGGCGTACTTCCGTACAGGACTTCCGTACGGAAGTACGGGAGCGGCAGCTACTTACTACCGTAGTTGTGAATAAATATGAAAATGTTTGCTTGAAAGCACGGCGATAACAAAAGTTCTTGGCAGTATCAGGTAGCTGCCGGCTCTGTACGCCCGGAGATTTCTGTTCTCTAAACTTAACCTCGTTCCATATAGGACAATGATCTTGGTAGGGCACAGATATAAATCCCAGTGTATGATTCAGCAGTGACTTTCGTACTGTACGTTCTAAGCTTCGACCTCGCAGTGCTCACTCGGCTGAAGACACCAGCAGTCCCAAGTTCTGACGTGCCACACCTGATAACACGATGATCTCAAGGTTGGAGACAGTGACATTGATCAGACAATTACTCCAATACCCCCTCTACGACGTGTGCCCAACTCTGACTAGAATTAAGGGCTGTATTGATTCCTCGAGTTGCCACAGTGGAATGGCACGAATCGAAGCAGACCAAGAAAAAAAAGGTATTTTGATCCTGGAGAGTGGGATCAAAACATCCCCACAGGTCTGAGAACGATTGTCGAGGAATACCGAGAACTGACTTTGACTTGGCTCGCGCTGCTGTCAGAAAAGCCGACCATTCTCATCAGTGTTTGTATGTCCGGCATAACGACAAATTACGAGGCTGCGCACTTCACCCCTCGACACGTTCGTCAACTGAGTTATGGTTGCATCATCGTAGAAGCACTTGATACGGTGCTGAGTCGCCGATCATGGGAGCATCCAATCTCGAGTGGCTGGAAGACTAACATCCTAAGAATGTCTTGGAAGAATTTGGTGTCCTTATGAGCACTGGTATTGTCTGCTTCAGAATAGGCAGCGACGATGTTGTGGTAGTCTTTGCTCTGAGCTGTGATAGTGTCTTCAAGAGCTTTGCGTAGTGGTGGTAAAGCAGCTGCTCTCCTGCTTGGAGGCAAGGGAAGCTGGAAGGCGCTCCCTGAGCTTTGCCATCCCATACGACTTTTGTTAGGATCTTTCTGACTGGCTCACTTATGGGAAGGTAGTTGTACGGGGCATACATCCTTGGTTCTGAGCCAGCTGTCGCGGTGTGACCATTGGTGTTAATGCAAGAGGACACGTGTGTGGACCGTCTGTCCTTGCTTAATCTTAGACCCGGCTATTGTGGAAGGTGTTGGGCAGGAGATTTGCAACTTTAGTGATTGTCACCAACCAGGATGTATCACGAGCACGGGGCTCTGAGCTTGGAGCTTGGTGACTTGTCGACTCGACAAGTCATCGAGATTGATGTCAATTTGTGCCACTGTGGGCAAGAACCTAGGGAGTACTTCCGTAAGGAGTCAGAGACACGAGGGGCTTCACAGCTAGCTTCTTTACTCTATAGGAGCAACCAATCCACTTCTTAACCATGATCGATGGATTTGTAGAGACCTCGGCGGTCTGCCAGGGTCTAACGGACCGTGTGGGATTGAAGACAGCCAATGAGGAAAAAAAGGATGCGAGGAAGTCAGGGAAGACGTGGACTGTGGAGAGCGAAGAGAAGAGAACCAGATAGCAGATCTTGATCACGTGCTTTGAGGGAAGAATGCGGCCAACCCACAACCCCGCCTTGTACCTCCATGCTGTAACTACTGATAGGAGCGGCAACGAGGGAAGCCAGACTAGTAGCTTCTACCTGAGTTTTGCCGGAAGATGCCCGATTATTAAAAGTATACGCTACCGTACTAGCAAAGACTCGGTCATCTTTGCGCACTTACGAGTACGGAGTACGGAGATACCTCATATCTCTTGCTCACGGTGCTGTACACTTACAGTACGGTACGGTACCGGTACATGGCTGAACGCGCCGCCACTACGGTACGGTACCGTACGGCAGACGAAGCAGACTCGTCGGCGGCAGTTTCAATAGAAGCTCTGGCTAACTATCGTGGCTGTCTGGCGTTTTTGGATAAGGCCACAGGTCGCTCGAGATCCTCCACCGACATAACCAGGCCCAAAATGCCGAAATATAAGTGATTTCCCTCTCTGTCCCCCTGCTATACTGCTTGCTGACATTCGATGCACTCTTCTGTAGGGAATCTTCGATGAAGCCTCAAGTACATAGCTCTGTTAACCTGCCCAGGTGATTATTGCGATGTATACCTCACACACGACTCGATGAGCGTGCGCAAGGCCCACAACAGTGGGCGGAATCATCTAAGAAATGTCGTGGATTACTATCAACGTAGGTCGCCATCGCTCTCGTCGCGGACAAGGTTGACAAGACTGCGTACAGAGATTGGACACGAAAAGGCTCAGTCGGTAATCGACTCAATCACCAACTCCTACGCGGCGGAGGGCCAAGCAAGTTCCAATCCGATGCTCGCCCAGTTCTCTGGGCCTGGCCATGGCATGCCACCTCCCCCGTTTGGATTCCCCGGTGAGTCGCCTCATTGCATCTACTACAACGGCACGCATAGCTGAACGATATGTGCTTCAGGTCGACCGGGGCCGATTCCACCTCCGCCGTTCGGGATGCCTGGAGCCGCTCCGCCGCCTGGTGGCTTTCCTCCCCGTACGTATCTTCTACGCTGCCTGCTCTTCCACGCGTATGTGCTCGCGCGGCTGACGTCGAGATACGCCTCCAGCGCCGCTGGGTCGAGCCACGCCGTTCCCTCCGCCCCCGTTTCCTCCTCCAGTGGGCATGGCTAACGGACCCCCGCTCCCTCTCCCTGGAGGCATGCCTTTCCCGCCGCCTGGACCTGGAGGCCCTCTGCCAAACTTCCAGTTTCCACCTCCTGGATTCCCTCCACCACAAGGGATGCCCAACCCACTTCTCGGCGGTGTACCTCCCGGAATGCCAGGAGTTCCCCCCCTAGGACCGCCAGGTCCTTCGCCTTCTCCGGCGCCAGGCGCATCCTAGTCGCTATTTGCGTAATGGTTTCGGGCTTTCTTGCGAACGCATGGCTACCTTCGTGGGTACTTATGTCTGGTGGAATTGATGTGAGGTGCCAGTCTGATTTTTTCCAACCCTCAGCATCCATCATACTTCATTGTCTTCTCTACCGAAGAAACCAAAGCGAATCAACTTGGGGGAGTTTTTGAACTTCGGCAATGCAAGGAGTGCTTTCTGAATATCGAGATTGCAGGTTGAGTGAGTATAGATCTCAGGTGGCTGCTTTGAGACCCAAAAGCGGTACTTTCCTCCAGATTGTGTGATTCAGGTCCAATCAAAAGCTGTCAAGATAGAAGTTGCGTAAGGCATTCTGGCGATTCTCTTCGAGATTCGCAGCCCTTGTTTCCAAAATGCGTCGCACCAGCACATACATGTTCATGGATTTAAATCTCCGATCGTCAGTTCGAGGCGGGGTGTGATCACGGATATGTATGAGTGGTGGCTTGTTTGGCTGACTCGGCATCAATCGTCCTACCAGCGCCGACTGCGATCCCACCAAAAGAAGTATACTGCAGTTGATTGCGCATAGAATATCTCAGACAATTGTGGTATGAAAAGAGAAAAACTCCGCCGACATTGTCCAGCCTGGACTCCGGGGCTACTCATGACTCTCAGCGGAGATACCACGTTCTACAGTCAACGATCAACTGAGGCACGACTCATTCTAGATGGCTGACCACCTGCAGCTGAGGTTTTTTCATACTGCCCAAAAATGCTCCAGGCACATGCACCTCGAAATGCTCGACAAGATCCATACACCAAGTGAATGCACGTGTTGCAAGGTCAACCACGGATGATGAAATGAAAAAGGAACGATTTATCGGACGCCAGGTTCCCGACCGGCACGTGTCAGCATCTTGCCTATCAGGCCCAGCTCAGACGATGGAGGAGAGAATATCTTGGATGATCTCAGTCAACTCGACCGCATTCGCACCATCAAATGCACTGTCGTGGTCGCTGCTGAACATGACCGTCCGCAGGTTCGGCAGTCCGCCATTCTTTGTCCAGCCCAGGTGCTCGTCGTCAAACCGCCTGCGCGCAACGCTTCTCCGCCGACGGCTGAGGACCGGAGACATTGGCCCCAGCGACGTGCACTTGATCAGGGTTGCGTCGCCGTCGTAGCCTTCCGACAAGTACCCTTTGTCCTTGGCTCCCGCGATGATGCGGATTCCGTTGTGGATGTGGCTGCGCAGGCGGGAGAGCATCTCGATAGGGCCGTCCTGGTCGTCGTCCGAGTCGGAGTCGCAGGTGGAGTTGGAGAGCGCCGTCACGGAGCGCATCCTCATTCTCCGGGCCACGCCCTTGAAGGTCAGGATGGTGAGCGACTCATGTTCGGCGGGGTCTGCGAACGGTTGGAACGTTCTCGGGTCGGTCGAGTCGATCATGATCACGTGCAGCACAGTCTCGCCGCGCTGCCGCAGCACGGACGCCATCTTCAACGCGATCATACCGCCCATGGACCAGCCCCCGAGCAGGTACGGACCCTTTGGTTGGATCTCGCGCTGGATCAAGGCCACGTACTCCTGCGCCAGATCCTCCAGCGAGCCAGGCAGTCGATACCCCTTCTGGCTGTAGGCCGGCGAGCTGATGCCGTACACGGGCCGGGTGTCGTTGTCATCGCAGATGGAGGAAGTATCAAAGTCGCCGAAGGGGAAGTACGAGGTGCCGACGTCGTACGGACTGCCAAGCGAACCGAGGGCCAGATAGGGCAGAGCGAAGCCCGAGACAGCATGGATCAAGATCAGCGGCGTCAGATCCGAACGCGGGTTGCCTTGGATATGGATGACGGTGTCCATCTTTGTGCGTACAGATGTTGAAGAATGGGGCAAAATGAGGATCGACGATGCAGCGCAGTGATGCTCTGTGGCAGAGGGGCCGTTCTGGGCTGATTCGGGGGGGTTCGGCGACACTTGGGCGCGGCTGCAGCAATATCAAGAAAAAGACCGGTAGACGGCGTACGCCAAAGGTGGAGATCAACTCGCGGACGATATCTTTGGATTCTCGAGACCGCTTGCGATCACAGATCGGTGGCCTAGATGAACAACGAAGGGCGCGACGGCGATTCGTACCGGACAGAACCGACGGAAGCTACGATATATATTCCACTTTGTAGGATCGTTGCATCTACAACGGCTATGACATCGATTGGCCACGGACGGACAGTCGGCGCAACGTTCGAGCCCGCAACAGTCACGTCCCATCTACGGATTATCAAGATTGTATGGAGGATCTCTCGTGAGAAAGCCTCGACAAAAGACAGTTCGCGGGCGTACGGGCGTACGTGACACATGCGGAGAGGCCAGAGGTCGTTCAGGATCTCCACATCCGGGCTCGGCCGAGTGCGAGCTCACGTAAACTGCCGGGTTCGGCCGAGAAAGAATTACGGCAGATGCTCGACGGGCTGATGCAGGATGGGAAATGCTTTGGTCTTCGCCCCTCAGACAGACCTCCGCCCTCTGTCGGAGCATTCATGGGCAGAATCGTCCGTCCCGGTTCGCCGGTGTCGACAGCTCGTCCCGGCGGACAACGCACGCGACGGCACTAATGTTGGAGGCCGCTTGGATGACTGCAGAGGCGACCGTCCACGACATAAGAGGGTCCATGTGGCCACTGACGATCCCGGGTCATCGGCTATCTTCGAGGAGTAGCACAGCGTCGACGTTCCTGCAGCAGCCTCGTTACTCTGCGTGTCGCTTCGCCCGCGCACAACCAAGCTTCACCGGGCGCTCTAACGGCCGTTGCCCTGGTAACCGGACTCCGATCCCGCTCCCCCGCAGCCAACCAGCGCCCCCCCCCCCCCCCCCCCCCCGCAGCCATGTGGTCGGACAGCCACGAGCTGCTCATCCTCTACATCCTCTCGACGTATGCCGTCTTCGTTGCCGGTTCACCGTCGTCGCCGCCACGTTCGAGAGCGGTCGTCCACCTGCCGCTGAAATGGGATCCATTTGGTTTTCTGAGCGAGATGACGCTGGGCACGCCCCCGCAGAAGCTCACGTCCTTCATCGACTGGACCTGGATCAGCCAGGTCGCCATCGCGACATTCTGCAACGGGATACAGAACAACATCGGTGAATGCCTTCCGGCCGAGCAGCAGTACTTCAACGAGAGCCTGTCGACGACGTATCGGAACGAGTCGGAGCGCTATGCCACCCGCACCTGGAACCCGAACCACTTCTTCTTCGACAAGGACTTTACGGCCAGATACAGCTCGGACGTCTTGACCGTCGGCCCGAGCTCGTCGCGCGTGATCATGCAGACTGGCGACATGAGCTTCAAGTCTCCGTTCACCTTTCCGTTTGGGGCCATCTACGGCCTTTCGCCGGTTTTCTCAAACAACAACGGTACGAAGCCGTAGCCGCTTTCGACTGCGCCCAGACACCTTTTCTCTGTCTCTCTCTCTCTCTTTCTTGCGTCTCAGATGTGCTGACGATCTGGACCTTGAATACATCAGTCACCCAGCAGTCGCCGTTCTATCAAGCGTGGAAGAGCAACGCGTGGAAGAAGCCCCTGATGGCGTTCCATCATTGCTACGAGGGATCGCCGGACCGGAGAAAGGCCACGTGCGACGGAGCGGACGGCCGACAGACGCTGGGGGGCTACGATCGCCGTCGTATCCGCGGACGTATCTCGTGGCACGACGTCATCCGCTTCCCGCTCGTCAACGTCCTCGACTTCATCTACGACCCGCCGCAGTACCAGTACTGGACCATCGCCCTCACGGGCCTGAGTATCGGCGACGAGCCGCAGGCCATCAACCGGACCGCCGGCGCTGGTGCCGTCTTCGACCACGCCTCGTACGGCCGGGGCGCGCCGCTCTCGGTTAAGGCGTACGCGCACTTGGTGAACGTGACCCAAGCCAAGCCCATCAACACGACGGACCCGATCAACAACGGCGGCGGGCCCTTCTTCGAGGTCGACTGCAACAGGACGAGCACGTTCCCGCCCATCAAGTACCGATTCGGCGGCGATCGCAAGGCGTGGGAGATCCCGCCGAAGCACTACGTCGACCGGGCCAGCGACGGCAAATGCGTGCTGAACGTCCGAACCTTGGGCAGCGGCGACATGGTCATCGGCAACTTTGGCGAGACCTTCCTCAAGGACAAGTACGTCATCATGGACTTTGAGAAGCTTCGCGTCGGCCTGGCCCACCTGAGCTGGTACTAGCTAGCTACTGCTTGGCGGTGGCAGCTTGGTTTTCGAAAGCGTCGGAGAACGTGTTGGCGGCTAGAACTGGTTCTCGTTTCGTCCTTCCTCTTCGTCGATCTAAAATTTCCCCAAAACATCTCTGTTTAACGTTGGGCCTTTGTACTTTTTCAGTCTGTTTTAGATGCATTTGTGTACTATATCCATTCAACCTGTTTTATACAAATGACGCGCTACTAGAATATACCTGGCTCAGAGGAGACTGTTCGCCGTCACGAAGACTGAAATCATTACCCTTGAAGAGGCAAGTAGCACATGAAGAATAGACAGTAAATCCAACTAACTCAATGCTGTTCAACTGTGCCTTTTGGAAGAGGGGAATTGTAGAAGCTATCAAGGTTTTCCACGACAAGGTTCTTAGTCTACAACAGTCACAGCAACAAGCATGCAAGGTCTCTCGGTTCGGTATTCATGGACAGTGAATGAATCAACAGACAACAACTACAAGTAAATTACTCACAAGTGTGAGCAAGATTGACCCCACGCATGTCAAGAAGGAATCTCCTGTTAGATGGATCCTCAAGTGAAAAGTCCAAGTGAGGATAGTGCTCCTACGTACAGTAAGTACATCCGCACAACTCATACAAGACGGATAACAT
>CBDCBC010000003.1:0-12772 GCA_965214225.1 Polyangiales bacterium | reverse complement strand
TTTGGCAGCGACTTTGGCCCAACCGGCACGGTGTTTCAATCCCTCGATTGGGTTGATTGGTGTGGTGACTTTTGCAATGCGCTTTAGGCCACGCACAATGCTGCTGTTTCAATCCCTCGATTGGGTTGATTGGTGTGGTGACTTTTGCAATGCGCTTTAGGCCACGCACAATGCTGCTGTTTCAATCCCTCGATTGGGTTGATTGGTGTGGTGACCGGCGGGGCTGGCCTACGTTACCGTTTACGATGAAGTTTCAATCCCTCGATTGGGTTGATTGGTGTGGTGACGACGAGTGGCAGCGCATTGACCGCACGGTAATGCAGTTTCAATCCCTCGATTGGGTTGATTGGTGTGGTGACCGCCGAAGGCGCGAAACACATTGCGACGCTCTTCCTGTTTCAATCCCTCGATTGGGTTGATTGGTGTGGTGACTGCTCGGTGGGGCGGTCGACATTCACCAGCTCGTTGTTTCAATCCCTCGATTGGGTTGATTGGTGTGGTGACAGTTGACGAACATCTTTTTGCACCTGCATGTTGCCGTTTCAATCCCTCGATTGGGTTGATTGGTGTGGTGACGCTCAGTTGCCGATGCCAACCCGGTACAAATTGATGTTTCAATCCCTCGATTGGGTTGATTGGTGTGGTGACATTGCACAGAAAGGGCACATGATCCATACGGGGCATTGTTTCAATCCCTCGATTGGGTTGATTGGTGTGGTGACAAGGCTACAGGTAGTCCCTCCAACATCGGATGATAGAGTTTCAATCCCTCGATTGGGTTGATTGGTGTGGTGACTGCAGGTCGCCATCGGCCCCGATTGGCGCTGGTATGGTTTCAATCCCTCGATTGGGTTGATTGGTGTGGTGACCATGGCGGCTTGGGGCGAAATGGCGAACGAATCTACGTTTCAATCCCTCGATTGGGTTGATTGGTGTGGTGACCGCATCAGTCGCTGCCCTAACTTTGAGCCGGAATTCGAGTAAAGCGCTCCACTAGACTGGCGTTCAGCGTTCAAATCGACGTGCATTCCCATAAATCCTCCTAGTTTTGATAGCTATTCTCCCACCCGCGAGCATCAACCGGCGCGGCGAGAAAAAACTGGGCAAACTGCGACCAACTTGCCTCTTTACCTACCTGCTACCCAGCAATCTGCCCCAATTTAGCGGCTGGAGCCAGGAATTAATCGCGAGCATCAACGGGGGGCAGCCCACCCGCTTGGATGCTCGCCCGCCTCCAAGCGAAAAAAATTTGCCAACCGCTAAACCAAAAAGAGCACGGGCTCCTTGGGCTTGGCGCTGCCCACCGTCTCCACCCGCTCGCGGCAGGCCCCACACAGCGCATAAAAGCGCACGCTGTCGTGCTCGTGATCCAACAGGCGATCCAGCCGCTGCCGCAGCTGTAGATACTCCTTCTCGCTCAGGTAGCACTCGAAGAGGCTGTACTGCGTCCAGTGGCCAAAGCCGCTGAGAATTTTGTGCACCTTCGTCCGCCGCCGGTCGTGGCTGATGTCGTAGGCGATGATGTAGAGCGTGGTCGGCTTGTTGCTCATTGTAGGCGATTCCGTTCTTTTACGCAACTAGCGAATTTGAAAGGGTCGATAGACCGGCACTTCGCCCATCAGGTACTTCCCCAGCAGCCGCGCCTGCAGCTCCAGGCAGCGGCGATAGCTGGCCCTGTACTCAAAAATCGGATGCTGAATCTCCGTGTTGAGCCGCTGCTCGAACTGCTGCAAAAAGAGCTTGCGCCCCTGTGCCGAAAGGTGGTAGACGCCAAACTTTTCCTCGAAGTGGCCCGCCCGCAAAATCTGCTTGTTGACCACCGTCAGCACCACCGAATCCACGATGGGCGTGCGCATCTCCTCCATCAAATCCAGCGCCAGCGCGGGCTTGCCGTAGCCCTCGCTGTGCAAAAAGCCGATGTATGGGTCAAAGCCCACCACCTGCACGGCGCTCAGCGTGTGGTTCATCAGCAGCGTGTAGCCAAAGCTCAGCAGCGCGTTGATGGGGTCCGTGGGCGGGCGGCGCTTGCGCCCGGCAAAGCCGCCCTCGATACCTAAATCGTGCTTGAAGAGCAGCCCCAGGCTGCGAAAAAAGGCCGCCGCGCCCGCCCCCTCCAGCCCGTGCAGCGTGCCCAGCGCCGATTGCCACTGCGGCCGCTGCGGATCCAGCGGCCCCTCCGCCTCCACCTCCAGCCGGTCGACTTCGCCCATCGCTTCGCCAATGGTTTGGATCGAATCGGCCAGGCGGTCGGCGTGTGCTTCATCCATCAGCGTGCGGCGGCTGCGCATCAGCAAAGTGCGCTGGTTGTGCAGCTTGCCGCGCACAAAGCGGGCGGCCAGCCCCACGCGCCGCGGGTAATCCTCGTGGGCGCGAAACTGGGCCGTGCGCGCAAAGACATTCTTGCTCACGGGCGGGGCCAGCCGCCCCTGAAACTTGCCCCAGTAGTTGCAAAAGCAGACGTCCGCGTTGCGCTCCAGCAGCGCCAGCAGCGCGGGCGTCGTCACCGTGCTGTCGCCCAGCACCACCACCTGGTCGACCTTCATCAGCGGCACGCGCACCGAGCGCTTGGCCGTGCCCAGCGTCTCATTGGCCGGAATTTTCACGGTCAGCGTGTCGCCATCTTTGCGCACCACGGAGTAGGGTTCGGTTAAGTAGAGGGTGGTCATGGGGAGGAAATTCCTTCCTGTTTGGTAACTGGGCATGATTGATTTCCTTTTATGTTGACCCCACGTCGTCATGGGGAGGAAATTCCTTCCTGTTTGGTAACTATTCAGCCCTCAACCCCCAACCCCTCTCCCATCCTGGGCTAAGCTTTACCCACATCTCTTGTGGGCAGAAGAACGGGCACGAAATCGGGCGGAGGGAAGACGGCGGCGCAAAAGATGATCCTTCCCGCCCGACTTCATGCCCCTACCGCATGGTCCGCATAGAAGCGTAGGGGCATGAACTGCGGCAGAGAGCTCTGCCTCACAGCCAAACATCTGCCTTTGCCGCAGTTCGTGCCCGTCTGGCCGACCTTCATCACTTGTGGATCAAGGTAAGCATCCTGGGAGAGGGGAGCCGTCCTCTTCGTGCTTGTACAGAGATTTGGACAGGAGGCTGAACAGTTACCCCATTTGGACGATCTTGTTTCTGTGAGGTGATGCGTGAATATCGGATGCGTGATGGCCCGTCGATTACACAAATTCGATTTGATAACCAACCGGACCCACCGCAACGCTTACACATTCCGTATCACGCCACCTGTAGCTGCTTTGTCTCACCCGGCAGGCAAACATCGAACAAACTGCACCCGCGACAGCGCTGATGGTAGGGCGTGTGGGGCGGGATTTTTCCTTCGGCCAGCGCCAGCTGCATCTGCCGCACAAGCTGGCGCGTCGTCTCGCGCAGCGCGCTGTCAAAGAGCACCTCCACGCGGCGGCGGCTGCCAAAGTAGAAGATCGCGCCGCGCTCGATGGTGGTGCCGCGCATCTCTTCCAGGCAGAGCGCCTGGGCACAAAGCTGCGCCTCATCGTTTTTCCACTTGCCCTGCCGCCCCTGCTTATACTCCACGGGCAGAAGCGTGCCGTCGGCGTGCTCCTCCAGCAGATCACAGATGCCCGTTAGCCCCAGCTTGTGGCTCACCACGTAAATCTGCCGGTGGATGGTCACGCCCGCGGGCGTCGTCTCGTAGCCGGGCGCGTGCGCCTGCTCGTGGTTGATCAGGCCGCGCGTCACGTGCGCATTTTCGATCATCTCGCCCTGGACGTACATGTACCAAAAGCGGCGCGCGCAGTAGCTAAACTGGTTGATGCGGGAGAGCGGGAGGTAGTCCGGAATCATTGGGCGTTTGGGGTTCTAGGTTCGGGTTCTAGGTTCGGGGTTCTAGGTTCGGGGTTAGCGGTTGGTTGTTTCTAAGTAGCGGATGAAACCATTGATTGTATGTTTGCACTGTTTTGCTAGATCGTAGGCCTCGTTGAACTCGGTCTGGGTGATGTAGGCTTCGTCGATGGCGAGGTAGAGCTGTGACTGCACTTCGGTTGCGGAACGGCGGGCATATTTGAGGAAGCGAACAAATTCCTTGTTGGAACCAGCATCAAAGCCTTCCGCAATGTTGTGCATCGCCGAGCCAGATGCGCGTTGAATCTGGTCCTTCAACGCATAGTCCTTGGCAAAGGCCGATTTCTTCGTCAGCCGGTAGACCTCATTGGCCAGCCGACGCGCCAACTGCCACGCCTGAATCTCCTCAAAGCGCCGAATCGCCCCCATCTCAAACCTCCTACACATTAGTTACCCACCCCAAACCCCGAACCCCGAACCCCTTAACTTTCTATCCTCACCTGACCCAGCCCGTGGGTTGTTTTATAGCCAATGCCCGTGTAAAAGGCGAGGTGGAGCAGCCGGTTGAAGTGGGCGACGTTGGCGTGGCTGCTGGTGCTGTTCGATTTATCCAGCAGGTGGTAATCGAGCTTGCCCACGCCGCCAATGTAAATGTTCTGCTTGTAGCGGATCGGCTCCGTCTGCCACTGGTGCACGCGCCCCACCACGATGTTGCGCTCCACCCACTCTTCAAATTCTTTTCCCCACTGCTCGCCCGCCAGCCTATCCCAGCGCGAGCGCAGGCTGGCGATGGCGGGGCGCGGCTGGGGAAAGACCTCCACGCGCCGCGTGCCGTCGTTCGCCTGACCCCAGCGGATGGCCGTGGGGCTAAAGAATTCCAGCGTCCAGCGCCGCGGCGCTTCGTTCAGCGCGCGCAGTTCGGCCACCGTCGTGTAGCCGACCCAGGGGTGGCTGCCCGGCACGCCCAGCACCTCGCTAATGGCCAGCCGCACCGCGCCGATGTGCAGCACGGGCTGGCGCAGCGTCATCAGGTGGCGCATAAAGGTGCCGAACAGCTCATCGTCTAGCAGGCAGAGCCGCAGCCAGCCCGGCTGGCCGGGGTTGATGTGAAAGCGCCGATCCGCGGGCGACTGCCCGTAGCCGTGGAGCGGCGACAGCGCAAAGCCCTTGCGCGAGGGCGCATCGTGCAGCCGCCGCGCCAGCTCCGGGTCCGCCGCGTGGAGGGTGGCGTAAAAGGCCGCGTGCGCCAGCTCGCCCACCGTGCTGTGCAGCGTGCCCCCGTTTTGGGCGGTGAGTTTGAGGACGAGGGCGTGGAGGGGGTGGGTGTTGGGCATAATTTGATAAAGATTGAGGATTGATTTTGATTGCAGAAAAGAGCAAGAGAGGTGACAATCACGGCCTACGCGTTGGTCGGTAACCCCTTCTCGCAACAGGCCGGGACGGTCACCTCGACCGGCTGGGTCGGGCCGCGACGGGCTTAGGTGGCCACGCAGCCAGCCGAGCAGCAGGCGCGACGGTCAACGTGACCGTCACGGCCCACAGCCGGTTCGACTTGCCTGATTTGTCCGGGCCGTGATTGTCACGTTTCTGCCTGTGCGTAAGTGTTGAATCGATTTATTTACCGGCTAGGGCATCAATGCCTGCATCTGCCTCACTCTCCAAATACCAGAGCAGCCCTTGATCATTGCCATCCTCGCGTTTTACCATTCTTCTGTTGCCGCGCTCAAAGCTGAAGTTGAATAAATTTGGCACATCTACCCACCCCTCTTCTTCATCGAATATAAAAAGTGTAGAATTCATTGGGCACGCAATCAAGTCCACAAAATAAGCACATGCCATTCCACTTAGCGGGGTCTCCTTATATTTCCTCTCGCGTTTATCGTAAGAACGCGTTTGAACGCACCAATCCGCAGCAAGTGATTCATCCTTTTTGGCAACGCAGGAGCGGATGGGCACGGAGACTGCGTTCTGCGGACGCCCGTCTTCATCAATCTCGGTACAGAGCGTAAGCGACGGTTCCCAACTGCGCGTGACAATTAAGCCTTTTTCATGCAGCGGCTTATTTTCGAGCACGGCGTCATACACATACTCCGAGAGCATATCGAACATCATTTCCACGCGCTGATCGATCCGTGGCTCGCTTTGCATGCAGTCAAGCAGCGGTACGGGCTGCAACGTATAGCTATGTTGCTGACGCAATGCCTCTTCATAATTTTTCCATTCTTCTTCGGTTAACGCGGTCAACCAGCTAGGGATTGAATCGCCAACCACGATGACCTTTGCATCCGGCATCTGTTGGCGTCGATTACAGCGACCCGCACGCTGTACCAGGCGATCCGGATCGCACAGCTGTGTAATCAACACGTGCGCATCCAAATCGCAGCCGACTTCAATTGCGCTGGTTGTGACAAGCAAATAGCCTTCGTCGTTCTGCTCACGTTCACGCAGCTTACTGTACACCGTCTGACGACGCGTCTGCGTCAATCTTCCGTGGTAAAGAAGGGCGTTTTCATCGTGCCCTCGCAGAATTCGCCAAGTTTCTACTGCATCTTGTACACGCTCAATCACAATAATTATGCGCCTGTCTGGTTGCGCGTGTTGCAGTGACTGTTCAACGAGTCTTTCAACAAGCGTACTTTCATGTACCTCATCTTCCTCAACTTGCGCGGATACAAGCTGCAGCGTTCGAGCCGGATACTGACGTGCTGGGAATGTTGACCGCGTACAGTTGGCTAGCGCCTCGCGATTGCGTTCGTCGGTGACAAAGTCGCAGCGTTCCAGGAAATCAAACCAAGGCGTCGCTTTCTCCTTGGGCATGGTTGCTGTCATCAACACCACATCTAGATTGCGCTCGTAAAGTGTGCGCACGAGTCGGCTAAAGTTGGTGAAAGCTACGTCGTTGTAACTGTGTGCTTCGTCGAAGCAGAAGAGCGGTTGCCGAAGATGGTGGATGCGCAGCGGATACGTGTAGGACTTCTGCGGCTCACCAAAGCCAAAAAAGCGGTAGAGAAATTTATCAAGCGTTGTAATGATTACATTGCCCTGATAGAGATGTCGCCGCTGGTTGCCCGGCACAACTTGCGGCTCGCCATTAAGCCAGAGGCGACGTTCCATCTGCGTGCCCGTGTCAATGTTCAACACGGCAGGTCGTCCACTATTTATCTTTGAAAGGCGACACAGCATTTCGCCAAAGCGCACAGTTTGATCATCTACAAGGCTGCGCGTTGGATAAATCATAACAAGCCTTCTTCCTTGGCTCAACGAAGGAAGATTTAATGCAGGAACAGATACGCTTTCAGTTTTGCCGCTGCCGGTTGGCCCCTTGAGCAGCAGCCCTACGCCCAGCGGCGACTCTTGAACAAAGTGCTCCCATACAGCTTGCTGCATTGGATTGGGGGCAAAACCTGCAAGTTGTCGGTATGCCTTTGTTGCGTCTGCCAAGTTCGCCTCAGCCTGTTCTATTCCTGTCTGTTCTACCTCTGTCTGTTTTACCAAGGACATAACGTTGCCTCCGTTGTCTGCTTAGGTGCATCTTGCAGCGCATCAAGCAGCCAATTCTTTAATTCTTGCAAGTGTGGCCGACGCTTATCCTCCGCTGCAGCCTCAACCTCTTCCACAAGGCTTACGGGCGGCTGTAGCTCGACAAATTCCACGGGCAAATTAATCTTTGTGGGAGTGGTATCAATTTGGCGAAAGGGAAAGGGATCGATTGCGTAGACGTGCTCACCTTCTCCGGATTTGAAAAGGAAATCCATAAAGACGCGAGCTTCTGGCTCCTCTGCCTCCAGCACGGAGCGCGCGACTGTTGCCTCGATCTGGTCCGCCATTTCAAGCGCGTACAGGTCTAGGGCGAAAAGCGGTGCGGTTTGTGCGAGCGGTGGATTGAATGTTTCATCAAGATATTCCGGCAGCTGCAATTGAGCCATTGCCTCGACAATATCATGTACGGCGTAGCTGTGGTGCAGGCGTACCAGCCAGTAGATATATGGATTCTCGTGCTCAACGCCAAAGCGATGACCGGCAAATGAGTAGCCCCACTCGTTTCTCCGCCTGCCGTGTTTGCAGGTCAGCCTGAAATATAAAGGCTTGGCGTCATCGTGAATACGGGCCGCCTCTTGCAGCCACGGTTGAGTTTTCGTCAATATGTCTCTCTGCCGCGGGCCAGCTTGAAGATACGCTTTCTCCGCATTCCAGCGGTTGGTTAATGCAACAACGTTGCCCACGTGAGAGCGCAACGTATTTACGCGCCACAGAGGTCGCCCATTCTGCTCTCCAAAGATGACGCGTCCAACATCGTAGCGCTCTTGTTTATTTTGCTTCTGCATCAGAACACCTCCACCATACCTGCGGGAATATAATGTTCGCCGTCACTTAAGCAGGTCAGCTTGGCTTCGTCGTATGGCCAGCCGAGCCAGGCAGGTACAAAGCCCTGAATAGCGCTTTTCTCAAACAGCGCAGGGTCTGCCAACTGTTTTCGTGAATTTGCTGCATACTCGTAACGATAAACGCTAAACAAATCAGCGGGAATGCCAACCAACTCCTCACCCGTGGCCGGGGCGTCGAGCTGGTCGCCGGTTGCTTGCTGAGCAGTGAAGCGCTTGATGGGCGAAACGTCTTCCACAAAAGCGTACCCCTCTTTGCCGCACTTGCAACCCATGTTTTCGAGCGCCTTCAACCCCTTCAACCGTTCCTTGTCGACGTGCAGAACAAAGCCTCGCAGCTTCTCGACAACCAGATATTCCCAAGTATGAAGCTGATAGACCTCCTTTTTCGCACGCCCCCCTGAGAGACGTGAGAACGCCTTGTGATTAAATGCGCGCACACCGTGCCTTTTTGTTGTGTGTACATCGTATTGTCGGCGCGGCATTGGATACGCGCCCAGCACATGATAATCGGGCGGCATGACGTAGTAGTTTGGACGCTTGGCTGCTGTTTCGGGGTAGATTCCCTCCTGCAGCAAAAATAATCGCCGCAGCCAGCCGGACATGGTCGTTGGTGGTAAAAAGGGATAGGTGCTAATGTGCAAAATTGCGCTGGGTAACCGTCGAAACGTTAAGACGCTGGTAGGCCGAATCGTTATAGCGACGCCGTATAGAATGGACTCGTGACCGTTAGATTGAGCATTCATAGAGCTGGCTCCTCACTGTTCTGCCCATTTATCTTTAAAGATGTGTCGCCGCAAACTGCACCGCACGATTCTGAAGTTCCCGCAAGGCAGTATTGCCAACCCAGCGTTCAAACATCATGCGATCTTCATGGGCAAAGGTTACATGCTCCTCCAGCTGGGTTTCGCCGCGTACCGTTAGCGCCGCCGTGCAAAATTTATCGATTGCCTTGCGCGAATCGCACTCCTGTGGAGAGAGAACCGGGCGCTTACCAACTGGCGTCAAATAACGATCCAGAACGAGCAGCGGCTGTTGCGCACCGAGCATGTCGGCTTCGTGAATGCGCACACCCTTTGGATTGCCCGCGCCCAATCGCACGTGCGAATCCAAAAAGGCGTAAGCCGCTGCCGCGAATTCAGCCTCTGTTACGCTCATGCAATGGTTGTATACGGGGTACAGCAACGCCGGTTGGTTGTATTCGCGCTTAAAGGGAGTCGGCGTCGGCTTCTCTCCCGGTTCCTTGTGTAACATGGAAGGATGCATTGCGCGCTGCTTCTCGCTTGGTTCCAAATCCTGTATCGCCACGCCGCCTCCATGTATTAAGCGGCCAACCGTTGTGAGCTTGCCCGGAATCAATCCACCATAGATGGCGCAGATGGGACAGTCCGGTTGCGCACAGGTTTCGGGGATTCCACAATTTTGCTTATCGCCCAGCAAGATGCCCTCCGCCTGCACGGGCGCCCAAATAAGCGAACGGCGCTCGACACCGCGCCGCTTGGTTGGTGACAGGTAACACTTTTCAAGTGTACCGTTCTGGGTGGGTACGTTCACCGTTTCCACTAAATTGACGTTCACCTGCGCCTCGTGTCCAAAGTAAAGCTCCTGCGGCGCTTCCAAAATAGCATAAACATCAAAGTGAAAACGCTGCTGATCCGTCCGAGGTAGGCCTGTACTTGTTTGTTGCTCTGCCATTATTTTGTCTCCTGTCGGTTTTTGCGTAGATACTCTGGAAACCGGGCGCTCAAGCTCAGTTTGAGCGCATAAGTCAACTCGCGCAGCTCCTTTGCCGTTTTGTAACGATTTTCCAGCAGCCACGTATGACTCTTTGCGATATCATCCAGGTGAAACTGAATTGTTAACCTCCCTTCTGAAGTTTGGCTCTCTTCGACCTCGACCTCTGCTTCATTTAGCAACCGCTTTGCTTCATCGTAGCAGAAGTAAAGATCATTGTTGCGGGTAAGTGTTGCCCGTCGCCATCCCGTGTTGCCTGCGTAGGTGTAGACAAATTGGTATGGCTCATCCACGTACTGAATGATTTTGTTGACCTCAATGCGCTTTTGGTTCGGGTCCTTTTGCGCATTGTCGACGCCGCGGCAGAACGCGTAATAGAGTCCGGTCATACCCGCCACATCCCGGTAAAACTGCGCTTTTGATTGTTCCTTGTCCATCTCTAACCACCTCACTTGTTGTTGACGTAATTCTTCCAATTGTCGCGACTGTGCCGCGACGTTGACAAAGCCTGCTCGCAACAGCTCGTAAATCGCGTGGGGAATTCGCTCGTGCTGCAGGTGGCGGATCGCGCGACCAAATGCAGCGAATTCCCCCTTATCGTTCCACCTTCCGCGCCAGAGATGAAACGCATCGCCCAGCCGACGCATCAGCGCAGCGTGACGCGCCAGCAGCTTCACCTCGGATTCGCCTATGATTACCTCCGGCTGATACCGCTCAAAGACGGTCGCCGGAAAGTAAGAAGCTACTTTGTAAAGTGCATACTGCTCACCGCCCAATTCGTCACCAACTGATTTTGTACTTATCTGTTCGTTTGCCTTCAGCAGTGCATAGCGTCCAGCCACAAGGTTGATGTCGCCCAGCGCAAACATGCGTAGTTGGTCGTCTACTAGATAGCGAGGAGTCTTGCAGTCGCGAAGACGCAAAATCAATCGCTCGCTGCCCAACTTAATTGGTGAAACAAACGACAGCGCCGCGCAAGTAATACAGACCTGGGGCTGCGTCTGAGATCCACCGGACTGCAATCTCTGCGAAGGGCTGGCAAAAATGAGCGTGTTGGCTTGGTAGGAAGGCGCACCCTTTGGGATCGTCTTGCCGCATCCATAGCAAATAGTACGGTGGCTGTCGCCAGCTGCTTGGGCAACGTAATTTATGGGACCCTCATGCAATAAGGGGGGAAGCTCCTGCATTTTGTCCTGCCGTGCGAGAATTTCAATCTGGGCGCTGGCTTTTCCAATTTTAGCGCCCGCTTTGGCAATCTGTGTACCGGCAAGGGGGGTGTAGTTGGTCTTGGCCAATCTCTCCACCTCGGTCGCCCAGCTTTTGTGTGCAGGTTGATCGTTCCTCAAGCTGTCCCAGCATTTGTAAAATTCTCCATACCGCTCTCGCCGCATCCGCAGTTCATCCTCTACCTTGCTGCGGCTTTTTTGCTGCTGTAGGATTTTCTTAGGGTCGTTCTCTACCCGCAAAAGTGCATCAATACCTGCGATATCGCGCGCTCGTTTTTGATCGCCCCGCTGTAGGCTAAATAGATTCGTCAGATTAAACGCGGCCAGCACCTGCGCCTGCTCACGATTTACAATTGGCAAATCGAGCGCACTAAAGCCCCGGTCGGTTAGCTTGAGCGAATTCATTAGTGCAATAAAGCTTCGTCGCAGATTCTGCACGCTAAAAATCTCATCAATAGCGGCGCACCAAATTTCTTCAAGTACAAATGATTGACCTGCCGGGACAAAAAGCAGCACATCGGCATCGCTTTCGTGCAGGAGCAAGATGTGCTTCTGTAAGGCCAGAAAGTCAAAAAATCGCGTAAAAAAGACTTCATAGGCAATGCGAAGCTGTGCCTCGTATGGCTGCGTTTCCTTGTAAAGCCGCACGATACGTCCCAGATGGTCTTCACCCTCAAAAAGGTTTGCATCTTGATGCGAAAGGGCCGCGGTACGAAAATCAGGTTGTGATTCTGCACGAGCCAAAATGCGTTTAAGACGTGAACTGCCAAGTCTCTTTAATACAAGTTCTACATGAATATATTCATTATCCGTGAGGCCATACGTCCATCGCTGGAATCGGTTGAAATCATCCACGTGCGCGCAGTAAGCGCAAAGGGAAGAGAGCTGTTGTAGACGAGTTAACATGGTTATCTCCAGTAGTGAGTAAAACTAATTTGGCGCTCACCCTACCAGCGCCACCACCGCTAATCCAACCACCAGCAGCAGCAGCGCAAACTGCATCAGCGCCCGCCCCAGTTCGCGCCAGCCTTGAGCGCGGTCGCTGTGCGCCTCGCGCAGGCGACGCTCGTTCTCGAGGCGCACCTTGCGCGGCGTGCGGATCAGCCCGCGCCCGCGCCGCCAGCGGGTGGTCGCGCTGGTGAGCAACCACGTTAGGACGATGCCCAGTAGGCCACCAAAGAGAAGGTTGACGGGCAGCAAAATGTTGGACGGATTCACGGCAGAACTCCTTCATTTAGATGAACGCATTGCACATGCTTATTGTGGCACGAGGCTTGGGCAGAAATCTGCCCAGGCCTAAATTCGTTCAAACTTAATACAAGTTCGCCAACTCACGAATTAGCGTCGTCATCTCTGCCTTCAGCTTGCTGCCCCCTACCACACGGCAGTTCGCGCCGTAGCGAACCAAGATGCGCGTCGCCTCAAACAGGCTGTCCGTCGTGCCCGTGATGCGCACCCAGCCATCTTTGTCCATCTCGTGCACCTGCATCTCATCAAAGTGGCGCGTCACCTGGCCCAGCCCGGCGAGGCGTGGCGAGAGCAGGTACTCCACCGGATAGCGCGGTCGACGAGGCAACGTAGCCGGTAGCTTGCTCGGCAGCAGGCGTAGAT
>CBDCBC010000002.1:0-20076 GCA_965214225.1 Polyangiales bacterium | reverse complement strand
GACTCGCGTCGGGCCGCGTTCATCTACCGCGACTTCCCCGACGTCTTCGACCCCGCCTTTGCGGACGATGCCGCCGCCTTTGCCGAACCGCTACGCGAAACGCGCGACGACCCGGCCTTGATCGGCTACTTTCTGATGAATGAGCCAACCTGGGGCTTTGCCGAGGAGACGCCCGCCGCCGGGATGCTCTTCAACACGACCTCGTGCCACGCACGCCGCGCCCTGGCGGACTTCCTGCGAAAGCGTCACCTAGATGATGGCGCGCTGGCCGCGGCTTGGCGTATCGACACAACGCTGGACGCCGTCGCCGAGGGCGAATGGACGACGCCGCTGACCGAGGCGGCGCAGCGCGATCTGGCCGACTTTAGCGAGGTGATGGTCACCCGCTTTTTCACGACGCTCAGCGACGCCTGCCGCGCCGTCGACCCCAATCACCTCAACCTGGGCGTGCGCTACCACACCGTGCCGCCCCAGTGGGCGCTGGCGGGCATGAAGCGCTTCGACGTCTTTAGCATGAACTGCTACCGCGAGCGCGTGCCCGCCGACGAGCTGGCGCGCATCCACGCGCTGCTGGGCGTGCCCACGCTGATCGGCGAGTGGCACTTTGGCGCGCTCGACGTGGGCCTGCCCGCCGCGGGCATCGGCCACGTGCGCGACCAGGCGGCGCGCGGGCAGGCGTACCGCGTCTACGTCGAGGACGCGGCGGCGCAGCCCCACTGCGTCGGCGTCCATTGGTTTACGCTCTACGACCAGTCCGCACTGGGCCGCTACGACGGCGAGCACTACAACATCGGCTTTCTGGACGTGTGCAACCGGCCGTATGCGGCGCTGGCCGAGGCGGCGCGGTCGACGCACGAGCGGGTGTATGGGGTGGCGAGCGGGGAGGTCGCGGCGGGTGGGGAAGTGCCGGAGTATTTGGCGCGATTGTTTTTGTAACCGGCATCAGACTTAAAAGGCGGCTTGCTCCAGCAAGCCGCCTTTTCTTTGTGCGATTGTCAAGAAGTGTAATTTACCAAGCAGGTTGACTAGTCTTTGTTTGCCACGAGGGGAAGGAAGATAGTTCTGTTAGCTTGATCTTGCTTTGGAAGCACTTCAACGGTGATGACGAGTTCTCTTTCCAACATGCCGCTACTTGCAACAAGGGGAACAGCATAGTGACCTGTTAACATCGCCTCATCAGCAGAGATGTAAGTGACCATTTCTGCCGTAGATGTAACAACATCGCGGTCGAACAGCACCGTGAGACCATCTGGAAGCAGTGCATAGTTTGCCTGCAGCTGCACAGGATAGGGAAGGGCTTCTTCCATTTGAACTTGTACCGGAACGGCGACTGTTTCGCCCGCTGCGACAGCGAAACTGTCTGATGCAGCGCCAACGATAAAGTTTGGCTGCGGCGTGACGTGCGCGATTTCTGGAGAACAAACCACCTGACTAGCATCAATGTCCTCGGCGCAAATTGAGATGTGGTACGTGTACCCAGGTTCGATGCCATCTACCAACGCGCTACCGCGTGGCTCAATTATGTTTCCACCAACGGTAATCGTCCTTATTAACTCATCCGTCGGAGAAACGGGGTCTAACCAGCGCAAGTTCACCTGATAAGTGTCAACGTCTGGATGTGGGTTGAGGTCCCATTCTACCAGCATCTCTCCATTAGAAATATCCGTTGTTGGCGTAATGGTCGGTTCCCAAGCAGGCAAATCGCCGTGCTCCACCAGGACTTGAGCCACCCTTCCGTCCTGCATGAGATACCCTTGTACTGCCGGATTACTTCCATCATCGGCTTCAAGCCAGAAGGAATAGATTCCGCTGGGGAGCGTACTTGTATCAAGCGGATGACTTTGTTCTCTACCGTCCGTGGCCAAGGCAATATCAAGCGCAATCGGGAAGCCTACATAGTTCGGCACAACGCTATTGCTGACGACTCCATCTGTATCCGTAAGCGTAACGGTGTTGGTTACCTGCTCTTGAGTCGCGTAGATGTTGATTTTTGTATCCAAGTTTGTTGTCAATAATTTCCAACTTGCACGCACCGGGTTAGGTGAATCTGCTGGCACCAAGTTGATTTCGCTAAGTTGAGGGGCTGGCTCGTTGCCAACTACAGAGATGACATAATTGCCCTCGTCTGTATTGCCTGTCACTTGAATTTGCCAAGTACCCAGCATGGCCTCATCAACAATATAAGTGCTTTGAATGGCTGATCCATCAACTGTTTCAAAGTAGGAGACATTTTCGGGCAGATTGTTTGGCGTAATGCGTAGGCCTGCGGAATTTACTAGCGCCATTTGAAGCGTGTCGTCACCAGATTGTGCCATCATGAAGATTACATCTTGGTATAGACCAACTACAACGGGTCTTGTCACGTCCAGCAATTGTGGTGCCGAACCGGCCGCGGTAATCGGCACGTCGATCATCACACCGCCATCTGGAGCAAAGCTGAAGCGTTCATCAACTCGGGAGGCAGCGGAAACTTGGCCGCTTTCTTGAAGCGTAAGCCATCTTTGTTTAGCCGATACAACAGCATCTGGTGTAATAAGCACGAACTCTTTTACGTTGCCAAAGCTGATGTTGGCACGTGTGTCGACATAATATCCAACATCCCATCCAAAGACGTCAACATACCCCTTAAATCCAACTGCTCCATTTTTGAAAGTGCCGAAATCGGCATTAACACCAGGCGATGTCCAGTTGAACGGAGGAATCTTGAGCGTACTACAACTAATAACATAACAGATTTTCTTCTTCCAAACCGCGCCCTTCTCGATTTTGACTCTCACTGCGCCGGAACCACCGTACACGGTTCTGTTGTAGCGCTTGGAATAGCCAACAAAAGCCCTGATCTCGCCGTTGATGATGAAATAATTGAACTCCAAGGTAGCATCAAACCGTCTGTCGTTAATTTTGACAGATGTTTTTGCAGTTTCCACGCCAATTAACTTCACTACGCCATCGAAGAGAACATCTACGTTGCCGTTGCGGCGGTTTCGGCTTACCTGTGCGCCTGCTTCCGCAGCAATTACAGGAACCCCGCCAGGAATCGTAGCGTAAGAGGTCTGCACCTGAATACGGACGCTGACGCTCTGGATATTATCGCGCAGGACAATTTGCCCTCGGACACCAGTCAAAAATAGCCCACTGTTTCCAACCGGAATGCCAGGGAAACAGTTCCATAGCCCGACGCCAAATTCGCGGAGCGCAAGACTATCGGGGGCCGCGGCTTCGCTGCTTGCCAGAACGACTGATTGAACGGGAGCTTCATCCGAATTGACATCCAGCACGCTTGCGCTACGCGCACCCGCAGACAGCGTGGTATTCACGTTGAGTTCGCATCGCCCAGCAGAAGCCGCGACAATATGGAACTTGCCTTTTGCCGCGATTTCATAGGAGCCACCCACGCGTTTCAGGCTTCCTTCCAAGCTTCCCAGCGTGAAGCCGCCTGCTTCAATCGTCGGTATCCTAAACTTACCGCCTCCAATTGAAACGTCGCCGTCGGCCTCAATGCGAACGCTATAAACTGACTGTGACAGACCACCCCATGCAGATGGCGTCTTGAGCGTCGCTTCACGGGCAAATAGGTAAGGCGTTTTCCCTGGATACAGATTACCAAATTGCGCATTGTGGATTCGGAGCGTAAGACCGGCAATGTTTACGTTAAAGTCTGGAACGCTGGCTCCGACGCTGCCGCTCTTTACTTTCACCCCACGTCGGCTGACTGTAACGACTGTACGGACTTTGACCGGAGCTGAAGCAATTTTGAATTCCAACTGTCCATCCAGGTCCAATTCATAACCAGAATACGTTGACCCAGAATTCAGCGTCGCGCGGGTGGCGGAAAACTTAAAGCCTTCCAGGTCAAGTTGTGCATTGAAGGAAATCGATGCGCCGCCATTGAACGTGAGGCCACTTCTGTCGAGCCTCACTCGTTCAATTTCAACAGAACCAGCCCCCAGCGCCGCAAGCGACAATACACCGCGTGCATTGACGCCGGAGTTTTCGACCTTGACGTCTGACAGCGTTAGTTCCACATTGGCAATGTCAAGCGTGATTGAATCGTCAATAACGGCGGATAGCACGTCGTTGGCATCAATTTCTCCTGAGAAAGGCACTTTGATGTTGTTCTGCGCTAAACCGAGCCGCAATTCGCCTTCGACCTTGCAGCCCAACGAGCCTTCGATAATCGAAGATTCAACAAATGCCTCCACCTGGACAGAGGTCGTATTGACGAGGGAGATGGTGCCGCCGGGCAAGCAGCTTGGCGTCTGTTTACTAGCGACCGCTACGAGCACGTTGATCGTTTGCGGACTTGCCTTAACCGAATCCGGGCTATCAATGGTGATTTGCCCTCGATGATTGCCTGGTTCCAACTTGCTTGTATCGATCGAAACATCAACCACCGTCTCCCTGGTTGTTGCTTCGCCAGAGGTTTGACCGAGAATCAGCCAATCCACATTGCTTGTCGCCTGCCAGTTAAAGCTGGTGTTACCTAGGAAGCTAAAGTTGCGAATGGTAAATGATTGTGAGGGAGGCGCTTCCTCCTCCAAATAGTTAAAGTCGAGACGTTGCGTCGAGAGAAGCAGTTGGCGAGCCGTGTAGACTTGAAGAGTTACCGGAATGACAAGCGGGCTTCCCGACGCCCCATCACTGGTAACCGTGAGATTGCCGCTATACGTGCCCTGCTCTAGCCCAGAAATATCGACGCTGGCTTGAATTTGGGTAGGGGTTGTACCAGAAGTTTTATCGATAACGAGCCAGGGAATCTCCTCGCTGATCGACCAGCTGACGTTTCCGCCGCCACCGTCGTTGAAGATTGTAAACTGCCGCGGCGACGGATTGCCCTTTTCCGTTTCGGCAAAGAAATAAATTGGCAAGCGGGAGCTGCTGATGACGGGCGTAGCGGAGGTGATTTCAAGGCGAACGGTTACAACCTGCGGACTTCCCTGTACATCGCCGCTTGCAACGGTGATCCGCCCTTCATGCACGCCGGGATCGAGGTTGCTGATGTCTACGGTTACGGTCACGGTGTCCGATTGATCTACGACCGTTCCACCCGCATGACTCAGATTCAGCCAAGGCACATCTTTGGTTGCCGTCCAGTTGACTTGACCGTTGCCAATATTCTGGACGACAACAGAAGTGGGTGCAGGGTTCGCCTCGCCTGCAACAGCGGCGAAAGAGAGAAAGTTGGGGCCAACCTGTAGAATCGGTTCGGTACCGGCGCTAACGGTCAAGGAGACGGTGACGGTAGCAGTTTTGCTTTCTCCTGCCGTATCGGTCGCTGTGACGGTGATCTCAGCAGTATAGACACCAGGAGCAAGACCACTGATATCCGGCGTAACTTCGACGATTGTGGGGGAAATATTTGGTGTAGTATAATTCAGTGAGAGCCACGGTACATTTGTAGAAATGCTCCAATTAAGTTCGCCAGGACCTGCACGACGGTCAATGGAAAAGAATTGGCTTGATGGATTTTCTTCTCCTTCAATGGCCCTAAAGAGCAGGGAAGATGCACTTGTTCGGAAAGAGACTACGTCCTCAGAAATTTTCGCAACAAAGGCATCACGAGCGGAGTCATCGCCTGGTGGATTGCCGCGCAATAAATTAGGCCCGACCGTTACGGGAAAGCTTTCCACGTCAGAGAGGGTTGATCCTACAACGTATGCATTGCCATCAGAATCAATAGATATTCCCTCTGCATCGTCGTGTGTGTAGCCACCGATATAACCAGAGTAGATTAAACTCGTACCATCCGCACTAACCTTAGCTACAAAAGCGTCGTCACCACCGTTGTAAGTCAAGTCAGGCCCTATCACAATAGGGAAGCTGTTTTGGTCTGAGTAGGTACTTCCAGTAACATAAGCATTTCCTTCAGCATTAACTGAGACTCCCCGTACGTAATCGGAGCTGTCACCGCCAACGTAACCTGAATAAACTAGGCCACTACCGTCTTCTTGCACTTTTGCCACGAATCCATCACTACTAAGAAATCCGTCTTTTTTCTCGTTAAATGTCAAGTCAGGCCCAACTACTACTGGAAATGTGCTTTCATCAGAACGGCTATTACCTGCTATATAAGCATATCCCTCAGCATCGATTGCAATTCCCTCAGCCCAATCGTCTAACGCACCGCCGATGTAGCCAGCATAGACTAAATTACTGCCGTCTGCCCGTACTTTAGCTATAAATGCATCGCCATAATACCAATTTGGATCATTATCTTTCCCATTATAGGTTAGATCAGGCCCGACCGCTATGGGAAAACTGCTCTCATCAGAATTAGTCCACCCCGCAATGTAAGCACTTCCATCACCATCAACTGATATTCCATGTGCCGAATCATTTGCGACACCACCTACGTATCCGGAATAAATCAAGCCGGTTCCATCCGCCCGAACTTTAGCTACGAAGGCGTCTCTACTTCTGTTATAGGTTAAATCTGGCCCAATTATAACGGGAAAGCTGCTCTCGTCGGAACTCGTCCACCCCGCTACATATGCACTTCCATCATTATGAGCCGAGATACTTGTCGCCTCGTCACTCGAAGCTCCACCGATATAGCCTGCATAGATTAATCCAGTGCCGTCTGCCTTAACCTTTGCGACAAACGCATCTCCACGGTAATCATTACCCCCATTGAAGGCTAAGTCGGGCCCAATCGTGGCGGGAAAGGTGCTCTCGTCAGAATTAGTCCATCCCGCTACATAAGCATTCCCATTCTCATCGACTGAGATACTTGTTGCCTCGTCATCCGAGGCGCCGCCAATATAGCCAGCATAGACTAATCCCGAGCCGTCTGCCCGTACTTTGGCTATGAACGCATCTCTAGCATTGTAATCTTTTTCGTCCGAGTTAAAAGTTAAGTCTGGTCCAATGTTTACGGGGAAGCTGCTCTCACTTGAATGTGTATATCCCGAAACGTATAAGTTTCCATTTCTATCGACAGCTGCAGCCGTGGCGACGTCTCCGCCTTTCCCACCGATAAATCCAGCGTAAATGAAGACAGCTGGATCAAGTATCAATGGTAGAGTTGGATTGTAGCTGCCTAGATCAAAACGGTAGAGTAAATTTTTGTTTGGTTGTTCGCCATCTACTTCATAGTTCATTTCAACCGGCATCTGCTTACCGTTTATTTCTTGATAAGCAAATGGCGCGCCGTCATGCAAAACACCTGTGGGTGTTTCGATTTCTAGCTGACCAGCTCCATTTACTCGTAACTCCGAAGCACCCTCGTAGCCTAAGCGAATATGGGCTGGATCCACGCCAGGTTGAACAATAAACTCGTACTTCAGCTCGTTCTGAGTTCCGTAGAAAACTAAATTGATGCCCGGCCACAATTCCGGGTAAATTAACTGCGCATAGGTGGGGATTCCCGTCTGCCAATCCTCTTGTGGGCCTTTGAAGTAGGAAATAACGGTTTCGTGCGGCGTTTGCGCCAGCGGTTCAACGTTGGTGTTGGCGTCAATGAAGTTTAGTTTCAGAATGTAGCGTTCGCGCTGTCTGGGTTGTGACTTTTGTTCAAACGGGCGCTCGTCTCCAAAACTGATATTCCACGATTCAACTTCGTCGCCAAGCAAGGAAAAGACGATTCCTTCCCGTGTGAAGTAGAGGGTTTTGTCGGCTCCCTGCAGATAGTAGAAGACCTCGTCGTCCAGCTGCCCCTGGTTTTCAATAAAGTACAGAGGCATCCGGCCAAAATCAGTGATCAAATTGGGAGACGGTGCGGTGGGGTTGTCGTCTTCAGGGGGGAAGGAAGCGTGGAGGGGCGCAGGAGAAACGATTGTCGAACCAGCGAAAAGCAGACAGGCAGATAGGAGGCCCAAGATAGCTTTTAGGAGCGTATTGTTGATTGCCACTGTTTCCCCCTTTTTATTCAGCACGTTGCCCCGAAATCTACCACACATTTCCCGTAGAAATCAATGACCAATCGCGGCAACTGGCGTTACCAAAACGGCAATTGACCAGGAAAACCGAGTTGCCAAACGTGGCAACTCGTGTACAATAACGTGCATTCCCCAGTGGTCCGAGCTAGAAACGTTGCCGGACCCAGCGTAGACAAACCCCCAACCAACAGTTGCTCCAGGAGAACGTCGTGCAGAATTATTCAGAGTGGCGGGCGATGTTCAAGAGGCTTCGTGAGCACGGGGGCTATCAGACGCAGCAGGAATTGGTCGATGCCATCGCCGCTTGCCCACTGAAAGATGGCGGCACGCTCGTCTTGACCAAGCACACGATCAGTCGCTACGAAAACCATGATGCACGCGTGCCCCGCCGCCGTGAACGTCACCTGGAATTGATTGAAGCGTTTGTCGAGCTGGAACTGCTGGATTCTTTCGAGGAAGCTGACCGGTGGCTGAACCTTGCGGGTTTGCCGCTGCTGAGCGAACAAGAGCGAGCCTATATTTGGGGAGATAAAATAGGCGAGCAGCCGGTCGAGGAGAAGTCAGAAGCTAAAGCGTCGAAGGGCGCAGTTGAATCCAAACCGGCCATTGAGCGGCAAAGTGATTGGTCGGAACTTTTGTTGGATCCCTTTCTGGTTGCCGTGGTCGCCGTTTTTGTCGGCTCGTTCCTGTTTATCGCAAGCTGGCTGATTGGTGTCCACTCCATCCGCTTCGACAATCACAACGTGGGCTACTTCTTCACGCCACACTGGATATGGGTCTACTCGCTGATCGCACCGGCCACCCTGTACTTCGTCTTGTTGACGCTTCGGAGTGCCCATAGAGCAACTCGAAGTTTGGTCGAACAGCAGATGCTGCTCGATTCCTCGTATCAGCCGGTGGCAGAGCACACAGCGATGCAGGGGTGGCGGCGGGCAATCCGGAAGTACACGTTGGTATGGGGGCTGGTCGCTGTCGCGCTGGCCCTGTTCTTTCTGATTGTGAGATGGCCCGTCAGCTCGCTGATTCCGCTGACAGATTCTTCGTTTGATCTATCGACCTTGGACGGATTCGAGGTGGATTGGGCGGTAGGTGGGTTGTTGAAAGAGGATGTCAACCGAGTTGCCAACGCACTGTTTTCACTTGTTGTCACGCTGTACCAGCAAGTTCACATTGCAGCGGCAATTTACGTGCTGTTTATCATTGCGGCATTGGGTCGATTTTTTTGGTGGCTGGAAGAAAACAAGATCACCATAATTCCCAACATTGTCGATTCAAGCCACTACCGAGGCTTTGAAGCCTTCTATGATCTACTGGAGAATAGCCGGCTCTCGTTCTTGGCAACGGCCCTCGCCTTGTACCTGATCTTTCTGTACGATATCTACATTCACTACGAGCCAGCAGCTTACCTGGATATCTACGACTTCGCGTTCTCGCGCGAATTTCTTGCCGAATTGCGGCGCTTCCATTCGCCTGAAGATAATTTCGCTCGCTACTTTTCCTTCTTCTGCGCCACGCTAATCTGCGTGTCGCTGATTCTGTTGCCAAACTTTATCCTATACAAAACAATCAACCGATCTAAAAGGGCCACAGCAAAGCTCATTACCGAAGGGAAAGTCGACTCTTTGGAACTCTGGAACCTGAATACAGGCGAAGCTCTTCAGCGGATCGAGCAACGCAGCCACAGCCTTCACTTCGTCAATTACGTTTATGCGCTGTTGTTGCTCGGCTCGTTATTCTATCCCCTCCTCTCTTCTCTTCTGCTGGTTACCTTTGTCGCTCACAAAATGATGAGCCACTCGCGCTTTCAAAGCAATCAGTCAGTTAGCGTGCAATAGCTCGAACGCTCCGTCCGCCAACCGTAACCCATCAGACTGGATGGATTTCGTGAATTTCTGTACAATAGGAGATGAGGCGTAAATTCACCCTTGCGACATTGCAAATCCCAACGGCCAGCGACGACCACTTTTTCTGTCGCTGGCCGTTTTTCAAGAAGGACACGAAACTCATGAAACTGATTGGTAAAATTTCCGTCTTCCCCAAGCTGCCCGAGGCCATCGCGCGGCTGGAGGAGCTGGCCTACAACCTGTGGTGGACGTGGGAACCAGAAGCGCAGGCGCTCTTCGAGGCCGTCGACGCCGAGCGCTGGGAGCGCGTCAACCACAATCCGGTGCGCTTCCTGCGCGGCGTGGAGCAGGAGAAGCTCAACGCCGTGGCCGAGGATGAGGCTTATCTGGCCGAGTATGAGGAGGTGCTGGAGGCGTTTGATGCCTACATGGCGGAGGACGCGTCGACCTGGTACAGCCGCAACCACGCGGGCGAACAGGAGAGCGTGGTCGCCTACTTTAGCGCGGAATTTGGGCTGCACGAGGCGCTGCCCATCTACTCCGGCGGCCTCGGCATCCTCAGCGGCGACCACTGCAAGGCAGCGTCCGACCTGGGGCTGCCCTTTATCGGCGTCGGCTTTCTCTACCCGCAGGGCTACTTCACCCAGCGCATCGACCGCGAGGGGCAGCAGCAGGCCGAATACGAAAAGATCGACTTTGCTGAAGTGCCCGCCAAGCCCGCCCTCAACGCTGAGGGCAACGAGATTATCATCAACGTCGACCTGCCGGGGCGTACGGTCTACGCAAAGATTTGGAAAATCCAGGTCGGTCGCATTCCAATTTATCTGATGGACACCGACGTGCCGCGCAATGCGCCGCAGGATCGCGAGCTGGGCGCGCGGCTTTACGGCGGCGACCGCGAGATGCGCCTCAGCCAGGAGGTGGTGCTGGGGATCGGCGGCGTGCGGGCCGTGCGAGCGCTGGGCTACGAGCCGAGCGTCTGGCACATGAACGAGGGGCACAGCGCCTTTCTGGGGCTGGAGCGGGTGCGCGAGCTGGTGCAGCAGCAGGGGCTCTCCTTTGATCAGGCCGTCGAAGCCGTGCGCGCGGACAGCGTCTTCACCACCCACACGCCCGTACCCGCCGGCAACGATACCTTTGCCTTTGAGATGATCGAGAAATTTTTCTGGCAGTACTGGAACCAGCTCGGCGTCGACCGCGACCGCTTTATCAATTTTGCGGTGCAGGAGCTGGCCTGGGGCTCGCAGTACAGCATGACGGTGCTGGCCCTCAAGCTGAGCGCCTACCACAACGGCGTCAGCGAGCTACACGGCCACGTGAGCCGCGAGATGTGGCAGTTCCTGTGGCCCGAAGTGCCCATCGAGCAGGTTCCCATCGATTCCATTACCAACGGCGTCCACATGAAGACGTGGCTCGTGCAGGAGCTGCGCGACCTCTACGGCCAGCACCTGCAGAGCGACTGGCTGGAGCAGATCGACGACCCGGCCACCTGGCGCGGCGTCGACAACATCCCCGACGCCGACCTGTGGGCGATCCACAGCGAGCGCAAGGGGCAGCTCGTCAAGTTTGCCCGCGAGCGCATCAAGCGGCAGTTTATGCGCCACGGCGAGGGGCCGCGCCACATGGAGTTGGCCGACACGCTGCTCGACCCCAACGCGCTCACGCTCGGCTTTGCGCGCCGCTTTGCCACCTACAAGCGCGCCGCCCTGATCTTCCACGACGAGGAGCGCATCAAGCGCATCCTCAACGACCCAGCGCGACCGGTGCAGATTGTCTTTAGCGGCAAGGCGCACCCGGCGGACCAGCCCGGCCAGGCGCTGATCAAGCGCATCTACGAGCTGAGCCAGCAGCCGGACTTTGCGGGCAAAATTGTCTTTTTGGAAAACTACGACATGAACATTGCCCGCCACCTGATTTCGGGGGTCGATGTGTGGCTCAACAACCCGCGCCGCCCGCGCGAGGCTTCGGGCACGAGTGGGCAGAAGGCGGCGGCCAGCGGCGTGCCCAACTTTAGCGTGCTCGACGGCTGGTGGGAAGAAGGGTACGACGGCACGAACGGCTGGGCCATCGGCGACCCGCGCGACTACAAGGACCAGGAGACGCAGGACGAGGCGGACGTGCTCAATCTCTACGCCACGCTCGAAAACGAAATTGTCCCGCTCTTCTACGACCGCGGCGAGGACGACCTGCCCCAGGGCTGGATCAAGGTCATGAAGGATTCGATCCGCTCCTGCGCGCCCGAATTTTCCATGCGCCGCATGGTCAAGGATTACGCGACGGAGCTTTACCTACCCGCCGCCGCGAGCGGCGTGCGCTACCACGCCGACGGCTTTGCACTGGCCAAGGAAATCGCCGCCTGGAAGCAGCAGATGCGCGACCGCTGGAATTCGGTGCGCGTCGAGGCCCACGTGGCCGAGGACGCCTCGATCTCCGTGGGCGACACCGTCTCGCTGGACGCCAACGTCTGGCTCAACGGCGTGCCGGAGGGCGATGTCCAGGTGGAAATCGTCGCCAGCGAGCAGGACGACGCCGGCAAGCTCGTCGATCCGCAGGTGGTGGTAATGGAAAACGGCAGCAGCGGCGAGAATGGCTCGCTGCGCTACACCGGCCACGTCCATCCCGATGCGAGCGGCCAATTGGCGATTGGCGTGCGCGTGCGCGCCAGCCACCCAGCGCTGATCAACCCGCACGAGACGGGCTTGGCGAAGTGGGCGTAGGAAGAATGAAGATGAACGAAGATTCAAGATTGGGTACGCTGAGATTTTGGTAGCGGATCAAGGTCGCGCCCTTTTGTTTTGTAAAATCTTGTTTATTATATTGTAAGTGGGGCAATTCATTTTCAGGAGGAGAACGATGTCAACCGTATTGAGCGTCACCGAAGCGGCCCGCAACTTTTCCGACGTGATCAATCGCGTCTACTACCAGGAGCAGTCCTTTACGCTCACCCGCAACGGAACCGTTGTGGCAAAGATTGAGCCGCCTGCAGTGGGGGCTGACTTAGCAGCGTGGTGGCCATCAGGCTATCCGGAGGAAGCGGAGGCTTATCTGGATATAGAGGAAGCCGCGCTGAACTGAAGATGCCAGAGCCGCATGGGATTCTTGATTGACACCAATATCTTTGTCGAAGCGGAGCGTGGTAGACAAGATATTGGCAAAGCCTACTCCAACGATATTTTTTCCCTGTCCACCATCACGGTAAGCGAACTGCTGACGGTGCATATCAGCAGGAGCATGTATCGAAGAGACCCTATTCGAGCGGTTTCTGGTGCTCCCGTTTACGCTGCAAGCCGCGCGGGTTCACGCAGAAATTTGGGCCTTCAGAAGCAAGGGTTAATCATTGGGTCGCATGATCGCGGCAACGCCTGAGCGTGGGCTACGGCGTCGTCACGCTCAACATCACCATTGCTAATCTCACCATTATAGATCCGAGCTTGACTCGCGCAGCGCTCCATGACCACCGCCCTCTCCGACATCACCATTCTCGATCTCTCGCGCGTGCTGGCGGGACCCTACGCGACGATGCTGCTTGGCGACTACGGTGCAACCGTGATCAAAGTCGAGCAGCCAGGCGTGGGCGACGACACGCGGCGCTGGGGGCCACCCTTTACGCAGAGCGGACAGAGCGCCTATTTCCTGAGCGCGAATCGCAACAAGCGCAGCCTGACGCTCAACTTGAAGAGCTCAGCGGGGCGCGACGTGTTGCGCGAACTGGTGCGACACTGTGACGTGCTGGTCGAGAACTTCCGGGTAGGAATGATGGAAAGCCTGTCACTCGATTATTTTTTACTACGCGAAGCCAAACCGGGGTTAATCTACCTCTCGATTTCCGGCTACGGCCAAAGCGGCCCCGACCGCGAGCGCCCCGGCTACGACACGATCATCCAGGCCCAGGGCGGCTTGATGAGCATCACCGGCCCGACCAGTGATGGGCAGGACGGTGAACCGATGAAGGTCGGCGTCGCCATCACCGACGTGATGACGGGAATGCACGCGGCCACCGCCATCCTCGCCGCCCTTCACCACCGCGAGCGCACCGGCGAAGGCCAGTATATCGACCTCGCCCTCTTTGACGTGCAGCTCTCGTGGCTGATCAACGTCGCCAGCAGCTACCTCGTCTCCGGCGAGCCGCCGCAGCGCCACGGCAATGCCCACGCCTCCATTGTCCCCTACCAGCCTTTTCCCACTGCCGACGGCTGGCTGATGGTTGCGGTTGGCAATGATAAGCAATTTGCCAATTTTTCTGCTGCGCTTGACTACGCGAATTGGTTGACGGACGAGCGTTTTGCGACCAATCCCGCGCGGGTTGCCCACCGAGAGGTGCTCGTGCCGCAAATCGAAGCCGTGCTGCGCAGAAAGTCGACCGGTGAATGGCTGGAGAAATTGCAGGCGGTGGGCGTTCCCTGTGCGCCGGTCAACGACATTCCAACGGCGCTGGCCGACCCACAGGCGCAGGCGCGCGGCATGGTGCAGCATGTTGAGCATCCGGTGGATGGCCCCGTGCCGCAGCTTGGGCCGGTGGCAAAGATGAGCGTCACGCCGCCGCAGATGCAGAGCGCGCCACCCCATTTGGGGGAGCACACGGATGAAATTTTGCAGGAGATGCTGGGGTACGGTGTGGAGAAAATCAGCAGGCTGCGGGAGATGGGGGCGATCTAAACGTTATCGACCGTAGTGCGAGGGCGCGCTCAGCCATTACGCCCTTTTGACCATCGTGTCAAAGTTACGCGATAATAGTACCCTGAAGAGCAAGATGCTTTGGTGGAATGGATCATTGCCGAGTTGAAATCGGAGCGCCGCTGGGACGATCTCTTTGCCAATTTTCAAGACGAACTGGCAGCTTTAGCGGACCAGGCATCTCGCGAGTACGATGAGCGACAGTAGAACCGTGGAGTAGAGACACCCACGCTTGCGGCAAGTCTTGTTGAGCTGTACCAAATCTGCCCGTTAGACAACCTTTATTCGTCGAACCCGTTCGCACGAGGGCGTGCTCACTCCGCATGTCGTGCACGATGAAATTGATTTCGGAGAAACCAAAATGGACTTTAGCTTAAACGACGACCAGCGGATGATTCAAGAGGCGGTGCGCAAGTTCTCGCGCGAGAAAATGCTGCCCCACTCGCGGGACTGGGATCGCGACGGGAAATTCCCGCGCGAGCTGCTCAACGAGATGGGCGCGCTGGGCTATCTCGGCGTGCCGATTCCCGAGGAGTACGGCGGCACGGGGCTCGACTATATCTCGGAGGCGATTGTCTTCGAGGAGGTGGGCTATGCCGATTCGAGCGTGCGCACGACGCTCTCGGTGCAGATGTCGCTGGTGGAGCTGACAATTTTGAACTGGGGCACGGAGGCGCAGAAGCAGGAGTACCTGCCGCGCCTGTGCAGCGGCGAGCTGATCGGCTGCTACGGCCTGACGGAGCCCGACGCTGGCTCGGACGCGGGCAACGTGCAGACCACGGCCAAGCGGGATGGGGATGACTGGATTTTGAATGGCCAAAAGGTGTGGATCAGCAACGGCACCTGGGCCGATGTGGCGATTGTCTTTGCCCAATCCAAGCCGGGGACGAAGCACAAGGGGATGGTCGCCTTCCTGGTGGAGACGGACTCGCCGGGCTTTGAGGCGCGCAAGATGACGGGCAAGCTAGGGCTGCTGGCGAGCGATACGGGCGAGCTCTTCTTTAGCGATCTGCGCGTGCCGGACAGCGCACGCTTGGGCGAAGTCGGCGAGGGCTTTAAAATTGCGATGAGCGCGCTCGACAACGGGCGCTACGGCGTGGCCAGCGGCTGCGTGGGCATTGTGCAGCGCGCGCTGGACGTGAGCGTGAAGTACGCGCAGGAGCGCTGCGCCTTTGAGCGCCCGATTGCCAGCTTCCAGATGGTGCAGGATTTGCTCGCACAGATGAAGGTGGACGCCGAGGCGGCGCGATTGCTCGTCTACCAGGCGGGCTGGACAAAAAATCAGGGCAAGCGCAGCACGATTCCCGTGTCGATTGCCAAATACTACGCCACCGAGGCCGCCAAGCGCGCGGCGGACAACGCGATCCAAATCCACGGCGGCTACGGCTTCTCGGACGAGTACGCCCCCGCCCAGCTCTGGCGCGACGGTCGCGTGGCCAGCCTCTACGAGGGGACGAGCCAGATTCAGAAACTGATTATCGGGCGGGAGTTGACGGGGATTTCGGCGTTTACGTAAAGCTGGTCATTGGAGATTGGTAATTGGTTAGCGGCGTGAACCACAGAGCTTCGTCTGGAATTGAATTTCGGGTAATTTTCAAGGCTACCCATTTACCACTTACCAATCCCTAATTACTTCTTCCCACATTCCTTGCCCGCCACCAAATCCCCGGCAGCCGTCGCAGCTTCCCCCGCTTCGAGACGAACGCTCGCCGGGAGAAAACGTCGTAATCATAGCGCTCGATGTCCAAGAGGATGGCGCGGTAAAGTTCGGCGGCGGCAGCAATCGCAAAGCGACCGTCGCGATCCAACATGGCGATGCCGGGCCACGCCTCCTCGTAGAGCCGTCGGTTGCGCTCGATCTGAAAACGCATAAAGTCGCGCCACGGCGGCGTTACCTCGCCCCGCTTCAAATCATCTTCGCACAAATCAAATTGCTCCAAATCCGCCTGCGGCAGGTAGAGGCGACCCATGCGCCAATCCTCGGCCACGTCGCGCAGGATGTTGGTCATCTGTAGGGCCACGCCGAGCTTGATGGCATAGGGGATGGCCTCCTCGCCGCTGTAGCCGATAATGTGCATGCTCATCAGCCCCACCGTGGAGGCCACGCCGTAGCAGTAGTCGGTTAAATCATCAAACGTCTGATAGGCCACGGGCTGCAAATCCTGCGCTACGCCATCAATCAGCTGCTCGGCGTAGCGCTGCGGCACGCCCCAGCGCAGCCGCGCATCCGTCCACGCAATCACGACCAAATCGTCGCTGGCCGGCGTCTCGCTGACGCGCCGTCGCCAGCGGGCGAGCTGCTGCTCCACCTCCCCCTTCTCCAGCTTTTCTCCCGCATCCACCGCTTCACAGCGATCCACAATATCATCGCTGATGCGGCAAAAGGCGTAGAGCGCGCGCACGGCACGCCGCTTTTCCGTGGGCAGCAGGCTTGAGGCTAGATAGAACGAACGGCTGTGGTGAGCGGTGAGCGCTTCGCACTTAGCATAGGCGCGATCCAGCAAATCTACGGTGAACTGGGGGGTGGGTAAAGCCCCGCTACGCTGGGGAAGGATGGCCTCGTATGCCTTGGAGAGCAGCGCGTGCTCCCAAGTTTCAGTCTGGATACTCATGGACAGCAATCTCCGGGGATGCGTGCAGCATGTGACAGGTGGAATGGGTACGGTCTACGGTAGCAAATCGTTGTGGGCACGCCCGGCCAAGCGGCAGTTGGGCGTATGCCTAAGTGTAGTCAAAATCGCTTAAAGGGCAGTGACATTATCTACTATTGGGTAGGGCGCGATAAGCCGTCCCCGCGATCTTAGCTCATTTTACCATCAAAATTGCAGATAAGCTCATACACACTCCGCAAAAATGTTAGACAAAGCATTGACAACGCGTGGGCTTTCAGGTAAACTTTTCAATGGCCGCGCCTGGGAGAACGGAATCAGCCATCGGCTCGGCAATAGGCTCAGCAATCGACCGGGCGTGCGAGTTGGCGTTGACGTACAGGACGGCTAAAATAGAGCCACCGAGCAAAATCTAAATACTACGACGATAAATACCAGGACGAAAAGGAATCCAATATGCGCGTGATCATTACCGGCGGGACGGGAACCATCGGCAAACCGCTAAGTCAACAATTAGTAAACGACGGCCACGACGTTATTGTTCTGAGCCGCAACCCGGACCGCAAGGCGCGCTCCATGCCCACCGGCGTACGCATGGAAAAGTGGGATACGAAAACCGCCGAGGGCTGGGGACACCTGGCCGACGGGGCAGAGATCATCGTCAACTTTGCCGGTGCGCCCATCGACGGGCGCTGGACGGACTCGTACAAGCAGGAGGTGCTCAGCAGCCGCGTCGAGGCGGGCCACGCGGTGATGGAGGCGATTCGCAACGCCAAGCAGAAGCCCAAGGTGCTCGTGCAGGCCTCCGCCGTGGGTTACTACGGCGGCAACCGCGGCGACACGGTGCTAACGGAGAATGCCGCGCCCGGCGGCGATTTTCTGGCGCAGGTCTGCTTTGATTGGGAGGCCTCAACGGCCGAGGCGGAATCGCTGGGCGTGCGTCGCGTCGTTACGCGCACGGGGATTGTGCTGACCAACGAGGGTGGGGCGTGGCCCAAGCTGGTGCTGCCCTTTCGCGCCTTTGCGGGCGGCCCCGTCGGCAGCGGCAAGCAGTATTACCCTTGGATTCATCTGGAGGACGAGGTGCGCGCCATCCAATTCCTAATCGATAAGCAAGAGGCTCGCGAGGCCTTCAACCTCAGCGCGCCCACGCCGCGCACGAACAAGGAAATTGCCAAGGTCATCGGCGGTGTGATGGGTCGCCCCTCTTTCTTTCCCGCCCCCGCCCCTGCGCTCAAAATTGCGCTCGGCGAAATGTCCACCATCGTGCTGGACGGCCAGCGTGCCGTGCCCGCCAAGCTGGAGGCACTGGGCTTTACGTGGAAGTACCCGACAGTCGAGGAAGCCGTGCGGCAGCTGCTGGACAAGTAGCAACTGGAGATTGGTAGAGTGACCGTCACTGTCCGCAGCTGGACAGCTTTCCTCATTCTGTCTGGACAGTGGCCGTCACTGGCTTTTAAGCCCTTGTTCTTCCTCAATCTCTAATCTCTAATTTCATGAAATATACTCACCGATTCACCGTCAATGCGCCGTTGGACACCGTGCGCGAATTTCACCGCCAATCCGCCAGCATGGGTGCGATTACGCCGCCGCCGGTGGTTGTGCGCATCCATCGCGCGCCGGCGCTGCTGGCCGAGGGCGACCAAATGGAGTTTACGATGTGGCTTGGCCCGCTGCCAATCCGCTGGCTGGCGCAGATCGAGGACGTGTCGCCCACGAGCTTTGTCGATCGGCAGCTGCGCGGGCCGTTTCAAAAGTGGGTGCACCGCCACACCTTTGTGGCCGTAGATGCCAACACCACCGAAGTCCGTGACGAAGTCACCGCCGAGACGAGCGACAATCTCTTTTGGCGGCTGGTCAACTACGGGATGTGGCTAAACATGCCCGTGCTCTTCGCCTTCCGCCAGTGGAAGACAAAGCGTCTGCTCACGTAACGCGAAGCGCTGCTTCGCGCCTGGCTGCAGGCGGCGCGATTTGTCATGCCCGCGCGGGCGGGAATCCCTGGATCAGGTACAAGCGTGCTGGATATTTACCCTTGCTCGTTGGTCTATATCGTACAGATCCCTGCCTTCGCACAATGGCGTTAAGTTAGCAATCTGGTTCCCACGCTCCGCGTGGAACGAGTAACCGTTAACTTAACGCTATTGTGCCTTCGCAGGAATGACACCCGACCTTGCTTCTACGATCCAACTATCTCTTCACGTCCGTAAAGCTGCGCTTACACAATTTTATCATGTCCACCACAACCGCCGTCCCTTCCACCAAACCAATCGCCCAAGCCCAAGCCAAAGCGCGTGCCGACCTGCGCGCGCTTTGGCTCGGCATCGGCTTTAGCTTTGTCTTTACGGCGATCATTGCCCTGCTCGGCTGGCGCTTCGAGCAGATCGACTTTCTGCCGGACAGCGGCGCATCGTGGTACGAGTGGCAGCTTCCGGTGCAGACGACGTGGGGCCGCGTGACCGCCTGGGGCTTTTACTTTGCCCACCAGTTCACGCTGTGGGGGCTGATTTTTTACGCGCAGCGCAACGGCTTGCGTTACGTCAAGGGGCTGCATCCGGTCAACTACCTGGCGCTGGGGGCCAACGCGCTCTTTATCACGCTGCACCTGCTGCAATCGCACCTCTGGTACGACGGGCTGGCGCAGGACGTGTCGATTTGGAGCTCGCAGTGGTCGGTGATTTTTCTGCTGGTGCTTATGCTGTTGATGGAAAATCCGCGACGCGGCATGTTCTTTGGCAAGCGCGCGCCGCTGCCCCGTCGCGCCGTCGACTTTGTACGCAAATACCACGGCTACTACTTTTCCTGGGCCATCATCTACACCTTCTGGTATCATCCAATGGAGGATACCTCCGGCCATCTCTTTGGCTTTTTCTACATGTTTCTGCTGCTCTTGCAGGGCAGCCTCTTCTTTACGCGCGTGCACCGCAACCGCTGGTGGGGCTTTGCGCAGGAGTTTCTTGTGCTGGCCCACGCCACGATGGTTGCCGTATCGCAGGCCAACGGGCTGTGGCCGATGTTCTTCTTTGGCTTTGCTGGCCTCATCGTGTTGACGCAGATGCACGGCTTGAGGCT
>CBDCBC010000001.1:0-41360 GCA_965214225.1 Polyangiales bacterium | reverse complement strand
ATCTCGGCCACGGTAATCGAGTCGTCGCGCAGCAATGCCCTGGCGACGGCAATGTCATCTTTGGACAGGGCAGGGGTACGCCCTCCCACGCGGCCCCGCGCGCGCGCCGCTTCCAGTCCGGCGCTGGTGCGCTCTCGGATCAGGTCGCGCTCAAACTCCGCCAGTGCGCCAAAGATGTGAAAGACGAGCTTGCCACCCGATGTCGTGGTGTCCATTTCTTCGGTCAGGGACTGGAACCCAATCCCCCGATCACCCAACATCTCAACGGTTTCAATAAGCTGCCGCATCGAGCGAGCCAGCCGGTCGAGCTTCCACACCACCAGCGTGTCGCCACTACGCATGTAATCCAGCGCAGCATTCAGCTCCGGCCGGTCGCGTTTGGCCCCGCTCATCTTCTCGGTAAAGATTTTCTCGCAGCCAGCCGCCTTCAGCGCGTCCATCTGCAACGCCTCGTCCTGATGTACCGTCGAAACCCGTGCGTATCCCACCAGCATAATCCTGTTTGCTTTCTCCGATTGCCGACATCGCGTCAATCTAGGCGCAATGTCCGATAACTCATCAAATTATTAGCATACCGGACATTATAAAACAAGACATAGTTTCCGGACAATAATGCTTATGGTTTTGCGGGGGTTGGTATCCGAAGGGGAGTGTTCGGATGTTTGTCCGAAAAACGGACGTTTGATGGACACGTGGAATTAAGTTCTACTTAGGCCCTATCCGAAAGCTACGAATACTGAATTGCATCATCTATAACGGCAGCGATTGTCTACTATAGAGGTGAATGTGGTATCTCATTGAGGCAATTGGGTGGATAAGATGAATTTAACACCTTATTTTTGACGCTAAAAGGCTAAAAAGAGGGCGAATCTACGCCAAATGGCGAAAAAAGAGGGCAAAATCGCTAAAAAAGCCAAAAATTGAGCAAACAGGTAGCGCGCCCGGCACAAAATCGGCTATGCTTGGGTGACCAACAGAAAACTTCATTTGACTTAGACAACTGGAGATTCACCTAATGTCACTCACATTCGGGACGACCGACGCTCTGACAAACACACAGTATGCCCCGTTAGCCGCGCTGATGAGGTGGTATGACGAGCAAGCCGTGCTACAACCCTTGCAAAAGGTGTCAAATGGCCCCGTCAAGCGCGGTTTGACGCTGGCGAACAAGCTGGAACAGCTCTTTTACAGCATTTTGGCGGGCTGCGCATACATTGTCGAGGTCAACACCAAGCTGCGTCAAGAACGCCAATTGGCCCAAGTCAAACGAATCGACCAATTTGCCGAACAGTCGACCTTGTCCAAGGCGCTCAATGAGCTAAGTCAAATGAATCTCCACCAATTGGAGCAGGCCGTCAACCAAGTTAGCGCCCAATCTAGCCCAACGCGTCGCCACGATTGGCGCGGCTTCCTGCGCCTCGACTTCGATTTATCCGGTCTGCCCAGCGGAAAACAGGCGGAACAGGCCGAAAAAGGCTACTTTGCGGGCAAAAAAACAGCGTGGGTCGCCAATTAGCCCGCGTCAGCGCCGTCGCCTACTAGGAAACGCTCTGGTCCGGTCTTTTTGCGGGCAACATGCTGACTCTACAATGTTTGCAAAAAGCGGTGCAACAGGTCGAAAGTTCATTTGACTTAGCGCCCAGCGCGCGTCAACGCACGCTTTGGCGGCTGGATGGCGGCGCGGGCACAGATGATAACTTGAAAAGGCTGCTCAAGCGCGACTACCAGGTGCTGGCCAAAGGCTATTCCGGTCGCCGGGCCAACGCCCTGGCCCGCCGAGTCAACCGCTGGCATCCAGAGCGCGATAACAGCTGGCTGGGGCCCGTCGAGCCCACCTTCGAGTTGGGCCGACCGATTGATGTGATTGTCAGAAAACGGCAGATCGAAAGCAGCTGGCGGCACAGTTATTATGTGACCACCGCTGTTTTTCCCTCCATTCGCGCGCTGATGCAGAGCTATGATGCCAGAGGAGGCGCCGAAACGGTCAGATCGAGCAATTTCGGGAAGACAAGAACGGTCTCCACCTGGCTGCGCGCCGCAAACAAAAATTTGAGGCGCAGGCTGCCCTGATTCAACTCACGGATTTGGCGCACAATCTGCTGGCCGACTTTCGCCGTCAGCTCTTGGCCGACTCCCCCTTCGCTCACTGGGGCGCCAAACGTATCGTGCGCGATTTGTTGTCGATGCCCGGTCGTCTTTATTTCCAGCAGCAACAGCTCAACCGCATTGAATTGCTCAGCACCCATCCCTATGCGCACGACCTTCTGCTTTGCTTACGGCGCTACCAGTCACGCCAATTTCCTACTTGATTTGGCCGCTTTTTGAATAGAAATCGCTTCTATTTGATACTGTTATGTCAATCCAAAATAGATTCCACCTCTATAGGATCAAAAATAAGGTAAGAGTATTATCCGGACAGATTGGCGGGTAACATCCCACTGGGGCGTGTTAGATGGACAACTTGCCGTCTAGTATTATGTTGGGCCGCTCAACTCCTTACAGCAAAGGTAAAGCATGATTGAAATCACCTTGCTTGTGGATTGTCCTGAGGCCATTCCCACTCTGGCGCAATGGTTTGGTGGTCAGTGGCCGGAGTACTACGCTCAGCGCACTCCTTCGGATATCGCTCAGGATTTTTACTCGGAAGCGAACCGCCACGATCTGCCCGTGCGCTTGGTAGCCTTCGCAGACGGTGGGTTGGCGGGTACGATTACGCTGCGGGATCAAGCTCTCCGGGCCTTGCCGGAGTACCACCCAGGTCTTGGGGGATTATTCGTCGTGGAGCAGCACCGTGGCCGAGGCATCGGGACTGAGTTAGTGAGAGCCGGAATGAAGGCGGCTCAGAAACAGAGCTACGAAAGAGTTTACGCGGCGACGGTTACGGCGAGAGGCATCCTAGAGCGTCTGGGGTGGAAGCCGGTTGAGGTGGTCTCCCATGGGGATGAACAAACGGTGCTCTATCGCTGTGAACTTTAAAAACGCGGCCCAATAAGTCGTTCTAGACAACGCCTGTGAACGTGGCGAAAATGAGCATTGCAAAATATGCCGCTCGCGTGGTAGAGAACGGTGCTGGCTATGTGGGGCGCGCCTGAACTCGGGCGTTGGGCGGCTTCAGGTGTCCGCGAAGAAGAGTCTCTTTGAACACATAATCTAAGCTGATTATCCTAAATAGCTGGTGCTCCATGTCAAAGCTCGGTGAACCTCGGATGTGGAGACGCCCTGTAAGATGTTCCAGAGACTCCGCAAAATAAACGACAAGGGAAACCTCATATCAGTTATACCAGCCGGTCAAAATTCTGGTCCAGAACCTGAGCAGAGCGAAATGGGATCCACAAACTACCGAATACAATTAACCAGTTTCGTTGGGCGCGAGCGGGAGATAGCTGATGTTAAACGCTTGCTATTCAGCGGGCACCTCGTCACGCTCACGGGCGCGGGTGGTAGCGGTAAGACGCGGCTGGCGATCCAGACTGCCAATACGGTGAGCAAAAGCTTTGCGGATGGCGTGTGGCTAGTAGACCTGGCGCCGCTGCGCGATCCTGCACTCGTACCGCAGTTCGTCGCACTGACGCTCGGCCTGCGCCCGACCGCAGACCAGCCCTTGCTGGAGACACTACAGCATTTTGTACCGTCTAAACGGTTGCTTCTCATTTTGGATAATTGCGAGCACCTTCGCGCAGCTTGCGCCCAACTTGCCCAAGGATTACTGTCCCATGCGCCTGAGCTGCGAATTCTGGCGACCAGCCGGGTGGGGCTGGCGATTGCTGGCGAAACAATCTACCCGGTATCCGGTCTGGACTCGCCTGTTATTGCTGGTGGGGCTGGGCGAGACGGGTCAAGCCGCCTCGATCTCCAAGAATTAATGGGTTACGACGCTGTTCGTCTATTTGTTGAGCGAGCGCGGGCCGTTTCGCCCAATTTCAACCTCACCGCCGAAAATGCCAAGTCAACCGTTGAGATTTGCCGACGGCTGGATGGCCTCCCTCTGGCCCTGGAACTGGCCAGCGCCCGCCTCAATGTGTTGGCTGTTCAAGAAATAACTGCACGTCTTAATGATCGTTTTGCTCTGCTCACCTCCGGTCAGCGAACAGGTCTTGAACCACGTCACCACAGCCTGCGTGCAACCATCGATTGGAGTTATGAACTGCTGTCGGTAGATGAGCAAGTCTTGCTACAGCACCTGGCAGTCTTCGAGGCTGGCTACACGCTCGACACAATCGAAGCCATCTGTGCCGGAGAGGCCAACGCTGCCGAGACCCTATTGGATCAGATCTCCTCGCTGGTAAGCAAATCACTGGTCGTGGCGGATACAATTGGCCACACCCAGGCGCGCTACCGCCTGCTCGAAACGATCCGAGAATATGCGCTCGAGAAACTGGAAGAGGCGGGGGAAACTGCGCGGCTGCGTAACCGCCACCTGGATCTGTTCCTGGCCCGAGCTGAAGAAGCCGCGCCGAAACTGAACGACACATACCAGCAACTCTGGCTGAACTGGCTGGAAGGCGAGCACGACAACCTGCGCGCCGCCCTGGCCTGGTCACTGGAAAGCGGCCGTATCGAGATGGGACTGCGCATCGCCAACGCACTGGTCCGATTTTGGGAAATTCGCGGTTATGTGCTGGAAGGCCTGGCATGGTTCGAGCGTTTGCTTACTCGGGCGGACGAGAGAATATCTCTGGTTGTCCACGCCAATGCCCTGGCCTATGCCAGCTTTATGGCCATGTTTCTCAGCGAGGCTGCGAACGCCCTGGCTTATGGCCAAAAAGCCGTTGCTTTAGCCGAAGCCGCCGGCGAAGAAGGCCGCAGCGTCCTCGCCATCGCCTTGGCCGGTTTAGCTTCGGCGGCCAGAGCGGCCGGTGATTATCACACCGCCTTCACTTTGGGTGAGCGGGTTATTCAACTGACACGTGAATCGCCTGGGGAACCGTTTTTCTTGGGTATGGCCTTACTTGGTCATGGCAGCGTCGCCCTTGAGGTGGGTGACTATGAAACGGCCCGAGCCTCGTTAGCTGAGAGTCTGGCGATTGCCCGAGCGGCGGGCGACTCCTTTCGGGTGGCCCATGCCCTGAACGCTTTTGGCGATCTGGCGCGCTGCGAGCAAAAGTATGAGGATGCCCAAACCGCGTATGAGAATAGCGTAGCACTGCTGCGCGAACTAGACGCGCCGCACGATCTGGCCTCTGTTTTGCATAATCTCGGACACACCTGCTTGCATCAGGGGGCTATCGAACGCGCCCTCAATCTATTCAACGAAAGTATGGCCACCCACCAGGCTCTACAAAATGTATCGGGTATGGCAGAATGTTTGATTGGCTTTGCCGCCATCGCCCTGCTGAGGGGATTGCCAGCCGGGGGGGCGCGATTGCTAGGCGCAGTGGATACGATTGGCCAGGAGAGAACCGCAGTTGCCTCAGTGTGGCAAGCCGCCCGCCTGGAGTATGAACACTATCTCGCTCTGGCTCGGGCCACCCTCACCGAAACTGAATTTCAGACAGAGCAGGCGGCTGGACGCGCCATGCCCCTGACGCAGGCCATAGACTACGCCCAGAATCTGTCGTTCAAACCAGAATGTACCTTGGCATCCAGGGAAACGTCAGACGGCCTGACCGGGCGCGAGCGTGAAGTCGCCACCCTGATTGGGCAGGGCAAGACGAACGGCGAGATTGCCACCGAACTGGTTTTAAGTAAGCGCACCGTCGAGACGCACGTCAGCCACATCTTAGCCAAGTTGGGATTGACCAGCCGCGCCCAGATCATGCTTTGGGCGATTGATCGCAGTCTGACCTAAACCCCTTAATAGCTGCAAGCTGAATATCAGTTCAGGAGCGACCAAGCTTTGAAGCTTGGTCGCTTTTTTGTTTTCTTTCCTCTACTCTCGGACATAGAGCTTATCAAATCCTTGGCTACGGATCAGCCCGAACTGCAGAGATACGTGTGCATCTCCGTGTACGCACTGACGACATCTTATATCCATAAGAAGATAATGCCTTTAATGCGGAGAAAACGTGCCGCAGATGGTTAGAATCTTCCAATCGGTAGCGATTGGGGCTAACGAACCCGCCCGAAAAAGGCGCGGGCAAGCATACCAAGGAGGTAGGTGTCATGGACAGATCTCGTTTCGTTCGTACCGCAGGTTGGTGGTGTATCATCGGCGCACTCATGGGTATTGGGGTTGGCCTCAAAGAGGCACTCTTCCCCACACCCTTCGGGACGCTACAGAACGTGTTTATGCAAGGGGTCGTGTTCATCGCCAATGCGTTGGTGTTGATTGGCGTGATCGGCCTGGCCTACTCGGGTGCCGCCGGAAAGGGCTGGCTCGCGAAGGCCGGGCTGGGGGTCGCCGTACTCGCAAGCGTGCTGTTTCTCCCGTTTGAGGTGCTTGTCGCCGTGAATGAGGATCTAGGCGGTGCATTGCTCGGGCTGTCCGCTATGCTGCAAGCCCTTGGTCTGGCACTTGCCGGTATCGCCGTGCTCCGGGCTGACCACTGGGGCGGTTGGCAGCGGTTTACACCGCTGCTGTGCGGGCTGTACACCTTCCTCATCCTTATCCCTGCCCTGGTTCTGAGCAACGGGTACAACGCTTGGGCCTTAGCTGGCTGGCAGATACCCTTCGCCCTGCTGGGTCTGGCCCTCGCTCTGCAAGGCACCGTACACACAGCCATCCCGGTCGCAGACGCCATATGACCGCCGTTTCGTCTGGGATCGGCTCGATCTGCATCAGCCTGCTCTGAAGGAATCCTCTTGTGAAAGAAGAGACGATTATGATACCGACCATCCGACCCGTTGCCAGTCAGGCGGCAGGTACTCAGGTCTCCGGGCGTCATTCAATGATTACCTACGCAGTTATTGGCGCCTTTCTGGGCCTAACGTGGGCAACATCGTTGCGGGGCTGGATGGTGTTGCTGGCATTAGGATTCGAGGAAGAGCCTCAGCTTACCTGGGCAGGCACCTTTTTGGGGATTCTGTTGCCCGCTGCGCTGATGGGCGCGTTGCTGGGTGGAGCCGAACACGCCCAGATCACCCGGGGCAGCAAGCTGTGGCGGTGGGCAATCCTGGCTCCGCTGCTTCTAGCTATTGGGCCAGCGCTCGTTACGGAGAACTTTTTTGCCATTCTCTTTACCACAGGCATGGGGGGTGGGGCAATCGGAGTCGCCCTGATCGGTCTACTGGGGGGATATGCTGTGGCGGGCCGCGGGCCGTGGTGGGTACGAGGGCTTCCGGTTTGCTCAGCTCCGTCTTATTGTTAGGAATCGCGGGTCTCTTTTTCGGCGATCCGCAGGCACCACTGTCCACTGCCAGCAAGGCATTTGGCGGATTGTACGGCGTACTGCTGATGGTTCTACTGATTTCTGGCTCGTCAATTCCGCACCGCCATCGAATCGCTCTATAGGTTTGGTCTGTATACGATCTGGTGGTAGTCTGAACGGGTAGTGATGGATTCCCTGTCAAAACAGCGTCATATCATTCGCTATGCAGGACTACCAATTATTCTACCAACATAAGAACGTTCACAAAGTAACGGAGGATTCGCATGTTTAATACCTGTCGCATTTGGTTTACCGCACTTTTGGCAGTCATGTTCCTCTCGGCGTGCCAAGTGGTGCAAGCGCCAGCCGCCCCAAATCAAACTGTGCCACCGGCGGCGGGGATGTCCCAAATGGAGGATCACGTGATGGCTGAGGGGTTTAACGGCCCGCAGGGCATCTTGGTGGATCCAGCGGGCGCCGTCTGGGTCATTGATTCGGGCGTGGGCGGTGAGGAAGAGCTTACCTTTGTTGCTCCCGGCGAAGGAGCCGTGTCCGCCAAGTTTGGTGAGACGGCGCGCGTGGTGCGGATTGCCACAGACGGCACGCAAACAGACGTCGCCACGCTCCCCTCGATCGTGGCAGGCCAAGACACAATTGGTGGGGCACGCTTGGCGCTGCTGGAGGGAACGCTCTATGCCACTGTGGGCCAGTGGTATGGTGACTTGGGGGATCGCCCCGCTAACCTGGCGGCGATTCTCGCGATCGATGAGGGCACGACGGAAGTAGCTAACACCTGGGATATTGAAAATGAGCAGAATCCTGATCCGAATGTGTTAGACACGCATCCTTATGGCCTAGTTGTGGGACCAGACGGAATGCTGTGGGTGGCCGATGCGGGCGCCAACGATCTGCTCAAGGTTGACCCCGCCACTGGCGAAACCGAAGTGGTCGCCGTCTTTGCTGGCTTGCCTGGCCCTTTCCCCAACCCAGCACGTGGTGATGCCATGGAAGTGGACCCCGTCCCCACCGGCATCGCCTTTGACGCGGATGGCAACGCCTACGTCTCACTGCTTTCGGGCTTTCCCTTTGTGCCCGGTTCGGCCAAAGTGCTTGCCGTCGATGCCAACGGCAACGTCAGCGATTACGCGACCGGCTTAACGACGTTGACCGACCTGCGTACCGCGCCGGATGGTCACCTGTACGCCATTCAATTTGGCATCTTTGGTGAACAAGGCCCCACACCCAATAGTGGTGCGGTCATTCGCATTAAAGAAGGGGTGGCCTCCGAGGTGGTGGCCGATGGTCTTTCGTTCCCAACTTCCCTGGACTTTGACCCCGACGGCAACGCCTACGTGACGATCAACGGGGTGGGCGCACCAGGCTCTGGCGCGGTGATGGTGCTGCCAGCACTGATTGAGCGCGCAGGCCGCCCGCTCCAGTAGTGCTGGCTAAGGTCTTGCTATATTGGCAAACGTTTGCAAAGCAAGCGCAGGATAAATAAGCAAGGAAAATGACGTTGAACCAGAGCAAAGAGTGTTGGTCGCGCTGCGGCGCAAGCAAGGTCAGCAGTACCTTGCTTGCGCTGATGTTATTACTTGGATGTCAGTCCGTGGCGGGACCCATGTCTGCGGCTGCCGTCCAGCCAGAAAAGGATGCAAACGCAACGGAGCTGGGCGCTGATGCAGTGCCCAGCGTTCATCACGAGGCAGTTGCGGAAGGAGCTGTGCCTCCCGTGAGTGCCTCGTCACGGGTAAGCACGACGGCCTTGACTGCAACCGGGACCCTGCCTGCTTCAGCAGAGGCAGTTGCTTCCTCTGCTCCAGATACAGCGGCCTTGATTGCAGCCGGTCAAGAGCTTTACCTGAAGCAGTACTGCGGCGTTTGTCATCAGCTGGACGCTTTGGGAACGCAGGGAACCTTTGGGCCGCCTCACAACGGCATGGGCCAGCGCGCCGCAGAACGCATACGTGATCCAGACTATCGCGGCCACGCGCACACGGCTGCCGACTATCTGATGGAAAGTCTCACAGACCCCGCCATCTACGCAGCACCAGACTACGAACTGACATCCCATCCCATGCCGAATTACGGCTACCTGAGCGAAGTGGAGCGCCAAGCGCTTGTGGCCCTGTTGTTGGATCAGCATTGATCCGAGCAAATCCGCGCAAAGTTTAAGTGCTCAGAATACAGCATCAGACGCCTCAAATGCCGCTGAACTCCGGCGTTAGACCGCTTCGCCAATAAGAGATTTGTGATAATATTCTACACAACACACAACAAGTATCGGAGGAATTTATGAGCGATTCAACTCTTAACGCACAATTTATCTCAAGCGGGCAAGGCAAACGGCTGAACGTGCTTGGCGACACTCAGCGTATTTTGCTGACCGGCGAAGACACCGCCGATAGCTACGCACTAATCGAGAACTATAACCCGCCCGGCGTGAGTATTCCTCTTCATCTTCATTGAAACCAAGATGAAACATTTTATGTTGTGTCGGGCGAGGTTGACTTTCATATTAACGGTGAAATCGTGCGGGCAACGGGCGGCGCGACGGTTTATCTTCCGCGCAACGCTCCGCACTCCTTTACTGTTGTTGGGAGCGAACCGGCTAAAATGCTCATCATGCTAGCACCTGCCGGACTGGAAAAATACTTTGAAGAGTTGAGCCAACTGCCGTCGGAAGAACCGCCTGATATGAAAGAGGTGATTGAAATTTCGGCACGTTATGGCATTGAATTTCTATCACCTCGTGGTAATGCACCAGCAGTCTAACAAATCAATGGACGGAAGGGCGAAACAGCGACTTTCTTATCAACAGGTCTTTTTACCTTTAGCTTGCGTGTAGTTAGTTTCGCCCCACGTCATTTCAATCGTTATCCTAGCGTGTTTTCACGTGTCCGAAAAACGACCGTTTTTTGGACAATTTGGGAAAGCCTCCCCGCAGTCTACACCTCCAACGATTCCTCTTCAATTGATAATGATGTGACAATCATTGTCTCAGAAAGTAGCGTTTTCTGGACAGGCAAAGTAAGTCCTACTGAGGCAGAGTCTAAAACCTGATGAATGTGACAAATGCGTCTCTGCCGCTGTCTTTTTCTTCGAGCCGGTCGCCGTCATAGATGTCACAGCGTCACAAGCTAAGACGATGTTACTCATAAACGACGCGAGCGCTTGCGATTGATGCGCCGATCACGGAGTTTGCTCCAAATTTTTCGTAGGTTCCCAACCTGTTCTTCGGTCAGGCCCAGACCTTCGATGAGCAACACTCTGTCTGTAATGTCCAGGATTGCATCGATATCATTGTTCCGCAGGTGCTCGTCAATCAGATTGATGTCCAGGTTCTCCGCACCTCGCAGCGGTAAAGGTAGACTTTCCGCCTCACTTGGCTCAAAGGTCAACACTCCCCCACCGTAACTTCTACCCGTCACCTCACTGAAGGCGAAGGTCAACGAGTTGAGGAAGGCGCATACAGCGACTTTAGGGGGCACACCGTTGATAAAACGCACTCGATGAATTGTATCGGTACACGTCGCTTGTGCGTTGTTCAGAATGAGCTTGGGATAGCCGTGTACCTGGCGCAGCATGAAGGCATCCGGTATCCAGACAGATGGGACGATGTACCACATTGAGCGAATACGGCACTTGTAGCCTGTGTGGTATTCCTGGGCTTCACCAAACTGGATGTACTCCTGAAGTGGCTTGGGCAGCTCATCAACCGCCTGCTTCGGTGGAGAGAAGAACAACGCCGGATAGTCCTGCTCAACGTTTGCGAACCAATCACTTGCCGAGAACACCGCCCCTTGCAGGTGGGCAGATCGGCTGACTATACGTTCAAGATGCGGCTCTAGTTGGTTCTCGCGTACCTGCTGCTTGGTGACAATAAAGAACTTGTTCTGCCCTGTGACGATGCCCACATCAACATCTAGAATTTCACCGGACATTGTGACACCCTCTCGACTTCGCATCTCACGTAGCAGCCTGATTTCCGATTGGGAGAGGAAGTACTGCGTCCACTTCTCGGTGGAGTGGTCCATCTCTTTGAGTTCGGCAGCGTAAAGGTCATCTGGGTTGAATGTCGCTAGTTCATCCAGGTTAGCCATCTCAACAACACGAATGCCACTGGTTTCACCACCCTTCTCAGCCAGGAGTAAGACGACCTCTTGCTGGATGTCGGGGAACACCAACTGCTTAAAGGTGATGATGCCCAGACGCGGGAAGAAATCACTCAAGAACTGGCGAGCCTCCGCTGCGTAGTTCACCTGGAAGAGTTCAGCAGGGATCACCATGCCCAGGCGACCATTTTCACGGAGCAGATGCGAAGAAATGAGTAGGAAAGGCAGCCAGGTGTTCATCAGGCGGCTCGGCTTGAAACCCGCATACTCCATCAGATGAACTGCGATTGACCGAAGTTTTTCAGGAAAGTTCTGATAGCGGATGAAGGGCGGATTACCGACAATCGCATCGAACGTCGTGGTCGGCGTGAGCGTGCCTTTCAGCACGGGCATCTCAAATAGCGTCTGTTCCGCATAGCCAAAGAAATCTCCGACATGGATATGACGGGGTGAACAGCCATTTAATACTGCTTCAACGCGTTGCATCGCCTTCTCAGCCTCATCCGGGTCGAGTTCGACACCAAAGAGTTGGTCAGCTATATCAGGCGGAGCAGCACCAAGACCGCGCAGCGCCTCAGCCGTCGCGACCAGAATGTTGCCGTCGCCTAGGCTGGGTTCTAATATGGTCGAGTCAGCAGAGCACACCGCCCACCGTGCCAGGAAGTCAGCAATGGGTTTCGGTGTGTAATACCCTCCTCTCAGTTTTTGTGCGTCCGGTGCATTCTTCAAAATAAGGTCCTTATCTATTCGTCGTCTTGTAGTTCGGGGATGATTAACAAGTCTGCCGCATCAATGCCATAGAGCTGTTCAACAAGCCGATCAATCCGCTGTTTCAGTACCCTTGATTGTATTCTTAACGTCTGTTGCTGCTGTGGCAGAGTCGCCGTTTTCAGTCCTTCAGTCGCTTGAATGAGCTGCTGCACGGAAGTCACGATACCGTCGTGGGCTGCTTTCTCATCGGGATTGATGAAGTCGATCTGGCGAATAGGTAAACTTTGGACGAACTGTTTACCATGTGATTTGTAGCCGCCCCGAAATGTGCTGGCAATCGACTTGACCATCGCCTCGAATACCGGATGCGATAGAATAGCTTGTAGATAGAAAATCGACAGTTCGGTATCTGGTAGCGGGCGCAAGCCGTAATAAGGGCCGTTGCCCCCACCAGTAAAGAGTATATCCTGGTCATCGTAGGCATATCTAGGTTCAAGAGACAGCACAGGCCAGATCAGCTTGGCTTCCCCGTTGAACCGCGTCAGGCTTTGCGTTCGCCCATAACCGTACCATTTCTCCGAATCCTGGAGGCTTCTAGATCGCAGCTTGCTCTCATGGCTTTGTAGATATGCCCAACAACGCGGAAACTGCGACTGCATCTCATCGAGAGAGTAAAGCGTCGCACTGCGTTCACCAACCTTGTATGGAAAAATAATGTGGGTATTAGCTTGCGGGCGGCTGAACGCTGGTAGCTGCACATCCATCAGCGCGGGACGAAGGATTGCTTTCTCAGTCGTCCATGTCACCCCATCGATGTCGTCGAACGTGACTGTATCGGTAGTCTCGCTCTTTGCTTCGAAGATGTAAATTTTGTCGGCACTCGTTTGCACGCCAACGAAAATACGGGCAACATCAGATAACACGGTTGGATTCTCGCGCCGGAGTCTGTCGAATAAGGCGGTCGCTTCGGGCGAGAGAAACTCCCAGGGTGCTTCACCGATGGTATCCACCAGTTGTTCGGTGATCTGCCGCTGCTGACCTAATCGCCACTGTGCCAGGTCAGTGACGTGTTCCACTGTAAAGCGTTCTTGTTCAGCTTTAGAAACGATCAGTATACAGGTATATGTGCTGCGTGCTTTGCCGAATACTTGCAGCACACCAAAATGCGTAATCTCTGCAAGATGTTTTCCCCCGGACAACAGTTCACGCAATGCCTTACCGGAGCGAATCGTGAAGAACTTGTAGGGAACGACATAGCCCAATACGCCATCTGGTTTGAGCAGTCCCAGTGCTCTTTCGATGAACAGTGCGTACTTGTCAAAGTTGTTGGCACGTGCCGTTGTATACGGCGATTCTGTCCATTGGTAGTAGCGAACTTCGGACTCGGAATACCGCACCATGTTCTGAATACGGATATAAGGCGGGTTGCCAACAACTGCGTCGAAGCCACCTGCTCGCATGATCCCGCTGAAACGCTCTGTCCAGTCAAACGGATTGATCTGAGCAATAAGTGTCTCCGACGCTTCTGCGTCCTCATTGAAGTCAAAATAGCTTAAATCAACCAGACTGTTGCCGTGCTGAATGTTGCCATCGAGCTTGGGAAGCGCCCCGCGATGATGGCGTTCAGTGTACGCCTGCACCGCCGTGCTACTCTCGTTTTCAAGCAGCTTGAGCAGCAGACTGAAACGCGCCACTTCTACCGCTTGAATGTCGATGTCCACGCCAAAGATATGGTTCAGAAGGATGCGCTGCTTCTCATCGAGTGAAAGATACCATATACCCTGCCTGCCCTGGTACAGTTTGTCGGCATGTTTATCTGCACCATCGGACAAATACCATTCGAGATAATGGTTGAACAAGTAATCGAATGCGCCGAGCAAAAACGTGCCCGAACCGCAGCTGATGTCCGCTACGCGATAACCAGTGAGTTCCGACGGGGATTTGCTATCTATCTGTGGTGCGATAGTGCGTGCGACGATGTTTTCCACGATGAAGGTTGGGGTCGGGACAACACCACCGGAAGCGACGACTTCCGGTTTCTCGACGACCTCAACCGCAGGCGGTGTGAGCCTTACTTCCCGACCGAGAAACAACTCGTAGATTTCGCCTAGAACGTTCGCTTCGACGACCGAGAAAGCATAAGGGCTTTGTGGGTAGTATAACTCCTTGAAGATGTCTACCAGCACATCGCCATCGAGATCAACGTTGAGCGACAATCCATCTTCGACAAAATCGAACAGCCCGGAGTTATAGCGGCGGTCTGCATCCTGAAACAACCGCTTCAGCTCGTCGTAGCTGGTGACTTCGTAGAGAGTTTTGTACCGCTCAAGTTCTCGATCTTCGCAGATGCGCAGGAAAATTATCCTGTTGATTAACCGCTGTACAAGGAAGTTGAGTTCTGCTTCAGACAAACGCGGGTTACGTTCAGCCAGACTGCGAGACAGGGCTTCACGCCAATTCTCGATCTGTTGGAGGAAGTAATCATCAAAGGCTTGCGTTCCAGTACGTTCCGTGTCCATCGGAAATAGCACGTCGAAACGACCGGAATACACCGCATCACGTGATAGACCTTTATACAATTCATCGAACTTCGTGACGTACTCACTGTGGTCGTAAACAGTCAGGCGACCGACGCTCGGATCATCATTGTGATCGGGTCGCGACGTGCAGTCGTAGATGATCAACTTGTCGAAATTCGACAGCACCGAGATTGGCAAGCGAGCATTCCAACCATAACGCCTGACCTGAAAAGCGGCCTGACGATCCTGCTCGATCCGCACACGCGGTTTCTTGGCTTCGACAAACAGCTTGCGCTCTGTATCCAGACGGAGTGCATAATCCGGTTTCTTACGCATCAGTTTAGCTTCATCGTCTTCGATTTCGACCGTATCTTCCAGGATCACCTCACGGCGGTACTGCGGTAAACCGCGCTCGTTCTTAACGTCCCAACCCAGGATTTTAAGCAGCGGATCGAGGTAATCAGCCCGAAGTTGTGTTTCGTTATATGTTGAGGTCGAGCGCACATACTGGTCACGATCACGGACATACTGCTCCACCAGCGCTTGAAGTTGTTGTTTTCTGCTTTTGGAATCCGACATCATCACTTCATTTCAAAGAAAAAGCTGTAGTGCGAGCAATTTTTTGGACAGTTATGTCACACTAATTAAGAAGGTATTGTTAGTACTACTAAGAAACGCTCTGTGGTGGGAGTCGCAAAAAGCCAGATAAATTTGAGAGCGTTTCTGACCATTTGCTGGATGTTTGTCCTCGGTGCCTATCAAGATAACCAAGTGTTCATCAAACTACCGTTTGTGGGATACCGTTAATCTACTGCCTGCGATCCATCATATTCCAACCGGACGCCAATATTTGTTTCCACTGAAGTTAATATACCCGATTTTTGCATAACAGCTCGCCCTTGTGATTAATTTTCTACCAGGTTGTATCCGGGAGGGGAAATTCCAACAGCTTAGAACTGTTGTTCGTGGCAATTGTACCATAAAGATGCGTGTATGACCTTTTGGGCAATTTTATCTACATTCTCTGCCAGCATGATTGTTCACATCTGTCGTAGCTGCCCAAAGTCAGACGAACATGAGTTGTTATGCTGGGGATTTTTTTAGAACAGGCATGCAAAACAAAATCCCCTGAAGGCCGCTTCAGGGGATTTTGTTCGAGCTGATGCGCCAGCAAGCTACTTCTGGCGATTGTAGGGTGACTGGTTGGTTGGTTTGAGGGAAATCCCTTCCTGCTGGGCCTTTGAGCGAATTGCATCCTCGGTGCGGCCCAACTTCAACCCAATTACCCGGGTGGGAGTGTTCCCCGCCGCGAGCTGCTTCAGTTGCTGTACATCGCCCGGCGTCCAAATTTTGCCGGTGTTCTTCGTCGATTCGGCCATTAGATTAATTCTCCAATAAATATACGGTCCAAAAGTTGAGTGTTCTCCGCAGCTACCCTCCGTGCGGATGTTTTACGCCACCTCTAACTGCTCCTGCAATTACCATCCCGCTCTTTGGCCAGACATTGATTGTCAAGCTCACCGCTGGTCGGTTTGCTGTAGCTTGATTCGTAGTTAGAGGTCGGCCAACTGCTACATTTTGGGCAGAAGTGCCAAGTATCACTGCCCCGTCTCCGTCGGTATTCCCGTCGCGCTGCCATTCAAGAATCCTCTCTGTTGCACAATAGCGTAAGTTGCGATATATTACGCTCCTGACGGAAATAATATCATGAAACGGAATTACTTGTCAAGCGTATACAATGCGAACTATTACGTTTCAAACGTAATTCAAACATAAACCATGGCCTCTCTTGGAAAAACACTTCGCAATCTGAGGAAAACGCGCCGTCAGACACTGTCTGATGTTAGTCAAGCAACGGGTCTTTCTATCTCATTTCTCTCTGACATTGAGCGCAACGTCACAAAACCTTCTGTCGATACGTTAAATAAGCTATCTCAACACTATCATATTGTACTGAGCGAACTGCTGAAAGATGTTGAATCCGATGTGGAATCGTCAATGGCTTATTACCCGCCTGGTTTTGAAGACTTTGAGAAGTCTTTAGAGCAACAGGGAGAGCAGCTAGAAGAGGATATGCGCGAACTTCTATTACAAGTAGAATCTCGCGCGCGTCGTAAGACATCAACGAAAGAGGATTGGCTCAGGCGGTATTATCTGCTCAAAAACGAGATCGAATAGTCCATGCAAGTAAGAAATGAGCGAGATGCTATTGGGCGTCTCAGACACTTAATTGTTTATCTAAAAGAAGAGTTAAAGCTTCCCTCTCAATGCTTCTACAGTGGCCCGGATAATTCAATTGCAGAACACTTCAAAATCAAAATCGTTGAGCGTCGTCTCGGAGAGGAACATGATGAAGGCGAGTATATCCCTGGAAATCCATCTCGGAATATTCAGCCTACAATTATTGTCAATTCCTCAGTTACTTCTCATGAGCGAAAGAATTTCACCTTTTTTCACGAAGTAACGCACCATATTGTTCGTGATGACGATTTGCTCTACGGCTTTATACATGAGCACGCCGTAGACGAGCATTTTGATATAGCAGTAGAAAAATTCTGCAATATCGGTGCTGCCGAATTCCTTCTACCGCAAAGTGCGGTTGCAGAGATTATTCATCGGGACACGTTTTCTATTCAGCTTATTCCAGTGATCGACGCCCAATTTGGTATGTCTTTACCTGCGGCTTGTATTCAGTTGGCGCAGTGTGCAACGCACGAGTGTAAGGTCGTACTATGTCATTTTGGCGCTCTTCCCCTTCAACGCCAACCTGATTTCAATCAAAAACAGCACCATAAAGAATGTTTTCACGTTCTCTATGCCTCCTCCTCCCCATCTTTCAAATATCAGTCAGGGCGTTATCTCCCTGTGCCTACCCATCACCTCTTACACGACGCATACCGTAAAAGAGGATTTGTAAGTGGGCGGGATGTTCTTCTTTTCAAGAGCAATAATGGCTGGCGCGTTGATTGTGAAGCGCTTTACTACAGAGACAGAGTGTTTGGCCTATTCAATGTAAAACCGCCGCCACAAAATAACCACCAGCTTTCGCTATTGCCAGATTTTTGAATGGCTATCTGAAAGGTGGGCACGACTAGCGCGCCCAGAAGACATGCACCTCCTCGAAACCCGTCTCAACGGTGAAAACATCCCCATTTATCTCCATATCGCGGCCCATCGCCTCGTAGTCGATGTAGGACTGTAGGTGCTGCGGTATCTCGGTCGTTTCCTCGGTCAGCTCCTGCACGTAGTCGGCCAGCGTGCAGTACTCCCCGCAGTAATCCTCCTCCAGCGCCTGAATCGCCCGCTCTATCTCCTCGTCGAGATGCTTCAACACCTCTGCGCTCAGCCGTCCATGCTCCTCGATAAAGACCGCCAACTGGTGTACCTGGGGAATCCCTGTGTATTCGGAAATTCGGATGCCCTCGAAGCCCTCGTAGTCGTGAATCGCCCACTCCTCGGCGTTTGGGATGGGTGAGGCTTTTAGCATCGCCCGCAATTCGGCGTAAATCTCATCCAGCGCCTGGGCGGCGGCGATCCACTTCCCGTGCAGGATGCCGTGATTGTAGCTGGCGAGGCACGCCACATAGATGCGTATTTCGCTGTCGTGAGCGGTGGGGGTGGTGGTGGAGGTCTTCTGCATGTCCGTTTCCTTTGCGGTTGGTGCGACCCCTTCAGCCGGGCGGAGAAGCGGGCGGGGCCAGGGCGTGACACGTTTGCGCGGGAACCCCTTGCGCGGCCCGCGCGCCCGGCTAGGGACAGAGCAACCAACCACAAGGAAACGACTACAGGGGGACTTCCAAAACTGTCCCAGCTGCGTCATCGTCCGGGTACGCAATTGAGCACGAGCCATGTCCCAGATGCAAAAACACCTGAACGAGTTGTCCGGCCTGCCCTTTGCGCCGTGGGTGCAGGAGGAAGCGCGGCGCCGCGCGCTGTGTGAGCTGGTGGCCCTCATCGAGGGGTATGTGAGGGAAGCCCGCGAGCGGCCCCCGACCGCGGAGGAGCTGGACGCGCTCGACGAGCTGGAGGGGGAGGGCGGCAAGGCCGAGTGGATTTGTCGCTCGCTGCAGGGCTGCGCGACAATTGAACAACCAGAGCAGCGCGTGGCCATGCTGCAACAGGGGCTGGAACGGCTGAAGCGGCTCTATGCGGCCCAGCTTCAAACAGGGGTAAAGCAAGCCCGCTGAGTGGCGGATTTCCACGACCGGCAACATTGCCGTTGAACGGGGCGAGCGAAGGGCTATACCGAAGGTCTCTCAACGCTCCCTCCGCCTTCATGCCGCGCAAGAAAATTGTTCCCAAGTGGCAACCCAGCTTTCTGGGCGCGTTAACCGAAGCAGCGACAGCGGACCCCAACGACCCCCTAGACCATGAATTACCCCCATCTGCTCGAACAATTCCTGACCCACTACAAACCGGCCCTGAAACAGGAGCTGGCGGAGCAGGGCGAGCTGGAAAGCTACATCCAGGCGCAGGCCGAGACGATGGCCGAGACCAGGGCGCGGATTCGCACGCAGATTCAGGAGCGCGACCCATCTTTGGGCAGCCTCCAGCTCGATCTGGAGGCCGACGCCGCAGTGCGCGAGCTCTACCTGACGCCGGGTTAATCTCCCTCTTTGATGCCGTCCCCTCTCCTCCGTCTCCGCCTGTAACACCACCCCAACCCCGCACGACCAATCGCAGACCGCCCGCGGCACAACCCGTCACTCAGCCGGGGCTGTTTGGCGTTCCCGGCGAACCTGCTGCAGACGACGCCCCGCTGCTCCATGCGGTCGCTCAAGAGCAGACAGCCGCGCCCGCCTTTCGCCTGGAAGAAATGCAGGCCGCCTCCGGCGTTAAAGGCAAAGCCCGCGACCTGCTGGCTGTCATCCGAAAGCTAAAAGAATTGGAAAGCACGGGTTGGGGTGCTGGGATACTCGACAAGAAAACCCTGGCCCGCTTTCCGGGCTTTGGGGCGCTGGCCAACGACATCTTTCCCGACCCGGCCACGGGCGAATTCAAGCCCGGCTGGGAAACGCTGGGGGGCGAGCTGCGCGACTTGCTCTCGACCGAGGAATACGCATCGGCCAAGCGCTCCACCTACAACGCCTTCTACACGGCGCAGCCGGTCATGCAGGCGATCTACGCGGCGCTCGCCGGCTTCGGCGTGCCGGCCAAAGGCACGCGCGCGCTGGAACCGGGCTGCGCCGTGGGCAACTTTATCGGTATGGCTCCCCCTGGCATGGAGTTTGTGGGGGTGGAGATGGAAACGCTGTCGGGACGCATTGCCCGTCAGCTCTATCCGGAAGCCAATATCCGCATCGAAGATTTTGGGGAGACGCCCCTGCCGGAGGGCAGCGTGGACGTGGTGGTCGGCAACGTGCCCTTTGCCGACTTGAAGCGCACCCACCGGGGGCAGAAGCTGCCGCTCCACGATTATTTCTTCGCCAAGTCGCTGGACGGGCTGCGCGAGGGGGGTATCCTGGCGCTGGTCACCAGCCGCTTCACCCTCGACAAGCTCGACCCGGCCTTTCGCGATTACCTCAACGAGCGCGCCGATTTTCTGGGCGCGATTCGCCTGCCGACCGATGCCTTTAAGCAGGAGGGGACGCAGGTGGTGACCGATATTTTGTTCCTCCAAAAGGGCAAGCAGCCGGGCCGCGCTCTCTCCGGGGAGCTGCCGGGCGCTGCGTGGCTCGACACCGCACTGCTCGATGAGGCACACAGCTCTACCCGCTACAACCGCTATTTTGCGCAGCACCCGGAGATGGTGGTCGGCACGCTTTCAACGGGGCGCGGGCTGTATCAGGCGCACGAGCTGCGGGTCGAGCCACCGGCAGCGGGGCTGGAAGCCGCGCTGCGGGAGGCGGTGCAGCAGCTCCCGCAAGGTTTCTACACGCCCGCCCAGCAACCCCTGGCCGAGATACCCAAACAGCGCGAAGCATCCAGCGACCGGCCCCTGGCGGCCGGTTCGTTCTTTGTAGACGAGAAGGGCTACATCATGCAGGTGGTGGACAAGGAGGGCGGGTGCGAGCCGGTCCTGCACGGGCAGAAGCGGCTGCACGCCCTCTCCGGCAAGTATGGGCAGCGGCTGGCGGGGCTGATTGAAATCCGCGACGCGGCGCGCGCGGTGCTGGCCACGCAGACGGACGAACGCCCGGCGCTGGAGCGTGAGCTGGCGCGGCAGAAGCTCAACAATCGCTACGACCGCTTTGTTGCCCTGTGGGGCCCCATCAACCTGACCAGCATCTCGACGCGGGCAGATGGCCGCACGGTGCGCCGGATGCCCAACGTCGCCAAGTTTACCGACGACCCGGACGCCTATCTGGTGATGGCGCTCGAGCGCTACGACGAGCGCGACGGCAGCGTCGAGAAGATGCCCATCCTGCTGCACGACGTAATCGGCCCGGCTGAGACGGTGCAGCGTGTCGAAAGCGCGCTGGACGGGTTGCTGGTAAGCCTCAACGAGCGGGGCAAGGTTGATATAGAGTATATCAGCCAGCTCTATGAGCAGCCGCCGGAGCGGGTGGTGGTGGAACTGGGCGGTCGCATCTTTTTCGACCCGGCGCAAGAAACTTACGTGACCGCGGAGGAATACCTCTCCGGCAACGTGCGGCGCAAGCTGGAGCAGGCGCGAGCGGCGGAGGGCGACCCGCGCTGCGGGGCGAACGTGGCGGCGCTGGAGGGAGCGCAGCCCGACGACGTGCTGCCGGGCGACATCGACCCCAATCTGGGGGCGGGTTGGATACCGACCGATGTTATCCGGCAGTTTATTAGCGAGCTGCTCGAATGCCGCGAGAGTGCGCTGGAGGTGGACTACATGGCCAAGGACGCGCTCTGGCACGTCAAAGCCGAGCGCTTTGTCAAATGGAGCATCCCGGCCCAATCGACCTTTGGCACGGCGAAGCGCGACGCGGTGAGCCTCTTGAACGACGCGCTCAACCTGCGCTCCCCTACGATTTACGAGCTGGTGAGCGACGGCGAAGGGGGTGAAAAGCGCGTGGTGGAACAGACGGCGACGCTGGCCGCACGCGAGAAGCTGGCGACCATCAAGGAGCGCTTTCGCGGCTGGGTGTTTGGCGAGCCGGAGCGCACCGACCGGCTGGTGCGGCTTTACAACGACACCTTCAACAGCGACCGGCTGCGCAGCTACGATGGGCAGCACCTCACCTTTCCCGGCATGAACCCGGAGATTCATCTGCGTCCACACCAGGTCAACGCGGTCTGGCGCACGATGACCGACGGCAACACGCTGCTGGCCCACGTGGTGGGGGCGGGCAAGACCTTTGAGATGATTGCGGCCGGCATGAAGCTCAAGCAGACGGGGCTGGCGCGCAAGCCGCTCTTTGTCGTGCCCAACCACATGCTCGAGCAGTTTTCGCGCGAATTCTACCTGCTCTACCCCAACGCCAACCTGCTGGTAGCCAGCAAGGAGGATTTGACGGCCTCAAAGCGCAAGCTCTTCACGGCCAAGGTGACCTCTGGAGATTGGGATGGGGTGATTATGACCCACTCCTCGTTTAGCAAGATTGGCCTGTCGCCGGACTATCAGGCGACCTTTATGCGCGAGCAGGTGGCCGATTACGAGGCACTGCTGACCGATATGAAGCTCTCGGCCGATGGGGAGACGAAAAGGCTCATCAAGCAGGTCGAGAAGAAAAAGCAGGCCTGGGAGGAGAAGCTCGAACGGTTGCTTAATGCGGAGAGCAAGGATGCCGGGCTGACCTTTGAGGAGATGGGCGTCGATACGCTCTTTGTGGATGAGGCGCACCTTTTTAAAAATCTGGAGACGCCGACCAAGATGGACCGGGTGGCGGGGGTGCAGACGCAGGGGAGCCAGCGCGCTTTCGATTTGTTTATCAAGGCGCGCTACCTGGGCGAGCGGACGCCGGGGCGGGGGGTGGTCTTTGCCACCGGCACGCCCATCAGCAATTCGATGGTCGAGATGTACACGCTGCAGCGCTTCCTCCATCCCGAAGCGCTGGCGGAGCGGGGCATCGGTCACTTCGACGCCTGGGCCAGCGTCTTTGGGGATATTGTGGAGGCGGTGGAGCTGTCGCCGGACGGCAACTCCTTGCGCAGCAACCGGCGCTTTGCCCAGTTTGTCAACCTGCCGGAGCTGCTCCAGATGTTCCACCAGTTCGCCGATGTGAAGACGGCGGCCATGCTTGACCTGCCCTGCCCGGCGCTTCGGGGCGGCGCGGCGGCTGTGGTGGCCTGCCCGATGTCGGAGACGCAGCGGGCCTGGCAGGCGTCGCTGGTGCGGCGCTACGAGCGGGTGCGCGCTGGCGGGGTGGAGCCGCGGGAGGACAACGCGCTCAAAATCACGACGGACGGGCGCAAGCTGGCGCTCGACGTGCGGCTGGTCGCGGAGGGAGCCGGGGATTTTGCCGAGAGCAAGGTCAATGCGCTGGTGACGAACGTGGCTGACATTTGGCGGGAGACGGCGGCGCAGCGCGCCACGCAAATGATTTTCTGCGACCTGGGAGTAAAGAGCAGGGACGGTTCACACAGCGTCTATCAGGACGTGATCGCCAAGCTGGAGGCGTTGGGCGTGCCTGCGGCGGAGATCGCCAATATCGGCGACTACAATACCGACGCCAAGAAAGAGCAGCTCTTCGAGCGGGTGCGCAAAGGGGACGTGCGCGTGCTGCTGGGCAGCACGGCCAAGATGGGCACGGGCACAAACGTGCAGGAGCGGCTGATTGCCCTGCACCATTTGGACGCGCCCTGGAAGCCCGCCGAGGTCGAGCAGCGCGACGGCCGCATGTTGCGCCAGGGCAACACCAATCCCGAAGTGCGGCTCTTCCGCTACGTGACCGAGAACTCCTTTGACGCCTATATGTGGCAGACGCTGGAGACCAAGGCGGGCTTTATCAATCAGGTGATGGCGGGCGAGAGCGGTCTGCGCCGGATGCAAGATGTGAACGAGCAGACGTTGAGCTACGCGGAGGTCAAGGCGATTGCGTCGGGTAACCCAGCCATGATGACGCTGGCCCAGATGGATATGGAGATGCAGCGCTTGAGCCGTTTGAAGCGTGCCCACGCCGACGAGCAGTACCGGCTGCGCCAGCAGGTACGGGAAGTGCAGGATGGCGAGCTGCCCATGCAGGCGGGCTATCTGCGGCGGCTGGAGGCGGACATGGCCACGGTCGAGGCCTACGGGGGCGCTGAGCGACCGCACATGCTCGTCGAGGGGCAGGAGTACCGAGACCCGGCACGGGCGCAGAAGGCGTTGAAGGAGGCCGTGCTGTGCGTGTGGGACGAGCTGGCCGAGCAGCTCATGGCGTTGCCACCCGGCCACCACCAAAGCGCGGCGCTGGGCAGCTTTGCCGGGCTGGAGATCGTGCTGCGACTGGAGAAGGACAGCAAGCGCATTTCCGGTAGCTTCGGGTTAAAGGGCGAGATGGCGCACCGCCAGACGCTGCGCGGGCCGGGGTCGGACAGGCTGCTGGGCTATTTGCAGGGGATGGTCGAAGGCCTCGTCGAGCGCCACGCCGAGGCGATGGAAACACAGCGGGAAGCGCGGGAGCGGGTCGCGGCGCTCGAAGCGCAGAGCGGCCAGCCCTTCGCGCAGGATGGGCGGCTGAAGGCGCTGGGGGCGATGCAGACGCTCTTGCAGTCGGCCCTGCAGGAGCAGGGGGAGTTCGAGCAATTGCAGCAGCAACACAGCACCTCGCCCTACCTGCAAGGGGTGCTGGACAAGCCGGAATTGACGGTCAAGCTGGTACAGGCCTTCGAGGTCTGGGGGCGTGGGGCGAAAGCGCAGGGGGCGTCCGAGCCGGTCTTGCTGGACGCGGTGCGGCAGGAGCAGGGATTGGAAGGGGAAATTCTGATTGCCGCTTAACTCCAAGTCTGGTTGCACCTGTAGCAAATGAAGAAACAACCTGACAGGAAACTGTAAGAGCAGACTTTCGATGCTGCTTTTTACAAGTGATTTTATGCGGTACAATAGGGGTGTTTCTTACCTATTCGTCCGGCCCGGTGATGCATCTGTGGCCCCACTTCCGAACGCTCATGCAATCCCCCAAGCACGTGCTCGTTTTCATCGGTATCGTCGTCTTCGTATTTGGCATTATATCCCTGCCCTGGACGTTTGGCTTTGCCCGTGGCCAGCTCGCACAAATCAGCCAGGATCGGCGTGCGGCCGCTTCCGGCGATGTCTGGTGCTACACGCATATGCTCGATAGCGTCACCGGCCACCCGCCCGGCCTGACACAGGAAGAAATCATCGCTACGAACCGGATGCCGTTTGTCACGGACGACAGCATCGCCGACACCAACGACCGCACCGATTGTTATGAAACCTGGACGGAAACCTGGGAAGCGACCGATTCCAGCCTGCAAAACATGTTCCGCCCCTACCTGCCGGACAACCCGGCCGATGCGGATTATGCCGCTATCCTGACCCTGACCGGCCAGGAGCTGGACGCGCTGGCCTATGCCACGCAGGAAGCGCAGGCGACCGCTATCGCCTCCGGTGAGACCACCGAAGAAGAAGTCGAAGCTACCGCCACCGCAGAAATTATTGAACGTTCGGAAGGCTTTAATGAAGAAGGTATGGTCTGGTGCTTCACCCTGCTTCGTGGCACAGACGACAACAACAAATACGATGAACAAAGAGGTCGAGAGCACCGGCTTTATGTGAGTCACGCACCGGGCCTAACCATTGATGAATTCATCCCCAATCGCTGGATGAATGCCGCCACAGCGGTCACGATGAGGGATTTCCAGCGCGCCTGCCACCCGACCTATCAGGAAGCGCTCGATTTCATCCTCTCCTATGAATGGGCGTTTATTGACCGGGATTTTGATGCAGCGGGTGACCCTGAAACCGAGCTGAAGGATGATTGGCCACGAGCCTGGTATATGGTCGAATCAGAGCTTATCGAGCGCGTCGATGCCAGTTTTGCGGATTTCGGCAGCCCACTATCCATCACCTTTGAAGAAGATGACGATACCCTGGCCGCCATTGCAGCCGCTGCAACGGCTGTCGTTGATGAAGAAAACATCGCCGGCTGCGAAACATTGCTTGCAGCGGGCCAGGATGACAATTGGGTACTGTTGCCGCATGAATACGGTCTGGACATTGACGATGTGCTGGAGATAGCCAACAGCAACCCGGACACGTCAGGAGATTACGACCGGTACTACATGGCCTGCTTCTGGACCTATTCCGAAATAGCACGGTTCCGGGGCGAAGCGTTCAACGATGACGAACTGACCGCATTATCGGATGCCACCATCCTTGAGCCTCAACCGGCTGAAGATACCATCCGCGAAATCTACGAAGCCGAACCCTATACTATCGTCACCAGCGAAAACCGGGAGGCTATTTTGGAAATTATTGAAAAGCGTGCCCCCAGTATCTGGATTTTTGATGATTAAATGACGAGGGGCGCAGAAGCAGGTATCGCTACTCTTGCGCCCTCACCGTCCCATCTGTCGGCTCTCCGGCCCCGTCTGCCCTGTCTGGGCTTCTCCCCATCGTCTCCGCGACTACATCCTCAATGGTCGGCACTGCCTGCCGCTCGTCAAGCTCCGCCTGTATATCCACCGCCTGCATGGGAATGACGCTGTAGCCCGCTACGTTCATATCCTTGTAGCGCAGATTGCCGCCCCGCTCCTTCATCTGCTCCTGCATCATCTGATAGGCCTGCGCCTCGATCTGCGCGTCCTGCCGGTCCAGCACGCGGCTGCGCTGGGCGTTGAACACCAGATTATTGCGGATAAAGAGCGCCACGGCCGCAAACATGAACCAGATGCCGATCACCCGGTCCACGCTGGTAAACAGCCACCCAAATAGCAATGCAATGCTCGGCTCCACGGCTCGATACAGGATAAACTCCGGATTGCCCTTGCCGAAGACCAGGCGGCTGATCGGCATGAGCCAGGGCAGCATAAAGGAAAAGATCGAGCGTCCGAAGCTCTCCGAGTGCCAGACAATGCCCTCCCGGTTGCGGTAGCCTATCCAGAGCAGCTGCACCGCCGCCCAGCCCCAATAAGCCAGCGTGAACAAGAGTAGGAAATTGAGCGACGCCGGACGCTGGATACCGCCGGGCCGGGGGAAGATAAAGGGCAGCGCCGTAAAAAACCAGATAATGCCCGTAAAAAAGCGGAAGGTGAGATAGCCGATCAGCACCCGTAAGAAGTTAAAGTACCGCTCCCCGAAATTAATCCGTAAAAACAACTCCGCGCTGATCGACGTCCACCCGGCCAGGATAATCATGAGCGCCTGCATGTTCATGATAAAGTTGAGCGCGTTGGGCTGCTTGCCGCCCAGCGACTGCAAGGCGCGCAGCTCCATCATGGTGTCACGGTTCGATAAGGCCATGTCGAGGCTCCTTTTTTCTTTTCACCAGCAATTTATTGTTGAGCAAATGTCACTTTTAGATGGTTCTCGCCCGTGGCCTTCCAAGGCGTACCGCTCTTGAACACGATAGCGTCCACCTGTAGGGCGTTCTCTGGACCTCCGGTGCGCAGGTTGATAAACTCGCCCGGCTGCACGCGGTATTTGAGCTGCTCGCTGCCGCCAGCGGTCACGGTCGGCCCCTGTTCGCCCCGTGATGTGCCGTAATTGGAAACCGTCTGCCATGCCTGGGCTATCTTGTCTGCGGCGTAGGTATTGGTGAGGTGGTCGGCGTTGGCGTGAAATATCTGTGTCTGGAAGTTACCCAGCAGTGCGTCGGCGTTCGCTTTCGCGTTGCTGCCCATCACCGCGTAGTAGTTATTAATGTTCTGCGAGAGATATACGGTCGCGCTGCGGGCGGAGCGCGCCACCGCCTGATACTCGAAATCAAAGGCAGAAATAAAGTTTTGTGCCTCGTCGCACCAGAGGAAGCAGGGGCGGGGATGCTCCTGCACGTTGCGCCCGATAATGGCGCGCTGGTACATATATTTCCAGATGCCCTGCACGATCCGACCCACCGTGTGAAATTCCTGTATCGGTACATCTAAAACGATAATAGCGCCGCTTTCCCAGGCTGTGTTGGGCGTAATGTTTGTACCTGAACAGAGCAGCTCCCAGGCCAGGCCGTGGGTGAGCAGGTCGGCCATACCAGTGAAGGTGGCGACAATACTGGCCCTTGTACGCTCGTCCATTTTGGGAAACTCGTCCATCCAGTAATTGATGGCCCTGTCAAAATCGTTGGTTTGGCGAGCGGTCTTGTCCGCCGCTTCTCCTATCTCCAGGAGCTGCCATACCATGCTCTTTTGCTGCCAGTCCGGGTCCCTGACTTCTTCCGTTGTCCGGGCGGCGCTCAAGGTCAACGCAATGACATTTTGCAAGGACACTTCGGTTTTCGATATCAGCAGCATTTCGACGGCGTTGCGCAGGAGCTGCTGCCCGGCCCGCTCCCAAAAGCGCTCGCCACCGTCTGGCGTTGTCTTGCCCTCGACCAACTCGACGATACGGCTCAGAAGCGCCACGACATTCTCGGTCTGGCCACCGCCGCGCCCTGGCCGCATTAACTCGTAATCCATGAAGTTGAAGCAGTAGGGGGCCGGGTCGCCCGGCTCTATGATAACCAGGCTTTCCGTGCGGCCCGTCTCGGCGGCATAGCGTTCCCACAGGAACCGTTCTTCGGGTTTAGAGCAGCAGACCAGCCCGCCATAGCCCGCCTGCAGGTAGGCACGCGCCAGTGAAGCGCCGCTGCCCGATGTCTTGCCGGAACCAATACCGCCCCATATCTGCACGGCCTGCATGGAAGCGCGCACCGTGAAGGGGTCAACGAGCGTAAAGTGAAAGAGCGGGCGGTCGAGGCTGAAGGGATCAGCGGGCGCGGCGGGCGGTGCAGCCTGTGCAGGTTGTTTGCGTCCAAATGAACGGCGCAGTCGATTGAGCACGGGGGATCGCTTTCAACTGATAGGGTAGGATTCTGTCCATTTTATCATCCGCCCCTGTGGATGGTAAAATGATTGGAACGCGAAGCACATTTTGATGGCCGTTCCGAAAGGACAAGTGCCGCATGGCCAAGCCACAGGCCGCGAGCAAAGCGCAGCAAGCCGCTGCCGTACAATCCAGCAAACCCGCCAAACAACCCCTGCCCAACACGCCAAGGGGCTGGATGCAGCGTGCAAAACAGGCTATTGCGCCCAAGTCGCAGCCGGCTGCACCTGCCGCCAAACCGCAGCCTCCTGTTGCCCCCAAAGCGGCTGCGCCGGCGCGCCCTGCCCCGCCAGCCAATCCGCACGGCCTGCCGCATCTGGCCAAGCCCAGAGCCGCTGCACCAAAGCAGGACCCGCCCGAAGTTTGGAAACCGGCGCGCTCGCCCAAAGACCTGCCGCCCGCCGGATCGAACGGCATTGAATCCAAGGTCGTTAAAAACAAGCTGTTCGGGCTGGGGGGCCGCGAAGTGCATGTGACGTTCACACCACCGCCGCGCGTGCCAGCCACCGAACGCTACAAGGCGAATGGGGTTCCAACCCAGCCAGCGCCCGTAAAACCTCAAGGCAGGATTCCGGCAACGCAGCGTTATGCAGCCAAGCCCAAAGGCACGATTTTCGATAATGACCGCGCTGCACACGCCCGCGATAACGGGCTTCCGGCGCCCAAATCATTGGCTGGCAAGTCCGGGCCGAACCGTCCCGGTGCTGGCAAGAGCGGCCCGGCCAAGGGCGGGCGCGGGCGTTAAGGGTTAACAGAATGAGCAGCGAAATTATGTTAACTGCCCGGCGACGCCGGGCGCTTCTTGGGGGCCAACAGCCCCCTTCTTCGCACGCAGATGTATACGAAAATACGGGAACGAAGTGGGAGTATTTTTGTATACATCTGTAAGTGCGCAATCCCAAGCTACGCACATTTCATTAGCTCCACTAAAGCGATTGGGGTAACGCTGCTCTTCCCGCTTCGCACATCACGCAGGCCGGTGGTTCCAGTAAGACATTTCGAGGGGTAAATCGTGGCGGATGGTCACTTCCATCTACATACTGCCGCCGTGTCGAGGGGCAAGGGTCACTCGGCTGTGGCTGCTGCCGCCTATCAGGCCGGGCAGGATTTGGAGCATGAGCAACAGCGATGCTTCGCCATTGGGCTGGAACACCGCAAGGAATTAGGCAAGGGAGTTATTAGCGAGGAGCTGCGTCAGGCATTCCGCGAGGTTCGGCTGTTCGAGCTGGAGACCGAGGAACCGCTGGCGGTTGGCGCGGTCGGGGGCGCGCTGCGCGAGGCCTTCGAGCGGGCCGGGAAGCCGCTCTCCGAACGCTGCCGCATTTATCAGGGCGAAGAAGGCTTTACCCTTCGAGACCGGGACGGGCGCGCCAGCTACCGGCTGCGCGAGCTGGAGGATGGAACGGTGGCCGTCAGCCGTACCTTCAATCGCGGGCTTTCCAAAAAAGCCACGGCGGAGAAGGTGGGGCGGCTGGAATGGCGCATTACCGACGGCGAGAAGTGTTACACCGTCCGCGAGTACCGGGAAAAGGTCAAGGACGCTGACACGGGCAAGTGGAAGACGGTTCCGCGTCATCTTGACATCTACGCTGATCGCCACCATCGCTACAGCCACAAGCGCGGTGTGTTGGATAGTTGGGTACAGGTAGGCGACCATGCACCGGATTGGTTGCAGGAGATGGCAACCCAGACACGGCCGGATCGCGCGCAGCGCGAACGGCTCTGGAATTGGGCGGAAGGATTGGAGAAGGCGCGCGACGGCAGAGCCGCACGCGCTTTTAACGCAGCCCTGCCCCGCGAGCTGAGCCTCAGCGAAAATATGCACTTGGTGCAAAAGTTTTGCGACGAGCAATTTACTAAGCACGGATTAGTGGTGGATGTGGCCATTCACGATGCGGTAGCAAGTGATGGCTTGCAGAACCTGCACTGCCATTTGCTGGTCACAACGCGGCAGATTGGCCGGAGCGGGGAACCGGCAAAGAAAAAAAGCCCCTATTGGGACTCGAAGCAGCGGGTGCATGATTGGCGGGAAGCCTGGGCTGAGACGGTCAACAAGGCGCTGGAGGATGCGGGCAGCGATACCCGCGTCGATCACCGCTCGAATGCGGATAGGGGCATTGCCGACGCGCCGGGGGAGCATTTGGGGCCGGAGCAGTGGGAGCAGGAAAAGCGCGGCATCGAGACCGAACGGGGCGACCGCAACCGCGAACGCGACGCCGAAAACCTGCTGGGCGCGCTGGCGCGGGAAACGCTGGACGGTTGGCCGGAAGAGACGCCCGCGCTGTCCGAACGGCTCGACCCGCATCTGCTGGTGCAGATCGGCGAAAACGAAATGCAGCGCGCAGATGCGCCAACGGGCGCGGATGGGGCGTTGCAGGGTATGGCCAGACAGGACCATAGTGAGGAGGACGAGGCCGTTGCCGCCATCAACCGGGCGCTGCAAGACCATCGTGCCTTTGCGAGCCGTCGGCTGGAGCCGGGCGGCATGGTCAAGACCGCCCGCACCACTGTCCAATTTGTCACACGTTTGAAGGATTACGCACGCGTGGCTGCAAAATCGGTAGCCGAGAAATTAGGGCTTGCTACATTCAGGCAAGAAGCGGATAGGGAGCCGCCTTCGCATGTCCGATGATACCGAAAGCAGGCTGGACAGGTTCCGCACGGGGCCACAGCTCGCCGTCGATAATGATAAATCCGCCTACCGTGCCTATCAGGAGGCCCGCTCCGGCTCCGCCGCCTGGCTCATCGTCCAGTTTAGCGGCAAGGACGAGAATCTTGGCATGTACCCCATCAGCCATCTGGGAGAAGTCCTCAGCCCCAGCCACCAGCATTTGATTTTGTTCTTTGGCAATGTCGCCCTGCATATCAAGGGCCAGAAGCTCACAAAAATCGTAGACCTCATGCAGGAGAACAAAATCAAGCGGCTGTTGCCCTTTCACGCCGACCGCTTCCCCACACCGGGTGCAGAGGAGACCGTCATCACCTCTATCAAGCGTGTTAGCCTGCCGGATGCGCTCGAAGCCGCACAGAAGCAAATCAAGGCAAAGAAAGAGGATTAGCGCAGCATGGGCTGCGCCCCTGGTCCGGGTCTTTGCCGTTGATCAGAAAACCGCCCATCGGTGGGTACGGTTCCCGGCCCTCCCCCGCCTGTGCGGAAGCCGTGGCCGGGACGCTGGCCCTCGCTCGTGCGAAAGCGCCGTACCCGCCGATGGGCGGTGATGTGGCTGGCAGCAAGTGCTGCCAGCCGGTTGCGTTTAGCTATCACCTTTTTCCTTGGGCGGAAAGAGGTACAGCGTGCCGTCGCTGTTTACCGGGATGTAATTCTGGCGGATTACCAGCCCCTGGCCGTCCTTGGTAGGCCATGCGGCGCCAACCCGTTTCCAGTAGGTTTTCTTGTCTGCGCCTTCTTCGGCGTTGTACAGAATGTGGCTGGGGCCGTTGCCAGTGCTGTTGGTGGTTGCGTTCATCATGGTAATTCCTTTCGGTTGGTGTTCCGGCCACACCCTTGTGACCTTGTAGCGTTCCGGGCAGCGTCGTGTGGAAGGGGGGCAATATCTAACCCGGTTTCTTGGTGCGGGCGGGTATTGCCCCCCTTCCACAGGGCGATAGGAATCCGTGAAAAGGGCAGAAGGGCGTGGCTGGCCGCGAGCAGATCGGAAGGTTTGATGAACCTGGCTCACAAACGGCGTGACAATCGCGCCCAATCTGCACGATTACACGCGAATCACGCACGCGAATTTACTTTGGTAAAATTGCCGCCTCTGGCCACGCTGCAATGCCAGCGCAATACGCTCCTGCAGAAAGGCTCAGCGTGCTGGATTTACAGTATCTGAAAAGCTGCTAGATTGGCCCGCTATGCAACGGCTGCTGCCAGATGATACATATCCATGCCAACGATGCCGCCTTGGGCAGCAAAGCCAGTAAGGAAGCGGAACAGGCGCTGGCAAGAAAATTCGATGATCTGAAAGATGCGCGGGGTTTTATCCTGCCTGCTACCGCCAAAGCGTTGGGCCTGGAATTTGGTCAGCTCTATGAATTCGAGGTGCATGAACAATTTGCCGGGGTCTATTACGCGCAGGAGATCGACGGACGTACCGTCCTGCACACCTGGCAGGGAGAAAACGGCAGCATGGTCGGGCGCGTCGGCTTCGAGGTCGATCCGGAAGGCAATCTCTATAATCGGCTGGGTGTGCCGATAGCTGACGGGGAAGCACCGCGCTTCCTGGTCGAAAAACAATCCTGTGGCCACGTCCACAATCTCAAACCCGTGCGCCAGGAGGAGCTGTTGGATGTTGCGCAGCGAGAAGGTATCAACGCCGCGCAGCTTCATAAATTAGCTGACGATGTGCCTTTTTGATTTCTACGCGAAACTCAGGAATTTTCGCGACGCCCCTCTGGGGCGGGGCCATCCAGCCCGTTCGTGCTCCAAGCATGGTGTTGCTGCGCAAGGTCTGTCCTCGCGCCCTCCACTTCGCCCCTAAGAAGGGGCTACGTTCGGACGCTCCGCCAGACGGCAGAGAGCGGCGGGCGGTTTGTCTGAAGGGAGGCAGGGTTTATTTTCACCGCCCGCCGCTTTCCAGAAGCTAAAACCAAACCGCCAGAAAAGAAACTGCCCTATCTCACGGGATCACCCCCACATTTTTTACAGGCGGTTAATTGGGTGACGGCCACCTCGCGGTGGCCCCGCCGAACCATGGATAAGTGATGCTGCCTGGGCCGCGTGGGGGAAGCCCCACATCATCACTTACCCACCGCCCGGCGGAGTGTTTCCTGGCACTGGCCGCAGCTCCGACAAGCGCCAGCGCTGGGATGTGCCCCGAATGGTTTTGAGGGTTTGCCTGCCTCCGTTGCGTTTATCGCTGCGGATGGAATAGCCTTGGCGTTCGCGCCAGTTTTTGGGCATGGCCTGATCAAAGAAAAATACACGGGCAAGCGGTGCGCCGGTAGCGTCCTCACGAGATACAACACCACTGCGCCTTACCTGCCGTGCGATTTTTCTTGTATTGCCCGTTCTGGCCCTGTCCGACTCGGCCCTGTACGTGTTCACCGTGCGGTAGTAATACCGCCCCTCCTGCTCGAAGATATAGCGTCTGTCCAGCCGCTCGTCCGGTCTTGTGTCACAGGGGATCGGCGCCTCCGGCTTCTCGATGTCACTTTCCTCGATCTCCACCACATTGCCGGTGACTTCAATCACACCCGCTGCGCGCTCCCAGCGGCGTAGCGTCTCCTCGTCCCGCCCAAAATACTCCGACAGGCGGGCGCGGCTGATGTGGCGCTCCCCGTCCCGCCCCTGCGCGATCCACGCGGCGTACATGGCCGCGTGGAAGCTCTCCAGGCTGGCCATGCTCGCTGCCGGCACGTTCACCGGTCGGCCCGGCTCGACTTCCAGCGACAGGCAAAGCGATTGCAGGCTGCGATACTCGATGCAGTGGTCGTGGAAGGTAAAGAAGAGATCGGCCCGCCCGTGCCGTCTGGCGGTGCGCACGTGCGACCAGTTTAGCCCGTAAGCCGCCAGGGAAGCACGCAGGGCGTCTTTGGACACCACCCCGCACCCTTGAGGGTCAAGCACGCGCAAAAGCAGCCACAGGCGATAAGGGACGCTCAGCTGGCGCGCTATGATGATGCGGTTAAGCTCGGAGTAGGACTTGAGAGTTGCGCGTTCCACGATGCAGGTGTCCAAAGCCCGTTCGGGCTGGGCCTACCTGCATGGAACATGCGGAACGCATGGGGATGCAGCAAAGTGCCAATTTGCTGCGATTCCGAGGGGATGGTACAATACGGGATGTTCAAGGCCCGTCTGCCATTGCCCGCCAGCAGGTAGACAATCAACACCCCACCGCTACCAACGGTGGGGTGTTTGTTTTTAGTTGTTCGTAGATCAATTGTACTACGGCTTGCAGCACTCGCCTAATGAGGTGAATGAACGTGCTTTCATTACAGCATCTTTTGCGCAGCGGCGGGCGGATACGAAACCCCTTCCCGCATCCTGCCAGACCTACCGCCCGCCGCTACCTGCTGTCTGCGATGGCTTCCTGAACGGCCTTCCCAGGGCGTGAAGGGAGATAGCGCAGACCTCATCCCCTCCCCCTTCTCCAACGCTCCCCAATAACCCTATTGATCATCGCTCGGTGACACGGTTTCCGAAAAACTGCACACCGCCCGCTCAGGGAAGCTGCGGGGCCGGTGCAGCTTCCCCGTCTCCCTGCCCTGTTCCGGTCAACCTACTACACAAATAGAGTAGATTCCCTGCACACCGCCCGGTAACTGACAGCTCCGCTATCGACGCCTGACTGCACCGCCTTGCCCAAATAAAAAGCCCTTACCGGCTATATTGTGCGGCTCGCGCTGCTGCATCCGCAATGCGCGGCGAATGGGTTGGAAAGCCGTTTGCCCCCGACTGGCGCGGCTGGTGCTGGCGATTGCTCGCCAGCACGTTGCGCGGCAAGCGGTTCTCAAACAGCGTCTGGCTATCCAATGCTCTCGCCCTAGCCATCTCCAGCCGGGCCTCGATCTCGCGCATATCATGAACCTTCCACAGGCGCGGCGTCATCACGCCCCCCAGCTTGAGCAGCGCACGGGCATTCTCCCAGCGCCGCTGCGTGATGCCCATCTCGCTACAGGCCTCGCGGCTGGTGCTCTGAAAGCTCACATGCAGCGCGCCCAGCTTCATCGCGTCCTCGAAGGCCTGCATCACCCTGCGGGCGTGTCGGTTCGTCTCCTGCGCCTGCTTGCGCAGGCGGGCGTTCTCGGCTCGTAGCTTGGACAGCTCGTGCTCAAGCTCGCGAATGTGTAGCTGTGTGTCCATCTTTTCACCGCCCTTCCCTTAGCCGCTCTCCCAAATGATCGAACGTCCGGTTCAGCGCTTCGAGCGCTACTTCCTTGTTGGCCTCGATCTGTGCATGCTGTACGCCGGTGGCGCTGTGGTGCAGCCGAAAGCGGTCGTTACGTTCCAGCGTGCGCAAACTCGCCCAGCCCCACAATAAGAGTGCCCCTATCCAGTAGAGTAGCCAATTGGACGGGTTGGCAACGGTTAGCAGGATAGCTGCGCCTCCCAGCGCTGCGGCAAACACCCACACCCTGGGCGTAGCCGCAATCCGGCCTGCATGGGCCATGCCCTCGGCGTCGCCCGTCCCTTCCGGCATGGCGGGAACCGGGCGGCTCATTGCTTGCCCGGCAATCGAAAAGCCCGCCTGCATAATCTGGCTTTCCTCCGGCTCGATAAAACCACCTTGCTGTACCAGTGCTGAACCGTGCCGGGACGCAGGGGCCGCACCACTGGACGGTTTGTCGATCAGCATCCAAGGCTGCGATTCTTCGTTTTTACCCCACCACTCACCATCAAACCGGTGAATAATGCGAAAATCCTGTTTGCCGGGCATGGTGTTGCCTCCTAGCGTCTCCGGGTTGCTCGCGCCGCTCGTTTGGCGCGGCCTGCATTGGCGCGCTGTGGTCTCTTGGTGGCGCGTACAGCGCTGTTCGTGGGTTCGGGGGGCAACGGTGCGGCTTGGGCTGCTACATCGTTTCTCGGCGTCTGTGCTGCCTGTACGCGGCTATCTTGACGTCCTCGTAAGCGGAAGCCGGGCACTCCCCTTCCCCGCTGCTTGTTCGTCTCCTGGTTCCATGCCTTGCGCTCCATCCAGCGCGGCATGGGCGCATGATAGGCTTGCTGCTTCCTGCGGCGTAGCTGATCTGCCTGCGCGCTCACACGGGCCTCTACCTGGGCAAGGTCTGGTTCTGTACCATCATGCTTTACCGTGTAGGGGTAGTAGCGTTCCTGGATGCGTATTGGCTGGGGCACAAACAACGTTTGCCAGCTCGAACGCCAGACCGTGCGCTCAATCACCACGGGGTCTTGATGGCCCAGCGCTTCGTCTGTCCCATCCATACCGTGCGTGAAATCTTCATGGTTGGGCGTGTTGCCTTCTTCGCCCCTCACGACAAACGCCAATGCGCGGCCATCCGGCCCTAACAAATAGGGTTCGCGAGTGTCGTGCCTAATAAAATGATTAACTAACTGGCGAAGCATCGTACTCCTCCCAAACAATAATACACAAATAGCAAAATAGCTATTCATGTATTATACACAGACAACGCCCAATGCAAAAATAGCTATTTCTACAAATAGCTATTGGTCTATTTGCTTATGTGCGTATTTGGTTGTATGTTGTAAAATTAGGGGGGACTAGCGGAAACGCTTCAGACCGCGATTCCAACTATATTTGGCGGAGCGTGGGGCTTCCTCAAATTCAAACTGTGCCAACTCGCGCAGTACCGCTTCCCGGTCGTCTTCCATCCGGTCAAGCAGATAGCTGATCGCGTATCGGTGTAAAAAAGAGGATTGCAGCTTAATCCGTTCTTCGTACTCTAAATTCCGCAATAAATCGACGTAGCGTTCCTGAATATCTGTACGTGTTTGATAAGTAGTCGCCTTGAAAGTCACCGGTTCACTTGAAGATGCAGGCGCAGTAGAACTACTCCTGACCGAGTCTGAATCGGTCTGTTCCAACGCGGGTTCTGGCTCTTCTTGTACACCGCTCAAACGTGGCGTGTCGTCCGGGTTGGGAATATCCGGCAGCAAGTTATTATCATCTTGATTGAAATCTCTACGAAGAGCCACGGCCTATCACCTCCTCGGCAAATTGTTGATAGGCAATCGCGCCTACACTATTAGGTTCATACAGCGCTATAGGCAATCCCTTCGCGGCTGCTTCCTTAAATCGGATCGTATGCGGAATCTGGCTATCAAAGGTGCGCAGGTAATCGACAGAGCGAAGTTGCTTGAGTAAGCGTTTGGACAAGTTAGTACGCATATCGACATCGACGGTTAACACGCCCATCACTTTGGCAACTTTGCCAAAGTCCGCCTGAATATCTTGTAGACGGGTAAAAATCAATTTGATGCCATCAATCGCCTCTACCGCCAAATGAATCGGCACAATCAGGTAATCCGATGCCAACAGCGCGTTAGTGGTGATCCAACTTAGAGACGGCGGGCAATCGAGCAATATCCAGTCAAATTGACGCTGCATGTTGCTCAACGCTTTGCGTAATTTCAGCTCCCGGCCTGTTCGTAATGTCAATCCGGCTTCCGTGTCGGCTAGATCAACCGAGCTGGGCGCAATCCATAGATTAGGTTCAATCTCAACCAGGACATCATCCAGTGCGACCGTTCCTTCTTTCACCGTGCCCAGCACATCGACCATTGTCTGAGTATAGGGTTTACGGGTTAGAGATGTCAGTGTGTGTTGCGAGTCCAGGTCAATCATCAGGGTAGGCCCATGCTTGGCCAGTTCGTGCCCCAGATTGCGCGTAGTAGTCGTTTTACCGACACCACCCTTTTGATTTGCGATGCTGAGGATGGGCATAAATAGCTGAAATCCTATTCAAACAAATAGCTATTGGTCTTAAGTTGATAATTAGTTAATTGTCCTAACTCGTTGAATTCCCTGTGGTAACCAATTAGACAAATACCTATTTAGATAAATAAACAAAAGGTTATTTGGGCAAACATCAAACAAGTGTTTTCTAAAAATAGCTAAATAGCATCATATACCATTAGCAAAAATTTCACACCTTTGGAGAGACCCCCCGGAGGGGTGGTCTTAGAGTAGTGGCACACCTTCGGAGCCGACAGGTTCACTGCAACCAGCGCGCGCAGGAGCGGTCAAGGGCTTGCCAATCCTTCTTAGGATTGGTCGGAGCCGGAGGTGAAGACCCTTGAGGGCTTCGAGCACGCGGTTATCATTTATTCGTCGGCCCGAAGCGTAGCAGTCAACCGTTGATTGATAATACCAAACTTTGGTCAAGCACCCCAACCAAGCAGGTTGACCGCTTGTCAGGATAGTTGTTGTTTCCTCTGGCAGATTATCCACAGACAAAACTGCCTGTGAATTGCTTCTAATTTCTATAATTATAATTTCTTAATTTCAGGGGTAAAATTTCGACGCAAAATCAATAGCTTACAGAGGCTATCGTGAGGAATTCGGGGTTTATCGTGAGGAATTCGGGGCCTACATCGTGAGGAATTCGGGGTTTATCGTGAGAAATTCGGGGCCTGTACGCTATCCCCTTTGGAAGAGTAGGGCCATACTTGCGAAACGACGTTGATCTGAATGTATATCGTGAGAAATTCGGGGCCTGAGGGAACGTGAGCATTCTTCTTGTCTCAACGCACGATCAATGTAAAAAGCATGTATGGCTCTGACAATTCAGCAAAAGCAGAACTCCGATGGTTTTCCTAAAGCCGGGGAGATGATTGAGATTCGTGAAGCATCCAGCCTTACGCTGCATGATCGCCGCGTTCTGAACCTGCTGATTGAAAACGCGGGACAAGCGATTGTGGAGGATGTGGAGCACCAAATTTCCATCTGCACATTGCGCAGCCGTGACCACAAGGGAGGTGAGCTGGTGCGGGATAGCATTGAAAAGCTGATGACGACACTGGTAAAAGTGCCGACCGTGGACAGCCAGGGCAACCCTGCCACCAAACGCATCCATCTGCTCGCCTCAACAACAACGACCGACGATGAAAGCAAGCCTAACGGCGAAGTTATCTACCAATTCAACAAGCCTATGCGGGACATTTTAGCGCGGTCGCGCTATTGGGGGCGCATCAAGCCCTACATTATGTTCGCGTTCGGCTCCAAATACGCTTTGACGCTCTACGAGAATCTTTGTCTGCGCCGCAATCTTGACCGGATGGAGCAAGAGCTTGATGTAGAAGCCTTCCGGAACCTCTTAGGGGTCGAGCGAGGCAAACTGCTTCGATTTCCAGATTTGAAGCGTAACGCGATCCAGCCTGCTACAGAAGAAATTAACGGTTTAACTGACTTCAATGTGACAATTCAGCCAGTACGCAAGGGAGGACAGCAGCGAGGAAAGTTGTTAGGTTTTTGGATGCAGTGGGAGCCTAAAACCCCTGAAGCCTGGAAGAAAGTGTTGGATGAGCTAGGCCGCCCAAAGGTGGGGCGAAAAGCACGTATTCAAGGCAAAACAGAGCAGGTCACGCAGGTAGCAGCGTGATGCAGTCGATCAACTCTGCTACTGTGTTTCCCTGTAGCCGCGCTGCATCCTACGCTTTCCTGTGCGTTCCATCAACTCCAACCCTTCGGCATAGCTGGACACTTCCAGGCTGCGCCCGTTGCCCTGATCACTGAAGCGGCTGCCCCAGCTTTGGCGTACCCGCCAGTTGCCCCATAAATCCTGTACCAACTCGGCCACATACCAGCGGGAATCGGTTTCCCAGCGGCGTCGCTGCCAGAGGTCAAGCCGATAGAGGGATGCAGTCACTCGAATTCTGGTATACCTATTGACAAATCAGGGCGATCAGTGGTAGAATTAGGATGTCAGTTGAGGTGGACTTGCTACGTTTAGGCTCGTTTAGTCAGGCGAGTTAGTAGCAGGGAGATGGCTATAAGGGATAGGTCGGGTTGACAACCTGTAAATCGCCTATCGTGTAAACTGACGCTATTGCAAAAAAGGTCAACCCGTGTGGTTGGTCTTTTTTATTTTCAAGCCCTTTTCCGAGAAGGTTCCACGCGCCGGATCAATGGTTCGTAGCTGAGATTCCTCGTCAATCCCCACAGAAATTTCCTGCACCCGATTCGCAATCAGCTCCACAAAGCTGCTGTTGCCTTTTTCTTTCTGCTGATAGTATCCCCAAGCGAGATAATCCGCGACCGACAGGCAATCCACCCAGCCAGGACTGCTCTTATCGACTATCTTCTTCTGCACCAGCTCAACCCGGTCTATGTTTACCCCTGTGTGCGCCGCAATCTCCATCTTTAGATCGCGATTAAGCTCCCGGCTGTGCCAGCGTCTTTCCACGACGATACGAACCCGCGCAGGGTCGAGGCCTGCCGAAGTGACGGCCAGGGTTGCCGCGCCCGCGATCAGCAGGTTGTAGACAGGCTTATTTTCCTTGCCGTCGCCCGTATCCACGCCCCGGTTCCACCACCACTGCTTGTCAAAGACCTCGACCAGCAGCTGCGTCTCCTCCAGCGCGGCCAAGCGGCGCAGCACCCACTCGACCGCTTCGGGCGGATCGTCTGCGGCGTGCAGTGCCCCTTTCCCCAATCTGAATTTTCGGTTGCGCCGTGCATCGCGTACCAGATGCTTCAGGGCTTGGACCCGCTCGGTCACGACCACCGCGCTGATCATGTGTTGGACGTTCTGGTAATTCGTGCCGCCCGATTCGTCGATAAAGAGATAGTGCTGCTGCATGGGGTAGATTCTAGACGAGACTACCCCGGATAGCGAATGCGTTCGATTTCATCTAAGCTCATCTTGTTGGCGTTGTGGTCGTGGTGGCTGCTCTATAGCCCCGCTGTTGCCTTCGCTTGGCGGTGCGCTGCACCATCTCCGCGCCTTCCTCCGGCCCGCTGACGGACTTGCTCTGCTCGCCTGCAATCCGGTTGAAGCGCCCGCCCCAGCTCCGGCGTACCTGCCAATTGCCCCATAAATCCTGTACCAGCTCGACCACATACCAGCGGCTGTCCGTCTGCCAGCGCCGGGATTGCCAGTGCTCAGGCTGATAGGACGGCATAGGACAGGCTCCGGGCAGGAAAGGGAATAACTGTAGCCGTAGACGCCTCTGGACGGCGCGCAAGGCTCGATCTCCAATGTATCGGGTGGACAGGATGCGCAAATATGTCCAGGCGGCTCTCTGGGCCTGCTATGGTGAAATAGCCGTCTTCGGCAATGGGTTCATCTTCGTAGAAGAACCATTGCCCGGAAGCGTCCTGAGCGGTCCACTTCGCCCATGCGGGGGCGAGGTTCCAGTCGATGGGTTTCCAGCAGGTGGAGGGTAGGGGGGTGGTCATGCGGGGGTTTCCTTTGGTTGGGGTTCAGAATGGTTGCTGCGCGCAGCGGGCAGGTGCGCGTACAGGGTGGAGCGAGCCAC
>OZ243942.1:2325000-3531598 GCA_965214225.1 Polyangiales bacterium | reverse complement strand
CACGTCGGCGCGTTCACCAAGAGCGCGCTTACTCCGATGCAGTGTTGGTCGGCGTTGGCACTGTGCTTGCAGATGATCCGCGTCTCAATGTGCGGCGTGTCCAGGGTCCGGCGCCGCTGACGGTTGTAGTCGACTCGCTGCTCCGAACACCGCCGACGTCAAGGCTGCTCCTGCCCCAGGCAGAGAGAAAGCCGGTCATCTTCCATGGCAGCCAAGCACCCGAAGCGGCTCGCCGCGAACTAAAGGCCCGCGGCGCTCAACTTGTTGAGGTAGGTGACGATGCAGAGTCGCTCTGTTGGAACGCGATCCTTTGTGACCTTGGCCAGCGTGACGTGGTGCGGCTCCTCGTCGAAGGAGGGGCACGCATCTTCGGCTCACTTCTTCGCCAGCGTCATGCCGACCGCCTTCTGCTCTTTTTAGCTCCACTTGTGCTGGGTTCGACCGCGAAGGGATGGGTGGAGGGGCCGCTCGTTGGAACGCTCAAAGATGCAGGCCGATTCCAAATCGGTCGTGTGCATCAGCTTGGTGATGACCTGATGCTTCAGGTAGACCTCTCCACAAACAAGCTGGTTTAGCCACCATGACCCGGCGCTCGTCGCCCCGAGCATCCCTTCCCACGTTGTGAAAAGGGTATGGCTACGCTAAAGAGCCCTTATTCATCATGTTCACGGGACTCATAGCGGAGCTGGGAGTAGTGGCCAGCATCGAGCGGGCTGCGGGCGCGCTGGATGTGCTGCTGGAGTCGCGCTTTGAAGCGCTCGAACTTGGGGAATCCATCGCTGTGGACGGTGCTTGCCTTACGGTGGCTCACCACGAAGCGTCCGCTTTCACGCTGAACGTCTCCCCCGAAACCTTGGCCTGCACCCACTTTGACGCCTTGCGCGAAGGGCAAACGGTTCATCTGGAGAGGGCGCTTGCGGTGGGCGCGCGCCTAGGTGGTCACTTCGTCACTGGACATATTGATGGAACGGCTTACCTCTCTTCTGTAGAACAAAAGCGGGACTATCACGAGCTGCAGGTGCGGATCCCGGGGCATCTGATGCCGCACATGGTCCCGAAGGGCAGCGTGGCTCTTGACGGCGTCAGCTTGACGGTGAACCGCGTTGTAGGGGATCAAATCGCCATTATCGTGGTTCCGCACACTGCCTTACATACCCACCTGCTAGAGCGACCGTTCCCGCGAGAGATGAACCTAGAGACCGACCTGCTGGCCAAGTACGTGACCCAGCTTGCTGTCAATCCGACGCATCGGGAACAGCTGCCATGACCGACGGCCCCTTCGCAACGATACCCAAGGCTCTTGAAGCCATCGCACGCGGCCAGATGGTGGTGCTTGTGGACGACGAGGACCGGGAGAACGAGGGAGACCTTTGTATGGCAGCAGAGTTTGCCACTGCAGAGAAGATCAACTTCATGGCGCGAGAGGCGCGAGGGCTGATTTGTCTCACGCTTACTCCGGCGACAGTTAACCGGCTTGAGCTCGCGATGATGGTCGAAGACAACCGTTCACCACGCCGCACCGCATTCACGGTATCAATCGAGGCGCGGGAGGGCGTAACTACTGGTATCAGCGCTGCCGACCGTGCTCACACAGTGCGAACAGCTGTGGCTGATGATGCTCGTCCGGGGAGCCTCGTCAGTCCGGGTCACGTGTTTCCCTTGCGGGCAAAGCCCGGCGGTGTGCTTCAGCGAACGGGCCACACGGAGGGCTCGATCGACCTTGCGCGGCTAGCCGGGTGCAAGGCAGCCGCCGTCATCTGCGAAATCATGAACGACGACGGCACCATGGCACGTCTTCCTGAACTCCGCGCCTTCGCACAGAGGCATCAGATTCCGGTGGTCTCCATCGCTCAGCTGGTGGAATACCGCATGCAGAAGGAGCGGTTGGTGCGTAAGCTCGGCACCAAGGAGCTGAGCCTCAATGGTGAGCGGTGGCGTGCACATGCTTACGAGAGCACGGTCGAGAATCGCGAGGCATTGGCCCTTACGCGAGGCGTGCTGACGCCGGAGCTTACTCTGGTCCGCGTGCACACAGGCACCTTCTTTGGTGATATGCTGCAGCAGAGAAAGGACGGGCAAACCACCGTCCATGAAGCACTGCATTCCATCGCCTCGGAGACTAGCGGCGTGCTCTTGTTCTTTCCAAACCGTGGCAAGCTCAGCGACGAGTTGAAAGGTGAGCCGCCGCAGACGTCGCCGTCCAACGTCCTGCGGGAGTTTGGCTTAGGAGCACAAATATTGCGGGATCTTGGCTTGCGAAAAATTCGTTTGCTGACGAAGCATCCGCTTAAGATGGTGGGCCTGGATGGGTACGGGCTCGAGGTGGTGGAGCAGGTTTCGCCTGATACAGTAACGGCTGGGGGCCGGTGAAGAAGGTGCTCATCAGCACTGGGATCACCCGCACTCGGATCACCCGCACTCGGATCACCCGCACTAGGCATCATTGAAAACGGTAACATCAAATGGGCAAACGAGACGAATATGGATTGCTAAGCCTGGAGGGCACGTTCTCCGCTCTTGCTCATGCACGCTTTGGCATTGCAGCGGCACGATTTAACGAGAGCATTGTTGGGAGGCTGATTGAGGGAGCGAAAGACGGATTCATTCGTCATGGCATCGATGAAGAGCAGCTGACGCTATGTCGCGTCCCTGGCTCGTTTGAGCTTCCTTGGGCTTGTCAGCAACTGGCCTCATCTGGAGAGTACGCTGCAGTTATTGCAATCGGCGTGCTCATTCGAGGCGAAACGTCGCATTACGAGTATATCGCGAGCGCAGCCGCTTCAGGGTGCTCCCAAGTGGCCTTGAGCACGGGCGTTCCGGTCATCTTTGGCATCCTCACTTGCCTTACCTTAGAGCAAGCGATGGATCGAGCTGGATCTAAAGCAGGAAATAAGGGATACGACGCAGCTCTTGCCGCTTTGGAGTTGGCAAGCCTTCGCAGCCAGTTTGGTGGCGACTAAGACAGAAGTTTTGGATGACTCAATGCGGCTTATCCGGTTAGCGTCTGGTGAGTCGGTTTTCGTGGAGGTTGCGCATTCGAGCGCTGTGATCGCAGGAGACGCAATCGACGCGAACTCCACGCACGGGGCCACCAGCGTGCGATGGCCCACCGACGTGCGCTGGGCCACCGGGGCGCACTGGCCCACGGAGCAGACATAGGTGCGTGAGGACGGGGTTCTACGCAGCGAGCCGTGTCCACAGCCTCCTCGGGAAGCGTGCCTTCCTGGTTGGAAACCGACTGACCCGTTACGATGTGGCTGATGCTTCATCACTGAGCTCGACAGCTATCCACCCTGGCATCAAACTTCGCGGAGTAGCATCATGGGTTCAAGAAGACGCAGTCGAGAGGTCGCACTCCAGGTGCTCTGCATGGCAGAGGCTAGTGGGCAGAGTTTGAGGCAATCCTCCGTGTTGCACGAGAGACATTTTCGGCCCTTAGGTGACGACACGGAATTCACTCGGATGCTGTTGCGTTATGCGGAGGGGCATATTGATGAAGTCGACCAGGAGGTGCGCTCATCTGCTGCGCGCTGGCGACTAGAGCGCATGTCCCTAGTTGACCGTAACCTCCTCCGTTTAGGCATCTGTGAGATGCGGCTACCTCTGGAGATCCCCTTACGCATCACCCTCAACGAGATGGTTGAACTCGCCAAAAAGTTCGGAGCAGAAGACAGTCCTTCGTTTGTCAACGGAGTGCTCGACGGAGTGGCGGGAAAGAACGCGGCGGACGGAAGCTAACATCTTCTTCACCGCGTACGCGACGTGCAAGAATGGCAACCGATGGAAGTTTCACTCCTAGAACCCACGATGGCAGTCTTGGATGCGCAGCGGGCTGAGGCTCTTGTGCAGTTTGTATTCGAGGATGTTTTTCCCCTAAGAGGGACCGCGGCGCTTCTCGACTGGCGTTGCTGCGGACGCCTTTCCGCAATGCGCAGCGCAGGGCTGGTGAGCTTCGCCCGTGACGTGCCGGTCCTGCTGGCTGGCGCTCCGCGGTGGCGCTTCTCAAAGCTTCTGTTCGTAGGCCTCGGCGAACAAGACGCCGCAAGCGCGGCCCGCTACACTTCGGCTCTGAATGTTTGCGCTGAGGTGTGCGCGAAGCTGGGCGTGCGCGACCCGGTCATGTCGCTTCCGGGGCGGAACGAAGCGATTGCAGCACCTCAGGAGGCCGTCTCAGCGTTGTTTGCATCGCAGGTCCCCCAGGTGTTTGACAACGTCACCCTTCTCGAGCCGCATAGCCTCCACTCCACACTGAGAAACACCGTGGAGGAACTCAGCCGAGCCTCGCGCGCACGATCTTTAGCTAGGGCTTGATCACCAGGCGCTGGCCGTATGCCCAGACAGCGATATCTGAAGGCGTTGACCGAGTGCTACACAAGGACTAGACCGCGCTCCATGGGTGAGCTCAGACAACAACGGACGTTAGGCGTCTCCAAACCCCTGCTTTTCATTGCTGTCGTTCTCTTTTCGGGGTCGCTCTGGTTTGACCTGGGTAGTAAGGCGTGGGCCACGCAGAACCTTTCGGCGCGACGGTATGGTTCTCCTGTGCCCCGCTGTGCGCCGGATGAACTGGGCATGATTCAGATGCAGCGCGTGCGTGGAAAAGCCGTCGTGCTGATCGAGGACTACCTCGAGTTGAGGTACGCGGAAAACTGTGGCGCTGCCTTCAGCCTTCTCCGGGATGCCTCGCCTAACGTGCGCCGCGTCGTCTTCGGCTTCGCTTCTGTTTTGGCGGCTGTGACGCTGGTGTGGATCTTTATCCAAAGCAAAAAGAACGCGCGCCTCGTGCTCGGGCTGGCTTTGATCGCATCAGGCGCTATCGGCAATATCGTTGATCGCGTGCGCTACGAGTACGTGGTCGACTTCATTCGTTTCCACATACGCAATCAATGGGAGTGGCCGACCTTCAACATCGCTGATGCTGCCATCACGATGGGCGTTGCCCTGCTGTTGCTCGATGGCCTGTTTCAACGACGCGAGACGCGTCCTGCGCAGACAGCGCCGGAAAAAGTGTGAGCCTCGGCGCCGCAATTCTCAACGGACGCCAGTATGCCGAAGAGGTAAGGGCGCAAGTCGCAACGCGCGTGGAACAGTTCGCCCAGCGCTACCAACGCCCGCCTGGTCTGCACGTTGTCCTCGTAGGCGATGATGCTGCCTCACAGGTTTATGTCGGTAACAAAGAGCGCACGAGCAACCGGCTCGGGATGGCGGGACACGTGCACCGGCTGAGTGCGGCAACCTCCGAAGCCGAGCTTGTCGCACTCATCGGTCAGCTCAATCTGAACGATGAAGTCGACGGCATTCTGATTCAGTTGCCCTTGCCAAAGCATCTGAACGCCTCGCGCGTCATACGCGCTCTCGACCCGGATAAGGACGTGGATGGTTTACACCCAAGCAACCAAGGTCGGCTCCTCTCGAGTGATGAGGGCCTGCGGCCATGCACGCCTGCCGGATGCTTGTGGATGCTGAAGAAGGCCGGAGTGACTCTTGCTGGAGCCCAAGCTCTCGTTGTTGGCCGAAGTAACTTAGTTGGAAAACCGGTGGCGCTCATGCTGCTCGAAGAGCATGCGACCGTAACGGTGGCGCATTCCAAGACGCGCAATCTTCAGTCGCTAGTCAAGCAGGCCGATGTCGTAGTGGCCGCGGTGGGACGACCTAAGATGCTGCCGGGCGCCTGGTTCAAGCAAGGCTGCGCCATCCTGGACGTGGGCATCAACCGCCTAAGCGACGGCTCGCTCATTGGCGATGTGGACTTCGACGAAGCAAGAAAACGCGCCGCTTGGATTACGCCCGTACCGGGAGGCGTGGGCGCAATGACGGTGGCGATGTTGATGCACAACACACTCACGGCAGCCGAGAGACGAGCAGTTCGCCCTAGCTGAACATCTTACTAGCTGAACATCTTGGCAGAGCAGTGGCGGGTCCCCCGCCGAGTGAGCCGCGATGCGATTTCTATCGAGGGTCTGGCACCCAACCCTCTGCCGCGGAAGACAACTCCGCGGCATTCACCCAAGCTCCCCCGACCATCACGAATGTGCCCAGGTAGTACGGTCAACCGCATGATGCTTCCACGACAGGCCCGATAGAGATACGTGGCGCAGAAGCATCGTGAGCGAACATATTGGGGGGACCGCTGCGCCCTAGTTTGAATGACGCTGGACAGTGCTGGGTCCCCCGCCGAGTGAGCCGCGATGCATTGGCCCTCGGGCCGGCCACCCCGCTGCACGGCCACCCCGCTGCACGGCCACCCCGCTGCACGACCACCCCGCTGCACGGCCACCCCGCTGCACAACCACCCCCAGAGTCGCAAAACTCTGCTGACCGACCAAAGCCCCGCAGGCTACGAAACCCCCAGCTTCTCCAGGAGCCGGTCCAGGTCGTCGTAACTGGCGAAATCGAAACGCACATAGCCTTTGCCGCGACGGTCGCTGATTGTTGCCCGCGTCCCGAGAGCCTGGCCTAACCTTCGCTCCAGGTCCCGCACATTCGCAGTCTTGCCCGCCCCGGGCTTCTTCTCGCGCTTTTGCGCCCGTACCTGGCGCTCCGTTTCCCGTACGCTCCAGTTCTTCTCGACGGCGAGTTGAGCTAAAGCAACTGAGCGAGACACATCGGGCAGACCCAACAACGCTCTTCCGTGGCCTTCGCTAAGCGTCTGCGCCTCCACAAGTTTCCGAACCTCCGGGGGAAGCTTGAGCAGTCGGAGTAGGTTGGCGATGCTGGAGCGATCTTTGCCCACCCGCGCAGCCACGCTTTCTTGACTGTGCCCGAACTTGCCGATCATCTTTTCAAATGCTTGGGCCATCTCAACTGGGTTCAAGTTCTCGCGCTGTATGTTTTCTATGAGAGCGGCCTCAAAGGCTTCCTTGCCGCTCAACTCCCGGACGTGAACTGGCACCTGATGGAGCCCTGCACGGCCGGCCGCACGCCACCGGCGCTCGCCGGCCACAATCTCATAGGAGCCGTTGCTAAGGGGGCGCACCAAGATAGGTTCGAGGATGCCTACCTCGCGAATCGAGGCGACCAGCTCCTCCAGGGCGTGCTCATCGAAAGCCTTCCGAGGCTGAGACTCTGCCCGAACCAGCGCTTCGATGGGAAGCGTGTGTGGCGCGGAAGACACATCTTTGGGTGGAGTGGACGGAAGCAGGGCATCCAACCCGCGTCCAAGGGCGCGTCGTCGCTTAGCGTCCGATGCCATATCTATACCTCACCCATCTGCTTGCGCGTTTGCCAACTCCGCAGTGCTTCTGTATACGTTTGCCAACTCCGCAGTGTGACTACGAGGTCTCTCGCGGCGTGACTCACGTTCAATCCGCCGCGACTGTGATTCCGACAGAGAGCACAGCGACATGGGCAGCGAGAAACTGGGCACAAGATACGGCTCATGTTGTTTGACTCGTCATGCAGGAGACCAAGGAGGCCGTTGAGGATGATTTCGGCTAAGCTGCCTGAGAGTGCGCCGTCAGCATCTCACGCGCAAGCGCCAGGTATGCAGATGCGCCCTTGGATGATGGATCGTAAAGCAGGGCGGGTTTCCCATAAGAGGGCGCCTCGGCTAAACGTACGTTCCGCGGGATGACTGTGGCGTACACGTGGAACCGGTGGCGCACCTCGTCTGCCACCTGCTGCGAGAGGTTGCTTCGTGGGTCGAACATGGTGAGCACCACACCGTCGATACTGAGCGAAGGGTTGATTACCCGCACGCGCTCCACCGTCCCGATGAGACTGGAGAGCCCTTCGAGAGCGTAGTACTCGCACTGCATGGGCACGACCACGCGATCTGCGGCCACAAGTGCGTTTAAGGTGAGAAGACTCAGGGAAGGCGGGCAGTCGATGATCATGTAATCAAAGCCATGCCGCGCCAGCTGAAGCGCCTCCCGCAGACGTGTGGCGCGATCATCAAGCTCGCCCAGTTCCAGTTCAACGGCAGCAAGGTCTCTGCCACCTGCCACAAGCGAGAGCGTTTGGAGTTGCGTCGCTTGAACCACACTCGAAACGGTGAGCTCGCCGAGCAATATGGAGTAGCTCGTGGTGCGACTGCCCACTTCCACAGCGACCCCAAGGCCGCTCGTCGCATTGGCCTGAGGATCCAGGTCAACCAGCAGGACCCTCTTTCCTAAAGTGGCCAGACTAGCAGCCAGGTTGACCGCGGTCGTTGTTTTGCCTACGCCGCCCTTCTGATTGGCGACTGCCAAGGTCAACGGCATTGCGGACACGTACCAACAAAACGTCGCGCCATCAACTGCTCCGCTGCCGTTCCTCCAATAGTGGCTTACTTTCCACTACGACAACGTTTGCTCGCAACAAGCATCGAGCAGGCATGTTGAGGGCGCATTTGTCGCGCGGCGTCTCGAGTTATGGGAAGGAGCAGGTAAACGTTCAGGTACACTAGCATGCAGTTTTCGAGGCTTTTTCTGATCCGAGCGCTGGGGTCGCAGAAGCGCAGCCGTAGTTCTCGTCGTCCCTGCGGTTGTCCTACGATCCTGAAAAAACCGGAGCGTAGTTCCATCTACGTGAGCCATCTTCCAAAGAACTGATTTTTCAAAAAACTGATTTTCCAAAGAACTAGGTTCGCGAGGAGGAAAGCCGGAAAATGGCTTAAGTGAACGGCATTGACCTGGACGCTTATGGGTGCAGAGGCATCGACGGGCGCGGAGTACCGTCGCTTCACGCGGACTTTTGGCCCATGCCGAGGGTGCCCGTGAAAGTTCGCGCGATTTCTTGGTAGCGGTTGTTCAAGGTGGTAGGTTCTCCGACAATGTAGGACACCGAGTCGGACCTGCATACGGGAAGCTAGGGCCATCAGACGGCTACCAGCATGCCGTTATCCACGACAGCTAAGAGCGAGGCATAGATCATGGCGATCCGCGGACCGAAATCGTACAGCTCGATTGAAGAGTTTGAGCGTGAGGAAATCAGAGTCAGTCATAAGATTGGCTGGTCCATCGATGACCTGTTCCAAGAAGCGAGCCTCAACTCTCCTGAGGAGTCGTCCAACGAACCGGAGGAGCTCGACTTCGATTAGCACGTCTGGTTAGCGCGTGGCGCTATGACCCCTTTTGCGGGAGCCTCAACCGTCCACGCAGAAGATAGGTTGCCCACCGCTCAAACGGGCGTTAGTGCGCTGCCAGGCCTTCAGGGGCGAGGTGAGCCAGCGTCACGATGATGGTCAGAGCGATTCCCAGCACCACCATTCCAAGCAACACCAGTTTGGGACCCGTCCAGAACGCGCTCTCGCCAACTAGCTGCCCTGGTGCGGCCCCTGGCGACTGAGAGTCGGTCGGCGCAAGACGATCTCGTGATGCAGCGACACCAGCACCTGGCCCGACCGGCCTATGCTCTGTCGCCACGGGTTTACTTTCTGCGCGCCCCACATTCGCCCCCTGATTCATCGCGGCAGGTTAGAACTTCGCACACGCGACGTCAACCCACAGGACCGAGAATCCAGCGCTAGCTGGGTTGCGTTCAGTCCCTAGTGATTCGGGCCAAGCTCGAGTTGCGATGCGTCTGTTCTTCAAAAGGCACGCCGCAGCACTTTAGGTTACATGGCAGACCGGGGTACGCTATGCAGCTCCAGCATTTCGGTGCTACCGTGCTATCAATCACGCGCAGGGGCTGGGCAGCAATTCATGCGCAGGGGCTGAGCCGATCACGGCTGTGCGGCAAGCGAGTTGAGGGCAAAGTGAGCAGGATAGAGCTGATGTCGCCAAGCGCGTTGGAGAAGATGCGGGCCGCCTGCCGGCTAGCAGCTGACACGCTCTCCATGGTGGGCGAACGCATCGCAACTGGGGTCACCACGGGTGAAATAGACGATTGGGTGCGCGAGTTCACGTTTGAGCGTGGCGCGCGGCCTTCGACGCTGAACTACAAGGGCTACCCGAAGAGCATCTGCACCAGCGTCAACGAGGTCATATGCCACGGCATCCCCGGCGACTACCGCCTCGCAGACGGCGACATCGTCAATGTTGACGTGGCGTCGTATCTCCCAGCTCAAGATGGTTTCCATGGCGACAACAGCGCCATGTTCTATGTCGGAAAGCCAAGTCCGGAAGCCATTGGTGTTGTTGAAGTGGCCCGGCAAGCGTTAGAGCGCGGCGTTGCCGTGGTGCATGACGGGGCGCGTTTGGGCGACATCGGCCACGCAATTCAAAGCTTTGTCGAGGCAGAAGGCCACTCGGTTGTCCGCGATTACGTTGGACACGGCGTCGGACGTAACTTCCACATGCCGCCACAGGTCCCTCACTGCGGCGAAGCCGGATCGGGCAAGCGGCTAAAGAAGGGAATGGTATTTACCATCGAGCCAATGGTGAATGTCGGCACCTTTGAGTGCGAGGTCCTCGACGACGATTGGACTGTCGTCACGCGCGACCGGAAGCTCTCGGCGCAGTTCGAGCACACCGTGCTGGTTACCAAAGAAGGTTGTGAGGTGTTAACAGCGCGTTTGGAGCCGCTCAAAAACAGCGAGGACAAGCCATGGTCGAAGCTAGGGCCGCTGACGTCGTCGGCCGGTCTAGAAGCATTGGGTAAGAGCGAAGGCACGGGCGCCGCTGAGGCAGGACGAGCTGGTGCGGCACGAGCTGCTGCGGTAATGGGCGGAGACGGCAGTCGCAGAGATGTCACGGCTAGAGGGGACGCACACAGGTGACGCCATCGGTAGGGGATCGTTCGCTGATCGACCCGTACGTAAGTAGCGCGAGCAGCAACGTGTTCGCATTGATGGGGTTGCCCGAAGAAGTCATCGCCGTTCTGTTTGCATACTACTCGCGGAGCCGACTCTCCCTCAGGGAAAATCTGGCGCGGCTGCTTAGTGATCAGGCGCTGGGTGTCACAGGCGAGCTTGAGCGTGGCACGCTTAAGCTCGCTGAGGAGAAGGCGCGCACCTTCCACGAGAAGTGGGTGGTTGGATACGGTCACGCCTCGGTGGCCGAACATGCCGTCATACACCTCGCACTCGAAGCGATCTCCATTGTCGCCAGCAAAGAAGTCGAAGACTGCCGGCTGGCCGCTTATACCGAAAAGAGCACGCGCTATGTGGTCTTTGATCAGGACAGCTTTGTCTCCCTCGAAAACGACCTTCCGGAGGAGCTCCACCGTGTGTACTACGATGCGGCGCACACGCTTTTGCAAACCTATGACGAGCTCATGCCGCGGGTGCAAGCTACGCTTGAACGGCAGCACGCGACCGCGGATTATCCCTCACCAGCCGCTCGCACGGCAGCCATTCGCGCACAAGCTTGCGACATTCTCCGCTACCTGCTTCCGGCAGGGACGCTGACCCACATCGGGCTCACGATCAATGGGCGCGCGCTTGAGCATCACTTGCGTAAGCTCAACGGGTCTGCCCTGCCCGAGGTGCGTCGGCTAGCGCAACAGATGCGTCAACAAGCGGCCCACGTCGTTCCCACGCTCGTGAAATATGTCGAGCCTCCTAACCACGTCACCGGTCGTCGAGCTCGGTTGGATCCGCACATCCAGGCGCAAGCCAGCCACACCGTCGTCGCGCTTCATCGTGCCGAGTCATCGGAGGTGCGTCTGCTTCACACGAGCGACGATGCTCTCAGGCGCATCTGCATGGCCGTGGCGTACGAGGCGGGCCACGGCTCGGCGAGGCAAACGGAGACTGCCCTGGACGCGTACGATCTAGAGCAAATGTTTGCGGCCTACGTGGCAGACCGTGGACCATTTGACGCGCCGGGTAGGGCGCTCGAGCAGGCATCTTACACGTTTGACGTGGTGCTGGACGAAGGCGCCTACAGGGACCTGCAAAGACACCGCATGCAAACGCAAACGCGGCAAATGCTTGGCTTCTGGGAAGGATACGAGCTTCCCGGTGCTGCCCACGCCCTCGATGTGGCCTCTGCCATGGAAGCGGCTATCGAGGTAAGCTTCAACGCCTGGAAGAAACTTGCGACACACAACGAGGCGCTGGCGCAGTACGTGGTGCCCTTGGCAGCGCGGCGCCGCTACATGCTTACCTGCAACCTTCGCGAGTTCTATCAAATGGTGGAGTTGCGCAGCGCGCGTCAAGGTCACGCCAGCTACCGACGGGTAGCCCAACAGCTCTGGGCTGCCCTTCGAGAGGTTCACCCATGGGCAGCTGAACACCTCCGCGTTGACCTCAATGACTATGAGTTAGCCCGCGCCTAAGGCCCCAGGGGCAATCGCATCTAGGTTCGGAGCCAGCGATGTGCTCACTTCTGTCTCTGTGACCGCACCCCTTTTATAATGCAGTGTATTCATGGCAGCGCCGCCTGGTGGGGCGCCGTAGGGTGAGATAAACGGGTGGCGCGCCGTAGGGCGAGGTAGCCGAGCACCGCGCACACGAAAGAGGCTGCGAGAATGGCTAACTTTGCCGCATGGATTGCGTCAGGATCCTCGAATGCCAAGCTCGTGATGAATAAAGCCATCGTGAATCCCACGCCTGCTAGCACGGAGGCTGCGAATACCTGCCCAAAGCTGACCCTTTCCGGCAGGCGTGCCCAGCCAAGCCGGATGGTGACCCAGCTCGCGAGGCATATGCCGAGCGGCTTGCCCACCAAAAGCCCCAAAACAATGCCCCCCATCAACGGCGCACTCTCAGTGGAAAGCGACCCGTGCCAACTCACGCCCGCGTTCGCGAACGCAAAAATCGGAAGAACTAAGAAGGTCACGGGCCCCAGCATGGCCTCTTCAAGACGCTGCAACGGTGCACTGGCATGTTCAAGATCCAGCTCCAGGGCCTCTAGATGCCGTTGCTGCTCGTGCGAGTTCATGCGCGTATCGACCGGCGGGTCGGCGCGAAGTTTATCAAGACGTGCTGACACGCGCGCGATAAAGGAGCGCCCATCCAGCCGTGTGCGTGCTGGAATGGTCATCGCCATCAAGATGGCAGCTATCGTCGCATGAACGCCCGACTTGAGGAACGCCAACCATACCAGTGAGCCCAGGATAAAGTAGACCCATGCCGAGCGAACATGCAGACGGTTTGCGGTAACGGCGAGCGCGAGAATCGCGAATCCCGCCAGCAAGGAAGCGAGCGATAACCCCTGCGTGTAGACGGTGGCGATTACGAGCACCGCTCCCATGTCATCCACGATAGCCAGGGCCGTGAGAAATACGCGAACACCACGAGGCACGCGGTCGCCGACTAACGATAGGATGCCGAGCGCGAAGGCGATGTCGGTGGCCATCGGAATGCCCCAGCCCCTTAGGCTTGGTGTGCCATGATTAACGGCTACATAGAGCGCGGCGGGAACTAGTAGACCACCTAGCGCAGCAAAGGCGGGCAGAGCCGCACGCTGCCAAGTCGCGAGCTCTCCGGCAACAACTTCGCGCTTGATCTCGAGCCCCACAACGAAGAAGAAGAAGCTCATCAGCGCGTCGTTGACCCAAACTAAGAGCGGCTTGGCCAATGTCCATTGACCGAGGCTCAGGCTCAGGGGTGTCTCGAGCAGGGCGTGGTAGCTGCTACGCCATGGCGAGTTGGCCCATCCAAGGGAGAGCAGTGTAGCGCCCAGAAGCAGCGCGGCACCGGCGGTTCGGTGACGCGCGAAGGCCCGCAGAGGGCCCGCGAGGCGATCAATGGGCCGGCTGCGTAGTTGTTCCGTATCCGCGTATGTCATTCTTGGCTTCTTATACATGATATCCACAGGAAGGCAGCGCCCATTTTAGGCCCTCGCAAAGAAGTGAGGCTGCGGTGGGGACGCGTACCGCCTCAAGCTAATACTTATGATCTATCTTAAGGTGGTACGTGTCCCCATTCTTTGTAAGAAGGCTTAGATGGCCTCCAGCCCGATTGAGCTCACTTCATCTGGGGCTTCCGAAGCGCGCGCTAGTTTGAAGTTCCACCCCTGCTTGAGCGCTCCGGATGAGCAGACGCTGGGGGCATGGCTATTGCATTCAAACCAGCCATGCGCTCGGCATCAACCCCCACGTGCCTGATTCTTGGCCTCATCTGCTCGTGCGCAGCGCCTGAGAACGAGAATGCGAGCGGTGACGGTGTCCAAAAGCAGACGTGCACGACATACATGGAAACTGACGATCGTGCCGAAGCGCGGCGCGTTTGGGATTGGCTGCTTTCAGGCGGCGCTCCGCCCGCAGAACCAGGTACAGGTAAGGGCGCCATGGGCCAGTGCAGAGATCGCGTGAAAGTCGACCTGGACGACCACCAGCTCCAACAGGTATTGCAGCGCCCAAGGGTCTTCGCAAACAGTGGCGCCCTCAGAGAGATCGAGCTGGGCGCAGACACCATCTTCTACGACCGCTATCACGAGGAGCCTGAAGCGCGTGACGCGATGAGATCCTATGCTGTTACAACCACACTCTTTCCGGGTGATCCCGTCCTGCACGTTATGATTATATGGCTTTGCTGGCCCGGAGCAGCGGGAGCTGAGTGGTTCCCCGACGCGGCGGCCGTTGTTCAAAACTCGTACGCTTCATCGCAGCTTACCCACCAACCGTACATCGGGCTCAATGACTCCGACGTCCGGCAGATGCAGCCCTTTATGTTTGGCGGTCGCGACGCAGTTCCCTACTGCTTTAGCGGAAACCTGTCGCATCACCGCGAACGCCTTTCAGACCGCTTGACGGTTCGCGAGGCAGACTTCCATACCGAGGATGGGTACGAGATTTTCTGGGGGTGCCAGGAGCAGCTCGACCGCGCTAGAGGTAGCTTCACCATCTCCGCTACGCCTGAGCCCTAGTTGGGGCCAGGAACTCCCTCATCGCAAGGGCGGTATGAGCGGGGGTAGATCATCGTATGTGCGCACGCGCGTGGTTGACCGGGGGATGCACTCGCTTCCAGGAATAACAGCTTAGGACACTCCGTGTCTCAGTATCAGACGCTCTGGGTACCGGACGCCCAGACACCCCCCATGCAACTGTCAGCGATGTCCCCGGTTTGATCTGTCAGGCATGTCACCGGTTCAACACGCTCTGGGTATTGGCGGGGCAGAGCGGTGGGGTCGGCTGGCCCCTGCTCACGCTCCACCTGGGGTCTCGCTTGATACGTACGCCGCAAAAAGTGCACGGTTTTTACCTCCTCGTGCCTCAGCAAGTGCTGCTGCCCCCTGTGACGACTTGGCATTGCCTTTGCACGTATTACCCAGTGATGCGAGACCTCAATTCCCACTGCAACCCAACTTCAGCTTCCACATCCGCCGCTTTTTTGAGCGCGCTGCTCATTTTCAGCGCTGGTTGCGTGCCCCAATCCAGGAGCGGAGGAAGCTCCAACCAATGCGCTGGACAAGCGCCGCCCATTTCGCAGTGGGAAGGAACTGTGGACACCAAGATGGGTGTCCACTTCTGGGATTCTGCGGCTCAGCAAGTTTTCGGGGATCGGCGCGGCTGGAGCGTTGAGATGTTTTACATCAGCGATCCCAACTCCAGCCAGGATGTCTTAGCTAGGATTGGTCCGGAAGCGGTGCGGTTATGCGAAATCCAGAAGCACCACGAGGTCATCCTGCGCGTGGACTGGGCGCCGGGGCAGAATATCCCACCGAGGGCTGGCGGCGAGGCACTTGCCACTGCGACAAAAGAGCAATTTGGGCGCTTGGTGCGGCAACTTCTGAGTGAAATCGCAACTGTGTGCATAGAGAAGAACACCCATCCTATTCGCGCCGTCATCGTCGGCAATGAGTCGAACCTCAAGGGAGCACCAGCTTCCGAAGGGGGAAGCGAAGTGCATGGCGAGTGCGATCAGGACCCAACCTCATGCGACCCTATCTGGTACGCCGATGTGTATAAAGCTGTCGTTCAGCAGCTATTTCCAGAAGATGGTGCGCCAATCGACGATGCCCTAATCCTCGTTGCCGGCATGTCGCCTGCGGCCGGGGCGTCGCCGGTTCACTCCCATGGGTCCTCCGATTTCTACTTGCAGGTATTTGAGCGACTGGCGTCCACAGAAGGCTCGCCCAAGCGGCCCGACGGTGTGGCCTTTCATGCCTACGGCAATGCGGGCGTCAACGAAACCGGTTTAGAAAGCTTCGTGGCGGATGTGCAGATGCACCGTCCGGTGTTCGAGGCCGTCGAACCCTCAACTCCGTTTTTCATCACTGAGATGAACACCAACCCAATGCGCCGTCCATACAGCCGGAGCAGGTTGATTACGCTGGGTTCATTGCCGAGTCCACCCGCTGGCTTGCAGATATTTCAGGGTCGGGTTTGGCAGCGGGGCATGATGCTGCAGCGGTCAGCCCCGAGCTGGCATCTGCGGAGACGGAGGGAACTGCTGAAGAGACTGCTCCGACGCCTGCACCTGCCGGTGAGCTCCTAATCCCGAATCTAGCAGCTACGGTGTGGTTTCCGTGGAACGACGGTGGCAACCCAACTGCTTGGACGCGATACCAGTTCCGTCACAGAGAAGGCGCCAACGCCGCCTTCTTAGCTGCTGCGACGTCTCCCGAGCTCGCTATGCCCGACATGAGCAACGGCGCTGCCGCTGCCTATGAAGCAGAAGACGCGGAGGGCGGTGACAGCTACGACGACGATTACGACTTCTACAACGATGAGCAGTTCGCCTACGATTACGGTGACGACGACCGCTCGTACCAGCTCGACGACACGTCTTCCTACAACTCGCAGTATGTAGGCTCGGCGCAGTACGGCACGGATCGGAGCAGCTTCAACTACAGCGATCCGATTGAAGGGCCTACATCCTTCACTGGCTGCCAGCCCAATGGGTCGGCCGAAGAAGGACAGTAGTCGGCCCTTCTTCCGCGCAGCGGACTCTGCGGCGAAGGACGATCTGACCCACCAGCCACCTCACACGTTGCGTCGGGTGGGTGGAACCCCGCTTTGTCCGGAGCATGTGTGCCTCAGGCCATAACGCACACTCGGACTCCGCACCTGCTTGGTAACCATGACTATGGCTGCATGGCTACACCATCCTCGCGCACCTTAGTGCGCTCTGGTGGGGTCCTATGTGGTGTTTGCGTCTGCTGCGGTCCCAGCGCTCGGATGCACAACCTTCTCGAAAAGCGACCCACCAGGCATTGACCTTATAGCGTGAAGGCTTTGTTGACCTGTGCTCGCGTGGAAGTCTCCTCGCGTTGCATGTCCCCATGTATTGCTGGCCTACCGTCAATTGTAGCGCCATACGCGGGTTCGCGTGGCGAAAGCCAGTACAAGAACCAGCCACCAGCCGGAAAAAACAGGTGGATTCCGTCTCACGGAGCATCCGTCGGTCTCGAAGGATTCGATCTGAGTTGTCACGGAAACTTCATGAGACTGCTGTCCACTTTCAACCGTGAACGCGAAGGTCTTTGACCCTACGCCATCCGCAGATGCGTAGGTCGTTTTGGTCCGGGCTTGTTCCCCGCTGGCTAGTTGGGAACAGTCGCCCCTAAGGGCCGTTGCGGATGCGTCTTCTGCTCCACAACTTGTGAATATATTGGGCAACGATAGGGGTTTTGAGCAGCGGTTGGTGATTGTGGTGTCCGTATCGCAACCGCAAGAACCCTCAGTGACACTGTCGACTTCCATGCAATCGAGCTGTGGCTCCACACGAACCACCGTTTCGCTCGCCACGCATGAGTCGCCGCATCCAGCCCGGACGCTTGCGGGCGTATTCAAGTAAAGCGTCAACACGCCCGCGGCGCAACATAGGAGAGCTAGTAGGTTCCTTGGGTTCAGTTTCCTCATGTTGTCACTTTAGATTGTCTGCTTGTAGTCCCAAAGGAAAAGGCGCGTGGCGCACGTTACGTACCTCATCCGGACCAACGTCTCAGGGCGGGAGGTACGTCCCACCAGGCCGCAGAGAACTCCGATGGGAAGTCTTTGATGCCCACCAAAGTTCCTCTAGCTGGCAGGGTTACGGATGCTGCGGGTGGGGCGGGGTGCATGTCAGCCAATGCAGCGTGCCTACTGCGGGCAGAGTACGTAGACACTGCCGGCGTGAACTTCACACGGAAGTTGCACCAAGCTTGCGCCTTGGCAGGGACCTTCTACGCAGAAGCCGTCGGAGACGCGAAACTTGGCGCCATGCGTGCCGCAAACGAAGAAGTTGGTGCCTTTTCGCCATTCGATCTGCACCGCGCCTTCTCTCGGATTGAGCGGTATCGGGAGGTGCTGGCACAGGTTGCGGTACGCTAGGGGCCGGCCCGTTCGGTCCTGAAAGACGATCACCTCCCGTGCCCGCGCGGGTTCAGAGCCGGGGAGCACCACGGTGCGTTGGCTCATGGGCCCGAGCTCGGCGTAGGATGCCACTCGGACGCGGAGGTGTGTCGCATCTTTCATGCCTCGGAGGTGCTCCGACCACGGATGTGCGGGGGGCTCCCTGCGCCCGTGAGCACGTGCTCCAGTGCCCACATCGAGACGTCGCTCAAACCGTTGACCGGCTTCTGCGGCCCGCGAGGATGGCGCTGATTCGATGCTGATCCCTGTCTGGTGCGTTTCATTTCTTCGCGTAGTTGTGCCGCGCAGGCACGGATACCAACTTGTGGTCCGGCAAGCAGAGGGCGGTTAATCGGCCTCCGTAGACACATCCAGTGTCAAGACCCGTAGCAAACGGGTGCCGCTGAAGGCCGCGTCGCGCGTCGTGACCGAACACCACGTGCTCGGGCCCCGTCCAGAGCAACGCCCACGGGGATCCCGTCGCGATATTGCGTGTCGCAGCGCCATCGCTGGTGATATTGCGCATCGTAGAGATTTCGGAGACCCGCTGACGCTGAAGCGGGATCCCCGGTAAAAGCCCCGCGTGCACGGCAAGTGTATTGTATGAGGCTAACCTTAGGATGTGCGGCCGCTCCATCAGCCACTGCCGCAGGTCATCAGGCACGCACTCAGCTGCCTCTGCATGACCGTCGGGCATTGGAGGCGATTCACCTCCAGATGACCGGCTTTGCCACCATCCAATCCAGCGCAGGTCGTGGTTTCCAAGAACGGCTTCCGCGCCGCGCTTCCGCGCCACGTCCATCACCGCTGCGCTCTCGGGTCCCTTGGCCACGAGGTCTCCGACGAATATCAGCTTGTCGTCATTGCGCAGGTCGCAGGCAGTAAGAAGTGTCAGCAGCTCATGGATGCATCCGTGAACATCACCGATAAACCAGGTGCGACGGCCAGCATCAAGGTCTACTATACGAAGGCTTTCATCTTCGTGCCCTTCGTTCGCATCTGCTCTGTGCCCACTCACCGCTCTATGCCCACTCAGCGCGCCCAACCACGTTGTGCCTGCAAACGGGCATGCTACCATGCTCCCGGTGAGAGGACGAATGCTCGAACCCCCGCATGCCGTGGAGCGGCAAGTGAGTCTGCAACGCCACCGAGACATCTTGGAGGTGGCGTGTGCTTGAGCCAGGTCAGGACGCGCCGGCTTTCACGCTGCCTTCTTCTGAGGGCGGAGAATTTTCGCTGTCTCAGCTGCGAGAAAAATGGGTGGTTCTCTATTTCTACCCACGTGACAACACGCCCGGATGCACGCGAGAAGCTGAAGACTTTCGGGATCTACACCAGCGAGGGCACCATCCGGACCACGGTGCTCATCGACCCGGAGGGCAAGGTGCGGCGGGTGTTTCCGAAGGTGCGCGTGGACGGACACGCGCAGGCTGTGCTGGATGCGATTGAATAAGATGTATCGCCACTGCAACTGCAGTCAGGCGTAGAGAGTGGCTACTGATGAATCCTGAGATCATTCGCTTGATTGCGGTGGGCGCGCCAGCGCTCCTCCTCTCGCTTTCGGTGCACGAGTTTGCGCATGCCTTCATCGCGACGCGGCTGGGCGATCCGACGCCGGAGCGGCAGGGGCGGCTGACACTTTCGCCCCTCTCGCACATCGATATCTTTGGCACGCTGGTATTCCCGGCGCTCCTGGCCATCATGCATGCACCCATCTTCGGCTGGGCCAAACCGGTCCAGTTCTCCCCGGTGAACTTCACCAGAAGAGTGACGATGTGGCAGGGCGCGGCGCTGACTGCCTTCGCAGGGCCGCTCTCGAACATTTTGTTGGCCCTTCTGAGCGCAGTCGGCCTACGGGTGATGCTTTCTGCGGGATTTGATAATCAGTTCGCGATCGACCTTTTCTCTACGATGTTCAACCTGAACATCCTGCTGGCGGTGTTTAACCTGTTCCCCTTGCCGCCACTCGATGGGGGGCACCTGATCCCAGAGCGATGGGCCAACGTGAAAAACTTCCTCACACGCTACTCGCTGATTCTCTTCGTGGGCCTCTTTTTCTTACCCATACCAGGCATCGGCAGTCTCGGTTTCCTGGTCATCGGGCCGGTCATGTCCAGCTTGTCGTCCCTGCTTCGTTGGATGGTCGGGCTGTCGTGAGTGTGGACCGCGTCGTGAGTTTGGAGGGCGTGAGTGCTGAGGGTTTGAGTACGGCAAGTGGCATAGCGGAGGCTGCGGGTGGGTCTGTAGCAAGTGGGTCTGTAGCAAGAGCGGAAGCAAGAGTGGAGCCGCTCGATCCCAAGCTTCAGATTCGGCTGCCCTCGTTCGAGGGGCCGCTTGACCTTCTCTTGCATCTCATACGCAAGCACGAACTCGACATCCACGACTTGCCGATCGTCTTCGTAACACAAACCTACTTAGATTATTTAGCGCGTCTAACAGAGCTAAACGCGGCAGAGTCGAACGCAGCAGAGTCGAACGCGATAGGGTTGAACTTGGACGTGGCCAGCGAATATTTGGTCATGGCGGCAACTCTGGTCTACATCAAGTCGCGTTCTTTGCTTCCCAAAGAGGCGCAGCCTGCAGAGGAAGCCGAAGACGAGGAAGAGATGGATCCTCGGGACGCTCTAGTTCGTAGGCTGCTGGAGTACCAACGTTACAAGGAGGCAGCGCGCGCCTTGATGGAAGATCAGGAGGTGCGGGACCGCGACGTGTTCGGGCGCCACGTCCGCCCGCTTGAGAACGGTGAGCGCGCGCCGCTGGCCAGGACCACGGTAATTTCCCTGATTGACGCTTTTGAGAGGGTTTTACAGCGCACGAAGATGGAGTCCGCCTTCTCCATTACGGCCGAGCGGGTGTCGGTCGCGCAGCGAATCGGCGAGATCTTTGATGCGCTGGATACGCGTCGTTCCTGCGCGTTTGAGGACCTGTTTGAGGCCCAGGCGTCCCGCGCCGACTTGGTGGTGACGTTTCTCTCCATCCTGGAGATGGTCAAGCTCAAAGTCTTGTCAGTGTATCAGGATGCCGCACGTGCCAGCATTCAAATCCGCTTGCTGACATCGCGACAGGATGCTGCTCTGGATAGCTTTGTGGAGGATGCGTGACTGCTGCCAAGACCCCCGAGTCGTCCGCTCAACCATCCCAGAGTGGCGTGGACGCTGCAGAAGAGGCGGAAGCTGAAGAGACTGAAGAAGCGCGCCAAACAGCTGCAGAAGCTGCCGCTCCCATCCAGAAAGCAGCGGAAGACGACGAAACGGGTGAGGCGGAGGTCCAAGAACCGGGTAGCTCGATCGAGGAGCAGAACGCCCTGGTCGAGGAGCAGAACGTTCTAGTCGAGGAAGAGAGCGGCTCAACGGCGACCGAGGGCCCGCAGCCGCCGAGCGGAAGCGAGCTCGTCAGCGTCTTGGAGAGTCTGCTTTTCGTGGCGGACCGGCCAACGAGTGTTTATCAGCTCGCGAAGGCAACAGGCGCTGAGACTGGCGAGGTGGGAGCTGCGGTGGACGCCTTGATGCAAAACTATCAGGAGCGAGGCATCCAACTTGATCACGTGGCTGGCGGATACCAGTTTAGAACGAGTCAGTCGAACTCGGAGTACGTGCGTGCGTTCACCGGTCGAAAGCCGGTGAAACTCTCTCGCGCGCAGCTGGAGACGCTGGCGATTGTGGCATATCGCCAGCCTGTAACCCGGCCTGAGGTTGACGAAATACGCGGAGTCGACTGTGGTGCGGCGCTAAAGGCTCTGCTTGAGCGGGAACTGCTGAGGCTCCTAGGACGCAAGGAGGAGCCGGGGCGTCCGCTGCTCTATGGAACCACGCCTTTCTTCCTCCAGCACTTCGGTCTCGGCTCCCTGCGCGACCTCCCGACCTTGCGCGAGTTCGCTGAGCTGAGCGAGGAGAGCCGCGCGTTGTTCGAAAGGAAGACCGGTCAGACCTACCAAGAGGAGGAGCCCTCAGAGGGAACGGCGGAAGAAGTAGCTTCAAAGACAGGATCGGCGGACGACGTAGAGGTAGAGCCTGACGCGCAAACGATGCCACCTGAGGATGCCTCGAAGCTAAACGGATCAGGCATGACGGCCGAGTACGTTAAGCGCTCCGTGGCGTCCCGGTCCACCTCAAAAGGCGCGGAAGAGCTTTCGGAACGTGATGGAGAGCAAGCCAAGAGCGTCCAGACATAGCAGCAGCCTGCTGCGCCCTCCTCATGGAACTGACCCGTGACAGTGAACTCATGACTGTGAACTCATGACTGTGCCCGCACCGCCGCCTTGCATCGTGGTATGCGCACTTCCGTGCGAGGCGAAGCCTCTCATTTCGGCGCTGGGTCTTCGGAAACAAGCGGCGTTTGGCAACTTAAGGCTGTACGCCAACGAGACGGCAGCGCTTGTTGAGAGTGGTGTGGGCATAGCGGCTGCGGCCTCAGCTGTGGGTTTTGCCGCAGGTCACCTGAAGGTCTCTCAGCCCACGGCGTGGCTCAACGTTGGTGTTGCTGGACACCAGCAGCATCCCCCGGGCACACTGCTACGCGCGCTCAAGGTGAGCGCAGAGGATGGCAAAGCCTTCTTCTGTGGAGATGTGATCGCCCTTCCGGGCTTGCCGGTCCACGTCCGGACGGTTGTTCGACAGGAAAGGGCGTTCAGAGATTCAGATGTCGCCTTCGACATGGAGGCCTCGGGGTTTTGTCAGGCAGCGCTTCGCTTCAGTTCAGTTGAACTCGTGCAATGTCTAAAGGTGGTTTCTGACGGGCCCGGGAGCGAGCCGCTTTCAGCCAATGCGGTGCATGCGTTAATCGCCGATTCAACCGCTCAGATGGTCGGCGCCCTGCAGGCATTGGTTGCGCTCGCGCAGGGGGAGCGCGCGGTGATGGCTCCTCCTGATGCCCTTAGCTTATTGAGCGCGCGGTGGCATTTTACGGAGAGCCAGCTGCACAGGCTTCGCATTGAGCTTCGTCGGTGGGCAGCGCTGAGCGATGCGAGCCCCCTTGAAGCATGCCGCCATTCGCGCGATGCGCGAGCTGTTCTGCACATCTTGCGAAAGCGCAACGACGCCCAGTGGAAGCAGAGCGCATGATTCGCCTCATCTACGTTGAAGAGGAGATCGCCTCGCACGAGCGAACGCAGCGTATCGTGGCACAACACCCCGGCGCGCAAACTGTAGCAATCGAGCGCTACCAGCAGGTTTTCAATCCCCGCGCTCAGAACTTTCGCCTGCAGAAGCAGCATCCCGCGCTGATCCTTGCGGCAAAGCGCAGCGGACGTGTGCAGGACGTGCCCAACGGCTTCGGTTTTCCGACCGCTCGCAACGTGTACTTTTCGCACATGCTCAACTGCATTTACGACTGCCGTTATTGCTTCCTCCAGGGTGCGTTTAACTCGGCCAACTATGTCTTGTTTGTGAACTACGAGGATTTCGTGCTGGACCTGAAGCACCTTGCCGAAGGGTCGGCGTGTGACATCGCCGCCTTCTCTGGCTACGACTGCGACTCACTGGCGCTCGAGAGTGTATCCGGGTTTGTTGAGTGGTGTCTTCCGCAGTTTAAGCAGATGCCAAACGTTGTGCTTGAGCTGCGCACCAAAAGTGTAGCGATCGCGCCGCTGCTCCGCTTCGAACCCATGCCGAACGCGGTGGTGGCTTTCAGCCTGACACCGGATGCCATTGCTAAGGCGGTGGAACACAAGGCTCCTCCGCTGAGGTCGAGGCTGCAGGCCGCGCAGAAGCTTACGCGCTCAGGCTGGAAAGTTGGACTTCGCTTTGACCCGCTGATTTACGAGCCAGATTTCGAGGCGATGTACGGTGCACTATTTAGCGAAGTCTTTCAGACTCTTGCCGAGTCTGCCATCCACTCAGTGACCCTCGGGCCGCTCCGATTTCCTTCGCGCGTCTTTCAACGCATCGCAGCGCTCTACCCATCCGAACGCCTCTTCGCGGCGCCGCTGCTGCAGCGGCGGCGTGGAGTGACCTATCCCGAGGAGGTGGCTCAGCCGCTCCACGCGTTCTGCAGACGGCAGGTGTTGCAGCACGTGTCGGAGCGCAAGCTCTTTAGTTGCACCAGCGGATCGTACGTATGAAGCGTCATGTGCTGGTCACGGGCGCCTCACGTGGCATTGGCGAAGCGATCTGTGCGCAGCTGCTTGTTGAGGGGCACCGTGTGGTTGGCCTCTCGCGACAGCCCCCTCGAGGACGTTCTGAACGCTTCGAGTCAGTGGGAGTCGATTTGAGCAAGCTCTGCCAGTTACCTGACCTCCTGCATGGCATCCTGCAGCGCTTCTCCACACTCGACGCGGTGGTATGCAACGCTGGCGTTCCCGCTTTTGGTCACATCGAGCAGATGTCTCCCGATGCGATCGTCTCTTCCACGCATGTGAATCTAGTTGCTCCCATGCTCATCGCGCGCGCCATGATCCCCGCGCTCAAGAGCAGAACGCGCGCAGACTTCATCTTGGTGAGCTCAGAGGCGGGGAGGAAAGCAGGTGCACGTGGCTCAGTGTACAGTGCAGCCAAGTTTGGCGTGCGCGGATTTGGTAAAGCACTCCGAGAAGAAGTGGCCAAAACAGGTGTCCGCGTTACGCTGCTCTACCCAGGTATGACGCGAACGCCGTTTTACGACAACACGTTCTTCGAACCCGGCGAGGGCGACGCATATGCCCTTGTGCCTGAAGACGTCGCGCGGGCTGTCAGTTATGCGTTAGGCGTGAGGGAAGGCGCTGTGGTCGACGAAATCATGATCACGCCGCAAAAGCGGCATGTGGTGATGCGGAAGCCTGACGGGCGATAAGCTTCCTTTGACGCTGCTTTAGCAGGGTGATATCCACCGCGCATGACCTTTCAGCAGCTTGTGGCGTGCCTGCAAGAGTTCTGGCTTGAGCGGGGGTGTCTCTGGGTCACCCCCTACAACTCCGAAGTCGGGGCCGGGACCTTCAACCCGAACACGTTCTTGCGGGCCATTGGCCCTGAGCCGTGGAAAGTGGCGTACGTGGAGCCGTCGCGGCGACCGTCGGATGGGCGCTACGGCGATAACCCCAACCGTCTTCAGCAGTTCCATCAGTTTCAGGTGATCCTGAAGCCCTCGCCCTTGGACATACAAGACCTTTATCTTGAGTCGCTCCGCGCCATTGGCACCGATCCAGAGGCACACGACATTCGCTTTGTTGAGGACGATTGGGAGTCGCCGACGCTTGGAGCTTGGGGCCTCGGGTGGCAAGTCTGGCTCGACGGCCTCGAGATCAGCCAGTTCACCTACTTTCAACAGGTGGGGGGACTGGATTGCAAGCCGGTCTCGGGTGAACTTACCTATGGGCTTGAGCGCATCGCGATGTACCTGCAGGATGTGGACAACGTCTACGACCTTCATTGGTCCGAGGGGATCAAGTACGGTCATCTCTTTCGTCGTGCCGAATGGGAGTGGAGCCGATACAACTTCGAAGTGGCCGATGCGGAGCAGCATCGTCGTGGCTTTGACGAACTTGAGCAGGAATGCAGTGGTCTGCTCGGTCTGGAGGGCGTGGAGAAGGGTGGGGCTCTCCGCTTTTCAAGCAGCAACGCACTCGACCGCTTGACCTTGCCGGCGTACGACCGGGTGATCAAGTGCAGCCACTTCTTCAATGTGTTGGATGCGCGGGGAGTGGTGGGCGTGACGGAGCGTCAGCGCTACATTGGTCGCGTGCGCCTCTTGGCGCGTGCCTGTGCAGAGTCCTTCTACCAGCAAAGGGAAGCTCTCGGATTTCCTTTGGGCGGTGACGAGCAGCAGAAAGAGCAAGGCGTGGCATGAGCAACGAGCCTAAGCCTTTCTTGCTCGAAATTGGCGTTGAAGAGCTACCCGTAAGCTTCCTCGACTCAGCCTTGGAGGCCTTGCCCCGTCTGTTCGCTGAGATGTGTCGGCGACAGCGGATACGGTTTGCAGCAGCGGAAGCGCTCGGCAGCCCTCGGCGCCTTGCTCTTTACGTATCAGAGCTGGCCACTCAACAAGACGACCTGGACGAGGAGCGTATCGGTCCTCCAGAGTCGGTAGCTTTTTCAACAGAGGGAGCACTTCGTCCCGCCGGCGAGGCTTTCCTCAAGAAGAACGAAGCCTCGAGGAATGATCTCTACTTCGTCGATCAAGCGAAGGGCCGTTACCTCGCGCTTCGGCACCAGCGCAAGGGTGAGCGCACCGTGGATGTGCTGATGCGCGAGCTGGCAAACGTGTGCGAGAAGGTTCCCTTTCCAAAGACGATGCGATGGGGAAAGGGCGACCTCGCCTTTGGACGACCGGTGCACTGGCTTGTTGGGCTCTACGCGACTGACGTCGTCTCTTTCTCCTTTGCCGGCTCCACCTCAAGTCGAACCAGCCGCGGTCATCGGTTTCTCTCCGACGAGACGTTCGACCTTGCGCACGCCGATGATTACAAAGACCTCCTCATGCGTCATCACGTGCATGTGGACCCAAAGGAGCGTGAGAGCGTCACGCGACGGATGGTTGCAGATGCAGCGAACCGTGCATCTGCGCGTCCTGTGGAAGATTCCTTCTTGCTGCATGAGAACGCTGGTCTGGTCGAGAAGCCTCACGCGATGGTAGGGAGCTTCGACCGCAGGTTCCTTGAGCTTCCAGAAGATGTGGTGATCGCAGTGCTCCGTGACCACCAACGCTACTTCGCCATGCGCGACGCGCGAGATGAGAGACTTGTGCCTCACTACGTCGTTGTTGCCAACACCGCCAACCAACCACAGATGGTGGTGGCGGGTAACGACCGCGTCTTGCGGGCCCGGCTTGAAGATGCAGAGTTCTTCGTGCTCGAAGATGGGCGTAGGGGCCTCAAACGCCATGCGGAGAAGCTGGAGGGGCTAGTTTTCCACCACAAGCTGGGATCGGTAGCCGCTAAGACACGGCGGCTCACCGCGTTATCGGAGAAGCTTGCCCAGAAGAGCAGCAAGGAGGTGCAGGACGCCTGCCGATCGGCAGCATCTCTATGCAAAGCAGATCTTACAACGCTGACCGTCGGCGAGTTTCCAGAGCTACAAGGAACGTTTGGCGGGTGGTTGGCAGCCAAGGAAGGTATGCCGCAGGCGACGTGCGAAGCTATCGCGCAACACTACCGCCCGAGTGGTGCAGCAGATGCTGCACCGACGTCGGTGACATCGGGCATCGTGGCATTGGCTGACAAGCTAGATACATTGGTTGGATGTTTCGGCATTGGCCTCGTTCCCTCTGGTTCTGCGGATCCCTTCGCCCTTCGACGGGCCGCTCTTGGTGTCATACGAATCGCGTTGGAGTCCTCTGTTGTTTTCAACCTGGAAGAGGCCCTTCGGCAGGCGATTGGCTGTTATGATGCGGGGACGCTGAACGACGAACACGATGTGATAGAGAAGCTCATGGCCTTCTTTCGCAAGAGACTCGAGGTGCTTTTGCGCGAAACAGCAGAGAGCCGAGTCGTTGACGCGTGTCTCCACATTTGGGACGGAGGTTCGATTGCCGAGCTGAGGAGTCGGGTAAGCTCCCTCGAGGAGATTTCGAAACAATCGGGCTTTGAAGCGCTCGCGACAGCGTTCAAGCGCGCATACAACATCACCGAGGAGGCCCCGAGAACTCAATATCGTGTGGACCTCTTCGTCGGCGACGAGGAGCGGGCGCTCGCAGAGGCCCTTGAGAAGGCGAGCCTGAACCTTGATCAAGCACTTGCTGAAGACGATTTCACTAAAGCTCAAGAACTGATCATCAGCCATCTGGCACAGCCAATCGATCGTTTCTTTGAAAACGTTTACGTGATGGACGACGACGCAGCAGTGCGCGCTAATCGTCTGGCTTTGCTTCGAAGCGTGGCCAATGCTGTCAGGCGCGTTGCCGCATTTGAGAGGCTGGTCTAAAACTCTTCTTGCAAGTACCCGCAACGACCTTCGAGCCCGGGCGACCTCTCCAACGCTCATCCCGTACCTCCACATGAACCACACTCCCCTTCCTCGCGGACGAATCCGAAAATCCGCCGCCACACGAAAGGCCGCATGGGTTTGGCTGCATCTAAGTCCGCTGCGGCTTCCTGGGACCGGACCGGGCATTTGTGGGACCAGACCGGCTGCGTTTTTGTTCGCACCACTGCTCACCTGCTTGATGGCGTGTGGCAGCGACGGCCTAGAGCCTGAGCCAGCTTCGCTCAACTTTCCCGTGGGTTTGGCTCTTACGCAGCCGGCGTGCGCGGGTGCGGCATGCAACCTTGTGGTGGTGAACGCCAACTTCGACCTCCGCGTAAACGCGGGGACCGTGCAAAGCTACGATCTGCAGCTAGTGGACGAGGCGCTAAGGAGCTGCAACAGCGAAGAGGAGCCCTGTACGCTCGCGGATACATCTGCTTTCATTGTGCCAGGAGGTGAGGTTCGGATCGATTCCTATGCTGTCGGCGCGTCTGCGTCGCCGTCGGGGCAGCGGGTCTACATCCCGCTCCAAAGCGATGGGCATCTGCTTTTTGTGGATGTGGAGAGCGATGGGTCGCTAAGGTGCGGCCAGAGCGGTGACTTCGGCAGGTGCGACGATGCCTTTCGCGTTCAAGACCAACAAGCCAACGATCGAGACCTTGATCCGTCTGCTGATCCCGTCTCTGTGCATGCGGGTCAACTCGCTGCGGATTTTCCTGGATTTGAGAGTGAGCTAAACTACGTGGTGGTGGCCCGGCGGCAAGGCGGTCTAAGCCTTTTTATTGAGGGAGGCGCGTCGAGCGCAGCGATGTCAAAGCCGCTGCTAGTGGACCACCTGGAGGACCTTCCGAGCAGCATCACCAACATCGTTTACAGCCGAAGGTCGCAGTTGCTCTACCTCACCAGTGCCCTGACAGGTGCCATCTCTCCGGTTGCCATTTCGCCCACGGGCGACCCTTACCGCGCTTTGCTGCGGACAACAGGGCAGGCACGGTTCCGAGGTCTCGACGACGGCAGAGACACCCGCGACATCGTCTTCATCGAGGATGGGGAGCGCGAGCTCAGCTATGTGCTGACGCGTCGACCCGAAGCGCTTGTTTTGACCGACCTTGATGCACCTCGAGACGACACCAATGACCCGCTACCAATCCTTGGTATCCTCAACGTGGGCAATGGGCCTTCGCGTGCAGTGGCGGTAACGCTTGGTGAGCCCGCACGGGATTACATCCTAGTCAGCTGCTTTGACTCACGGGACCTCTACGTGATCGATGTGGAGCTCGGCAGTTTAAGCGCCGTCGTGCGCAACTTTCGCGGTCCGTTCTCATTCGCGCTGGATGTGCCGCGCGAGCGCTTGTACGTGGCGGATTTTCGCGCCTCAACCATTGCGATAGTGGATCTCTCGCCGCTTGCTGAGCGGAGGTCGCCGAAGCTCTTGGGCACGCTAGGAGCGGCCCGAACACTCAAGGAGCTCGAATAATGCGGGCGTGGCTTCCTCCTGGGAGAGCTCAACAAGCCGCGCTCTGGGCTGCGTTGCTGATCACCGGATGTGGATCGAACAGCAGAAGCGCTACGCTCTTCAACTTTGAACGAGCGGGGAGCTTCACATTTGCCTGTGCAGAACGCGATTCTGATCAACTGGTTGAGCTAGAGCGCTGTTCTACCTTCGCCTCCAAAGAGCAACGCGAGCTCCACTACCTCTACAGTCTGGTCACCCAGAGAAGTCGAGGTGAGGTGGCGCTGGTGCGCTTCGACTTCTCCGACCTTGATCGGTCCCGGGTGAAACTGCTGGACCGTGATGTGCGCATCCCGGGGCGCACATTCACGCCAGTCGGGGAGATCCCTTCGGCAATCGTCACGCCTGAACAAAGCCCGGAGGTGACGTATCTTGCTCACATCGGCAGCAGAGCCGTTTGGGCAACGTCTACGGGCGCCTTCTTTCCGTCTGGCTCGGATCTCAATGCTGACGTGCGGGTGTTCGGCACAAGCCCTGTTGATCTCGCTCTCAGTCCGGCTGAGGACGCGCTCTTTGTTGCACTTCCGGAGGAGGAGAGCATTGCCATCGTGGGCCTTAGCGACGGGATGATGGGCGAGCCGCAGCTCGTTCAGCTCGATCCGTCGTATCAACCATCCAATGTGGTTGAGGAAGAAGTCACGTACGAGAAGCTTTGTCCAGCTGGAGAATCTCTGTTGCGTCCGACGCTTGAAGAACCGTCTGAAATCTCTCTTGGTGACGCAGCACGTCCGGCTGCGTTTGCCGTCGATGCAACTCCGGGAGCAGAGCGCCTGTTAGTAGCCGACTCCGCGTTACCCAAGGTCCACGTATTCGCACTGCCCGGCCTTATCCCACTTCCGCCGCTGTATCCGGGCGTGCCTTTGCGGGAGTTGGCGCTGACACCTCCCGTTCCCCAATCTGCGGTAGGTGACAGTACGGTGGATGACAGTACGGCGGCTGCGCGGGGAATGTCCAGATACCTCTATGGAATCGATGCCACCGATGGCTCGCTGCTTGTTATGAACTACCAGACCGGCGACCTTCTAAGCACAGGAGCAACTCCGGAGGTTTTGAATACCCGCATCGAACTGCCAGCGCCTGTGCGAAGCATCGAAGTTGTGACTCCACGCTACTCACCGACATTCGGCGGGTACTGCGACCCTGACGGCGAGGACGCTAAGAATGCCAGCCCGATTCGGCTCCGCGGCGTGTTCCTTGCTGCTGCACTGTCGGACGGGACGGTGCAAATGCTTGACGTTCTAGACCTGGATGCGCCTTGCCGAGGAGGTCCGGAATGCGCCGACCCGCCTAGTCGGGATGACAACTACGTCTACATCAAGCGGCATCGACCACGTGTGGGGACCAAGTTGCGCGTTCGTTCCACGCTGGTGGGTGTCCCATCCATGGCCGCGGAAGGCTCTCCTATCCGCATCGAGTCCGATGGAACAACAGATCCTATCAACGTGCCAGACCTAATCGCCCTTGAGGGGTGCCCAGCAGCCTTTGAGCGGGTGTTTCCCTCTGAAGGCGAGCCGCTCATTTGCAGCTCAAACGATCCATGGGCGCGGGGTGGTGGTCAATGGATCGCGCGCTACAACGGAGCGCTTCCCTCCGCTCAAGGATCACGAGGCTTTCTTGCGGGCGCGGAAGCTGAGCTGGTGGGGCAGGGCTCCTTTTGCGCGGCGGGGGTGCTCAGCCGAACTGCCGCTGAGACAGTGGGCGATGAGGAGCCCGAGTCCGGCTACGGCGGCGATGCCCTTGTTCTTGTAGGCGACCTACCCGAGTCTGCGCCCAGTGGCTGCAACGACATCCTGGAGTTGGACGACGCGGGACGTCGCATCGGTCCAGCCTTCGTCATCGCCGGGGCTTCGATCGACCGATTGCAGATCGCGTCACGTGCTGAAGGATCGCTCGGCACCTCGCTACAGCGGGCGCGCGAATGCTTCGGCGAGTTTGTTGAGTACGAGGTGAGGACGCGCGGCGCGTTCACCGTAGTTAGTGAGGCTGCCGGCTTCTTGCACCGCGTTCGAGCAGACGAAAGGGGCGTCTGCCGTCTCGATCTCACTCTTCCTGCTGATCGAGCGGGTAGGGCGCTACCTGACCGGACTTACCAGGACCCCTGGATAACATTCAGGATTGGTCAAGTCGCTGAAGAGGTGCGCTCAGCACGGTTTCAGGTGGAGTTAGGCGACCCACCGGCCACGCTGCGCGTCGACCTGAGTGCCAACCGTCCCAACACGTTGCCTGTTGCCATGCAGTACAATGCACTCGACGAACACCTCTATGTTCTCGATTCGGCTACGCAAGGACTGACGCGCATCAGCCTGGCTGAGTTTAAGGCGGTCGCTAATATCCAGTGAAGACTGCTGATCCTGCAGTTTGGGGGTGCAGGCTGTGTTTTGCAGTGTCTGCCCCTCAAATAGTGTCTGCCCCTCAAATAGTGTCTGCCCCTCAAATAGTGTCTGCCCCTCAAATAGCGAGGCGCTTTGCCTTCAGCGGAAGGATCGCGCCGTTCGAGCAATGAGCATCTATCCGGGGCGCCGGCGTTTCGGTACACTGTGATACGCAACCATCACGCGTATGACACATGCTTGATACTACTCTTGCACAACAGCGCCCGGCGCAGGCGAGCGATTGGATAGGTCGCACTTTGGAGGGACGATACCGCCTCCAAAGCATCCTCGGCGAAGGGGGGATGGGAACCGTGTTTGTCGCGGAACACCAACAACTTGGTCGACAGGTCGCGATCAAGATGCTTCGGCCGGAGCTTACTGCGATTGAGGAAGTCGCTGCGCGTTTCGACCGAGAAGCGCTGGCCAGTGCCAAACTCGACCATCCAAACATCGTCAGCGCAGTGGATGTGGGAACGCTTGACGACGGCAGTCGCTTCATCGTGATGCCGCTGATCAAGGGGAGAAACCTGCAGCAGCTGATCGAGGAGCAGGGCGCGTTGCCGCCGACGTTGGTGCGCGAGGTCGGCATCCAGGTGGCTTCTGCTCTGGCGGCAGCACACGAGGCGCGCATCGTTCACCGCGACCTCAAGCCTGAGAACATCCTATTAGGTGCTGAGGAAGATGGAAGCCTCAAGGCTTACGTGACTGACTTTGGCGTGGCTCACATTATGAGCGGCGATAGCTCGATTGAGGTGCGACGTGGCCTGACCCAAGCGGGCGCGATCTTGGGAACGCCCGGCTATATGTCGCCCGAACAGGCAACCGGGGAGCCCCTCAACGCGCAGACCGACCTCTACTCGCTCGGGATCATCTTGTGGGAGTGTCTCACCGGTGCTGCATTATACAGCGGCGAGACACTATCAGCCGTCTTTGCTAAGCTGCTAACAGGCACACCGCCGCCTGTTCGGAGTCAGCAGCCCCACGTTCCGGTGGCGATGGAGAGCCTAGTTCAGGCTCTACTCGAACGGGATCCAGAGGCGCGGCCGCCATCGAGCCGCGACGTGAAAAAGCGTCTTGTGCAACTGCGTCAGGCGATGGAGCCCGCGGTCGCCATTAATCGAGGGCTTCGAGAGAAGCTTCCCAGTCTCACTCACGCCATACCCGATGCGTTCTTCAAATGGACCATGTACGCAGCAACGCTCGTATGGCTGACGTTGGTGACAAGCTTGGTAGTGGCTGCGCGGCTTCCTCGGGACGGCGGATCCCGATCTGGCGGAATCGAGGTGCGTGCGGAGGCCGCGGCACCGCTTGCACAGGAGGAGGAGGTGCCTCCTCCTCCCAAACCATCCCCGAAAGTGTCGGAGCACTACCACAAGCTTCAGAGCGAGACGGAGCGGTCGACGCGTCGCAAGAGTGCGGAATGGTTGCTGGAGCATCGCTCAGAACCGGGGGTGTCAGAAGCGGCGCTGCTGATGGCAGAGCTTGAAACCGCCAAAGGATGCAGAGCGAAGCGCGAGGTGGTTGAGAAAATACGTGAAGCTGTTACTCGGGACGCAGTGCCAGCGTTGGAGTACTGGAGCGCTCGACCGAAAAAGGGGTGTGGCTTTCTCAACTTGAGAGACTGTTGGAGGTGCCTGCGAGCGCCGCTTCGCAAGACGCTGAGTGAACTGCGAAGTGAGAAAGAACCGGACGCTGCTGGTAAGGCTGACCCGTCGCAAGCCAAAGGTTAGCCAGGTCAAGATCTAAAGCATGGTGAGCGGATCGGCGTCTTTGCTCGAGATTGCCACCGCCAACCCGCTAAAGTGCGATTCCATCCGCTTTTTGAGCAGCAGCAGGTATCCCCGCTCGGTGTGGCTGTGTTCACTGAGAACAACGCATTTGCCTCGGGCGTTGTAGCGAAGCACGTCATGATGACGCATTTCCCCCGTGACGTATGCCTCGCATTCCACACCTTCGAAGGCACTTCCGCCCGCTCCTGGGCAGACAGCCACTAAGACGACCTGGTGCGTACTCTTGTCCACATGCGTCGGCGTGCCAACGCGCAGGTAGGGGACGTTGAGGTGAAGTTTCAGCCTCTCTCCCAGTGCAGCCACACTCACAGGCTCTGTAAGCCGGCGCACGCGCACAGAAGCAGGTGGCGCGGGATTGAGCGTGACGGCGTCGGCGGCGCCAAGACCTGCGGCGAGCCAGTCGCTCACGCCGCCCTCCGCGGCATCAAGCGCCGTGTGCGGTGAGTAAACCGCGATACCGTTGCTAAGCGCATGCGCAACGACCTGCTCCTCAGGAGCAATGCTTCCGTGCGCACGCACCCGTTTGAGGCCGCGGAAGACTGGCGGATGGTAGGCAACGATGACCTGCGCTCCTTGGATCCTTGCTTCCTCAAGCACGGCGAAGGTGAGGTCGATGGTGAGAAGGGCGTGGCTAAAGGCCTCTGCTCGGGGTGGAACAATCAGCCAACCCACGTTATCCCAATCTTCCGCGGCCGAAAGAGGCGCAATCTTCGCCATTCCAGCCTCGAAATCAGCAAACGACGGCATGCGCAAAGGGTACACGAGCGGGGGCGGATGCGGAAGGAAACTTCGGCAGGTATTGAGCTAACTGGTCGGGGGATTTCCGACGATCCCAACGCTGAATGCACAGCCTCCACGAAAACCAACTCACCAGGCACTGACCGGATAGGGTCTTGACCTTGAAGCGGTGTGCGCGCTAGGAGCTATGAGAGCCCATGCAAGAAGAACAGTGCGCGCAAGAATCCGAGCTGCCGGACCTAAAGAAGCTCACTCCGGTGATGCAGCAGTACTTCCGTGCAAAGCAGAACTACCCCGATGCGTTGCTCCTGTTTCGCTTGGGGGACTTCTATGAGCTTTTCTTTCAGGATGCCGAAGTCGCCTCAAAGCTGCTCAACTTGACTCTCACGGCGCGGGGCAAGACGAAAGATGGCTCGCGCATTCCAATGGCCGGCGTGCCACATCATGCGGCTTCAGCCTACATCACACGGCTGTTGGCCGAGGGCTACAACGTGGCGCTCTGCGAGCAGTTGGCCGATCCCTCCGAGGTGCGCGGCATCGTGCCGCGCGAGGTGGTGCAGGTTCTAACGCCCGGTCTTGTTACCGAACCAGACGCTCTGGATGCCAAGCGCGACAATCCTCTTGTTGCAATCTGCGCCGAGAACAACGGAAGCAAGAAAGCTTACGGTATCGCCGCCTTAGAAGTCTCTCGCGGTGAGTTGCTCTACGCGCGGGCGCACGATGAGGTGGAGGCTTTAGCTATCGCAGCGAGTCTTGAACCTCGCGAGGTGCTGTTGCCGCCTTCAGTTGCAGCGCTCGAGTCGCCGCTTCGAGAGTGGAATAGCCGCCTGGCTATTCGCCTCGTGGAGGAAGTTGCACCGTGCAGCGTCAGCGAGACGCTCAGTGCGTACGCGCTACCTCAAGTTGTGGAGGGCCGGAGCGTCAACGACGACCAGGTGCCTTTCCATGCCAAGGGTCGAGATCAAGCGCCCTCATCGTGCGTCGGTGGGGCTGTGGCGTTGACGCTGCGTTACGCACAGGAGGCAAACCCATCTGGTTCCTTGCAGCTTGTGAGGGTGGCCGAGCACCTCGCGTCGGAGCATCTGCACATAGAGAGCGCCACGGCGAAGCATCTTGAGCTCGTTTGCACAACAACGGGCGAGACCGAAGGTTCCCTGTTGCACGCCGTGGACTTTACATGCACGCCGATGGGCGGACGTTGCCTGCGCCGTCGGCTGCTCTGTCCAAGCCGCAACGTGCACGTTATCGGTGAGCGTCTAAAGGCGGTGCGCGTCTTGATGAACTCCAAGGCGCGGTTGAAGGTGCGCGAGGCCTTGCAGTCGATCGATGATCTGGAGCGCATCGCCAACCGCATCATGATCGGAAAGTCGAGCGCCCGCGACCTCGGCTGCTTGCGCGATTCACTCCTGGCAGTGGGACAACTCGCCTGGATGAAGGAGCATCAAACCCTGAACCAGTTCGCACCTGCTGACACCTGTAAGGAACTTCTCGCCCTGCTGCAGAACGCGCTCATCGAGGGGCCGCTTGCAAATACCCAGACAGAAGGCATCCTCACCGACAGCTACAACGACGCGCTCCGGGAGCTCAGACAAGCGGCCGCGCTCGCACTCAAAAACCTTCTCAGCTTCGAAGAACTCGAGCGCGAGCACACCTCAATCGGCTCGCTCAAAGTGCGCTCCTCTAAGGTGTTTGGCTACTTTATCGAAGTGACGCGTTCGCAACTTGCGAAGGTGCCCCCGCACTACCGACGCAAGCAAACTATCGCCAACGGAGAGCGGTACACCTGCACGGAGCTGGATCGGTTGCAAACCGAGCTGGAACGCGCCGAGCGGGCGCAGAGGTCTCTGGAGGCTGACCTTATCGAGTCGCTCGAGAGCGAACTGCGTGAGCTCATGCCGCGCGTGCAGCATCTGGCACACGCTCTGGCTCACCTCGATGTCTCGGCGGGCTTTGCCGAGCTTGCGCACAAGCGCAACTACCACGAGCCTGTTGTTGATGAGTCGACCGACATTATCCTCAAGGCGTCGCGCCATCCCGTGATCGAGACGCGGTGCGCTTCCTTCGTGCCAAACGATGTCCAGCTAAGTCAGAGCAAGGGCAGCTTCATGTTGATCACGGGACCTAACATGGCGGGCAAGTCGACGGTGATGCGACAAGTGGCGCTCAACGTGTTGCTGGCGCAGGCTGGCTCCTACGTTCCTTGCGCAGAGGCTCGCATCGGTGTGGTCGACCGTGTACTCACCCGAGTGGGAGCAGGCGACCGCCTCAGCCATGGCCAAAGCACCTTCATGGTTGAGATGCTAGAGGTAGCGGCGATCTTGCAGACGGCCAGCCGGCACTCACTCATCGTTGTGGATGAGGTAGGGCGCGGCACAGGCACCAAAGATGGCGTAGCCATTGCCCAGGCAGTGGCTGAGCACATCCATGGAGCGATTCGTTGCCGAGCTCTCTTTGCGACCCACTACCAAGAGCTGTTTGCCCTGGAGGCGAGTCATCCCGGCATCGTCAACTACAACGTGAAGGTGCACTCGAGCGCAGAGGGGCTTCAGTTCCTTCACGTGCTGGCGGAGGGGCGAAGTAGCGAGAGCTACGGGATCGAAGTGGCTCGCCTAGCCGACCTTCCTCCAGACGTTATCCGTCGCGCCTACGCACTTATCGAGCGGAAGGTCACGGATCTGCCAGAGCAAAGGCGAAGTCCTGCCCGCGAAAGGCCCGGGCCTGCCCCCCCGCCTCGTTCGGAGCTCGAGCTTGAGTTGCTCCGGCTCGACCTGGCGTCAATGACTCCCCTCGATGCGCTGACGTGGCTCTACGAACGGCAGCAACGCACGCAAAGTGCATCTGCAAACTCGGTAGCCATTTCGACAAGCACCTTCTATGGTGGCGCGGCATGAGATTGAACCTTTCTTCATCCGTCACAGTCGTGCTCAGTGGATGCGTCGTGCTGCTCGCCCAAGGCTGCTACTACGGGCAGGCCCGCGTGGTGCATCGTCAAGCGGGCGGAGGCATTCTCGCCCTCACGGGGAATCCGGAGGAAGCCATTGACGATGCCAATCGGCAGATGTCGAGACACTGCGGAGGCGAGTTTCATGTGACGGAGGAGCGGCGGGTTCTTCCGTGCCAGGGCAAAGACCTAGAAAAGGAAGAGCTTCAAATCGCTTACGCCTGCAGACTTCAAGCTTCTCCACCGAGCTCAGACGAGCCCTAATCGTGCCCCAGTCACTCTAGTCGTGGCATTCAAAAAGCCTCGAACCGCATGCTAGGATACCTGAACGTTTACTCGCGTCCTCCTGCTAAAGTAGGGTCTGATGCTATCAAGAATTGCCAGCAAGCTGCTGCTTCTTAGGCGCAGCACCCGACGTGACGGTGCCGTTCCGGCACACATCCAACGCCTCACGCGTTATCGCCCCGGCCTTAGCTCAGAGCTACTGGCTTCAACGGAGACTGTGAAGCTGGCTTCGAATGAGAACTCCTTCGGACCCTCGCCCAAGGCTCTAGCGGCTGTTTCTCGGGGCTTGGACGATCTCTTTCGCTACCCCGACTCGCAGGCGGCAGAGCTTCGCCGCGCTGTCGCCTTGCACCATCACGTGCAAGAGGAGGAAATCGTCTTTGGCAACGGGTCCAACGAGATCATTGACCTGGTGTGCCGTGCACTGACAGAGCCTGGTGACGTGGCCGTGATTGGGTGCCCTTCGTTCGTCTATTATCCGATCGCATTGGGCTCAGCCAACCTGCGGGTGCGCGAGGCGCAACTGCGCGACTGTGTTCACTGGGACCTACCACATCTCAAGCGTGCGCTAGGTGCAGACGTTCGTCTCATCTTCGTGGACACCCCCAATAATCCAACGGGAAGCACACTCACAAGAAGCGAGCTGCGGGAACTGCTGCAGGCAACGCCGCGTCACACATTCGTAATAATCGATGAGGCTTACGCCGAGTACGCAGACGAAGGTGCTTCCGCGATCCCGCTGCGGGACCTTCATCCTCGCCTGATCGTGCTTCGCACGTTCTCGAAGGCGTACGGCCTTGCCGGCCTGCGCGTGGGCTACGCCATCGCTGACGCCACGTGGGTTGATTACTTGGAGCGGGTGCGTCCACCCTTCAACGTCAACACACTCGCGCAACGGGCAGCGCTGGAAGCCTTGCGCGACCAAAAACACCTACAAGAGGTGGTAAAGGTCGTGCGGGAAGAGCGCGAACGCATGGCCAGAGAACTTGAGCAGATGGGGCTTGAAGTGGCACCCAGCGGCGGCAACTTCCTTTTGACGTGCTTCGGCTCTCGGGCAAAGGTGGTCTTCGAGAAGCTATTGCAGCGAGGGTTGGTCCTCCGGCCTTCGTCCGCTCCCGTGCAAGAGTGGCTTCGTATAACAGTGGGAACGGCCCAGGAGAACAACTATGCGCTTACGACAATACGCGGCACGCTTTAGCCTCGCTCTCACCGCAGTCACACTGGCAGGCGCGTGCGGTGGTGCCAAGCCAAAGCAGGACGCAAAGCCCCAGCAAAGGCCCATCGCGCACAGGTCCGCGGTCAAGCTCCTCCCAGCTTCCGATGCCGTTTTCATGCATGCCGACCTGACCGCCTTGCGTCAATCGCCACACTACCCGGCGCTGCGTCAGCTTATAGAAGACGCGCTTGCCCGTGAGTCGCTGCAACACCTCGCGCATCTGAACTGGGAACTCATCGACGCGCTTAGTCTCTCATCCGAGTCCAAGGAGAAGGGGCAGGTTGTGCGAGGGAGTGTTGTGCTCAAGGGAAGGTTTACTGCCAAGGACATCAAGCAAGGCCTGGCCCAAGCATCAGACAATCCGCCGAAAGTCGAGGACGTGCGCGTTGGCAACTTGCAAGGGCTTCGTCTCGGCGACTACGTGTTGCTCGACCTCCGTCAGGGCACGTGGGTGCTGGAGCACCAGTCTCGAATCAACAGCACCCTTGCACGCGCCCAAGCTCACAAGAGCGACGGTCTGTCATCGAGCAAGCTATACGCGGATTTTTCGTCGGACATCCCTTTCCAGAGGTCGACTTTTGCGGTGCTGATGGACCTAAAAGAGATGCCTGAGCGGCGCGTGGGATGGACCAATCGTGCAGAGCGCGCAGGGTTGACAGCGGGGTTGACGAGCACCTTCTTTGGAAAAGCGCGTGTGGATCTTGAATCAGCTGAGGACGCAGCTCGGGTCCAGCAGGCGCTGCAAGGTCAGATCGACTCCTTAGCTAGCAAAATGATGATCAAGCTTCTCGGGTGGTCCTCTGTATTGAAGCGCTTTACCAGTCGCACCGACGGGAGCCGGCTCTACATCGATTGGAATCTCAGCGATGCAGAGACAAAAAAAGTGGTTTCCCAACTCAGCACGTTGATCGGAGTTCTCAGACGAGGCACTGCACTAAACGCAGGCCCAGGGGGCAACTAAGCATGCTCAACTGGCGCATCAGAGGCGGCAAGAGCATACGCGGCAGCGCCACCGTACCCGGGGATAAGTCGATCGGCCACCGTGCCCTGTTGCTCGCTGCACTGGCGGAAGGAACTTCTACGATTCAGGGCCTGTCCGGCGGAGAAGACAATGCCTCCACTCAAGCAGCCCTTGCTCAGATGGGCGTTCGCTTCAGCGGCAACGAGGAACGGCTCACAGTCGAAGGTGTTGGATTGCATGGACTCAAGCAGCCTCAAACGAATATAAACTGCGGCAACTCCGGCACGACCATGCGTCTTCTCGCAGGCATACTGGTGGCTCAGAACTTTGGAGCACGGATGATTGGCGATGCGTCCTTGTCGCGCCGCCCGATGAAGCGCATTGTGGAGCCGTTGCGGGCAAGAGGAGGGCACATCGCGGGTCAAAGTGGCGCCAAGCCTGAGGAGGTTTACCCGCCGCTTGCGGTGGCACCTCTGGTGGAGGGCGAGTCGCTGCACGGCATGGAGTACGAGATGCCTTTCGCGAGCGCGCAGGTGAAGTCTTCTCTGCTGCTTAGTGGCCTCTACGCATCAGGTCCAACCCTGGTCAAAGAGCCCCTCCTTTCTCGGGATCACACCGAACGCATGCTTATTGCTCTGGGGGTGCCTTTGGAGACGTCGGGCACTGCGACGTGCCTCGACCCGGACGGCTGGAGTAGGCAGCTGCAACCCTTTGACTGGCATGCGCCCGGTGACTTCTCCAGTGCGGCTTTCCTTATCGGCGCGGCACTTGTCCTCCCCGGCAGCTCTATTGAGCTGGTGAACGTAGGCCTCAATCCGACGCGCACAGGATTTTACGATGTCGTGCGTCATATGGGCGCTGCGATTGATATTCTGCCGCGCGGCGCCAGCTGTGGAACCGAACCAGTTAGCGACCTGCACATCAACAGCTTGCCGCTGCGAGGAGGCGAAGCCGGCGGAGAAACGATCGTCCGCATGATCGACGAAGTTCCAGCGCTCTGTGCTGTAGCGGCTATAGCAGGGGGCACAACGCGGATTCGTGATGCGGCCGAGCTTCGTGTGAAGGAAAGCGACCGCTTAGCCGTGATGACGAAGCTGCTTCGTGCGTTCGGCGTCCAGGTGGAGGAGCTTGACGATGGGATGTGCATCACGGGGGGCTGCACGCTTGTGCCTGCGGAGTTCAGCAGCCACGGCGACCACCGCATTGCGATGGCCGCAGCACTGATTGCTCTGGGATGCAACGGCGAGTCCATCGTGCAGGACGTCGGGTGTGTGCAGACGAGCTTCCCAGGCTTTGCCAACCTGCTGTCCGAGCTTGGCGCTGACATTGAGGAGGAACATGGTTAAGGCAGACAGCGCATTCGCGTCGACCATTGTAGCGATCGATGGACCTGCTGGTGCTGGCAAGAGCACGGTGGCCCGTATGCTGTCCGAGCGACTCGACTACAAGCTGGTAGAGACGGGACTCATCTACCGAGCGTTAGCCTGGGTCGCGCGCGAACGTGGCATTGCCTGGGACGATGAACCTGCGCTCGTCAACTTAGCCAAAGAAAACGCGTTCACTTATGCGCCTGCCTCACCGGGAGGCCGCTCCGCGGTACATGTCGGCGGAGGGGACGTGGCTGCTCAGCTTCACGGACCTGAGGTCTCTCAGGGGGCAAGCTTATCATCCAGCCATCCCGAGGTGAGGGAAGTGCTGCTTGAGATCCAGCGAAACTTTGGCAGAAGGGGGCGTGTTGTGGTCGAGGGGCGCGATATCGGCACCGTCGTATTCCCTGAAGCCACACACAAGTTCTTCATCACTGCCGATGAAAAGGTTCGCGCTCTGCGGCGTGCGGCGCAACGCGGCGAAAGCTCGACCGCAGCGTCAGAGAGCGTGCAGCGGGAGCTCCAACTGCGCGATCATCAAGATCGCACCCGCTCCACTGCGCCTCTTCGGATTGCGTCTGATGCACGTGTAATGGACACCACCACGCTCACCGCTCCCGAGGTGGTTCAGGCGATCATAAACTGCATTTCGTCAACACCACCTGGTGACGGCTGAGTTTTTCACGTTCTGCAGCACACGCGACGCATTGAGTGCTGCTTCTGGTGGTGTTGACACCTCCGGCTTCGACTGCTAATGCCGTGCCGGTGCCGAAGCGTGAGCTGCAAGGCGAAGCGCAGACGCTAAATATCGAGCGGACGGCACGGCATCCAAACCACTCAAACCCAACGTACACAGGACACAACAAACTTTATGACAACAATGGAACAGACGACCGCAGCGAACGGCGAACAGACTAAGGGAGCCTCTGCAGGTTTCGCCGCTTTGTTTGAAGCTTCCGTTGAGCGAGCAGACAAGCTCAACGAGGGCGACATCGTCTCGGGCAGAGTTATCAAAGTCACCAAAGACGCCATCATTGTTGACATAGGTTATAAGTCCGAGGGCGTCATACCTTCCAGCGAATTTGCGGACCCAACGGGTACGGTGAGTGTCGGTCCCGGCGACGACGTGGACGTGCTCGTTGAGTCGAAAGAGAACGACGACGGGCTTATCTCCCTCTCCAAAGAAAAGGCCGACAAGCTTAAGGTTTGGGATGAAATAAGCGACGCCTGTGAGCGGGACGAGCTCATCGACGGCACCATCACGGCGCGGGTCAAGGGCGGTCTGTCCGTCACCATAAAGGGTGGGGTGAAAGCCTTCTTACCCGGCTCACAAGTTGACCTGCGTCCGATACGCAACCTCGACCGTTTGATCAGTCAAACCTTTCAGTTTAAGGTGATCAAGTTCAACAAGAAACGGGGCAACATCGTTCTCTCGCGTCGCGTTCTTCTGGAGCGCGAGCGTGATGCGCTAAAGGCAGAGACGTTGCAACAGCTTGAAGAAGGCATGTCTGTAACGGGCGTGATCAAGAACATCACCGAGTACGGAGCCTTCGTCGATCTTGGTGGCATTGACGGGCTCCTGCACATCACCGACATGAGCTGGGGAAGGGTCAACCATCCCAATGAGGTGTTCAGCGTCGGCGACGAAGTGACGGTCAAGGTCCTTAAGTACGACCCGGACAAGGAACGCGTCTCGCTCGGCCTTAAGCAAACCATGGACGATCCATGGGCGGCTGTTTCTCAAACCTACCCAGTCGGTGCAAGGGTTTCCGGTAAGGTGGTCTCCCTAACGGACTACGGCGCGTTCGTTGAAATGGAGCAGGGCGTGGAAGGCTTGATCCACGTCAGCGAGATGTCGTGGGCGAAACCAAAACACCCCTCCAAGCTGCTGGAGGTGGGACAGGAAGTTGAGTGCCAAGTTCTGGATGTGGACGCTGTCAACAAGCGCATCGGGCTCGGTCTCAAGCAGCTTGAGCCTGACCCGTGGTCAAGCTTTACCCGGAAGTTCAATCCTGGCGACGTCATCCGCGGCCAGGTTCGCTCCGTCACAGACTACGGTGTCTTCGTCGGCATTGAGGATGGAGTCGATGGAATGGTCCATAAGTCGGACCTCAGCTGGACACAGCGCATCGCCAATCCGGCTGATATCTACCAGAAGGGAGACGAAGTCGAGGCGATCATCCTCTCGGTCAATCACGACGAGAAGAAGGTATCCCTCGGCATCAAGCAGCTTTACGAAGATCCGTGGACCCGGATTCCGGATACATACCCCACCGGCACGGTGCTTGAGGTGCGCGTTATGTCGGCCACAGACTTCGGCATCTTTGCTGAACTTGAGCGCGGCATTGAAGGGCTGGTCCACGTTTCCGAGATCAGCGATCATCAGGTTGACGACCCTCGCACCCTTTATAAGGAAGGCGATATTGTCAAAGCCGAGGTTATTAGTCTTGACCCACCCGAGCGTCGCATCTCCCTGTCGTTCCGAAGTGCTGCTGCCACGGAAGGCGGTGTGGAAGCACGTAAGTTCTCTGAGTCACAAGCCCCCGCAGAAGCGCCTCGTAAGCCGCAGCAGAACCGAGGCAGTGGGGGAGCTACTCTTGGCGATGTGTTCAAGGATAAGCTCGGAGCCATGAGCGCAGCGTCGCAGGACGAAGACCAGACAGAAGATCAAGAGCAACGCTCAGATGAGAGCCAGGCTACTGAGGACGAGACCACCGAGGAGTAGGCACCTTTCACCCGCTCTGGACGTAAGCATTCAGGCAATGCCCGTGAAATAGGCCACCTCGCGGCTTACCTCCTCGGAAAGAATCCTCAAATACGGTAAGTATTCTCCGGTTTTTTCTTGCGGGGGCGCTCGCGATCTGACTCATTTGACAGGCATTGATGCTCAAGTCACTGGCATTGAAGCGTTCAGGTACCCTCTGGGCAGTAGAAAGTTACGCTCTTTAAGGCTCTCCCTGCTCCGGCTTTCGTCCTCAAGGCCTGTCCTCGCGCGCCAGGGTGCGCTACGGGAGGTCTTTGCGTGAAGTTCTCGTCGACTGCGTCTCCTGCGGTCCCAGCGTTCGGATCAGAAAAGCCTCGAAAACCGCATGCTAGAACACGTGAACGTTTACCGTCTATGTCTGCAATATGATCACGGTGATGTTGTCACGGCCACCGCGCGTATTGGCCAGCTCGATAAACTTGTCTGCTGCGGCTTCAGGTCCGAGCGCCACCACGGGTGCAATCTCTGACTCCTCAAGATATCCGTGAAGTCCGTCTGAGCAGACGATGAAAGCATCACCTTCTTCAACCGGCACACACTGCGTGTCCACTTGCACATAGTCACGGCTGCCGACAGCTCGCGTGATCACGTTTTTGTGGGGCGACTCCAACGCCTGCTGCTCGGTGATCAGCCCGTGGCTAAGCTGCCAAGCGATGAGCGTGTGATCTTCCGTTAGCTGACGGACCTGCTGCTCTCGCACCCGGTAGATGCGGCTATCGCCCACTTGAGCCGTGACCACGAGCCTGTCCAGCAGCAGCATGGCCGAGAGCGTGGTGCCCATTCCCTTCTGATCTGGGTCGTGTTCCGCGAGGGCGTACACCATGTACGTCGCGGCCTGCACGGCGCTCTCCAGCAGTCTCACAGCCGCATGCTTAGCCTTCTCTCCCTCACTCTGCGACTGCACGGATCTTACGCGGTGCAGCCCGTGCCGAACCATGGATGCCAGGTTGTCCAGCGCTTCCTGACTTGCCACCTCACCGGCAGCATGTCCGCCCATCCCGTCAGCGACGGCGTAGAGGCCAAGGTCCTCGGCGATGAGAAATGCGTCCTCATTCGCTTTACGCTTCATCCCGACGTCTGTCTTGCCGCAGCTCTGCATTGCTTCACTGAACGCTTGCGCGACCAACTTGCCTGTATCGTCAACCGCCCCACGGGGATCATACTACAACTCGGCCACGTTTCGGCCTATAAACATTCTCAGATAGGGAGCTGGACAACCCGCCGCCGCGACACGGTCACTCTCGGCTGCGCGGCGACTCTCGGTTGTGCGGCCACTCCCACTGCGTCGCATGTGGCTACTCCACACGCGCCTGGATCTGCAGTGCCGGTGCGGGGACGAGACCGGTGGGCGAGGCGGTTGCTTGTCTTTCAAAGGTGGAAAACTCTCCGTCGGCGTCGAGGTCGCCATAGGCGCGAAAAAATAGGCTTGGAGGGGCGTTCGCCACATTCGCGTTGCAGCCGGCTGCTTCGGTCGAGTAGGTATAGGCGTAGCGCACCCCGTGGTCGGGTTGAAAGCCCAGCGCCTTCCACGTAGGTGCGCCGGGTGTGGTGGGCGAGCTGAAGTTGACTGCCTGTGGATCAGCGCTCGGGTTTGCAGGCGCGGGGCCCGCTGACGGTGGGAGGCATCGCGTTTTCGTGCCATGCGCCGTCGAGTAGTACGCGCTGGTCAGCTTGTAGAGGTTGGCCAGCTGCACGGTGGCCTCGGAGACACGACCACGCCGAAGCTGCTTCACGAAGGTGGGCACCGAGACCACCAGCACCGTCCCGATTAGCGAAAGCGCAATGCAAAGCTCCACCGCGGTGTAGCCCGAAGTTCTGTACCTTCTCACCGTCACCCCTCCCTCACCGTCACCCCTCCCTCACTAGCGCGCCCCCCAATTCACTTCGGCCCTCATCGGCGCAACGAGGTCAAGCATGAGAAACAGGGTCTCGTTCACGTAGGGAAGAGCCTGTTGATGCCGTTGATGAAGCTCGTGATTCGCTGCCGCCAATCCCTCTTGATAGGCTGCGCCTCGAAGGCCTTCTAACTGCACTGCGATTTGCTGCTTGATGTCCGGGTCCTGCACTCCGGCATACATTTCCTCAAGATGCCGTATCGCTTGCTCTTTCCTGCCGAGTTTGCGGAGCTCGGTTGCATTGGTGAGCACGAGCCAAGGGGGACCCGCGCCAAGTCGCGCTGCCGCTTGCATGTGCGCGACGCCCTGATGCTTGGCCTCCTCCTTTTTCGCTGGATCCTTGAGCAGCGGCACCAGCTCGTAACGCAGAGTGGCTCCAAGATCCCAAGCAAGCTCACCATCGGTTGGATAACGCTCAGCCCCTCGGCGAAGAAAATCAGCAGCGCGTTCGGCATCGGCTGCGGTCACATCTCCTGTGCGGTAGAGCATGGCCATCCCGATCCAGCGGTAGACCGCCTTGAAATCGGGATCGAGAGCCAACATCGCCTCAGCGTAGCGCGCTGCGTTGCTTGCGTCGCCCCGGTGACGAAGCTCGTTAGAAAAGTAAAGAAGGCCTTTAATCCACAGCAGGTCCGCTAGGGCGCGATGGTAACCAAGGGAGAGTACGGGAAGCCAACGCTCGCTTGGAAGGTAGTAGACGTCCTCGTATTGCCGGGAGTCTACAAAACTTGCTGTGAGAGACGGACGACCAACCATCGCCAGTGCAAAGCAAGCCGCTGAGAGGCCGGCCGCAGTGATCACGCTCCAGGCCTGGGAAGCCGCCACCCGTGGGAGTCTCTTTCGCATCAGCAAGGCAGGTTATCGCGCCGGCAGAGACTTTCAAGCATTGCGTCGTGCTTGCCTCATGATCTTGAGCGCGATCCATGCAGACCTTTTAAAGCTAACCATGGCTCGGCTTTCGGTCTCGGGGCCCTGTCTAATCCTGTCTAACCCGTAGACAGCACGCTTGAAAAGAAAAGACCCGGCGCTTGTGCGCCGGGTTCTAAAGCAAAGGCTGGTAAAAGTTACTCGAGTTCGTTGGTGATGAAGAAGCCCGGCGCGCGGTAGAGCTCGTTGTCTGCGTTGCTTCCAACTGCAAGCTCAAAGAGGCTCTGTGCACCGTCACCGTCGAGATCGCCGTTCGCTTGAAAGCTGTATACGTTGGCTTCTGCAGCGACACCACATGCTCCCGCAGAACCTGCCACGGTATAGCCGTAGTAGACCGGGTCAGCCACGGAAAAGCCAAGAGCTTGAAAGCTCGTATCCGCGCTGAAGTCGATTTTCTGCTTGACCGCACTTGGCGTCGCAGGGAGCGGGCCTGTGTTGGTCACGGTGCAGTTGGTGCTGGCATCACCGTCGAGGCCCTTACCAAAACGCTCTTGGTTGTAGTAAGAGACAGCACCTGTGAAGAGAGCCTTGAGGTTGCTGGTCGCCTCGGCCGTCTTTGAGCGGCGTACGTAGCCGATGAAGGCAGGGACAGCGATGGCCGCCAGGATGCCGATAATGGCAACGACGATCATAAGCTCAATGAGAGTAAAACCCTCTTTGCGTTGTAGAAGTTTGTTCATGATGTGTATGGTCTCCTTTACTAACCTGTGGCTGGACCAGCCGGAGGAATCATCGCCTCGCGTGCTGGACACACGGGTATAGAGCAAGCAACGTGCCGCCCCCCATTTGCCCTGTTTTCTGCGAAGATACTACGGATCGAGGTGACGCAGGTGCCGCATTTTGTCAGTCCGAATCCGTCATGCTGACGAAATACGGCAGTCGCTGTCAGTGCGTTCCCGGTCGGAAAGCCACTGACCCGCTACGAACGTATTGGGGGGATCGCCCTGGTTTGAATGACGCTGGGCGGTGGGTCCCGCTGAGTGAGCGGCGACGCATCTTCCCGCGGACAAGCCAAACCGGCCAGCTACCTGAATCAGCGCAATCCCTTCCATTTTTTTTCCTCCCCGGGTGCTGACTCCTAGGCGCCTCCGCTAGGTGCTGGCGAAATGCTTAGCCGAAGTCGGTTCGTCCGCATGTACCAAAAGGGCCGACGTGACCGGAGGAGAGGATTGACTTCGTGACACCGGTCATTCAGACTGGTCACATGGAAGCGAAGCACATCTCGGCATCAGACTTTAAGGCGCGATGTTTGGCCATACTTGACGAGGTTCAACGCACCGGATCACGCGTCACCATTCTCAAGCGAGGCACTCCCGTGGCTCAACTCATTGCAGCAGAAGCAGCGGAGCGTCCCTCGGCGTGGACACGTCTCAAAGGCTCGGTCACGTTAGCGGAAGAGTGCGTTGATCCCGTTCTTCCCGCAGAGGCGTGGGAAGCGAACAGCACGTGAGGTGCGTCGTCGACACGCATGCGCTCTTATGGTGGTTCGGGGATGAAGGCAAGCTTAGCAGGAAGCAAAAGCGTGTGCTGCGTTCAGCCACTGCTGAATCGCCTGTCCTGATAAGCTGCATTAGCCTCTGGGAAATCGCTACACTTCATTCCTTGCGACGTATCCACGTGGAGATGCCGTTGGTCCAATGGCTAAAGCAGATCACGCACACCCCTGAGATCCAGCTCTGTTCCATTTCACCGGAAGTAGCAGCTGAGGTGGCTTATCTGCCCAATACCTTCCATCGCGATCCGGGCGACCGCATCATTGTCTCAACAGCGCGCGTCGCGCAAGCACGCCTGCTAACATCAGATCGACGCATCGTCGATGCACAGCTTGTAGAAACCATCAACTGACCTTGAGGTGAGGGTTCAGGTGCCCTAGGACGGCTTGAGGCGGTGTCGCTGAACCTATGGACTAGCTGCCTCAGGGTGCCCCGTAGATGTAACCTTAGTTGGCGGCGCTATCTTGTAAAGCAACCTTTACAAGATGCCGCGAGTCGGTCGCGGCGCAGAGTAGCGAGACCGCGAAGAGGAGGCGTAGAACCATCGCGGGAGCGCCCGCCGGGTGGTGCTAGTCCGGTTCGGCGAACCTCAGCCGAACTGGCTATTCCCAGCCCTTACTCTCGCTAATCCAAGTTCGGCTTGATGCCGAGTAGCCTTCGAAGGTGATGGTTGCGCCATCGCCGTCGAGGTCCCCGATGGCCCGTGACACCGACCAGAAGTCTGCGCCTGTGTAACCCAATCCTCCTGGCGGTGTTGTGCCGGGCGGGCCGGCAAGGCTCGCGTACTGGAAGTACACCATGGTGTCGGGCGCCGCGCCAAGCTGCGTCCATCCAGCGCCACCGGGCCAGGCGACGCGTTGCGAGCCTGGCACCGCTGCAGGCGTGTAGGTTCCCCACGTCGCTCCGGAAACTGCGCAATACTGCCCAAACTCGGAGCGGTAGGATTCCTGCTTTTGGCGGATCTCGCCCAGAAATCCGATCGCCTCGGATGTCTTCGTTTTGTACATGTACGAACGGAACGTGGGAATGGCGATGGCCGATAGGACTCCGATGATCGTGACGACGATCATGAGCTCAATAAGCGAGAATCCTGAAGAGCGACGAGCGCGCATGTTCACCTCATCAAAAGTAGTCGGCCAGTCTCAGAAGGGTCGGCTCAATCCCTGGAAGATTAGTCGAGGCGCCAACGACTAACAAACGGCACCTGTTGCCCATGCTTTAGCAGTCCCCAGGCTTTGGCGTGGCCAAGCGGCTGCCTGCTGCTGTAGACTCAGTCAGTCCTTGATGCATCGTTTGCCAGACGCTGTGCCACCCAGACGCTGTGCCACCCAAACCCTCTGCCGCGGAAGTCAATCCCGCGGCATTCACCCAAACTCCCCCGCCCATCACGAACGTGTTCGGGTAGCAGGGAGGACACGGTCATGGCATCCAGACATTGTTGCAAATCAGTGGGCTCCTCACGTGGAAATGAGTCTGAGCCTCACGGCGAAGTCGCCTACGCCACTCTTCCCCCGCATGTCGGCATGTACGACGGGCCCGCGGGAAGATGCATCGTGAGCGAACGTATTGGGGGGACCGCTGCGCCCTGGTTTGAATGACGCTGCGCAGTGGTGGGTCCCGCTGAGTGAGCGGCGATTCGTCTTTTATCGAGGGTTTGGCACCCAAACCCTCTGCCGCGGAAGTCAATCCCGCGGCATTCACCCAAACTCCCCCGCCCATCACGAACGTGTTCGGGTAGCAGGGAGGACACGGTCATGGCATCCAGACATTGTTGCAAATCAGTGGGCTCCTCACGTGGAAATGAGTCTGAGCCTCACGGCGAAGTCGCCTACGCCACTCTTCCCCCGCATGTCGGCATGTACGACGGGCCCGCGGGAAGATGCATCGTGAGCGAACGTATTGGGGGGACCGCTGCGCCCTGGTTTGAATGACGCTGCGCAGTGGTGGGTCCCGCTGAGTGAGCGGCGATTCGTCTTTTATCGAGGGTTTGGCACCCAAACCCTCTGCCGCGGAAGTCAATCCCGCGGCATTCACCCAAACTCCCCCGCCCATCACGAACGTGTTCGGGTAGCAGGGAGGACACGGTCATGGCATCCAGACATTGTTGCAAATCAGTGGGTTCGCTCCGGAAATCAGCCTGAGCCTCCTGGCGAAGTCGCCTACGCCACTCTTCCCCCGCATGTCGGCATGTACGACGGGCCCGCGGGCCGATGCATCGTGAGCGAACGTATTGGGGGGACCACTGCGCCCTGGTTTGAATGACGCTGCGCAGTGGTGGGTCCCGCTGAGTGAGCGGCGATTCGTCTTTTATCGAGGGTTTGGCACCCAAACCCTCTGCCGCGGAAGTCAATCCCGCGGCATTCACCCAAACTCCCCCGCCCATCACGAACGTGTTCGGGTAGCAGGGAGGACACGGTCATGGCATCCAGACATTGTTGCAAATCAGTGGGTTCGCTCCGGAAATCAGCCTGAGCCTCCTGGCGAAGTCGCCTACGCCACTCTTCCCCCGCATGTCGGCATGTACGACGGGCCCGCGGGCCGATGCATCGTGAGCGAACGTATTGGGGGGACCACTGCGCCCTGGTTTGAATGACGCTGCGCAGTGGTGGGTCCCGCTGAGTGAGCGGCGATGCATCTTCCCGCGGGCCAGCCACCATAGCCATTCCCGCGGGCCAGCCACCATAGCCATTCCCTCGGGCCAGCCACCAGTGCGTGCCTGTGCTCAGTCTGGACCCACTGCTTCAGGCAACGCAATCGCGTCGCGTGTAGCCTCATCAAATCCCCATTTGGCAAGCCGGTAACGGAAGCTTCTAAACGTCATCCCCAGAAGCTTCGCGGCGGCTGTTCGATTGCCGTCAGCATGTGTTAGCGCATTGAGTAGGTGTTGTTTTTCCACCTGCGCGAGATGCGCATCGAGGTCGAAGCCTGCGTCCGGGACCAGTGACACGGTGCCTGACGCTCCCGCTAAAGATCCTTGTTCTGTATGCCGGTCAGGCATGTCGGCCTCCTCAATGCAGCGGCCGTTCGCCAACGTGACTGCTCGCTCTATCAGATTTTCAAGCTCTCGCACGTTGCCCGGGAACTCGTAGTTAAGTAGCCAACGCATGGCTTGTTGCGAAAACTCTAGATCCTTGCCCTGCGCGCCGCAGTGCTTGGTTAGCAGGTGCGTGGCAAGGACGGGTATGTCTTCCCTGCGCGCGCGCAGCGCTGGAACCGCAATGCGAATCACGTTCAGCCGATAGAAGAGGTCTTGGCGAAACTGACCGGCTTGCACCTCCGCTTCGAGGTCGCGGTTGGTTGCTGCCACCACACGGAGATTGACGGGAAGTTCTTTAGACCCTCCCACAGGCCTGACGCGGCGCTCTTGCAACACACGCAGGAGCTTCACCTGAAGAGGCAGGGGCAACTCGCCCACCTCATCCAGAAAAAGCGTTCCCCCGTCCGAAGCACGAACCAGGCCTTCCTGCCGACTCACGGCGCCACTAAATGCGCCTTTCTCGTGCCCGAACAGCTCGCTCTCCATCAGCGCTTCGGGAAGAGCGCCGCAGTTGACAACGATGAAGGCATCGGTGGCACCTTGGCTTTGCCCATGTAGGGCGCGCGCTACGACTTCCTTGCCGGTGCCGCTCTCTCCCGTGATAAGCACATTGGACTTAACCGGCCCCACCTTGGACACCAGCTCACGGATGCGCGCCATGGCGGGGCTTTTGCCTATCAGCTCGCCCGTGCCGTACGCGTGCTGAACCTGCGCCCGCAGCTCGCGGTTATCGCGTAGCAGATGCCGCTTTTCCATTGCCTTGTCGGCCGTGGCCCGTAGTGCATCGTTGTCGAACGGCTTTTGGAGGTAGTCGTAGGCCCCTTGACGCATCGCCTGAACGGCTTGATCCGTGGTCGCGTAGGCCGTGATCATGATGACCTGCGTACTCGCGTCCGCCGCACGTGCCGCTTCGAGCACTTGCATCCCCGAACCGTCCGGCATGGAGAGGTCGGTCACCACCAGGTCGAAAGGGCGGCTCTGACCCATTCGGGCGAGAGCATCTCGCACACCTTCCGCCGTTTCAACATCGAAACCTGAGCGCGTGAACAGGATCTTCAGCGTCTCCCGGAGTCCGGCTTCATCATCACAAACGAGCATGCGCGGCGCGGCCATGTCTACCCTTGACGCCATGTCTACCCTTAACGAGAGCGTGCCGAAAAACCTGAGGTCTCGGCCTCAGGAACCGTTCGCCTACAGCTTGCTTCCGCAGAAACCAGCTACGTACGGCGTTACCCGACCGACGCCGCTGTTTCTCGAGCACAGCTCTGAACAAGGCATTGCTCTGAACGAGGCATTGCTCTGAACAGGCACAGCGAGGAGGCAATGCCAAGGTTAGTTGAATCAGCTTAGAAGCCGGTGCGAGAGCGATCTTCATCGTCACTCGGCTTTGAGCACACCGCGTAGACCGCGTCGTACGCTACGTTCCACACGCGCTCTTTTTTCGCCTGAAGCGTGATGAAGTCTTCATGAAGAGCAAGCGATGCCACCTCTTCAATGGTGATGGCGCTGCCGGACTGCCCAAGGTAGACGTTGAATGCATGACCAGCGGCAACTTTGAAAGCATTTTTCTCTTTCTTCAGACCGGGTGTGTGTTCAACCATTGCTGTCAACGTGCTGCGATTCAAAGTTCAACCTCCGTGGCGGGGTCTCCCGCGCCCTGCGCCGTGCCATTACATTGCCTACCATCACATCGCGCCCTGCGACCACGCTGCGGCATGTTATAGCTGATGCCCTAAGGAAAGCAGGTAAATGACTATGACATCGTCGCTCAAACGGCAAGCGGATCATGCCGAGGAAGCGGATTGCACCCGCGCCCAGCGTCGGCACGCGGTGCAATGACCTCTCAGCTGACAGTAGAGCAGGGCGAGGTGTCGCGTTGGACCCTCAATCGGCCTCAAGCTCGCAATGCACTCTCACGTTCTCTCATGACAGAACTCCGAGATGCGGCGAAAGCTCTCGCGTGTGACGGGACGACGCGTGCGCTTATCCTTACCGGCAAGGGGCCCACGTTCTGTGCCGGAGCGGACCTGAAGGAACGTGCCACCATGTCGGACGAAGACGTGCTGCAGTTTCTCGATGCCTTCCGCGAGCTGAACGCGATGCTTGAATCGGCACCCTTTCCTGTCATTGCCGCGCTCAATGGCACAGCGCTCGGGGGTGGCCTGGAGCTCGCGCTCGCATGCCACCTCCGCATCTGTGTGGCGGGTGCGAAGTTGGGTTTGCCAGAGGTGTCTCTCGGCATCATTCCAGGAGCTGGTGGAACACAGAGACTGAGCCGCGCGATTGGACCTAGCAAGGCACTGGAGTGGGTCGTTTGGGGCAAGGTGTGCTCGGCGCAAGATGCCCTAGAAGCGGGGTTGGTGCACCGGCTCGTCCCCGATCATGCCGCTCTGCTTGCTGCCGCTCGGCAAGCGGCCGAAGCGCAGCTGAAGCTCTCCCCCACCGCTGTTCAGATTGCCCTCGAGACGATGCGTTCGGGCTTCTTGTCATTGGAGAGCAGGCATCTGGAGACGGAGAGAGCTGGCTACATCAGGAGTCTTGCCAATCCGGACCGGAGTGAAGCCCTCAAGGCTTTTCAGCAAAAGCGAGCCCCGCATTTCGAAAAGCGGCGGCTCATTAGCAACCGAGCGACACCCCCAGGAGTTGAGTAACGCGAGCGGGTGATGTATATCTTGAACAACACACGATGTGTGCGGTATGCATCTGATAACAGAACTCTCTGCGTTTGCCGATTACATCGTGAAGGTTCTGTAGATGAGGCAGGTTTCAAGAAGTGAGGCATGGTTTGAAGTGGGACCTAGTGAGATTTGGCCTGTCGCTCGACACACGCGTCCTTCGCAGCTTGGCCACCCACCACCCACCACAGGTCCGCTCTGATGAGAGCTGCCGCTAGCGTAAGGCAGGTGTAGGAGGGTTATCTAGACGACAGGCGATGTCTGCGTCGCAGGCGAGGTTGTTTTAGCAACGGCCTCCGCAAATCGCTTCTGTACGAGCGCGCGTTCGGTCGGCTGAAGGGGAGCTTCCGAAACGCAGAAGGATGAAGTTCGTCGTTCTTCGATGGGAACGATCGGTAATAAGAAAGATGAAGAACAAGACACAGCTTATAACGTACGTCGATAGACTAAGCGGGGGAGGCCTCCAGGACCTCGAGGAGATGTTGCGCGGCCCCCTACGCGACCTCTTCGGCGGAGCCCACCTGCTGCCATTTTTCGATCCCATTGACGGAGCTGACGCTGGCTTCGATCCCTCTGACCATGGCGTAGTTGACCCGCGGCTAGGGACCTGGGCGGATGTTGATTCGCTGAGTCAACAGGTCGACATCATGGCAGACCTCATCGTCAACCATGTGTCGGCTCAGTCCCCTCAGTTTCGCGATTTCTGTCAAAATGGTCGACGCTCAGAGCACGCGGGCATGTTCTTGACTCTGGACCGCGTCTTTCCAACGGGCGTGAAGGAAGCCGACCTGCTTCGGATCTACCGCCCGCGGCCCGGTCTCCCCTTCACTGCGCTTGAGCTCGGAGACGGATCCAAGAGGCTCATGTGGACCACCTTCACCGACCAGCAGATCGACATCGACGTGACGAAGCCGCAGGGCCGCAGCTACATCAGTGACATCCTCAAGGTGTTCTCTAAGAGCGGCGTATCGATGATACGTCTCGATGCGGCAGGGTATGCAATCAAGAAGCCGGGGACGTCGTGCTTCATGCTTCCGGAAACCATTGAGTTCATTAAAGATGTCACTGGAGAGGCGCATGAGTTGGGCATCGAAGTACTTGTCGAGCTTCACGCGCATCACCAGGAGCAGATCGACATCGCCAAGCACGTCGACCGCGTTTACGATTTCGCACTTCCCCCGCTTGTCCTGCACGCGCTCCTCTTTGGAACTTCGAAGTCGCTCAAGCACTGGCTTACCATCTCGCCCCGCAACGCTATCACGGTGCTCGACACGCATGATGGGATCGGCGTGATCGACATCGGCAGCAGCAGCGATGGATCGCTACCCGGCCTGGTGGAACCCGCAGAGCTGGATGCACTGGTTGAAAAGGTGCATGAAAATAGCCAAGGCCAAAGCAGACAAGCCACAGGAGCCGCCGCTTCCAACTTGGATTTATACCAAATCAACTGCACGTACTACGACGCCCTCTGCCGTGACGATCGCCAGTACCTCATCGCGCGGGCGATCCAGTTCTTCTGCCCAGGCGTTCCGCAAGTGTACTACGCTGGGCTGCTCGCCATGGCGAACGACATGGAGCTGCTGGGCCGCACCAAGGTGGGACGAGACATCAACCGCCCCTACCTGGGCCGGGCTGAAGTTGATCGCGCATTGCATCGGCCTGTGGTGCAGGATTTGCTCCGGCTCATTCGCTTCCGCAACAGCCACCCCGCCTTTGGCGGCACGTTTTCTCTGGGGGACTCGCCGAACACTGCGATCGTGCTAACTTGGTCAAATGATAGCGACTTCGCTGAGCTGCGCGTGGATTTGAAGTCGAAGAAGGTGCAGCTGACGCATGCCGAGGAAGGGAAGAAGCACGTCTTCGATGTGTTTGCTTCGCTTGATGGTAAGCCGCTTGGTGGCGCAGGTAGTACTCCCGCTGGCGGGGCGTCTTCAACCAGTGGATCTGCCGCAGGTAGTGTTGAGTCGGTCAACACAGCGCCAGTTAACGCAGCGCCAGTCAACACAGCGCCAGTCAACACAGCGCCAGTTAACGCAGCGCCAATCGACACAGCGCCCGCGGATGCCGAGCCGACTGTTTCATAACTAGCTCAGGCTTCGATACGGGTGAGGGGGGTCTCTACATGTCAACGTTAGCCGGCGGTCCACAGCGAAGCTCAGCCAGCTTCAAGCTCATCCGGCGCCTTACTTACATGATGTTTTTCATGTTCGCGCTGACCACTGACGCCGTTGGCAAGATCATTCCGGAAATCATCCGCGAGTTTGACCTCAGTATGACGGCAGCAAGTGCATTCCACTACGCCACCATGGTAGCCATCGCCTTGGCGGGTGTCTTGTTTGGACATTTTGCCGACCGTATTGGTCGGAAGAAGACGATCATCCTCGGTCTGGTGCTGTTTGCCGTAAACTCCTACCTCTTTGTCGCCGGCAACAACTTCTACTTTTTCATTGGTCTGCTGTCCATATCTGGCGCCGCGATCGGCATCTTCAAAACCGGCGCTCTTGCGCTCATAGGCGACATCTCTCGCTCGACCACCCAACACACCTCTACCATGAATGTGGTCGAGGGCTTCTTTGGGGTGGGAGCCATCGTGGGCCCGCTTCTGGTCACGGCTCTTTTAGCCAAGGGAGTGACGTGGAAGTGGCTTTACGTTATTGCAGGAACTATCTGCGTGGCGCTCATTATCGCGGCGTACTTCGTAGACTACCCGACGCACGAGAAGGGGTCTGAGCAGGAAAAGATCGACGTGAAACGCACCTTTCGCATGCTGGAGAACAAGTACGCGCTCGCGTTTTCGCTTGCCGCTTTTCTCTATGTCGCAGTGGAGTGCGCGATTTATGTCTGGATGCCGACTCTGGTGGAGGGTTCTGAAGGGTGGCTGAGCCAAGGTTCACGTCACCTCATGGGCATCAATCCTTGGCTCGACTGGTTCTCAGTCAGCTTCTTTAATGGATTGACCATCTTTTTTACCTTCCGGGCCGTCGGCAGGTTTCTCGGAGCTTGGATGACATCGTACTTCCCGTGGACCGCAGTTCTTGCGGTTTGCAGCGGCCTCATCTTTATGTGCTTTGTGGGCTCGGCCATCATCGGCGTTGAGGCGGCTGAGGTGCTCCTTCCAGCCTCGGGCCTCTTCATGTCCGTGATATATCCCACGATCAACTCGAAGGGCATCAGCTGCTGCCCGAGAAATCAGCATGGTGCGGCAGCAGGCATCATTCTGTTCTTTACGTGTGGTGGCGCAGCTCTCGGGCCGCTAACGATGGGCGTCGTAAGTGACGTCACGGGTGACATTGCCGACGGCTTTCTCCTCGCTACCGTTCTGGCTGGTCTGCTCTTCGGCGGGCTCTTCCTTAACTTTGTCTTTAAGCCGGCTGAGCGTCAGCTCAAGCGCATCGAGCGGCAGGAGTACGGCGTTGGAGACCTGGGTTCTGTAGCAACTGCGAGCTCAGGGTAGCAGCTGCGAGCTCAGGAATGCCCGCAGGCCGGGCATGGAGGCGACCAGATACCCATCCCACAGGCTCATGCTATAGCTCATGGGCTTGGAACATGTTTAGACGTTGCCACAGCGCGAGAGTACTTGGAGCGCCACATGCTTGCTGACACAACTTCCTCGACCACCCGCCGAGTGCGCGGGCTGCGGGATGCCGTGATGAGCCGTGCCGGCGACGGAAACGACGTGGCGGGCCTGGACAGTGTGATGCAGTCGGTGGAGCAGGCGTTCGAGGAGACTGAGCGCCTCATTCGACTAAGAGCTTCTGCATCTCCGGACAGACTCAAGCAAGCCAGTCGGCATCTTCTTGAGGCGGGCGGCAAGCGCGTGCGGCCTCTGTTATGCCTGCTGACGACCTCTATGTACGGGGGTGAGACGCAAGCCGCCGCTCGGTGTGCTGCTGCTACGGAGCTGGTCCACGCCGCTACTTTGTTACACGACGATGTGGTTGATGAGGGCGACGTGCGACGAGGTCGTAAAGCCACGCGCGTGCTTTGGGGAAATCTAACCTCGGTATTGGCAGGTGACCTGCTGCTCACCGATGCGTTGAAGTTAATCCAGGAGTGCGGCAACACCGTTCTCATGGGTCAGCTGGTCAATGCGCTCTCGGACTTGGTGGCGGGGGAGGTTCGTCAGCTCGAGGCACGATGGCGGCGCGACCTTGGCATGGAAGGTTACTTGGAGATCGTTCGCGGCAAGACGGCGTCGCTCTTCGGATTTGCCTGCCGTGGAGGTGCTTTGATCGCCGAAGCGGGCGCTCAGGAGGTTGAGGCTGCAGGCGTCTTTGGCGAGCAGCTGGGCATCGCATTCCAGGTGGTGGATGACGTGCTGGACATCGAGGGTGAGACGCCTGAGGTGGGAAAGAAGCTCGGGGTTGACTTTGCGGAGGGTAAAACCACGCTGCCGCTCGCCCTGGCGCTACGCGACGCACCCGAGGAGTTCATCCAAACCCTCCGTCGCGCTGAAGAAGGGGATAGGGACGCATCTGCGCTGCTCATCGCGAGCCCTCTCCTGCAACGCGGCTGTCAGGCCGCACGTGTGTATGCTCAATCGGTCACTGAGCACGCTGTGCAGGCGCTACGTGCAGCTCCTGATAACGCGGTGCGAGAAGCGTTGGAGAATGTGGCGCTTACGCTGACAGCGCGCCGCATGTAGTAACACCCACTTGTAGTGAAAGCGGTCGCACGCAGCCCGGCTCAGCATGAAGATTGCCACCTATAATGTGCACGGATGGGTGGGTCGCGACGGACGCCGCGACATGCCGCGTACGATGCGTGTCATTGAGGCACTCGATGCTGACGTTATCGCACTGCAGGAGGTGGAGGGAGAAGGGAGGAAGGGTGCCCCAGACAGTGCCCCAGACGAGCTGCAAGAGCACGGCACGCGCTTAGGATACCGCGTGTTCCACTGCCACACCCGAGAACACAATCAGCGCACCTTTGGCAATGCGGTGCTCTCGCGGCTTGGCTGTGCCTCCTGCAAGCAGACGGATCTTAGCTACCGCCGCCGCGAACCAAGGGCTGTTGTTGCCGTTGAGCTTGTCGTAGAAGATGGATGGCCCTTCACGTTTTTCGCCACCCACTTTGGCTTGTCGTTCTGGGAGCGGAGTGCGCAGCTCAACCTGCTTAAAGAGCGGCTCTCAACGTGCGGCATGCCGCTGCTCGTAGCGGGCGATTTCAATGAGTGGTCGGGATTCTCCAGAGGGCGCAAGCGTCTGGGCCCCGAGCTCTCGTGGTTGACTTCAACCGCGACTTTTCCAGTGCCGCTTCCAATCTTGCGGCTGGACCGCATCGGCGGATCCAAGGATTGGCGCCCGAGGGGTGAGAGAGCTGTCATAACACCTTTGACCCGCCATGCGTCGGACCACCTTCCGCTGCTGGTAGAGGTTGAACTCGACGGTCCTCTGTAGTTATGACGGCCTATAGTTGTGGACGCACCTGCCAGGCCAGGAAATCGACCGCCTTGCTAAACATGCTGCGTGAGCGCCACGCAGTCAGGTCGAGCTGCACGCACTCAGGCAGGTCTCGCTCGAACGTGTCTTCTAGCGCAGCCGACACGTCTCGGCTGAAGATGCTGAGGCTTGCTTCCTCGTTGATGTCGAGCGACCTCGAATCCAGGTTGGCTGAGCCAACCGCCGACCAGTAGCCGTCTACGGTGAGCACCTTCTGGTGCAGAAGGGTGCGCTGGTAGGCAAATATCTCGATCCCGGCTTCCAGGAGCGGACGAAGGCCGTGCTGCACAGCGTGCGCCACGATGGCGTTGTCGCTTGCTTGCGACGCGGGGATCATAATGCGGGTTTTAACACCTCTCTTTGACGCCGCGCATAGCGCATCCTTAAGCTCCTTATCAGGCAGGAGGTAAGGGTTCTGGATGATGATTCTCTCGCGTGCGAAGCTTATCGCCAGCAGATGCAACACCTTGACCGAAGAGACACGATTAAGCAGGTCCACATAAACCAAATGCGAAGCGATTTCGCCCGCAGGCTCCAGTTTAGGAAAGAGGTTGTGGTCGACGAGCAGCTTTCCAGTTGTTTCAGTCCAGTTCTCTGAAAATGCAGCTTGGAGCTGCGCCACCGCCGGCCCCTCGACGCGAGCAGAAATGTCCCGATAAGGTACCTTACCATCCTTGCCCACCCAGTCATCGGTCACGCAGTGTCCGCCGACAAACGCCAGCGAGCCGTCTACCACCACCATCTTGCGATGGTCGCGGCAGTTGAAGTGACTCACGCTGCGCAGGCGCCGTGGGTGGAAGAACGCTACCTGAACGCCGGCCTCTGCAAGTTGATGGCGTTCAGCCGCCTTCATCCCCCCAGATCCCACCGCATCCAGAGTCATTCGCACCTGCACCCCTCGCCGAGCGGCCTGCGTGAGGACCTCCCGCAGCCTTGCGCTCAACTCACCGGTCTTCCAGAGGAAAGTCTCGAAATGGACGCTGCGCTTGGCTCCTCGGATGCTCTGCTCAACTTCGGAGAAAAAGGCGCAGTCCTGCAACAGTGTGATCGCGTTGCCCTTGGATAGTTCACTTAGCGTGAGGCCTGCCATCAGACGTTCTTGCTCCGCGATCTCGGTGGGGCCATCAAGCCGCAGGCGCTTCACGCGTTGCTCGCGAGTAAACGACCAAAGCAGCACTGAGCACACCACCAGAGCAGTAGCCAACCCAGCAATCAGGCAGATAACAAGCGTGTTCACACCTCGAGGGTGCAGCGCCGGCAACCCCTGTGCAACCCTACGCGCGTCGCAGGCTCACGCGCCACACAAGATGTCCATTGGCGAGGGCGAACGTTCAGGCCCTAGCACGCCGTTCTTAAAGCATCTTCGGATCCGAAAGCGCAGCACCAACGATGCGACGCATCACCTGAATCCCGATGTTGTAAAGGTTGCTTTACAAGAGACTGCGGGAGACGAGCATGCTTCTCGAACGAGTCTTCCGATCGCTCAACCCCGCTAAGTTGTAACGCATCTACTATGTGATGCCCTGTTGAGGGGCGTGAGGCCCGATAGTTCGTGCTGAAGTCTTGAAGTTTCGTGGGACGCCATTCAGGTGATTTCATGATTTGTCTTGACGCCGTTGCGTTCATCATTCACCCTTTATCTTATGGTGAAGTTTAGCTCGCAAATGGATGCCTCGCTCTTGGAGCAGCTGCGAGCCCTAGCCAAAGAAAGCGGACGTAGTCTGTCTTCTGTCCTAGGCGAAGCCGTGGGAGCATACTTGGAGCGCGAACGCGTGCGTCCCGCATTCGTCGATGCATCGCGTCGCGTTCTTGAGACACACCAGGAGCTCCTCAAGCGCTTGGCCAAATGAGCCAGATCAATACGTGAGCCAGGTCAAGGAGCCTTCCTCCTGCGGCCAGCCGATGGCAAATCAAACCTTTTATCCAACACTGGAAGAAATCCTGTTTCTACACTGCGCGCTGGTGTCCCGTTTCGGTGGCGTAGCGGGTGTACGGGACCTCGGCCTTATTGAGAGTGCGCTCGCGAGACCACGTTCTGGCTATTACGAAACCCTGGCGGCTCAGGCCGCAGCACTCTTGCAAAGCTTTGCGCTCAACCATGCATTCATCGATGGTAATAAGCGCATCGCTTTCGCCGCTTGCGCAGTCTTCCTCGATCTAAATGGCCATTACTTGTCTGTGTCGGCGGCTGAAGGGGAACGCTTTTTAATTAATGGTGTCATTGGGAACCGCGTCGAACTCGAGGGCATTACGACCTGGATTTGCTTGCACATCCACGAGAAGTAGCTGTAAGTCTTCAGGTCAATGCCCGTGAAATAAGCCACCTCGCGGCTTACCTCCTCGGAAAAAATCCTCAAATACAGTAAGTATTCTCCGATTTTTTCCTGCGGGGGCGCTCGCGACCTGACTCATTTGACAGGCATTGATGCTTAAGTTACCGGCATTGAAGTGTTCAGTCCCCCCTCGAAGGCATAAAACCCACGGGGATCGCAGGAGTGAAACGACGAGAACTCCATTTCGAGGATGTTCCAGAATCGGCTTCGTCCTCCGGCGTCGTCGTTACGCATAAAAGTGCGCGCCTCCGAGCCGTGCGGGCGCGCTCGATGCTGAAACATCTTCGAAGACCGCATAGGCTTGGGGGGTGAACGCTTAAAAGTAGCTGGCAACGCCGCATGCTCTTCTTGCGCTGTCGCATGGATCTTTGGACGCTATCCTGCCTTTTTAACGACAATACCGCCGTCACGAGGGCGGGTGGACACCTCAGGCACGAGAGCAGGGCGCAGGCGGGTTATTTGCCGCGGCCGGTCTTCTGTTGCAGCGCGTCGATCTTCTTGGACGCTTCTGCTTTGGTTAGCTCGGAGTCGAAGTCTTCATTGGCTTCTTCAGTGAGTGTCTTGAGGTACGAGGCCTGCGCAGCGGTCATCTTTTCGTCGCTGGTGACCCAGTCGTCGGGGTCCTTCTCAAGGTTCGTTTGTTTCGGGTCGTAGTCTGTTCCAGCGGTTGCTTTCTTAGGGTTATTTTCCATTTCCTTACCTTTGCTGAGGGAACGACGCACCCCTTTTGGAGGCTCTTTCAGGTTAGGGGGCGATGGGGAAGTCCTAAGCCCAAACTTCAAAGTGACCAGAGCCCATCTTGCGAAGCAAGGTGAGGAGCCTAGGTTCCAAGCGAAGGCACATGTTTCGCGAACGCACATGTTTCGCTGAGTAGGAGCAGTGTCGATGAGGAGGATAAAGAGATGAAGTCATGGATATTGGTGGCGGCGCTTGCAACGGCAACCCTGCTGACGCTCGGCCTTCATACGGAGGCTTCTGCCGAAGCCGGATACGAACGTCAGGCGAGGGCGGGCAGCACCTCCGGCGGCGCGAGCGGCGGTGGATCAGGAAGCTCAGGAGGACGCACCGGGGCCGTTGAAGGCGGTCGGACGGGCGTACACGGAGGTGGGCGAACTGGCGTCGTCGGTGGCGGCGGCACAGGCATCATTCGCGGCGGACGCAGGTAGAACGTCAGCACGAGGTGTGAGTGACGTGCCACGGCGGGTCACATACAAGCTTCGCTCGCTGTGTGAATAAAAACAGCACGCGGCGAGCGTTCCGGCGGGTAAGACGCTCTTCCTTCTAACACTGCATTTCCAGGCACAGAATGGCTTCCCCTTCCACGTGGCCTACCCAACGCCTACTTTACATAATATATCTTATGCGAAGTGCAGTAGTGAGCCGCCAGCGTGGATTGGGGGGAACGCCCAAAGGGCGGTGGGTCCGCTGAGAGAGCGACGAAGCGTCTGCCATCGGGGCGCCGGCTACTCCTGCCACCCCGGCCGCCAGTGACACCGCGGCACGGGCTCACATACTGCGTCGCCGTATGGCTTAAACCTTTCTAGCCGCCAAAGTTAGACGCGATGGCCCCCCCCGGGTCCACGAAGCTCGGAAACCGGGCCGCCCTACTCCTCCGCGAGTTCTGTAAGGTCTTCTGGCTCAACCACCAGCGTCGCGTCTTCGGGCACCGCTCCGAGGGTCGCGTACCAGGTGAACGTACCGCTGTTTCCTATTCTGGCGAAAAACCTAAGGTCAGTCTCAAAGGAGACGAGTTGGTCATGTTCTGGGTCGTGGTGCTCCATGCCATGATCGCGCACTGCCTCAAAGAGGTATTCGGGGTCCCACCCAGAGCTCCGGTTGATTCCCAGAAGGACGACAGTTTCGCTTTCGTATACGTCGGGGAGATGACGCTTAGCCAGCTCCAGGTGCGCCACCATGCGCTTATCGTCCGTGGTGGCGTACTCCATAGCGCGATCCAGCAAAGCATCAGCCATCGCTCCGACTGCTGCGTGGTTGAAAGTGCCGCCTCTGGCCTGCAGGTAGAGAGTGAACTGACCGCTGTCGTACTGGCTCTCCTTCAGCTCAAATCGCTCGCGCAACGGCTCTGCCTGCTCGTAGAGCCCACTGCGCTTCCCAGATCTCGTTGGGTCGCCACTTGCCGGCAAGAGTTCGGCTGACAGTCGACACACGGCCTTGGTCTCCGCTGGGGATGGCGTTGAGGTAGCGCACATTCTGTTGCGCAAGGTACGCGCTGCTGCTTAGCATGTGCGCGCCCGCCGCCAGGCCGTCAAAGCCTGCCTGAACGTCGGCCTGCTGATGCCAGAAATATTGAGCATCCGAGCTGAGGGTGCGCAGCAACTTCGTTCGCCGGAAGAACTGGTGGTAAAGGGAGCGATCGAGGTTAACAATGATCGGTTGATAGACCAGCCCGCGGCTGAGCTCGCTTCCGCCGCCGATGAAGCGGTGCACAAACATCCAGTAGGGCTTTTCTTGCTCCTCAAACCAGAGGTTCCACGCATGCACAGCAAACTCCACCAGGTCGTCAAAGCGTCGATCGGCAAGGCTCCTCCACGTCTTGAGTGGCGCAGGTCCCTCCGGGTCGACCGACGCGAGCCCTTGGAAAACGGCCTCGGTGATGAAGCTTTGATCGTCGGGGTGTGGCGTTGCCACTTCGCGTTCATCGGCGGAACCGCTTGAACCCTGTTGTACCAGTAGGCGACGTACGACTCTATTATAGCCTGGCAGCGTCTGGTAGCCCGCCGCTTCTGAACCCAACAGCTCATCAAGCGAGATGCCATGCCTTTCGTACGCACTTCCCGGATGGCCCTCCTCGTTCGGCGGAGAAAAGTTCAGCCGCGCGAAAAACTTTTGCAGAAAAAGGCGCGGGTCGTTCTCCACGCCACTCACCAAGCCAGGAGCTGACGTTGCTAGCTCACTCGGGCTAATGAAGATGGGCGGCACCGAAATCGAAACCCAAACGGGTTCATCTTCATCAGGATCGTCGATTGGATCCCACGTGCGCCGCGCGATGACCACACCCTTCTCCGTGCGGTACATGTTGGTCACTGTGAAGCCGGCGACTTCGTCTCCCTCGGAAAAGGTTTCTCCTTCGCTTCCGTCTGCACTTGGGATGACTTCGGTTACGAACTTTCGAGTGTTTGCGCATCGTGGCGGAAGCTCCACGTGCTCCGGGATGTTCACTGCAATGTGCGAGAGCGTCGTTCCCTCTCGAATGAGTGTAATGGTTGTTCCGGTGGTGGTATCAGTCAGCGTCTCGAGGCCGTTGCGATAAGCCACCATACGCACAGAGGAGGCTACATCGGCGGCCTCTGGACGACCCAAACCTGTCACCGCGGCATACTGTTCGGCCGTGATAGAAGGGCGTTCGGTGTTCTGCCCCTGGGAGCTTAGCTCAGTGGGCGGCGTAGAGGGCGCGCACCCAGCAATGGCAAGGCCGAGCAAAAGGTAGTGATAGGTTTTCCAGAAGGCTCTCACGCTAGGTTTGTCCTTAGTCAATAGCGGCTGACATCTCTTCAAGGTGTGCGGTGCGGCCCGAGGCGGACTTTCATTTAGAGCCCACATCGTAGGATCTGGAAGATGACCATTGGGTCATGCCTCGAGTGTAACGCTGCGGTCCCCACCAATAGAGCTAGAGCAAGATGTGTGCCCATTTCCTTCTCTACCGACTGAGGCGATACTGAAGTGAACTGCCAAAACGAGAGCACATGTCTTCATCGCCTGTGCTAAACCGAAGGTGAACGAGAGCAGGTTATCTCAGCTGTGCCGCAGCATGAAGATGCGCATTATCGCAATGCCCTCGCGTTGCGATCGAACCGTGCGCAGCTAGCCGGGCGATAACGGATAAACCGCTGCACGTATCGCGCCTCATAGAACTTCTCGCTGTTGCGTGGCGTAAGATTTGACAAACCCAGGTCTGGGGCGAAAGCGGCTTTGCGGTCGTGGTGCATGCAGCGGGCGTAAGTGGATGAGATGGGGAAGGACGGGGAGCCCCAGATCCGCTCACCGCGCCGCCTGCGCAAAAAGCACCCGGCGACTCTTCCTTTGCGCGTGCAAGATCGAACCAAAAGAAGCGGGGCCCTGCTCCTAGCAAAGCCCCGCGCGCACTCCACGCATCATTAAATGAAAGTCACTCGGGTGGAGCGACTTCAAGCACAAGCCGAGGAGGCTTAAGGGCGGGACTCTCCATAGAGTAGAAGTAAAAAGACCTGTATAAATCCGGCTTCACCGCATGGCGGACGACCAGCGTCAAGTGGTTCCGTCCTTCCGACCTTTGCAACCAATCTTGAACCACGTCCCTCAGGTCGAAGTCGTACGTGCCTTCGTCGGGCCCTACCGTAACCTGTTCAGATGGGCGGAGGACCCTGCCGCTTGCTTCACTGTGTTCGTTCCAGGTCCACGTACTGCTCTCCGACAGCAGCGTCTCCGGGAAGTACGCACCTACAAGGACCTGGCTTACGAACGGTTCTCCTACGATTCTCGCCGTCAGCGCGAGGACCGCACGCTTCACCTGAAAATCCTTGGGGATGCCGCCGAGGTCAAACTCAAGAAACGATCGATACTCCGCGGTGTGATCCTTTCCTGAGCCGACGAAGAGAGCGCCAAAATCTAAGGAGGTCGCACCTGGAGAAGCGCTTGAAATAGACGCATCCTCTTCTAAGGCGGGTGTGAGGGCTTGCACTACCGGCGTGCAAACCTTATCGCCCTCGTCGTAACCCTCGTCGCACTCTAGCTTGCAGGTGTCAGCACCGCAGCTCCACGTGCCATGGCGTGGTGTTGCGCCACAGAGCTCTTCGCACGGGTCGGCAGGTTCGGTCTCAACGCAGCTGAGCCCATCCGCCTGATAACCCTCATCGCAGTCGCACGCCGCTACGCCGTCCTCTGCTACGCAGGTGCCGTTCCCGCAGTCCACATTGGTGCACACCGCGGCCGTTTCTTCATCCATGCAGCGCAGGCCACTGGCTCGGTAGCCTGCGTCGCACTCGCACGTGGCAGCGCCGCGTTCTTCGACGCAGGTGCCGTTTCCGCAATCCACGTCAGCGCAAACCTCAGCTGTTTCCTCTGGCTTTTCCTCCTCCGAGCCGCAGCCGGCTCCCACAACCAGGGTCAAGCCTGCCATGCAAGCATACTTAAGCAGTTTCATAGTTTCTCTACCTTTCTCTTATCAGCCATCAAAGAATACGCCTGTTTCGCGCTCCTGATGGCAGTGCCCTCACCCGCCGGCAAGTCGCACCTTATTGTACGTCCACGTAGGACGCGATGGGAACTGCGGTATTCAGATTTGGAATCATTAGCAGAAAGGCAGGCTCAGGTGGGCTGCCAGAATACACAAGAGTACACCATGAAGTTGTGCCACCCGGCAGCCTCGGATAGCCGAGCTCACCACCCCTTCGTTGCAGATTACGGCGTCTGCACCGGAGCGACGACCTCATCATCGTGCTCCGTCACGGTCTGCTCCAGCTCCATGCGGTGACCGGAGTCAACCTGAGGAGGAATCACGCGAGGGATCTTCCACATGTGCCTCTCAAGCATCGGGACAAAATCCAGCAACATCAGGCGCAGCATCTCTCCCGTTCGAAGAAATACATTTCTGGTTTCTCCCCGCCAATGGAATGTCGCCGAACTGGCAAGCTCTTGATAAGTCTCCTCAACGACTGAGAAAGTGGAGACAAACTCGCCGCCTGTCGTGTGATGAACAGCGTTCTCCAGGTGCGGCAGACCCTCGTCGTCAAAGTAGTCACCGATAGAAGCCGCGAACCCCAGCTCAGTTTCAAACCTCTCCACAAACTCTTGCTGCGCTTTGACTTGGAGTGCCTTGAAGACCGGCTCCTCCTCAACTCGACGCTGCGGTCGAAATACACGAAATGTCAGGGCGTGCTCCTGAAGTGCATCTTGCTCCACATACCTGAAACTGCTGTGCGCATTCACCGGTTGCAGTGCGCTCACTTCAAGGGCCTCATCCGACCCATCTGAATCCTGACGCAGACTGACAGTACGAAGGGTGTTGATCATCCGAGGCGAAGGGCTGGGAGCACCCGTGCGCAGCATCACGCCGCTATAGTCGCCCTGCTCGTAAAGGACATCGCCATGGTGAAGAGCCACCTCGGCGGTGAACTGTTCGTGCACTTTTGAAGTATCTTTATCGTCAGAGGGTTCAATGGTTATCGCGAAGTCGAAATCAGCCTCCGATTTGTTGTCGCGACCGCTCATGAAGTTGTCGCGACCGCTCGTGAAGTTGTCGTCAGATGTCACGAACGCGGTTACATCCCTTCCACTTACTCCTGTTCTGGTTTTCCCGTAAAGAGATATATCAACCGCCTCGTAAAGCGCGGCGTCGTAGTACGGGGCATCGCTGTCAGCCGTGAATTCACACCGAATGTCAGAGAAGCTATCCCTTCCCTCTGGTTTGATCACCGTGGCCTCGCATTTGATGACCTTGAGCGTCATCTCCAGGGCATTGGTGGATGTGCCGAGGGGCGCATACTCCTCACCATCCTGCGATTCTGCAGACTCTACGTCATCTGCACAACCCGACCCCCCAACCATCGCAGCGAAAACTGCCAGCGTCCTAAGTAGCGTCGAACATCTAAGCATCATGCTTCCCACCTTTCATTCCGTGATGTATGAACAGCTAAGCATAAACCATGCCGTGAAGGTGTTTTGGGAGCGAATGTCTAGCGAATCCCCCGGCTAACCGCCTTTAGAATAAGTGACACATCAGAGGGATGGGCGCTCTGAAGAATCCTCCTGAAGCCATGTTGTAAAGTAACCTTTACAAAGACGGCGACGCCCTTGTGGCAGAGGACGGATGATGCCTCAGGCGTTCGCGGAGGTTTTTCATAAACTAACCTGGGAACGTGAGAGAGGGCCTTCCGGAGATGAGCCTGAGCTCCTCGGCGAAGTCCACTATCCCCCTGTGCTCCTTCCAGCATCCCACACAGGCTCGAGGGCAGACGCTTTGTGAGCGAACGTATTGGGGGGACCGCTCAAAGAGCGGTGGGTCCCGTTGAGAGAGCCGCAAAGCGTCTGCCCTCGAGCCTGCCACGAAGCCACGAAGTAAGCGTTCACGTCACCCCCGAAGCTGCGCCAACGCGTGCAGACTGTGCAGGCCCCGCAAACGCATGAGACGACCAAAACGGGTGCAACCGGAGGGCATCGCTTTGGTGACTAACGCTGAAAGTTGCTTTAGATGAACTACTTGAGAAGGTTTGTTTGCACGCTTATGCTGAGGATATGGTGGCTCCTGAGCTTTTGAGCGCGATGGTGCAGCGCCTGCGGGAGCGTGTGCGCGGGCTTGAGGTGGTTTATTTGTTCGGGTCGGAGGTGGTAGGTCATGCTGGCCCATGTAGCGATATCGACTTGGCTATATTAGCCAGGCCGCTTGTGGCGCAGGACCGCTGGGAGCTTCAGGAAGAGCTCACGGCCTTTGCTAGCCGAGACGTTGACCTGATCGACCTTCAGCAGGCCTCACCGGTGATGCGGGTTCAAGTCGTGTCAAAGGCTCGGGTACTTTGGGAGCGTGAGCCCGCTGTTCGTGCAGAGTTTGAAGCACGTGCTCTTGGCGAGCTCGCGCGCCTCAACTTCCGTCGAGCGGCTATTCTAGAAGACATCCAAAGCAGGGGCTCCGTCTATGGATGACGTGATCATCAACAAGGTGGCTGCCATTGAGCGATGTGTGGCTCGTGTCAGAGAGGAGTATGCTGACTCGCCGCGGAGCTTAAACGACCAAACCACACAGGACTCGATCATCTTGAACCTTCAGCGTGCATGCGAGACGTCGATCGACCTCGGCATGCACCTCATTCGTCGCCAGAGGCTCGGGGTGCCTCAAAGCTCGCGCGATGCGTTCAGCTTCCTAGCAGACGCTCTTATCATCCCTCACGACCTCAGTGCCGCTCTGCAGCGCATGGTCGGTTTCCGCAACATCGCCGTCCATGGCTATCAGGATCTGAACCTCACGGTTGTCCAGAGCATCGTAGAAGAACGCCTAGAGGATGTTCTGCGGTTTGCCCGTACGGCGCTCGCGATGGACAAGAACCCGTAGGACGTCTTCTGCGCCCTGCCCTCCTCGATCATCGCATCTCGCAGCGTTGTTAGAGCCTGTGCTTTGCAAGCGCGGTGAGCACGTGAACCGCGCGACACGGCCTCTTCGACGAGACGCACCCGTTGTAAAGTGTCCTTTACAACGGCATCGTTACGGTGCCTGCAAACGACGGACGTAGATCGTAACCTTTTACTGAGCCTATGGGACACATGCTGTTCGGGTAGGACCCATGCTGTTCACTCAAGCATCTTTCCTTCGTCGGTGGTTGCCAGTAGAGGCAAGCGGAGTAGCGGCAAGCGGAGTAGCGGCAGGCGGAGTAGCGGCAGGCGGAGCAACGAAGGGTGTATCGAACTCCACCGAGAGACTGCGGGGCATTGACTGGATAAGCGTCCGGGCCTACGTCGGGGCGGTGCCGTTCGGGAAAGTCTTAGGTCAGATGGTGCAGTGCCGACTCCGTAAGGTTACCGGCGTGGCAAAAGGACGTCGAGTAGGTGCACGCTAAGCTTGTCTGCTTTGTTGCGGCTCTTCTTTGTGGGTGCATGATGGATCAGCCGGAGCTTCTTGAGCAGTGCCGAGAGGGCGAAGCGGCCACGTGGTCCCAGGCAAGAACGCACGTCGCGCTCAACGCCTATTACCTGCAAGAGGAGGCGGCGCGTGCTGTGCGTAAGAGCCAGCTGCCACCTGCCGTTGTTGACGAAGTTTTCAGCAAGGCCCGGGAGCTCGGCGCCACGGTGATCCGCAGCAACGGTCACAACGACGCACCTGCCAAGGCCGGTGACACAGCCATTCAAGTTGACGCCTTGAAGTACGACGAGCTCTCCCTCCAGGGGCTTGACTGGGTGCTTTCCTTGGCCAAACAGCATGACGTCAAACTGATTCTCACGCTCGGCAACTATTGGGACGCCTACGGCGGGGCGAGGCAATACGTGCAATGGGCCGGATTTGCCCGCGCGGCAGAGGGTGATGCCCGCTTCTTTACCGAACCGTCAGCAAAGCACCTTTACAAGTCGTACATTCAAATGCTTCTTAGCCGCGTCAACACGATTGATGGGATTCGCTATGGCGCGCATCCTGCCGTGTTAGCATGGGAGCTTCTCAACGAGCCGCGAGGCACCGGACTCGACGCTGAAGGCAAGCACTTGCGCGCTTGGGTGGATGAGATGGCGCAGCATGCCAAGAGCTACACGGGTGCGTGGGTCGGCGTGGGCGAGGAGGGCTTTGACACATCGCTACGCGGCTACAGTGACTTCTGGCGTTCGCAGGGAGCTGCGTGGCTTTTTCGGCAGCGCTCAAGCTTCACCAGCAACACCGCCTCTCCTTACATCGACTACGGCAGTGTTCATTGGTATCCTGAGGCGTGGGGCTTCAGCAAATCGCGCATAAGCGAAGCTGGTTCACGTTGGTTTTGCGAACACAAGCTTCTCGCAGAGCGGCTCGGTAAGCCGTTGGTGGTGGGTGAGTTCGGGCTCCGGAACTTTGGCGGCATGTTCAACTTAGACGAGCGGCGAGACATCTATCGCACGTGGCTAAAGGACGCGCAGCAGATGCGACTGGCTGTGGCTGCGCCGTGGCTCTTCGTGCCCGATGGCCGACCGGATGCATGGGATGCCTACTCCTTCTACTACCGTGATGGGTCCGCGCCGGAGGATCCAGCAAACAGATATGCAGATGTAATCCAAGAGGCTGCAGCCAAGTGACCTCTACGCGTGGAGCTCCACTGGCTCTCCTCAATGGTGCCGCCCTGCCCTTGCAGCTAATGCGCTATCAGCATTCTGGAACTGGGAAGAATCCCCTGCTCTGACTCTGGGGACCCAGACAACGGCTTTCCGACCATGAAGGCACGCTTCCCGAGGAGGTTGTGCAGTTGGCTTCCGTTGTACACAGCGCTTGCATGCGCAACCTACTCGAAAGCCGACGCACCAGCACTGGCCGGGTACCCTCCCTCGAGAACCCTCAGACGTTGGCCTTACTCCTTCGTTTCGCGGAAGGTGATATCCAGATACGCAGCGAAACTCGCCGCCTCGTCGTACTCGAACTGCCGCAACGTCAGCCCGGAGAGTTCCGCTTCCTCATCGCCCGGCGCCACCGCTGACGAGGTAGCCGTCAGGGTGAAAACGACTGCATTGCCCTTCGACCACGCCTCGTCATCGACTAGCTGCTGAAGAAGGAGCGTCACATCGGGAGACTGAATCCATCCCTCGGTCGCGTTCTGCACCGACCATACAATGCTGCCGTTGGTCGACCTTGAACTGATGTCGCCTTCAGCCTCAGTGAAGCTGAGCGGCGCTTCACCCGATTGCACGGCGACCTCAATCTCAGCGGACGAGGGCTCTGTGCCGTCGACGTACACGCTTAACTCACTACTGATAATCTGCGCCAGCGCATCCACGTCGTCGATGCGCATCTTCAGACCCACGAGGTCTCCATTGGCCTCAAGCGTCATCACATTGGCTAGCGCGGAGACCACGCCGGCCGCTGTCTCGCCTGCATCGTCAATGGCCTGAACAACTTGCGCCTTTGAAAACTGCAGTTCGTTCGAGGTCTGCTCTTTGCTCCCACATGCGTGAAGACAGAAGAGTACACAGATGACGCTAGCTCGACGCATGGACTTTAGGATACGTCCACCCGTAGGGGAGCTCAACAAAACGCATTGGTGAGGCTGTTCTCGAGGGCCTTCCGCTCGCGCCTCACATGCACCCGTCTAGAAACCTGAGCCTGGCTCCTGCAGGAAGGCAAGCTCTTCTGCGGTGGAGCGGCGGTCAAGCAGAGCATTGCGATGCGGGAAGCGGCCGAAACTCACAATGATCTCACGGTGCTTTTCAGCAAAGTTCAGGTTATTTTGAAGCCGCTCCGCAGCCTGCCCCGATGCCCTCTCGCATAGTCTCTTAAATGTTCGAACGCACGTGTCCTGATCTTCAGCTTCTTCCGAATGCATGAGAGGCATAAGGAGGAACGCCTGCGGATCAGTCTGTAGCTCGAGAAGGTCGCCTGCCGCTATGCCCTCTTCACTAACAGCCAGCGCGGCTGCGTCGTAAGCGAACATGCGACGGCTGTCCCGGTAGATGTTGCGAGAGAACTGGTCGAGGACGATGACGTAGCAGAGTCTTCCAATGACCGACTGCCGCCATGTCTCATGTTGCTTCTGTGCGACCCGCTCGTGTAAGGTGCCAAACCGCTCTCTGATCTCTCGGTCGAAGGCGGCCGACTTGGTGAACCAGCGCTTTGTTCTCGCTTTCGGGGTGAGCTCATCCTCGCCGAGAGCTCCAAACCAAAACGCAAACACCTGACTGACTTCATCATCCTCCACGCGCGACCTCCTTTGGCCTGTTGGATCCCAACTCAGAAGGCGGCAGGGTACACTGGGAAGGTAGGTGCATACGGTTCCCGATCTGTTTGCGGTGCTGCTGCTTGTAAGGTGAAGCTCACTAATGTGCCTCCGTCAGACCTCACGAAGCCCTGGCTGGACGACGTAATCTTCGGTGGCGCAGAGAAGCCTGTGCCGAGATCAAAGCGATCCATCTCACGACCGGTGCGTGCATCCAATGCTATGAAAGCGCCCGCGCTTTCACCAAATACCACCACGCCGTTCCAGTAGGCTGCTGAGCTCGGCGCTCCGCGCCGCACCCGCTTTCGCCACCGCGCCCGACGGGCTTGAACGTCGTACGAGACCAGCCCCAGCTCCGAGGAAGAGATTAGCAGTTCGCCCTCATCTCCTTTCGAGATCGCGTTCACGTTGGTGAGCCAGCTCTCGCGCCCAACCACCTGTCCATCATCAGGAAGCAGGATGTAAAGGCCGGCTGTAACTGATGCGACAAAGAGCTCGCCGCCGATAAGAAGAGGCGTGGTGTCGACATCAATTAGACGCGGAAGCCCCTGTTCGGGTTCTTCCACATCAATCGATGTGTCCACCTCCCAAAGCACCTCGCCGTCTGAGGGATTGAGCGCGACAACGGCTCCGTCTGTGAAGGCTGTGAGCAAGCGCCGATGCTCGTGCAAAAGCAACCCTGCGTGCCCTTCCACCCGGAGGCCCACTGCAGGCTCGCGCACATACCGCCAGAGCAGCTCACCGGTGAGACGAGATAGGGCAACGACCTGGTCACTCTCCGTCACGACGATAACAGCATCCTCGAAGAGCAGCGGCTGCTGCCTCACGCGTCCTTGTACGCGGGCTGCCCACCGGAAGCCCAACGATTGGCTATCGAGCGCGAATACGTGACCTTGGTCTGTGCCGAAGTAAACGTGGCGATGTGGATGGTCGACAAGGGGTGTTGAGTGGACCGCAGCGCCGAGCGCCCGCGTCTGCAAAATGCCGCCCCCCGGGCTGAGCGCGATGGCCGCGCCCGTATGGTCGCCCAGGTAGATACGAGCGAGCCGACCGCTAAGCTCCACAGAACCTCGCTCAGCCGGAATATACTCACCTTGGAAAGGTGCGTGGGTGGGTGTGGACCACACCACGCGCATCGTGCCCCGACCTGGTGGATGCCGCTCCTGGCGCGTACGCCCGTTGGAGAGTTGCGCGCAGCCAGCTAGCAAGACAACGACTGTTGATATGGCAGCCCAAATTGCGCGACTCACCACGGACGTTTCTTGCGCGGCAGCGTTCAGCGGCTGACGCAGCGCTGTCTTAGCCAAGTCGCGCCTCACTCGCCCGCAGAAGGCGGCTGTCCTGCCTGAAGTTGTTGCAAGAGTTGTTGTAAGCGGGCTGGATCGAGCTGCCCTGCGCCACCACCTGGGGCGCCCCCGCCTTTGACGAGCGAAGGGTCAATAGACGCGAGCAGGGCCCGCGCCTGGTCTGTGATTGCCTGGTCCGGCGCTGGCTCGTTAGCCGCCCCTTCAATGTCCTCTCCTTGCGCTGGTGTCTTGGGGCTCTCAATGAGTCCGAGGAGGAGCTTCTTGGCCTCTTCCTTTTGTCCGGCGGCCACGCGTACACGGGCCATGTGGAACTTGCCGAGATTAGCTAACGCACGCGTGGAGGAGGTGGATAAGCGCCTATAGTGTCCGTAGGCCGCGTCGTAGTTCTTCTGACCCTCAAGAGCCGCGCCTAATCCCTCCACGGCTTTGGCGTTGAGTGCAGGATTGTCTTCAGCTTCTACTTTCATAAACTGCCTCTGCGCCTCGGCATATTTGCCCGCGTCAAGCAGAAGGCGGCCCTCTATGAGCGCTTCCCACGCCGCGACGGGTCCGTCTAGATCTTTTCGATCCAACCTGCTTAGCAGCTCGCGCACCTTCTTCGTCTTGGTCTCCGCACTGGAAAACGGTTTGGCATCGGTCGCAGCTGCGGCGGGATCTCCCGCTACGGGCCGCTGCATTTGTTCCACAGTTTTTGCGAGCAATGCTGCTGCAACGCGCTCCTCGTTTCTTTCACTCCACCACCAGGCCACCGCCACCGCCACCACCACAAACGTGGCCATGGACGCTACCAGTACCGGACCCTTCTTCAGAGCGAGCCAGCTGAACATGCTGCGCCCGCGCGCCTCCATCTCCTGGGCCATGTGGGGGACCTGCCCCCGCTTTCGTGCCTTAGCTGCTGCCTTGCGAGCGCGTTCGGCTTCCAGGCGCTGCCCGGGAGTTAGCGGCGCTGGCTGCCCGGAAGTTAGCGGCGCTGGCTGCCCGGGAGTTAGGGGCGCTGCTGGAGCCTCTCCTCCATTGCCGCCTGACTCGCTGCGTCTTCCCGTTTCTGATGCGTCTTCAGTCATGCCTGCCATCGTAGGTGAGGTTTGGCTGCAAGCAAGTCACAGACCGAAGCGCAATATACCGTGCACGAAGAGGTGCGCAATGGCTTTGGCCAGTCGCGCTCTACACCAGGTAACAGTCGCGCTCGAACACCAGCTAATGCGCAGTGAAGTCCCACACGCGCGAAGGACACCATTCGGCTGCAGGTATGCCTGTGAGGAAACCCTGCACGGCGTCGCATCCGTCTTCTGAAAGAAAGGCAAGCTGCTCTTGCGTTTCCACGCCTTCAGCAACTACATCGAGTCCCAGTCGGTGTCCCAGTGAGACGGCCGCTGCCACGGCAGTTTTGCCTTGCTCATCCTGGGAGAGGTTTCGAACTAGTGACGAGTCGACTTTGATGGCGTCGACGGAGAATCGCTGGAGAAGCTGATGCGACGTGCTTGCGCTTCCGAAGTCGTCGATCGAAAGCCGCACGCCAAGGCTTTTTAGCTTCGAGAGTGACTGCATCGTCTTCTCAGCATCCTGCACGAGCACATTTTCCTGGATCTCGATGTCTAACGCCTGGGGTGGCAGGTCAGACTTTCGAAGAGCTTGTTCAACCGCGTCGACGAGTCCACCCTCAGCAAATTGGGAAGCGGACAGATTGACCGCCATGCGAAGCTCGGGTGCCTCGGTGTCGCGCCACATCTTTAGCTGCTGACATGCGTGGTGCATGACCCACCAGCCAACCTCTCCGAAGAGCCCCATCTCTTCTAGGAGAGGGATAAACTCGGCTGGCGCAAGCAAGGAGCCGTCTGACTTTTGCCATCGCAAGAGCGCTTCAACTCCAGTAACCCGACGCGTCTTCAGATCGACCTGCGGTTGGTAGAACAGCGTAAACTCACCCCTTTCAAGCGCCACGGTGAGCTCGCTCTGCAGTTGCTCGCGGGGGTGCAAAGTCTGCGTCTGCTCATTTTGATAGACGCGTATCGAAACCGCAGATTCTCGTTTAGCCTCGCAGAGGGCTCTATCTGCCGCGCGCAAGAGACCATCGGCGGATTCTTCTGCCACCGGATAGGCAGCTAGTCCCATGCTCGCTGAAAGTTCAAGGGCGTGATCGCCAATCTGGAATGGGCTCTCGAACTGCTGTAGGACGCGTTGTGCGACCAACTCGGGTTCACAGGGATCCTGAAGATCCTCAAGAAGGACGGCAAACTTATCGCTCCTGAGCCGTGCGGCTGTGTCGTACTCTCGAATGACGGCTTGCAGCCTGCGGCTTACCTCGCGCAACAGCGAATCGCCGACGCCATGTCCGTAGGCCTCGTTGACGGCCCCAAACTTATCGATGTCGAGAAGGAGCACCGCCACGGAAGACCCTTTGCGTTGAGCGCGAAGCAGCCCACGTCGGAGGTGGCCACGGAAACTTGTGCGGGTTATCAGACCCGTGAGCTGGTCGAACTGAGAACGGTAGGCATAGCGATGCGCTGTTCGCTTCCTTTCCCTTGCAAACCGCGTGGCCTGACGCAGCGCCTCCGAGCTAAACTGACCCTTCACAAGGAAGTCTTGTGCGCCCGCCTGAAGAGCATGCCGTGCCAGAAGTGGGTCGCTGACTGCGCTGATCGCGATCAGCGCGGCGTTGGGCGCGGCGCAGTGGATGCGCGTCACAGCGTCAAGACCAGAAGCGTCAGGAAGCGCTAAGTCGACCACAACAACCTGAAATGTCTGGTCATGTAGGAGTTCGAGGCCTCGGCTTAGCCGTGCCACCTGCTGGATCTCGTAGTCCACGCCCTGCTCATGCCACAGATACTCCGAAAGCGCGTCGGCCTCTTGGGCATCGTCTTCAATTAATAGCACCTGAAGCTTGTGAATACTTGGCAAAGCGGAGCCCCGCTCATGTTGAAGACGAAGCGACCGGCGCACGACCAATAACAGCTCTTCATCGTCGCAAGCAGGCGGAAGAACGGACATGACCGCCGCTTGCAGCTCTGGATATCCCGAAAGCTGAAGATTGACCTCTTTTCCAAGCACGACCAGGCCGCAGGCCGGGCCAGCAGCATGCAACCTCTCAAGGTACCTCGTGAGGGTTCCCGGGAGCGAACCGACGTCCACGAGGATGAGTTGGTAAGGGCTTCGGTAAATCAGCGGAAGCACCTCCTCCGGCCGCTTGGCGTGCTCGAGGTCAAACCCGCTTCGTCGCAAACTCTGGTGCAGCCGAGCGGCTAGAGCGCTATCGTTCGACATGAGCAGAATGCGGGGCTTGAGCCCCGAGTGTGTGATGACTTCGTGTGACGTACGTTTCAGATAGACCGTTCCTGTTTGGCCTCATGCCGTTGTCGGAGTGTGCGGCAGATCGTGTACCCTTCTGCCCATCACGCTGACCTCAATCGTCCGATGAAGCAGATTTCTGAAGGCGTAGAACAAATGCAGAGTCGTGAGCCAAAACACCATCCTTGGGCTAACCCCGAAGCAAGGAACAGCAAACCTGCTTTGCGTACTGATGCCCCACCCTTCGCTTCGCGCTCGAGAGTTGCCTAAAGGCGTCTGGGGGATGCAGATTGAAGCGAAAAAGCCTGTAACCGCACGGGTGCAAAATCAATCTGAGATTCGTGCTTGCGCGATTTCTGAGGCCCCGTCATCCGCTGGCTTACCGCTCCGCAGGGCCTCGTTACGTAAAGAGACGCCTCATTTCGTAAAGAGACCGTAAAGACATTTTGTAAAGAGACTATGTGCCTCGGCCCTACTGCCTCCTACTGCGAGGTCGCTCAGCGGATGACGATCCCTTAAAGACCGACCCATATGCACCCTCTTCTCAATCTGATCGTGCACCCGAACTGCACGTCAGGCAGAGCGTAGGCATAGGTTTTGTAGAGAGAAGGCATTTCGAGAGCAAGAGTCTCTCCACACGGCGTAATGGCTGCTAGAGAGACAGTATGTACACACACGCAAGCACAGCTGTCTTCGCGGGCGTGACTTCTGTTGGTCGTGCTGGAACCGTCTGGCACGGGAGCGAGGTCGCCTTGAAGTCGGCTAGCGTACGCTCGGGCACTTGCGCGACGCTTTCGTGTTCCCCCAATGCCCGCGCGACGGTTCGAAGACTCGCACACCTCTGCTTGCCGTGGGCAGCAGCCACACTGCTCGGGTTTGGCGCAGCCCGAGCACATGCCTATGAGGATAAGTACACCCTAGGCGGGGACCTGGGCTACGCTGGCCTATCGGCTTCCAGCAGTTACCATCACGGGCTCAGCATCGGCCTGTCGAGCTCACTCGGCCTGTCTGAGGTTTGGACAGCCAGAGCAAGATTGGCTCTCGCTGCACTTGAAGGCGACGACCGTCTGTACGTCGGTTCCGCTAGTGCGGAGTTGATGTACATACTTGACGTTGCGCAAGTTGTGCCGTCCTTCGGCCTCGGCACCTCGGGTTTATGGACCCTCTCTGATTCGGAGATGGATCCAGCTCTGCATGGCGTTGTCAGCTTGGACTGGTTACTCAGCTTTACCACAGCCGTGGGCGTTGATGTCCGAGCCTACGTGTTGCCGATGTCCCTGTCTGAACGCCCGTTTCTCCTCATGACAGGGCTGCGTTTCAGCGTCTTATTTGACAGGTAAAACCTGAATGAATGGACGCAGTTTGCCGATGATCCCGGGGCCGATCCCCTTGACTTCCTCAACTTGGGCAACCGAGCTGAAGGGACCCTTCTTGTTCCGATGATCAACGATCCGCTGCGCCAGCGACGGCCCAATGCCAGGGAGCAGTTCGAGCTCCGATACTCCGGCACCGTTGATATCGATCTTTCGTCCATTCGCCAGACGATGTGCCTCGCGGCCCATGGAGGCCTTGCTTGCACCTGCACCTTTCTTAGTTTGAAGCGCGCGCGTTCTTCCTTGTCCTGAGTCGTCGCCTACGCCTACTTCGGCTTCCCTGCTGGCCGAAAGGGGAGAAAGCATGTGAAACGCGTTGAGGCTCAGCCCAAGAACAACGAGAGCGAGCGGCCGATGCTGGGGTGACTCCACAGCAACAAATCGAGCGTGCTCGCGCTTTGTTGCGCATGCTGTAGCTGAATCAGCAGGACTCGCTCGGCACGCGTTCCAGCTCGAACCCCGCATGCAGAACTCGAACGGCCAGTTCGGCATGCTTGCGCTCAACTAGGCAGGAAACCTTGATCTCGCTGGTGCTGATCGCCTGTATATTGATGTTCTCTGCAGCAAGGAGGCGAAACATCTTAGCAGCCACACCGGCATGACTGCGCATTCCGGAGCCTACAATCGACACCTTCGCGACGGAGCTGTTCAGTGTGACGTCGCCCGCACCGATCTCTGATGCTCGCTGTCGGGCGACCTGTTCAGCCTGCGTAGCGTCATCGGAGGTCACGGTGAAGGTCATATCCGTCGTGCCCTCGGCTGAGACGTTCTGAATGATCATATCGACGGGAATGCTGCGTTTGGCCAGAGCCTCGAAGAGAGAAGCGACCACTCCTGGCTTGTCTGGTAATGAGCGCACAGTCACTTTGACCTCATTCTCGTCAGCCGCGACACCTACGACGATGATCGCTTCAAGTTCACTATCTTCTTTGACCACGTAAGTACCCTCGGCTTCTGTGAAGGACGACCGCACATGAAGCGGGACGTCGTAGTTCATCGCTACCTCGACGGAGCGAATCTGCAACACCTTGGCTCCAAGCGATGCAAGTTCCAGCATCGCCTCGTGGCTAATCTTCGGGATCTTCCGGGCGCTGGCGCACATGCCAGGATCGGTCGTAAACACGCCCTCCACGTCAGTGTAAATTTCGCAGACGTCTGCGGTCAGTGCAGCAGCAATGGCAACAGCACTCGTGTCGGAGCCGCCACGGCCGAGAGTCGTAATTGCGCCGGTGCTGTCCACGCCCTGAAAGCCTGCTATCACAGCCACTTGTCGCGCCTCGAGCGTCCTTTCGAGCAGCGATGTGTCTATGCTGAGGATGCGCGCCTTGCTGTGTACCGCGTCGGTGTGAATACCGACTTGATGGCCCAAATAGGAACGCGCGGTGATTCCCAGGTCGTGCAGCGCCATCGCCATGAGCGATGCGGTTACCTGCTCCCCTGTTGAGACAAGAGCATCCATCTCCCGCGCAGTGGGTGAGGGAGAGATTGCCCGTCCGAGGCTCAGGAGACGGTTCGTCTCGCCCGCCATGGCGCTCACCACGACCACGACATTGGCCCCCGAGCTCCAAGTATCAGCAATGCGTTTGGCCGCGCAAAGGATGCGTTCGCCGGTGGCGACGCTCGTCCCGCCGAACTTCTTGACGACTACCCTGCTCATACCCTTTTGTTACCGCCGAGTCCTTGACTTAGCAAAATGCATGAGCGTGTCACATCAGCAACGCATGCGATACGCCCGCACTCTGTAAACGTTCAGATATCCTAGCATGCGGTTTTCGAGGCTTTTTCTGATCCGAGCGCTGGGGTCGCAGAAGCGCAGCCAGAATTCTCGTCGTTTCACTCCTGCGATCCTGGAGAACACCACGCAAAGACCTCCCGGAGCGAACGTAGGTCCGTCAGGACAGGTCTTAGGATGAAAGCCGGAGCAGGGAGCGCTTGGAGAAGCGTAGTCTTCTACTGCCCAGAGGGTACCTGAACGCTTACATCTACGAAACTCTATCTACAAAGCTCTATCTACAAAACGAAGCCCGACGAAGCGGTAAGCCAGCGGATGATGGAGCCTCAAAAATCGCGCAAGCATAAGTCTCAAAGCGATTTTGCACCCGCGCTGCCCGCTCTAGGTCCGCGACTTCCTGATGCCGGAAGCAGCTGATGAGTTGATCGTTGACCATACCCACACCCTGCATGTGCGCGTAGAGAATGGTGGAGTTTACGAAAGGCAAACTGTACTTATAAGGAACTGTATTTGTGAAAGGGCTGATTGCCGAAATTTCGAAGGTGGATGGTCTCCTTTCGGACGGGTGCGTCGGCTTCTTCATTTCCAGAACTGTGGTAAGAGCGCATCCATGTTCCTCCATACACTAATCCTATTCGCTCTTGCGGCTTGCTCGGTAGATCGTGAGGGTTTGAGTACTGGCGCGCCAGCTCCTGAAGGGCAGGCCCAACCAGGCGCTTCATCGGGTCAGGAGGAGAGCGCCGGGTCGGGTGTGCCGGGTGAAGAGAAGATGCTGCCAACTTGCGACGAGACGCAGTTGAACCAGCCGTGCGACGGCGACGACACTGACAGCTGCATCAATGGCGTCACAGGCTGCATGGACGGCCGCGTGGTGTGCCTAGAGAGTGAACCGGGCAAGGTCGAGGAGTGTGACGGTTTAGACAACAACTGCAACGGCCTTATCGACGAGAACGCGGGCTGCGAGTGTCCGGTGCAGAACGCGTTCGGTTACGCCTACATCTACTGCTTCAACAGAAACGAGGAAGATGAGCTTAATCGCAACTGGGAGGCTGCGGAAGCATATTGCGTAGAGCGCGGGTATCACCTCGTGACGCTGGAGGGGCTGCTTATGCAGCGTGACGGTGTATTTTTCGTCGATGACGACGTTGTGCACCAAACTCTACAGCGATACGACGGGGGTCGCGCCTGGTGGATCGGCTACAACGACAGAGAAAGGGAGGGAACCTTCACCTGGACGGGTGGCAGCGAATACGCATACGCAAACTGGTATCAGGACCGACCAAACAGCCGCAAAGGTGATCAAGATTGCGTGATAACCAACCACATAGAAGATACTAATGCGGGGGTTGCGAAGTGGGATGATCGCCACTGCACGGACCTAAACCCGTTCATCTGTCGTTCTGTTGAGCGCATCCAGCGCTAACTGCTGGACCTGGCCAGATATCCTGGCGCATCCGCATCGCCTTGAACGGCGAGCGCGTACGGGCTGCAAGGAGCGCCGAGCCGCATCTGACCGCCAGCTAATGTCTCCCCTAATGTATATGCGGCCACTTTGGTGAAAAGAGGGGGTGAAGGGAGCTACCGCCTCGCCGCCTTCGTCACTTCCTTTATTACTTCGAGCCGGGACGCGCCTTAAAGCACATGCTCCTTTTCACCCGGAGGCGACCCTTGCGGATCTTGAAACCAGGGAGACCACCCGGCGCTCGATCGCTAGCGTGGTGACATTAGAAAACGCTCAAGTATTCGATAGCCATCCGCAAGCTTATCTATCTCTGTAAACTCGTTGCGTTGATGCGCCTGACGCTGGGTGCCGGGCCCGAAGTTGACCGCTGGAACGCCTGCTTGATCCAGACGCCCAACGTCCGTCCAGGCTTGTTTGGCTAATACCTCCGTCACGCCGCACGCAGCCAACCTCTTGACGATGGGGTGGTGCCCGTGCGGCTTGCCCGCTGGAGCTCGGTCGAAGGGAATCACTTCAATACCGTCCCCCGCAAGCTGTCGCTCTAAAACTGCCAACGCTTCATCTGGGGTGTACCGCGCAGAGAATCGGTAGTTGACGTTCAGGTCAAAGATGTCCGGCACGATATTGCGCGAGCGACCGCCCTCAGCAAGAGTCGCCGAAATCACTTCCTTATATAACAAGTTATCAAGTTCGACTGGTTCAGGCTCCAGTTCGGAGAGCTGTTTGAGTGTGGGAATGGCTCGGTAGATGGCGTTTAGCCCTTGCCAAGGCCGCGCGCTGTGCGCCGTCCGCCCATGGAAGCGCACGGTGGCATGCAACGAGCCCATACAGCCGAGTTGCAGCGAGTTATCGCTTGGTTCGAGGCAGATAGCGAGATCGTGCTCGAGGAGCTCCGGAAACTGTGGTAGCAACAAGCCCAGCTCGTTCTCCTCGAACGGCCCCTCTTCACCGGCGTAGAATACCAGCGTCACTTGACAGCCGAGTGGTGTCTGGTCGGCACGTTCGGCGAGCTCGAGCATCAGCGCGAGGCCTGACTTCATGTCGGCAGCGCCGGCACCAAACAGCTGGTTTCCCTCGATGCGTGCTGGACCATCGTGTACTGTCCGAACGGTGTCAAGATGACCGCAGAGCAAGATCCGGGCTCCCTGGTTCCCTGAGTCAAGCGTCACGATGAGGTTGTTACGAAACCGCCTGATGTTGGCCGCTTCGGTGCTTGCCTCCACCCGCTGTTGAACGGCATTGCAAAGCGCTTCCTCTTCGCCGATTGGGCTAGGAATCGCGCATAGCCAAAGTAGCGTCTGTGGAAGTGTATCGCCTGGCTCGCCTATGTTTCTGCGCACGTTGTCGCCTAAAGTGCCACGTTGCTGCCTAAACTGCCACGTTGAAGTCGCGAAGAGCTGAGTTCAACGAAACCTTTTGATCTGTGCTCTCGGAGCGGTGACCGATGATAAGCGCGCAGGGCAGATGGTATTCCCCCGCGGGAAACCTCTTCGGCCGCACCCCCGGAACCACCACCGAACGAGCAGGCACTTTCCCGCGGTACTCTTTGGGTTCACCCTCCGTGACGTCGATGATGGGGGTGGACGCTGTTATCACAACATTCGCGCCAAGCACCGCCTCGCGCTCCACATGAACGCCCTCAACCACGATCGCGCGTGAACCCACAAACACGCCATCTTCGATGATCACCGGTTGCGCACCAGGCGGCTCCAGCACACCACCTAAACCGACGCCGCCAGAGAGATGCACGTTTTTGCCCACCTGAGCACACGAACCCACAGTGGCCCACGTGTCTATCATCGATCCCTCGCCAACGTAGGCGCCAATATTCACGTAGCCTGGCATCAGAACCACGCCTGGCGCCAAGAAGGAGCCAAATCTTGCTGTTCCTGGCGGCACCACGCGCACACCTGCCTGCTTCAGATTCTTCTTGAGTGGTATCTTGTCGTAGAACTCAAAGGGTGGGCACTCCATCACTTCCATCTGCGCCACGCCGAAGTAAAGCAGCACAGCTTGCTTTACCCACGCCTGTGTCACCCACGTCCCGCTCTGCGGTTCCGCAACCCGTATCTGACCCGCATCAAGAAGGTCTAGCGTACGCAGAACTGCCTCCCGGTGCTGCGCCTGCTGGAGCAACTCGCGATTGGCGAATGCGGCACCAATAAGCTCGCTAAGTTCGTGCTCAACCGTACTCATGATTCACCCTCATCTATCTCTTCGAGCAACAACCGCCAGACGTGGCTGAAGGTCGCACTCCTCAGAAGCTCTGCCGCCAGCCTCGAGGTCGTAGCACTGTGTACGCGCGAGATACGCTGTGTGTATACCGTGCTCGCACCATGCATGCCTCATGCATATGGAGCACCTACGCCGCGTTAGATGACCTCGTATCCGGGAAAGAAGTAGCCTACCTCAAACTTGGCTGTTTCGGGGGCGTCGGAACCGTGCACAGCATTTTCGCCTATGTTTGTTCCCAACTCCTTACGAAGCGTCCCTTGATCGGCCTTGGCGGGATCTGTTGCGCCCATCAACTTCCGATAGCGCGCAATGGCATCGTCGGCTTCTAGAGCCATAATCACGACGGGACCGCGGATCATGAACTCCACAAGCTCTCCGAAAAAGGGGCGGTCCTTGTGCACTGCATAGAATCCTTCTGCTTGCGGCCTGGTGAGGTGCACCATTCGCATCCCGAGGATGCTGAGGCCGGCCTGCTCAATCATGAAAACCGCGCGTCCCATGTGGTTGTTCTCCACAACGTCAGGTTTGATGATCGAAAGTGTTCTCTCTAAAGCCATAAGTCTCTCCGTGGTGGGGGCTCACCCTTGTAGTGAGGGCTTACCCAGACATTGAGGGCGCGACTCCTGCGCCCACCTAGTCGTTTTAGTTCTACTTGAGCGAAGCTTTCAAGGTTGTTCCCATCTCCGACGGCGTCGGTGCAATATGTGCACCCGCCTGTTCAAGTACCCGGATCTTTTCCTCCGCGGTACCTGCACCGCCCGAAATGATGGCGCCGGCGTGTCCCATCCGCTTTCCCGGGGGCGCCGTTGCTCCTGCTATGAAAGCGGTGACGGGCTTACTCATATGCTCTTGAATATAGTGGGCGGCGCGCTCTTCCGCGGTTCCACCGATCTCACCGATCAAGATCACCGCTTCGGTCGCGGCGTCGGCATTGAACAGCCGGAGCACGTCGACGAAGTCCGTTCCGTTGACTGGATCGCCCCCGATTCCCACGCATGTACTTTGTCCGATTTCTAGGGCCGAAAGCTGCCCCACCGCCTCGTAGGTAAGCGTTCCACTTCGAGACACCACGCCCACAGATCCCGCTTTATGTATGTGGCCCGGCATGATGCCAATCTTACAAGCTTCCGGTGTGATAACGCCTGGGCAGTTGGGGCCGATGAGTCGGACGCCTTCTCGTCCCTCCAGCGCTCGCCGCACCTTCACCATATCCGCCACCGGAATCCCTTCCGTGATGGCAACGATGAGCGAGACGCCACTGTCCGCCGCTTCAAGAATGGCGTCAGCCGCGAAAGGCGGAGGAACGAAGATGCATGAAGCGTCGGCACCCGTTTCGGCAACGGCCTCTTGCACGGTGTCGAATACGGGCACCGAGCCCTTGAAGCGTTGGCCACCTCGACCAGGCGTCACCCCCGCCACAAGCTGTGTTCCATACTTAAGCATCTGCTCAGCGTGGAAACCTCCAGCGCTTCCCGTGATGCCCTGAACGAGCACACGCGTTTCCTTATTGACTAAGATAGACATCCTTATGCTCCTCCACTGGCGACTTCCTTCACGATGGTCTGCGCTCCGTCCGCCATGGTGGAAGCTGGCAAGATCTTCAAACCAGACTCCCGCAAAATTCGACGACCTTCTTCGACGCGGGTGCCTTCCAGCCGGACCACTGCAGGCATCTGTAAGCCGAGTTCTTTCGTCGCCGCGACGATGCCCTCAGCGATGATGTCGCACTTCATGATGCCACCAAAAATGTTGACGAAGATGCCTTTCACCTTCTCCGAGCTGAGGATGATCTTGAAGGCTTGCGTGACAGACTCTTTGGAAGCGCTTCCTCCGACGTCGAGAAAATTGGCAGGCTCTCCGCCGTAGTGTTTGATGATGTCCATCGTGGCCATCGCCAACCCCGCTCCGTTCACCAAGCAGCCAATGTTGCCATCGAGTTGAATGTAAGAGAGCCCTGCCTCCTTAGCTTCGGTCTCTGCCGGATTTTCTTCCGAAGGGTCGGCGAGCGCCGCCCAGTCTTTGTGTCGAAAATCTGCGTTCTCGTCAAAGTTGATTTTCGCATCTAAGGCGATAACGGAGCCATCTTCGGTGACCACGAGCGGATTGATCTCAGCGATTGAACAATCCTCTTTCTGAAAAAGGGCAAGCAACTTCGTCACGAGCTTGTTGAAGCTCTTCTGAGTGTCGCCCTCAAGCTTCAACCCGTAGGATAGCTGCCGGGCCTGGTAGGGCATCAGGCCTAGAGCCGGGTCAACAAACACTTTGACGATCTTTTCTGGGGCGTTCGCTGCTACTTCTTCGATGTCAACGCCACCCTCAGTTGATGCCATGACGGCTACGCGCCGGGTTTCTCGATCAACCACAGCGGCTAGATAGAGCTCCTTGGCGATTGCAACACCCTGCTCTACAAGCAGTCGCTCAACCTTTTTGCCCTCAGGCCCCGTCTGGTGCGTCACAAGCTGCATCCCGAGTATCGACTCGGCGGCCTCTTTTGCTTTGGCTGCACCCTTGGCCACCTTGACGCCGCCGCCTTTGCCGCGCCCTCCAGCATGGATTTGCGCTTTGACGACCACAGTTTCCCCGCCCGTCGTTTGAATGAGCCGCTCCGCTTCCTTTGAGGCTTCATCGACCGCGAAAGCCACACCCCCGTCAGGCACGGGGATCCCGTACCGGCGGAAGATGTCCTTCGCTTGATATTCGTGAATATTCATCGTTCTCCTCGGCCCTGCCTAGAGGCTCCTAATCTTCGCTAAGTTCAACCTTTTCTACTACGTACTAGGAGTGGAAGGTCCGGCAAACGGGCTTGAAATCACCGCTCCACCTTCGCGCTTGCTCCGATGAGCTCCTTAACTGCATCTGCGCTGCTGCCAAGCATGCGCTTTTCCTCGTCGGAAAGCTCAACTTCCACCACCTTGGCCACGCCCTCGCTGCCAATGAGAACAGGAACTCCGAGGTAGATGTCATTGTAACCGTACTCACCCTCGAGATAGGACGCGCACGCTACCAGCCGGCGCTGCCCTTTCAAATAGCTTTCTGCCATAGAAACCGCGCCTGCTGCCGGCGCGTAGTATGCGCTGGTACCCATCAACTTGACGATCTCGCCACCGCCCATGCGGGTACGGTCAACAATGCCGCTGAGCACGTCCTCGCTTAGCAGTTGGCGCACGGGCACGCCGTTAACCGTGCAATAACTTAGACAGGGGACCATGGTGTCTCCATGACCTCCTAGAACGAGTGTGCGCACGGCCTTGACGCTGACGCCACACGCCTCGGCGATGAAACATTGGAAGCGCGCGCTATCAAGGGCGCCCGCCATCCCGACCACGCGCGCCTTGGGAAAACCTGTGACCTCTTTCATTGCGTAAACCATGGCGTCGAGCGGATTCGAGACGACGATAACGAAGGCCTCGGGAGCATGTTTCTTTATCTGCTCGCCCACGGAGCGCGTGATCTTCAGGTTGATCGACAGCAAGTCGTCGCGGCTCATACCAGGTCGGCGAGGAACACCCGCTGTGACGATCACAACGTCCGCACCTCCAATGTCACTGTAGTTGCTGGTGCCGCTCACCTCGGCATCGAATCCGTCTAAAGCACCAGCCTGCATGATGTCGAGCGCCTTACCCTTTGCAACACCTTCCTTCTCAGGGACATCCACAAGCACCACGTCGCCCAGCTCGCGACGGGCCACCAACATCGCGAGCTCGCCGCCGATATTTCCTGCACCTACAAGTGCGATCTTTTTACGTTTCACGCGAACCTCTCGTCTTTAGTTGCTGCTCATGTGTTTGATTACCGCGTCTCCAAACTCGGAACATTTCACTTCCGTTGCCCCGTCCATCAGCCGGGCGAAGTCGTATGTGACGGTTCGGGCGCCAATCGCCCCGTTCATGCCCCGTATCACTGCATCGGCCGCCTTATCCCAGCCAAGGTGCCTCAACATGAGTTCGCCGCTCAATGTCACTGAGCCCGGATTTACGCGGTCTTTGTCGGCGTATTTCGGCGCAGTGCCGTGGGTCGCTTCAAAAATTGCATGACCGGTTGTGTAGTTGATGTTCCCCCCTGGGGCGATACCGATGCCACCGACTTGCGCGGCCAATGCGTCCGATAGGTAATCCCCGTTGAGGTTGAGCGTCGCGATCACGTCGAACTCGCTGGGCCGCGTCAGCACCTGCTGCAGCGCGATGTCCGCAATGGCGTCTTTTACGAGAACTGCGCCCGCCGCAAGCTTGTCCTGCTGCTCCTTGTCGGCAACTGCTTGACCCGAGTCGTTCTTCGTTCGCTCCCACTGCTGCCATGTGTACACCTTCGAGTCGAACTCCCGTTCGGCAAGATCGTATCCCCAGTTACGGAACGCGCCCTCGGTAAACTTCATGATGTTCCCCTTATGCACGAGAGTGACGCTCTTCCGCTTGTGGGTGATGGCGTACTCAAGAGCCGCACGAACTAGACGCTCTGTACCCTCTTGCGAGACGGGCTTGACGCCGAGGCCAACGCGTTCGGAGAAACGGATCTTCTTGAATCTTTCGGGAAAGTTTTCCTGCAATAGACGAAGCAACGTGGAGGCATCGTCGCTTCCCGCTTCGAACTCGATCCCGGCGTAGATGTCTTCCGTGTTCTCGCGAAAGATCGCCATGTCCACCCTCTCTGGATGCCGCACAGGTGAGGGAACACCTTCAAACCATCGCACGGGACGAATGCAAACGTACAGGTCCAGCATTTGCCTTAGGGCCACGTTGAGAGAGCGGATCCCGCCGCCGACAGGCGTGGTCAGCGGTCCTTTGATGCCCACCAGATGCTTTCGGAAGGCAGCTACCGTTTCATCCGGGAGCCAGCTTCCCGTCTGGTCGTACGCTTTCTGTCCGGCGAGCACCTCAAACCATGCAACCCGGCGCTCGGTGCCATACGCCGACTCCACCGCAGCGTCCAAGATGCGCCTAGCTGCCCGCCAAATGTCCCTGCCGGTGCCATCGCCCTCGATGAAAGGGACCTGAGGCATGTCTGGAACCTGTAGCTTGCCGCCGCTTCCCATGGTGATGGGAGCACCGGAATCCGGTCGTCCGACCTTTGATGCCATGCTGTCGTCACTCATGAAACACCTCTCTCTTGAACGGCTACCGCTAAAACTGGCCGACGTATAGCACATCCTGACGTTTTTGTAGAATATCGCGTGCGACGCGTGCAGGTGCTTAGCCCTCGGCCAAACCTGTCTCTGCGGTTGCGAGGATAAGGAATCCGGAGGTGGATGATCGTCGAAGGGCAGCCCATGTCCTCCTTGGCGGAAGCTCCCATCGCCAGAGCCGGGTGCGATGACCCTGCGCCTGGCCTGCTTTGGCAGCTAACCCCGAGGGTGTCTGTCGGCAATCATCCGTCTGAGTCGGTCACCGCTCACATGCGTGTAGATCTGAGTTGTGGTGATGCTGGCGTGGCCTAGCAACGACTGAACCACCCGAAGGTCAGCTCCACCATTGAGCAGGTGCGTGGCGAAAGAGTGCCGGAGAGAGTGCGGCGAGAGCGTACCCTCAATCCCCGCCCTGAGCGCGTACTGCTTAATGAGTTGCCAGAAGCGCTGTCGCGTCATGGGCCTGCCGAGACGCGTGAGAAATACCTTCCCAGAACGCTGCCGATCCCAGACAGGCCGAACGGCGGATAGGTAATGCTCAAGGATGCGGAGTGCCGCGACGCCCACGGGAACAAGACGTCGCTTGCTGCCCTTACCCAAAACAGATACGTGACCCGTTGTGAGGTGCAGGTCGCGCAGCGGCAGAGCGACGAGCTCAGACACGCGCAGGCCGCTCGCGTAAAGCAGATAGAGCATGGCCGCGTCCCGTCTTTCGTGCAGCAGAGGTCGATTGGGAGCACGAAGAAGCGCGAGGACCTCCTGCTCCGACAGCGTCTTTGGAAGCCGCTTTACTCTTCGAGGCCCTTGCAGGTCGGCACTAGGATCATGCTGCACCCTCCCCTCAGCGACGACAAAGCGGAAGAAGCCTCTTAGCGTCGATAAAAGCCTCGCTTGCGAGGAGGCACTTAATGCGCGACACGCAGCGGTGGATAAAAACGCTCGCAGTTCCGCCGCACCGATTTCATCGAGTTGTAGTTTTTGCTGGCTTGCAAAGCCGCAGAGTTTAGCCAAGTCGGAGGCGTAAGCCTCCACCGTGCTGCCGGAAAGACCACGCTCAACCCGAAGTTGCAGCACGAAGTCGTCCACCGCTTGTCCTAATGAGCACATTGGAGGATAGTAAGCCGCCTCCGCGCACGCGTCATTTTCTCGATCAAGATCAATGAAAAGCCAAGATCAATAAAAGCATTGTATACCTTGAATGCGGAAGCTTTTCGTCTATGCTCCGTGGCCGGAGTCAAGAGCTGCAGACGAGGCTTTGGAGCCGCGCCGGCGCTCGCGAGATTGGCACTGAGAATGGCACCATGGAGGATCATCATTTTGAGAGAAGGGTCATCACCCCGAAGACCCGCTTATTGATGAATTCGCGCTTTAGACACTCGCGCTTTAGGTAGAGGCAATGAACACGAATCTTGGTTTGATTGGCAGGAAGATGGGCACCCTGCAGATTTTCGACGAAAACGGTGATGTCATTCGCGTGACTGCTATCGAGGCCGGCCCCTGCGTGGTGGTAGGTAAGCGAACGCCCGAGCGTGACGGCTATTCAGCCATTCAGCTTGGATTCGGTGAACGCAAGGAAAAGCACCTCCGAAAGGCGCAGAAATCGCACTATGCGAAAGCGGAGGTGCAGGCTCCACAGACGGTGAGGGAGTTTCGTTTGCCCCTGGATCTGGTGGAGAAGTACGAAGTCGGTCAAACGCTTCTGCCTGCTGATGTCTTTAAAGAAGGCCAGCACGTAGACGTCTGTGGAACGTCAAAGGGGCGGGGCTTTACCGGCGTCATGAAACGCTGGAACTTCGCCGGTGCAGGCACCAATACCCACGGTACGCACGAGTACAGGCGACACGGCGGGTCAATCGGCACCAACCTGACCCCCGGTCGCACGCTGCCGAACCTGAAGATGCCAGGCCAGCACGGCAATAAGAGAACGACCTTGCTCAACCTGCGGGTTGCCAAGCTCGTGGAGGACAAGCCCATCGTGCTGATTCGAGGAGCTGTTCCTGGACCTCGCTCCGGGTTGGTGACGATCCGGTCTGCGGTCAAAAAGAAGACGCCAGCCAACTGAACAGAAACCTTCTCAAGTTGTTGATTGGCCGCTTCCTCCTTACGTTTCCGCTACTTCTGCAATGCTTTTGCGACGGAGCGGCAGGAGTGCAGAGCTTGGTAAGACCCACGCGACATCAGAAAGATGTCTTCACTAAGCGAGCACGCGGTGAAGGATTCCCCGCTCGCTCCGTCTACAAGTTGGAGGAGATCGACAGGCGAACGAAGCTGCTTCGGGGAGGGCAGCGCGTCCTGGAGCTCGGCGCAAGTCCGGGGTCCTGGGCTAAATATGTTAGCCAAAGGATTGGTCCATCCGGAACGCTCGTCGCGGTGGACTTGAACCCTTTGCGGGAAGCTTTGTCTGCTAACTGCCACGTCGTGCAAGGCGATGCGCGGGAAATGGATGATGTGTTCAAGCAGTTCGCGCCCTTCCACGTTGTGCTAAGCGATATGGCTCCCGAAACGTCCGGTCAACGCGCAGCAGATCAGTACCGAAGTTTCGAGCTCTACATGCTCGCGCTCGAGACTTCGAGCAACTGGCTGCGGTCGGGTGGCGCGTTCGTGGGGAAAATCTTTACCGGCGCTGAGTTTGAAGCGGCCCGCAAACATACCCGGGCGCTGTTTCGCCAGGTGCGCGTGATCAAACCACGTGCGACGAGAAAAGAGAGCTACGAACTCTTTCTTGTGGCTCAGGGTCGCAAAGAAGCAGGTCCTTCACCGGCAGACGTCTAACGTTCCTTGTCCAGACGGAGATTTCCTCTCACCTTCCTCCACTAAACTTCTCCGACTAAGCCTCTCCCACGCTCTCTTCTACGCTGCGTCCCCAGCACTGCAACAACTTTGGGAGTTCTGTACACAAGTCACGCTTGTGCTCCGGCACACAATCCTACAAGCCTCGCCCGCGAAAGCCACTGACTGGTCCTCCTGACGCTTAGTTTGAACGGCATTCAGGTTCTCGTCGTGGTGTAGGCGCGACAGGAGAAAGCTCCGCGAACGCTCGGGGGAAGGCTACTGAAGCCTCTCCAGATGCGCGCGAGCCTTCGGTGCGAGCGGACCTTCAGGGTCGAGAGCCAGATAACGCTGGAGATGGCGCCGCGCCTTAGCCGAAGATCCACGTGAGGCCAGCATGGTGCCTAGGAGGTAGTGCGCGGTCGGGAACTGTGGATGGGCGGTGATGACCTCTTTCAAGACTGATTCGGCCTGTGTTCTTTCCTCATTCGCGAATAGAGCAAGGGCATACTCGCACAACAGCCCCGGATTGGCGGGGGCTAGAGCAACTGCCTTAGATAAAGCTCTCACCGACGTTGAAGGTTCGCCTGCTCGGCGCAACCCGTTGCCAATCGCGAGGAGCAATCCGGGCTCTTCCGGGTTGGCCGCCAGAGCCGTTTTGAGTTCCTCTGCGGCTAGCCTCGGCTCCTCCTTTTGAAGAAGAAGGAGACCCAAGTTCACGCGATGGACCGGATCCCGCGGGGCGAGACTGACTGCTCTTCGGTAACCTGCAAGCGCGGCGTTTTGATGTCCCAACTCTTCTGCCACCAATGCATAGTTGACGTGAGCATCAAGAAAGTTCGGGTCGAGACGGATAGCCCGTTCGAACAATCCCTCCGCCTCCTTCAAGCTGCCGCGGGTGCGAAGAAGTAGGCCGAGGTTGTTCAGCGCCTCCACAAAGTCAGGTGCCTGAGCCAACGCGGCGCGGTAAGAGCGCTCTGCCTTCTGAAGATCACCGAGAAGCTCCTGCGTTAGACCCAGACTGAACTGAGCGCGAGCATCCGCTGGATCTTGTTTAACAGCCCGCTCGAATGCATTGCGTGCATCAGCGGCGCGGCCTTGCGAAAGCAAGAGTTCGCCGCGCTTAACCCAGGCCGAAGATGAAGCAGGTGCTGTGCGGTTTCGCTTAGGAGCTGGCGTCGCTTGCTCATCCCCCGAACTGCGCGATCGATGATAGGTGCTCGGTGCCGGCGCCGGACCTGTACATGCACCCAGGATCAAATTGGCTGAAGCGGCTATAAGTAGGAAGCTCAAGCTACTACGTGTCGTCATCATCGAGTGCTCTCCGAATGGTCTGAGTGAGCTGTTGCAACTCATCGCAGTCCTCTATCTTGCCTCCGGCAACCTTCGATACGTAGAAAACGTCCATCGCCCGTGCTCCCTCGGTGCTGACCTTCGATAGCGCGATGGTCAATCCAGCTGAAAGCAGAGCGCGAGCGATGGTATAAAGCAGACCGGGCTTATCTTTGGTGAAGACATCGACTACCGTCCAATCTGGCGCCAGACCATTATCGAAACGCACCTCCGTTTTCACAGCGGGCGCGCGGCAGACACTCCACGACGGCCTCTCGTTGAGTGTCTCCACAAGAGCACCTGCGGAGCACTCTCCACGGATAACGGCGTCGAGCTGCCACCGAAGGGCTTCGTCGTGTTCCTCATTTGGAACGTCGGACTCGTGTGTTCCGCGTCTTCGGATATGAAAGATATTGAAGGCCTCCCGCTGCCCGTCCCGCACGAAAGTGTAAACTTGAGCCGCCTCAATAATCCACCCTTGCGCCGCCAGAACGCCGCAGCAATCGGCGAGCAAGCCGGGTTTATCATCTGCACTCACCGCAAACTCAAGGATGTCTTCAGCCTGAGACTGGGTCAGCGAGGTGCATAGCTGCCCCTCCTCGCGCTGGTCAGACAGCAACGCATGCTCAAGCAGCCGATGCGCCGGATTCGCCAGAAGGTAGCGCTCGGGCATGACCGAGACAAAGCTCTCAAAGGCAGCGCCCTCCGCGTCATCGATAATCTTTGAACGTATCTGCTCGGCCAACACGCGCGGACGCGCAAACGTTCGCTGTTGCCGTTGGCTACGGAGCTCGTTGGAGACGCCGCGGTACAGGTCATCGAGAAGTTTCACCTTCCATGCTGTGAGAGCTGTTGGGTTGGTGGCACCTACGTCCACAATGGTTAGCAAGAACAGGTCCCGCAGGCGGTCGGAGGAGCCTACACTCCTAACAATTTCCCTTATTGTTCGTGGATCTGCTGTGTCCCTTCGGACGGCAAAGCGATAGAAGTCGAGATGGTGGCGCACAAGCCACATCACGTGCTCGGTATCGGGTGCGGAGAGAACCAGGCGATTACAAACAGTTCGGGCGATCTCTGCGCCTTTTTCAGGATGCTCTTTGCCGAAGTGCTTACCGATGTCGTGACAAAGAACACTTAGATAAAGCGGGACAGGGCGCGGCATGTCGATGGCAATGGCGCTCGCAAGCGGGAGCTCCTCTGCCAGGTCCCCCCGTTCGAGCGCCCGAAGGCGATCGATGGCTGCCAATGTGTGGATATCTACGGTGTAGATATGGAAGAGGTTGTGCTGAGCAAGAGCAGTAACGGGTTCAAACTCTGGCACCATCGCGTTGAGGAGGCCGATATCGTGCAGTTCCGAAAAGGGCGAGTTAGACCGAAATGGAACATCAGCAGCAAAGGTGAGCAGCCGAAGGAAGAGGCGCGTTGCCTCCTCGGATCCTCGAAGCTTTGATGCCCATGCTGGGTCAGCAGCAAACTGGAATATGGCATCGCGTGCCGCAGAGCTCACTAGATGACCTTGAGAGACGGCGCAGCTATAGAGCCTCAGACTCAGCGCAGGGTCCCGCTCAAGCACGCTGAAGTCGCTTAGCGTGAGCGCACCGCCAAGTTGCACCACATTTTCTGCTAGCTCCCGCCCCTCCTCCGAGGTGCTTACAATGCGGGTGCGTGCACGCTCAAACAGACGCTGTTGAAGCCCGCGGATGAACCGAGCATGGATGTAGTAGGAGCGCATGAAGCGCTCAACGCCAAGGGTGTCTTCATCGGAAAAGCCGAAGTCCGTTGCAAGATCTTCTTGATCGGAGAAAGTAACCCTGTCGTGCTGACGGCCTGCCCTAGCGTGCATGGCGTTGCGGACGCAGATGAGGAAGTCGTGCGCCTCGTGCAACTTCTGGAGCTCGTCGCTTAGCAGTGCAGCTCTAGCTGGCGGCACATGCGGCACTTCTCCCCAGCGGGCTTGCAACAGCCAATGAATCAAGTCGACGTCTCGTAACCCCCCACTGGCCATTTTGATGTCCGGCTCGAGCAGAAAAGGTGTACCGCCGTACTGAGCGTGACGCTCCAACGTGGAGGTCTCAAGCAGGTTGACGAAGTCGTCATGGGAGACGCCGAGTAGCTCCTGCCGCGCTCGACTCCGCCAGTCCTCAACCAGTTGAGCGTCGCCGGTGAGAAAGCGCGCGTCGAGCGCACTTGTGGCCGTTGGCAGGTCGGAACTGACGAGGTCGATGCTTTCCTCCAGACTTCGCACGCTGTGGCCGATTCGGAGCCCGGTATCCCACAACGGGTACAACATGGCTTCCGCAATTGAAGCCAGCGCGTCGGCGCTGCCGCTGCACAGCAAAATGATGTCGAGGTCGCTGTGCAAACCGATGAGCTTTCTGCCGTAACTGCCTACCGCCACCAGGGCGAAGTTTTCCGCCCCTTCCGCACCGTGGCTTCTAGCTGCGGCAAGCGCAGCGGAGAATACAGCTCCCAACAATCCGTCGAGCGCCGCAGCATATGTCGCAGATGCTTGCGCGCCTCCGCAGCCCGACCTAACTGCCTGCTGAAACTGCGCTTGATACTTTTGTACATACTCTCCCAAGACATTCTTGAGTCCAGGAGCAGCAGCATAAAGATCGAGTGTTCGGGGCGAAGCGTCAGTCACGCGTCCGGTGAGTATGGAAGCGTTTGGCGGGAAGATCAAAAGCACGTAGCAAGATGCGCATCAGAGTGTGCGCTCTCGGTCTATTGCTGATTCAGCGCTTGGAGGATGCCCACGGCAACACCTTTGCTCAGACTTGTGCGGTAGTTTGCCTGCCGAAGTGCCTTACCCTCAACAGGGTGAGCAATGAAGGAGAGCTCAACCAAAGCAGCCGGAACGGAGGCATGCGTCAGGACGTGAAAAGGTGCCTGCTTGACGCCCCGATCTGAAAGAGTGGGCAGCAGCGTCCGCGCCTGCGCTAGGACCGCCGTTTGCAGCCAAGCAGCAAGTGAGGATGATCGTCTGACCTGCGTCTTTCTCTCAATCTGAGCTAGCCACTTTTGCTCGTGAGACAGCATGCCCCACGGCAAATCGTGTTCAAGAGCGGCGACGCGGTACAGGTTTCGTGGTGTCGACAAGTCCGATGTGAAAGTAGCCAGTCCGCCGTCACGGAGCGCGCCCTCTGCATCATTGATATGGAGCGAGATGAAGGCGTCGGCCTGTGTTCGGTTGGCCAGGTCAATGCGCGCGGCCAGCGCCACATCGCGGTCACTCTCCCGCGTTAGCAAGACACGAACCTCGGGCGCCTCGTGATGAAGGAGCGCCTGAACACGCTTTGCAATATCGAGCGTCAGGTCCGCTTCTCGCATACCGTATGCCGAAGCCCCCGGTTCGCTTCCTCCGTGACCAGGATCGAGGACAACTAGCCGGGTAGGCGTCCCGCGGCGCCGGCTATCGGTCGCTACGGCTTGTGTTCCTCGGACGGCTTGTGTTCCTCGGACGGCTTGTGTTCCTCGGACCGCTTGTGTTTCTCGAGTGGCGGGCGACTCAAGCGAAGCGACAGAGCGATCCGCATGAGCTCGGAAAGAGTACGCGGGACGGGCGTCGCCGCAGGTGCACAGGAGCATCGCAGCAAGCCCGGCACGGAGCCCATCGCCGTTTCGTCTTCCGGTCACCGCCTAACCTCATGCCTCTGCGCGTATTGTCGGGCGTATCGGGTGGCGAAGGCAAGTATGCCACCATCCGACTCAGGCTGAGCGCACGGATGCAGCTAGAAGCATCGACTATGGCAAAGCCGCCGGCTGAGAAGACAGGCTTGGCCACACCCGTCACGGTCGTCTGAACCGCAGCTAGCGTGGCACGCTGAATAATCGCAGATGCACTTGGAACGGCAGGTGGACAACGTCGTGCTTCTCGCAACGTTCGCTTCGACATTCTGCCTTTCTTGAGGCTTCTTTTGCCGCGTTTTTGAAACTGGAGAGGTCTCGGTCGAAGCAAGACACTTCGATTCCTCCACCTTGACGGGGCGAAGCAGCCGATGGGGAGTTCCTACCGCAGCCTGCCTCGCACACCCAGCCGATGCTACCAGCGACAAAACTGCGGCTGCCGTAAATCGTACAGCGCCGCTGGAGTCAAAGCTCAAGTTAACCTGATTTTAACTTTGCTGTCGTAAGTTATGTACATGCCCGGAAAAGCTTTGAAGAACTGCGAGGCGCAGTGCGTATCTCGAGCACCTAGCGGAGAAGAGGTACGCGCGTTACTGCGTCAGGACGAGCAGGTCCTCTTGCTCTAGATGACGTGATTGATTATTAGGAGCCCGTTCGTCGAGCGCCATACAGCCACAATACTGTCGGAAGGCTCCGCCTCGTTCGTGCTCTCAGAAGTAACGGAGGTTGCGCCCCGTTCCTTAATCGCGGGATACTTTTTCCGGCTGAACCAACATGCGCGGCTTGCGCATCTTTAGTGTTCGGCGTCCATTGCTTGAGCGCTTGGGACTGGAAAATGTGCGGGGCTTCGCCTCCATTGACTCCCTTTCAGGCGACACCGCAGAATCCTCGCGGAGGTCTGGAACGACCAACGTGAACCGAGTGCGGCCCGGCTGGGAGGAGACCTCAACCTGACCTCGATGGTCGTCTGCAATCTTCTTCACAATGGCCAAACCCAAGCCGGTGCCGTCAGCCTTGCCATGAGTTGTAAAGGATTCGAAGAGCTTATCCCGGATCTCCCCGGGTATCCCCGGCCCGTTGTCGGTGACGGAGATCGCGACGCCGCCATCGTCGCGTCGGTCGACCGATAATGTGATCACACCACCTGCTGGCGACAGAGCCTCCCACGCGTTCCTAGCAAGATTCTGCACTGCTCGAAGAACCTTGTGTTGATCGAAGTGGGCAATACCTCGGTCGCTCATCTCAACCCGGAGCTCGACGTTACGTCCTTCAAGCACGCGCATCAGGTGACGCGAAGCATCATCGATAAACGAACTTAGATACACCTTTCGTATCCAGGTGGAGCGGTCACCTTTGGCAAATGCCAACGTCTCTTTGCTCATGGAGTTGATAAACTCGATCTGCTGGAGGATTTTCTGTCCGTACTGTTGGCGCAGCGCCTGCGATGGCTCCTCCATCATCATCTGGATGTATCCCGACACAACCGCCATCGGCGTTTTCACGTCATGCAAGACACCAGAGAGGAGCTGCCCGATCGTTGAGAGGCGGTCTTGCTCCTTCCGGCGTTCACGCGCACACACCATGCCGATGGCGGCGCACGCCTGGCTTCCTATCGTGGAGGCCAAGCGCAAATCATCTGGAGAGAAGAACTCTGCGCCAGCCCGCTTGTTGTACAGGTCAAGCTGCCCTCGGCCGCCCTCCCAACGCAGCGGAATGCTGACTCGACTCGTCATCTCATAGCCGAAGCGCGCCGCCAGCGGCTCCCCACCCTCGACGGCCGCTTCATCGAGCTGATTAACTATCTGAGGTTCATCAGGCGCGTGGGTGAGATAGTGGGCCCCGTCGTCTCCATGCAGGCTAACCCGGCGCACTGTTTTCGAGGCGTAGGTGGATATGAATCGAAGCGAGCCTTCGCCTCCGTCGCTCACCATAAGGGCAGCCGATGCTTCGGCCTGAATGGCCCGCATTGCATGCTCCAGCGTCACTTCGAGAAGCTCATCCAAGCGTGTCGAGCTAGCCGAGAGCTTGGCGATCTCAAACAATACATCAAGCTCCTCGACCCTCCGCTCAAGCTGATCCTTGGTGTCCAGAAGCTCCATATTCTTCCCGACGAGTGACAGGAAGAGCTTGGAGTTTTCAATGGACACAGCCGCTTGCGACGCGAGTGCTAGCAACAGATGTTCGTCCGCTTCATCGAAGCCGCCTGTCCTCTTGTTGAGGGCCTGAACGACACCTAGCGTGCGTCCCACGTGGTTCTTCATCGGGACGCACAAGGTGGAGACCGTGCGGTACCCCGTAAGAGCATCCCACTCGGAGTCGAAGCGAGCGTCGCGGTACACGTCGTTGATCCGCACCGCTTCGCCATGCTGCGCCACCCACCCAGCTAAACCGCGCCCCGGCGCCAGGCGAATCTCCTTGACCTCGTCGCCCGAAACGAGCTTGCTCGAGAGTTCCCCTGTGTCCTCATCGAGCAAGTACAACGTGGCCCGGTCGGCATCGATGACCCTGGAGATACGCGCCAAGACCATCGAGAGGACCTCATCTAGATCCAACGAGGAGCCAAGCGCGACGCCCACATCCTGCAGGGCGCTCAGTTTCTCTTGCTCGCGCTTAAGCTGCCCCTCGAGCGAGTCCGCCTTAGAGAGCTCTGTGACCGAAGCCGGTATCATCTGAGGAGTCTCCCACAGCTCATGACGCTAACGCAATCGGTGATGTGCAGTAAAATCACCCACTTTCGGCCGTTTATGCTGCAGTTGTAAATCTACACACGCCTGAGCTCCTAACGCCGAGAGCGCGTCGTCAACCAGCGCGGGCGTCTCAATAGCCAGCGCGAGCTTCTACTCTGTCACCAGGCACGATGGCTTGCGTGGAGCGGGTAACCAGACACGCGGAGGTGGCTGGGCGGGTGTGCACAACCACCAGCTCCCCGACCGACTCCTTCGGGTAGTTCTTCAGACCAGGAGACGGGGCCAATGCACCCATTTCTCGTTCAGGCGCGTCGAGACTATCGCGCCAAGCATCGGTCTGCCGCACCACGAAGAAGCGGTTACCCTCCTTAACGCCGTTCTTGGCGCCGACGTCGATGAAAACCAACTGATGTTCCGACATCAGAGTGACCGGCGTGATGGATGCGACCACATGCGCTAGGTGGTGCTTTGCATTCGGCACGGGGTCGGTGCGGTCGAAGCGCCGCACCATCGGCGCGACGTGGAACCCTCTCTCGATCGGTTCCAGCGCATCCACCACTACAGCACGCGCCACCTCGCGGTCAGCATCGTAGCGATCAATGCGGGCGGTACCGGAAATCTTGACAACCACGCCGTGCTCCTTTGACCCGAGCTCCTCCAGTTCGACCGGCCGAAAGACGGTCACCTCAGTGCCGACTCGCGGCGTCTTACCTTTAAAAGTGATGTAAACATGGTCCGTCGGTGCAAGGAGCATGTGGTCTTCAGGCGAGGCGCTGATGATCCCTCGTTGCCTCAATGCGTCACGATCGAGGTAGCCCTGTTGCCGAAGCAACACCGAGCTCACGCGGCGCCCTTTCCTCACCCCGTTAGATGCCCCGCCGGAGCGCCGTGCTGCCGCGCCTCTTGACGTCGACGAGAGGCGGATGCGGTCATCAGGATAAATCCAGTGCGGATTAGTCACTTCCGGGTTGTAGGACCAGACTCTGGGCCATTCCCAGGGATTGCCGAAGTACTGGTCAGAGATGCCCCATAGGGTGTCTCCGGCCCGCACTTCGTGGTAGTCGGGGACCTGCGCTTGCCCAATCGTTCTTGGTGAAACGGAGATACTTAGCCATGGGGCGTCCCACGCCTTCGCCTGTGAGACGAACAGGCCGCTCAGCAGCAGTGCAGTCATAAGGGCCTGTCGCATCAGCATGATAAATTTCATTCGAAGCCACCTCCGACTACATGCTCACTCCAGAGGGTGAAGCTATCTTCCGCACCCTTCATGTCGTCCAACCGGGCGCTGCAGAGAGCCAGTAGCCACAGCCCTCGTCGAACGCGCGGATCGTCTGGATACGCCTGAACGAACTGAGACAGCGTGCGTCGCGCGGTGGCGTACTGCTGCACTGCAAAGGCAGAGACTCCCGACCAGTACTGTGCATCCCGCGTCCAATCCGCAGCAAAACCCTGATCCAGAAGCTCGGCGAGGAGATCCTGCGCCGAACCAAAATCCTTCTCAGCGAAAAGCTTCAGAGCACGCATCAAGAGCTCGCGTGAGGATGCCGTGTCTCGAGCTGACACAGTGGCGTCTCGAGCTGACACAGCAGCCGGTATGTCAGAGGAGAGTGGCAAGGGGGGAACCGGAGCGCTCTCGAGCCTTTCTAGGGCTGGCAGAGGCTCTAGATCTGCCGAAGCCTCCGCTCTTCCGTAAATCCGCAGCATCGGGCGCTTCTGCCGTTGCGCTTCTGCCGGCGAACCTGCACTGATGCAGACGACCGCGCCGGCGCTTGCAAGTAGAAGGGTAAAGAGACAAAAACTCTTTTTGTCTCGAGTCTTGCTTGAATGCAGGATCACGTTCATCGAGGGTATCGAGCCCCTCGAACCCACGTCAACTTAGGAACATGCCGTTATGCCTACCCGCCTGAGTTCTTTCGACCCAAGGACACCTCCGGCTGAGGCTCCTGTCGGCGAAGGGTTAATCTGTCAGCAGGTGGAAGTTGCTGCAGAGCGCGTGTGGTGGGTTCGTTACATCTGCGAAGCGTACGATGGACTCACCACCGTCTTTAGCGATAGGTCCGGGTGCGTCTGGCTCATCACTCCGGAATCACAGCAGGAAGAAGCCGAAAGCCTCAGGCTAGACCTTGAAGCGTCCTCTGGGTAGCGACGCGTTCGCCGACACGTGGTGCCTTCAGTCGTCAACCCCGGCTTCACCTTGTAAGTTCTTCCCGCCCAACTGTGTGGCCGGAGGAGTGTGGCCGGAGGAGTGTGGCCGGAGGAGTGTGGCCGGAGGAGTGTGGCCGGAGGAGTGTGGCCGGAGGAGTATTGTCTGAGCAACCTAGACTTCTACCAGATTCTGATAGGCACCGAGGGTGCGGAAACGGTCGTAGCGCATGGACGCGAGCTCCTCTCCTGTACTGCGTTCGAGCTCAGTGAGGTGATGCTTGATCGCTCGAGCGATGTTGCTCGATGCCTGCACCGCATTCCGATGAGCGCCCCCGTACGGTTCATCGATAATCCCGTCGACCACACCTAGACGATGTGCGTCGATCGCCGTTAGCTTGAGTTGCTCGGCCGCATCTGGAGCCTTCGCCCCATCTCGCCAAAGGATAGACGCACAGCCCTCGGGCGTGATGACGCTGTAGGTTGAGTACTGCAACATCAAAACACGGTTAGCCACGCCGAGCGCTAGCGCTCCACCAGAGCCACCCTCTCCGATGACAATGGCGATCACCGGCACCCGTAAGCTCGCCATCGTGAGCAGCGCCGTCCCGATGGCCTCACTCTGCCCTCGCTCCTCGGCACCGATGCCCGGATAGGCGCCCGGGGTGTCGATGAAGGTCACGATGGGTCGGCGGAAGCGGTCAGCAAGCTCCATCATTCGGCATGCCTTCCGGTAGCCCTCCGGGTGCGCCATGCCAAAGTTGTGCCTCACCTTCTGCTTTGTGGAGCGTCCCTTCTGCTGGCCCACTACCGCCACATGCTTACCCTCAAGGGTGCAAAATCCGCCAACCACTGCAGGATCGTCGCGAAATGCGCGGTCCCCGTGAAGCTCGACGAAATCCTCCGCTATATGCTTTATGTAGTCCAGGAAGTAGGGACGCTCTGGATGCCGGCTCAAGAGCACCTTCTGCCATACCGACAGGTCCTCGTAGACTCGCCTCTCCAAGCGTTCCACGCGCTCTCTAAGCCGCGTGAGCTCCGCCTTAGGCGCTGACCCTTCTTCTTTTTCCAGCTCGCTAATGCGCTGTTCGACCTCTACCAGTGGGTTTTCAAAGTCTAGATGGGCCATGGCAGCGAGTGTAGTGTGAGCCGAGGCGACGCTCAACATCACGTGAGAGGAATCTAATCCCGCATGTCTGCGCTTGCGTGGCCTCTAAAAAAACCCCCTGCGGCGCTCACAACTCGGTACACCGGTATCGATGAGCGCTTGCCCTTCAACCGAGCAGCCGGTTTTTCCACCACGTCAAAGTGGTCTCGAACTAGCTCATAGGTGTTGTGACTGATGAGGATCTCACCCGCTTTTGCCAACGAACAGAGGCGTGAACTCACGTTGACGGCATCACCGATCACCGTGTACTCAAGAGCTTGACTGCTCCCCAAATAGCCGGCGACCGCCTCGCCCGTGTTGATGCCGATCCCGATGTGGAGTGGCTCCAGGCCCTCTAATGCACGCTCCGCATTGAACCCGTTGAGCGCGTCAAGCATCTCCAGCGCGGCCTGCACGGCGCGACGGGGATCATCGGCATGTGCCACCGGCGCACCAAATAATGCCATCAGCGCGTCCCCAACAAACTTGTCCAGCGTCCCCTCATGCTTGAACACGATGGCGACCATACGTTCGAAATACTCGTTGAGCATGTCAACGATAGCGCGCGGCGGCTGGTCCTCACTCATGGTGGTGAAGCCTCGGATGTCACTAAACAGCGTGGTAGTTTCCCGCAGCTCGCCGCCCTTCTCGATCTCGACGCTGCCGGTGAGCACCTGCTCGGCAATAGCTGGTGAAAGAAGCCGTTGAAAGCGCTGCCGCGTCACAGCTTCTTCTTCGAGCTTCTTCGCGTACAAGCTGTTCTGGATAAATATGGCCGCCTGACTCGCTATGTTCTGGAAAAGCTGCAGGTCTTTCTCAGCAAACGCGCCGGCCGCGACCTGCGAGTCAACCACCATAATTCCGAAAAGCTCTCCAGTGTGAAGCAGCGGCACCGCCATGGTGGAGCGGATGCCTTGCATGATCACAGACTGCGCAGAGTTGAAACGCGAGTCAACCAACGCATCACTCGATAGGATGGCAGATTTGTCTCGCAGCACCTCATTGATAATGGTGTTGGAGAGGACCACCTCGTCGCCCGCCCCGCTGCCGTCGCGAACGCGGACACACCGCGGGATCAGCTTACCCTTCTCCTGGAGGAGGACGACGCCCCGATCGGCGTCGAGCAGTTGAAATGCGCAGTCCACGATCTTCTCCAGGAGGCGCTCCACATCGAGCTCCACACCGATGGAGTTAGCCAACTCGTAGCTCGCTCTGAGTTTCTCGTAGTCGGCCCGAAGGGCGGACTCATCGCCCACATCTTTTTCGGGAAGGAAGTGTGGTTGCTGCTGCGCAACCAACTTGCTCTTGATGTGACTTTCCAGCATCGCCGAAGTCATCGTCACGGTAGAAGGTCGAGCCAACGAGACGGGCGATGAGGGTTTCGTGCTTCGTCGACTGACCGGCAGTCCTGCTGGTGGCGTGGGACGCCGCTTCGCGGTGAGGGCGCGGTCCTCCGAAAAAATTAATGAGGTATTCCCAGCTGAGATGCGGTCGCCGTTGGACAACCGACTCCGCTCGACCCTCTTGCCGTTGACGTACGTGCCGTTTAAAGAACCGAGGTCAATCAGCTCATAGTGCCCATCAATGAAATCGATGTGGCAATGTTCCTTTGAAACAATACGGTCCAGAAGCTGAACCGAGTTGTCAGGATGCCGACCGACCGTATTTTTTGGCCCCAGCTCTACGTCGCGAGCGCCATCGTCGCCGAGTACCCGAACCCAAGCCACTGAACTCCCTTAACTGATGATAGCTTTAGCTTTTGGTAGCTTTGTCCGCACCGCACACGCTCCCGGCGCAAACAAATACCTTTCTATCCAGTGGTTGATACTACCGCGCCACCCGACACCCGTCTAGGTTCTGGTGGGTGGCGGTATCAAGCGACCACTCTCAAACTACCCCAGATGTTGATGAAAGATGCTCTCTTTGCTACACCTCCTCTCGAAAGGTGGGTTCACCCATGGCTAGAGTCACTGTTGAAGACTGTCTTGAGAATCAAGGGAACCGTTTTGCGCTGGTCGTTCTCGCCGCAAAGCGTGCGCGTTCGCTCATGAAGGGAGCTTCTCCACTGGTGGCCAGCCGAAATCGGGAAGCAGTCACCGCCCTTCGCGAGGTTTCGAAGGGGAAAGTGCGTTTTGGAAGTTCAGTCAATGAGGCTGTTCAAAACTATATCGACGAACACAAAGAGTAGGAGCGTATCTGACCGGTGCGATGCCGTTCACTTAAGCCATTTTCCGGCTTTCCTCCTCGCGAACCTAGTTCCTTGGAAAATCAGTTCCTTGGAAAATCAGTTCCTTGGAAAATCAGTTCCTTGGAAAATCAGTTCCTTAGAAAATCAGTTCTTTAGAAGATGGCCTCACGTAGATGAGCTACGCTCCGGTTTTTCCAGGATCGCAGACGACCGCAGGGAGGACGAGAACTCTGGCGGGGGCGCTCGAAAACTGACTCAACTGAACAACATGGGTGCCGGAGGCACTGGCATTGATCTGATCAGTGGCCTTTCCGGACCGGGAAGGGCATGCCTCCCGAGGAGGTTGTGCATTCGGCTTACATCCTCAAATCCCATCACGCGACCATAGCTCGCGTTAGCTTTTCGTGATGTCTGAGCCGATAGAAGCTGCGTACTTCACTTTCGAGCTCAGCCTGTCGCCTGCCTTGCGCCAGGAAGTACCGCTCCAAATAACTCACGTAGCGCAGCGCCAAGCGATTGGCCTCCCGGTAGCGCTCGCCTGCCTCAGTGCGTTCATCATCGTGGTAGCGCAGCCGAATGAATAGACGCTCGCGAAGGTGCCGCGACCTCGGGACGAGCCTCGATGCAGACCGATCCTCGTGCCGCTCCTCCCAGGCAAGCTTGTCGGAGTACGGGAGCAAGCAGGTTAGATACTTGTCAACTTCTGCCTGAACCTCCAGCTCCAGCAGCGAAACCGGCTCCTCACGTTCCGCCTTATGAAGCACGTAAAGAAGATGACTCACCCCCTCGAGCACTGCGACGAAGGTATCGAGCTCCTCGACCGAGTTTAGCTCTCGGGCGTCCGCTGAATGAAGAGCAGCGAGTAAGTCATCGCGGATGTGAAGGCCAATAAACGCGTCCTGCCCCTCCTCTACAATAACGAGAGCCTCACGGGATGGCGCTGACTGGCCCGTCAGCTGCTTGACAAGCCACTCTTCGCAGAGGAACTCGTCGATCGAGAGCTGAAGCGGGAGGTTGTAGAGCCTGATCAAGAAGCGCTTAAATGCCCGGAGCGCGGCGGGCCCGGGCGACGTACGACCGCTGCCTGAGCTAGTGATACGTTTTATCCTTCGCTCCGCGCTGAGGGAAGACGCCCGCTTGCTCCAGACGTTGGGCCAACAGTGGCGACGAGGTCTTCTTCCAACGCTCATATAACTTGATGATTTCTTGAGGCGTGCGAAGCTGAGTTGTCTCCCGGACGTCGTCGAGCAAACGCGCGTAGCTATCGAAATCTTCAGCGAGCGATAGAAAGACGTCCGCTAAGGCGAACTCCCTCGTCCTTCCCGTAAGTTGAGCAATGTTGCCGGCCTGAGAGTATGCTCTACCCCCCAGCTCCACGGCGTAGTTCCGGCTCACGCCTCGGCGGCGAAGGAAGTCGTGGAAGAAGCCACACACCACGAGCGCCAAATCGCCTAGCTGACGGTAGCGCCGCAGCCGCTCGGCGCCTTGTGCCTCGAGGGCATCTGCAAGGAGCTCGACCAGAGGGCGTGTCAGGAGCCGCTCCGCGGGAAGCACCGCGACCTGGGAGAGAAGATTGACGAGGTAGAACTCAACGGATTCCGTTACAGCTAAGCCATGACCCCGCGCCGCGGCTTCAACGCGCTCGCGGAAGAACTCTCTAACGTCAGCATGGGGCTCAATCATCCACTACTAAGTATGCCGCATATCCCCACGACAGTAAAGTCGCGCTGAGAATGCACGCGGCGCGCTTACCCGCTGCACAACGTCGCCCCGCTGCACAACGTCGCCCCGCTGCACAACGTCGCCCCGCTGCACAACGTCGCCCCGCTGCACAACGTCGCCCCGCTGCACAGTGCGGCGGAACCATGTTGGCGGACGCGCGGGTGCTCCGGCGAGTTAGCCTCTATATCAGCATGTTATGCAGATTCGCTGCAGCAGGTCTTGACATCACCGAGTCGACTGCCTAGGTTACAGCCACTCTGGCACTCGTGTGCCACGGGTGCTAACAAAGTGACTCTGAGAGGGAGGTCCCATGGCAATCCGCCCACTACACGACCGCGTTTTGGTCAAGCGAGTAGAAGAAGAACAGAAGACAAAGGGGGGCATCATCATCCCCGACACTGCGAAGGAAAAGCCCATTCAGGGTAAGGTCATCGCAGCTGGCAACGGCAAGATTCTCGAAGACGGCTCGGTGCGTAAGCTGGATGTAAAGAACGGCGACCGCATCCTATTCGGGAAGTACAGCGGAACTGAGGTGAAACTTGAAGGTGAGGAGCATCTCATCCTTCGCGAGGACGACATTCTGGCGGTGATTGACTAGCCGACAATCGGTTAGCGATTTTAACAGTCGGTTAGGCACCAGTTACTGCAGATACAGGAGATCAACATGGCAGCTAAAGAGATAATTTACGATACATCAGCACGAAATAAGATCCTGAGCGGCGTGAACGCTCTGGCCAACGCAGTTAAAGTTACGCTTGGTCCCAAGGGTCGCAACGTCGTGATTGAGAAGAGCTTTGGCTCCCCCACTGTGACCAAAGATGGCGTCACAGTGGCAAAGGAGATCGAGCTTGAGAACAAGTTTGAGAACATGGGCGCACAGATGGTGCGTGAAGTAGCTTCGAAGACATCGGATGTAGCAGGCGATGGCACCACCACTGCCACGGTGCTTGCGCAAGCCATCTACCGCGAAGGCTCCAAGATGGTGGCAGCAGGTCACAATCCGATGGAGATCAAGCGAGGGATCGAGAGCGCAGTCACCGACATCACCGAGCGGCTTCGCAAGCTCTCTAAGCCCACCCGCGACCCCAAGGAGATAGCGCAGGTAGGCACCATCTCAGCCAACGGCGACGAGACCATCGGTGGCATCATCGCTGAGGCTATGGAAAAGGTCGGTAAAGAGGGCGTGATCACTGTCGAAGAGGCCAAGGGTCTCGAGACGACGCTCGACGTGGTAGAGGGCATGCAGTTCGACCGCGGCTACCTCTCCCCCTACTTCGTCACCGACCCCGAGCGCATGGAAGCCGTTCTTGAAGACGCCTATATCCTGATCTCTGAGAAGAAGATCTCGAACATGAAGGATCTCCTTCCCGTCCTCGAGGCGATTGAGCGGCAAAAGCGCCCGATATTGGTCGTCGCGGAAGACGTGGAAGGCGAAGCGCTAGCGACGTTGGTGGTTAACAAGCTGCGTGGCACCCTGCACTGTGCGGCAGTCAAGGCCCCCGGTTTCGGCGACCGCCGTAAGGAGATGCTGCGGGACATCGCTGTTCTCACCGGCGGCCAGGTGGTGAGCGAAGAGCTTGGGATTAAGCTCGAGAACGTAACTCTCAACGACCTCGGACGTGCAAAGCGCATCGTCATCGACAAGGAGAACACTACCGTTGCCGACGGCCGCGGTAAGAAGCCCGACATCCAGGGTCGTATCGAGCTGATCCGAAATCAGATTCAGGAGACCACCAGCGACTACGATCGTGAGAAGCTACAAGAGCGCCTTGCGAAGCTGGTTGGCGGCGTCGCAGTCGTCAAGGTTGGCGCGGCCTCCGAGGTCGAGATGAAGGAGAAGAAGGCTCGCGTCGAGGATGCGCTTCACGCTACACGGGCGGCCGTTGAAGAAGGTATTGTTCCTGGCGGCGGTGTCGCGTTGATTCGCGCGCAGGCAGCTCTGGACAAGCTTGAAGTGAGCGATGAGCAGCGCGTTGGAGTCAATATCATACGACGCGCCATTGAGGAGCCTCTTCGTCAGATCGCTGCGAACGCGGGTCTGGAAGGCTCGATCGTAGTCGACAAGGTGCGACAGAGTAAGGCTGGACAGGGCTTCAACGCAGCCAATGAGCAGTACGAAGACCTGGTAAGTGCGGGTGTTATCGACCCCACGAAGGTCGTGCGCACGGCTCTTCAGAACGCTGCATCTGTAGCAGGCCTCATGCTCACCACTGAAGCCCTCGTTGCAGAACTTCCAAAAGAAGAAAAGAACTCTGGAGCGGGTGCACATGGGCACGGCGCTCCAGGGGGCATGGACTTCTAAATCCTGCCGAGCTCTAGATCCTGCCGAGCTAGGGAAAAGCCCGTCACGCACCAGCGCGGCGGGCTTTTCTTTTGCCGATTATCTTCGGCGTTTGCGTGCATCTCCGTCGCGCAACCTCGACGGCTGTCGCAAACGCCACCAATCTGCACCCCATGACCAGGGCTATCACCCGCTGAGCTACATCACGCGTGACTAGCGAGCAGAGGGTAAGCGAGACCGCATATAGGTACGACTCCTCCCCGCTCAGAGCTCTCCGGTTGCAGCCTCCACATCACCTGCCCACTGAGCTGGTCGCTCAGCAGACTGGTCGCCGAGTCTACTGGTCGCCGAGTCTACTGGTCGCTCAGCAGACTGGCCGTTATGGGACTGAAGCAAACGGCAGGATCGTCTTCAGGTCCTCGTCGTTAAAGCGTAGCTGACCGCCTAAGAAGAAGTCACTAGTATCGTTTAAGGCATCATCGACACCACCCAGCACCCAGAGGCGCCGCACAAACTCGAACGCAAGCCGCGTACGCAGACGGGGCGACGTCTCTACCCCGAATGCGAAGAGGTCGGTGTTGACCTCCATGCGATCGTCAAGCAAGTGCATGTCCACACCCACGCCTCCCGTGGATTCTAAAAGACCGAAGCGAAATGTGGTGAAAGACACACGTTTTGCGAACATCAGTGAGAAACGCAGAGCATCTTCTGTCACCACGCGATTCTCCTGGTAAAAGCTCGGCACGCCCGCTGGCGGCGGACTGGTCCGCACCGTGGTCTGCGTGATACTGGTCGACCCCCGGGGATCGTTGATCAGCTGAATCATGTAGTACTTATCTTCACGCGGTTGAAGCCGCAGCTCAAAGTAGCTCTTAAAGGTGTTGGCGAGCATGTTGTACTCGCTCCTGAGGTTGACAATCGTTTGAAGTCTCGTCACGCCACCAACAAAGTCACCGATATCTTCGGCTACACCCTCAACCTCGTCGATCAGGCGCTCATCGGAGGTAAGCCTACCTACGGTACCCTCGCCTCGTGCAGTCCGGCCGGTGACTTCCCGTACATCGTTGACCGCCGCTTCAAGTTCTTTGGCCGTGCGGTTGAGCGAAGATAGTGTGTCTTCCACCTTCTCCACCCCGCTCGCGCCACGGCCCTCCTTAGCGATGAGGATCGTGCGCACCTCCTCACTCACATCAGCCACATTCTTGAGGAGCCGCTCGAGATCGGGCTTGGCGGTGGCAGTGATATCTTCAACATTCCGAAGCGTGCGACTAACCACTTCTTCGTTGGCTTGAACGGTGCGGTTCACCCCATCGAGGGCCTCAGTCAGGCTCTGCAAAGCCTGCTGCATCTTCTTTCCACCTTCATCTGTCCCGAACACCTGCTCCATCTGCTCGGCAATCTTGCGAACGGAAGCCGCGACCGCGCCCACGTCCGTTAGGATCTCATCTGTGGAAGTAGATTCTGCCGCGTTCGTGATCTTGTCGCCATCTTCCAGCTCATCGGCCGGTGGGGAGCCCGGGTCGATGACCAGCATGTACTCGCCAAGAATGGACGCCGTGCGTTTGCTGACCGTAGCATTCTTGTAAAGTTTGACGCGTTGGTCGATCCAGATATCCACCCGCGCGCGGCTGCCCCACAGACGGATGGTCTCAATCCGGCCTACGCGGATGCCGGCAATGAGAACACGCGACTTTTCAACTAGCCCCTGGGCGTCGTCAAACACCGTCCAGACCACGTATCCGTCGTCGCCGGCGCGCTCGTCCACGAACCGATAGATTGCATAACTGAGAACTACCGCCACAAGCAGAAGTCCGCCGACCTTGATGCTTTTCCAGCTGTCAACCATGATCGCGCTCGAGCTCCTGCCACTCCCTAGTGGTATCTATCTAGTGGTATTCACGCTTGAGGCCCACCCGCTATAGGCTTCCTTTACCGCCAAATCAAGGGCATGACGAATAAACGGCAGAGGCTCCACCTTGGCAGTTGCTCTCGTGGCACAATGCGGTAGCGTCGGTTGGATGCCCTCAGGGACCTCAGCAGATATGAGCGCGGCCGCCATTGCGGGTGCGGTGCAGGGTCTCACCGAGTTTTTGCCCGTCTCCAGCGACGGACATCTCGCACTGGTTAGCTGGCTAGTCCCGGGTGGGCAGCTCCAACTCTCGGACGTGGTGCTACTCCACGGTGCAACGCTTCTCGCTACGCTCGTCGCTTTTAGAAGCGAGTTGGCGTTGATCATGCGTAAACTCCATCTTGAGATTCGTCAGCGACAGCCAGCCGAAGCAGTTTTTCTAGCGGAACGCGTCGTGCTCGCCTCTGTACCAACAGCCGTGATTGGACTCTACTTGGAGCCGCACATCGAGGCCTACAGCTCGATCCCCTGGGTGGTAGGGCTGGGCTTCTTCTTTAGCGGCACGTTGCTCCTCCTCACGCGGAAGAAACAGCGGGAGGCCGATCAGCATCTTCCGAGCCGCGCCGGCGCCTTGCTGATCGGATGCGCACAAGGATTGGCGGTGCTCCCGGGCGTCAGTCGGAGCGGATCAACCATTGCCACTGCGGTTCTGTTCGGGGTTCCCCTACTTCAAGCGTTCAGGTTCTCCTTTCTTCTTTCGCTGCCCGCCATTGCAGGCGCTTTACTCTTGGAGTCTCTAAAGGGCGAAGGGCTCGCCTTTGGTGAGGCATCCGTGGCGGTTGCTGCGACCGTGGCCTTTGCCGTAGGGCTGTTGGCCTTGGGACTCCTTCGGCGCCTGGTCACCACCGGTCGACTCTGGTACTTCGCGATGTATCTGCTGCCGCTCGCTGTGGCATGCATGGTGGTCGTACGATGACGACAAGGTTCGACTTGTTCCCTGTGATCATGGCAGGCGGAACAGGCACGCGGTTCTGGCCGCTCTCACGCAGAGCACGACCCAAGCAAGTCCTGGCATTGGACGGCGACGAGACTCTCATCCGCCAAACGTTGCAGCGGGTAAGCCCCTCGTTGGCGCCTCCGACGCGCGCCCTCGTGGTGACAACGCGGGCGCTCAAAGAGTCAATCGCGCACGAGCTCCCGGAACTTCCTTCAGAAAACATCATGGCTGAGCCCTTCGGGCGAAACACAGCGCCATGCATCGGATGGGCTGCTACGCGGGTTCGCCAACGGCAGGAGGATGGCATCCTGCTGATTCTTCCTGCCGACCATCGCGTCCGGCACGTCAGCACGTTCCAGCAACAGGTCGAGGAAGCAACCGCTCTCGCATCGGCTGGATCCATTGTGACCTTTGGTATCGAGCCATTGAGCCCCCACACTGGATTCGGCTACATCGAGCAAGGGGAGCCATTGAGCGGGCACTCGTTGGGCGGGCCATCGAGCAAGTACTGCGGTTACCGGGTCGCCCGCTTTGTCGAGAAGCCTGACGTGTCCACCGCGCAAAGGTACTTAGCCAGCCAACGCTTCTTGTGGAACAGCGGCATCTTCGTGGCATCAGCGAAGGCCATTCTGGGTCAGATGGAACAGCACCTGCCAACGCTGCACCACGAGTTGCTGCAGATAGCGGCCCAGCAAGCAGGCAGCCCATCGGAAGCCGCGTGCGTTCAGCAGGCTTACAACAAGATTGACCCGGTATCCTTCGACCACGGGATCATGGAACACGCACGACATCGGGTTGTGCTACCCGCGAGGTTTGACTGGTCAGATCTAGGGGGTTGGCAAGCTGCTTGGGAACACGCACCGAAAGACGCACACGGTAACTTCGCCGAGGGTCTCACCGTGATGGAAGGGGTAAGCAACTGCTACGTCCGAGCGACAGGCAAGCGGGTGATTGCGCTCGCAGGCGTGGAGGACCTGGTGGTGGTCGACACCGATGATGCGCTGCTAATCGTTCCACGCGAACAATCGGAGAAGGTGAAAGACCTTGTGATGCAGCTGAAGGGGCGCTACGCCCCGCTTCTTTAGCGCCTGATTGTCTTGGAGAGGTCCATGCTGAATCAACAAATTTTCAGAGAGTACGACATCCGCGGGGTGGCCGACCGCGACTTATCGGACGCTAACGTTTTTAGAATCTCGCGTGCCATTGGAAGCTTCCTTTGGCGCGAAGGCCAGCGGCGTATCGCTCTCGGCCGCGACTGTCGGCTAAGTTCGCCGCGAATTCACATCGCGATGAAGGAGGGACTTAGGGACGTCGGGTTGCACATCGTCGACATTGGGGTTGTTCCCACGCCGATGGCGTACTTCGCAGTGCACCATTTGAGTCTGGACGGGGTGGTGCAAATCACCGGAAGCCATAACCCGCCGGCGGACAACGGCGTGAAGATGATGAGCGGCAAAGACACGCTCTATGGGGCGTCCATAGCGGCTATTCGCGACACGGCCCTCTCCGGCGACTTTGAGCAGCATCCTGGGGCGCATGAAGAAACTGTCGACCTACTAGAGGATTACATTGCTGTGCTGCGCAAGGCTCTGCGAACAATAGATACGTCACTCAAGGTTGCTGTCGACGGAGGTAACGGGGCGGGCGGACCCACGCTTGTCGCGGTGCTTCAGGCTCTGGGAGTCTCTGTGGTCCCGCTGCTCTGCGAGATGGACGGCAACTTTCCCGTGCATGAGGCAGATCCGACGGTCGCTAAGAATCTAGAACTGCTTGTGAAAGAAGTGCAAGAGAACGGCTGCGACGTTGGCATTGCACTGGACGGCGATGGTGACCGGTTGGGTGTGGTAGACCGCGACGGCACCATCGTGTGGGGTGATCGGTTGCTCACTCTGTTTGCGCGGCAAGTACTTAAGGAGCATCCAGGGGCCAGCATCATCGGCGAGGTCAAATGCTCTCAGACGCTCTACGAAGACATTGCGCGCCACGGTGGCAACCCCATTATCTGGCAGACAGGCCACTCCCTAATCAAAAAGAAGATGAAGGATGAGAAGGCGCCGCTGGCCGGTGAAATGAGCGGACACATGTTCTTTGCCGATCGCTACTTTGGCTACGACGACGCGACCTACGCCTGCTGCAGATTGTTGGAGATCATCACCGAGAGCGGCGGACGCAGCGTGTCGGAGCTGCTTGCTGACCTTCCCCAGACCAGCATTACGCCGGAGCTGCGCATTCCGTGCGCCGACCGAATCAAGTTCGCTGTTGTGGAACGCGTCGCGAAATACTTCCAGGAGAGGTACGAGGTGCTGACACTCGACGGGGCGCGCATCCACTTTGACGGTGGCTGGGGGTTGATCCGCGCATCCAATACGCAGCCATGCCTCGTGATGCGGTTTGAAGCTACCGACCAGCAGAGCGTGGAAAGGTTTCAAACCGACGTTGAGGCCCAGGTAGCTTTAGCACTTAAGGCCCTTGAGACTTGACAAGAGATCCAGGACATGCTCAAAACGCCCCACCCATAACTAAAGGAGGGTCCTCATGAAAATGATGCTTGGTCTGATGACATTGGTTTTCCTCGCCGCGACAGGCTGCGCTTCCACTGGAGCCATGAGCGCAACCGGAGCCGCGCTGGTTACCATCACGAAAGAGGGCGGAGAAGCCACGGCGGCCAACGGAGCCACAAAGCATGGCGAAGCTTGCAGCCAGAACATCCTCGGCATTGCCGCAACTGGCGATTCATCCATCGAGGCGGCAAAGCAAAGAGCCGGCATCACTCAGGTCACCAACGTCGACCGCGACTACCTCAACATTCTGTTCCTGTACGGTCAGACCTGCGTTCACGTCTACGGAAACTAGGCTTAACAGTCGAACGGCGAATCCGTTCGCCGTTCGCGCTGTGGCATGAAACCGACAAGAGGCTAGCTGACTCGCTTCCGCTAGCCAACCCTAACCGTTCTCCGGCTGCCTTATGCTATAATCGTCCGTGATGCAGAAGCACCACGGGAGGCGTGTTGGCTCGCCGCTGCGAAGTCTTGCTGCTGGAGTCGCTTTGTCCTGGTTTTGCCAGTGCGCCGCTTCAGGCCCTGACTCCCCGACGCCGGAACATAACTATAACGCCGAGCGCTTCTATCCTGATGTTGTGCGAATCGAAACGCCATCGGAACTCTGCTCTGGAGCGCTTGTCGAGGGAACGTTCGCTGAGCCGGCCGCCGTTCTCACAGCCCAGCACTGCGTGAGACCCGACGCCCCTGAAGAAGTTCGTGTGCGTCTGAGCGACGGCAAGCGGTTGCAGGTTCTGCGAGTTCATGTACCGCCAGAGGCTGAGATACGCGGACATGACATCGCTCTTTTGCAGCTTAAGGAAGAGGTCATGGGTGTTTCCCCCCGCTCTTGGTCTCGCGAAGGCGCACTGTCCATCGGTACGCCCGTGGTAGTTGTGGGCTACGGACCCAGGGATGCCAGGGGACGTGAGCAGCAACGTCAAGCAAAGGCCACAATCGTTGACCCGGCCCCCTACGGCATCTCCTTACACTACAACGAGGCAGCAATTGGTGAGCCCGTCGTGTGCCACGGGGATTCGGGCGGACCCGCGGTTGGTGCGCAGGGTGCTGTTGTCGGTATCGTGGCGCGAGGCCGTTCGGACTGCGCGGGCGGTGCGGTCGTCACCCGTGTGAGCGCATTTGAAGATCTTCTGTCGGTGAACCCTTAGCCAAAGGCCGAACTCCGTATACACTGGAGAGGGGGCTTTGCTTTTTGTTTCGGTCAAACGCCTTCACCGGTCCCATGGAAGGTAAGCAAAACGCTTTCCGCGCACGAACGAAGTGCAGCCGCATCGTGCGCCTCGCGCGACGCATCGCCCTGTCTTGCGGCCTTTTGTGTTACCCTTGCCTCGCGCCAATTCCTGGAGCCTCTGCGCAGCGAGCCGCGGTGCCTGTGGATGCGGTGCCTGTGGATGCCGTGCCTTTTGACGGTGGGCGGCGGCTCTACGTGCACGACTTCAGTGGCAGGCGCGCCGTGGCTCGATCGGTGCGTCGTGAACTAGTGCACAAGCTATTTGAAGTAGAAGATGTGAAGCTCATTAATCGAGATCTGGTGGCGCGGGAGAGCCAGGCGCTTGGACTGGAGGCGACGGAACTAGACCACGCTGACCGTCTCCGGCTCAGCGGGCGGCTTAACCTCAGCGCTTGGATCGAGGGGGGCGTCAGGCGAACACGCGGCAAGTGGATAGCTAAGCTTCAACTTCACGATGGCAGGAGCGGTCAGGTTGTGGCCCGTCTGCGATGGAGGCACCGCTACAGGTTGGGCCTCATTCGTAAGATCAAGCAGACGCTTCTGCCGACCCTACGTCCGCGGTTGAACGCCCTCGCACCGCCTCCCGTACCGCTTGCCATTGGAGAGCAACCCTCAACTCCACCAGCGTACAACCTCCTCGCGACGACCGTATCGACGACGGCCGGTGCGCCTGAGGCTTCGCGCAGACGGAAGAGCATGAAGCTCCAGGCCAGGCGCGAAGCGGCCGAAGCCGCAAGAGTCTGGCCGCGCCACTACCTCGCTGCGACGCTAAATATTCCCTCACGCGCTCTTCGCTACAATCGCACCACCTACCCCACGCTTGCTAACCACGACTTGCGCTTCCCTGCCCTGCTTTGGTTGGACGCCATGTGGTTCCCTTGGCGCCAACCGAGCAAAAGGAGCGCGGACGCCCTCGGCTGGCTTGGAGGAATGGCGGAAGTCCATGCCGCAATGCCCGTGAGTGACTCCGACCCGTTCGGACAACCCTACCGTGCGCAAAACATGGGGGCGGCTCTGGGCCCGGTAGCTGAGCTACGTCTACGTGCCCACAGGCTGCACCTCGGACTCGCGTACGACATACAGTGGCTCGGCATCCACTACGAGCAAGACACCGACACTCCAGCTTACCCAAGCGCCACCTACCAGTCCTTCCGACCCACGGCAGGGGCCAACCTCCAGCTGCTCTCCTTTGTCTCCATGAAGCTTCAGCTGCACTACCTATCGGTGCTGGGGACAGGACAAGTGACGGCGCAGGATTGGCTCGACGGAAGTGCAGCAAGCGGCATGCAGGCCAATGCGCATCTTGGCATCCGACTCACCCGCACCTTCGACTTGCTCGTCGGCTACCGCATCCGGCACTACGCCTTCGGCGATAGTCAACCTGTCAACCCGCTGCGGACAACCACGGCCACGGACCAGCACACCGCATTCTTTGCAGGCCTGCAATGGATCGCAGGACACCCCTGAGCGGCTCCATGTCGCTCACCCGAAACCACAGCACAGGTGACCGACGCGTCTTAGGGAGCGTCTGCGCCGCAGACCTCTCCCTCGCCCGCGTCGAACAGTCCCAACACTTCCTGCGCCGAGAGAACACCCGCGTAGAGTGATGTCTGAACAATGGCGCCGTCCCACTGACGGTCTGGTCCAGCCTCTCCCGCAGGACCGAACTCGTCACCGAAACCGAGACGCGCCGAGCTCTCATCCCATGCTAGTTGTGCAGGCGCGCCCTCAAAGAGTTGAATCCGACGCGCTGCAAGTCGACCATCGTAGTAAAAACGCATCTGCCCATCGCGCTCATTGTAAGTCAGCACGTAGTGATGTAGCGCGTCTGCAGAAAAAGAAACGCTGAGGTAGACGCGCTTACCCTCGCGATCTGTGCTGCCTGAGGTGGGCGTTAGTTCCGTCTTAACCCGAGCATGCATCTCGTTGCCAAACTGGCCGATGGTGAACCCTCCATCGGCTGCTTGAGAAGAGTAGGTCACCAGGCGCGCCGGGCCCACAGGCTCTTCATGCCCGGCTCTGGCCCAAACCGAAATACTGAAGCCTCGACTCGCCCTGAGTCGCTGACCGAGCTCTGCGCTGTCTGGCTGAGAAGCCTCCACACGTCCCCCGTCCAGGGTCAGCCCTTCCTCAGCAGAGAAACTCGCCCCCGGTGGGTCGCGTTCGTCCACCTGCAGGTCAACCTGCGGTGCCTGCCGGCTCACATCCGTGACTCCACCCTCGTTCGCCTCGCGGAAGTCATACGCTGCCACTGGCAGCGCCTGGACGTCGTCGCATCCCTCACTGCTCGCGCTGGAGTCGAACTTCAACTCGCAGCTGGCCATGCTGCAGTCGATCTCTGCACAGGAATCAACCTCTTGATCGAGCGGCTGCATCACCACCTCGAACGCCGCCGACTGCTCAAGCGGCACCCCGTGCTCCACGCAGCCGCCGGCATACCAGAAGCAGTCTTCGTCGCCTGCGCGTGCAAAGAAACCGTACGTGCCGGGCTCAAGCCGAGGTAACCGCCGTGGCTCATCGTAGCTAACGAACGTAAAGATGCGTTCTCCCTCACACCCACCCCGGAGGATTTCGGCGTAGGTGTCACTCACCCGTTCACGTAGTGCTTCATCGTTGAACTGAAGCGACCAACCTTGCTGCGGCGTCTCCTCAGAGCACGCAGCAAAGACCATCAGGAGAAGCAGCAGGCGAGTCTTCACGCGAGAAGGCTAGCACTAAACGTCTTAGGTTCTAGAGTTATGGTGTGAACAAAGACCGGCGAGGTGCTCATCGCCTTGGACAGGTTTCCGCTTGCCGCACGAGATTGGCCGCTTCAGAGTGATTCGGAGGCCGAACGGTTCTGGTTTTGGGGGCTTGCGGAGCCAGAGCACAACCGTGCCGCTCAAACACAACCGTGCGGCTCAAGAAGAAGAACTAGATCAACTACCGCCGATAGGTGCCGATGCTCGATTCGCCGCTCAAACTTGTAGACCCGGACGTATCCTCTCTGGCCGTTGCTGAAGCCCAACGACAGCAGCAAACCCTGCGTCTCATACCAAGTGAAAACTACGCTTCGCGTGCCGTCATGGAAGCAGCGGGACTTGCGTTCAACAATAAGTATTCTGAAGGCTACGCCGGCCGACGTTACTACCAGGGACAAGAGCATGTGGATGCCATCGAGCAGCTGGCCAAGCAGCGTCTCTTGAACCTTTTCGGTGGCGATCACGTCAACGTGCAGCCCTACTCTGGATCTCCAGCAAATCTTGCCGTTTACTTCGCATTCTGCAAGCCAGGCGACACCATTATGGGCATGGGGCTGCCAAGTGGTGGACACCTCACCCACGGATGGGGCGTCTCCATTACAGGCTCGTACTTCAACAGCGTCCAGTATGGTGTCCGCCAGGATACCCATAAGCTGGACATGGACGGAGTGGCTAAGCTTGCCCGCGAGCATCGCCCAAAGCTCTTATGGTGCGGAGCCACCGCGTACCCGCGCGTGATTGACTACTCCGCCTTCCGTGAGATCGCTGACGAGGTCGGGGCTCTTCTGGTTGCAGATATCGCGCACATCTCAGGGTTGGTGGCTGGAGGCGCACATCCAACGCCTATCGGTGTTGCCGACGTGGTCACGAGCACGACGCACAAAACGTTTCGGGGGCCGCGCGGTGGCATGATCTTCTGCAAGAGCGCGCACGCCAAAGCCATTGACAAAGCAGTCTTCCCGGGCCTTCAGGGCGGCCCGCACAATAACACCACGGCGGCGCTGGCTGTGGCTGCCAACGAAGCCTCCACCCCGGACTTCAAGCGATATGCCCATGCGGTGGTTGAGAATGCTCGAGCGCTAGCAGAAGGTCTGCTAGCGCGAGGGTTTGAGCTCACCACCGGAGGGACCGACAACCACCTCTTGCTCTGCGACCTCACCCCGCAAGGGGTCTCGGGCAAAGTTGCAGCGACTGCGCTCGAACGCGGCGGCATCATTTGCAACTACAACAGCGTGCCGTTTGACAAGCGCAAACCGTTCGACCCAAGCGGCATCCGTCTCGGAACCCCTGCGATCACCACACGCGGAATGGGCGTCGACGAGATGGACCTTCTAGCAGACTGGATCGACAGAGTTATCGCCGATGTGTCCAACGAAGCCGTTCAGGCTAAGGTACGTAATGAGGTCTTTGCCCTATGCGAGAAGTTTCCTGCACCCGGTCTGACAGGCGGATGAGACGCTGTTTCCCCGAAGAGCCTTTTCAGATAGCAACAGGCTCGCGACTTCACCTATCCTTGACCAGTGAATAGCGAGAAAACGGCCCCCAGTGAACGGGTTATCCTCGGCGTCACAGGTAGTGTCGCGGCCTATAAAGCCCCGTTCCTGCTCCGTGAACTTCAGCGTGGAGGCGCCCAGGTGCGCGTAGTCCTGAGCCAATCGGCAGCGAAACTTGTAGGCCCGGCCACTTTCTCGGCTCTTACCGGCGAGGCAACCTATCTTGGGCTTTGGGATCAACCCGGCGAGGCCCACGTCGATCTGGCACATTGGGCAACCCGATGCGTCGTTGCTCCGGCCACAGCTCAGGTCCTATTTTCGCTAGCACACGGAGGCGCCATGAGCCTATTGGAGGCTACGGTGCTGTGCTCTAGCGCGCCCCTCTTCATCGCCCCAGCGATGCACCCTGCGATGTGGAAGGCGGCTGCGGTTCAACGAAACGTTGCCCTGCTGCGCGAGCGCGACGCTCATTTTGTGGGGCCTGAGGAAGGCGAAGTCGCTTCCGGAGAAGTTGGCGTAGGTCGTATGACGGAACCCGAGACAATCGCATCTGCCGTCCTCTCTACCGCCTCGGACAAAAGCTTGCGCGGGCTTCGCGTGCTTGTGACTGCCGGACCCACGCAAGAATCCATCGACCCCGTACGCTTCATCAGCAACCGGTCGAGTGGGCGCATGGGCTACGCGCTCGCCAGAGCGGCCATGAGCAAGGGCGCCGACGTCACGCTGATCACCGGGCCGACCGCGCTAACACCTCCTCACGGGGCGCGGGTCGTACCAATTCAGAGCGCGCAGGAGATGCGGCAGCATCTCCTCACGAGTTTTCCGGAATACCACCTTTTGCTGATGTCTGCGGCTGTTGCAGACTACCGACCACACGCCTGCGCATCGCAGAAGGTCAAACGCGTCGCATCCACCGTCTCACTCGAACTTGAAGCCAACCCAGACCTCATCCGGGAAGTCGCAGAGGCGCGCCAGAAGCTAAACCGGCCAGGTCCGCAACTGGTCGCCTTCGCCCTCGAGACATCCGACCTCGTTGCCAATGCGCGAAAAAAGCTCGCTGAAAAGGCGGTGGACGCTGTGGTTGCCAATCTTGCAGCAGACGCTCTCGAGAAGGAGTCGACACGTATTACCTTGGTCACTTCCAAAGAGGCTATCTCACTCACCGGCGCAAAAGATGATGTAGCCTCGCAGCTTCTTGAGCACCTTAGGGACCGTCTGCTGGTAACGCGCTGATGGGGCCACTTCCTTGGCGGATGAGGCGTGGAGTCCGATCGCCCAAGTCAAGTTGCGTGACGCCCGCGCACGCCCTCAGACCTGCGTCTGCCATTGCAACCATTGTAGATTCTGTATGAGCTAAGGCAGCAAGAGCTCGTGTCGCAGATCGAGCTTCTGTAGACACGCCACAGCCGCCTTATTGATAAAGTCGCACGCAGACGCATACCCGGCACCGGTGGGCAGCAGAGCAACTTTTCCGTCAGACAGACTTCCGCGAGCTGCACGATCGCACGCCGCTTTGGATGCTCAGCATTTACCTCAGACTGCACAGCCGCTCCTTCACGCCGCTCCTCGGGCTAAGAGGTGCCTGTCAATGCTGCAGTAAGTGACAGCCAGACTCGACAACACCTCTCACAGCGGTTATTTTAGGCAAGCGAAATTCTAGGTCTACTCAACACCCATTCCATATAGCCGGAGCAGCCAAACTACATGAGTCGTGATGACCACGTGCGCCTTGAAGGCGTTGTTTCAAATGTTTACGCGGGCGGACAGTTCGCTGTGGAGACCGATGCTGGTGCGACAGTTCGCGCTCAGCTGTGCGGACGCATGCGAAAAAATCGTATTCGCGTTATTCTTGGCGACCGCGTAACGGTTGCACTTTCTCCTTACGACCTCACGCACGGCATGATCGTCTACAGAGCGAGGTAGAGCTCACGCCATCACGGGAATCTGACGAGCGACTGCGCGGCTTGTGGCGCAGGCAGTTGTCAGCAAGACGGCAGAGATGCGTATCCAAAGCAAGGGTTGACCGGAGCCAATCATGGATGAGGGAAATCAAGCGGTGTCGGCAGATCCCTATCTGCTGCTAACGGCGATCCACAATGGTTCAGCACGTCTTGCGGCTCTTACCCGGAGTCATGCAGACGCGATGGAGAGAGCACTCGGTGCCGTCGGATCCTTCTCGATATCGGGACTGGATTTGATCGAGTTGCCGCTCCCACCCCAAGCCTTCGATGCCCTCCGGCTGTGTTTCAACGAGGCAGCACACACCGTGGGCCTCTACGACCTGTTTGCCCTTCCACCCACCACGGCGCCCAAGGTGCGGCTGGTGGCTGGCCAGTTCCTCGCCGCCGAGATGCTGTGGAAGCTGGAGTCGAGCGGCATGCTCAAGGGCGCACCCCTCACTATCACCTTCACCCTGCCAAAGAAGTGGGATCGCGACCCGATGAAAATCAGGCAGAGGCTAATCGACGAAGGCGCTCTTGAAATAAGCGACAGCGCCGCTGCCACCTATAAGCAGATCAAGGCGGCCTGGGATGCGCCAAGTAAGCCAGGCAGCTCATCCACTTAGCCAACCCAGTTAGCCAACCCTCACCACCGGCGAAGCGCCGGCTGAGTTGTGCTATCATGGCGGGCTCTCTACCGGCAACCTAACGGCGGCGGTCGTTGCTCAGCTTGTACACCTTCTAGACGCTGTTGGAGCTGCGCGTTGACCGGACTGTGAGTTGTGCGGCTTTGGTGGACGCGGACCAAACAAAGCCTCGCCCACTCTCACCATGGTTGCGCCCTCTTCAATAGCGATAGCAAAGTCGTGGCTCATGCCCATCGATACCTCTTTTAGATCATGCGCGTCCGCCAGCTGCTTGAGCCGACGAAAGAAACTTCGCGACGCCTCCGCGTCCTCAACCCGCGGCGGTATACCCATGAGGCCAATGACATCGAGACCCTCTGCACTACCTATTGCCCGGAGCAAACGCGGCAGGTCACCCTCGAGGCAACCGTTCTTTTGAGCCTCCTCTGCAAGATTGACCTGAACCATTACACGCAGACTACGCGAGCGCTTAGAAAACTCACGGTCCATGGCGGCTACCAAACGAGGTGAGTCCACAGCCTGAACAACATCCACGTGCGGCGCGATGGCTCGAACTTTATTTCGCTGCAGACCACCGATGAAGTGCCATGACAACGCAGAGTGTCCCGACCCGCTGCCCACCACGGCTTGCGACACCTGCTCGACCTTCATCGCTAGCTCCTGCGCATAGCTCTCGCCGAAAATACGCTGACCAAACTGGAAAGCAGCCAAAACGGCATCGGGTGGATGGCCTTTGGACACTGCAACCAGCGTCACGTCCGACGCGCTGCGGCCGCTCCTCTGACAAGCTTTTAGAATCAGCTCGCGGACAGATGTGTACCTCTCCGCGATCCCGTCTCCGTGGTTTATCGATCCGGTAAGCACAGCTACGCTAGGGTGGAGGGGCAAGCGGCTATAAGCAACGCGAAAACCCTGGAGGCGTGTGCATGCAGCAATGGAGGCTCGCACCGTCCCGCCTCCATCCGTTGAGAAAGCAGGGTGACCCCAGCGGGACTCGAACCCGCGTTACCGGCGTGAGAGGCCGATGTCCTAACCACTAGACGATGGGGCCTTTATAACTAATCAACTGCCACTAATCGATGTAGCTAGCCAGTGTAGCTGACACCTTGACTAGCCATTGCGTTGCTCGCTAAGAACTATAGCAACTGCAGCTGCTAAAGCACTTGCAAGATCAGAGCATCAGTAAGATTCTTACCTGGCTCGGGGACTAGGATTCGAACCTAGATAACCAGAACCAGAATCTGGTGTCCTGCCGTTAGACGATCCCCGAAAAAGGGCTTATTTCGGCCAAGACTAGGTGCCGCGCGTGCTAAAGTCAAGCCACTGACTTGACGAAATTGCGGGCATGGACCCATAGAAGGTGTAACAACATTTAGAGTCGCTAAGTTGACAGTCGTTCACGCTGCCAGTCGTTCAAGCTGTCAGTATCAAGAGGAAGGCATTGAAGGGACACACGCCCTGAAGTGGTAGGAGAAGCATGAAGACGAGCTGGAGAGACGAGCTGCAAGATAAGATGCCCGAAGATTGGGCGCAGGAGATCGACGTTTACGAATCACAGCTTTCGCTCCGGCGTGAAGGTAAGATCGAAGAGAAGCTCTTTGCCGAGACGCGCCTTCGCCGCGGCGCTTACGGCCAGCGCTACGACAATGGACAAAGACACGACGGTATCGACACGCAGACGCTCGCTCTGCCCGAGCCGGAGATCACGAAGGGTCCGAACACGCTGTGGCACGCGCCCGGCATGCATCGGATCAAACTTCCCGCGGGCAAGGTGACGCCCGAGCAACTCGAAATTCTTGCCGCCGTAGCCGAAGAATACTCAGACGCGATTCTTCACGTGACCACGCGACAAGACATTCAGCTGCACTTCGTCCATATCGACGACACACCGGACATGATGCGGCGCCTCGCGGCGTGCGGAATCACCACGCGCGAAGCTTGCGGCAACAGCGTCCGCAACGTCACGGCCTGTCCGTACTCCGGCGTCTGCCACGACGAAGCATTTGATGTCACGCCGTATGCTCAGGCCTTCACCGATTACTTTCTTGGGCACCCGGATGTGCAGGACTTTGGTCGGAAGTTCAAGGTCGCCTTTTCTGGGTGCAGGCAGCACGCCTGCGCCTTGACCTACATCCACGATCTCGGCGCGATTGCAACTACCCGCGAGGTTGACGGCGTTATGCAGCGAGGCTTCGAGGTCTACGTAGGAGGAGGACTAGGAGCGGTGCCACATCAGGCTAAGCTTCTTGAAGCTTTTGTCTCCGAAGAGGAGCTTCTCCCGCTTTCGCAAGCGATTTGCCGCGTTTTTGCCAGGCTTGGTGAGAAAAAGAATAGGGCACGTGCCCGCATCAAGTTTCTAGTAGCAAAGCTCGGCCTTGAAGAGTTCAAGCGCCTCGTTGATGAAGAGCGAAAGGCTCTCCGACCAGACCAGGGATGGACTGCGTACATCGCCTCTCTTGCAGAGACGACTGAGCCCGGGGCAGACAGCGGAACCGCGTCAACCGATGAGAGCGTGGATGCAGCTCCGGCTATCAACGCGTCTTATCGGGCACGCTCAACGTCCGATGCGGCGCAGGATGAAGACATGTTTGACGCGTGGCGGCGCACCAACCTGCGCGCACAAAAACAGCCTGGATTTCTCGTCGCCACCATCGCCTTGCCGCTTGGCGACTTTACGTCGCTTCAAGCACGGGAGCTCGCGAGGATGACGCGCAAGTTCACTGGAGACACCATCCGAACAACGGTTACCCAAAACATGGTTTTTCGATGGATCCGCGCTTCGCAGGTGCCTGAATTCTATCAGGAGCTTAAACGAATAGGGTTGGCCGACGCTGGAGCCGACACAGTATCGGACATCACCTCGTGTCCAGGCACCGACACGTGCAAGTTGGGTATTTCCTCATCACGCGGTTTGGCTGGTAAGTTAAGGGAGCATCTGCGAGCGAAGCCCTCTCTACCCCTTTCGCCCTCGGTCGATTCGCTAAGGATCAAGGCCAGCGGGTGCTTCAACGCATGCGGGCAGCACCACATTGCGGACATCGGATTTTTAGGCGTCAGCCGCAACGTCAAGGGGCGACGTGTTCCTCATTTTCAACTGGTTGTCGGCGGTCAGTGGAGCGAGAATGCCGCCGCCGTGGGACTTGCGGTGGGGGCCATTCCTTCCAAACGCGTTCCCGAGGCTGTCGATCGCCTCACCGAATGGTTTCTCAAGGAACGGCAAGAAGGCGAGACCTTCCAAACGGTTGTAAGGCGCGTAGGAAAGCTCAAGGTCAGGGAAGTCCTCAAGGACCTTCTACCGGTACCGGATTACGCCGAGGATCGTAGCTTCTATTCCGATTGGGGTGACCCCCGCGAGTACACCATCGGCGACATGGGGGTGGGCGAGTGCGCAGGCGAGATCGTGCCGTTCGCCCAGTTCGGGCTAGCGGCAAGCGAGCGTGAAGTTCTCGAAGCCCAGGTCAAGCTCGACGAGGGCGACAGCGGAGGCGCCGTGGCTCAAGCTTATCAGGCCATGCTAGAAGCCGCCAAGGCGTTGACCCGTTCGCTGGATCTACAGACCCGCGACGATCCGGAAGAGATAGTCGCGGATTTTCGTAAGCACCTTCACGAAACGAAGCTGTTCCACGACACCTACGCTGGAGACAAGTTTGCCGCCTATTTTTTTGAGCTGCACCAGAGGCACGCATCAGGCGCCACGCGTTCTTCTGCCGACGAAGCTCACCAAACAATCGAGCAAACGCAGCTCTTCATTGAGGCAGCACACGCATGCTACGACCGCATTGATCAAGCAGGTGCAGAAAAAGCAGCGGCGGCACGTGCGGCGTCTTCGTCACCTACTACTGCCTGAAGCGCTGGCTCATCCCAAGGAACGACCATGTCTTCAACTACACCCAGCCCCCGTTATTCGGTGAAGCTCTTCTTCCAGGACGGCCGAAAGGATCCTACACGTTTCGTCCCGATCTTTCATCACTGGATTCAGCGCTCCGCGCTCCCGCTCACATTGATCGACGTAGCAGACTATAGCCATGTCGTGCGCGGCCCCGGAGTGCTCCTAGTGGCCCACGAAGGGCAACTCAGCATCGATGAGGAGGGCGGAAAGCAGGGCCTGCAGTACGATCAGAAGCGCGGGACCTTCACCTCAGAGGCGCAGAGCTTCAGAAGCGCCCTACTGACAGCGTTAACTGCGGCGGAGCGCCTGGTTGACGACGAGGATGCCGTGGAAGGGCTCGACTTTGCACGCGACCGCTTCGTTGTGAAGCTAAAGGATAAGCTCGCGGCGTCGGTCACAGACTCGGGAGCAGGTGAGCCGGCATGGGTCCATCAGGTGAAGTCGACCTTGGCGGATGCTGTTCCCGAGACAAATCTTTCATTTGTACTCGAAAGCGACGCGGTAACCTCACCCACACTGACCGTGACCTCCGACGAGCCCTTTCGATTGGAGCGACTAGTGCAAGCGCTGCAGACAAGCCGTAGCTCTGCGGAGAGCGCACCTGCGTAAGCAGCCGTAAGCGTTCGGGTACCCTCTGGCAGTAGAAAGCCACCGGGATCGCAGGAATGAGATGACGAGAACTCCGTCTTTAAAGCTCTCCCTGCTCCGTCTTTCGTCCTCAAGACCTGGCGTCACGCACCAGAGTGCGCTCCGGGAGGTCTTTGCGGGCGCGGCCGGATCAGAAAAAGCCTCGAAAACCGCATGATATAATACCTGAACGTTTACAAGCAGCCACCCATGCAGGCATGCGCCAACACGAAACTGCAAGCCGAACCAGCACCAAACAGGGTGCACCTCCTTGACGCAACTCACATGGACTCGTCTTCTTTTGTGAAATAAAGTGCAACATCAACTGGGGCAGGATGCAGAACACTGGCGTGGCAGGAGCATCGTGATGTGAGGCCCGGCGAACTGCCCCGGGTTGCCACGCGTGCCTCGGCGGAGCAAGCCACAGCGTCCTTCGCGGGCGACACAGGGTGTGCTCGGAGCATTCCCGATTGCTCTGTGGCATGACGGCCGGGAAACGGATTGCTGGCGCCCCTACCCGCCGACGCAACGAGCAGCCAGTGTAGCAGGCCGCTTGCGGGGCTGCAGAAAGTTGCTCAAGGCTCTTGCATTGCCTAGTTGCTGTGGTACTGTACATTACAGGTAGGGGTGTGCCCTACATTTCTTGTGCCTTCATTGCGTCCAGCAGACGGTGCTCCAGCCGTAGGAGTGCCGTCTGCAATTTTTGCCGTAAGTTGACAGTTATAGCTTTAGAGCCCCGGGCAGGACCTCTTGACAGCAGCCTATCCTGTCGCTCGGCTCCATCGCACTGCCTCATGCAGTGCCTGCACGTACTCGGCGACCCCTGGTGAGCCGGCTTCCGAAGGCGTTCATTCAGCGTTGGGATCGCAGGAGACGCAGTTGACGAGGACTCCTGCAGAACCCAACCGGAGCGCACTCAGTGCGTGAGGACGCGGTTCTACATGAAGTTCAATGAAGGGAGCCAAATGCACAACCTCCTCGGAAAGCGTGCTTTCCTGGTCGGAGAGCCACTGATTGATTACACCTGCACTTTGCGCCCCTCCATCCTGGCGTCATGGCGCGTTTCGAGTTACGTGGAAATGTCACTGGGGTGAAACTCCAGCATCTGTAATCTCGAGAAGCAGAACGTCGATAAACCATGCGCAAGTTTAGAGTTGCTGTAGCCGGGGCCACCGGTGTGGTGGGGCAAGAGATGCTCGCCGTCCTTGCTCAACGTCACTTCCCAATAGAGTCCTTGACTCCCCTCGCCTCCGAGCGATCCGCCGGCCGCAAAGTCGCTTTCGGCGACGGTAAGCTTGAGGTTCAGACGCTGGATGAGAGCTCATTTGCAGGCATTGACCTAGCGCTATTCTCAGCCGGCGCCGAAGCATCGCGGCGTTTCGCGCCATCCGCTGCGCAAGCCGGAGCACTCGTCATCGATAACTCTTCAGCCTGGCGCATGGATCCTGAAGTTCCGCTTTGCGTCCCCGAGGTTAACATCGAGGCAGCCCGCCGCCCGCCGCGCGGGATCATAGCCAATCCTAATTGCTCAACCATCCAGATGCTCGTCGCACTCAAGCCGCTTCACGACTACGCGCGGGTTCGACGACTGGTGGTGGCGACTTACCAGGCCATTAGTGGCGCAGGATCGGAAGCGCTGCTCAAGCTGCAAGAGGAGGAGCGCCAGAGGGTGAGCTCCGACTTCGCCCCACCCGCAGACACCCGCAGCACCTTGGCCGGCAACGTGCTCATGCACTGGAAGGTTGAGCCAGGCCAGGACTATCAGGAAGAGGAGCTGAAGATGATTCACGAGACGCGAAAGATTCTCGGCGATCCTGATATCGCTGTGTCGCCGACCGCGGTACGCGTTCCTGTGGCGACGGGTCACTCAGAAGCGCTGACCATCGAGTTCGAGCGGCCGATAAGCCGCGAGACCGCTAGCGAGCTGCTACGATCGGCGCCCGGTGTGCGGCTTGTTGAGCACTTCGACCAAGGGCAGTACCCTACTCCCCTTGATGTGGTCGGGCAGGACGAGGTGCTTGTAGGCCGCATTCGTGAAGATCTAGGCCTTCCGGAGCGAGGTCTACAAATGTGGGTGGTCGGAGACAATCTTCGCAAGGGAGCTGCGCTCAACGCCGTGCAAATAGCCGAACAGATCTTTGAGGTGGGCAAATGAGTAGAGGAAAGAAGCAACTTAGATTCACCGGCACACGGGCTGCCACCGCCATAGCTGTCACCGCAACAGCTGTCACATTCGCCTCCTTCAATGGCCAGCGCGCTTACGCTCAGGGAGGACTGAACGTCAACCTGACCGAGTTTGGAGATCGCGACGAGGATGCACTCCGGGACCTGCAGAACAACCCGGTTGGGGCAGGTGACTGCGACGGAACATTCACCGTGCGGGTCACAGGCATCCCTACCGATAGGACGCAGCTGGATGTCTGGCGCGGTTCGAGCTGCCAAACTCCTGAGAACCGCACGCCGAACACGGGCTCCTGTGAGTACCTTGAGCCGGCCTCTTTGTCGCTCAACGGTGGCCAATCCGAAGCCAACGTCACCTTGTCGGTGAGTGACCTTATCGAGAATTGTTCCGAGGAAGGTGCGGACAACACCATTGAGATCTTTCTGTTGGCCACAAGGAGCAGCGGCTCGACCGACGATGTGCAGAATGCTTTCGGGAACCTGACTATCAGGCACGACACCCAACCGCCCAATGCGCCCTCCAATCTCAAGGGCGGTTCGGGCAATACCTCCATCCCTATCTCGTGGGACGGTTCCAGTGACCCCACGCTCGACGATTACCAGCTGTACCTCGAAGCCGGATTGGAAGCCGGCTGTGGGAACACGCAGCTCATTGAAGGAGAAGCCGGGCTGGAAGAGCTTCTCCTGCGCAACGTCAGCCGCGAGAGCGGCAACGCCACGATTAACGCATCAGACGCTGACCTAAGCCCTGGCGACTACGCCGCCGTCGCTCTTGCTGCCGTGGATCGCGCAGGAAACATCAGCCCCTTATCTGCTGTGGCGTGTATTGAGGTGGTGGAGACGGAAGGCTTCTGGGCGCGGTATTTTGCTTCTGGGGGTGAGGCTAACGAGGGCTCTGGCTGTCGGGTAGCCGCGGGCTATGACGGCAGAAGCTCCGGCAGCAGAAGCTCTGCCCTGCTGGTGCTGGCCTCCTTGCTGGCTTGGTCGGTGAGCGCGGCCGCACGAAACCGTCGCCTCGCATCCCGCAGGCAAAGGAGAACCGTGTGAATCTTCGAAAATTTATTCCGGCAGCTGCATGTCTTGTCGCGAGCGTCGCAGGTGCGCGGGCGAGCGCGCAAGCCACTTCCGACGTGTTTGCTCCGACCCGTCCGGTTGAATCGCCGGAGTGGTTCAACTTGGAGTTTCGAGGCGGGCCCTACGAGCCTAACGTCGGAAACGACAGCTTCGACGACACCTTCAACGACTCAGGCCCGCTCTGGGCGGTTGAGCTTGACGGTCTCATTCTACCTATTCCTTACGTCGGCAGAGCTGGAGTGGGAGCAAGCTTCGGCTGGGCAGCCTACGAGGGCAGCGCCTTTGCAGCGGGCGGTTCCGAGCGAGCAGGTGAGAAGACGAAGCTGACGCTCTTGCCGCTCAGCACACACGCCGTGCTTTACGTGGACGTGCTCTCCCGGAAGCTGCGCGTGCCGTTCGTGTTCCTAGGAAAGTTAGGATTGGACACTGTGTTTTGGAGTACAAGCACAGGCGGATCGGGCGATGCCGATGGCGTGAGCCTCGGATTGCGGTGGGCTGTGCAAGCCGCTCTTGAGCTCGATTTCTTCGAGCGGTCTGCAGCGCGAACTCTGGATGAGGAGTATGGAATCAACCATTCGAGGCTCTTCGTCGAGCTCTACAAGTCGATGGCAGGCAGCAACAACGACGACCTCCCATTAGGAGACACAACGTTGGCCTTCGGTCTGGCTTTCACATTCTAGAGGGCGGACTCGTGCTCCATCACATGGTGCGTTGTGCCGTTCTCCAGCAATCTATCTAGCCTAAGTTCGTCGTGACCAAGCTGTCTGTTAACCTCAACAAGGTCGCCCTGCTTCGCAACTCGAGAGAAGGAAGCCGGCCTTCAGTCGCTGACGCTGCGGAGGTCGCTTTAGACTCCGGAGCCGACGGTATCACTCTGCATTGGCGCGCTGATAACCGGCACACGCGTCGCCATGACGTGTGCAATGCTGCACAAATGTGCCGGCAACGCGGCGTGGAGTTCAACCTCGAGGGGGATCTGCGTGAGGAGCTTATCGATTTGGCGTGCCAGCTTCAACCCGCTCAGACGACCCTGGTTCCCGTCTCTCCCGGTGAAGTCACCAGCGATCACGGGTGGCAGTTCCCGAAGGACCTTGATCTGCTGACAGAGCCGGTGGCAAGGCTTAAGCAGCGGGACATCAGGGTCTCGCTCTTTGTTGATCCTGATCCTGCCGAGCTTACCGGCATTGACAAAAGCGGGGCCGATCGCATTGAGATCTACACTGGACCGTATGCACACGCGGTCAAGAAGAAGCGCGCTGCGCCTGCACTGCATGCTTTAGCTGAAACATTCCACCGCGCCGAGCTCTTGGGTTTTGCCGTCAACGCAGGGCATGACCTTGATCTGGATAATCTCGATCTGCTGCTAGCCACCCTTCCTGGCATTGCCGAGGTTTCCATTGGCCACGCCCTGATCTGCGATGCCCTGAACCTGGGTCTGTCAGCCACGGTCGCAAAGTATGCAGCACATGCTCATCGTGCCCGTTAGAGCTCCTTTTCCTACTCGCGCAGGTACTACTCCGCTTGAGCCATTCTCCACCAGCATCGTATCCGATGACTCGACGACGCCATCCTCATCCGTTTGGCTGACGCCTTCCGCCCATGCTTAGTTAACCTAGCTCAACTATTTACATAGCTTAACTACTTATATAGGTGAACGAGTGCGCACCGCGGGAGAGGCTGCTGCTCTTGTAGCGCTCAAACACAAGCTAGCGACGGCAACTTCCGCTTCCGTGCCTTTCTTCGCCTCGGATGCACAGCCCAAAGTTGCACGGCGCCCTTCTCCGCTTCCACGTGAACAGTTTCGCCACGGGCCACCTGATTCCGAAGGATCGCCTCAGCAAGCGGACGCTCAACAAGCCGTGCGATGGCGCGTCGCATTGGACGGGCCCCGTATTCGCGCTCGTACCCGCCGTTGTTGGCGAGGGCTCTCGCGCCTGCGGCGGAAAGCTCAAGATGCACATCGTGCTCGTGCGCCAACACCTTCGACAACACCTCTAGCATCTTCTGCGCAATGCACTCCACGTCATTGAGGCGCAGCGGGTGAAAGAAGAGCGGCTCATCGATCCTGTTCCAAAACTCCGGCGGCAATGCGCTTCTTGCAGCATCCATCACGGCACGCTGAAGCTCACGCGAGGTCTCCTCCTCCTGCATCGAGGCGGAAAATCCGATGGCACTGTTACTCCTCGCTTCTGCAACGCCGAGATTGGAGGTCATCACCACCACCGTATTCCGGAAATTCACCTTACGCCCTCGGGCGTCTGTTAGGGTGCCCTCATCAAGCAGCGGCAGAAGCGCTAGCAGCACATCGCGATGCGCCTTCTCTACCTCATCAAGCAGAACCAGCCGGTATGGACGATGGCGCACTGCCTCGGTAAGTTGCCCGCCTTCTTCGTGTCCGATGTAGCCTGGCGGCGCGCCAAGCAGTCGCGCAACCGAATGCGGCTCTGAAAGCTCGCTCATGTCGATGCGAACGAGCGGAGAACCTGGGAAGAGCATCTCGTTGATGGTCTTGGCAGTCTCGGTCTTGCCTACTCCAGTCTGCCCGAGAAAAAGAAACGTGCCGAGAGGCCGTGCGCCGCGCAGACCAACCGCTGACTTACGAAGGGCCCCAGCAAGCCTGCCGATCACCTCCTGTTGCCCTACGATGCGCTCTGAGAGAATGTCTTCGAGGGCGAGGAGCCGCTCACCATCGCTCATGAGAAGGCGCTCAACGGGCATACCTGCCATGGAAGCAACAACGTCGGCAACATCCTGACGCGTCACCTTCTTACGTTGCTGGCGGGCCACTCTAGCTCCTGCCGTGTCGACGATGCCTATCGCCTTATCTGGTAGATTCCGCTGAGGCACGTATCGCGCCGACAGATCAACAGAAGCTTCAAGGGCGTCCTTGCCGTAGGTGACCTCGTGGTGCTTGGCGTAATGAGCCGCTACACCACCGAGAATCGCGACAGAAGCATCACGGTCTGGTTCGTCCACCTCGACCCGCGTGAACTGCCGACATAGAGCAGCGTCACGCTCGATGCGCTTTCGGTACTCCAAGTCGGTAGTGGAACCGATGCATTGAAGTTCGCCGCGGGAAAGCTTTGCACGTAACTCGCCCGCGAGCTCCTCCAAGCCGTCTTGACTGCCAAAGAGCGCGTGCACCTCGTCCAGGAACAGCAGAACCCGCCCTTCGAATTGGGCCACCTCGGCGCCGATGCGCCGAATGCGGTCGCTGAGCGCTCCGCGCGTACCCGTCCCAGAGACAAGCGCCCCAGGGGTCAGCTCAATTAGAAGCGCTTCTTTTAGTGGCGCGGGCACCCCTTGGCCGGAGGCGATGCGCTGCGCGAGCGCCTCAACAAGCGATGTCTTACCGACGCCTGGTGCGCCCACCAGAATGGGATTGTTTCCCCGCCGGCGCAGGAGAATGTCGAATGTTCTTTCGATCTCCTCAGTCCGACCAACCACCGGATCAAGACGTCCTTCCTGTGCCATGACGGTCAGGTTGCGCCCTAAACCCGTCAGCAAAGGAAGATGTGCCCGCAGGTGAAACTGAGGCTTGCTGCGTTGGACGAAACACGCGGCCTTTTCCTGCTCCCCAGGCGGAACGGCTGCATGCGCATCGCGTGGAACATTCCCACGTGCGCGCGTGGGGTCTGCACCTGGTTCTGCCTGCGATGCAGCTCCTGGAAGGCGTGACGCAAGGTGTGCAGGTTTCAACGTTCCCTGTCTCCGAGGCAGCGGCTTGGCCTCTAATGAGATGCCCGAAGCTTGACGCGACGTATGAAGCTCGGCAGATAGCGAAGCCCGTCTTGCATGAAGCTTGGCCATCGCCGAAGGGGTGCGGTTTCGCGATAGTGTTGAAGTCGCCTTCCGAACGTGCTTCCGATCGCTGTAACCTAGCGCGCTGAGGCAATGGTAGCCGGCATGGCGCGGATCACGCGCGATGGCCAGCAAGAGATGCAATGGCCGCGGATGCGCCACACCCATCTCTTGCGCAATGCGGTGAGCTCGTTCGAGCGCCACTTCTACGGCACTCGAAGGCTCATCCCAGTTCGACCTGAGGATGCGCGCGAAATCTCCCTCGTAGATCCCTCGCTGCGCGAGGTACGAGGACGCTTCTTCATCATTTTGAAGCATCACCAAAAGCGGGTGCGCGGTTGAGAGGGATTGACCTCGTCTGGAAGCCGCACGCCGCGCTTGTGCAACAAGACCGGCTAGTGCTGTGTTAGTCGTCATTGCGGTCACCTTTGTTCATAGGCGCATGTCGCGCACCATGGAAACTCGATAGGCCATGCGAGGTGATGCCTTGGCAGCTCGTCGAAGAGCCCCTACTGGAGTGGTTTCCCTCATGCGGTGAAGCAGGGCTCTTTCTCATCAGAATCTGACCCCCCAAAATCTGACGCTCACGTCTCGCACCTGCGGCAGAATGGAACTCAACACGTTGCAGGACGAGCGAGAAGCGTTGCAGGATGAGCGGGAGCTCTGGCAATTGGCTTACCTTCCATTCCCCGAAAGACCAAGTTTTTCGCAAGAGACAGCGGCTTTCCACCCGACCTCACGCACGAGAGTGCGCTGCGGGAGGTCTATGCGTGGAGTTCTCCAGGATCGCTCCCTGGCATCGTTGAGTGAATAGGCAGCCACGATGGACGTCTGGTAACATGGATGCCTGGTTAAGGGTCGGCGGCTTTGGGCCGTTGTTCAAAGTCCGCGATGAGGAGGTTTATGTTGCAGCGAAGATTTCGCCTAAAGCCCGCGATAATCCTTGGTTCAGTTCTTGCCGTAGGAATGATTTCCTATTCAACCTCGGGTCTGGCGAAGTCGGGCCGCGGTGCCCAAGTGTTTCTTTTTCAGGAGAAGCTTCCCGACCAGGGAAGTAAGAGAGGGAAACGCTTCAACCTAATCAAGTTCGCCAAGCGTCACCGCGCCAAGTTTCTAAAGGAAACCGAAGAAGCCAAGCTGCGTGACAGGCGCTGGATCGCCAAGATGGTAGTAGCTTTCCCTAAGCCACCTGGTGACTCACAGCTCAACCTGGTCTACTACGACATCTCAAGCGGACGGCGGTTCATCACGAGCCAAACGGTGTTTTTGCGAGGATCGCGAACAGAGAAGCACTTTCTGCAGACGATCAAGCTCTACCGCGAGGAGTTCATCCCAAACCGGCCCGTCGAGCTGGTCGTGACGATGGGACAATACGAAGTCGGCCGAACCAAGTTTACTCCTCGTGGCGCAGTACCTAAACGCAACAACAAGATCGACTTTTCGGACGACGAAGCGTAGAGAGTCGCAGCACGTCTCAGCCTTGCCTCATGGAGGTGGGGAGGGTGAGTCGGGCGCGGCGACCTTTCGTCCTTTCGCGGTCACCTTCACAGTTTGCAGCCGAAGGCGCGTGGTACCCGGTTAGTGTCTGGTAAGTTGGCCTTCGAGGAGACGGGGTTCAACGAAGGGAGCCGCATGTATAGTCTCTCGGAAGCGTGCCCTCTGGTCGGAGAGCCCCTGACCGATTACGGTGCGTGAAGGTGCGTTCTCCTGCCGGCTGTGTTGGCGTAACAGCAACGATTCCGCTAGCACCCTCTGCACCGACACCGCAAAGCCTCGTCTATGGATGTTCACGATCTTCTAAGGGAGCTTGAGCCGTGGCAAGCTGCCCGCTCAACCGCAAAGGGAGCAGAGAAACCGACTCTCTCTGCGGCCTACCTGCTCGTTGGCAGTGAGCTCTTTCTTGTTGAGCGCGCCGCCCACGTGTTGCTCCGACTCGTACGAGCCGGCAACGGGTCGGTTGCTTCATCTGTGACGACTGAGGTTATGCAGGGTGACGAGGTGGACGGAGCAGCTGTTGTCGACGCTGCTAACAGCATGTCGCTCTTTGGTGGCGAACGGTTCGTCTGGCTCAGACGCGCCGATAAAATGGCCGATGAAGGTCAGAAGCGCATCGCCTCCTACTTGGAGCGGCCCAATCCAGCCTGCACCCTCGTCATGACGTCGGAGAAGATGGATGGCAGGTCGAAGCTCGTTCGTGCTGCCAAGAAGCTGCACGTGTACTACACGTGCTCGCCCCTGCGCGGCCGAGGGTTGGTCCAGTTTGTGGTGGATGAGGCTGAACGGAGGGGACACAAGCTCCGCGCATCAATGGCTCGGTCCATTGTTGACGAGGTCGGCTCGGAGTTGTGGGAGCTGGCCGACGCAGTGGAACGGCTGAGTCTCTACGTAGGTCCGGGGCAGGCGATACACGACCATGATATCGACGCGTGCCTGCTTCATCTTCGGGTTGAAACAGTCTGGTCGGTGGTCGATGCCATCACCAAGCAAGCCACCGCCAGCGCCGTTATTAACGTTCGGTCACTTCTGAACAATAGGGAATCACCGCTAGGCATATTGGCCCTGATCTCGCGGCAATTTCGACTCTTGCTCAAGACCAAGCAGGGCCTGCTCGAGGGTCTGAACGCGGGGGCTGCAGCGCAGGCTGCTGGCACACCTCCCTTTAAGGCCGATGAAGTGGGACGCGCTGCCGCCAAGTTCACGACAGACCAACTGCAAGACGCGCTGCAGCAACTTCGTCGGGCCGATCAACAGATCAAGTCCAGTCGAGAGTCTGCAGAAAGTCTGCTTGAGCGCACCGTAATAGGGCTCTGCCTCGGACCTCCCGCGACCTACTAGTTAGGGCAATCTAGTCAGGGCAATCGCAGCTAACTTGCAGTTTGGGAGGCCATGCGACGTGGCCGCGAAGGCGGCAGGCATTGCAAGAATGGCTATGCGGGACACGCCAACCACCCAGCTGCTGTACCGGTTAGCTAGTTCTCTAGTTGGCTAGTTCTCTAGTTGGCTAGTTCTCTAGTTGGCTAGTTCTCTAGTTGGCTAGTTCTCTAGTTGGCTAGTTCTCTAGTTGGCTAGTTGGCTAGTTCTCTAGTTGGCTAGTTCTCTAGTTGGCTAGCTGCTGTACCGGTTAGCTAGTTCTCTAGTTGGCTAGTTGGCTAGTTGGCTAGTTGGCTAGTTCTCTAGTTGGCTAGTTCTCTAGTTGGCTAGTTGGCTAGTTCTCTGGTTAGCTGGTTAGCTAGTTCTCTAGTCTGCTAGCTGCTCTGCCGCAGAGAGTTGAGATGCGTCGTCAAGCGGGAGATGTAACGGGAGGCTGTCTTGCGATGATAAACGCCCTTCGTCACGGCCTTATCTAAGATGCTTACAACCTGTGCAAGAAGCGTCTTTGCGTCCTCAAGGTTGCTCTCTTCCACCGCCGCACGGAACCGCTTGGTATAGGTGCGGGCCGTAGTCTTCACTTGCCTGTTTCTCAGCGTGCGCTTGATGGTCTGCCGAGCTCTCTTCTTTGCTGATGCGTGATTAGCCAAAATTCTGTTCTCCGCGGTGATTGCGCCGGCGCTAAGCGCCTTGCGGGAGCTATAGGTAGCGCAGGAGGGCCGCCAATGCAACCAGCTTGCCAGCCGGATGATGAATGCCCGTACTCCTACCGACGGGACCTCCTAGCAGAAGCGGCCAGAGCCCAGCTGTTAACCACTGTAAACGTTTTGCCGGCCATTGCTCTTGAAGGTCCTCCTCCGCTCTGCCGCCTTATAGCAATAGTTGAGCAGAATGACGCACCTTTGGTGTTCACCTACTTGAGCTTCTGAGTGACTTCTGAGTGACTCTGCCACTACTGGAGGTGCCGCTGTTTGGCTGGGCTGAGCTGACAGCGACAGACCCGCTCGGCCAGCGCATGCTCGAGCAGATGGTGTTAAGGGTGTCGACCCGCATGTATGCTCGTTCGTTGGAGTCGGTGGGCGCGTTGAGCAGTACCAGCAAGAGCACGTGAGCCGACAGTTTCAGTCGCTGACGCAGATGCAGCTGGAGGCGTGGATGAAACGCCCTTTGCCCGAGACGCTTTTGGCGGTGATGCTAGATGGCATTCACATCGGAGAGCATTTGGTGGTGATGGCGCTGGGGCTCGAGGCGCTGGTGCAGCGCTGCCAGATGCACAAGCTGCGTAACGTGCTGGGACACCTGCCCAGCTCGTTGCACCCTTCGGTGCGCCAGGCCATGCGCGATGCGTACCGAAGTGCAAGTGAGCAGGCAGCCCAAAAGCGGCTTCGAGCGCTCGCGTCGCAACTGCAGACAACGCACCCATCGGCGGAGCGCTCACTGCTCGAAAGCCTGGAGGAAACCTTGACCGTCAAGCGACTCGAGTTGCCGCAGGTCTTGCAGAAGAGTCTGGCAAGCACGAACATGATTAAAATCTTAACGGCCGTATTCGACAACTCACCGGGCGCGTCAAACGCTGGCGGTCAGGACACATGGTTTTACGCTGGGTGGTGGCCGCCGTTCACGAAGCACAGCCCGAACTTCGGCGCGTTCGGGGCCACCAGGATTTGCCCAAGCTCAAGCAAGCACTCGCTGCTCACACGCGCCCCGTTGCCAAACTTCGTCAAGCTGCCTAACATGCCCATCAACCCCGAGACGTCGCCGAAGTTCTAACAACCGATGGAACACCCCCTGGTCTCACGCTTCGCTTTTAGCTTCCGCAGTCTAATCCAGATCAGCCGACAGCATGGAAGGGGGCAGGCGGTAGGAATAAAAGACATTGGCCCATCGCGTCGAGAAGTCGAGTGCTACCCTTTCGTCGTAGACCCGTGCCACGATCATGGGCGTGCTGCCCCCGACGGAGGCAAGTATTCCTGGATCAAAGTGCTCTACTCCGAGGCGCAGCTGCGTTTCGCCCGCTCGTGTCCATCCGACCCCATCTGACGAGAGGGTGAAGTCCACCACAGAAACCGCTCCTGCGCCTTCAGTCCAGGACACGGTCAGGTCGTCACCGCTCAGCCTTAGGACGGAAGGCTTGGGCAGGCTCCGCCACCCCTCATACAAAGGTGAGGTCGTCCAAGAATCGTCGATGCGCGTGCGCTGCGAGATGGTGGCAGACGACGGTCCATCGACACCCTCCCGATGTTGGGTGCTGATGACAAACAGATCCTCTTCATTCGAGATCGCAATCTGAGGCGATCCATCTGCCTCGTAGCTACTGACAGAATCTGGCGTAACCGCGTCGCGCAGATCAATCTCTTCTTCTGGGCGCCAGAGCGCAGCCATGACGACAGCCTGCCTACGCTCACTGCTGGACCTTTCAATGCAGTCCCTTGCTACCTTGTTAGGGTAAAAGTTCTGCGTCCAGGCAACAGCAGCCGTGCCGTTTCGATTGATGTCAACGTCAATGTAAAAGGGTTGAACCCCTGCGAAAGTTGTGCCTTCCGATAAGATGATGGCGGAGGATGACGCAGCCGACTCGGAATGCGATGCTACTGACTCGGGTAGCGCTAGTTCCGAAGCAGCTCTCCTGCCTTCAGTGTCACTCAGGGGAGAAAGTCGACGCCATTCCTCCCAGTCGGTTCCATCAATTTTGGTTCGCGAGACCCAAAGGGTGTAAACCTCATTTGCATTGCGATCTTTCGATGGGCGGTCCGCTATGCGCCGTGTCGCCCGAGCAACGACGGCTTCGTCCTCATTTGACGCTACAACAAGATGGTGGTCGCTATCGCGCCAGCCTTCGAGGGGCGCCACCCTGTTCACCAGGCGCATAGGCTGCCATTGCCCGTCGCGCATCCTTATCTCCGCCAGTAGGCTCATGTGCTGGAAACGCTGGCGGCCAGAATCGCTTCTGAGGTTGTATTTGACATGTCCCAGCAGCAGGATATTGCCAGCGCCATCGACAGCAGCATGCATTGAACTAAGGAAGCCGACCGGCTCGACAACGACACGGGAGAGTTCGGCCGATGATGATATGGGTTGAAAACGCGTAGCGTTTTCAAGTTCCACCGCCGATTCGTTCAGTCCCCCTCCGATATGTCTGGCCCATAGTGTGCGCTCGTTCGACCAAAATACCCACGCCGTTCCGTCCGGCATCGCTGCAAGCGTATAATCTGGGTAGCGGAGCAAATCGTCCCCTTCGGTGACCACGTGCGGATCCCCAGCAAGCAGGGGCACGCTGCCCGCGGCGGCATCGACGTGAATGCGCTGCGCAATCAGCTTGATGCCTGGTGATTGTTCCAAAAAATCCCAGTGGCTTTCCGGCACTCTGGCAAGACTGTAGGGAGCATACAACACCCAGGTGTCGGCAGCATCGTTCGACGCTGCCTGAAGGCCGCGCTTTCCGCTGTCGATGAGCACCGTGTTCTCAAGAAGCGGAACTGGGGGTTGCCACCTTGCCTGTTGAGCGCTGCCGTGCGTGCTACTTGGGTCCGGCACGGCACCACAACTGCAGATCAGCCAGCTCAACAGATATACCGGCCAATCGCGCAACCTACGCTTCGCGTCGCCAATGCAAGTTCTCGGATTGGCCTGCTTGGATCTACTGGTTCGTTGCATGGCGCGAAGCTATGCAATACATGTACCGTGGCTTTTGAAAAGTCTTACTTTGGATACACGTCGGTCACGTATAGAAGAGGTTGAGGAACAGGGAGTTAGTTGACGAGGAACTTGGGCTGTCGCGCTGAACGTACGTGGTCACCCCCCCCTTTGTTTGGGGTACAAGAGTGCCCGCCTTACGGCTTCGGCACGCTCATGGGTGGGGATGTTGGAGTTTATTTAGTGCGCCGCAATGAGTGAGGGCGGTGGAATGCCAAAGCGCTCGGCTTGCATGGCGTCGACCAGAAATTGCATCACGTCGCCCCCTTGCATCTTGAGCTGTAAAAGTATGGACTTGATCTGACACATCGGACAACCGCACGGCCAGGGTAACTGTCAGATCAAGTCCATACTTCTACACCCGATATGCGGTGGTTGCCCCACCTTGCAAGTCGCTGAATCTGCAGCCGCTGGTCTCGACTGCTACTCAAAAAAGAAGTATCTCGCTTCCCAAGCTCTCCTGCGGCCCAGAGAAGAGCTCTGCGTGATAGGTTCTACTAATCGAGCCCCCCTCCAGCAACGCGATGCCTTCCACCCAATCCGACCGCGACTGGAACCACCACGAAGACGACCGCACAGCGGCGGTGACTCGTCGGGCGGGTGTTGTCATGGGAGGCACCCTTCTTTCGCGAGTTCTAGGCGCGGTGCGGGATCCGGTTATCGCAGCATCCTTTTCCGTGGCGGCCACGGACTCATTCTTTGTGGCGTTTACCATTCCCAATGCTTTTCGGCAGTTGCTTGGCGAAGGCGCCGCATCCGCCGCGGTGGTGCCTATCTATACGGAGACGCGCCAGAAGGAGGGGCAGCTAGAGGCGGCTAAGTTCATCCGGCGTTTGCTTGGGGCAGCTCTCGTCGTGCTGCTTGTGGTGTGTCTGCTTGGTGTGATCGCAGCTCCGCTGCTCGTCAGGCTCTATGCGGGCGGATATGCGCACGACTCCGAGAAATTTGCTCTTACTGTTGAGCTCACGCGGTGGACGTTCCCTTACCTCTTCTTTATGGGCTTGGTAGCGATCGCTGTAGGCGTTCAACATGCTCATCGGGTGTTCTTTACGCCCTCAGTCTCGCCGGCTCTGCTCAACGTCGCGATGATTGCGGCAGCACTCACCCTGCCCGCGCTCTCGTCCAAATGGGATATGCATCCCGCGACTGCGCTGGCATTGGGCGTGTTGATGGGAGGCGCGCTTCAACTCCTCGCGCAAGCGCCTTCGCTACGAAGGCTTCGCATGCTTCATACTCCCATGCTTCCTCGCGCGGACACAAAGGTAAAGGAGGTTGGGAGGAGACTGACACCGCTCCTGCTTGGCTTGGGGGTTTACCAAGCCAACGTAATCCTCAGTCGCTTGTTTGCGTCTTTTCTTCCCGATGGTGCGCAGTCGTACCTGTACTATGGTCAGCGGCTCACCGAGATTCCTCAAGGTCTCATCGCGATGGCGTTGGCCTCGGCGATGCTGCCCAGTATTAGCCGCCTGCGAGCGCAAGGCGATCAAGACAAAGCGGGAGAGCTGCTAACGCAGATGCTTCGCCTCACGGCTCTGTTCACCCTACCAGCTGCCGCGATTCTAACCGCTGCAGCGCATCCGCTCGCAAGCGTGGTGTTTGGCCACGGCGAGTTCCACGCAGGGCATGTCGCTGAGGCCTCCCATTCTCTCGTATGGCTGGGTTTTGCGACCTTGCCCGTGTCGCTTGCGCGGGTGTTAGTGTCCGGGTTCCACGCCTATGGGGATACGCGAGCACCTGTGATTTGCAGCCTGGGCAATCTCGTGGCTTTTGGAATATCGGCACCATTGCTCATGCCCCACTTTCGGCACGTCGGCATTGCACAGGCTTTCCTGATTGCGGCTCTAGTACAGAGCACCCTGCTCTACGTGCTGTTTTCAAGGAGGCATGGAGAGCTTACCTTCCTGCGCAACGTGGGGAGACTTTTACTGCCGAACGTTCTTGTGGCATTGCTCCTTATCGTGCTGCTCTCCCACGGGCCGCTGGAGGTTAACGGCGCAGACCGATGGCTTGCCAAGAGCACCAAACTCCTCGTCTCTTTGCTGCTGAGCGGGGCGGTTTGGCTTGCCGGATTGCGGGCAGCCTGCCGTAAGGAGTGGACGCAGCTTCTTTCATGGGTTAGGCCGAGCCGCCATGGATGACGTTCTACGGGTGCCGCGTGTTGTGCAGGCCTCCTTTCTCGAGGCAACTCCGGCGGGTGCATCCATGCCAGAGTCTGAACATCCCGAAGTGGCCTTTGCCGGAAAGTCCAACGTGGGGAAATCGAGCTTACTCAATGCGTTGGCGCAGCGTAAAAAGCTTGTGCGAACCAGTTCAACACCGGGATGCACACGTGCGCTTCAGCGCTTCCGCCTGCAGGTGAGTCTCACGGACGCGACTGCCGATGAGCCTGGCCAGATGGTCACTCTGGATGCCGTGGACCTTCCAGGCTACGGCTTTGCGAAACGCAGCAAGCAGGAGCGCTCGGCCTGGGGCACGTTGATCGAAGGGTACTTGGAGAAGCGTGAGGCTCTTGTAGGTGCTGTGATTATCATCGACGTAAGGCGCGGATTCACTGAAGAGGACCTGGCACTCATGGAGTATGTGCAGGCGCTTGGGCGCCGAACGCTCATCGTGGCTACTAAGTGCGATAAGCTCAGCCGCAATCAGCAAAAACCTAGGTTGGCTGAACTCTGTCGAGATGGCGGAGCGCGTGTGATTGGCTTCAGCGCGCAAACCAACTGGGGATTTGGCGCAGTCTGGAAAGCCGTGACATCGATGCTGCCCCAATCAACGGCACCCTAGTCAACGGCACCCTAGTCAACGGCACCCTAGTCAACGCTGCCTGGCGCGCGCGACGTAGTTAAGCTTGAGCTAGTCAAGCTTGAGCTTTTGCTCCGGGTCACGGAGGCGAACGCTGGAAGGGTCGCCCAGCTTAAGCTCAAAGCCGCCGGGCTGCGACTTAAGGCCAGGCTCCTCGAGCATGGAGGGATCGCGGAGCTTTAATGCCTCCTCCGGGTCGGGAAGCGCATCGGCACTCAGATTAGCTGAAGGATCAACTAGACTAGCTGAAGGATCAACGAGATCGGCCGTAGCCGCACCACCCTCCATGCTTCCCTCCAACGCCGTAGGACCAAGCATCTGGCCGATGATCATCTTCAGGCGTGTCTTGGCTTCCGCGGGCACATGCGCCAGCGCCTGTTGGACCTGCTCCCTCATCTTGTCGTACTCCGCTGCTTGCCGATAAAGCTGCGCCAGCAGAAGGCGTGCTTGCAAGTCTTTAGGGCGAAGAGAGACGGCGCGTTCTGCTTCAGCGCGTGCCTTTTCCTCTTCCCCATCGGCCAGATATACGCTAGCGCGGGTACGTGCCACAGCAGCAGGATTGGCACCGAACTTCTCGGCGAGCTCCAGTTCGCGCAAAGCCTCTTCCGTCTCACCTTTAGCAAGCGCGAGCGCGCCGAGCACACCGTGCGCTGCGCCATATTCAGGCTTCAGTTTCAGTGCGGCTGATGCTTCTTCACCTGCACGCTCAAGTTGGCCCTGGGCAATGTAGATCTGCGCGATGTTATTCTTTCGCGCTGCGTCCGGGCGTAGCTCGACGGCCGCTTCAAGCGAGGCCATCCCTTCCTGTTGTGCCCCAGTGGCGAGCAGCGCCATGCCTTCCACCGTTTTGGCCGAAGGCGACTTCGGGTCGACCTTGACCGCTTGTGTGGCTAGCACAAGAGCCTTCGTAGGATCGTGCTCCCCTAACAGGACCTGCATCGCCTTTTGCGATGCAGCTGCTGCCACGAGCTCGGCGCCGCTGAGCACACGTATCGACTCCTTCGGCACGGCTAAAGCTTGCGCGCCTCCATACACGTCGAAAGCGCGATCAGGCAGCTGCCCGGAGCCGAACGCCTCTCCGCTTCGCCCGATGGCAACAGCGTAGTACCCAAAATGACCCGTCGGGTCCAAGGGCTGCTTGGCGTCTGCAGTATCCAGCACTTCCGTGACAAACGCGGCGAGGCCCTCGTTGTGCGCGATGCAGCGCACCAGCGCGGCTACCTCAAGAGGATACAGCTCAGCCTCATCTTGCAAAAGGCGCCCTGCCGCCGCGCTTGGCGCAAACACTTTCTCGTCACGCGCCTCGGAAAACAGCCACCGTCGTCGCCGCTCTCCACCCCGTTCTCCACCCTGCATTTGCTGCCGAAGCGCCGCTGCGAGTTGTTTAGGGCCTCCTGCCTTAGCTGCGCGCGCCCAGGGCCCCTTCGGGATGTTCTCACAACTCAAGATGCTTAGCGCTTCTTCGTCTTGAAGGCCGAACTTCGCAAGTTCCCGCTCGATCTCTTCTGCCGATTGGAGCTGCGGTACCTTGACGACGTCGACCGGCGCTGGCCGAAGCACAGCGACCACGATCACGATGACCGTCGTCGCGAGCAGAGCGGTAAGAGGCCACCGGAGTTGATTCAACATAGAGCGAGGATTGCTGGAGGTTGCCACGGGATGGGATATCGCATCTAGCTGTTGCACTCGCAAGCCGCCGCCGTTCAACGCTCCGTCAGCTTTCGGAACTCCGCACTGGTTGGAGATGCCAGCTCCTCGCTTTGGGATGCCAGCTCCTCGCCTTGGGACGCCAGCTCCTCGCCTTGGGACGCCAGCTCCTCCCGCCGCGAGGAAGGACTTTTCGCATGAGGACTTTTGACGAATGGGATCAACTTTGCGTGGAACGGGGCAGGACAGCGGCGGTTGAGAATCTCTGGCACTTCAGCTGACCGATACTTCTGCGAGATATGCGTCAGGATGATGTGGTCGTTCTTGAAGGCCTCCTGCCGCTCAAGCAGGTGGTCAAGGTGAATGTGGCCGCCTTCAGCCACTGCGTGAGGCGCCTTCCTTTCGTCCAAGTGGGTGCACTCAAGCGCCAGCACCCTTGCAGTCATGAGCTCTGGGTTATCATCCAGCACCCGGATGGATGTATCGGTGAGGAAGGCAAACTCCAGCCGCTCCACCTCTTCGAAGAGCGCCTCGCCTCGTTCACGCCTCTGCGCGATCTCCCTTCCGGTCAGGTGCCGATAGGCGTTGAGAAGCTTCTGGACGCGCTGCTTAAAGAGGAACCCGAGCGCCGGCACAGGATGGTCTGCTTTGACTGCTTTGACTACGAAGCGGTGGTGCTTCATCTCTTCACCTGGAGCTAACGGGACCAAGTCTACCTTGAGGGGCGAGCGGTGGAACTCAGTCACCGAGTCCAGCAGCGTCTCTACGGCACGCACCAACTCCTGGGGGAGCACGACCTGCAGGGGCGGCGTTCCTTTGCCCAGAGCGCGCATGCCGAGCAGTGTGAGCAGACTGCCAATGTGATCCACGTGGCCATGAGTTAGGAACAGTGTCTTCACTCCAGCAACCGAGCGGTGGCACATGCCGGCGTCGAAGAGCGCTGCAAGTTGCGGCACATGGATGGAGGTATAGACGCCCGCGATGGAGACGCCGCGGAAGGTGAAGCCTGGCACCTCACAGCTGGTGAACATAAGCCCAGCCTAGAATGCATCGAACCAGGACGCTACTGAGACATCGGGCGGCGGGTGGGACAGCAGCCGAGGCGGCGGGTGGGAGTGGGCACAAGCGGCCCTTATGGCGCGTTAGAGGCTGCCAGACCCGGGCCAAGCTACGAGGCTTCTGACGGCCTACGAGGCTTCTGACGGCCTACGAGGCTTCTGGCGGCCTACGAGGCTTCTGGCGGCCTACTTGCGTAGGCATTCAGCACCGTGCGACGGAACTGTGGATACTGCTGCCCGCAGATCGCGTCTCGAGCTGCTTGAATCAGGTCGCTGTAGAAGTGGAGATTGTGCTGCGTGAGCAACCGCGGACCCAGCATCTCCTTTGCCATGAACAGGTGACGCAGGTAGGCCCTGGTGAATGTTCGGCATGCGGCGCATCGACATGCATCGTCGAGGGGCCCTTGGTCGTCGCGATAAGCGGCGTTGCGCAGATTGAGCGCGCCTTGCCAAGTAAACGCCTGGCCGTTACGCGCGTTGCGCGTCGGCATGACGCAGTCAAACATGTCGATGCCAAATGCAACGGCTTGCACGAGGTCGACCGGCGTGCCGACTCCCATCAGGTAGCGCGGTTTGGCAGCAGGCATACGTGGCCCCGCGTGTTCAAGCACCTCGTACATCAACGCGGGCGGTTCGCCGACTGACAATCCACCAAGAGCCATGCCGTCTGCGGCCAGATCCGCCAGCTCCGCGACATGTTCATGCCGGAGCTCTGGAGAAACGCCCCCTTGCGCGATCACAAAGCGGGCCTGCCCGGGTGGAGCCGCAACAGCTAGCGAGCGTTTTGCCCAAGCAGTTGTCCTGCGCATGCTCTCACGCAGAAGCGCGTCACTCGCCGGATGTGGTGGGCACTGGTCAAGCACCATGGCAATGTCGGAGCCGAGCTTGGCCTGCACCTCCATGGCCACTTCAGGTGTTAGCAGATGCCGAGAGCCGTCAAGATGTGACTGGAATGTAGCTCCTTCATCGGTCACCTTCCCAAGTTTGGCGAGGGAAAAGATTTGGTAGCCGCCGCTGTCGGTTAGCAAAGCGTGGGGCCAGGCCATGAATGCGTGAAGACCGCCGAGCCGCTGCACGTGATCGGCACCTGGCCTAAGCCATAGATGGTATGTGTTCCCCAGCACGATACGTGCTCCCGTGTCGGCCACTTCCGACGGCGTTAAGCCCTTCACGGTGGCTTGGGTTCCGACGGGCATGAACACCGGGGTGAGGATGGTCGTTCCGCCCACGGTGAGCACACCTGCTCGCGCCTCACCATGCGTTGCCGCTATGTCAAAGCGAAGCGCTGTCATCGAACTAGTCGGGGGCCTGCACACTTTATCCAAAGGACCATAGCGCCTCCGTGGTGAAAAGGCAGGCGTCGCCGTAGCTAAAGAAGCGGTAGCGTTGCGCCACCGCATGCTGGTAGACGCGGCGCACAGTGGCCTTACCAGCAAAGGCCATGACGAGGGCCAGTAGAGTCGAGCGCGGCAAGTGAAAGTTCGTCAGCAGCGCATCCGCTGTGCGCACCTTGTAAGGGGGAGCGATGAGCAGCCGCGTTCGTCCCTCACCGGCGGCCAAGCCCACGCCATCGAAGGCCGCCTCAAGCGCTCTCAAGGCCGTCGTTCCCACGGCAAGCACAGGCCTGCCGTCTTGCCGTGCCTGCGCAAAGGCTGCCGCGAGTCTCTCTGGCACCTCATAGCGCTCCTCATGCATCTCATGCGCCTCAAGTGTCGCTGACTGCACGGGCGCGAAGGTACCCGCGCCGACGTGCAGCGTGAGCGCCTCGACCTGATGTCCTCTCTCGTGCAATTGCTCCAGAAGATCTTCGGTAAGATGCAGGCCGGCTGTGGGCGCAGCAATTGCCCCGTCCGACCGGGCGTACACGGTTTGGTAGCGCTCGTCATCTAGGTCATCCGCCTCCCGCTGGACGTAGGGAGGCAAAGCCAGCCTGCCGTGTCGTCTGAGGAGCTCAGCGATACTTGGCTGCCCAACCAGCTCAACCTCCACCTCACGTTCTGAAAGTCGTCTGCAGAAGGTTACCGCCAGCTCCGGCGCCTCAACACGCAGACGCGTGCCGGGCTCCACGTTGCGAAGAGACCGCGCCCACGCGCGCCACCGACCCGACTGCTCGCTTCCGCTCACTTGTTCCAGCAAGAGGAGCTCGAAGGCGCCACCCGTACTCTTCCTCCCCTTTAGTCTGGCCGGGATGACGCGGGTGTCGTTAGTAACCAAAAGCGCGGGATGTCGAAGCTCCAGCAGGCTGCTAATCATGCTGTCTTGCAAGCCGTTGCCGTTGCGTTGTGCGACGAGCAACCGACTCGCATCGCGACGCTCAAGCGGCCGTTGCGCTATTAAGGCACTGGGCAAGTCGAAGTCGAGCTCATCAAGGTACATGCTACGGGTGCCTCTAACATGGCCGCAGCGCTTGATCCGATGCGGGCTACAGCCGCGTATGGTAGATGTGTCTTCAAGATGAGCAAGCCACGCAAACCCATCACGCCCCATCTAGTCATCTTGGCCTTATTATCAGGTTGCGGTGACAACTTCGGAACGCGAGCTGATGCAGGAACGTATGATCTCCCAGAAGAGCGGGCCTCCGCGGCTCCTTCACTGCGTATTGCGAACTTCATGACAGGTTCGAGCGGCGTGCGAGTTTGCCTTCGGCGCCGTGGTGTCGACGATCTGCTGTTCTATCCGTCCCCCGCACAGGACGCGGATGGGCTCTCGCTCGGGCAGGCGACCGATTATCTGGCGCTAAGCGGGATAGACGATAGCGATGTAGAGCTTCGCGTGTACGACGCAGCCGCGGCTAACGACGCGGATTTTTATAGGTGTCCGCGAACAAATGAGGAGAAGGCGCAGGCTAGCGCAACCATCGGTCTCACAGCCGAAAACGTCTCAAGCGCCCGCTACAGCACCCTCTACCTGCTAGGATTTCAGGCAAGGGAGAACCAACCGCTGCCGTCGCGCTGCGGTGTGACCTTCGATCAACCGTGCCCTGAATCGGTTGCAATGCAGCATGTGCTCTTGAACGACCAAGCGCCCGACGAGAGCATGATGATCCGAGCGCTGGCGGCGTCGGCGAACGCGCCCCCTACTGACCTCTGCTACAGTGAGCCCTCGTCATCGCGCTTCTTGACGCTCGCGGAAGGGTTGACATTTGCGGCGGCTAGTGACTACGTCGAGCTGACGGCGGACCTCGCAGGCGGAACCCTCTCGGTCCGCCGGGATGTGGAAGAAGGCGCTTGTATGGGCGAGATCCTCAGCACCAGCCACCTGCCGGACGAAGTAGCAGCCAGCAAGAATCCCAGAACATTAGTGATAGGCGGGGTGGCGGGTGATCTGGAGGAGCCACTTCAGGTCTGGGTTTTTCGCGATGGAGAGCAGGACGCCTCTGCACCGGTGCAACTGGACGCTGACCTCCTGGACGCTGGCCTCTAAGCGCTCCCGCAGAGCGAGGCGCGTGCGGAGCAATGAAAGGAGGAGCGGCTAATACAAGCAGGCTACCTGCCTTTGACTTCGCCCGCGGCATCGCCGGCGGTATCATGATTATAGGCCATGCGACGCATGCCTGGACAGCGGTTCAGTGGCACCCTGGCTTCATCTATCGGGCGACGCGCTTCTTCGGGCTCTTTCCCCTTCCGAGCTTCTTCCTTCTAGCGGGCCTCTCGCTCGGGCTCCGGATGCGGACTGCTCTGGCGCGCCGCGAGCCCATCGCACGACTGCGCAAACGGGTGATCTACCGCGGTCTGCAGCTGGTGCTGATCGGGTACACCGTCAACGCCGCCTTTTACCTTCTCGATGGGGGTTCAGGCTGGGACACGGTGCTGCGCGTGGACGTGCTGCACGGGATTGGCCTCAGCCTGGTGCTTCTCGCTTTGCTGTGCCTCCGAGACAACCAGGGTGGAACCTCGCTGCCGATGCGACGCGCGGTTTGGTGGGCGCTCTTGGCGGGCTGCCTAATTGCCCTTGCATCAGCCCCGCTAACGCGTCTCATTCAGACGTGGTGCGGCATCACATCGAGCAACTACAGTGCCGGAGACTACAGTGCCGGAGACTACAGTGCCGGAGACTACAGTGCCGGAGACTACAGTGCCGGAGACTGCGCTACCAGCCGGTATGCCCTCGCGTTGCTGATCGAGGTCGATGGTATCGGCACGATGCCGCTTTTGCCACTGGCCGCATGGGCATGCTGGGGTTTTTCCGTAGCGCCCATGTTAGCACGTGCGGTGAGCAGCGCGAGCAGCACACGAAAAGCTGTCTGGCTCCTTGCCACAGCGGCATTCGGAGTCGCACTTACGCTATGCGGTACCGCGCTACAAGCGGCGACTTCCATTCCTACTTCACGCACCGATCCCACACTTGTGTTTAACGTGGTCGAACTCGCCGGCCGCGCCACTTCGCTGGTGGGGCTTGCAGCACTACTCCATGGCTACCTCTCGACCGGGCTATCCAAGGAGTGGGTTCGCCTAGGTCGCTCCTCATTAACGGCCTATGTGTTCCACATCCCCTTTTGCTACGGCGCTTGGGGGAGTCGACTTCAAGGCAAACTGAGTCCGATGCAGGCGCTGTTGGCTTCCTTCGTGCTGATCGCCCTTTCCGCTGCGTTCGTCGAAGCCGTCAGGCGAGCAAAACATGTCGCAGCCAGCCTGAGGGCACGCTCTGGCGAGAAACACGCAACAGCCCCACTGGAGTCAAAACGCTTCTGATGACGAAGCGGGAACGAAGCACCTTAGAGCAGGTAGCCGAGGCCCGCGCGTGCGAGCCGCCGCGGAGCTCAGCGCCCTACCTATCCAGGTGAAACAGACAACCGACGCGCCCGTTAGAACGAGATTTCCACACCCGCGTTGACGTCGAAGGTAAATAACGTATCCGGGAACAGAAAGACCAGCTCAGGCGTCGCGTAGAAACCGAGATTTTCAAACAGGCGCGTACCGAGCGTTGCGCCTCCCGAGATACCTGCCAGGCCGCTGCGCACGAAGGGTTGATCAAGCCCCTCTGGCTGCTGAGGCTGAGGTTGGATCTGCCCAATCTTGCCGCCAGCGTGCAGCGAAATCCACTTCCCGCTCGGCTTCGGCTTTGTCACTAGGTACTGCATGCGAGCGCCGAAAAGGTAGTTAGCCAACTGCGACATGCCTCCGGCCGAAAACTGATAGCGAAGGGACACTGCGCCGGCGATGCGGCGGGAGAAGTAGTATCCGAAGGTTGCATTGAGCCCATAGGTTGGAACGAAACCTGGGCTCTCAACACGAACGCAGTATGTGGTCGTGTCCGCGTCGCTGTCGCTGCACTCGTCGTCGGCCGAATCGTCGTCTTTCACCCATGCCTGGGCCACCTGCGAATTATCCGGAGGGACATTGCTGTCGGTTGGCATGCCGGCTGTGACGTATGAAAAGCCCACGGACGGCCCGATCTGGAGGAAGTATCGAGGCGCCGCCTCTGCTTGCTCCTCTGCTGACTCCTTGGAACAAGCCCCATCGTTGCAGACGAAACCTGCCGCGCATTCGTCTGTAGTCTCACAAGTATCGCCCTCGAGCTGCAGGCCCGCTTGCTCGTTGTGACACGCAGCGTCGCCGGGGGCACAGTCTGTGGAACATTGCTCGGGTGGCGAACGTCCCGGGAGACTTGGCGGCGCCCCTGTGACGGGCGTTGCGATGATCAGCACACTCAACGGGCTGCGACGCGAGCCCACCTGCGCCACTTTCCTCCCGCGCGAGTCGACCCCGACCATGTAGTAGTCGACCGACGGTTCGACAACTTCCTGACAGGGGACCTCATAGCCCCAGCCATCCTCGATGCGCTGCATTTCAGCTTTGGCAAAGCCTGAGCTGGTAGACTTTTGGTAGTAGATGAAAACACGGCTCGCCTCAACTTCCTCCGGCGCCTCCACGTACACTGGGACGGCCGTGTGCGCTTGCTGCTCCTCGAACGGCCGATGGATGAGCGATGCGCCCGAAGGTGCGGCCTCAAAGGGCGCCTCACTTCCACGGAACTCACTGCGAGCCTCATCAAACGTGGTTTGAATTTCGGGCGTCGCAAGCAGCGGGTCGAGTGTGATCGTGGGGTCAATCTTCAACGCCTGGATGAAGTGTTTACGCCCCTGACCCGCATTGCCCGAACCGCCCACAGCGACAATGCCGAGGATCATGTACGTCCGAGACAACGCAGTACCGCCAACACGGTTCTGCTTAGCGTAACGAATGGCGCGTTTGAGAGTGGCTGTTGCTGTCTCCACTTCGAGCCGGTTGTAAGATTCGATGGCTTGCCAGTTATACTCAATCACCTGCCGGGTCGGCTCACGCGCTCCATACGGTTTCGCTGAGTTATCTTCGGCCAGTGCAGGTACGTGGAAGAGCAAGATTGAGAGCGTGAGAGCCCCACCTGAAATGGACCTTGCTGGGGACTGGAATAAAAGACGGGAGATGAGGTTAGTGGATAAAGGCATACGGTGTGAGTATATCTGCTCGGCTCAGGGACGCCAAATGACGTTTTACTAGAGCGGACCGACAGCTGATTACTAGAGCGGACCGACAGCTGAGCCGCGTTACACGCCCAAAGAAAAACCGGTTCAACAGACGCGGGCCCGAAGCGCTCTGCCTGGTCGCGTTCTGCCTAGGTGTTCGCCCCGCCGCTCAGCGGACACGCAGGCACCTGACACCTAATCCGACGTTCGGCGACTCCGCAGCAAACGCAGGAGCAGGTAGCCGTATCCCGCGCCGAGCAGCATCAAGGCCAGGATCACGGCGTAAAGAAGGCTACTGGAGGAGAGCGAAGAGGCACCGAAAACGCCGTGAAACTGCAGGTAACTTGCCATGACGCCCATTCGACGCCGCAACCACACCACCGATAACATGCCCGCGAAGCTGGAAGCCCCAAGCAGAAGATACGCCAGGCGTTCGCGTTGCCCTCGCACACTTGCTGCGCCCAGACGGAATCCTCCCGCAGCGACTAGGCAAAGCACCATGAAGCCCACCAGCACTAGCGCAGAGGGGATCCGGGAGGTGTCAATCGTGTAAAGCAAAAACCAATCGCCGTAGAACAGGTAAAAATAGAGCGCCACCGGAAGCATCAGCATCAGGATGAAGCTGGCGTATGCGTGGAAAGCCCTCGAGAGGAGCGAAGAACGCGGGTTTGCCCTAAGCTCGTGGTGTCCGGCGAGGGCTGCTCCGACGCCAGAGCAGAAGACAAACAGGATCAACAGGTGTAACGGCAAAGTTAGCGACTCATCTAAAAAGGCGGCACGGGACGCAGCAACAAATTCCGCAGCGGGACCGCCACCACACCGTAGGCACGGCACCGTGACTCGGTGTGCGGAGACGCTTGGCAAGACCTCCGCGAGCGAAAGAGTATACTGCAATGCGATATTTCCACCAAGAACGTTCCACTTCGGGTGCGCCCAGGGCGGGGGACCGCCCAGCCCTGGTTTGAATGACGCAGGGCGGTGGGTCCCGCTGAGTGAGCGGCGATTCGATTTTTATCGAGGGTTTGGCACCCAAACCCTCTGCCGCGGAAGTCAATCCCGCGGCATTCACCCAAACTCCACCGCCCATCACGAACGTGTTCGGGTAGCAAGAATGACGAAGTGGTTGCATCTATACGTTGTTGCAAAGCAGTGGGATCCTCTTCTGGAAATGAGCCTGAGCCTCCCGGCGAAGTCGCCTACGCCACCCCCTCCGCATGCCGGCTTCCATGACGGGCCTGCGGGAAGATGCATCGTGAGCGAACGTATTGGGGGGACCGCCCAGCCCTGGTTTGAATGACGCAGGGCGGTGGGTCCCGCTGAGTGAGCGGCGATTCGATTTTTATCGAGGGTTTGGCACCCAAACCCTCTGCCGCGGAAGTCAATCCCGCGGCATTCACCCAAACTCCCCCGCCCATCACGAACGTGTTCGGGTAGCAGGGACAAGGTCATGGCATCCTCATCTGGAAATGAGCCTGAGCCTCCCGGCGAAGTCGCCTACGCCACCCCCTCCGCATGCCGGCTTCCATGACGGGCCTGCGGGAAGATGCATCGTGAGCGAACGTATTGGGGGGACCGCTGCGCCCTGGTTTGAATGACGCTGCGCAGTGGTGGGTCCCGCTGAGTGAGCGGCGATGCATCTTCCCGCAGGCCAGCCACTCAGCTGTGCTCAAGTAGGCCACCCCGGCCTACCACTCGGCTGCGAAGCCTCCCAACCTGCGTCGCCACATGGAGGGACCTATCGTCACGGTAGAACCCGGCACTTAGGGTGCGCAGGGTTCGAAGTGCAGAGCTCGAGCGGGCAGGTTCCAGGTTCACCCGCCGCACTCATTGCTGCGCCAAAGAAACGAGCACCGCAATGGCTAGAAGCAAAGCGGCAAGCGCAGACGCCCACATCTTTATAAGACGAGCGGGTCTCTCTGCACGAGAGACGGAAACGCCCTCGGCTGAAGAGTGCGCTGAGAGAGGAATGGCCTGCGGCCGTTTTGACCGTGCCGCCCGCTCGCTCCGGAAGGTCTCAAAAGCTTCCATGTGACTGCCCACAAGGCTGCCGAAGTGCTCTCGGACGAACCGTCCAAACTTGAGTTGCGACGTGTCTACATGACTGCTCTGGATATAATGTGAGAGTGCAGTGTGCATTGCCGCTGCAGAGCGCCAGCGCTCTTGTGGATCCTTGGCGAGCGCGCGCAGAATCACGGCTCGCAGCTCTTCTTGTTCTGGCAGATCTCTAGAGGGGAGAGACGGGATCACTCCTGCCTTCGCCTTTTGAAACACTTCGTGCCTCTCTCCCCGGTACATGCGCCGTCCCGCGCTCAGTTCCCAAAGGAGGATGCCCGCTGCAAACACGTCGGTTCGTTCGTCCACGACCTCACCTCGTGCGTGCTCCGGAGACATGTAGGCACTCTTGCCAATTATCTGGTCACTAAGGAGCTCCCGGATGCGTTTGTCGACGCCGGGTTCATCAGGCGCATCGAGAGCCTTCGCTATGCCAAAGTCGCACAGTTTCACTTCGCCCTCCACCGACAGGAGAACGTTCGATGGGGAGACATCGCGATGGACTACCGTCAGCTTTGTTCCATCGTCGGCTCGTGCGCGATGAGCGTAATCAAGCGCCTCGAGCACCTCAGAAACGATTCGGAGTCCGAAGGCGAAAGGGAGCGGTACCTTAAAGCGCGCGAGCTCGCGCAAGAATACATTTAGGTCAATGCCGGGCACGTACTCCATGGCGATGAACAGCTGCTCAGCGGCGCGTCCTAGGTCGTAAACCTGCACCACGGCGCTGTGGTGCAGCATGGCGGCCAGTTTGGCTTCCTCGATGAAGAGACGGGTGAAGTCCGGATTTCGGGAGATGTGCGCATGCATCTGCTTGATGGCGACCGGACGTGCTCCGCCGACGCCAGACTCAGATGCAGCCAGGAAGATCGTAGCCATGCCGCCTTTGGCAATCTCGCGGAGCAGCACATAGTTGCCGTATGCTCGTGGAAGCTCGATGGCGTTCTTCGCTGTGCCTGTCCGATCCACCTGCAGTTGTTCATGACATGTTCGACGAAAGGTGCATAGCCTAAAATAGAAACTCCGCCGCAGCCTGAGTGGTTCACGGCAGACTCCGGGGCTACATGATTAGAGACTGCAGCACCCACCGTCTCCCGACGCGATGAGTGAGGTCGAAGTTCAGCAAGGAGTTCGGGGTTCAGGAGCGGGCGCTTGATGGTGACGGACCGATGCTGAGGTTTCAGAGCATAAGTAGAGCCGACGCTGCGGAGGCCTCGGTCCATCTACCCGACGATGCACGAAGCAGTTGCTCAGGTGCGCGGACGGCGCCCTGAGCAACTGCGACTCAAAGTGGCCGTTCCAGGCAAGCTCCGAACGAAACAGAGCCAAGTGGGGCTGGGCCGCTCAACGTCCGCTCTCCCGGTAAGCACCTTTGTAAAGGTTACTTCACAAACAACCTCCTAAGAACTCCCGCTCAAGAGCGTCCCTACGCCGTCGCGTTTGTACTCAGCTCACATCCTTTGAAGAGCATTTTGGGTGCAGTATAAACTGTTGACCACGTCCCCATTCAGCAGGACGAGCTGGAATGACATCAACTCGCTGTCTAGGTATGGCGCGTGGGCAGCATGAGCAGGACTCCGAGCTGGCACACCTCGACCGTTCGTAATACTCTCTCTGACCCGTGATCCTATGCAGAGCATCGTCCTCACCGTAAGCTACCTTGGAACACCCTTCCATGGGTGGCAGCGTCAGCACAACGGGCAGAGCGTGCAGGCCGTGCTGGAAGCAGCGCTGAGCCACTTTGCGCAGCACCCAGTGACCGTGCGTGGCGCCAGCCGCACGGATGCCGGCGTTCACGCGAAGGGGCAAGTCGCTGCCTTCACCACGCCGCGTGTTCTGCCGAAGGAGGCGTGGATTCACGGGGTCAACAACATGTTGCCACCCGAAGTGGTCATTCGCGACTGCAGAACCGCTGAACCTGGTTATAATCCACGCTATCGCGCCGGCAGCAAGACGTACCGTTACTTGCTGGACACGGCGGATCTTCCCGATCCGTGGTGGATGGGCAGGTGCTGGCATATCGGGCGACATCGCGCGCGGCGCTTCGATCGAGAAAAGATGTCGCCTGCGCTGGCGCACCTTGAGGGGACGCATGACTTCGTGAGCTTTTGCGCTGCTGACCACAGCGCAAAAACGACGCGACGAACCATCACCAAGGCCGCATACGATTTCAGCTATGCTGGAGAGAAGCACCTCATTTCGCTAGAGTTCACCGGGACTGCGTTTCTCAAGCACATGGTGCGCACGCTGGTTGGCGCCGTGATAGATGTTGCCACCTCGCGGTACCCCCACACCGAGGTGCGGCGTCTACTTCTTCACGGACGAGCGAGGTCAGAGAATCTGGCGCCTACGGCTCCAGCCGCCGGCCTAACACTTCTTGAGGTGCACCTCTATGACCAACTTGGACAGGTCGAACCTCCCTAGCTCGCGAGCGGCGAATGGGGGTAGATTGGTAAGGCCCGTCCGGAGACTAGTGGCTCAGTCTGCGCTAGAGGAAGCGCGTCTGCTGGCTTCCTTGTCCGCGGTCGACCTCGCCTCTTCCTCTTTTGCAGCTCCAGAAGACGCGCTTTCGGGCTCCGATGAGTTCTCAGAAGTCAAGTGCAGCGGAAACTTTGGCGTGCCCTTCTTAAGACGCTGCCTCTTGTTCGCCTTGCCCGCGCTGCTCCTCTTGCGTAGCCGCCGCATCTTCGTTTTTCCAGTTAGCGAGACCATAACTAAAGTTGTTAGCTCGATGACGACGCTCCGTCAACACGGCGCGGGTCGAAATGTGTCTAGTTGAGAGGGACGGCGGTTGAGAGGAACACCAGTTGAGAGGAACACCAGTTGAGAGGAACACCAGTTGAGAGGAACACCAGTTGAGAGGAACAACTACCGGGCTTCAGCTGCCCCGCAGGGAACTGAGATAGCCGCACTTGAAGCACTTGGTCATCTCAGCTGACTCGCCTCCACCTACGGCCGGTCCAGGCACACAGTCGGTCGAAATCCCTCTGGCGGAGGTTCACGTTGAGGGGGTCCACTTACGCCGAGCCTAGAGCGGCGTCGACACCCTCGAATGCATCTGCAGGTACGTCTGTCTCAGCTGCCAAATTAGGTCTCCGGGCGCAGCCGCGGGAAGCCGATATGCATCCACACGCTCCACTCTACAAATCCCTCGCAGAGCGCTCGTGAGGAAACACGCATCAGCTTGATAGAAGTCGCACGGAAAAAGGCTTCGCTCCTTGCACGCCTTACGAAGATGCGAAGCGATAAGAAAGACATATCCCCGCGTAATCCCACCAAGGGCACCAGCCGACAACGGAGGAGTAAAGATGACTCCCTTTTTAATCACAAACAGGTTCGAGAAAGCACCCTCGATGACCTGCCCCTCCGCGTTGACGAACCCGACTTCGTCGAGCCCCTCCGCCCTGCCGCGGCGAATGGCAAGGATGTTGGGCAGGTAGCTTGACACCTTGGCACCCTGCGCGTCCGAGCAATGCGTGGCCGAGAGCAGTGGCCGAAATCCGATCTGCATGGCGCTGTGGTCGACGTAACTAGCGTCAAGAGGTTTGGCAATCACTAGGCGACGAGGAGTTTCAGCGGCTTGAACAGCGCCAGGAGTAGCCATCAGACGAAGGTACAGCTCACCCTCTCCTGCACATTGCGCGAGAACGGTTGCCACGTCACTTACGAAGCACTCCTTTGGTAAAGGCTTACGACTGAGCAGCAACTTGTTCCAAGAAGCCGCCATCCGATCTAGATGAAGACGAAGATCGACAGCCTCTCCTTGGAAGGTCCGTAAGGTTTCAAAGATCGATTCACCGTAAAGCACCGCTGGATCCAACACGGGGAGGGAAGCTTCTCCAGGAACGATTTCGCCGTCTATCGCAATGCATGAAGTCACGCGTACGCAGCTTAGCGGCTGTCGCCGAACCCGCTAGCCACCCGAGCCTCAAGCAGACAGATGTGGACTCAGTCTTCAATAAATGGTTCAGGCCTCTCGTGAGGACTGACTAATCTGAAAGCTTGGCGGCGAAAAGCTCGGCCGCCAGAAAAGCTCGGCCGCCAGAAAAGCTCGGCCGCTAGGAGGCTTGCGAGCGCAACTGACCGAGCAACTCAACCGCACCCGTCGACGTGCTGCCCTCAGCCACAGCCTTCTCGAGCATCGCTATGGCACGGGACCTCTCCCCTGCCTTCGCCGCGATGTCTCCAAGGTAAAAATAAATATCTGCCTTGGCAAAGCCCACGCCCTCAAGGCGTTGAAGAAGCAACGACTTGAAGCTCTTTTGTGCGTCGTCAAGCTTGCCGCTCTCATAGTAGAGCAGGCTCAGGTCAATGAGTGCCTCCACGTGCGACAGATCAAGGCGGAAGGCTCGCTCGAGCTCTTCCACCGCGCGGGATACATGACCTTGCGCCCGAAAGGCTTTGCCTAGACGGTGATAGACCGGCGCGAGAGACTTGTCGCGCTTGTTTGGCGCTTGATCCACCACCGCAGACAAGACTCCGACGGCTTCCTCTAGAGCGCCGGCTTCTACTTGCGCATCGGCAAGCTTTAGCGCCCATAATAGTTCCGACGGATCTTCCCGATGCAACTGTGCAAGCGTCTCTGCGCGTTCCGCAGCGGGCGCCTGCTGCTCTTCTTGGAGCTGTAGCAGCTCCGCTAGCAACTCTTTCTTTCTGCTGAAGTTCCGCTCGGCAAAGGCTGCTTCCGTGAGCGTCTCGAGCCATGCAGACTCGTCCGAGTTGCGTTGAAGCAGCGTGCGGAGCGCCTCAAGGGTGCGGCTGCTCCCGTCGTGACTCAGGCGCGCCCTCAGCACCTCTGTGGCATGCCGGCTATCCCCCAGCTCGCGTTCCAGAACCTCGGCGAGTTCTAACGCGTACGCGTTGGCTTCCTCAGCTGAGACCAGACGCAGCAATGCCTGGGACGCTTGCACGTAGAGATCCCAATCGTCCGCCTCAGCAGCTACCGCTCGAAGTCGCTTGAGCAGGTCCGGATCCTCAGCGTGCGTCTCAAGTGCCCGTTCTAGACTTGTGAGCGCAAGGGCGGGATCATCGAGCTTCTGCTGAGCTAGCTCCACAAGCTCAAGCCAGTGGTCCTTGCGTTGTGTGCGCTGCGCCGCTTCCTCAAGCAGCTGCGCAAGCGCGTGATACTGCTCCTGCGCAATGAGGCTGCGCCTGAGCTTCAGATATACCTCATTGTCCTCCGGACGATCCAGCAGCAGGTCGCGGTAGACGTCGCAGGCGCGGACTGCATCTCCCAATCGCTCTTCGGCTAGCTCCGCGAGCTGCTTACGCAGTGCGTACGCCGCGTTTGCTGACTTGGCTGCATCAATCTTCCGCTCAATAAGCTTCGCTAGGGCATCCCACCGCGCAGAAGCACGGTACGTCTCCTCAAGCGCATCGGTGAACGCCAACTCTTGAGGGTGTTCATCCAGAGCCACCTCAAGAAGCTCCGTTGCTCGTTGCGCATCCCCCAGTTCCGTCTGTATGACATTTGCCTGCCTCAACCGGGCGGATGCGCGTTCGGCTGGATCGTGATGGTGTGTGCCACGCTCATCAAGCAGCCTCTCCACCTGCTGCCATTCGCCGTCTGCTGTGTGAAGCCGGATGAGCGCCTCGGAAATCTCTAGACTCTCCGGCTCAAGTTCCAGCAGTTTCCTGTAGGTCTCCTTAGCGCGATCAGAGTCAGAAAGTCGATGTTCGTAGAGTTCTGCTGCCGTGACCAAGGCTTGTCGACGCGCCTCTTCATCCGCCTCTACAGCTGCCAAGGCCACGAGAACTCCAGCGTATTCCTCCTGGTGCTCTTCGTGCTCACTAATAACGGAGCGACGATGCCGTAGGGGCGCGGGATCTTCTGGGTTGGCGCTCGCTGCCTCGCGCCATAGCTCGAGCGCCGCTTCTTGATCACGGAGGTGGGTGCTAAACCACAGACCTAGACGCGTGAAGACTTCCGCACGCATCACTCCGTCCAGAGAGGCATTCTCGCGCAGCGCTGCAGGCATGGTTCGTACTACGTCGAAGCTTCCCACGCTCCGGCACTGCTCCTCCAAGGTATCAAGGACCCCTGTATCGAAGGGGTCGATGACGAAGAGCTCGCACAAAGCAGTTGCAGCTCCCGCAGCGTCCCCCAGGGTAGAAGCCAGCTGGGCGATGCGCCGCAGCAAAAATACCTTGTCACCCTCTCCCTCCGACCTGGAGAGACGCAACCGAAGAGCGGATAGCAGTTGCGCCTCGTTGCCTTGTCGCTCCCAATGCTCCTCCAGCACCGCAAGCGCCTCAAGCGCAAGAGCACCGTTCTCTACGCGCTCTGCGAAGGCTTGAAACGCCTCGACCAGATGAGGTGCGAGCTGCTCCTCAAGCATGGCATCCTGATACACCCGCAACGCAGCTTCAGGCTCTGTGCGCGTCTGCCAATGTAGATTCGCTAAGCGGAGAAGGAGCGCTGCTCGCTCGGGTGCACTTGCTGAGAGAGCCCGTCGTTCAATAACCTCGGTCAGCTTCTCCCATTGCTCAGACTGATGATAAAGGCGGTCAAGAAGCGCATCCAACTCAGAATCGTAGCCGAGGCGCTCCTGTACTTGCTCAAGGGACGGCAACACACGCGCCACGTCTCCGGCGGCCTCACAGAAGCTGTAGAGTTGAAGCGCGACGGCACGCGCGACCTCGTCGTTAAAGATAGCTGGAAGCTGCTGCTCGTAGAAGGGAATAAGAGCTTCCTCTTGATGACTTCCAGCTGCGACGCGTTCAAGCTCTCCCGCCGCTTCGTGGGAGGGTTCCTCCTGAAAGATCTGCATCCGGGTCTGCAGAGCCTCCTGAACGTTCTCCATTCTATTTTCCTGCACTGCCGCGAGGGCTCGCAAGGCATCCTGCCGTATCTCCGGGTTTATCGCAGCGGCAGCCTTTGCCTTCAGGAGCTCGACGAGAGAGCGCCATGCTTGATGTTGCTTCAGGTAGCGCTCAAGTTGCGGAGCGACTTCAAGGACCACATCCTGATGTGCAAGGCACAAATCCAACAGCGCGTGAGCTGCTCTCTCGCTTTCTGGGTTTGCTGACAAAAGTTCCATCCACAAAGCAGCACTCGCTTCGTATTCTTGCAGCTGGCTAGAGAGGAGCTCCGCACGTTCCTGCTTGGCGCCTACTGCGCCTTCCTTGGCGTCTATCTCTTCAAGCTGCACCAACACGTCCAACAACTCGTGCCACTGTCGCTCTTGACGGTGCAGCTCCTGAAGCAGTCGCAACGCCTCCAGGTTCTGCGGCGTTTCCACAAGCACACCGCGAAGAGCGTCAATGGCATCCTCAGCATGTCCTAGTTTTCCGGCAACAACAGCGCGCTCAATGCCCAAGCGTGTGCGCGTCTCTCGAGCGTCCTCCACCTCATACCAGCGGGTTAGAGTATCGTAGTGCGCTGACGGGTTGTGTAAACGCTGGTAGAGGTCAGACAGTGCCGCAAAGATCGAGGTGTTGGTTGGATCTTCCTCGGAGGCGCTGCGAAGTAGGTTCGCCGCCTGCGGAAGATCCGATACCTTGTCCCGCAGTATCGCTCCAGCACGAAAGAGAAACGCGGAACGCTGCTCAGGTTCAAACGACAGTTGCGCTTGCTTCTCCAGCGTCTTGACTGCGCTCTGCCAATCCTCCACTTGCTCTTGCAGCTTCTCCAGGAGGGCGAGTGTTTTGCCATCTTCCGGCTCAACCTTAAGCACTTGGAGATAGGCTTCAATCGCGTCTTCGGGACGGTTCAGGCGTGTGGCATAAATTTGACCTACGTCCTTCCAAAGCCCAGCCCGGACCTCGTCGCTCTCCGACGCACGAGCTGCGGGCGCATACATCTGGATAAGCGTCTCCCAGCATTGCAGCTGTTCAGCGATTTGGAGCATCTCACTTCGTACTTCTTCGTCACCCGCATCTTCACGAAGAGCGGCGTTCCAGGCCTCGAGCACGAGAGCCGGGTTGTCTGAATGGTCCTGGTATAGGTGCGCAACCTGCTTATGCAGCGCGACCGACTCAGAGGGTGAGTCTTCAAGCATCGCTTTGGCCTGCAAGATCGCGATAAGCTTCTTCCATTGGCCGGCCTCACGGTACACGGGCTCAAGAATCTCAATCACGCGCAACTGGCAGTCAGGATTCTGCACGAGAACCTCCAGCGTTGCGATGCACCGCTCGTACTGCGGCTGGAGTTCAACAGCTTCTTCCAACTCGTCGACGGCTTCTTGGACCCTCTCTAGCCTCTCACTAAGAACTAAGGCATAACGATGCTTGAGTTCCAACTTGAGCGTAAGCTCTTGTTCTTGCTCAATCTTGTGGCGGAGCAACTCGCCGAGCCGCTCCCATTGCTCGGTTCGGCTCAGGAGACTCTCCAGCGCCTCCAGCGCCATGTGATCCACGGGATCGCAGTCAATGATCTGCTGGTATGCTGTGGCCGCTCCCTCAAAGTCTTCCAGCTGGCTCTCAAGAATGTCGGCTGTCTTACGCAAGAGTCGGACACGCTCATCATTGAGCTCGGATGCCAGCGCCTGCTCCTGATATATCTCAGCTAGCCGCTGAAAGTTCTTCTGGCGCTGATGGATAGAGATCAACGCCCCGGAGACGCCTCTAACGGTGGTGTCGTAGCGGTAGGCGCGCTCGTATAGCTCGATTGCCTCCGCCGGTTCACCTAGCCTCTCATCGTACAGCCTAGCTGCCTCAAACGAGAGGCGTGCGGAGCTTTCGTCGTCGTGCTCTATGCGGGCAAGGGCCGACGCATAAACCCGCGCTTGCTCGTCCCATCGCTGCAACCGACGGGCGGTGCGCGCAAGGGCCTCCCAAGCAACCTCATCGTTAGGTTCGTGCTCGATCCATTTCGCGTAGACCGCCATGGCCGCTTCCACATCTTTGAGTTGGTCTTCGAGCACCTCCCCCATCCGCAAGTAGAGACGCGCAGGCGACTCAGGAGGCACCTCCCAGGTGAGGTGCGTCTGCAAGAGTGCGACTACCCGCCGCCAATCCTCTTCCTGAACGAGCGCAGCTTCAAGCATATCGGAAGCCTCTGTCTGCACCTGCGGATCGGCCAGCATGCGCTCAAGACGATCGAGCGTCTCCTTATGTGTTGGCTCCGCCAGTAGCACCTCACGGTACTCATCAACTGCCCTGCCGAGGTCTCCGAGCTTATCCTGCGCAAGGGCGCCAAGCTTGAAGTGGAGCTCCGCCGGCGCTCTTTGATCAGCATCTAGCTGCCGCTGGTAGAGCTCAGCAAGAGACTCCCATCGGGACATGTCCGTGTACAACGACGCAAGCGACCGGAAAGCCTCATCCTGCGCGGAGGCGTCGAGAGAGGCCTCGAGCCTCTCCACCGCACTCTCGCGATCATCGAGTTGCTTTTCGAGAACCTCCGCCTCGCGGATGAGCAGCCACGCCGTAGCTTCAGGGCCATGACCGAGCTCCCGCTTCCTTTGCAGGATGTCGGCGAGCGACCGAGCATCTCCAGCCCACTCGTAGAGGGTCTCGAGCGAATCCAGTGCTTCGCTATCGGTTGGCTCTTGCTCCAGCAACTTCTGGTAGAACTGCCGCGCAAGCGGTCTGTCGTCCTGATGATAGGCCACCTGCGCAATACGACGAAGCACAAGCGCGCGGACGTCGGGATGATCCAACGTTGGCACAATCTCCCGCATGAAGCTGAGCGTGTCGTCCCACCGCTCGAGATGATCGCTGTAGCTCCAGAGCTGACCGAAAAGTTCGGCAACATCAGGCTCTGCTGAACTACTCTCGATCAGGCGCTTCGTGTAGCGGTAGAGTAAATCCTGGTCATCTAACTGCTGAGATGCTCGCAAGCACGTGCGTAGCGCTTCGACCACCTGATAGGCATCCCCGGAGCTCACCACAACATCCAGCACCCGCAGCTGTTGGCGCAAGTCGCCGGAGGCCCCCAGGCTTTTGGCCAGAGTCGTCGCCGCCCGACTCCGAACGGTTGGCCGGTCGTCATCGAGAAAGTCCTCAAGTTGCGCCATAACGTCCGGATGCGTCGGGAAGTCGACAGCAAGCTCCTCTAAAGCATCAACCGCCTCTTCTGACTGGCCGAGCTGTACGCGAAGGATGCGCACCGCGCGCAGACGGTTGCCGATGCGCTCGCCGTCCTGCTCTGCGATGCCAAGCATCTGATCGAGAACCTCGAGCAGGTCACGCCACCGCCCACTGCGCCCGTAAAGCTCTGCAAGATCCCGTAGAGTATCTGCGTCGGGCCCGAACTGTGCCAGCAGCTCGTTGTAAGCCACGATAGCGCTATCTTCATCCTCGAGCTTTGTCTCGTATATGTACGCGACGCGGCGAGCTACCGTCTTCTTTTCCTCGTCTCCATCAACAGCGTCGAAGCGAGTGTAAAGTAGACCGATGAGCTTCTGCCACTCGTTCTGTTTGGTGAGCATGGCTTCAAGTCGCGACATGGTGGCAAGATGCCGCGGCTCAAGATCAAGGCATCGTTGTAAAACGACGATGGCCTCCTCTGGGCGATGAAGCCTCTCCACGAGAACGTCCGCAAGTTCACTAAGCACGGCATGAGCTTCCTCCGTGGAATCCGCTGTCTTTGCCGCCAGGCGCAGATCGGCGACTAACTCTTCCGCCTGGCCCCCCTCGCGGTGAAGCTGAGCCAGCGCTCTCGCTGCGCGCCGAACTGAATGTGCATTGTCGGGATCGAGAGCGATGAGACGGCGGAAGTTCTCCTCCTTCTTCGCTTCCGACCACTCCGCGTTGCGCGGCTCATCGTAAAGGTCGGCAAGCTCCGCAAGAATCTCACCTCGCACCGAAGTGGAGAGACTTCGATGTCCAGCCACCTCGCGAAGAAGAGCCGCTCGCTCTTTTTCACGGTCAACCGATCCCATCACCAGACGCTTGAGCTCGTCGCGCATGGTCGCGTCTGCTGGATCAAGAGCAACAGCGAAACCGATCGCAGAAAACGCTCCCGCGACGTCGTGTAACCTGTGCTCGCGCAACTCGGCAATGCGTAGCATCAGCGCCACCTTGTCGCCCACGTTCGAAGCATCCTCAAACTCGCACTCCAGCACACGAACGAGATCACGGTGTCCCCCCTGCGCCTCGTAAAGCGGCGCAAGGATAGCTGCGGCGCGGCGACGCTGTGAGGGGTTCTTCATGAGGCGCTCGAGCGCTTCCTGTGCGCGCAGGTGCGTCGGTTGTTCAATCAGAATCGACTCGTAGCGGTCTAAGGCACGCCCCGGCTCGTTCAAACGCTTCTCGAGCACTTCCGCGGAACGGTAGAGCAGGTCGGTTGCTTCCGGGCCGCTTGCAGCGGTCAGGTCCGACTCCAACAAAGCGAGCAAGTCCCGCCACCTTCCCGCCCGCACGTAAAGCCGATCCAGGGCACGCCGGGCGCTCTGGTGCGCTGGATTGAGCTCACAAACCTCCTCGTATCCGCGGATAGCCAGGTCAACATCTTCCAAGAGCTCCTCGAGAAGCAAGCATAGCTCGAGAAGGAGCGTTATCTTCCTATCGGCATCGAATGTGCTGGCGATGCTGTCGCGGTAAACGCGCTGCAAATCGGTCCACCGCTCCGCCTCCGTGTAGAAATTTTTGAGGGCCCGGAACGATCCCTCGTCACTGGCATCGTACTGATGGACCCGATGATGAAAGGGCTCGGCGGCTTCTGGTCTCTGTAGTTCAACCTCGTAGAGATGAGCTACATGCGCTGCCAGTGCAGCCGCGTCTGCCTCTGGCAGGGCCGACCCGTCGATGAGCATGGCGTAGTGCTCGAGAAGCCGCTCGAGCTGACCCGCTGACCTCGCAACCGCCTCAACCTGAGCACGCATCTCCTTATCGAGCGCGACGCCAGCAAGATGAGGTTCCATCACCTCATAGGCTGCCGCTGGGTCACCAAGGTCCTGATGCAACTTCTCTGCTATACCAAGGCTCGCTGCGGCGCGTTGGTGAACGCCATCGATCTCCGATACTTGCCGAATGGATATATCAAGCGCCCTCCGAAGGTCACCTGATAACAGGTACGCCCTCTCGAGCAGCGCATCCACTTCCCCCGCGAGGTGCGGGCAATCGTCCCGGAGCTCATTGAGCTGCCGGATGGCTACAGCCTGACCTCCCTCCGTCTCAAGCATCCGCTCAATAACCGGTAGCGCGGCCTCCGGTTGCTTCAACTGCTGCGAAAGCAGCGACGAGTAGCGCGTTGCCGCAGCCAGCCACGCTTGCCCTTCTGAGTGGGAGAGGCGCTCAGAGAGAGCAGACTCTGCCACTGGCCAGTCGTGCAGCTGCGTTGCCAGATGCTCCACCTCAGCGAGTAAGTCTTCGTCATCCCCCTTGAGCGCTCGCAGCTCCATCAACCTATCGAGAGCGTCTTGAGGTCGGCCAAGAAAGTCGCGCTCAAGAAGCGCTAGTTGCTCAAGAAGCTGCGCCCGTTCACTATCATCTTCGGCAAAGTTGAGTCTCTGCGCCGTTAGCTGATGCTGCTCGGCGTGACGCTGCTCCGCGCGATAGAGCGTGCTCAGCTTCTCATGCAAGCTGCGGTCGTGCGGCGCGTCCTCGAGCCCGCCTTTCCAGAGACTCTCCAACGTTGAGGATGGCGCCTCTGCTGCCTCTGCCAGTTCCCATGCATGTCGACGCAGCCGTACGCGTGCATCTCCCTCGGTCTCGCGCAGTTGCTCAATGTAGACGCCAAGCAAGCGAATGCGCTCATCCGCTTGAATGGAGACTTCTTCGAGCTTGAACAGAAATGCTTCATCTGCAACGTGGGTGGCAAGCAGCTCAAGCCCAAGTTGCAGCGCCTTATCTGGCTTCTGAAGCTTGTCTGCACAAACCAGGAAGAGCTCGTGCTTAAGCGCCTGGTGTCCATCTTCCGCCGCATCCTGCGCCTCAAGAGAGAGCGAGGTCTCTAAGAGGACCTCGACTCTATCCCAGTGCTCATCTTGCCGATAGGCTGGCAGAAGAGCCTCTACCGCGCGAGGATGGGCATCGTCCTCCTGCAGCACCCTCTCGTAGCTTCTCAGAGCGCGCTGAGGCTCCTGCAGATGGCTCTCGTAGACCTCGGCGGATCGAAGTTGAAGGTCGATTCGCTCGTCGCGCGTCTCCGCCTTTTCTGCGATCGAGACGTAGAGGTCCGCAAGGCCCTCCCAGTCCCCGAATCTCTGATACAGGTGCTCAAGACGCTCCCACTCCTTCTGCGCTACAAACAGATCGCGAAGCGTGCGGGTGGCGCGTTTGTGTTCCGGCTCGAGCGCGAGCACTTCCTCAAGCAGTTCGATGGCCCGCTCGTCGTCGTTCCTCTTGCTTGTATAAATCGACGAGGCGCGAAGCAACAGGTTGACTCTCTCGGCCGTAGAAAGATCAAGCTTGAGGCGACGCTCAAGCGCATCGGCCAGCGCAGTGGAGTCGTCTTGCTTCTTCGCCGCTCCTTCGTACGCGGCGAGCACGCCAGCATCGGTGGGAGCCAACTCTACCGCGGCGCGCCAGATTTCAACAGCACCTTGAGCTCTCATTCGGTTGGTGACCAACTCCCCAAGCTCTCGGAGCACCTTAAGCTTCGCCTCATCCGACTCGGCAAGTGCAAGCTGCCGCTCTAGCACGTCCCGAAGCGCCTCCCATGAGCGCTTCTTGCGGTAGATGGCTTTGAGCCTTTCCAGCGCTTGCGGGTGGTCAGGTTGTACTTCAAGGACCGCCTCGAGTGGAACGGTAGCCTGGTTGTAGTTCGCGAAGCACTCGATCCAAAGTTCTGCTACTCGGAAGAGTCGTGAAAACTTTTTCGCTTGCTCGTCCTCTACCTCTGCAAGTTTGGTGAGGGTTTGGATCAGGTCGTTCCACCGCCCGAGCTGCTCGTAAAGCTGAGCGAGCTCCTGAAGAGCGACCTTGTCATCGGGCGACACCTCCAGAAGCACGCGGTAGGTCTCAACCACCCGCGCATCGCTACGTAGCCGCTCCCGGTAGATTGGGAGAAGCTCTCGGAGCAGCTTCGTCTTCTCTTCGACCTGCTCCTCGTTGAGGTGCGACAACTCCGCCTGCAAGGTCTCAGCGAGACCGTTCCATTTTCCCGCTTCACGATAGAGTGCTTTAAGCTTCTCGCGCGCTTCGCGGTGCTTAGGCTCGATTTCGAGCACGGTGCGCCAAGCATCAATCGCGCGATCCTTTGAGGATGTGTAAAGTTCACTTGCCGTCGCGAGTTCCTCAGCAAGAGCGAGGCGCTGAGCTGGCTCAGCAGCTGCTCGGATGCCTTCTTCTAACACACTTAGATAACGCGAAGGATCATCGCCTTCCTCTGTTCGCTCGCAGTAATACGAGACAAGGCCGGGGTTGGCCGAGTTCAGCTTGCGGAGACGGTGAAAGTACGGCGCGGCATCTTCAGCCGAGCCGAGGATCTTCCAGTGAACCATGGCAAGCTGCAGAAGGATTGCTTGTTCTTCCTCAGTGCCCTGGTACGCGCGAAGGGCGTTTTGGTAGAGCGTGACGAGGTCGTCCCACATCTCGCTGCGCGTGAAGTGATCGACCAGAAAACTCATCGCCTCCGAGTTACCGGGAGAGGCGTCAAGTACGCGCTCATAGCAGGCAGCGGCGCGGGCGTCGTCACCTAAACGACGGTGAAGAAGACGTGCAGCGCGCAGATAGAGCGCGAATTGGTCGTCGCGGTTCTTCGTTGCCTCCGCCACAGACAACAGGATCTCCGGTATTGCTTTCCAGTGTTCCCTCTGCCGCAAGGTGCGCTCGTAGAGCAAGGCAGAAAGAGCGTCTCCCGGATCCGCGTCGAGTGCTTTGCGGAATAGCCTGTCAGCTTCCTTGTCACGCCCTTTTCTGCGGTATTGCCAGTTGAGGCTTGCTGCTTGCACCCATAGGGAAGCTTTGTAGGCCATGTCTTGGCTTCGCTCTGCCTCCTCCGAGAGCGCCTTCGCGATCTCCTCCCAGTTAGCGATTTGATTTTCCAACTCCTCTATCGCGCGCGAGACATTTGCGTCTTCGGGATTGAGCGCAAGTGCATTATTTAGCGCCTCGAGTGCTTGCTGATTTTGCATCAGGTGAAAGCGGTGGACATCAGCCAGATCCCTCCACGCCATACATCGCTGGCTCGTGTCGGACAGAAGCAGGACTTGAACTTCAAGAAGCTCGGCGACGGCTGCCAACTCGTGGCGCTTTGCATGTGAGGCGCATGCAGCACGAATCAGGTCGAGCACCTCAGGCTCTTCAGATGGATGAAGCCCGCTTACCACATCGCGCAGTTCGCGCTGCGCCTGCTCATCCCTAGGATTCTCTTGAAGCCGCCCCAGAAGTTTGGAGACCGCAGTCACGTTGCTCTCTTCGCTGTTCTCTTCGCTGCTCAAACGATTAGCCCTTAGCACTGCAGGCCGGTGCGCAGTGCGCTGTCGAAGGACCCATCCGGGCTCCCTCCGTACTCTGTACCCAGCATGCGATGTACCCTGCATGCAACCCTATCGGGTACCCCACCACGCGATCCTATCGGCTTACAAGGCGTCCTGACAAGCTTGAAGGCAGCTTGGAGGTAGTAAAAGAACGCTCCGTTCAGCAAACTCTGGGTGAGCACGTGCTGTAGACGCGCTTTTTGGCTTTGACGAACCCCGCCTCGACTAGCTTCCTGCACGGATAGGCACCTGACGTGCCGCGTGGGAAGAGTACACAAGCCGTTAGATTCGGAGTGATCGTAGCCCCGCACGATGCACCTTGCCCGGCAGGTCACGGCCAACCACCGACCTTGCGACCTGACCCGCGTCCCATAATTTCTGCAGATCGATTCCCGTAGAGACGCCCATACGTTCCAGAAGATAAACCAGGTCTTCGGTGGCCACATTTCCAGCAGCACCAGGAGCAAAAGGACATCCTCCAAGACCAGCTACAGAACCGTCAAATGTTGTAACACCCATGTCGAGACCAACCAAAATATTACAGAGAGCGGTGCCGCGGGTGTCGTGACAATGCAACGCAAGTTGGTCCGGTTTGATTCCACCCTCATACAAGGTAGAGAGCAAACCCCGAGTCTGAACCGGATCGCCCACGCCGATTGTGTCACCAAGGGATACTTGATAGCACCCCTGTCCAATTAGAAGAACACACAGGTCCAGCACCTTCCGCGGCTCGACATCGCCCTCAAATGGACAGCCCCACGCCGTCGAGACATAGCCGCGCACTCGGAGCCCACTCTCGATGGCGGGGCCGATGACGCTCTCGAAACGCTCAAGCGTCTCCTTTACTGAACGGTTGACATTCTTCCTGTTGTGCGTGTCACTCGCGCTCACGAAGACGCAGACCTCTTGCACACGTGCCGCCAGGGCGCGCTCGAGACCACGTGCATTGGGGCAAAGGGCGCTGTAGGTCACGCCATCCTGGCGCGGCGCCAGAGAAGTTACGTCGTCCGCATCTGCAAGCTGCGGCACCCAACGCGGCGATACGTAACTCGAGAGCTCGACGCGTCGAAGTCCCGCTTCCACCAGCCCATGGATAAGGCGCAGCTTCTGCGCAGTCGGAACCGTGACAGCTTCGTTCTGCAGCCCATCTCGAGGTGACACTTCGTAAATGGAGACCGTCTTCGGCAGCGAGTCGAAAAGCACTTCTCGACCATACCTCGAAGGCGTCCGGTCCGTCCAATGGAGAACGTAGGGCCACACGCGTGCAGAACCGAGCTCCTGTATCCTCTAAACTAGCTCAAAGTCTTTACAGAAGACCAAGGTTGCGGATGGCCGTAGGTAGTGGGCCGCGCGATGTTCTTCAATGGGATACCGCTGCACACATGCTGCATCCCCGTCAAACCACACGCACGACTCACACTTAAATTGCAGATGGAATGCCGCAGTTTCATGACGAAAACGTACACTCAGCTTCTGTCTCACGTGGTTTCCATCTTACGCACGCGCGCGACATGCCGGCCTCCAGAAAATGTGGCAGCGAGGAAGGCCTGAGTTATCTCGACCGCGTGCGCCGCACCGACCACACGACTTCCGAGGCATAGCACATTGGCGTCGTTGTGCTCACGCGCCATACGCGCGCTGAAGCTCTCACTGCAGACGACTGCACGAATGTTGGCATGTCGATTGGCTGCCATGGCCATCCCTACACCAGTTCCACACAGCAACAGGCCTTGGGCCCTCTCAGTAGATGCTACCCGCTCCGCTAGCAGGTGCGCCACATCCGGATAATCGCATCGACTCTCATCAAAGCAGCCGAGGTCTTCGGTGGGGCGAGGTGCCTCTGCGAGCTCGGCCAGCAATAGTTGCTTGAGAGCGTAGCCGGCATGGTCTGAACCAAGGAATATCACGCTGAACTTCCCTGCTTCTTTTGCTGCGGGTCCATCCGCACCTATGTCTTCTTGAAGATTAGGCACGTGTTTGCGCCTCCGAATCCGAAGGAGTTGGAGGCAACGCAGCGAAGCTTTCTTTCGCGCGCCTCATGAGGAACAAGTTCCAACCCTGAGCAAGACGGATCCACATTGTCGAGGTTGATCGTGGGCGGGACGACGTCCTCGCCGAGCGCTTGAACCGCTAGGCAGGCCTCTAAGCCTCCGGCTGCGCCAAGCAAGTGTCCTGTCATTGACTTCGTGCTGGAAACCCAAAGTTTCTTCGATGCGGCATGTTCACCGAAGACTGCGGAGATCGCCTCCACCTCCGCGATGTCACCCAATCCGGTCGAAGTGGCGTGGGCGTTGATGTAATCCACCTCGTCTGGCGCGACCTGCGCATCCCGCAGCGCTTCGCTCATCGCGCGCTGGGCACCCTCTCCATGAGGCGCAGGTTGTGTCAGATGATACGCGTCGGTGGACGCGCCATATCCCACGACCTCCGCCAGAATGTTCGCGCCGCGACGCCGTGCTTTCTCATATTCCTCGAGGATGATAATCCCTGCCCCTTCAGCTATCACAAAGCCGTCGCGGTCCTTGTCAAAGGGGCGACTCGCTTCTTCAGGCGCGTCGTTGCGAGTCGAGAGGGCGCGCATCGCCGTGAACCCGCCGACGCCGAGACCGGTTATCGCAGCCTCAGCTCCGCCGGCCACGGCCGTGTCAATGTCACCCCGCTGAATCCACCTGAAAGCCTCGCCTATTGCATGCGCTCCTGAACAACAGGCGCTAGTGGTGGTGTAGCTTGGTCCTTTCAGACCAAAGCGCATGGCAACCTGACCAGGCGCAAGATTGGTGATCGTTGCTGGTATGAAGAATGGGCTTATCCTGCGCGGCCCCTTCGTCGTCAGGACGGCCGCCATACGCTCGATGTACCCAAGGCCGCACATGCCAACGCCGATAAGCGTGCCAGTCCGGGTTAGCTCTTCTTCTGTGAGGGTGACTTCACCTGATGATGACGGCGTGGTGGAAGGCTTCAGACCTGCATCCTCCATGGCCATAACGGATGCCGCTATTGCCATATGGATGAAACGGTCGCCCTCCTTCAACCGCCGACGCTCAATCCACTTCTCCGCTTCGAAACCCGGCACGTCACCGGCTATTTGAGACGGAAAGTCATCGATGTCGAAGCTGGTAATGCGACGGACACCTGACCGACCGGCGGCGATGTTCTGCCACGTCTCACCTGCTGAGAGACCACAGGGGCTCAAGACCCCCGTTCCTGTTACCACTACCCTGCGCGTCATCTAATGAAGCGACCTTTCGACCCCGTTGGTATACCGACTCGCTGGGTTTCATCTACAGCGGGAACATCCATAGGCCCGAGGACTCAGCCTGAAGCGTTAGCTGTCTTCAGCGTGACTCTTGATGTAGCTGATGGCATCGCCGACAGTACGTATCTTTTCGGTGTCTTCGTCGGGAATGTCGATCTCAAACTGCTCCTCAAAGGCCAGCACAAGTTCGACAATAGTTAGAGAATCGGCGCCCAAATCTTCAATAAAAGAAGAAGACTCCTGTATTTGTGCTGTGTCGACATCCAATTGCTGCGACACAATCTCCTTCACCTTGTTCTCAATATCCATGTATGCCCTCCAGGCGGTAAGTTCGTTCGTCGTTTCTCAAGTCCCAATGTCTGATAGGCCTTTTGCCCCGCTAACGACAAGCCGGCGACATATCAGATTCACCGCACAGATTCAAACCCAAACCTACATGTACATCCCGCCGTTGACACGAAGCACCTGCCCCGTGACGTAGGCGGCCTCATCGCTCGCCAGAAAAACGACGGCTGCAGCCACCTCATCGGGCGTGCCGACCCTGGAGGCGGGCGTGGCCTCAACTATTGCGGCGCGCGCCTTCTCATTGAGCGAGTTGGTCATATCCGTCTCGATGTAGCCAGGCGCTACCACGTTAACGGTAATATTTCGACTTGCATATTCGCGAGCTAAAGTCTTGGTCAGCCCAATAACAGCTGCCTTAGAGGCGCTGTATGCCGCCTGCCCCGGGTTACCTGCTTCTCCCACTACGCTCGAAACGTTGATGACGCGACCGTGTCGGCGTCGCATCATCAGTCGCATCGCGGATTGACAGCAGAACACCGTGCCCTGCACGTTCGTCTCGAACACGTGATGTAAATCATCACGCTTGAGGCGGAGTAGAAGCTGGTCAACCACAACTCCAGCATTGTTGACCAAGATATCGATTCTACCATGCCGCTTACCGCAGTCGGCGATCTTCGCGTCCAAGGACTCCGTGTCGGAGACGTCGAACTGAATCAACTCACCCTGCCCACCGGAGGCTTCGATCTGCGCCAGCGTGGCTGCGGCGGCCGCTTCATTCGAGCGGTAGTTGATGATGACCTTGGCGCCTTGCTTTGCTAACGCCTTCGCTGCTGCGGCGCCGATGCCTCGAGAGGCGCCTGTGACCAAGGCTACTTTCCCAGATAGGTTAAACATGCTCTCGTTCCTCAGGGAGCGGTGCAGAGCTCCCGATTACCATCTTAGGAGGGCACTTCCCCAAGTGACACCACCGCCCAGCGCGCACAGCAAAAGGTTCTGACCCTCCTCCAACTTACCTTCTTCCACCGCTTCATCAAGCGCGATGGGCACAGAAGCGCTGGAGGTATTGCCGTACTTCTGAATGTTGACAAAGAACTTCGACATGGATGCTCCGATTCGGGAAGCCACGCCTTCAAGGATGCGATAGTTGGCCTGATGAGCAAAGACCCAATCGATGTCGCTGACGCTCAAGTGGTGATGTTGAAGTGCATCTTGGCACGCAGAAGCTAGGTTCTTCACCGCAACCTTGAAAAGCTCAGGACCGTCCATCTTGACCACGTGGAGATGCGCGGCGATCGTTGAAGACGCTGGAGGATACTTAGATCCTCCCCCTGGGATGCTCAAGGACGTTGCCAGATTGCCATCTGCATACATATGTGTCGACCGTATGCTCGAGGCGGATTTTGAAGGCCCCACCACCACCGCACCAGCGCCGTCACCGAAGAGGACACACGTTGTGCGGTCACTCCAATCGAGAAACCTCGACAGCAGTTCGGCGCCGACCACCAGAATGTGCCTGTACGTGCCGGTCCTGACAAACTGGTCGGCGATGCTAAGTCCATAGATAAAACCGGTGCATGCGGCTGCCACGTCGAAGCCAGGGCATGAGTCGCGGGCCCCCAGCTTCTTTTGCACCAGCACCGCTGTGGACGGCATTGGCATGTCGGGTGTGACCGTCGCGACGATGATCAAATCGAGATCGGTGGCTAAAAGTCCTGCGCGTGCCAAGGCACGACGAGCTGCCGCCGTTGCCATGTCGCTTGTTGTCTCACCGTCATCGGCGATGCGACGTTCATGAATGCCCGTGCGCTCCACAATCCAGTGGTCGGAGGTATCGACCATGGCCTCTAGCTGGGCATTGGTAAGCACCCGAACGGGCACATAGCGCCCTGTTCCGAGGATGCGGCTATGGCTGGCGCTCATCTGCCTCCCAGTCGAGCACTGACGCTGTACTTCTCACGCGCCATTGCGCGCGCAACGATTGCCACGGGTGCCACGATCAGTTTGAGAGAGAGATACATATCAGGCGGTCTTCGTGTAGGCATCCAGTGAGCGCCGCCGGCCCGCGAGGTCGAAGCGCACACCGGTCGAGGTAACGAGGCCTGCCACGCGCTTCTCACGACACGGCGTGCCTGTTGGAGAGGTCTTCGGGATGCGAGCGCATGTCACACGCTGAATGTGCACTCCTCGCTAGTGCACTACCCCGCTTGGAAGCAAGGGAAAAGCAGCACACCTGCTAACCCAGCTGCTCCTCGGTCTTAGGCTCTAGGATCTGTCTTCCCCCGTAGTATCCACACGCTCGGCAGATGCGATGCGGCAGGCTTGGCTCGCCACAGTTCGAACACGTAACTACAGCTGGCGACGTCACTCGGTCATGCGAAGCTCTGCGCATGTCGCGCTTCGCACGTGTCGTTCTTCGCTTTGGTACAGGCAACTGATCAGCTCCTTCTTGAGACACTCCCGATAACATGTTCCCGACAGCAAGCCGTGGGAGGCTCAGCATAGAGCTTAGCGGGGCCGACGCAAGCGGAAGACCCATGTGTCGGCAAGTCGGCCCACCCTCTCAAGGGGCACACGAGGCTCCGCTCTCGATACCGGTCCTTTGAACGTGGTGAGTGCAGAGCCAGGGGCTCTAGTGGGCGCGGTGAGCAAGCGGAGGGAGGGAGGGGGAAAAGGCGAGAGTAGTGAGATTCAGCAGAAGGAAGCCAGGGCGAGCTAAAGAGCCGTCCCAGCGTGTGTGCGGAAACGATAAACTAGGCGTCACGGCCGTGGTGCAACGTGGTGCGACCTTACGCGCGCTTGTTGTCGTCACGGATCCTGCCGTCTCATAGGGCCAGGCGTGAATCGCAACTTCAGCAAGCTTGGAGGGTGGCTCCGCTTGCGGAATCACTCTGGAGACGAGCGGAGAGAGCCAGCGATAGGACGGCATCTGCCAGGCGATCCATCCCTTGCGTCCGTGCCGGGCGGAGAGTTCCTGGATGATCTCGCTAGCACGCGATGGTGGAGCTCCGCAGTAGGCTCTGGATCGCGAGTAAGCTCCGTCCAAGGACCCGCCTAATAGGCCAAAGCTGATGGTCGGCGTAACCAACAGGCGATATGGGGTGATGTGGATGACGCGGCCCCGGTCCTGCCTCGGCAGGCCGGCAATGGCGTCGTCGATCCAGTCCATCCGATCCGCCCCTCCTGCCAAGATCAGTGTGAGCCTACGAGCAGCAGCAAGGTTGCTTATCGACTCCTTCACATCCCTGGCCTGGCGACCCGTGTCTCCCACGACCACCAGGACGTCAGCCTTCTTTGCAAGCTTGGTCGGCAAGTCGCGGGAAATTGGACCCGATAGGAAACCAACGTGTGCACCTTCGCGAAGTCCCGAAAGCGACAGATTACGCCCCTCCCGCCTAACTCGGATGCTTTCCACCCGAACTTCGTCGCGCTGCGGAGCATCGGCATCGAGACAGCGGGTGTAGGGCCGGTCGCCCTCAACAACCAGAGAACGCGAGCAAGCCGCGAGCGTGGTGGCCAAGCACAACACCGTCACGCAGCCTACCATCTTCGAAGCATTCACCGCTTCAGCGTCATAGGCTATTGGCGGTAGGGCGGCAATGCATCCGGTCAGTCCCTGGTGAGTCGGTTTTTGAGGAGGTTGTGCATTCGAGCGCTGTGCCAACTGCACAACCTCCTCGGGAAGCGTACATTCCTGGTCGGAACGCCACTGACCAGTTGCGCGGCGACGCCGGCCATAAGTCGCATCCGATTGACCCAGACGGCACTTCCGGATGAAAGTAGACCCCATGTTCAGTCAGCCTCCAATCGAGCCCGCTGACGGCGACCTGAGACGGCGTTTGTACGCGGTTATCATCGGCCGGCTCTCTGTCACGGTGCTGCTGCTCGGCTCGGAGCTCGTTCTGGAGCAGAGGACTCCCCGGCACGCGCCTCTCTACTCTCACTTGCTTCTCATCATTCTTGGCTCAACCATCGCCTTTTCCTGCGTGCTGACGTACCTGATTCCTCGGCGGGAGAATCTGAAGGGTCTAGCGCGCTGGCAACTCGGATACGACCTAATGCTGGTGAGCGTTCTGGTGTTGGCGACTGGGGGTATCCTCAGCACCTTCACCTTTCTCTTTGGCTTATCCGTCTTGATGGCGGCCATCTGCATGGGAGCAAAGGAGGCGCACCTAGCAGCTCTGCTGGCGATCGCTTCGTGCGTGCTGTCCAGCTGGCTGCGCGCCAATGCAGCGCTCACGCGCCTTGATTGGCACCTTCCCGAAGGTGAACACCTCATCGCGTTAGGGCAAAACATCGTAGGCCTTGTCGCTGTCGCCCTGCTGTCAAGCAACCTTGCCACGCGCCTAAATCAAGCAGGTGGAGCGCTGGAACGCGTGGCTGCGCGAGCGGAGCAACTGGCGCGTTTGAATGAAGATATCGTCCGCTCGCTTTCCTCCGGTGTGCTCACAACAGACATCAACGGCACAATCCTCTCGGCTAACCCTGCCGCGATGGCGTTGTTGCAGGTCAACGAAGCTTCAGTCGCCGGCAAGCCGCTTTCGCTGTTTCTCCCCGAGGCAACAAGCGAAGCGTCTCCACCCAAGGAAACGCAGCTGGAAGGTCAGGCTATTCGCGAAGACGGCAAGACTTTCGACGCCGGCTTTACGCGCACTCCGCTTGTCACGATAGACGGTCAAACGCAGGGACAGGTTGTGGTCTTCCGCGACCTCACGGAGGTCAAGGGGCTCCGCGCAGTAGCGCAGCAGAACGAGCGCATGGCTTTGTTGGGCCGCCTGTCAGCAAGCCTCGCACATGAGATAAAAAACCCTCTAAGTTCCATTTCGGGAGCGGTTCAGCTCGTATTGGACTCGGACGGGCTTGCTTTGGAAGATCAGCGATTACTGAACATCATCCGTGCGGAGGTGGCGCGGTTAAACCAGCTCCTGACGGACATGTTGGTCTTCGGAAAGCCCCGAAACCCTGTAATTTCCTCGTGCGACCTCACCGCCCTGGCGCAGGACGTACGCGATATGGTGGCCAAGGGGGGCCATGAGCGAGAGGTGCCAAAACTTGTTCTTCACGCACCTGGCGACGCGAAAGCAGAGGTCGACCCAGCTCAGTTCCGGCAGGTGCTCTGGAACCTGCTACGCAACGCCATTCAGGTTTCGCCTCCCGCAAGTGTGGTGGAGATCTGTATAGAACCGACGGCGGATGCGGTGAAGGTGCATGTTCTCGACGAGGGACCAGGCGTTGACAACAGCAAGAGAGATCGCATCTACGAAGTCTTCTTCAGTGGTCGTTCGAACGGCGTGGGGCTGGGTCTGGCGCTGGTACAGCACATCATGGCAGCGCACCGAGGTAGTCTAACCTTCAACAACCGAGCGCCGCACGGAGCCGCTTTCACGGTGACGTTTCCAAGAAAGCAGAGCATCTCCTGAGCAAAGGTCGGCGGCGGCAGGCTGCTCCCAGGGGGAAAGTCCGTGCGTGTCCTTCGCCACCCACTCGGCCGTTTTTTTTCTGGTGATTGTTTTCGACCCCGGTGATACCGTCGGTCTAAGCGCACCGCCAAAGCGGTTGTGAACGTTCATCTCCCCTGCGTCGACGATACCCGGCTCGCCCATCGTGGCTTGTTCCTCAGCGCGCTGTTCTAGTTCCTGATTGATATAGTTGCGCGATGGCTGATACGGTTGCGCGATGGCAGGCGTGAAACTCGAAATTAACGGTAAGGTGGCGACGCTCCGACTTAACAAGCCGGAGCGCAGGAACGCTATCGGATGGGATACGGCAAAGGCATTCCACGAAGCTCTCGATGTCCTTGAGGAAAGCAGAAACGTCGGATGTGTCGTCATCGCATCTGCAGTTGAGGGTGTTTTCTGCGCTGGAGCCGATGTGGAAGCGCTGCGCCGAATGCAGGCCACCAACGCCTACCACTTTGTAAGCTACTTCACCTACGCGCTCGAAAGGCTTGAGGAGTTCCGCTCCCCCGTCGTTGCCTGCGTTGACGGTTACGCGCTTGGTGGAGGTTGCGAACTGGTGATGGCTTGCGATTTGGTTTACTGCTCAAGCCGTTCCTCTTTTGGCCAGCCCGAGGTGAGGCTCGGCCTCGTGCCGGGCTTTGGAGGTAGCCAGCGTCTACCAAGGCGCATCGGCCTCGCAGCCTCCAATGACCTCCTGATTACCGGCCGAACAATACAGGCAGAAGAAGCCCTGAAGCTCGGCCTGGTCTCCCGCGTGTTTCAGCCAGACGCCCTGGGCACGGAAACCGATGCGACCGTGTCAGCCATTACAGCCCAGTCAGCCTTCGCTCTACAGGAGTTGAAACGACTTTTGCGGAGGGGCGCCGCGATGCCACTGAGAGAAGCCCTGCGGTTGGAGTCGGAGGTATTCGCGCGCTGTTTACAGTCGCCGGATGCTAAAGAAGGCATTGATGCTTTCCTAAACAAGCGGAAGCCCAACTACACCACCTTATGGCGACCCGACCCAAAGGGCAGTGTAGTTCCTGCTCCTCCGGACGAAGACGCGCGCTAAGCGACACGTCACGCAGGGGGCTGCTGGACCGAATGGGTTCGCTGACGCTGCGCATCCGCTGGACCGTGGAGCCTGTACAGGAGCTACTGCAAAGCAGCTACAGGAAGGCAACTACAGCGCACACAGCCGCTTGCCTCGTGCAGAAAACGGCGCAGGGTGGTGGGCGATGCTGGATTTGAACCAGCGACTTCCTCCGTGTGAAGAAGGCACTCTACCCCTGAGTTAATCGCCCTAGAACTTGCTCTTTACACACTAGCCTCAGCTGGTGCAACCGCTCCACCGAGATGGTGGCCGAAAGGAACTCCCTCTACTAGGAACTCCCCCTACTAGGAACTCGCCTTACCCTCTCCGTCTTCGTCGCCCAGTTTCGCTTTAAGTAGATCTCCGAAGGTGCCGAAGCTTTGCTTGGCCACCTCGCGCCTATAGTGCTGAACAGCCTTCCGCTCTTCATCCTCAAAAAGCGCTTTTTGAGAGAGTCGTAGACCGCCGCCCTTAGACACTCCGGTTACCTTCACTTCAAGTTCATCGCCCGCGCTGAGCCTTTTGCGCTTGCCCCCTTGCTCTGAAGAGGCTTGAGTCATGTCGCGGGTGGACAGGAATCCGCGCGCCCGCTTCCCAGCTGCTCCGGGGACCCGCACTGAAAGACCCTTGGGCTCAACCTTCTCGATCACCACCTTGATCACCGCTCCAGGTCGTGTGGGCTGCTTCTCCAGTGATTTCGGATCCAGCTCTCCCTTGTCGTACGCTTCGGCCTCCGCCGCGCTCAGCTTTGAAAGAGAGATTCTCTTACTCCGTTCATCCACCCGGTCGATGAGCACCAGCAGCTCATCCCCGACCTTAACTGCCTCGTCCGCGTGTTTCGGCTTGCCGTCAAACTCAGAGATGTGGATCAGACCGTCCACATGAGGCGCCACCTCGACGAAGGCTCCAAACTCTGCCGTTCGCAACACCTTTCCCCGGAAGATTCGACCGCGTTGAAGCTCTTCTTGATGGGTGGCCCACGGGTCAGGCTGAAGAGCCTTGATGGATAGTGAAACGCGATGGAGCTTCTCTTTCTTGCCTTCAGCCGGAGAAATCTGCAGGACCTTGACCCTCCGCATGTCGCCCACTTTGGCAACATCCGCGGCTTTGGCTTGCCGATCGTAGGAAAGTTCCGTCTGATGCACCAGCCCCTCGATGCCGCCAAGATCCACCATGAGCCCGAAGTCCCTGACTTGTGTAACCACGCCCTCGCGTTCGTCGCCCACCGAGAGTGAGGCGAGACAGGCCTGCGCAGCATCAAGCATCTCCCGCTCCAGGATGGACTTACGTGTCACGGTCAAATCGTAGGACGCGTTGAACGCTGGATCCTCCTCCTGCGTTTGCTGCGGAGTGGAAACGAGAAAGTTGAAGTGCTTGCCCACAAGCTCATGAGGCTTCTCGGTGCGACTTGCTGTGAGGTTACGCGCCGCACAAAAAGCGACGGCACCCCCCACGGACACGTCGTAGCCTCGGCGATTGAAACCGCACACCACGCCACCAACCTGTAAACGCTTCGTGCGAACCTCAGCGAGCTCCTTCACCGCATGCGCTTTATCTTGCGCAGCTTCAAGAACAAGGAGGTGTCCACTCTCACTGACGTGTCTCACTGCGCCGCGCACGATGGTGCTCACGCTCGGAACGGAACCTCGCGAAGGCGCGTCCGCTTGGTTTGCGCTCTCGGAAGGCGCGTCCGCTTGATCTGCACTCTCGGAGGGCGCGTCCGTGGGCTGTTGCTCACCTGCAGCACCTGCAGAGATCGCTGCCGCTGGAGCGATCGCCGCTGATCCGTTGGTCTGGGTGTCTACTTCAACCAAAGCCTCAGCGTGTGAGCCCCCCTCAGGCGCTGGCGATGCTTCGACTGACACAGCAGGTGGCGACTCGCCGCTCGCCGGTTGACTAGCAGCTCCGGTCGCTTCCTCTGCGCTGCCCTCTTGCGACGCGGCATCTGAGACGCCTTCTGACCCCTGGATCGCGCGCGGCCAGTGGAAGATGGCACTCGTCTTCCCAAACAGGTCTACCACAGCGTAATCTTCGAAGGCCTCCGCAACACGACCCGCGATAACCTCACCTGCACTGAATGCGTGACGCCTACGTCCAGCACCTGCGATGAAGCGCGAAAACACGCCATGCTTCTTGTCCGGTTTCGGCTTACGCCTCTGCCGCTTCTTCTTCGGAAGCGGCTTCTCCTCCAGCGCAGCGTTATCTGCTGCATCTGCCGCGCTGGCGGGGTTGGCCGCCATCTCCGCATCAGTAGTCGGCACCGGCGCACCGGAGGCAGGCTGCTGGGGCACCGAAGCAGGCTCCTCCTTGGTAATGCCTGTGTGCTTGGCCTCTCCTTCGAGCGTCTGCTGCTCTTCCGTCGACTCCGGTGCGGGGTCTGCCGCTCGATCTGCAGCAACGACCGAACGCACTTCACTCGCAGAAGGACGCACGGCATGTTCATCCGCAGCAGGAGTGCCCTCTGCCGGACTCACAGCTCCTGAAACTCCAGCAACGACGCCTGACGTGACGCTCTCCTCCTGCAGGTCCTGGTCCCGCAGTGGCTGGTCCCGCTGCGAACCTTGCTCTCCAGAGCCTTCCAAAACCGCATCTCCTTCCTCGCTTGCGGCGTGTTCTTCATCTGCTGTTGAAGGCGATGCCTCTTCGTCGACGGAATGCAAAAGGACCTCCAATGGTCACAACAAAGGGTGACGCAGCGTAGAAATGTTACGCACTGCAGTCAAGTGCATGAAACAGTGAGCCGCCCAGCCAAGGAGTTGCGGAAGCAGCATTTCAGGCTATTGTTTCTTCTGGTGGTACCGCGCACTCTTTTACGTGCGGGTACTCCCCTTCCTCGAATGCTGTCATCGAAAGTTGCCGTAGCTATTTTCGTCCTGGTGACGGTGGTGGGTACAGGCACGCTCGCGCTCATCCTCGATCACCAGCGAGTTGAAAGGACGGGAGACTTTCGGCGCAGCACGCTTCACTCGTTGGAGTTGTTGGCAGCGGCCGTCACGCCAGCAATTGCCAACGGTCGTCACGACACCATTCAGAACATCCTTGAGAACGCCGTGTCCACTCCCGAACGACTGGGAGAGCTGCGCAAGCTCGAGGTGGTGAGCCGCGAGGGGCGCGTACTGGCCGATTTGGATCCACGCCGCTTCAACATGCGCAGCGATCCGGCAGCGCTGAGCAGAGACCTGCGGCTCGTGGAGCCCGAACTCCTGGTGGCGGACACCAATCTTCTGCAGATCACCCTACCCATACGTATCACCTATCCCCTCGGCGTCATTCGCGCAAAGGTTAGCGAAGAGCAGGTTTTCGCATCTCTTCAGAGTTACCAGCGGCAGGCAGGTGCGCTCATTCTCGGCACCTCGTTGGTTCTGGCGGTGGCACTCTACCTCGTCCTACGCAAGTTAGTAGCAGTCCGCGTGATCGATTTGACCCGCACGGCCACGCTCTTCCGCCAAGGCCGAATGGACACGTTGGCTAAAGCGTCTGGACACGATGAAATAAGCGTGCTGGCCGAATCCTTTAACAAGATGGCGAGCTCGATCCGGGCCTATACCGAAGAGCTGGAGATGCGTGTGACTGAACGCACTGCGGAGCTGCGTCGCGCCAACGCGCAGCTTGAACGGTTAGAAGTCACGGATGCACTTACCGCCCTCTACAACCGCCGCCATTTTGAAAACAGCGCGAAGCGGAAACTTCAAGCCTCTAGACGCAGGAAGAAGCCATTCTCGCTGCTCATGATGGACTTTGATAAGTTCAAGCAACTCAATGACCGCTTCGGCCATACCACGGGAGATCAGGTGCTTCGCATCGTCGGTGAGGTACTGCAAAAGCAAGTGCGTCCGTCTGACATCGCAGCGCGCGTCGGTGGCGAAGAGTTCGTGGTAGCCATGCCCGATGTCACTTTGGAAGAAGCCATTCAAGTCGCGAATGCCATTCGCGAAAGTGTGGCCAGGCAGGTTTCGCTGAAAGTGCCGGAACTGAGCGAGCATGTGGTAACAGCAAGCTTCGGTGTGTGCGCGCATCCAGCGCACGGCGAGAGCCTGAGTGAGCTCATTGCCGCCGCGGACACAGCCCTCTATCAAGCCAAACGCGCAGGTCGCGACCAGGTTGCGACGCCTGGCTTCTCCTGAACGAGATGGATTGCGTAGGCCTCTGAGGGTGTAAGCGTTCACCCCCCAAGCCTATGCGGTTTTCGAGGGTGTTTCAGCAGCGAGCGCGCCCGCACGGCTAGGAGGCGCGCACTTGTGTGCGTAACGACGACGCCGGAGGACGAAGCCGATTCTGGAACATCCTCGGAATGGAGTTCTCGTCGTTTCACTCCTGCGATCCCAGTGGTTTTTATGCTTTCGAGGGGGGGCTGAACACTTACCTGAGGGGTCTGATCCTCTAGTGCACCTTTGCCGGATGCTGCTTGTCAGAGTTGTGCTAGGTAGGGCACCTGAAGAAGGGATACTCCTCCTCTCTACCCCATCCGTCTCAGGTTATCTGATGAATAAGACCGCCGGCGAGTGCCGAGATCAGCTCGACAACCTCACGCAGCGCATCGAAGCGCTAAGGGGGTATCTTTGACCTCCCGGAGCTTCAACGACGCGTTGAGCAACTGGATTATGAATCGCATGCCGAGGATTTCTGGCAAGACCAGGAACGCGCCCAGGCTCTTCTAAAGGAGCGTGCGCGTCTGGCGGAGACGGTGCGGGAAGTCACGACCACCGTTTCGGACCTTCAGGTGCTTGGAGAGCTTCTGGAGTTGGCAGCTGCCGAGAGCGAGGACGAGGTAGCTGAAGTTGCAGAAAGCCTTGATGAACTCGAGAGCAAGATTCGACGTCTTGAGGTGGCGCGGATGCTTCAAGGCGCTCAAGACGCATCGCCAGCTATCGTGACCATCCACCCCGGCGCTGGAGGTGTGGACGCTCAGGACTGGGCGGAAATGCTGATGCGCATGTACCTCCGCTGGGCTGATCAAAAGGGGTACAAGGTCGACCTTCTAGACAAACAGCAAGGCGATGAGGCCGGTCTCAAAGATGTGTCGATGCTCGTCTCGGGCGACTTCGCCTATGGGTTCCTGCGCGCGGAAAACGGCGTCCACCGCCTGATCCGGATTAGTCCGTTTGACAGCAACGCCCGGAGGCATACCGCATTCGCTGCTGTCTTCGTCGTGCCCGATCTAGAGGATGATACAGAAGAAGTTGAGATCAACCCCGACGATCTGCGCGTAGACACCTTCCGAGCGAGCGGAAAAGGGGGGCAACACGTCAACAAGACTGAGTCTGCCATCCGCATCACGCACTTACCCACTAACATCGTCGTGCAGTGCCAGGCGGAGCGTTCGCAGCACAAGAACCGCTCGACCGCCATGAAGATGCTTCGAGGCCGGCTATACGAGAGAGCACGGCAGGAACAAGAGGCACAGTTTGCCAGCGAGTTTGCCAGCACGAAAACGGAGATCGGCTTCGGCTCGCAAGTGCGCACCTATACGCTCGCGCCATACCAGATGGTCAAAGACGAGCGCACCGACTATAAGACGAGCGACGTGGAGGGCGTGCTTTCTGGCAGCCTCGACCCCTTCATCGAAGCTTTCTTGTTGCTAACAGCCAAAGCACCAGGAAAGTCGGCCGAAAGCGACTGACCAGGAGAAGAGTGAATGGCGACGGAAGAAGAGCTGAAACGCGTTCGGCTTCAGCATGCTAAGGAGCTGCGCGAGGCTGCGACTGAAGCATACCCACCAGCTACCTGGTGGAGCGACAGCACGTGGTGGCAGCGGTGTCGAGACGCGGCCTCAGCAGCGTCCAATCCTGAACTTCGCCCGTCATTCCCTCTCGAGAACGAACTCGCTGAAGATGCACCCTATCATCAGGTTTACGGGCGTGTCGTGGCCAAGAGGGGCCCCTTCATCGTCGTGCGCACTCCAACGGGAGACGTCCAGGCGCTGGTCCGTCCGCAACTACTCGCGCAGGAGGAGGCACATCAATACCGCCTGCTTGACTTAGCCGACCACGTTGTTGTGGAAGGGCCGCTGATGCGAACGCGAACCGGAGACGCAGCGATACAGGCGCGGCATTATCGCCATGCCTCTAAGGCACTCCTGCCACCGCCGGAGAAGTGGAAGGGCCTCACCGACGTCGGTAAACGCTACAGGGAGAGGTACGCAGACCTCGCGTTCAATCCCAGCACCTCCGCCGTCTTCCGGAGAAGAGCCGCGATTGTGGCGGCTCTGAGGCAGTTCCTGATGGAACGCGGCTTCATAGAGGTCGAAACGCCCGTGCTTCATCCCCTTCGAGGCGGAGCATTGGCCAATCCCTTTACCACACACCACCGCGCGCTCGACATGCCACTGTATCTCCGAATCGCGCCAGAGCTCTATCTCAAGCGGCTGTTGGTTGGAGGCCTCGACCGTGTTTTCGAGCTGGGAAGAGCGTTCCGAAACGAAGGTGTGAGCACACGTCACAACCCTGAGTTCACTCTGCTCGAGTATTATGCTGCCTTCGCGTCTTGCGACGATCTGGTCGGTTGGACCGAAGCGATGATCTGTCATGCCGCCTCCCGTCTGGAAGAGGAGTTAGGGGTCTCTGCCGATGGCATCCGCTTCTCATTAGAACGACCTTGGAAGCAGTTGACGATGCGAGAAGCTCTCGGCGACTTCATCAGGCGGACGTCCACGCAAGGTCGCACCGTGGACGAGCTAGGTAACACCGTGGATGAGCAAAAGATCCGAGCCGCTAACGCGCTTGCAGCCGCCCTTGAGCCGCACGCTGCTTTCGATCCCATCGCAGTCGAAAAGGCATGCCAAGACATCGCCTCGGCTCTTGCAGAAGTCGACCGCCGAACGCTTACCCTCGCCACTTCATACGGATCCCGAATCTATAGCCTCTTCGAGATTTTTGTTGAGCCGATGCTCGAGCACCTCTACCGCGACGCTTCAGGCAAACCCTTACCGGTTTTCATCAGAGAGTACCCGGTCGAGGTCTCGCCTTTGGCCCGAGAGCTAGAGAATTGCCCAGGGTGGACCGATCGCTTCGAACTCTTCATTTGCGGTCGCGAAGTGGCTAATGCCTTCACTGAACTCAACGACCCCGATGTGCAGGCGCAACGGTTCGAGGAGCAGTTGCGCAATCGCGAAGGCGGCGACGAAGAAGCGATGGACTTCGACGAGGACTACATCCGCGCCCTCTCCTACGGCATGCCGCCCGCCGCAGGTTTCGGCCTTGGAGTGGACCGTCTCGTCATGCTTCTATGCAATCAAGATTCGATACGCGAGGTCTTGCTCTTTCCGCTCATGCGGGATGCGACAACAGAGGGTCGCTCGGAGGAAACAGAGGGTCGCTCGGAGGAAACAGAGGGTCGCTCGGAGGAAACAGAGGGTCGCTCGGAGGAAACAGAGGGTCGCTCGGAGGAAACAGAGGGTCGCTCGGAGGAAACAGAAGGTCGCTCGGAGGAAACAGAGGGTCGCTCGGAGGAAACAGAAGGTCGCTCGGAGGAGCCGCAGTGACGACGCACGCGCGCGGCATCGGCAAAAGGTCGAAAGAAAGCCGCTTCGCCCTCTCGGGACGGACCGGAAGCCGCCTCGGGATGCTGGTCGTTCTGGTTGCCTTAGTCAGCGCGTTCTTGCGCAGACACACATTTGCCCCCGCCACTAAAGATGTTGCGCACTCTCTTGCGGCCATGGCTCTTCAGCTGACCGCTGCAGCTGCGGTGGTGCTCGCCGGGTCTGCACTAGCTTTCTGCCTTCGACGCTACATGCAACAAGGCACACGCGGAAGAGGACGACTCTCCTGTCTCGCCCTCTGCAGCTTGATCTACGGGTGCTTCGCGCTGGCCAAAACGGTCGCCCAGGGCGTTACCTCTGCCCAAACGTTATCGGCGGCTGTGGCAGCACTCCAAGTAGCCGAGGTGACCTTCAGCGGATTGGTTGTGGCGTCGGCGATAAGCTGCTGGTTTTTGCTCAGCCGAAGCGTTCGACGCGCGACCTGGTGGACACTCGACGCATTGGCCATTGCGGCGTGGCTTATCATGAGTTTTCTTCCCCTCCCTCAGATGCCTGAGGTGGCTCGTGAATCACTTCGCCTTGGTTTCACGGCATGGGTGACGGCGCGGCTTCTCATCCGCGCGCTCCCGCTCGCCCTTCAGCTGCTCGAGCGATTGCCTGTGCAGCTCCTCATTGCTGCGCGCCACCTCCGTTCGCGCAAGAGTGGCTTTCTTGGCGCCATCGCGGTGCTTTCGGTGCTCGCCGTCAGCGTCTCCTCTTGCGCGCTTACCACCACTTTATCCGTGATGGGCGGCTTTAGGAACGACCTGAAAACGAAGATCCTGGGCAACAACGCGCACATATTGGTGGACCGCAAGCGCGGCGCCATGACCGATTGGAGGAAAATCGCGCGTCGGATCGAGAGCACCCCTGGCGTGGCGGGAGCAAGTCCGCTGGTGCAAGGAGAAGTTATGATATCGAGCGCCTCCAACTTTGGCGGCGCCGTCATCCGAGGTGTGGATCCGCTGAAAGCACGCAAGGTGCTCGACCTCCACGATAACCTTCGCGCCGGCACCCTTGAGGCCCTGACCGAACCCGCACCCTCGGAAGATGAAGCCATTGAGGACGAACTACCAGCCGTCATCGTGGGACAGGAGCTTGCGAAGAGCTTGCGCCTATCAACTGGCGATGAGGTCAATATCGTCTCGCCTCTTGGCACGCTAGGGCCAAGCGGACCGCTACCGAAGGCTCGCGCGTTCCGCGTGGCCGGCGTGTTCTACAGCGGCATGTACGAATACGACATGAAGAATATCTACATCGCCCTTTCAGAGGCGCAGCGCTTTCTTAACATGGGTGACGCCATCAGCGCGGTCGAGGTGAAGACGCGTGACTTCGAGCGTGCCGAAGAAATAGCTTCAGACATTCGCAACCGCGTGCGGGGCGCCGGCTTGAGGGTGCAGGATTGGAAGCAGCTAAATAAAACACTCTTTAGCGCACTGGCGCTCGAAAAGTTGGCCATGTTCATCGCACTAGGGATCGCGGTGCTCGTCGCCAGTTTTTGCATCATTGGCACTCTGACGCTCATGGTGCAGGAGAAGAATCAGTCGATTGGGGTTCTTAAAGCCCTGGGTGCCGACGACAGAACGATCATCGGCATCTTCCTGTTCGAGGGGCTGCTGATTGGCCTCATCGGCGCCGCATCCGGCCTTGGCTTAGGCTACCTTGCCTGCTTCTGTGCTAAGCACTTCGGCATCCGGATGAACCCAGAAGTTTACTACATCGACCAACTGCCAGTGCACATCGATAGCTCGGAGTTTATTTTCGTGGGTGCAGCCGCACTCATCGTCTCTTTCCTTGTCACCGTGTACCCCTCCATGCTCGCCAGCCGCGTCCATCCAGTAGAAGCTCTCCGGTATGAATGATTCGCTGCCTCAGGCTCTTAGTCGGATGCAGGTACGCGAAGAGCAGGCGCAGGAAACCCTTCCGGCTGCTCCTGCGGTCCGCATCGAATCCATCTCGAAAGTCTTCGACCACGAGGGGCGTTCGCTGAAGGTGCTAGACAACGTCAGTCTCAGCGTGATGACCGGGGAAATGCTGTGTGTGATGGGCGCTTCCGGAGCGGGGAAGAGCACGCTCTTGCACATTGTGGGGGCACTTGATCTTCCGAGCAGTGGTAAGGTCCTTTACGGCCAGACGGACATCACGGAGCTAAGTTCCAAGCAACTCGCGCGGTTTCGCAATCAATCGATCGGCTTTGTCTTTCAGTTTCACCATCTCCTCTCGGAGTTCACCGCTTTAGAAAACGTGATGATGCCTGGACTGCTTGCTAGGGAGAGCCGACGTGCGCTCTCGCAGAGGGCGCGCGAGCTGCTCAATAGGGTCGGCTTGCTTCACCGCGCCTCGCACCGACCGGGTGAACTTTCAGGCGGCGAGCAGCAGCGCATTGCGCTCGCTCGTGCGCTGCTGATGAAGCCGCGGGTCGTTCTGGCTGATGAACCTACCGGAAACCTCGATAGCAAGACCAGCGAGGCGATGCACGATCTGATGTTTGACATCAACCAAACGACGGGCACGACCTTTCTCATTGTAACCCATGGACAAGATCTCGCAGCCCGAATGCCGCGCGTCGTGACTATGCGCGATGGCACCATCGAGAGCGACCGCAGGAGCGCCTCGGCACCGTCGTCGGCTTGAGCAAGGATTTTGCAAAGACCACTGGCCCTTCCCTTCATTTTCATGCAGGACACCCCCTCACGACGATTCGCCTCGGAGCATCGATGGAGCCTCTCTCGCTCGCCCTCATCAACAGCTTGAGGCCCCGGCACGACGCTGCATGAATAGACTATCGACATTCAAGCCCTGTAAGAGGCCGCTCTCGGCGCAGCCGTGGGTGCGTCAGTGGCCTGCTCTAACGTTCTTCCTGTTCGTTGCATCCGTCACGAACGTCGTCCGCTCGCAGGCGCCCAGTCCACCTTCTGCCCCTGATAGCGCCAATCCTTCCGAAGTTCCCAGTGCCGAAGAACAAGAGGGTACGGACGTCGCAGAAGGGCCCGGCTTAGGCCAAGCCTCGGATGAAGCTAACTCATCGCGGGGAGAGACCGAGGAGGAGGCATACGACGAGGAGCTCGATGAAGCCGAAGAACTCGATGAAACCCCGGAGCCTTCAACGGTGCCAAGGACCCTTTGCGACGGCCGAATCATCACAGCCATTGGGACGCAGGGGCTGCGGCGCGTCGCTGAGGAAGATGTGCTGGTCAGTCTAGAGCTTCGCAAGGGCCAGCGCTGCAGCGACGCCGTTCTCAGCAGCGACGTCAAGGCGCTTTGGGACCTTGGTTTTTTCTCCGACATTGCCGTGGATGCAAAACCACGCGGAGAGGGCGTAGCGCTGACTTTCATTCTGAAGGAGCGACCCTCTATTGCAGCCATCGAGTTCAACGGCAACGACGAGCTTGATGAAGAGGAACTCACGGAGGCCATCAGCATCTCGGAAGACTCGATCCTTTCGGAATCAAAAGTCCAGCAGCAAGTGATGCGCCTGAGGGATGCCTACGCGGAAAAAGGATTCTTCCTGGCCAAGGTGACCTACCGCCTAGTGCCCAAGGGCGCCGATGAGGTGACCGTCGCCTTCGACATCATTGAGGGTGAAAACGTTGTTGTGCGGCACGTTCGCTTTGTCGGGAACCGTTTCCTCACGGACGAAAAGATCAAGTCCGCCATGCAAACCAGAGAGACCGGGTTCTGGTCCTTCTTCAGCTCCAACAACGCATTCCAGAACGAAGCCGTTGAGCAAGACCGCACGCGCCTGCAGGTGCTCTACTACGACAACGGCTTTCTCAACGTTGACATCGGCATCCCCACCATTGAACTCAGCCCTGACCGGCGTTTCATCGACATCACTGTTCCGATAAAGGAGGGGCCTCGATTCCGTGTGGGACAGGTAAACCTGGAAGAGCTGAATAGCCAGAATAAACGTGTCCTCCCGCTGGGAGGACGCCGACACCTACTCAATAAGGTGACTTTGAAGCGGGGTGACTGGTTCAGCCGCGCAACCATCGCAAAGAACATCCTAGACATCCAGCGCTTCTACCGTGATCGGGGATATGCCCGCGCGCAGGTGCAACCGATCACCAAAGTGGATGAAAAGAAGCGCCGGGTGGACCTGCTTCTTCAGATCCGTCGGGGAGAGCTTGTACGCATCGGTCGCATCGAAATCTCCGGTAACACCACCACGCGCGATGGCGTTATCCGGCGAGAGATGAAGATCGCAGAAGGTGACCTCTACAGTCAGAGCGCTCTTGAGACCTCCAAGGAGCGTATCACCGCCCTCGGCTACTTTGAACGCGTCGACTTTGCCGAAGAGACCGGTAAACATCCCAACTCAGTCAATATTGCCGTGACCGTCGTTGAGCGGCCGACGGGGCAGTTCCAGATTGGCGCCGGCTTCTCCTCCCTCGAGAGCTTTATTTTCACCTCGCAGGTGCAGCAGCAAAATCTGTTCGGGCGCGGCCAGTCGCTGAGTCTTCAGCTTCAAGTCTCAGGCTTACGCCAACTCGCGCAGGTCTCTTTTATTGAGCCGTGGTTCCTCGATAGCCGCTGGACGCTCGGAGTGGACGGCTACAAGACCATCCGTCAGTTTCAGGCGTTCAGCCGCGACTCGACCGGCGGAAGCGTGTCGCTCGGCCACCCCATCTTCTTCGACGAGCTGCGTTTCTTTGTGCAGTACCGCGGCGAGCTCGTTGACATCTCGAGCCGCAGCGGCGGTCTCTTCGGATTTAGCGGCGGCGGCTCCGGTTTCGGCGTTTTCCAGCGTTTGCCGCTGGCCAACTTGTTCCGCGATGGCTTCACAAGCTCGCTGCGCTTTAGCCTTACCTGGGACTCGAGGAACAACCGCCTCTTTCCTTCAGAAGGTATCTACGCTTCGGCCTCCACGGAATACGCCGATAGCTTTCTCGGTTCACAAAACTCCTTTATCCGGTACAGGACGTTTGGTCGCTTCTATAAGAGCTTATTTGCTGGGGTGGTCTTCAAGGTGAATACCGAGTGGGGCCTCATCACGACCAACCAACCGCAGGGCGTGCCGATCTTCGAGCGCTTCTTTCTTGGCGGCATTTTAAACGTACGCGGCTTTCCCTTCTTCGGCTTGGGGCCACGCGCAGGTGTGCCGGCGGTCACTGATCCGAATGCGGGTGTGAGCGACCGAGGCGTGGTCATCGGAGGCAACATGCAAGCCTTCTACAACGCCGAGCTGGAGTTTCCGATTATCGAGGTCGCTGGAATTCGCGGTGTTATTTTCACCGACGGCGGCAACACCTGGAACACCGAAAGCGTGTTGTGTCAGGTCCCGCCCCCCGCGCAGGGAGACGATACAACCGACCCTTGCCGCATCAATCCCCTCGATATCCGTACCTCGTGGGGTTTCGGTCTGAGATGGCTCTCTCCCCTCGGACCGCTGCGCTTTGAGTGGGGCGTACCGTTCAGCCCACGCAGCTACGAGCAAAACGTCGTATTTGAATTTACGATCGGCAACTTCTTCTAAGAACGCACGAACTCTTCTTGGGAGTTGAGTTCCTCAGGTGATCAGCTTATGAAGCCAGGACTGCCACAGGAAGAATCGTTAGTGGAAGCCTTTTCCGACATGGTAGAGGGCATCGCAGGCAAGCTAAAGGGACAACTAAGCTTGCCATGCGAGATGGCAGAGCTCGTCAACGCCGGCTACCAGGGATTGCTTGAGGCACGTTCGCGCTACGACGCGAGCCGAGGCGTAGCCTTCCGCGCTTTCGCCTACTTCCGCGTGCGAGGCGCTATTCTTGACGCCGTGCGCAAGATGACGCACGCGCCGCCTCGGGTACACGCTCGCGTCAAGGCTGCCGAAGCGCAGGATGACCTCACCGAGTCCGCTGCACTTGATCGCGTCTCGCGCAAGGCTATCCCCACCAGAGGAGAAGATGCTCTAGCTCAGCTTGATGGTATCCTCGGGGTGGTTGCGCAGGCTTATGTTCTGAGCTGCGTCGCGTCATGCGATGAACGTGATGACTTCGAAATGCCGGATGAGGCGGCATCATTTCGGCTCGACTACGCCCACGTCGAGGAGGCTCTCCACCTTCTGCCCGACGTTGAGCGACTGGTTGTGCAAAGGCTCTATTTCGACGATAAGAAGCTCGACCATGTTGCTGCTGAAATAGGGGCTTCGCGGTCCTGGGTGAGCAGGCTTCACGCCAAGGCGCTTACGCGGCTACGAACGAGCCTCAGCGACGCCCCCCATGCCTAAGGCGCTCGGCTCCCATCGCACTGCCTGACCCTCCGCCTTAGGCTGTGGCTCACTCACCCATGCCTGAGAGACGCGTCCCAGTCCCGAACGTGTCTCACCATTCGGCAGGAAGTTCCTCACGAACTAGCGCCGAAGTTGGTGGGTTCTCCTTCGACGAGAACCAGAGAAGAATTCTCTGCGCACGAGCACAATCGCAAGGAAATAATACCCGCCTCAGCTACTTTCTCTGTCAATGGTTTCCCCCCTGCTGCGCATCGACAGCGCCGGAAGAAGGCGTTGCAAGTTCTGGCGATGCGCGTAGAGTCAGGGCAAACAAACCAGTTGGACGTGCTTGAGTCCCGGGGGGCTCAACAGAACTCACATCTTTTTGAGGAGAAACTATGGCAACCCGTTTCGCCATTAATGGCTTTGGTCGTATCGGTCGCTGCGTAGCCCGTGCTCTTCACGAGTCCGGACGTGATGACCTGGAGCTTGTCGCCATCAATGATCTCACCGACGCTGCAACTCTGGCACATCTCCTCGCGTTCGACTCCGTCCATGGACGGTTTGCCAACACCCCCGTTTCTTCTTCTGAAAAGAAGATTTCCTACGGCGGAAAAGATGTTCAGGTTCTTGCGGAACGCGATCCTGCCAAGTTACCTTGGAAGGAACTCGACGTGGAAATTGTGCTTGAATGCACCGGTCTCTTTCGTGACCGTCAGAGTGCTGGGCAGCACATCGAGGCCGGCGCGGAACGGGTGATCATCAGTGCTCCAGGTCAAAAGGTGGACGCGACGTTCTGCGTCGGGATCAACAGCGAGGAGTTCGATGCATCCGCTCACAAAGTGGTCTCCAACGCATCGTGCACCACCAACTGTCTCGCGCCTTTGGTCAAGGTGCTCCACGACAAGTTTGGAATCGTGAAGGGACACATGGTGACTGTGCACTCCTACACGAATGACCAGCGCCTCCTCGACCTTCCCCACAAGGACCTCCGCCGCGCCCGCGCGGCAAGTCTTTCAATGATTCCTTCGACCACGGGTGCCGCCAAAGCCATCGGCCTAGTCATCCCCGAGCTCAACGGCAAGCTTGATGGAACCTCCATCCGCGTCCCAACGCCCAATGTTTCCCTTACCTGCCTCACGGCGCAGGTCGCCAAGAAGACGGACAGGGATGCCGTCAACGCTGCGTTTCAAGAGGCGGCGCGCGGTAAGCTCGAAGGCATTCTCGGCGTGGAGGAGCGTCCTCTGGTCTCCATGGATTTTCGCGGCGATGCGCGATCCTCGATCGTCGATGCTGCGCAAACACAGGTTGTTGAAGGCGACCTTGTGGAAGTGCAGAGTTGGTACGACAACGAGTGGGGCTTCTCGAGTCGGCTTCTGGACCTGACCCGCGTCATCGCAAAGGCATCCTAGCCATATGACTGAACCCGACGGCAACACCGACGACAATGACAGGCACGCCGCATCAGCGGGTGGGCTTCCGACGCTGGACGAACTCGACCTTGACAATCGACTTGCACTTGTGCGGGTCGATTTCAACGTGCCGCTCAACGGCACCAAGGTGACTGACGATTTCCGAATTCGGGCCACCCTGCCGACCCTTCGGTACCTTCTTGAGAAGGGCGCGCGTCCTGTTCTGATGACTCACCTAGGGCGCCCCGGCGGAAAGAGGAAGCCAGAGTTCTCGGTTGAGCCGGTTGGCAAACGTTTGGCGGAGCTGCTTGAGGTGGATGTTTTCGTGACGGACGACTGCGTTGGCACGGCTGCCAAAAAGGTTGTGAGCGACCTACGCGCAGGTCAGGTGGCGCTTCTTGAAAATCTCCGGTTTCACGGCGAGGAGAAGTCGAACGGGACCGGCTTTGCGAAGGCTCTCGCCGAGCTCGGTGATGTTTACATCAACGACGCCTTTGGGGCAGCACATCGCGCCCATGCATCGGTCGTCGGCGTGCCTGCAGTCATGCGTTCCAAAGCAGCAGGGCTCCTGCTAACAAAGGAGCTTGAAGTCCTGATGCGCTTGCGTACCAATGCCGAGCGGCCATACGTTGCCATTCTGGGTGGCGCGAAAGTTTCCGATAAGATCGCGCTGATCGAGGCTCTATTAGACAAGGTGGATACACTGCTGATTGGGGGAGCTATGGCAAACACGTTTCTCAAGGCCGAGGGACGGGCCGTGGGACGGAGTTTGGTTGAGGAAGACCGCTGTCCACTCGCCCGCACGCTGCTGGCGCGAGCCAATGCTGCTGGAGTCTCGATCGAACTTCCGCGGGATGTCGTAGTTGCTGGTTCCACCGATGCAAAGGAAGGCACAACGGTGGCTGTCACAGACATTGAGGAAGATATGATGGCCCTTGACGTGGGACCGAAGACGGTTGAGCGTTTCAGCGAACGCGCATCAAGGGGGGCCTCGGTGTTCTGGAACGGACCGATGGGCCTATTTGAAAATCCCGCTTTCGCATCCGGCACCATGGGCGTGGCCCGTGCCCTTGCGCGCTCGTCCGGATTCACCGTCATTGGTGGGGGCGACAGTTTGGCGGCTGTCAATGCCTCTGGCCTCGCCGACACGTACGACCATATCTCAACAGGAGGCGGTGCGGCGTTGGAATATCTTGAAGGAAAGAACCTTCCTGGAGTAAAGGCGCTGCTCAAGTGACTGTCGACAGCACAAAGGGCAGCACGAAAGACGTCGTGAAGCATCCTGTGAGGCAGCCTCTGGTGCTGGGCAACTGGAAGATGAACATGGTGCGAGATGAGGCGCGTCAACTGGCACTCCAGCTGACGCAAGAGCTGGCGTCGCCCCTGCCTGCGGCAGTTGGCGTAGCGCCCACGTTTCTTTGCATCGACGTGGTCCGGGAGGCGCTTGAGGGCTCAGCGGTTAGCCTGTGCGCTCAGAACTGCTTCTGGGAGAACTCCGGCGCCTTCACAGGCGAGCTCGGGCCCGCAATGCTTCAAGATGCGGGTGTATCCGCAGTCATCGTCGGTCATTCAGAGCGACGCGAGGACTTGGGCGAGAGCGACGCATGGATAGCCAAGAAGACACGTGCTGTAGTTGAGGCAGGTCTGATTGCCGTGCTCTGCGTGGGCGAGACGCTGGAGGAGCGTGAGAGCGGCAAGACGTCCAACAAGCTGCTCAGGCAGGTTGAGCAAGCGCTCGGAACGCTCGATGCCGAAGCTCTGGCTAAGGTTGTGATTGCGTACGAACCTATCTGGGCGATTGGAACGGGAAAAACAGCTGCGCCAGAAGATGCGCAGGCTGTTCATCAGGAGCTGCGTCAGTGGCTGCACCAGGAGCACGGACAGGCCGTAGCCGAGAAAACGCGCATCTTGTACGGCGGCAGCGTGAAGCCCGACAATGCCAAGGCTCTTCTCTCGCATCCCGATGTGGACGGTGCTTTAGTCGGCGGCGCCTCGCTGGAAGCCAGTTCGTTCGCTGCAATCGTTCGGGCTGCCGGCTAAGAGGCGCGAATCCCCGCCTACATGCGTAGCTGAAAGTCTCTGACACAGGTGACTCACGCAGGTGACACTGTTCAAGAGCCTGTCGGTCACGTACAACTGTATATGACCGACGGTCCAGTAAGTATGCTCAACCCGTTTGCCGTCTGAGTAAAACTCCGCTAGCCTCTTGCTCAACTAGAGCTGGCTCGGCCGCGAGGTAATGTGGATTCCATCTGGTACACCCTTTTATCGATAGCGTACGTCGTTGTTTGCGTGTTTCTGATCTTTGTTGTTCTCATACAAGGTGGCAAGGGTGGTGGTATGGGAGCCGCCTTCGGTGGAAGCACGCAGACCTTTTTTGGTGGCGCAGGGGCAGGCAACTTTCTCACGAGGCTGACTGCAATCGGAGCCTTCCTCTTCATGGTCTTCTCAAGCACGCTTGCCCGCATGTCGTCTGGGAGCGACCGCGCTTTCGAACGCGCGGCGCAAGCCGCCAAAGCAGCTCAAGCTAAAGGGAAAGCTGTGAAAGCCAAACCTGTTGCGCCGGTTTCAGCAGCTGGAGCCGAACAGGTCGAGGCTGAAACGGCCGGCACTAAAGAGGCCGACGCGGTCGGAGCAGACGCTAAAGATGTAGCAGCCCCAGTGCTTGCTGACGACGCAGCAAAAGCTCCAGGCATGGAGCAAGGCGACTCCAGGCCTAGCTCCTCCAGCGCGACCGATGCACCTCCCACGACTGAGGTTACGCCTCCGGCTGATGTTGACGCTGCTCCGTGAGCACGCCAGCCGAGAGAGCGCCCGCTAACTCTGGGTTTGAGCGACAGAGGGTTTAGGAAGTCCTTCATAGGAGCTAAGGTGCGACATGCGCTGAGGATAGGCTGGAGGATCATAGGCCTTCGGAGCGCACGAGTTTCCGCGCTCGCGCTTGTCGTTGGGATGTCCACAGGTTGTAGGGTCCGCGCGCAACCGACGCCCCATCAGCGTTTGTTCGCCACTGTCGATCGGGTGGTGGATGGCGACACCATCGTAGTTACTATCAAAGGTCGACGCGAGCGCGTCAGGTACATCGGCATCGACACCCCCGAGCTGTCCTCCAAAGCCGGAAAAGAAGCAGCGTGCTCAGATGCCGCCCGTGTGGCCAATCGAGCGCTGGTGCTTGGTCGGCGGGTGACACTGCACGTGGGGGTCGAACCTCGGGACCGCTATGGCAGGCTGCTCGCCTATGTCCATGTTGGAAACCTGGACGTGGGGCTCCGACTACTCCATCTCGGTCTAGCCCGTCCCATGGAAATTCCGCCGAACAATGAGCGCGCCGCGCGTTATCGCATCGCGGCAAATGGAGCGCTCCCTGCGCTCTGCAGTCGCTAGGCGCGCGTTGCGCTTCGACTGTCCGCACCGCCCGCCGGGCGCTGGTGCATGCCGCACTGCGACCGGACATGCGACGGAGCTCAGCAACTCAGCAACCCAGAGCCCGTGCGCTAACGCTGACGCACACACTTCATCAGAGCGAACGCGCGCCCTCGGTCGGAAGCTTACCCGGAGGAGGCACACTTCTAGCTTTCAGCTCCCGTTGATACATCTGGTGGTTGAGCGCATGAACAAAAGCCATTGCACTCGCAACCACCACATCGGTGTGCGCCGCCTGACCGCGAGACACGATTTCATCCTCGCGGAGCGTCAGAGCTACCTTCCCTTGCGCATCGTCTCCATCAGTCACTGCTGACACGTGAAAGTGCTCCAGGCGCACCTTGGGACGTTGCGTACAACGTTTAATGGCCTCCATAGCAGCATTAATAGGTCCGTCGCCCTCACCTTCCGCCGCTACGTCCTCACCTTCAACGCGAAGCTTGACTGATGCCCACGGTTTCGCGCCGTTTCCGCCGCGAAACTCGACGGACTCGAGATTGTAAAACTCCGGGATGTGGTAGACGTCGTCCGCCACCAGCACGTGCAGATCCTCATCGTAGATATCCTTCTTTTTGTCGGCCAGAGCCTTGAAGGCGGTAAAGCAGCGTTCCGTCTCCTCCACGCTCAGGGAGTATCCTAGAGCTTGAAGTCGATCAACCAAAGCATGCCGCCCGGAGTGCTTACCCAGCACTAGACTTGACTCGGATGCGCCTACATCTTCTGGACTCATAATCTCGTAAGTGCGCTTATCGTGAAGCACCCCATGTTGGTGGATGCCCGCCTCGTGAGCGAAGGCATTCTTTCCCACAATGGCTTTGTTACGAGGAATGGGAAAGCCCGTCGCTGCACTCACCATGCGACTGGTGGCTACGAGATGCTTGGATCGGATGCGGCTCTGCACCGCATAGACGTCGCTTCGCGTCTGTAGCGCCATCACCACTTCTTCCAAAGCTGCGTTGCCCGCCCGTTCACCGATGCCATTCATGCACCCCTCGACTTGTCGCGCACCCGCCTGCACCGCCGCAAGCGAGTTTGCCACAGCAAGTCCAAGGTCATCATGGCAATGCGCCGACACAACCACATCCGGACCGACCACCTCCACCACAGCTTGGATGATCTTCGAGTACTCCTCAGGCGTTGTGTAGCCAACGGTGTCCGGCACGTTGATTGTTGTGGCACCTTCATTCACCGCCACAGACACGGCCTCTTTCAGGAAGTCGAGGTCACTGCGCGTCGCATCCTCTGCAGAGAACTCGACGTTGTCGCAGTAGGTTCGGCATGTACTCACGCCTCTGCGGATAGCCTCTAGCACCTGCTCCCGCGTCATCTTGAGCTTGTGCTCTAGATGCAGCCGGCTGGTCGCAATGAAGGTATGCAATCTCGGGCGCGCGGCTCCTTCAATTGCGGTCCACGCGGCACGTATATCACTCTCACGGGTGCGGCAAAGTGCTGCCACCTCGGTCGCCTTCACCACCGAGGCGATGGTACGCACGGCGTCGAGCTCCCCCGATGAAGCTGCTGGGAATCCCGCCTCTATCACATCGACACCGAGCTCTTCAAGTTGCGTTGCGATGCGGAGCTTCTCCTTGAGGGTCATCGTGGCCCCCGGAGATTGCTCTCCATCTCTCAACGTCGTATCGAAGATCCTTACATAGTCGGTGTGCATGCCGATGCCTTCCTTGCGTGTCCTGTGTTTGATGTGTTTGCGGCTTTATCAGCGGGAGGTTGAACCTCGTCCTTGATGAGCTTGTAACGAAGTGCGTCTGCAATGGCTTGCCAGCTAGCCTCGATGATGTTGGGACTCACCCCAACAGTACCCCACGACTGGTCTCCATCCCCTGAACGCACCAACACGCGCACAACAGACTCGGTCCCCTTCCCGGTCGTGAGCACACGCACCTTGTAATCCAGAAGCCGAACACCCCGCAGGGCCGGGTAGAATCGCATGAGTACCTGGCGCACTCCGGCATCCATCGCATGAACGGGCCCATTCCCGGATGCAGTGGCTTCACCCCGCTCACCACCCACCTCTAGACTCACCTTGACGGTTGATGTTGCAGACGCCTCCTCCGACTCCCTGAGCTGAACACCCACCTCGAGATTAAGCAGGCGGAAGTAGTGCGCAGCCTTCCCTAGCGCTTCATCCACCAGCAGGCTGAACGAAGCCTCCGCCCCTTCAAACTGATAACCCTGGCTTTCCAAGTGCTTCATTTGCGCCAAGATTGCCTTCGCGTGTGGCTCCTTCGGGTCGAGCTCCACTCCTTGCTCACGCGCCTTGGCAAAGACGTTGGCTCTTCCAGAGAGGTCAGAGACAAGTACGCGGCGGCGATTGCCGACCTTCTCGGGAACGATGTGCTCGTAGGTGCGGCTGTCTTTAAGTACTGCATCTACATGCACGCCGCCCTTATGGGCGAAGGCACTGTCGCCCACATAGGCCTGATTTGTTCGCAGAGAAAGATTCATCAGTTCCGCTGCGATCCGCGACACCCTCGTGAGCGAAGTGAGCTTGCCCGACGGCACACAACCCAGCCCAAGCTTAAGCTCAACGCCCGCAATGATGGAGATGAGATTTGCGTTGCCGCAGCGTTCGCCGATGCCGTTGATCGTGCCCTGCACCATACGTGCCCCGGCCTGCACGGCCGCAATGGAGTTTGCGACGCCCAACTCGGCGTCGTTATGAGCGTGGATGCCAACGGGTGTCTGCAGGGAGGTGCACACCTGTGCCACCGCCTGATGCACCTCGCTCGGCAGCCGCCCACCGTTCGTGTCGCACAGCACGAGCCACTTTGCTCCACCTGCTTGTGCCGCGCGAAGGCAGGCCAACGCATATGCCGGATCATCCGCAAATCCGTCGAAAAAATGTTCCGCATCGAAGATCACCTCGGACACACGCGCCACCAAGTAAGCTACCGAATCCTCGATGAGTTCTAGATTTACCTCGGGCGTAATACCAAGAGCGTGTGTGGCATGAAACTTCCAGCTTTTCCCGAAGACGGTGACTACCGGGGTTTCAGCGTGAAGCAGCGCCTGAATGCTAGGATCATCCTTGCAGCTGAGCTTGGCACGCCGCGTCGAGCCGAAGGCTGCCACGCGCGTGTGCTTCAGCGTACTACGCCGAATGCAGTCGAAAAACTCCTCGTCCCGGGGGTTGGAGCCCGGCCATCCCCCTTCGATGTAGTCCACGCCAAAGTCGTCGAGGACTTCCGAAAGCCGCACCTTCTCAGGCACCGACAACTGCAGCCCCTCAGCCTGCATGCCGTCGCGTAGCGTGGTGTCGTATATATAAACGTGGTTTGTCATGTTAGAGTTCGCCTAGGTCAGCAGCCGTTCTTCCCTGAACGGGAGCCGAGACGCCGCGGACGGATTAGCGGCGACTCAGCCTGTCCGGAGTCAGTTGCTCTTCTGCCTCTGAAACAGATTACGGACCTCGCGTCCCACCTGCTCAATGGGATGCCGCGCTTCCTCCTGACGAAGCTCTTTGAGCTTGGGCAGTCCGCTCTCGTGTTCCGCCATCCAATCGCGGGCAAACGTGCCATCCTCCACGCGGCGCAACATGTCCTTCATCGCCTGCCGCGTTTCGGCGGTGATGATCTTCGGGCCCATGGTTCGCCCCCCGTACTCGGCTGTGTTGGAAACAACGTCCCACATCTTGGTCAACCCGCCTTCGTAGATAAGGTCAACGATCAACTTGAGCTCGTGAAGGCACTCAAAATACGCCATCTCGGGTGGGTACCCCGCATCAACAAGCGTTTCAAAGCCCGCCTTAATGAGCTCGGCGGTGCCGCCGCACAGCACGGCCTGCTCACCGAACAAGTCTTCATACGCCTCCTGCTCGAAGGTACACTCCAGCACACCCGCGCGGGTAAGACCCATCGCATGCGCCAGTCCCAGCGCACGTTCTCGCGCCTTTCCGGAAAAATCCTTATGCACCGAAATCAAACCGGGAACGCCAAATCCGTCGAGGAAGGCCTTGCGCTCTTCCGTGCCGGGTGACTTCGGCGCCATCAAGATCACGTCGACCCCTTCGGGAGGCGTAATCTGGCCATACACAATGCTAAAGCCGTGCGAGAAGGAGAGTGTTTTTCCCGCCTTCATTGAAGGCGCAATGTCCTTCTCATACACGCTCCTGTGCACTTCATCGGGGATCAGTACGTGCACCAGATCCGCTTCGCCAGCAGCCTTTGCTACACTTTCAGCACGCAGCCCGTCCTCTTTAGCCATCTTGTAAGAAGGCCCTCCTTCCCGTACGCCCACAACCACGTCCAGGCCTGAATCGCTAAAACACTGCGCCTGCGCTCGCCCCTGGGCCCCGTAACCGATGACGGCGACACGCTGCGTTTTAATCTCGTCGAGCGAGGCGTCTTTGGTCGTCAATACGTTCATCTAAGTTCTCCTTGCTGTTGCCCCGGAGTGCCATCGTCCTCCGGCTTTTGCACCTTTGTAACTGGACCTTTATAATTGGTCAGTGGCTTTCCGACCAGGATGGCACGCTTCCCAGGGAGGTTGTGCACTCGGCTTCGTCCTCGAACCCGAATGCATAACCTGCTCAGAAAGCGAATCACCAGGCACTGGTCGGTTACGCATCTTTAGCACCCGCTTCGTCTTCGAGAAGCTAATCGTACACAAACCGGCGCGCAGCTCATCCGGATGAGCTGCGCGCGAACAGATCGAGGACGCCCTTTCGCCACCTGCTAGCAGCACCCTCCCCGCTGCCATAGCGTAGCTGCGCCGCGGGCCTTGGCTCGAGCCGGGCAACCCCTGCGCCGGCCTGAGCAAGCTCTGCGCCGAGCTGGCAAAGGCCTGGCCTGAGCCGGATGTGCACCGACGTTCGCCCTCCGGATTTGGCGCTCGGGCGGGTCGAAACGTGGCCCGAGTGGGAGACGCGCCCACATTGAGGGTACATTCGGGGCCAAGAAGTTGGATCCGCCCGTGGTCTAACTGCTCTCGCTGAACCTGGCGCATGACGTTTGCTACACCCGTGAGTTTACGCACACAAGATGAGGTTGAGTGAACCTCTTGTCAACTGTGCAATCCCCCTCCGCTCCCCTCCGCGCTGGAAACGTAGGCGTTCAGGTACCTTCCGGGCAGTAGAAAACCACCGCGATCGCAGGAGTGAAATGACGAGAACTCTGGCTGCGCTTCTGCGATCCCAGCGCTCGGATCAGAAAAAGCCTCGAAAACAGCATGCTGGATACCTGAACGTTTACCTAGCAACCACAATGCAGGAAGAGTGCAGCTTCGGAGACACACTTTCACCAGCATCCGCGCCAGACGCCTTAAACTTCGCGTGTCCGCCGCCGTCTATATGGACCGACAGAGTTCGTTTGAGAGGCTGTCCATGCAGCTCCCCCTAGATGAGAGGCGCCTCAGTTCACCATGAAAGTTCTGCTCACTTATAGGGTCATCGCGTGAAGCGATTTCGAGCGCACCGGCTTCTCCTAATTGGGCAGGAGGGGGTTGTGGCATCAGAGCTTTTGACGATGCTCAACAGCTATGCCGCTGAAGGAGGCCGCAGCCCATCCCGCACCATCGATCGCGCGCACAGCGGGTACGAGGCTCTCGAGATCGTTCGAGAGGCGCGAGCGGGTCACCATCCATACACCCTGACGATTGTGGGGCCCGTCCCCGACCAGAGTCCAAGTGTGGTAGTCGAGCGTCTACATGCCCTTGACGCTCAGCTCCACCTCATAGCTATCACCACCGACGACAGCGACTTCGACACCCTCACGTCCTCGGATCTGCGGCTTTCACATCGGATAGTCGTCCTCCGCGCCACCGCACACGCTGTCGAACTTCATCAAACTCTTCGGGTACTCTCCCATAAATGGTCCCTCGCAGGGCGCGTAGAGCACTTGGCAGACGAGCGCAACCGTGCAGTGGCACAGGCTAGACGACACACCGACCAGCTAAGTCAGGAGCGAGCCGCTCATCAAGAGCGCATTGCCTTTCTTACCAATCACGACCCGCTCACGGGTCTGCCGAGCCGTGCTTACATCGTCGAGAAGATCGCGCATGAAATGCAGCGTCAACGTCGGCGTGCCGCCCACCGATTCGCCGTAGTTGTCATTGGTCTTGACCGGTTCAATCCAATCAACGAGAGCTTCGGTCACTCCGTGGGTGATCGCCTGCTGGTTGACATCGCGACCCATGTCTATGGACTCGTACGTCACACCGACACGCTCTCGCGGCTCGAGGGGGACCAGTTTGCCATTCTTGTGCGGGGCACAGAAGACGAAAGGGACCCCGTCTCGCTTACCGACCGCATCCACCGGATGATGAAGGAGCCCTTCTCGGTGCAAAACGTGGAGGTCTACGTCTCCGTGAGCGCCGGCATCGCGTTCGGGCGCCCTGAGCACACCACTCCGGAGCAACTCCTGCGTGATGCGTGCATCGCGATGAATCGCGCCAAGCGTAACGGCAAAGGTCGCACCGAGACGCTCAAGCAAGAAGCGCAAGTTTCGGCTCTCCGCAGGCTAAAGACCGAGACGGAACTAGCTGGAGCTGTCGCGCGGGATCAGTTTCTCCTTCACTACCAGCCGATCATCTCCCTGCGGAGGCAGCGCTTCGTTGGACTCGAAGCGCTCATCCGATGGCAGCACCCCGAGCGCAACCTTCTCTTCCCGGGTGACTTTATCGACCTGGCGGAGGAAAGCCAGCAGATTGTCGCAATAGGCGAATGGGTACTTAAACGCGCCTTACTCGAGATGGCGCACCTCAACCGTCAGATGCCCGGCATGATCGAGTTCGTGAGCGTGAACCTATCGGCGCGGCAGTTGGAGCGCAAGGGCCTAGTGGGAATCGTGCGGAGTGCGCTCTCAGCATCTGGACTGGAGCCACACCACATCAAGGTCGAGGTCACCGAAACCATGATGATGAGCTCCTTGCCAACTATTTTCCACAACCTCAGGAAGCTCAAGTCAATGGGCGTCTCGATCTGTCTGGACGATTTCGGCACAGGATATTCCTCGCTCAGCGTCCTGCACCGCATGCCCGTTGACGTCATCAAAATCGACCGCGAGTTTATCAATGAGCTTGAGACTTCAGACAAGAGTTTGGCTCTTGTGGAAGTCATAGCCAAAATCGCACACACGCTCGACATGGAGATTGTGGCTGAGGGCATCGAGACGGAAGAGCAAGCTGAGATTCTAACTCGCCTCGGATGTCAGCTGGGCCAGGGCTTCTACTTCTCCAGGCCGGTGCCGATGAGCGACATCATCCGCAGGCTGCAGACACAGTCCAACCCTGGCAACACCCTGGAGCCACGGGCGCAGGCGGGCTAGCGCGTCCGCGACGGAGTGCGGTAAAACGTGCTAGCGTTCGCTGAAGGTGTTCGAAGGCGCAACAACGACTTTGGGAGTGCTCGGGCCCGCCGGGTCCTACGGCCAAGAAGCGGCTAACCTGGCCTTTCCCACTGCGAAGAAGACGCTCCTGCCAACCATCCGGGCCATCTTCGATGCAGTGCTTTGCGGCGAAATCAACCGAGGCCTTATCCCGTTTGAAAATCTTATTCAGGGTCCCGTCACTGAGGCGCTGGACTGCTTGTGGGAGACATCCAACCGGACGTGCATAGCGGATATGGTGTTGCTTCCCATTCGCCACGCACTGGGAGCACTTGAGGAGAATGCGGAGCTTCGGCGCATCCTTTCGAAAGACCAAGCCCTCGACCAGTGCTCCATTTACCTCAGTGAGCACTACCCTCAGGCCGAGCTATCCCCCACGCCAAGTACAAGCTTTGGGATGCAACGCATTCGGCAAGAAGAGCTGCGGGACACGGGAGCGATAGGAAGTGAAAGCGCCCTCACCTCGTACGGACTAAACGTCTTGGCAAGGGACATCGGCAACGCCCGAAACAACAAGACCCGCTTCGCTGTCGTCGCTAGACGCGATGATGGCTGTGAAGTCACCTCGCGGGCAGATACCACCGCGCTGATGATTTACCCCCATCGCAACCGCATCGGGATGCTGCAGGACATACTCGCTGTGGTCAGCACCCGCTATGGGCTCAATCTGACCGCAATCCACTCGCGTCCCGACCGGGAAGGCGCTTTTCGGTTCTACGTGGAGCTGGAGGGCTCGGTGCTGGACCCAAAGGTCCATGAGTGCATCGAGATGCTCAGGAAATCCTTCGGCGAAGAGGGAATCGAGATCAGGTCGTTTGGCAGCTTTCCGCGCGCCTCCTTTGCCGACCCGCAGATCCGTACCGTGGGGATTATCGGCGGCACAGGCGCAATGGGTCAGTGGCTTGCTCGGTTCTTCTCTTCAACCGGCTACACCGTCAAGGTGGCCGGCCGTCAGACTGATCTAACGCTTGAAGACTGCGTCAGGACGTCGGACGCCATCATAGTGAACGTGCCTATTGAGGATACTGCGTCAGTCATCCAACAAGCCGCGGCGTCGTGCCGGCCAGGGCAACTGCTCACCGATAACACATCCGTGAAGCAGCTTCAGGTAGAAGCCATGTGCGCGCATGCTCCACCCGGAGTGGAAGTTCTTGGGATGCACACGGTCTTTGGACCGCATGTGGAGTCCGTCGCAGGTCAGAACGTTGTATTCACCCCCACATCACGTTCGGAGGCTATGGCAGAGGAGTTCGAGAACGTGTTCTACAAGCACGGGGCACGAATTACGCGGACCACTCCGCTCCAGCACGACAGGCAGATGGCATTCCATCAGAACTTGGTGCACCTATGCCATGTCGCCTTAGCTGACGTACTGCGGGCAGGGTTCTTGCGTCTCGAAGAAGTTGATCGGTATTGCTCACCCAACTCACGCGCAAGCCTTGCCACCCTAGGGCGGATGTTGTCGGGCAATCCAGAACTTTATGCTCAGATCCAGCAACACAACAAAGAGGCACCTTCCCTCCTGCGCACGTACTCCGACAGCATCGAGAAGCTAGTTGCTGGACTGGAAAGCGGCAACACCCAGGCCTTTCAGAAAGTGGTGCAGGAAGCGAAAGATGCCTTAGATCCCGAGCTGGTATCGGACTGGAAGAAGCAGCGCTAGGCGCCCTGAGCCGCGGGTAAGCGTCGGCGCACACTCAGCTCAGGGCCTGAACCGCTCCGACGCCCGCGAGGCAAGTGCTTCCATTTGCGACCGATGCCCTCTTCGCCTAGAACTGAGCTCGCGCGTGTTCAGCAAGACGCTAGGTGCTCTGGGCGCGAGGGCACTGTTCGCGTGCCCGAACTCGGTGGCACCTTCTGCAGGCAAAGGGATGATTTGAGGTGACTTGAGCGCGACCAGTCGACGAGCAGAGTCGTACTCTATTGCGGGCCGACCGCGGATTCCAGGATGGCTCTGCGACTTGTCCTCACGGCTTATCGGTACGTCCTGGGACAGCACAACTTGCACTTGGCACAATGGCGTCAGTTGATGGATGGAAACGGGAGTAAGCTGCAGCAGCAAGGGCGCGCCTCAAGTAAGGGGCGCAGGATTGTAAGGAGAAAACGGTTTGGCAACGATTGACATCACTCGGCAACACACCATGGGACGTGAAGGGGCGAAACAAGCTGCGGAGAACGTGGCGGAGCGGCTAAAGGAGAAGATTGACGTCAACTACCGGTGGGAGGGCGACACGCTTCGGTTCCAGCGTAAGGGAGCGGACGGCCGCATTCAGGTTCGTGACGCAGACGTGCGCGTAGAAGTCGAGCTTGGTCTCTTACTGCGGCCAATGAAGGGCACCATCACAGAAAAGATCAACGACTACCTAAGCCGCTACCTCACCTAGTTGCCTTGATTCTCCGGCTGCCCCGGCTGCGAAGGTTCAGCTGATTAAGGACGACGAATAACAAAGTACGATGAACGCAAGCATCAACAACTTCCCTCCCTTTCCAGAGCCAGGCGCACGCGGCGTCCCTCCCGTTGTCGAATCTGTGCTCTCGCTCATCGGCTGCACGCCTGTGGTTCGTATCCGCCACGCCGCGAGAGGGTCGGATTCCGTCGAGCCCTCCGGGGGAACGGGAAAGCCTGCCGCCACGGTTTGGGGAAAGGCCGAACACCTCAGCCCAGGCGGTTCGGTCAAGGACCGCATTTGCCTTGCGATGATTGAACGGGCTGAGTCGGAAGGACTAATTAAACCAGGCACCGTGGTGGTCGAACCAACCAGCGGGAATACAGGCATCGGCCTCGCCATCGTTTGCGCTGTCAAGGGTTACCCCCTCGTACTCACGATGCCCGAGAGCATGTCGCTTGAGCGGAGAGCGCTGCTTGAAGCTTACGGCGCGCGCATCATTTTGACTCCCGCCGAACGCGTGATGCAAGGTGCCATTGAAGCCGCGCTCGAAGTGGTGGAAAAGGAGCAGGCCTTCATGCCAATGCAGTTTGAGAACCCAGCTAACCCGCATACACATGCAGAAACTACCGCGCAAGAGCTGCTAGAGGCATTCGGTCCCAGCGGCATTGATTGCTTCGTGGCAGCGGTGGGAACGGGTGGCACCATCAGCGGAGTCGGGCGGGTGCTAAAGCAGCATAATCCCGCCGTTAAGGTCATCGCGGTGGAGCCTGCAGGTAGTCCGGTGCTAAGCGGCGGGGAACCAGGTCCGACCAAGATTCAAGGTATTGGAGCAGGCTTCGTCCCGAAGAACTTCGACCGGGATGTGGTGGATGAAGTCCACGTCGTGGCCGACCGGGACGCCTACGAGATGAAGCGCCGGTTAGCGCGACAAGAGGGGCTCCTCGTCGGAATCAGTGGTGGCGCAAATGTGTGCGTCGCGGGCAAGGTTGCGCAGAAACTCGAGGCCGACGCAACCGTCGTCACCATGCTGTGCGACACCGGCGAACGCTATTTCAGTCTCGATGAGTATTTTGAGGAAAGCAACACAGAGCAGGTGGAAGAAGATGACGATTAAGGTAAAGATCCCGACCCCCCTTCGTAACCTTACCGAAGGCAAAGATGAAGTATCAGCTGAGGGGAACACCGTGAACGAGGTCCTCAACAATCTCGACAGTTCGTACAGCGGCATCCGCGAGCGGGTCTGTGATGACAAAGGTGTGCGGCGCTTTATCAACGTGTACGCAAATGAAGAAGACATAAGGTTTCTCGAAGGCCTCGAGACCCCACTCAAGGACGGGGACTCTCTCAGCATCGTTCCGGCCATCGCGGGAGGTGTGTCGGAACCTCGCCCGACCCAGCTTGGATGATGTCTGACCCTTCTCAGAAGTCACAGCAGCTCCCCAAGTCAGGGGAGCAAAAGCCTCTCCAGTCCATCCTAGAGGCGGTCGGCAACACCCCGCTAGTGAGACTGCGCTCGCTGGAGAGTGAAGCACCGGGCGTCGAGATCTACCTGAAGCTTGAGTATGCCAATCCGGGAGGCTCGGTCAAAGACCGGCCGGCTCTCCAGATGATCAAGGATGCCTTGCAAGACGGCCGGCTCGACAGGTCGAAGACCATCATTGACGCAACGAGTGGCAACACCGGCGTGGCCTACTCCATCTTTGGCGCGGCGCTCGGCCTGAAGGTGAAGCTGGTGATGCCAAGCAACGTATCGCAGGCCAGGAAAGACATCACCACCGCATACGGCACCGAACTGGTTTTCAGCGACTCCATGGAGGGAACCGATGGCGCGATACGGCTCTGTCGGAAGATGGTTGAGGAAGACCCCAATACGTACTTCTACCCCGACCAATATGCCAATCCCTCTAACGTTCGCTCTCACTACCTTGGAACGGGCCGTGAGATTCTCGAGCAAGTCGGTGATAAGCTCACCCACTTTGTTGCAGGCGTGGGAACCTCCGGCACGCTCATGGGAACGACACGCCGGCTCCGTGAGTTTCATCGGTCCATCGTGTGCGTAGGGCTCGAGCCCGATGAAGCCTTGCACGGTCTTGAAGGACTTAAACATATGGCCACCTCCATCGTGCCTCCGATCTACGACTCAAGTGTCGCTGATTGGATGACAACCGTTGGCACAGAGCATGGGTGGGACATGGCCGACCGCTTGGCAGAGGCCGAAGGTATCCACGTAGGACACTCAGCAGGAGCGAACGTGCATGGGGCGTTGCAGGTGGCGAAGACGCTAAAGCAAGGCTGCATCGTGACCATCGCATGCGACCGTGGCGACCGATACTTCGCACCCATGCGCTGGGAAAAACATTACGACTGGTAGGTTCTTAGATGGATTGGATTAACGGCAGTTTAGTCATTGATGCAAAGGTGCTTGAGGATGTGAAACAGCACGCCTTGGAAACATACCCAGGCGAGTGCTGTGGGTTTTTGTTCGGTCCAGCCTCAGAGCCTCTCGTCGTCGATAGTCTCCAGCGTGAGAAAAATCTCGCCGATAAATACCATGCGCTCGACCCAGAGACCTTCCCTCGAACCTCTCGCACCTACTTCAAGATCGACGAGCTTAAAGCGCAGAAGACCTTTGAACGCAGCGAACACGAACGACGACCACTTAAGGTTATCTACCACTCGCATTGTGATGCAGGAGCCTATTTCTCCAAAGAGGATGCCAGCACCTTCGCGTCCGAAGGCAACCTGCTTTGGCCCTGTTCCTTTCTCGTCGTCAGCGTGCAGAAGGGGAGAGTTGCTGAGCAAAAGCTGTGGGTTCATCAAGCTGGCACCAACGGCTTCGTCGAATCTGCAATCACTGTTCGATGAATCCTGAGATCAAGTCGCTTCGCTGCGACCTCCTCATTATAGGAGGAGGAGCAGCAGGATGCGTTGCCGCCGTGGAGGCTAAGGAACGTGCTCCGCATCTTGACGTGCTTGTTGTAGAGAAGGCGCACATCTACCGGAGCGGATGCCTTGCGGCGGGCATTAGCGCGCTCAACGCGTACCTCAACCCCGGCGAGACGCCTGCGTCGTTTCTACGGTTTGTTCGGCGCGACACACACGATGTGGTACGCGATGACCTCGTGCTCTCGATGGCAGAGGAAGTGAATGCCCAGGTGCGCCGCGTCGAGAAGTGGGGCTTGCCGGTTCCGCGCGATGAGAGAGGGCAGCCGGTCAAACGCGGCAGAGCCTCGATCAAGATCTTCGGAGAGCGCATCAAGCCCATCCTGGGCAAACGGGTCGAGGCTAGCGGGGCCGAGGTGCTCAACCGAATCAACGTCACCGGCCTCGCGGTCGCGGACGGCCGCGTGTGCGGCGCCTTCGGCTTCCACGTCCGCGACAGCACGTTCTACTCTATCTCAGCGCGTGCCACCCTGGTATGTACCGGCGGAGCGGCTGGACTCTACCGCCCGAGCAATCCGGGCATGGCCGCGCACCGCATGTGGTACTCGCCCTACAACACGGGTGCGGGGCTAGCTATGGGCGCGCGCGCTGGCGCAGAGATGACCTCGTTCGAGTTTCGCTTCATCCCTCTACGCGTCAAAGATGCCGTTGCGCCAACAGGCGAGATCGCGCAGTGGCTTGGGGCCAAGCAGATCAACGCACGCGGCGAGCCCTATTTACAGCAGTACTACCAGCACCTTGGCGGTAGCCGCATGACTACTCAAGACCGTCTCTACGCCACGCTCTTGGAGCGCCGAGCTGGGAGAGGGCCGTGTTACCTGGACGTGAGTCAGGTTGAGGCTAAGCGCCTTGAGGGCACGATCGCAGCTTACCTCTCGATGGCACCCGCAGCTGCAATCATGATGTCAGATGAAGCCTACTACGCCCGGAGCGGCGGCGAGATGGCGCCCGTGGAGATCAAGGGTGGTGAGCCTCACGTGGTGGGAGGACACGGACTGAGCGGCTACTGGGTCAGCGACGAGCGACGGACGACGCTCGATGGACTTTGGGCAGCGGGCGATGTCGCCGGCGGATGCCCTAAGAAGTATGCGCCTGGCGCGTGGGCTGAGGCTGTCATCGCTGTCAGAGACATCGTCTCAACCCTGCCAGAGAAGAATACGGAAGTCTCTCGTGCTGAGCTTAATCAAGAAGTGGAGAGGGTCTACGCGCCGCTGCGCGTCGAGGATGGACTTGCTCCGCGCGACCTAGAAGAACGCCTTCAGAAGGTAATGGACGAATACGCTGGCGGCATCGGCGTCGAGTATGGATACGCCGAGGGCGAGCTTCGTCTAGCCCGTCTCCACCTTAAACGGCTGCAAAAGGAGCTCTGCATGCTCTCCGCCAGCGACGCCTACGCCTTGATGTTGTCACATGAGGTGATCGACCGGCTCGTTGTCGCTCAGCACCTGGTGGAACATATGGCCCACCGGAAAGAGACCCGCTGGCATTGTTACCAAGAACGCCTAGACTACCCCGAGAGAGACGACGAACGCTGGACTGTGTTCGTCAACAGCCGGAGAACCGGCGACACCATTGAGATGATCGAACGACCTGTTGTGCGAGCACATGTCGATGTGACACTTCCGCCGCTTTCGGACGGACCCATCGTGCGGAAGAGTCCATAGCATCGATAGCCACGTACCAGAGCGCTTCACGCAAACGCCGCCGCAGAAACTACTTGATGTGACACCATGGGAATCCACGTAAACGAAAACACCTGCAATGGCTGCGGCACAGCTGAAGAGCCCATGTGCGTGCGGGACTGCCCGGGCGACCTGATGGTTCTCCTCCCAAACCGTAAGGCGGTCATTCGGGACAACCGGGAGTGCTGGGATTGCGCGGCATGTGTGAAGGTATGTCCCACTCAGGCTATCACGATGCGTCTTCCAACGTCCGTTGCCGTTTCCGGTGTCGCGCTTCGCGGACGCGCGAAGCGCCACAAAACAGAGTGGCGCATCGAAAATCGCGACGGGAGCTACAAGGAGTTTGAGACGCCAAGCCGCGGAAAAGCCCCTTTCTACCCCAACTTGTAATCAACACCAGCGCGTAGGAGGCGCTAACTCATGATCAAGCCCCACGGAGACTTACTCGTTAGCCGCATAGTAGAAGAAAAGGAGCGCGACACACTGCGTGAAAGAGCGCGTTCCATGCCGAAGGTGACGCTGGACGAGCGAGCAGAGAGCGATCTTGAGATGATTGGCACGGGAGCGTGCTCGCCTCTACGTGGCTTCATGCGACCAAACGACTACCGCAGCGTGGTTGAAAGCATGCGCCTGGCCAACGGGCTGCCTTGGAGTCTGCCCATTTGCCTGCAGGTAAACCGCGAGGCGGCAAGCTCGCTCAAAGAAGGTTCGCAAGTCGCCCTGGTTACCGAGCAAGGTTCGGTGCGTGCCATCCTGGACCTTAGCGAGATGTACACTCCTGACCGGGAAAAGGAAGTGCAGAAGGTGTACGGCACGACCTCCAGTGATCACCCCGGCGTTGTTGCAACCCTGTCGAGCGGCGAGGTATATTTGGCGGGCGAGGTGCATGTCCTCGAAAGACAAGACGGCAGTGAGTTTGGCAGCTGTTGGCGCACGCCTTCCCAGACGCGCGCGCTCTTCCAGGAGAAAGGATGGAAGACTACCGTTGCCTTTCAAACGAGGAACCCTATTCATCGTGCGCACGAGTACATCACCAAGTGCGCCCTAGAGATCGTTGACGGCCTGATGATTCATCCGCTCGTGGGGAAGACTAAGAAGGGCGATATTCCCTCGGACGTGAGGATGCGCTGCTACGAGGTCCTACTGGAGAAGTACTACCCGAAGGACCGCACGGTGCTGTCTGTGTACCCGGCCGCCATGCGGTACGGGGGTCCCCGCGAGGCACTCTTCCACGCCATCACGCGCAAAAACTACGGGTGCACCCACTTCATCGTTGGTCGCGATCACGCAGGAGTGGGTAAGTTCTACGGAACGTACGACGCGCAGAAGTTGTTCGACGAGTTCACGGAGGACGAACTCGGGATCACACCACTCAAGTTCGACAACGCATTCTTCTCCAAGGTTACGGAGCAGATGGGAACAGCAAAGACTGCGCCGGGCGGACCCGAAACTCAGGTCTTCCTAAGTGGCACGAAGGTGCGCGAGATGCTTAGCCGTGGCGAGCGACCTCCTGCAGAGTTCTCACGGCCGGAGGTTGCCGACATCCTTATTGACTCGATGCAGTCGGAGGCACCGAACTAGCGCCGTCTGACTGTGCAGTTCAAGCTATGAGGGGGCTTGGGCTGGCTGGCCCGAGAGCAGAAGCATCGCCGCTCACTCAGCGGGACCCACCGCCCAGCGTCATTTAAACCAGGGCGGAGCGGTCCCCCCAATACGTTCGCTCGGGATGCTTCTGCTCTCGGGCCTGTCGTGGATGCCAGCAACAAGGGGGAGAGGCGTAATAGACTTCGCCTGGATGCTCAGGCTCGCTTCTGGATGGTTCCACCTGAACACGGTCGTCGTGGTCGGAGGAGCTTGGGTGAATACCGCGTCGAACCTACCCAGGTCCAAACCAGCCTACTCTCAAACCCATCATAGAGGAGCGGCTCATCCACTTGGAACGCGATTTGGACGTCGCTAGCCGCGGGTGGATTCGCGCAGACGTGCCTTCTTTCCTCGCAGAGCACGTAAATAGTAGAGGCGTGAGCGGCGAACGTGGCCAGTGGAAACAACCTCCACTTTCTCGATGCGTGGAGAATGCACGGGGAATATCCGCTCAACCCCCACTCCGTAGCTCACTTTCCGCACGCAGAAAGTGGCGCCGAGCCCCCCCCTGCTTTTACGAATGACCGTGCCCTGGAACACCTGCACGCGCTCCTTTTCGCCCTCTCGAATCCGGTAGTGCACTTTAACATTCTGCCCTACCTTGAATGGAGGAAGTTCGCGTAGCTGGGTTGCTTCGATAGCTTGTATTGCTGCGACGGGTTGCGCCATTATATACCTCGGCTCAAGCCCTACCACTACGCGAGTGGCTCGTCAACCGCTTGGAGCTCTGTCGCGACCAGCGCTAGACTGACCGACCCCAACAGGTGTGGCGGCACCCACCCTATACCTCCGCCGCCTAAACCTCCGCGTCACGCGGCTTTAGAAGGCGGTCGAGGACGATGGCGGCGGCGCTTCGGACAGACAGGTGGTTATAGTCACCGCTGCCACGGATCGGTTCGAGAAGCACATCCACCTTATCGATCACCTCCGGATGAAGGCCGTGTCCCGTACCAAATAGAATCACACTCGGACGCGTTTGCTGCTCAAGCGCCTGCGCCTCCTCGCGGTAGGTGCGTGTTGTGTGATGCCCCACCGATCGCGCCGCGGTCGCTATGAGCCGCGGCGTGGCACCCGATAGAGCCTCGACCCGGGCACGGACATGTTCGAGGCTCTCGCTTGGCTCACACAGTGCTAAGGCCTCGGCCCGCTCTGGAATGCGTTCGCCGCCTCGGCCTTCAAGCCAGTGCGAAAGCAACGTGGATGCCAGCTCCCGCTGGGCCAAAATAGGCGTCACAACGAAATAGCGACGAAGGCCGTACGTCCGCGCCGACCGCGACAGATCGTGCACATCAAGATTGGTGATCGCCGTCGTAATCCGTTCGCCCTGCCGATCCACGATCGGGTAGTGCAAGAGAGCGCAGTAGATATCACATGCCATTGTCACCGCCTCCCTGGCTCTCGGATACTCCATCCGCCGCGCGCAATAAGTCGGGGCGGTAGTCCTGGGTGCGTCGCAGGGCGGCCTGCGCGCGCCAAGCAGCTATGGCCGCATGGTCGCCTGAGGTTAGCACGCTTGGCACATCAAAACCGCGAAACTTCCTCGGGCGCGTGTACTGGGGATACTCGAGGCGGCCGTCGGCGAAAGACTCCTCCCGAAGCGACTGCGCATTACCCACAACGTTATCCAGTAGGCGCGCCATGGCCTCAGTGAGTACCATGGCTGCAACCTCGCCACCAGCTAGAACAAAATCGCCTAGGCTGAGTTCTTCATCGACAAAGTTAGCGACCCGCTGATCGATGCCTTCGTAGCGCCCGCAAACGAGCGAAACCGCAGGGAGGCTCGCCAGCTGCTCAACACGCGCTTGACGGATGAGGCGGCCCCGAGGGGTCAGCAGGACGCGGTGTGCCGGAGCCTGCTTCCCATCAAGAGACTCCTGCTTCCCATCGAGAGACTCCAGCTTCCCATCGAGAGACTCCAGCGCCGCCACGACCTGCGGCGCTTGCATGATCATGCCGCTTCCCCCGCCATATGGAATGTCATCCACGGTGCGGCGTCGGTCCGTAGCGAAATCCCGAGGGTTAGCGAACGCCACCTGAAGGGCGCCCGCTGCACGTGCCTTGGCGACCAAGGCCGCGGAGAACAGTCCGTCGAAGAGACCAGGGAAGAGGGTAACGATGCCAAGCCGCATACGTTATCTACTCACCCTCCAACGCTGCAGCGCCGGCTTCAGTGAGCTCAAGATAGCCCTCTTCTGTACGAACCGCAGCCACGTACCGTTCGAGGAATGGAAGCTCCTGCGTGGCCTCATCGACAGCAATGACCAAACACTCCACAGTGGGATATGTCTCCACACGCCTCACGTGTCCGACCGTGCGACCCACTCGGTCCCGCACCTCAAGCCCAATGAGGTCCACGTGGTAGTACTCATCGGCATTCGAGACCTCCGGCAGAATGGAGCGGGGCACGTAGACGCCGCGATGGCACAAGCTGGAGGCATCCTCGCGGGTGCTGCAGGAGCCTAGCCGAGCGACGCAGGATGCCGGCGCGATGCGGCAGGAGTGCACTGCAAGGAGATCAAACTTCCCGTCCCCTGCGCGCACCCGGACTTCATGCAGCCGCGTGAGGACATCCGACTCGGCGTTGACCATGTGGAGGCGCACCTCCCCGCGCAGTCCGTGAGGCCGACCCACGACGGCGACGAGCACAAGCAAGTCGTCTGGCGTCTTCGTCTCGAGAGGCAGGGTGGATGGGTGAGCCCTCAAACTCGGTGCTAGGCTGTTACTCGACATGCGCTCGCGCCCTCACCCGACGTGCCTTATGACCGTGCAATGAGGCCTTCCTTTGTCCGCGCAGGCAGCACACTCACGTCTCGCGCCCAGACGACGGCGACGCTGCTCTAGACTGTGCCGCCGAGCTGCTCTAGACTGTGCCGCCCAGCAGCGTCTCAGAGGCACGCCCAAGGCACCAACCCCCCCGGTGAAAGAAGGACAAGCCTTTCCCACCAAAGTCAACGGAAAAAATTAAGCCGTCGCCGTTCGCTACTCAAGAATTTCAAGAACAGCACGCTTCTTCTCACGCGCCGACGTCGCTGCCAATAAAGTTCTCATCGCCCGAGCGGTTCGCCCCTCTTTACCAATCACCTTACCAAGATCATCGGGAGCTACGACAAGCTCAAAAACGATCGCGCGATCGCCCTCAACGCCCGTGACTTCCACTGACTCTGGATCATCCACAAGTGAGCGTGCCATGAAGGTGATGAGATTGTTCATCTCTTCCATCAGGCCGCTCAATTCGCGGCTCCCTCTCTAGCTTCCCACGCCTTCTTGTGTTCACGCACAACCTTTGTCACGGAAACCGAAGGACGCGCTCCAATACCCGTCCAGTACGTGAGTCTATCGCGGTCAATTCGTGCCTCGCCCATCGGCTTTCGCGGGTCATAGGTGCCCAGTTGCTCGATGAATCGCCCGTCGCGTGGCGAATGCGAGTCGGTAACCACCATGTGGTAATAGGGGCGTTTCTTGGAGCCAAACCTTGCCAAACGTATACGTACCATCGTCCCTCAACATCCAGGAAATCGTGGAACGGTAGTGGCGTACATTCCTCAAGTCAAGCGTTCCTGCTGCGGAGCACCCTTTCGTGCGCCACGCCTGCCGCTCCGCAGTCACTACCACACATCCACTACCACCCATCGGTTCACGTCTCACCTGCGGTCCACATCGGCGGCTCGGCGGCACCCGCTAGAGCCCGCAGATCCCCTCGGTTTTTAGGGGCCGTAGCGTTCATCAGTGGATTGACATGAAACCAGCCGCGCTGCTAAACTACAGCATGGTTGGTTCGAAGCTCGCGGCCGCGGCGTGGTGTTGCGGCGGAGCCCAGACTTTGTGGAAGCCCCAGGTGGTGTGGAAGCTAAGGCTGGCAGTGGAGCCAACTGAGCGACACTAACGAAGGAGCTCGTCGGAAGACATGGCTGAGCAAGACGAATCGTCGGTACTTTTCAACCTCCGCGAGTTGATGACCCTGGAAGAGGATCGCATCAAGGGCGAAGAGGAGGCCAGGCGTCAACAGGAAGAGGATGCACGCCGCGCAAAGGAAGAGGCGGAGCGTCGACGGCAGGAAGAAGAAGCGGCTCAAGCCCGTGCAGCTGAAGAAGCGCGCCTCGCCGAGATCCAAAAGGCCCGGGACGAGGAAGAGCGACGGGAGCAGGCCTATCGTGAAGCAGAGGCCCGCGCAAAGTATGAAGCGGAGCAGGCAGCCAAGTTGCAAGAGCAGCAGCAGATGTTGACGCATCAGCGGCACATGGAGGAGCTTCGCAATAAGGAGGGCAAAGGCCGACGAAAGCTCATCTTTATCGCGTCCGCGTGCGTCGCTCTCGTTTGTCTGCTGGGTTCTGTGGCGGCCTACATCGGCATCATCAAGCCGCAGCAGGAGGCGGAAACGCGTATAGCTCGGGAAGCTCAGTTGCGCGCCGAGCAACAAGCCGAGGAAAACCGCCGCCTAGCTGAGCAAGCCAAGGCCACTGCAGCAGAGATCGGCCGTCTTCAAGAAAAGATCGAAGATGCCCGCATCAGCGGTCAAAAAGAAGGCATGGCTGAGTTGCGCACGAAGTTGCGCAGAGAAGAAGCTAAAGCGCGACAAGTCTCGCGGAAGCGGAAGCAAGTGCGCCAGCGCAAAGAAATCGGCGGCGACGGCAGCGACGACCCCATCGGCGGACTCGAGGGACTCTAGCCCCTCAGCGAGCTGAGACCAGATGCTACTAGCGCCAACGCAAGTCTAACACCATCCGAACGAGTGCCAGCCGAGCGAGTGCCAGTCGAACTAGTCAACGTGCCGAAGCTAGCTTTCCCACTGGATGGGATGGATCAATCTGAGGTGGCGAGTTGGATCGACCTGCTCTCTAGCCAAGTGCCTATCTTCAAGGTGGGGCTGGAACTGTTTTGCGCGGCAGGTCCCGAAGTGATCAGCTGCGTGCATGCCGCGGGAAAGCACTGCTTCTTAGACCTTAAGCTTCACGACATCCCCGCCACCATGGAAGGCGCGGTTCGCCGCGTTGCGGATCACGGAGTTCGCTACCTCACGGTTCACGCTAGCGCAGGAGGCGACGCACTCAGTAGAGTGCAAGCTGCCGTTCAGGGGACTTCCACACAGGTCATTGCGGTCACCTGTCTGACCAGCTTAGCAGACCGGGATGTGCAGGTTTGGCACGAGAACTGCCGAGTCGCGGGAGCAACCTCGGCTTTGGCGAAGCTGGCTTGGCAAGCGGGCATCCGCGCCTTCGTTTGTTCGCCACATGAGTGCCACTCTCTACGCAAGATGTTAGGACCCGATGCGAAGCTAGTGGTGCCAGGAATTCGTGAGGAAATGAGCGCACAAGATGATCAACAACGAACAGCCTCTGTTGCTGCGGCCGTCAAAGCAGGCGCCAGCATGCTGGTTGTTGGCCGCCCGATCCGGCACGCCACCGACCCTGTGGAGAAAGCCGCAGTAATTAACCAGCAAGCCGCAGCAGCCGCAGGACACCATGCCGACTCGTAACCTGCAAATCCTCGCGGTGATCAGCGTCAGGGGTGCGAATGCTCGTCGGGGCAGCAGGCAGCCGTGCTTTCGCAAGCATCTCGTGGCTCGGCCCTTGTCGTCGAGCCCTCCCCTCATGACACTAAGACAACAAGGGAAATTGCTCAGAGGCATTCCCGCGTCGTGGGAAGCCTTGAGAGCCGAACGCAAGGGTGCGGGACGTTGGTCATGAAGCGGATTCTATTCAGTGAGGATGCCGTTCGGGAAGCGCTCCGCGCATCACCGTCTCAGGTGGTCGCCGTCTACATCAACAGCACGCTTGGCAAGGAGCGACGAGAATGGCAGAAAGCCGCCAAGGCTGCTGGAGTACCGATCGACTTCAAACCTCCAGAGGAGCTCTTCGCCATCGCGCGTCAACGTGAAATCGACGTGCTAGCCATCACGGGAGACTACCCCTACGCATCCGTCGAAGAGCTCGAGGTGTGCATGCACGAGTCGGACGCTCTTGTGGTCGCCATTGACGAAGTGACTGACCCGCACAACCTTGGCGCGATCATCCGCAGCGCAGTGGCCTTCGGTGCCTCAGCCATCGTTCTTCCGAAGCACCGCACCTGTCCGGTTACCCCCACCGTGACACGGGTTTCTACTGGAGCAACCGAGCTGATCAAGATCATCAGGATCACGAACTTGGCACAAGCGCTTCGCACACTGCGCGATCAAGGCGCATCGATCCTCGGCTTGCATGCAGAAGGTGAACAGCAGTTGGATGCTGCACCTCAGCGTGAAAGCGCTAAGCAGGTGCTCGTCATCGGCGCAGAAGGACGCGGGCTAAGAGAGCTGACACGGAAGACGTGCGACGCACTCGTCCGCATCCCCATGCATCCTCCGCTCGACTCACTCAACGCCTCTGTCGCGGCTGCAGTCGCTCTGTATGAGCTCCGTAGGCCCTACGGAGAGCCTGCCACAAGCTACATGCTGGACGAGTAGGCAACGCCTGCGAAGCCTGATCTCACGCACCACGCAGCGTATAGCCCAAGAGCTGCTTTGGACGGACAGCAGGCGCGGCTGGCGACAGAGGTTTGACGTGCTTGCCGTTCGTCTCTCAGGGTGCCTGTAACGTAGGGGCTCTCACGCTTCAGTCGCTGCCACGCCTCTCGAGTCGACCAGGTGCGCCGATTGCTTTACGCTCCTCGGGTGAAGGCTGCTTTCCTCATCATCGGCAACGAACTTCTCACCGGCAAGGTGCGCGACCTCAATTTGCAACCGCTCGCGAAGATGCTCTTTGCCTCCGGCATCGCACTTGAGCGTGTCGTGGTCTGTCGCGACACAACCTCTACCATCGCGCACGAGCTTCGTGAGCTGCGCACCGCCTTCAGCATCGTCTTCACCAGCGGCGGGATTGGCTCGACGCATGACGACGTGACCATCGCTGGTGTGGCTTCTGCTTTCGACCGCCACGTGGTTCACTCTGAGCAGATGGAGCGGACGTTGACCGAGCTGTTTCAGCACCCGCTCTCGGCGCGTCAAAAGCAAATGGCGCGTCTGCCAGAAGGAGCTGACGTGTTACGTGCTCAGCGCCCGGAGTGGCCTCTTTTGCGTCTGGACAACGTGTTCATCCTCCCGGGCGTTCCCTCCCTCTTTAATAAAAAGGTGATCCAACTCCGCGATCATCTTCCGACACTCGATGCGTTTCAAAGTGTGTCGCTCGCCCTACCCTGCGGCGAAAGCGAGGCGGCTGATTCCGTGCACGCCGTTGCCTTAGCCTTTCCAGACGTCGAAGTGGGCAGTTATCCGCAACCTCCGTCTGCGCCTTTCCGGGTGATCCTCACCTTCGACGGCAAAGACAGCACGCAGCTCCTCGCCGCACGAGACGCGCTATGCGAACAACTACCCGCCGCTTGGGTGCAGAAAGCTCGGCGGGACCCGCCTTAGCGTCACACGCAACACAGAATGACCGGCGGGCAGTCGCACCTTGACATCGTGCGGAAACCAGCCGTCCCGCTTCAGCGTAAGCAGATGGACGCCGGGCGAAAGCTTGAGCGGCGCGACGTTGAGCGCCTGTGCCGTCCCCACGTAGGTCTCTTGCACGTAAACCCGCGCAGTAGCCGGCGAAGCGATGATCTGGAGCTGAGCGTGTTGAGAATCGGGCGCTTTCGCTCCGCCACATCCCGCTATCCAAGCGGGCAGCACCAGCATGCACGCACGAAGTGCGAACGCGCGTGCGTCGCATCGTTTGAGCTGCATGACGCATCGAACAGATGGCTCAGGTATCAATGGCTTCCGTGCTGAGGGCATCATCGGCAGACAACTCGTACGTCCTAACAGGGCGGGCCAACGCATCGACCGCTCACCCCTCCAATCAACCTTAGTCCACTACTCCCACTCAACCGTGGCAGGCGGTTTGGAAGAAATGTCGTAGACAACCCGATTGCATCCCACCACTTCGTTGGTGATGCGGGAAGACACCTTGGACAAGAGCGTGTGCGGCAGCCGACTCCAGTCGGCCGTCATGCCGTCGGTCGAGTCGATGGCGCGCAGAGCGATCACGGGATCGTAGGTGCGTTCATCGCCCATCACGCCCACGGTGTTTACCGGTAAGATGACGCAGAATGCTTGCCAAACCTGATCGTAGAAGCCTCCCGCATGCAGCTCTTCTATGAAGATTGCGTCGGCTTCACGCAGGATGCGGAGTCGCTCCTCCTGCACCTCGCCCAGACAGCGCACGGCGAGACCAGGGCCCGGAAAGGGATGCCGACCCAGCAGCTTCTGCGGAAGGCCAAGCGCCCGACCGACGAGCCGAACTTCGTCCTTGAACAGCTCACGGAGCGGCTCGACAAGCTTCAGTTTCATGCGCTCAGGAAGTCCGCCTACGTTGTGGTGGCTCTTGATCACAGCGCTCGGTCCTCGCAAAGAAACGCTCTCAATCACGTCGGGGTAGAGCGTCCCCTGCACGAGGAAGTCAACGCCCGAGAGTGCATGTGCTTCCTCTTCGAAGATCGTGATGAAGAGGTTGCCAATGATCTTCCTCTTCTTCTCGGGGTCTGTCACACCTGCCAGGGCGGACAAGAAGCGACCTTTAGCGTCAACGATCCGAAGGTCCAGTTGCGGCAGGTTCTGGTATAGCGCCCTAACCTGGTCAACTTCCTGATGCCGCAGAAGGCCGTTGTCGACGAAAATGCATGTCAGCCGGTCTCCGATGGCGCTAGCAACAATGGCTGCTGCCACGCTTGAATCGACTCCACCGGAGAGGGCGCACACCGCGCGCCCTTGCCCAACCTTCTCGCGGATGCGCTCAACCGACTCGTCGACGAAGGAAGCTGGAGTCCAGTCCGCGTGACAACCTGCCACGTCGAAGAGGAAGCCCGAAAGCATGGCCGTCCCCTTGGTGGAGTGCATCACCTCAGGGTGAAACTGCACACCGAACACGCGCGCTCTCTCGTCCGCCACCGCAGCAAAAGGCGCGCTTGGGGTATTGGCAATAGGTATGAAGCCCTCGGGCAGCTGAATCACGCGGTCTCCGTGACTCATCCAAACCCGCGTCCGCTCACCCTCCTCTAGGCGCGAAAACAAACCTTCTGCTGCGGTTATTGTGATGTCTGCGGCGCCGTATTCACGCGACGTAGCGCGTTCGATGACGCCGCCCTTGACGTGGCACATCCACTGCAGCCCGTAGCAAATCCCCAGCACCGGGCAATCGAGCTCAAGCAGCTTCGGGTCAGCGTGCGGCGCCCCCTCCGCCAGCACACTCGCGGGGCCACCTGAGAGAATCAAGGCCTGCGGCTGCATCTTCGCCACTTCATCGGCTGAGATAGAAAACGGATGTATCTCGCAATACACGCGAAGCTCACGCACCCGACGCGCGATCAGTTGCGTGTACTGCGAGCCGAAGTCAAGGATGACGACGAGCGCGTGACGGTCGTGGATGCCTTCTCCCACGCTAGGTGTCGATCCTGTAGTTCGGTGATTCCTCAGTGACCATCACATCGTGAACGTGGCTCTCCCGAAGGCCCTGCGGCGACTGCTTCACGAACTCCGCCTTCTCCCGCAAGTCCCTAAGTGTGCGGCAACCAGTGTAACCCATGCCCGCGCGCAAGCCGCCTACGAGCTGATGCACCACGCTCGAGAGCGACCCGCGGTACGGCACGCGCCCTTCGATGCCCTCCGGAACCAGCTTGTCTGCCTCCACGTCGTCCTGGCCGTAGCGATCTTTCGAACCTTGACGCATGGCGCCAAGCGATCCCATGCCGCGGTAGCTCTTGTAGGTGCGGCCCTTGTAGAGCACCAGATCCCCCGGCGACTCGTCGGTGCCCGCAAAGAGCGAGCCGATCATAACGCTGCTGCCACCGCAGGCCAACGCTTTCACAGCGTCTCCAGAAAACTTGACCCCGCCATCGGCGACAAGTGGGACGCCCACATCATCGGCCACGCGCGCACAATCCATCAGCGCTGTAACCTGAGGCACTCCCACGCCTGCCACCACCCGCGTTGTGCAGATAGATCCGGGACCCATACCTACCTTCACCCCCTGCGCGCCGGCATCTATGAGCGCACGGCACCCGTCGGCTGTGGCCACATTACCGGCAACCACAGTCACCTTTGGATGACGTGCTCGAATATGTCGCACGGTGTCCACCACTCCACGCGAAAAGCCATGGGCGGTGTCCACTACAATGGCGTCCACCTCCGCCTCGACCAGCGCCTCCACGCGCTCGTCGCGATCGTTGCCCACGCCTACCGCCGCGCCCACACGTAGTCGGCCTAAGTCATCTTTGATGGCATCGGGAAAGCGGTCCGCTTGAACCAAATCTTTAATTGTGATCAGCCCGACTAGGTTGCCTTCGGGGCCCACTACGAGCAGTTTCTCAATGCGATGCTCGTGCAGAAGAGCGCGAGCGCGTTCCTGCGACACGTCGGGATTGACGGTGATGAGCTTCTTGGTCATCAGCGCTTCCACCGACTGGTCGAGGTTTTCCTCAAAGCGGATGTCGCGACTGGTGAGGATCCCTACCGGCCCCCTGCCGAGCACCACCGGAAGTCCGGAGATGTCGTGCTTTCGCATAAGACCGCGCGCGGTGCGCAGAGAATCCGTGGGCCCGACGGTCACGGGGTCAGCCACCATGCCCGACTCGGAGCGCTTGACCCTCCGCACTTCGGCGGCCTGCACCGATGGAGCGAGGTTTTTGTGGATGATTCCAATGCCCCCTTCACGCGCCATGATAACCGCGGTGCGCCACTCGGTGACAGAATCCATTGCGGCGGCCACGATTGGCACATTCAACGGGAAGTCTCTCGCAAAGAGAGTCTTTACGTCCGCCTCTCGCGGCAGGAAATCGGCATACCCCGGAAGAAGAAGAACGTCATCGAAGGTGAGCGCCTCGCGGAGTCTGCCCTGGCGCCTCGGATCGTGTTCGTCCGCTCCGCCCCGTTCTTGGCCCCGTTCTTCGCCCACACCTTCATCTACTAAGCTTGCTCCAGCCTCTCTCACAAGCACCTCTAGATTCTTTCGCGGACCTATACCCCATCGTCCTTGGTCCGTCCATCGTTGAGGCCGGTCGCGCTTTGCACGGTTGCGTCCATTCTGGCAAAGCCTACCGCACATGCAGGCCAACCGAGAAAGCGCTTGCTCAAGCTGCGCGTGACCGATAGTGTCCAGCATGGCGGAGCAAAGGGAGCGGGACAGCCAGACGGACAGCCGACCGTTTGTAGCTGCCCACCGTTCAGGTTATGCGCCTGTGGAGGCTGAACGTGAGCATGCCTTCTACGCCCACCTGCTCGGCTCATGCGCCAACCTCCTCTCCTTCGGCTTGCTGCTGCCTGTGGTAGCGCCGCTGGCAGTGCTGTGGCTTGCTCCCCGACGAGGCATGTTTCTGCTCTTTCACCTCCACCAGACGGTCGCGCTCCAGCTCTCTCTCTTTGCCTGTAACCTTCTGCTGTTTTTGGTGGTGTCTTTCATCACCCACATGACCTGCGGGATCGGCGGCGTTCTTTTTGTGCTATGTGGAATACCGCCGGTGGTTGGCATCGTCTACCCGCTTACGGTGGGGCTTGCCGCGCGCAAGGGTGAATGGAAACAGTTTGAGTGGATCGGCGAGCGCGTGTACTACTTGCGACGCATCTTCTTTCACAGCGAATAGCTCCGCACCGGTTTGTGGATCGCGTAAACATGGAAGCTTCAGGCTTGAAGCAAAGAACAATGAGCAGACTCCAGTATTTGGCGACGGCGTCTCTTGAGGGGGTGACAGGATAAGATGACACAGCCTGGCGTAACGATCGTGGGGTCAGGACACTACGTCCCCGGTGAGCCCGTTACCAACGAAGCCCTCAGCCGAGTGATGGACACCAACGACGCGTGGATTCGTCGTCGTACCGGAATAGCTCAACGGCATTTCGCTCCTGACGGAGTCGGCTGCAGCGACCTTGCGGTTCACGCGGCTAAACACGCGCTGCAATCCGCAGACGTTTCCGCCGAAGACGTGGACTACATCATCTTTGCCACGATGACTCCTGACTTCATTTTTCCGGGCTCGGGCGGCTTACTCGGTGCAAAGCTGGGCATCCCTGGCGTCCCCGCGCTCGACATCCGCCAGCAATGCGCAGCGATCCCGTTCGGACTCCAGCTGGCTAACAGCCTGATCCTGACCGGCGAAGCAAAGACAATCATGCTGGTCGGCGCAGAAGCGCACGCAGGTTTCATGCCCTGGACAGACTGGACGCCGCTTTACAATGAACATGCGCCAGTTGATGAACAAGCCAAAGCGGAAGCCTCCAAACACCGCGGCGTGGCCGTCATCTTCGGCGACGGCGCAGGTGCGCTCATCCTCAAGCAAGCTGACAAGGAGGGCCACGGCCTCATCGGCTCACGCTTGCTGACCGACGGACGCTTCGCCGAGCAGATCTTTATCCAACCGGGAGGGTTTCGCCGTCGCCCCTACTGGGTCACAGAGGAAGAGAAACAAAGCGGGGCCTGCGTGCCGTCGATGGAGGGACGAGAACTCTTCAAAAACGCAGTCATCAAACTGCCTCAGGTGATCCGTGAGCTGTGCGAACAGCACCAGGTGGGCGTCGACCAAATCGACTGCGTGGTGTCGCACCAGGCCAACTCACGCATCAACCAAGCTGTGCAGGAAGCGCTCGGCATTGCGCCGGAGAAGGTCCCTTCAAACATCGACCGCTACGGCAACACGTCAGCGGCCACCATTCCCATCCTGATGGACGAGCTCCTCCGCGAGGGCCGCGTGAAGCGAGGCGACTTGCTATGCTTCGTCGCCCTCGGCGCCGGCCTCAACTGGGGCGCCTCCCTGATGCGCCTTTAGCAACGGAAACAGCCAAATGCGCACCTAGCCCCCACGGGCAAGTTCAGAAAGTCAGCCAATCCGGGGCGCATGCCCTGCTCTCGCTCGTAAACGAGAGTGTAAAGCAACCTTTACAAGCGCAGCGCTCCTCTTCCTAAAGCACATTATTTCATCATGGCCTCGGCGGCGCCGCAGGCTATCAGTGTTCTGCCCTCTGCATCTAAAACCTCTGAAGAGGGCGGACAGGGACCGCTGCGGGCTCTATTGAGGGTCTGGCACCCAGACGCTGTGCCACCCAAACTATCTGCCGCGGAAGTCAAGCCCGCCGCATTCACCCAAACTCCCCCGCCCATCACGAACGTGTTCGGATAGCAGGGTCTACCGCGCGATGCATCCATACATCGGTGTAAAACAGTGGGTTCGCTCCGGAAATGAGCCTGAGCCTCCCGGCGAAGTCGACTACGCCACTCCCCCCCGGTGCCGCATGCCGGCATCCACGACAGGCCCGCGGGCAGATGCATCGTGAGCGAACGTATTGGGGGGACCGCCTTCCGAAGGAAAGGGGTGGGTCCCGCTGAGTGAGCGGCGATTCGATCTTTTATTGAGGGTTTGGCACCCAAACCCTCTACCGCGGAAGTCAATCCCGCGGCATTCACCCAACCTCCCCCGCCCATCACGAACGTGTTCGGGTGACATGTTCAGGTAGAAGGGACTACAAAATGGTTGCATCTATACGTCGTTGCAAAGCCGTGGGATCCTCATGTGGAAATGAGCCTGAGCCTTCCTGGCGAAGTCGCCTACGCCACTCTCCCCCCGCGGTGCTTGCCGGCTTCCACGACGGGCCCGCGGGTAGATGCATCGTGTGCGAACGTATTGGGGGGACCGCTTTCCGAAGGAAAGGGGTGGGTCCCGCTGAGTGAGCGGCGATGTATCTACCCGCGGGCCAGCCATTACGCCGCACGCCTCCCAGACTGCGTCGCCACCAGACTGCGTCGCCACACGGCTTAGACGGTTCATCGCTGCCCCTTCAACCCCATCCCCTCTAAGCCATACCTTTCTGGAAGACGGTTGCGCACCCACCCGAGCCTGTTCTTCTGCGAGGTTCTTAGAGTTCCTCGTCTTGTGATGACATTCCGATCTCAGAAGACGCCACCAGATCCTCTTCTTGTCCTACCACGTCATCGGGTTCGGACCCTTGAGAGAACTCCGCCCGCCATGCGAGACGGTGTTCAAAGGTAAAACTCTGGGTCGACGGCGTTTCCTTCTCGTACGTAACCTGATAGGTCACCTGCAGCTCCGGCTCATCGTAGCAAGATTCGCCATCAGCGTGCTCGCAGAGCGGAAACGTCGGTTGGAAGTCCTCAGGCACCTCGGGCGTACCAAAAGATGTCAGAAGAAAGGCGCTGCCATCGGGCCGAATATACATCGTCTCTTCAGCCGCATCTTGAGCCGTCTCTCCTGCACCATCTGTGAGTTCAACGTCCACCCTCACCGGCACTTCTAAAACGTCTGTGCACTCGACGGCAATGGCAGGCTCGATCCCTGAAGAGTTCTGCGGTCTCTCCTGCTGAAAGACCCGCCTAACCGGATCATCCTCTCTTCTGGTGATAGTTACGACGACGCTACCCTCTCGCCCCTCAGCGGGTTTGAGATCCGCGCGCCCGATGTAGACCCCATCTTCAGAAAAGATCTCCCTCACCGCAGGTTCAAACCCCTCGAGCGTGTCCCCCTTCTCAACCACCTCCGCAGGCTTATCTGGGTTGGGCTCGCAACCTGGATAGGCTGCCACCTCACTCCTCGGTTGTTGTGGTTGGTCCACCTCTTCCTTACTCGAGCTGCACGCAGCCATAGCAAGCACTGCAAGCACTGCAAGCACAATGTATTGATTCGGCATGATGTTCCTTCGTTATAAGTTGTCGCTCGATGAGTAACCTGAACGTTTACCTCAGCAAGACGCAGGCCACGCTCCCGGCGAGCGAGAAACAGCTACGAAACTGTACATAACCAGGACATTCGCCCGGTCCCTGCGGCTGACGAGTGATCCGAATGTCAGCCAGTGGCACATGTGGCACACCGCGTCTATAAGGCCACGCTGCTGAGAACCCCTACGGGCGCTCCAAGCTCGCCAGCTGGAGCATCAAAGCCATGAAGGCCGTCGCATCGCCCTCCACCTTCACCTTACCCATCATCAGCTCAGCTGGATTCATTGTGCCTTGCAGAGCGGATTCGAGGTCGGCGTGCCGCACCGACACTTCAAAATTCGCTGCGCCGGTCGCACCACCGAGCCAGAAGCTTAGGAAGAAGGCACCCTCCTCGGGCGGCTCCTCCACGGTCACCTTTCCGGCGACCGGTGGGACTTCAAAGATCTGCGAGCTGAACATGAGGGGGTTCCACGTGGAAGCATCAGGCGTTGCCGACTCGTCATGCCGCTCCACATGGAGCAGGTACACGTACTCCAAGAGAGGGAGCGAGATAGCGATACGATCACGTGCATCGTCCACCGCCTCGACAAAGCGCGCGGTGACGTGGCCTGCCTCGCGCTGGTAACGGATGCACTCTTGGCTTTCCCCGTCGATCACCGACACGCCGAGCGTGAGCTGGTTAGCCATCTCCGGCGAGAGATCCGCCTTCGACTTCAATGCCTTGAGCATCGCAAGCACGTCCTTGCTCAAGAAGTTCTCTAGTGACTGCTTCATCTTGATCCTATCCCGTTGCCCACCCATGCAAGAGCGCACGCGCTATTTCTTTCGTTTCCGCTAAACTCTTCGCACTTCAGCATCTGCGCCATCTCAACATCTGCGCCATCTCAACATCTGCGCCATCTCAACATCTGCGCCATCTCAGTGGGAGGATGCATCCGCAGCGAGCTTCTTTTGCAAAAGCTCGCTTACAGCTCGCGGATCAGCCCGACCCTGCGTCGCCTTCATCACCTGCCCCACCAGGAAGCCTAAGATCTGCGTCTTACCTGACAAGAAGGTCTGCACCTGTTCCGGGTGTTTCTCAATCGCCTGAACCACATGCTCAGCAATGGCATCTTCGCTGGTGATCTGCGAAAGCCCCTTGCGCTCCGCGACCTCGCTCGGACGCTCTCCAGTGCGGCGCATCTCTGCGTAGACTTCCTTCGCCTGCGACCGATTGATTTCCCCCTCCGAAAGCATCTCAAGAAGCTCTGCTAAGGGCTCCACCGCGAGCGGCGCCACGCCGCGAAGACCATCAAGCTCAAAGTGACCCAGCGCCTCCGACTGAACGAAGTTGGCAGCCGCTTTGCGCGCCTTTTTACCAGAAGAGGACTTCCCGAGCAGACTGAGCAGGCTGTCAACGAAATCGGCCACACGTGGGTGCCCCGTGAGCACCTGGGCGTCGTAGGCGGTCAGCCCCTGCTGCATCCATCTCTCCCGTCTCGCATCGGCGCTCTCCGGCATCTTGTCGCGCAACACCGTAAACTCCTCTTCAGAGAACACCACAGGCGGCAAGTCTGGGTCAGGGAAATACCGGTAATCGTGCGCTTCCTCCTTGCCTCGCAGCGGGGCTGTCTTGCCCGCACCTTCGTTCCAAGTTCGGGTTTCCTGGACCACTGAACCGCCGCCCGTAACCACAGCGATCTGGCGTGCCGCCTCGTGCTCGATAGCCTGCCTCACAAACCGGAACGAGTTGATGTTCTTGAGCTCCACCCGCGTGTAAAGCTGCGAATCGCCCACGGGTCTGACCGAGACGTTGGCGTCGCAACGGAAGGAGCCCTGCTCCAGGTTGCCGTCGTTGACGCCGGCGAACATGAGGATCTCGCGGAGCCGCTTCAAGTAGGCCTCAGCCTCTTGCCCAGAGCGAATATCCGGCTCGCTCACGATCTCCACGAGTGGGACACCCGCGCGATTAAAGTCGATCAGAGAGACGCCGTCTGCACCTTCGCCGTGGATGTTCTTCGCCGCATCCTCCTCCACGTGCGCGCGCTGCAGGCGCACCGTCTTATGCTCATCGCCCACAGAAAACTGAACTTCGCCGCCGCGGTTGAGTGGGTGCTCAAACTGAGAGATTTGATAGCCCTTCGCCAAGTCAGGATAAAAGTAGTTTTTACGCGCAAACTGACTCGACGGGCTCACGCTGCACCCAAGGGCGAAGCCCGTGGTGGCCGCCATCTCCAAAGCTGCGCGATTCGGCACAGGAAGCGCACCAGGAAGCCCCAGGCAAACCGGGCAAACGTGGCGATTGGGAGGCGCGCCGAAATCCGCTAAGCAGCCGCAAAAGAGCTTGGTCTTCGAAAGGAGCTGCGCGTGCACCTCGAGGCCAACAACTGTTTCGTAGTCTACACTCATGGCCCGACTATAGCGCACCTCGCGCCCAAGCTACCCGTCCTTCGACCCACCATCCACTGGGCCTAGGAGACTGACGGCCTTGCCACGGAGAAAGCGGGGCACAGTGCATCTATGGGCCACGAAGGCTAGAAAAGCGAGTTTAGGCCACGACGCGGTCGGCGGACAAGGACGAATCATGTCCCCGCCACTCCCTAGGGAACGGCGGCGATGTCAGGGAGGCGATGTCAGGGAGGCGATGTCAGGGAGGCGATGTCAGGGACGCGCGTCAACCGCTAACCCCGGAAACGTTCGACACTGCGAACCGAGCGCGCCATGAAGAGAAAGCGGCCGATGCGTCATCCTGTTGCCTATCTGAGGGGTTGACAGGTTGACGCGCTTCCCCGAATCTAAACAGCTGGGTGGCCTAATCATCCGATACCATGTTGCTGGACCTGCACTGCTGTAGGAACTGCACTGCTGTAGGAGACCTTCAACATATGTCATCCACTGCTCCAACTCGCACAAGGACGCGGCACATCGTTTACGGATGGCTCGCCCAGTTGATGCTCTCTGTCACCCTGATGTGCACAGTCGACTGCAACGACGATAACAGTGCAAGAGAAGCCGACAGCGGAGACGAGACAGGAGGTGGCGCAGACTCGGGGCAGAAAGACGCTACTCCCGTGCCCGGCGTGTCGGCAGCGGGATGGAAGAACGCCTTCACCGAGAAAGGCGCAGGCGCAAGTTGCAACCCCGGTGCCGATGACTTGGCAGCCATGCCACAAGTAACAGTCGGGGAGACCACGTTGTATGTCGGCTTTCAGCAAGTTAGCGCAGACAACCAGGATCCCATCTTTCTTCGCTACGATAGCGGCAAGAAGGTCTACTGCGTCTACCACGAGACACAAGCTCCGGATGGACGCGCCTTGGGTCTAACGTGGGATGGCGGTGATCATGCGTATGTGGTCTATTCCATCGTTGGCGGCGGCAGCGAGCTTGAAGGCAAAGGCGGTTGGCTCAGTAGTTATGCGCCGGGGGCCATTAGCGGCGGTGGTCCCAAAGTTTCAGTAGTTGGTCGGGTCAACGCAAAGGATGGGATACTCAACAGCAGCACCTTTGTCATTGCTGTGAACAGCAAGAACAAGGTCAACAGCCATAAAGCTACCGCCGCGATCACGATGTTGGCTGACGGCATCGTCGAGTTTGTTGGCGATTCCCGCTACAATCCCATCGATATTAGTGGCAAAGACCGCATGGACTGCGGCGACGCGCCTTTTATAACCCGCTACCGCCTTAGTGCCGACCTCGGACAAGCTATTTGCGCCGACAGCACGCACTGCGTGAGCCAGAAGCCGTGCGTCGACTAACCGTCATCAAACGGAACGCGTCCCAACCATCAAGCTAGTTTAGGAGTACCACGCCGGTTCATTTTAGCGCGCTCCCTCGACCCGCTCTCGGCAAATGGAAGGCAACGGGAAAGACGGGCCGAACTGGACTGGGGAGGCAAACTAGAGCGGCGCATCGCGAGGGCGCTCCGGACGACGGCGAGAAGGTCCGCGACCCGTGACCCGCAGACGGTGCGCCTCGATGTAATACTTTGAGCTGCCTAGCAGTTTGCGCTCACGCGCGCTGAGCCGCCAGTGCGAAATGGCCTGGGAGTGATTGCCGACTTCCTGAACCACCCCATTGAGGCTGATTGTTGAGCCTTCCGATATTTCAACCTGGAGCCTGGAGGCGGGACGCTCATCGACTCTCACTACGAGTACTGGTTCGCTTGCATCCACCCAGAGAAACCGGTGGCGGCTGACTTCGGCAACTGGAATGCCACGCAAGCGGATGCGCCGCCCCTCAAGATGCGCGGAGCCGGACGCCTCTCTTAGCAGCTGCAGGTCTGTGACGACGTCTGCATCGGCGTGCCGCGAACCCGACTGCGCCAGCCTCCAGACAACCCCGGGCCGATCTTCAAGCTCAACCCGGTCTGCGACGATGACTGGCTTGGCATCATACTCTTCCTCGAGGTCGCCCAGCGCGGCGCCCGCATTCCACTGCACCTCGCGTTCGATGTCGGCCATCGTCATCCGCCGCACGCGTCCGCTGACGTTGACATCTAGATTGACCGCGAGCGTGGAGTCATCTGGAAAGCTGATGGGCTCGCGCGTGAAGACGAGAGTGTCGTGAAAGTTAGGCTGGCTCGGGTGGAGATGAAAGAGACGCGGCGCGCGGATCTTGTCAACGTTACCTGGCACGGTGACATAATGGTCGATGCGGTCGGCAAGCGAGGCCGAAGCGATCTGGCCCTTCCGCGTGCATCGACTTGCAGACAGCAGCGCAACGCTTGCACAAAGACAAAGAGCGCATCGCAGCCAGGTCATCATCAACTAGGGTAGAAGGCGCCGCGGCGGAAAGGGTTGCAGGCTTTTCTCAACCCGTCGCCGCAAGCCGAGCGCCTCGCCCACGAAGATGCCTTCGGTCAGACTCCGCACGTCTTGAAAGTCGCGCGCCCGAATACCTGCGCGACGCGACGCTCTCGGGCGCGGGTCTGCCTTCGCTTGAGGCTCATGCTCCTTCGGCCGCGAAGGCAGCAGTTGGTTCAGCGGGTCCGTCGCACCCGTCTGAGAGCCAAGCAGCAGGTTGGATAGGTGTGCACGCGCGTCGCGCGGCTGTTCGGTCTCGCTGCCAAGTGGAGCAAAAGCTGGCAAATCAGTTAGCGCATAACCCGCCAAAGGATCCCGCGGCCTCAGAAGAACGCGCTCAATCCAGTCGCCAAGACGGCTTCGGCGCTCGCCTCGCTGCCTTTTGCCAGTTTGGCTGAGGTCAACGCAGTGCTCTGCAAGGTGAAGCCGCAACGCCCGCGGCACCGCATCCTCCAGCCCCTCGCCGTCGTAGGTCGTGTCACCAAAGCTGCTCTCCAGCGCCTTCGGATAGGCCCCGCCCAGTAAGCGCGCCGCAAGCACATCGGCAGTCAGCGTGCGCAGCGTGTGCTGGCTGATCGGGTGCTCTAGCTGCCACGCGCCCTCCTCCTCCGGCGGCACCCCCTCCTGCACTCGGAGGGCATGCTCGAGTCCGGCAACGCGCGTTAGCAGATGCCGACTGATAGAAAACGCCAGCATCGCCCACGCATCGGCACATCTCTTGAAGTCGCGGCCGACAGGGAGCAACGCCACGCGTCGGAGAGGGACCGCAGCGTGCTCGCTCTCCGAGGGAAAGACAAAAACCTCCTCAGCCTCGAGAGGCAACGAGGCTTCATGAGCTAGGCGGAGCGTTGGCCCGTACAGCGCCCGTGCCTGTGCATCGAGGGCCTTCCGCTCATCGGCCGTGAGTGACGCTCTCGCAGAAAGCGCCTCCTCCACCCGTCGCAGGCTCTGGTCGACCGCTTCCATAAAGTCGCTCCACTGCCTGTCAAGAAAGCCGCCCGCCACGGTGCTCTCCAGCTGCCGCTTCGCCAGTTCGAGCGGGTGCGCGTACTCTTCGCGCACGGCCTCTGCAAGCTCCCGACCTCCCAACTGTTGCGCGCGATCCACTGCTCTGGCGGCGCGTTCCTCAAGTTGGGATAGCCGGCTTTCCTTTTCAGCGTCTCCAGCAGAGCGTATCACCGCGGTCCTCCGGTCCAACGCGATGTGCGGCCGACAGCTGACCGCCATCGCGCTGGCGGTGCTCCCCGCCCGCTTGAGGCTCTCCGCCCGCTTGAGAGCGGTCAGGCCGACCGGCGGGAGCTAACGCACAGCTGGGCCGAGCCAGGGGCCCTGCACCTCGCGGTGCGAGCACTTCAGCCACCACCAGCCGGCGCACGAGAACATCCGGCCGCCCGAACAGTCTCCGCAGATGAATGCGCCCCCGTTCATCCGTCACCGGCACCTCACTCGTCGCTGTCGCTTCGCGAGGTAGCCTCACCGATGGAAGAGCGCATCTCTGTGTCGGCCACAACGTTGCGCATCTGGTAGTAATCCATCACGCCGAGCCGGCCACTGCGCAATGCCGCTGCCATAGCTTGCGGCACCTCGGCCTCCGCCTCAACAAGCTTCGCCCGCATTTCCTGAACCTTGGCCCGCATCTCCTGCTCAGCGGCCACCGCAAGCGCTCGCCGACTCTCTGCATGAGCCTGCGCGATCTGCTTGTCGGCCTCGGCCTTTTCCGTAACAAGCTTGGCCCCAATGTTGGCACCCACATCCACATCAGCGATGTCGATCGAGAGGATTTCGAAAGCCGTGCCCGCATCCAACCCGCGGCTGAGCACATTCTTGCTGATGCTGTCGGGGTTTTCCAACACGGCAGCGTAGTTCTGCGCGGATCCAATGGTAGACACAATGCCCTCGCCCACACGCGCCACCACCGTCTCCTCCGTGGCCCCGCCCACGAGACGGTTGATGTTCGAGCGCACTGTGATCCGCGTGACCACCATCAGCTGAATACCATCTTTAGCAACGGCCGAGATCCGCGGGGTGGTGATGACTTTCGGGTTTACGCTGGTCTGAACAGCTTCAAATACGTCGCGGCCAGCCAGATCGATCGCGGCCGCCTGCTGAAAAGTCAGTTCGATTCCAGCTTTATCCGCGCTCACCAAGGCATTAACGAGCCGGTCGACATTGCCGCCTGCAAGATAGTGTGACTCAAGCAATGCCATATCGAGTTTCAGCCCGGCCTTGGTCGCCGTAATCCTCGGGTTGACCACGGCCGCAGGTGGCACGCGCCGCAAACGCATGGCGACCAGAGTCGTGAGCCCGACATAGGCACCGCTCGACCACGCGGCGATCCACAGCCGGAGCGGTATCAGCCACCCCAGGAGAAACACGCCCACCACAATGAGCGCGAAGGTCGTGATCACGCCCATATCAAAGGCTCCAACGTACATGGCCGATAGGCTAGGTGCTCAACAGTCGAAGCGCAACTGGTGGAAGCACAACTGGAGCGGCCCACCCGACATTTGAATAGCGCGAAGGGGCTTCAACCACGCACGCCTCTGACTGGCGATGCCGAGGCGGGTCGCCGAGTGGCCTCCTAAAGCTAATTGCTCCGCCGTCAGAGCGCCATGGGAGCCGCTTCCGGGAGGTGTCTGCCGCCAGAGTAGGTGAGTCACGCGCCTCGGCCCTGCTCCAGAGGCGCTCATCGTACGACAGCCATCCAGAAACCAAGTGTGATGCACTCCAGTCTCAGACCGCTTTCACCCTCACTAAAGTGGCACGCACTACAGTGGCTTGCTCGGTTCTACAACGATGCGGCTTCCCTCAACCTGCGTCACGCGCACGGGCACCCCGCGCGCCACGTACCCTCCGTAGCTCACGACGTCGTAGCGCCGCTCGGCGACGAGCACCTTCCCCGCCGGCCGAAGCTCCGTCTCGGTGACGCCTTGCAGACCAACCAAAGCTTTCAGGTCGCTGCTGCCCATCGTGTAACCGTCGTGAGCCGGTTGTTCGGCCGCAAGAACCAAGGCGCCGCCACGAAAACGCCGCGGAAGCCACCGGAAGGCGGCAATCATAGCCGCAGCAGTCAGCATGATGCTCAGTGCGACGCGGCTTAGGGCCCGCGTGAGCAATCCGGCTGCAAACGACACATCCAAAGGAAGCCCAATCAGCGCCATGACGAATGCCGCTAGCAACAGCAAGAAACCGGCGATCCCCGCGATGCCAAACCCCGGGATGACGAACACCTCGGCCGCTAAAAGAACCAGCCCCGCGGCCATCAGCAGCATCTCTTCCCACCCGGCCAGGTGCACAAGCAGGTGTCCACCGAAGAACAAGCCCAAGCTGGCCAGGCCGAAGAACCCAAGCAGTCCAAAGCCCGCCGTATAGAGGTCGATCATCAGCATCAGCGTGCCAAGACTCATCAACATTCCCGAAACGGTGGGGTCGGTCAGGAAGCGGGTGAGCCGCTCGGCCCATGTTATTTCCGCTCGCACCACCCGCGGCGAGCGCACCTCCAGCGCTCGAAAGAGCGCATTTAGCGAGTCGGCCCGAACGTCGGCCATCCCCAGTTCCATCGCGCCCGTTGCATCGAGGGTAAGCAACTTACCCGCCTGGCTAACACCCTTCACTTCCACCGCTGCGTCGACCATGGCTTCCGCCACCTCCCCGCGTCGCTTATTGGCCTCTGCCGTGGCTCGCATCTCCGATCGCATGTACGACACCATCTTCTCGGCCACCGGCTGCGCCTGATTATCCTGCCCGATTTGAATCGGCGTGGCCGCCCCCATCGACGCACCAGGACTGACCACGATCACGTCGCACGCAAGCGAGATCAGAGCACCTGCGCTAATCGCTCTGCGGTGGATAAACGCCACGACAGGGATCTGCGACGTCAGCAGGGCGTCGCGCATTTGGATCGCTGCGTCGACACGCCCGCCTAAGGTGTTGATGTCGAGCACAACGAGACCCGCATTCTTCTCCTCGGCCTGCTCCAGGCCTTTGCGGAGGAAGTACGACAGCCCAAGGTCGATCATGCCCTCGATGGGGATGACAACAACAACCGGCCGCGGCGGAAGCTCAAGCCTTCTTGCCTCCCGCACTTCGGCCTCTGAAAACGAACTAGGCTTTGGCCGGTAAGCGGCGGCGTCCGCCTCTTTCGCCGAAGGCTTGCCCTGCGCCTCAGCGGGCGGAAGTGCCGCAACGGTCAAGGCGGCGGCGAGCAGCGAAAGCCAGCGGCTCAGTGGTTCCGCTGACGCGCGGCGCGTTAGACGCTTCGGCATGCCCCTGAGTGTGGTGCTTCCGAAGTCATTCGACAACAAACGGTATATTCTGCGCATTAAATTTAACGTCCGCGTCTTCCCGCTCAACGCGCACCTCGATCCTATATCCACGTCCCTGAAAGAGCGGTGACCTTATCTCCGGTTCCAGTTGAGCTCCGTGCCCCTTAAACTACCGCGCCCCTTAAACTACCGCGCACGCAGTCCGAGCGCCTGCATCACCGGGCCACGTGCAGCGCGCTCAGCAAATGATCCGTCCGCCTCCCGCCAAGCCACTGAGGTGGAAGGTCCTCCGTCGAGATTGAGCGCATCCTCGCATCCGAGTTGCTGCAGCCATTGGGCCAACTGGAAGAGCGTGGGCCCCTTGCGGCTCATGCCGGGCGCGTTGTAAGCGACGACCACCTCAACCCGCTCTCCACCTTGCTTGATGCGCTCTCCACTCGGCTTGATGCGCTCTCCACTCGGCTTGATGCACAGAGCCGTGCGATCGGCACGCTTACCATCGTCAGAGCGGATGTTGACACGGCCGCCCACCACCAAACGGGGTCGGCACTGCAACGCAAGGTCCACCCTAGGCTTCAGCTCGTACACCTCCGCAGCAGCCAAACTTGCGCCGCCCTCCGCGACCTCAAACACCCCTCCGCCTAGCTCCACATCGAGCTTTGAGTACCGGCTGTAGCCTTCTTGCGAGAGCCCAATGGGCGAACCGTTCACACTAAAGAAGCCTGCGTTGACCACAAGGGAAAACCCTTCCGCCTGCGCCACCTCTCGCAGCGGCCGCCCCTCAAGCTCGATCAGGGAAAAGTCAGTGGCCGCCACCTCAACTTCGAAGCGCAAAAGCTCCACCCGCGTCCCATCGTCAAGAACACGCCATTGCCGTTGAGGCAGTACGAGTGCCTCGTCGCCCGTGATAGGCTGCGCAGTAGAAAGCTGCGGCGCCGCGGCGGGCCCGCGCGTCAGGCCGGGAGACCCAGATTTCAGCCGGGAAGACGGAGGCGGGTGCCGTGCGCCGCATTGGCAGCCTGCACACAACACCAGGAGGAGCATCGCGGCACGCATGATCAACCATGCAACTGCGGCCTCCGCTGTGCCCTCCGCTGTGCCCTCCGCTGCGCCTTCATCGAGGCCATCCGTCATCGAGATTCTGACTTCTCTACCCGCCCTCGCTGACCTGGACGTCAAGTCGCTGAATGATCTGCTCCGCCTGCGTAAGGCATTCCTCCGCGACCTTCCTGAACGTGTCTTTGGGTACAGTGAAATACGCGTGAACAGCGGCGTTGCGAGCATTGATAAAATCCAACCAGTCCTGAGGCCGATCGACAACTCCCAACCTGGCAGCTGCCCGTATGGCCTCTTTCGGCGATGGCGCGTCCAACCCTTCGCTCTGGACGTGACGCTTGAGTGTCTTCCACATGTACTCAACCGCCACCTCGAAGCTCTTTGACAGCGCCGCGAAGCGAAAGGGCTCTGGCTCATCGGACTCCTGATAACGCACCAGAGCCACCCGCAGGTTCTCTAGCGCCTCCAGGAGCTCAGGATGCTTGGCGGGTGCCATCTATGCGTCCTAGAAAGTGAAGCCAGCTCGCATAACTCCCCGCCAAAAAAAGAGGCGTGTAGTCGATGCTGCTGATGAAGCATGAGGGAGCGGCATCGAGATGGATCAGGTCCACTCGGTGCGGCAAATCTTCCGCTGCATCCCTCGCCTGCTGGACAAGCCTGAGGTAGCGCGCGGTAGGCAGCGCTTCCCTGCCCCAGGTGACACCCAGATCCCAATCGGAATGGGGGTGCGGTTTTCCGATTGCCCGTGACCCAAACAGGCCAATGGCGAGCCTCGGATCTCCGGTGGTCACTTGCTCAACTACGAAAGCCACCTCCTTGGCACGTTCGTGCAACTGGCTCTTGGGATGAAGGAGCATGGAAGAACTATAACCGAACTTTGGCGCACCGTTGGCAAAACGCGTGCTGTTCCGGTGCACGCCTTGAGCAACATCCCCAGGAGGTCGACGCAAGCCCTGGGTCCTCGCCGTCCGCCCGTGCTCTCGCGCCCTTAGGGCCGCCAAGGTGGATATTCTAGGGTGCGATGAGACACAGATGACGTCTAGACCGGAAGCGGACGACGCTAACAAGGCGCAGAGCAAGGTCACTGCGAAGGCGGCTCGGTAGCCTTTGGCCAGCTTCCGCCTACAGTTCCGAAGTGACGTACGGCGTCCTTGGGCAGTGGATACAGGGCCTTTCTCAGCGCCTCGCCCTGCTCATCGACGTAAACGCAACCCAGGTCTTCGGCCGGTAGTTGCGAGAGCTCCTCCTCGGCGGCTTCTAGCAGCGCAAGCCACTCTTTCTTCAGCCCACTCGGTGAGATTGGCTCAACGAGAGCTTCACCGCGAAGCTGTTCCGGTCGGATGACCGAGTGGCGACGAACGCACTGCAGCAGAAGCGGCGGCGTGAAGCCGGGGTCTTTGCCGGAAGCCGCCCACAGCATCCCGCTGAGCGGCATCACATGGTGTTGAAGCTCGATGAGGTCGACGATGTCGCGGACCTCGTTGCGGTTGGCAAGTGCCAAGCACTTGTTGACGGCCAGGTCGACGTCGTGAAGCCTGAAGCCGAGGTATTCATCTTCTTGCGTAGGAAAGAAGCGGAACGCAGTGTCGTGGACCCACTCAAGCACGACAGATGCATCGTGCTTGCTCACCAGAGCGCGGACAAAGCTCGGCTGGTTGAGCAACAGCTCTGTGGTGTAGGCGCATCTCCGGAGTAGCTCGAGGTCGTGCTGCGAGGAGAGCGCAACGCTCTCGGCCACATCGTGAAAAAGATCCACATCTTTCGAGTAGCGCTTGGAGTTGGGAAAGCGATGAATGGCCACCCCACCCGCGACGTACGCCTGCGGGTTACGGTTGCGCGCGAGCAGGACGAGCACCCGCTGCTGAAATGCGCTTATCGGCATCGTCGGGGAGCGCGGTTGGGTGTGGCAGCTTGCTCCGGTGCAGCAGACCCACAGAGCTCGGCAGCCAGCTGAAACCCCTCCCGACCGCCATGCAGACGGAGGCCTTCCCAGACGAGATGCAGGTTCTCTGAAGTGATCTGCAAGTCAGGCGTGTAGTGCCAAAAACAGCGCGCGTGGTAACGGCGGAAGAGCTCCTGAGCACGCGTCACCTGGGCTACCGCCCTCTCCTGTTGCTTCCGAACGTGGGCTCGAAGCACCTCATTAATGCATGTCTGGTAGCCCCGCTGACGTTGGGCTCGGAACCAGTCCATCACCTCCTGATCAAGACGGATGGATATTGCCGTTTTCATGAGAAAAGTATATATGATATGTATATACGTGGCAAACTGGAGATTCGGTTGCAGACCTGAGGATGCAGCCACGCGGACCAGGAGTGTCTGCATGTAGATCCCAGCCGCATGTGCGATTTGTGGGAACCCCATTGCTGCTGCGTCCTTTGACGCGGACGTAGGGTGCGTTAAGGTGATCGTATGTCTCACACCTCAGACAAGAAGCCCACGCGGCTAGCGAAGAATGATGCTGCGGAACGCGGCGATAAGCCATCACCAAAGAAGCGCGACGTGCTGTTGATCCACGGACAGAGCGAGGACGGCCGGAGCCTCGACGTGATTCGGCACCGGGACAACCGGCTTGAAGTGGGTACCCTGAGTACACTCAAGGAAGGGCAAGCCATTCATGGCGAGGTGGTGAAGCTGCGCCCGCATAAGGAAATGCCGCTTCTCTGCGACGTCGAGGTGCAGGTGGAGGGCAAAGAGAATCACCTTGAGCAAGAAGCTTCCGTGGAGGCGCGCAGCGCCGACCAGCAGGCTGCAGCGGCTGTTCCGGCGCATCATGCCAAAGCCATTCGAGCACTTATGGATAGCACCCGTCGTTCCGGTCCGGCGCAAGTCGCCACACCCGCTTACCGACAGAATTGGGATGCCCTGTTCGGTCGCTCCCGCAAGAAACCGTCCGCCTCCACCCTCAACTAGATACCGCTCTTTGTGATGCACCCGGTCAAACTCTAGAGATCTGGACCTTCAAGAGATCTGCCCCAGGTTCAATTCCTCCTCGAGGTTAGTGCCGCTGCTACTCCTGAGAACCTCTTGAGGGATTACGTACCACCTTTAAATGCTGGTCCATCTGGATCGAGATGGGTATAGATCCGTCGGTCGCGTGAGAACCGCCCGCCTGTGGCACTGTCGGTACGTGTCCCCGGCGGACGGTTCGCACGCTACCCGAGGGTGAGCTGCGGTAGATGGGCAAAGTGACGGTCACGGGTGCAAAGCATCAGACCGTGTTCTTCAACCAGTGCCGCGATCCACAGATCGTTTGTGGGAATAGGGGTCCCCTGCGCGCGGAGCTGACGAAAAAGCTGGGCGTAGTTTCGTGTCGTCGCTTCGGAAGGCCACAGCACTTCCACACCTGGCTTCCCCAAAAACCGGTGAAAGACTTTCTCGTTTTCCCGTCCTCGGCTACCCGCAACAAATCCGGCACGCAGCTCGGCCATCACGATGAAAGGAAGGTAAATCCACTCCACCCGCTCGAGGAAGGCGATGAGCTCGTGATCACCGGCGCACATGTCCCGATAGCGGTTGGTGTCGAGACAGATGCCCAGTCTCATCGCAAGCCCAGTCTCATCGCCACCTCAGTCCCGGGTGCACGATCAGATTGAGAAGAGGATACAAACGTGACGATTTTTGAGGGGTTGTCATCCGCTGAGCGCCCCTGCAGTAGGGCCGAGGCGCGTAGCCCATCTACGAAACGAGGCCCTACGAAGCGGTAAGCCAGCGGATGATGGGGCCTCAGAAATCGCGCTCGCACGAATCTCAAAACGATTTCGCACCCCTCAGTCCCACAACGAGGGGTCGATGCTCCGTTGCTCGCCGAGAGCGGCCTCCGTGGCTTCATCATGAACCCAGGTCTCGGCCATGTCGTCAAGCTTTCGGTACGCGGGCGGCGCATCCTCCTCCAGCCCCAAAACATGTGTCAAAGCGTCAATAACGACCTCGTTCAGGCTCTTACTCTCGCGCTTCGCGCGCTCGCGAAGGAGCGCATCCACCCGGGGCGGCACATTCCGTAGCGTATACTGCATGCATTCAGTGTAGGCAACCATTGCAGGCAGGTCAAGCCTCTCTGTTTCTCTGCTTCAGATGAGGTGACTGCTGAAGATGCGTCGGAGACCAAACGAAAAACTTGAGCGGCTAGCTCCTTCTACGCCATATGCATTTGCAGGAGTTCGGAGCCGAAGTGGACAAACCTCCCAATGCTGTTCAAATGAGTTAGTTCTCGAGCCCGTCCACGGGGTAAAACCGCAGCGAACTCGCGAATACGAGCGAAGAGCTTCGCGGGCGCAAGTCGGAATAGGGCCTACGTGAACAGCATTGGCGCCCTCCGCGCCGGGCATCAGCCGCCCCACGGTAGAGACGGAAAGAACGTCTCAGAGCCTTCGTGAGAGACTTCAGAGCCGTCCCCTCCGACCGACAGGAGCATACAGACGAGGTTATCGATCTAGTTTGCGAACCACGCAAAGTTCCAGAACTCCTCAGGCGGCACGCGTCCCCACGACTGAGACCGAAGCGCGTGCGCTCCCCTAGAGTGCTGGGCTGAGCTCGAGGTAGCTGCGCGCGGTGTGCATGACCTGCCGGTAGTCGTCGGGTGCGCCCAGCTCCTCCGAAGCCCGTGCCAACTGCGATAGCACAGCATCGCGACTTGGTGCCGCACCGGGAGCAAACGTACGCCCACTCCACGTAAAGAGCATGAGCGCGTTGTGGAATCCGGCCTCCGAATCTCGCGCTACCCCTCCCGCTTGAGCGACAGCGTCCGCGAAGGCCAGCGATTCTTCATGGTCCATGCCGAACGCATCGGCGATCTCCTTGTGCCCATGAAGCGGCGCAAGCTCTTCGACAAAGAAGCGTCCCACTAACGTCGAGGACCGGAGGGTCTGCAGAAAGCCAAAGTTCTCAGTAAGGCTAGCCAGCCTCGCCGGGCGCGCCGATGCAAGAGCTACCGCCTCCTCAGGCCCAAGGTACCCCGCCCAAGGTGCCTCCGACTGCTCTCCCAACGCACTCAAAATACGCTCGCGATCGGCTCTTTCGATCCTTCGACCGTCAAGCGCCTTAAGAATGGAGTCGAACGCTGTGGCCGCGAACAGCACAAAGGAGGCACCCGCAGCGATGCCGCGAAAGGTGAGCTGCGGGATCCACTTCTGTAAGAGCCCAGGAAGCCTAACTTTGCCTGCTCCCAATGCCGACTTCAAACCCACACCAACCTTAAAGAGAGTGTCGGCAATGGACGCGAGGAACCACGCGACGGACGCCCCCAAGCCCATCCATTTCAGCACACGTCGTGCGTTTGCCAAGGGTCCTGTTCCAAAGACATCTACCTGGGAGCCTGTTCCGTAGATTTCCAGCTGGAAGTGGGTGACGTATAGGAGAAACACGGCAACGCCTGCAACCCGCCCCATGATCTGGAGCGGAATGTTCGCCAGAGAGTTCTGTGGCTTGCCCAGGCGAAGCACCTTGGTAAACACACGCTTGAACGACGAACTCATGCGACGGAGCGGCCCCAGACGCCGGATGGTTTTGGCGTCTCCTGAAGCAGCGACAGACGCTATTTGGCGCTGACCGTGGAGGAGGTCGGTGATCTGATGATCCGCGGGAATACGCCTTCGCGTCTTGAATGCGTCGGAAAGATGAGCGCCGGCGATATAGATAACTTCGGTGAATAGATAGAAGCTAGAGGCTCTTTGCAGGGCGAGCATCAACTCGCGATGTTGTATGTACGCCTCCTCGAGCTCTTCCTGCGTTTGCACGCTCGCTAGGACGGAGAGCGCAGCTGACTGATGAAAGGCAGTGGTCAGAGCGGACTTGGCGGATTCCGTCAAGTCCGCTGCCGCTATCACCTGCCCAATGGTTTGCTTGGCTAGAGCGACCGATCCCACCTGGCCATCGGCCATGCCCGCTAGGGCGGAGAATACAGGTGCGAACGCGTGACCCAGGGCACCCTTGAGCGCAGGCAGTGAATCGGTCACGTGCGTGAGCTTCGCGTCAAATTGCAGCAGTTGGTCGATAGCGGCACTGTCTGCAGTGGGGAGCACCGGAGAAGTCTGCTCTTGTTGCAGCGCGTTCACTCGACTTGTCAATACGCCCGGCGACCCCGGCTTTGCTGAGGAAGTCACGCCTCCAACGCTCCCTGCAGTCACGTTGTAGCTTTCCGCTGACGCCTCGCTGGCCGCTAATCGCACCAGTTCCTCGAACTCTGCATCTCCCTCGTGCGCATCATTCAAGGACGGATCGTCTGCCTGGTCAAGACTCAGCATATGCATCACCGGGATTGTCTTTGCGAGTACGGTCAAAAGCTCAGACCGGGTAAACGCTGCGCGTTGAGCGCCGTGCTCAAGGTTGAGCAACCTACCGAGCAAGGTCACGACTAGATCGGCATCGCTCGACTCCGCTAGATGTTCAATGGAGTTAATAACGTCGCGCGCGTTCGTGACGGCACCGGTCAAGCGCAGGGGACCCGGGCGTCCGGAAAAAAGACGCTGAAGCATCTCGGGATCGCCCTCGAGGGCGCGTAGCGACTCCGCGAGCCGTGCCTGCGCCTCCTGCAGACCTAGATGAGTTTGTCTGGCCCTTCCGTTGTTGAACTCACCGGTGTAGTTGGTCGAGAGTCGGTCGCTTTGCAGCTCACTCCTTTCCGCCTCAAAAAGAGCAGAAAGATGCCGAAGCTCGTTGCCTAGATGCTCCTCCTCGATTTTCACCGCCTCCTGTGATGTCTTGAAGGCGCTCAGTGCATCTCCCAAACGTGCAGCCGACTCGGCCGAACTGCTGCCGCCTGGGTCGGTGGTGCATGACCCGCCCAGCAGAACTAGCTGGCAGGTCATCCCAATACTAAGAAGATAGTTATGCGTCGTTATCATGCCTCAGAATACATGCACAAAGTGTTCCAAAATTGAACCTGTATCCTGGCGAAGATAATGCCGCGGCAGGTGAAGACACGGCTCGCAGAAGGCGAAGCTTTTTCACCGCGACGCCTTTCTGATGACGCAATGAAGGTGTGAACTCTACCTCCCACAGACGCAGTGATGGGTAGTTCAGTACCCACCATGGGCCGAGCGTTCCCTCCGTTCCGGCACCCGTGTAACTGGTCAACTGCACCCACGGCCCTACGGTAACCGGTAGTGGGCTTAGCTCCTTCGAGCTGTTACCCCTGAACTTCCCGCTACGCGCGAGGCGGATCGATCTCTGTCAAGCGCCACGGGTGAAGGAGGCCTCGACTCTACTCCACGGCGCGCCGCCAGCTTGAAAGGTAGCAAGCAGACTCCCCGTCTGTCCCTCGACGCGTGATACTCTCACCTTCATACGCTAGTCAAAGAAAACAGAAAATTTTCGTTGGCTTTTAATCTCGTCTCCGCCCTCTGAGTAGGCCGTGTAAAGCGTGAGGTTGCAAACGTCGGCATCTGCCGGTGGACGCCAGGCAAACAGGTCCTTCTTCCCTGCAGTGTTGGCGAAGCTTGCTGTTCCACCGCAGTCGTCGCTCAGCGACAGCTGCGATAGCTCGGAGGGTACAATAGGCTCGGTAACAAACCACACGTAGAGGGGTGACTGGATACGAAGAGGATCCCCCTTCGGCGTTGGGAAGGCGATGATGTTGCCACTGGTATCAGTGCACGTTGTCTCGCCTATAGACAGAATGCAGGGGCTCTCACTGCGATCGCCCCGGCCCGTCATGATGCCTATTTCCCTCACCGTGACCCGTTGCACGATAAACGCGGTCACTGTCACATAGCCCTCACTGTCGATGCTTATGCTTTCGAAGCGGATGACTTCTTCCTGCCCGGTCGGGCCCTTGTGCCTAGCCGCAACTTCATAACGACCTGCACTCGCTCCTTCACGGATCTTAACGGCCGTTCTGTTGTGTGCGTCGGACGCATCCTCGAGATCAGCCTCACAGTTAGAAGGATACTGAACCCCTTCGGGATAGTACGAACAGTCCCATGCAAGTTCGACCCCTTCGGGACCACTCGCATGCACCGCATCCACATACCAGGTGACGCTGTCGCCTTCAGCCAGTGGCTGACCCGGCTCAGGCCGTTCCACGCCGTGACTCCTAACGTAAGTCGCGTCGGAGACCCCGCCTTGCAGTTCCTCGCCGACGAGGATGCGAACGGTAGCCTCTACTTCACGGCCCGCTTCTACGCCGACGCTTGTGTTACCCTCGCCAAGTTCCGCCGCATCGGCATCGTATGCCTTGATACCGATACTGTAGGTGCCCGGTTTTAGAGAGAACTTCTCAAAGGTGGCAGAGGTTCCCCGAGGTTCCACTTGCTGCTGGTGCACTTCCGCTCCCATCACGGGGCCCGCCGTCTGATGCGCCTCCGTGACGCTCATGGCCAAGCTGCCTACATTTGCAGGAACACCTTCGACCTGAACCTGAGCGCTCCCGCGTTGCGTAGGCCCGCTGCCAGAGCGTGCGGCGCAACCTACCGTGAGCAGTGGCGCCGCCCATAGTACCGTTAGGGTTAGAAGCAATCTTACTTGCATGGCACCTCCTGTGCGCCGCGGCGCCGGTTAGGACGCCTCACGAGACACACAGACATCAGCAGCGACATCAGCAGCATTCCAGCAAAGCCTGACGTGCCTTGACCGGAGCCCACCTGACACCCTCCTGCGCTGCTCCCGCGCTCAGACGTTGTGGAAGGCGGATTGCTCGCCGGCGGTTGGTTGCCTGTAACCTCAGGGTTGCTTCCGTCGCGCGCAGGTGGCGGAGTGAGAGGGCTGCCCAGGCTATCCGGGGCGCTCAAGCCGCTCGGCCTTGTGAGCGACAAGGATGTGCCATCCACGTACCCAATCATTCCCGAGTCCGGGTGGGATACCTTGCAAAAGGATTGCGTTCCACCACACGCCCTTGGCGCACAAATGGACTCCAAAGTCATCGATGCTGAACGGCTTAGACCCATGATAACATTCGGCTGACCGGCACCGGTCAGCTGGTCGAGCTCTGGCTCCTGACGGAAAGTTGCAGAACGCGCAGCATACACGGTTGCGCCCTCGCGCCACGCCAAGCAGCTCTCGGGCCGTGCCTCCGCCGTTTGCTCCTCATTTTGCTCCGCACTGGGCGCTTCCGACGCCTCTTGCTCGTCAGCGGCAAGCCCGATGAGCTGCCCAGGGCAGCCAAGGCTTGTATACTGCCCGAGATCTTCCTCCGTCCAAGCGCTCGCATCTCCTTCTTCCGCGCCCGTGCTGGTCGCCTCGTCGCGTTGAGCAAGCTGCCACTTGGTGACTAAACTCACGCACTCCTTCGTTTTCTTGACCTGTCCGCTGGCTTCCATGCTCTTGTTGATCGCGTGAAAGGTGATGTCCTCGCACGAGAGCGCGCCCAACTCGAACAGCTCCTCAGGCAGCACATCCTCTGCTCCCGGTGTGCTGTTGGCTTGTTCCGCTGCCACGCACGCCACTGCAACCGCCTCAACCAGTGCGCCGCGCTTCTGCTCATGCGTCGCCTCCGGATTGTTGATCGCAGCGACCAGCTCGTCGGCCTTGAGCTCGGCATCGCCCAATGCATTTTGCAGTTTCACTGCCGGCTCAAGCACAGGGTGCTCGTTGACATAGGTAGCCAGCTCGGGCTGCAAGCTTCCAAAGAAATCCGCCGCCTGTCTCGCATCGCTGAGCACCGCCTCCGCAAACTCCGGATCCTCCGCCTGCACCACGAGAAAATCCTCGCAAGCCTGCTGCATGTCGCCCGCTCCGCCGGGAGGCTGACAGTCGAATGCAACTGCATCGACAAACTGCTTCAATTCAGCCGCTTCCTCCGCAAAGGATGTCTCGGTGGCCACTCCTCCATCTGTTCCAACGGTAGCTGAATCACCAAGCCCTGCGACTAGCACATTGCTCACCTTCGCATCGGGCACTGTCTGAGTTCGCGGACGATATGCAGGAGGAAACTCAACCGCTCCTTCACCATTGGGTTCTTCCACGACTTCGTTGTTCCCCGCTTCGCTGCTGTCAGCACGCCTGGTTTCAACTGCCGCAATGCACTTCTGGAACTCTTCTTCACCTAGGTCAAAGTAGGGACACATGACCTCGTTGCCGCCCTCGGAGGGTACATTATTGGCTTCAAGGCACCTCAAGAACCCTGCTCCACCTAGGTCGTGATAAGAACACTTGCCTTTACTATTGTTCCCTGAAGGTGCGTTGGCAGTTGAATGAGCCGCTTGCTCCATGCCCAGCGCGACTAAGCCTGCACCGGTCGTCACATCCTTTACATCCTCGAGTCGAAGAACGTTAGCGACCGTTGTGCCCGCATTCATCGTGGCCGTGCCAGCCTCACTATTCTCCTCCGACTCCGAAACCGCTTCGGTCGCCGTATTACGTGCCTCTGCACACTCCGCAGCATTGGGCTGACGTGTGGCGCAGTATTGAACCCGATGCGCTCTCGGACCAAACGCAGCAACATCGGTGGATATTCCTCTAGCTGTCTCGCGCTCACAGGCGTACTTGAAGTAATGCGTTGCCGCAGTGACATTGCCTTCATCATCGGTAAACGTCTCGCCGCTCGTCGCGCACACGGTTTCTACCTTACGCAAGGTGTAACTGACAGCGTCCACCTCGTTGTTCCACCACGCTTCGGGGTTCCTAAGGGTCGAGCCAATATCGCCAATCCCCCAGGCGCCAAACGTCTCACAGAACGCTACACAACCACCTTCGCCTGCTCCCGGCACATAGGTGTCGTCGTTCCTGATGTAAGAACCGTTGGTAGCCTCCTGAGCGTCGGAGGAGTTGCTCGCGCCACCACCAGGAAACGCAGAGCAGCCTGTGACAAGAGCCAGCGCCACGATGGACCGCATGAAAAAAAGCGGTTTTCCGCACCACGCGCTACGCAAGTCGGTAGAAGGCGTCTTACTTCGCGCTTGTTTTGATGTAAATCTCATAGCTGCTTACTCCTTGCCCTTCGGCATCAAATACGATGGTGTATGGACCTGCAGGGCCGTCGTCCGTCGCAGGTCGCGTGTAATTTAGAATGAATCCTCCGTCTACGGGGGTCGCCTCGGCGACCTGCTGTCCCCCGCTCGAAGGATTGAGCAGGTAAAGCTTTAGTCCGCCTTGGGGGGTCTCGAGGTACTCTGCGATGACCTCAACGCTTTCGCCCGGGGCGAGCCTGATGCTAAACAGGTCCTTGTCGCCACCGCAAAGGGAGAGGTCTTTGTAAGTGGCGCCTCCGGACGCCTCAACCGGGAGCGGCGTTGTGTTGTTCGGCTCCAGGTCGTCGTCGGTGCAGGTTCCTGGGACAGGCGCGCCGGCGCAATCGGCGTCGGAGGCATCTGCCTTGCCGTCGCAATCGTTATCGGCCCCGTCGTTGCAGATCTCGTTCGGAACGCACTGCGCCGGATCCAAGTTGAAGCAGTTAACTGCACCTTCTGGCGCCTCCGCCTCGGGGTCGTACTCCACCTCTACCGTCGCCGCAGTTCGCGAGCGCTGACCGTCAAGAGCATGCGAGTACACATCCAGAACGTAGGTTCCGGGTGCCTTGAGAAACCTGTCCACACAAAACCCATGGTCTGCGTCAACCTGTACGGACATGGGGGTAAACCTTCCTTCGCGCTCCTCAACGACTACCCTTTCGGCGCCGGTTGTACCACTCAGCGTAAGCAGGGCGAAGGGCTGCTTGTTCCAGCTTGGCTGCGAAAGGGCGGGGGTCGCGGGAGGCGGCTCGAAGCGCTCCTCGTCCTCCTCCTCTAGGCAATCCACAGCGCATTCGCCAAGCTCTGGAAGCTCGGGCTCACCACATGACGCCATCGCGAGCCATGCAGCTGCCGAAAGGCAGAACAGAGAAGGCCGCAGATGTCTCTGCTCCATCTCAGCTGCCGGCTTACCAGCTTGTGCGCCGAGCGTGATCACAGCACGCTCCCACTGCCACACATGCTCTGAAGCACGCACCCGGTGCATGCACCGCTAACAGCGCCCGTGGCATCACGGGCAGCGTGATTGCAACACGCACCCCCATTGTGGCTAAGGGTGCTTCCGAAAGCATTTCGGCTCCTGCACTGCGCCTCGGTCTCATATTCCGCTGCACAAAACTGGTCAGCTTCCACTGCCGACACTTCAGCGCATGCAAAGAACGCCTGAGCATGCCTCAAAGCAGGTTCTGCTTGATTGGGATAGTTTACAAAAAGCGGTTCGCCGACGCTCCTGTCGCGGCGAATCGCCCCCAGCAAATCCCCCTGATACGTGCAGATCTCACCGCACTGCCTGTTGGTCTCTGGGTGGCGGCAGATGCCTGTGAAAGTGTTAGAGCCCGTATCTTCAACGGTGTCGAACGTGTTTTCGCCGCAGGCACGCTCACACGCCTCAGCGGAATCCTTCAGACCGGAAAAACGCTGCGTGACCTCAGCCGGCGTTAGGGGGCTCCCATCGGCATGGTCATACGCGCACTCCTCGAAGGCACCTCCGACTCCTGTCTCATCAGCCGCCTCGCCCGCTTCTGGTGCACATTCCGAAATCAGCAGCCCCTCCGCCAGCTGAGAACTTATTCCCATGCCTTCCGCAATTCCTATAACCTCTTCCGCCAAAGAGCTCAGTTTCTCTGAATCCGCGGCGTCGCACATTTTTTTCATCGCGTCGCTCTGCGACTCTTCGATGGCGTCAACTCCAGCCGACAGATCCGTCGAGACTTCGATGGCGCCCGCCTGTGTCATAATATGGGCGGCCATGCACTGATCCCCAGCATCGACGTAGGGGCGTGCCATCTCTTCTGCCAAGTGTGTCGAACCCTCCGGCGCACCGTCACCTGACGCAGCGAGTGTAAGAAGGTGGCCTTTGAGAGTTTCGAATTGCCCCTCCTCGGTCATCGTGGCGAAGTCGGCGATGGATGGCATCTGTGCCAGGGTCTCCTTGCCGCTCTCAATCTCTTGGAGCGCCTGCTGTTGGACATCGCCGTCGTGTGTCCAGACGCAAAACGGCGTCGCGTGTTCCTGGCCTTGACCGTCGATGTAGCTGAATGCATCGACCGTCCGCTTGCTCTTCTCGTCGACGCATCGACCGGCACGAAGCGTCACGACGCCGTCGCACTGCCAAAGTGCCTCGCCCTCGGAGCTTTGCAGTGTTTGCAACTGCGCCCTGCGTTTCAACGCTTCGGTCAAAACCACCCGAGCTGCGAAGGCGTCCTCACTACGTGGCGCGACCCATTTGGTAACCGCTGCCATCGCTTGAGTCGTCCATCCCTGCGCTGAACGTAGGGGATTGGGCGGCAAAATCATCGCCACGACCTTGCTGTCGTCGTAGTTGTCCCGACGAATGTCGTTCCTCACATCGTGAGCGCGCACATCTTCAATCCACTTGCCGGCCGCACACTGATTGGCGCACCCATTTCTTGAAGGAAAATATTGATAGGCCTGCCCAACTGTACCCTCCCAAAGTGGACTCGCCTCCTGCCCCGAGTTCTCGCGCCCGGCAACCGTGTTCACCTCGCTTGAACATCCCGGAAAGATCATGCCTGTCATAAGTACATAAGAATAAATTGCTCTAAGTGCTTTCATCGCTTCGCTTCGCTTGCCTCTCCTCTGGTAAAGGGTTCCCATATAAGCTCTTCTCTTACTGCCCCACACACGGCGGCACGACGCACTTAGCCTCTGGCAGCTCGGTAGGCTCAGGAAACGGACTGCAGCTGTTGCCGACAGCGATGGTCTGATTCCAGGTCCAGGTGGATTCACTGACCTCACCCACCACAGACGGTGCACCACACAAGTTATACGCAACTACCTTCTTCACATTGGCCACACGCACAGGCTGAATGAACTTCATGCACTTTTTGTGCGGAAGGCACAGGCCGCCGTACGAGCGCGCCACCGAATCGGAGTACGTGACGCTCGCCTGGCGCATGATGTTGTTCTGCTCGGTGATGCTACTTGAAGTGCCGTCTTGTGTCCCCTCACCGCTTGAGACATCGATGCTGGAGCCTTCGCTGCCCGTGATGCTGCTGTTTGTGCCCGAGCTGGCATTGAGGGTAGTGTTGAGCACCCGTTGGTTCATGGCGCCTGCCGTGAAACCACCCGACGCACTCGCCGAGAAGGAGTTCTGCAGGGTCTCCTCCAGCGCCTTGCTGACTGCAAGTCCTTCATCAGCACCAAGTGAGATTCCAAGCTCTTTTTCCATGCGCTTGAGGTAAGCTTGCACATCTGACTCGTTGACGGTCACCACCTGCACGCTCCCGCCTGATTCACTTGTGGATCCCTCCTCAGCACTTCCTATGTCCTCTATGTTCGACACCACGTCCACGGTGTTTTGAAAACTCAACCCAACATTGGTTTTATCCACCTCGACATCTCCCGAACTAAAAACATTGGCGATGCCTAGCTCCGATGCGCGGCTGGTTCCATTGGTCACACCATCGCTTCCACCCACCGACACCTGCTCTTGCCCACCGACGGTGCCTGACTCCGAAGCGTCTGAACCAATCGAGGTGCCCGTGTTTGTTGACGTCCCTGAAGACTGCGCCGAAAGAAAGCTCTGCGAGTAGCTCTCGGAGAAGAGATTGGCACGCGTGTCGGTGATGGTCTGCGTTTCGCCAATGACACGACCAATGTCATCACCCGATTTGCAGCCCCCGACGAGGTCCGGAATCGGCTCGAGAATCTCTCCAGTTGTGTACCTTGCCACCGGAACAAGTGAAATGGGGCGATGCACCGGCACATCAAAGGCATTGGCCACGGTCGTTCCGTCCGTTGCCTGCACCTGCACGATGACGTTGATGCCGTAGGTATCGACCCCATCGGGTGGCGCTGGAAGCTCAAGCGGTCCTGTGAATGCAATGCAGTCTTCGCTGCTACCCGGTTCAATGGTCTTGGTGAGGGTCTTTCTGCCGAAATCTTCTTCGAGGCTCTCAAGGCGCGGCATCTCGATGGTGTAGGTGACGCTTTCGCCCTGGAAGCCTTCGTTTCGAATGCACATGTAGTAGTCGAGCGGGCCTACGATGCGATCGGCCGGTGCCGAGCACTCGACCGCCATCGGTCCGAGCCAGCTGATAAACGTCGATGGTTGAACCTCGAATCCGCGCACGTCGAGGGGGTCAGAGGCCTCTTTGCGCTCTCCAGTTATGTAGTCATAAATGGCAGGACGGATCTCACCAGTAAAAAAGCCTGTGGAGAAACACTGCTCGGAAAACCCATTGCAAAATGGACCGAAGCCACCCCAACGCAACACACCAGGCTCCACTAGGTTGAGCGCCTTGCGTGTTCGGTAGTTGACCTCTTCTCCCTCGGTCTGACCCGCAGGCGTGAACGTGCCCTTGATTTCAAGCTCGATCCCGCAGGTGTCGCATAGGTCGTAGGTTCCAAAAAAATCGAGACCCATGCCCACTCGCCCGTGATCGGCCGACATAGCATAAATAGAAGGCGCCTTCACATAGGGTTCCTCTTCCATTCCGCCGCCGGTCGCGCAGGCCACCAGGTGCAACGCTAGAACTGAGGAGTATGGCCCAAGTGATAAGCTAAGTAGTCTAAACTTCGTTTCACGGCTGGCTTTCACTCGTGCCCCCTTGTCGTCATTCCTCTTCATACATGCAACTAATGCAGGATCCGTGCCTTACTAGCGATGTGCTTGACCCGCGGATTTGCCTCTTTTTCACCTGGTTTTTCCAAATCTACCACCTCCTGCACATCCTTTCGAACGCATCCTTCAAGATGAGAAAGGGGTCTGGGGTCACCAGTGAGGACTTGTGCCCCCACCTGCGCTCGTGTCGAGAGTCGTAAATGATACTTTCAGTCTCAGTCAATTCATGTCATGGTCCAGAACGTGGATTTGAATGATGGGCGGCTGCGTCTACGGCCGTAGGCAGTGAGCTCCGACTCTGAAAAAGATGGCCCGGAGCCATGGCGTGATTTCTGCATCCACCACCCCAACAGGGGACACTTGCTCAGCTTGGCCTGTGAAAAGATTTTGCGTGAGAAACCGTGAGAGACGGAGCGGCACGAGGGGTGGTGCGAGTGGGCGGTAGGTCAGTCCCTCGGTGCGTCGCTCGAAGTTGGGTATTGAGGTTCGCGCGCGCGGCCGCCATGGTTGCAGCAGGGGCGGTTGCGGTAGTTCTCCCGACAGCCTGTTGCCGCCATGCGATCGCGCAAGACGAGGCTGGTGGAGTGATCGCCGGCCCGGGTCCAGGCGAGGGAGGTTCACTGGAGGGCGGCGGGTCGGAGTCGGTCGAGACGCCGTCTAACCTTGTGGCGGAGCGACCGCAAGTGCGGTGGAAGCGGATCATGGCCACGCAACGGGTCGGCGGCCGCCTCACCTCGATTGAAGTCGACCAGTCCAATCCGAACCGCATCTTCGTGGGGACCGAGGAAGGCACGATCCTTCGTTCGCTTGACGGGGGGGTCACCTGGATCGAGTTCGACATTACGCCATTCGTCCGTGTGCGGCGGACGGTGGGCGTGCTTCCGCCGCCCAAGCCCTCCACCGCGCGCTCCGCTGGCGGCTATTTCAGCATGTTCATTGATCCGCCCAACTCGCGGTACCTCGACCGCTTAGCCATTCCTTTCGATTCAGAGTTCTTCTCGCTGCGTCCGGCGTTTGTCAAGGCAGGCTTCTTCCCCAAGGCGCCTGAATATCCTGCGACCTTCTTGTTTGACGCCTCTGAATCACGCATGGACCGCACCAACCCAGTCGGCCGCATTCAAATCTGCCCGGGTGGTGAGTTCCCACTGATGGCTACAACAAAGCAAGAACTCTACGGCTCAAAGGACGACGGCGTGACCTTCCTGCGCCTCTACGCGGTGGTGTCGCCAGCTGTCATCTATCAGGTGGCGTGTTCGCCCTATAACCCAAACGATGTGACCGTGGCCACCTTCTTTGGGGGGTTCCGCTCCACCGATGGCGGCTGGTCCTTTGACCACCTTACCCTCGGCCGCGGCGAAGCCCGTGTGACGGCAGCGCACTACGCCAAGCCCTTACCCGGGGATAAATCGCGCCTCATGGTGTCGGCCTACGACTTCAACTACCAGGGTGACCCGGACAAGCTTGGCAACCGGCTCGAGTTCATGTACCCCGACTGGAAAAACAGCGACACTGCGCCGTGGCTCGGGGTGTGGTGGCACGCCACCACCGACAACGGCAAAGTGTTCCTTGCCACCGACGACGGCGTGCGTGTGTCACACAATGAAGGCGTCGATTGGGAGACTACGGGGCGCGCGCTGTTTAGCGATGTGCAGATTAATCAGGTAGAAGTGGGCGCAAACGAGGAGGGAGGGGATCGGGTTGCCGCCCTCTCGCGGGGCTTCGTTTACGCCACCGACGACTACGGCGAAAACTGGTATCCCTTCTTCATCAAGGAGGATAGGCGCCGCACCATGCAGATGGCGGCTGCCCCGGCCGTCCCAGGCGTTCCCCCGCGCTGGTGGGTCGTCACAGCCGGCGGTTTGTACGCCAGCGTGCCGCACAAACCGCCTCCCGGGAGCTACGTTGACGAGGCGGCAGCGAGGTGGGCGCTCAAGGAGCTTCGAATGACGCCTTCGCTGAGGGTCGTATTGCAGGAGAGCCTCAAGAACACCCGTCTCTCGGCATCTGAGATGAACCGCACCTTTCAGAAGTTGCGCACGCGGAACTACCTCCCCCGAATCGACGCCGAATTTGCGCTATGGCGTGACACCACAATGGAGCGAGCAACGCAGATCGGCACCGACACCGTTGACTGGGTTCTAGCTAATCGCCAGACAAACTTCTCCTTCTTTATGCAGGGCATTTGGGAGATCCGGAATGTGGCTTCTGCACTCGAGGAGTTCAATGTGGTACGTGGTGCCATGGCCAAGCTCCGCTTCTTTGAAGCTTATATCGTCGAAGACGCCTACCGCGAACGAGGCGAAGTCTTGCGGCAGATTGCCGAGGGCATGGACGACCCGCTGCAGGTTGCTATTCTTAAAGAGCGCGTTTCCACCCTCAACGCGGTCCTCGAAGTTTGGTTGGGGCGTTCGCTTCGAAAGCTTTACTTTGAGATTCACAAGGGTGCGAAAGGCTGAGAGCATGAGGAACATCATTTACGACATTGGGCATTCAGCGTTGCTTTTGCTGGCATGTGTAGGCGTGGGGCTAGTGCAACAGCATGCCGAGGCTCAGTCAGCCTCGGAGTTTCGCAAAGCCAAGCAGCGGGTAGAGCTCGAGCCTACGGTCAACGAAACGGTCCGGCAGGCGCTGGAGTTCTTCAACGTAAGTCCGAAGGCGGTGCAATCCCTTCGAGACACCGCCCGCGCTCGCGGCGTCCTTCCGCTCCTCGCGGTAGGTTATCGGTACGAGGATGACAACCTGGACCGCGCCATCAACCAGATTGGTACCACGACCTTCAATCAGCGTGCAGCTGACGCGCGCGCGATCAACTCGTTCACCATCGGTGCGGTGTGGGATTTGCGCGAGCTGATGATGAACCCGGCTGAGATTCAAGCGTACGGCCTGGTCGGCGTGCAGCGTGATATCATGCTTGAGGTTGCTCGCGCTTACTATCTGCGACGCCAGATCGCGTTGCGCCTCTTGCTCCGACCGTCGGATGATCCGCTAGCCAATGTGGCCAACCAGATTCGTGTTGACGAGCTAACGGCGATCTTGGACGTCCTCACGGATGGGTGGTTCTCGCGCGAGGCGAACCGCCTGGTCAGCGAGTTTCGTTCCAAGCAACAGAGAACGCGGACGCGAGGTCGAACCATCCGAGCACGTCCTGTCCGGCGCTAATCAGCTCCTCCACCTCCAATGCTTTAACCCTGGCCTACGCATCCACGGGTGCCGTATGGTAGTCCTCAGTCACCGTTGTCGTCCAGTCGATGGGGATAAGAGGAAGTGACAATGGCCAGCTTCCGGAGATGAAACAGGTGTATCCGATGCCGAATGCACAACCTCCTCGGGAAGCGTGCCTTCCTGGTCGGAAAGCCTCTGACCGGTTACATTAGTTTATGACGCGGAAATCATTTTCCTCAGCTCAGCAACTTGTGGATTTGCACCGGCTTGAGTCGGAAGCGGAGCAACAACGTACGTGGCTCGAGAGTATGGCGGCGCTCGCAGCTTTAGCTGAAGACGATGTAGCCACTTTGGAGGGCCTGGACCCGCACGCACTCGCGAAGAGCGCACGGCTGGCGCTCAATCAGGGCTGGGCCAAGGACCTCGACACGCTACCGCGGGAGCGAGCAACCCTTGCGCTTTACGAGTTAGGACATGCAGCCGCCTCAGATGAGGTCAAAGAACGCCTGGAGAACATGGCTTTCAAGCGGCTCCTACGCCTCAACGCGCACGAGTTCTCCTCGGTCGTCGCACGTGTGGCTCGCAACGAACCTCAGCTGCTTGAGCTCCCGCGAATTCGCGCACGTGTAGCCTTAGCCATTGAAATGCCTTGCAGCTATGCGCCCGGAGCGGATTCGCTCGCTCTTTTGCTCACCTCCCAGCGCGCGCTGCGGGAGACGTGGTTGCAGCAGCCCTCCACCGGCACGCTGCCGGCGCGCCTGCTCACTGCCCGCATACTCGAACGCGCGTGCTACGAAGCCGTGAGGCGAGCGAGGCAAGGGGAGCAGAGTGCCGTCGAGCTGTTTGACGACCCCTCCGTTCGCTCGATCTGGACTCGGCTTCTTCAAGACAAGGAAGCCCTCGTCTGGAGCCGGGTGGCTTGCGCCCGGGGGGCGCTTGCCGAGATGAAGCCCGAGTTCATTCAAGAAATGAAACTGGAGCTCGACCTTGGGGGGCAGCCGACGGAGTGGCGGCGCGCGGCGGCATCCTTGGCAGCGACCTTGTCTTTCGCTGGAGAAGCTCAGCTTCCCCAATGCGAGGAGTTGCTCCAGTCTGAGCTTTGTCAGCGGGACCCTGATGTCTCAGCGGCCATGGTGACGGGTCTCTCCCGTGTGGTCAGCCTGAACTCAGCCATCGCCGAAGACTTACTTGAGAAGCTGGTGGCGCAAGGCGGCCTCAACACCGTCGAAGCGCTGGTCAACCTGCGGCGCCAGCGCTTCGATATCGAGCTTGGAGCGCGAGCCGTAACACGCGCCCGAGACGCCCTACAGAAGGCGGCACGCCCGAGTGGCGCAGAAGAGGACGGAAGACAGGCATTTATGCATTGCTGCGAGGTGGAGCTCGGCAAGGATGGCCTGAGCCTGCCTTGGCTTTTGCTTGGCGCACTGCGGGATTTCGCCGAGGAAGGCAGTGAGAAGGCGTTGTCCAACGTCTCGCATGTTCTGTCGGAAACGCAGCAGTTGTTGAGGAAGCTCGAGGATAGCTCCTGGGAAGACAGCAGCGGCAGATGGGAGACGACGCTCGCCCTGTGGCAGCTTGACGTGGCTTTGCTGACGAGTCCGTGCCTGCACCATCTCTGTCTTCTCGACGAAAGCGGAACGCTGGGAGCTGCGTTGAGCAAGCTCTACGGCCAGTTCTCTTCATGGCTCGCGCACGTGGAGCGACGCGCCATAGAGAAGCAAGGCGCCGTGCCTTTCCTCTCGCTACGGCTTCGCCGATTGCGCACCTGGCTCCATTTTGTCGATGCCGACGGAATGACCGAACGCGCCCCGTCGTCGCGGCAACGTGAGCGCCAGGCGCTCAACGCAACCCGGTTACTCGCACGCGCACGGGACGACGCGCATTCGCCTCTGCGAAGAACCGTGTGCGCTGCAGCTGCACGGGCTTGCGACGCCTTGTTGCGAACAGGCACGTGTGCGACATCAGACATCGTGCTCACAGTCGCGCGCACCGTCGAGCATCCAACCGACCTCCTCGCGTTCGCCGAGGCTTCCATGATGCCCGAGTTGCAGTCATGCTACGAAGTGTTGGCGCAGTTGGCCCGCAGCGCCCTCCGCAAGGAGACGGGTGCGCCTGAACGAGGAGCCGACACGCTGCGTGAACTAGGACAGCAGCTGCCTCACGGTGAATCCTCGCGCGTGGAAGCGCTTCGGCTGAGCATTCGTCATCTCTGCCGGGCGATCGAGAACGTGCAGCGGGCTCAGGGGCTGGATCTACTCACTGACCCAGAGGCAGTTTCACCACTGACGCTAATGGCGCAAGCGCATCAGCAACTGGCGCAGCTGTGTGCAGGCGCTGAGCTTCGCGTCGGCGTTTCGCCGCCCCGTCTGGAGATTCGGTCAGGCGCGCTGACCGAAGAGCTCGAGCGAGCGCTTCACGAGGTACGTGGAGGCCAGCGTGACCGACGTGCGGAAGCTATTGAGAAACTCGAACGTGCCTTAGAGGCGGAGGTTCCCTTTTCCATCGCTAGATACTGCGGACAGACCCTGCACCGGATCCTAAGCTATCCCGTGACGGCGCCAGATACTGTGCGACAACGCGCGCGCGTGGAGGTCAACTTTCGAGAGGACCGGCCTCTTCCCTCCTGGCTTCCACCCGGAAGGATCTTGGGAGGCTACTATGTCCTTCGGACGCTCGGAGCAGGCTCGGGAGGTTCCGTGTTTGCAGCCAGGCGTCAGGAGGAGCGCGAACATGCGTCTGCTCCAACGTTCGCTCTTAAGGTGCCAGAGTACGATGGCTCGACTGCACGTGCGCTGGGAGAGAGCGAGTTCTTGCAGATGTTTCGTGAGGAGGCAGGCGCTCTACTTGCTCTCCCCTCACACGCCAACCTGGCGAGCCTCGTCACCTTCGACGCAGGAGTTCGACCCAAGCCGATACTGGTCATGGAGTACGTGGAGGGCCCGTCGCTCGCCCACCTCATCGACAGCGCCCGTATGAACACCGTGAGCGCGCTAGCCTACCTGCTGGGAGTGGCTGCCGGCCTGAGTGTGATGCACAGCCGAGGGCTAGGCCATTTGGACGTCAAACCAAGCAATATCATCCTGCGCGCGTCCCGGGAAGAGTCCACTCGGTTTACGCCCGTCCTCGTCGACTTTGGTCTTGCCGGCAGCAAAATCAGGCCGGGGTGTGCAACAAGTCCTTACGGAGCGCCTGAGATTTGGGTCGATGCCGAGGAGCGTCTGAGCGATCGGCCGCAACCTGCGGATGTCTACGCCTTCTGTTGCCTCGCCTATGAAACTCTGACAGGTCGGATGCTGGTCGACGGATCGACAGACTACGCGGTCATCAATGCACATCTGCGTCATGACGGGGAACCGCCAAGACTGCGTGAGCTAAAGCGTTCGGCCCCGCTTAGGCCCCTGGCCGAGCTTCTAACGCAAGGACTTCGCAAAGACCCAACTCAGCGCGTGCGCATTGGTGAACTCGCGTCGGGGCTCCGGCGTCTTGCGCCTCTGCTCACTTCCACGGGATGGCCTCTCGCGGCGTCAGCAGCTAAGCCTGCACCGTCGGTTCGCACTGTCTTCACGTCTCAACTCACGACCTGATGCCGCTGGAAGCCGGGGCCTACCATGACTCGGCACGCACTCAAAGGCAGCGACGCCGCCGTTTGCATGTTTGCCGGCCTACTACTGCCCCAATGGCGTCCTTAGCTTGGCATCTTATAGTCGCTAAGCCCCACCCTCGGTGGCTCGTGGTCGGGTTCGCACCGGTATTTGTCAAAGTTTGACGTGCCGCAGCTACGGAGGAAATCCTCATCGATTAGAGTTTGCCCGGTGAGCTCCTTTGGATCGCGCGTGACAAGCTCAACCAGTGCATCAGCCACAATCTGGGGAGTGCGCCATGTGCGCGGGCTGCCAAACCCGTGATGCTCCGTGGCGTGGGAACGAATCGCCGTTGCAGGCCACAGCGTGTTACTCGCGATGCGGGGTTTCATCTCCTCTGCAAGGCCCAGAGCCAGCATCGTCATACCAAACTTTCCAATCAGGTACGCCACCTTCCCAGGAAGAGCAGCTAGCTCTAGTGGAGGAGACAGGAAAACAACGTGACCGCCCTCACCCGCCATCATGTGCGGAAGGAAAGCGCGGGTGCAGGCAAACGCTGCGCGCACGTTGACATGAATCATCAAGTCAAATCGCTCGACCGGGGTGTCCAACACCTTCTTCCAAAAGAGCGCACCCGCATTGTTGACAACGACGTCGACCCTCCCATACGCGTCGATGGTCTTTTCCCGCATGGCGTTGATCTGCGCCTCGTCACGCAGGTCAACGCGAATAGGAAGAGCGTGTCCTCCTAACGCACGTACCTCATCCGCCACCGTGTGGATCGAGCCTGGGAGTTCGTGTGTTGAGACCTCAGTCTTCGCAGCAAGAACGATGGAGGCACCTTCACGCGCAAGAGCTAGTGCAATAGCGCGGCCGATTCCTCGGCTCGCGCCGGTGACGACAGCCACCTTGCCAGTCATCTGCCCCGGCTTCGGCTGATCCATCGTCAGCTGTCCACCTGGGGAACGACGGCTTTGACGACGACGTGGCGCAGCGCCAGATCCAGTTTCAACCACTCAGACCGCAAAGGTTCGCTCACCTGATGCGCATCGAGTGTTTCTTCCAAGAGGCGATGTCTGCGATCGAAATGGCCCGGGAGGATTGGTAAACGCGCATGGGCCTCGCGGATCGAGCGACCGCTGTACGCCACAGGCGCACCCAACGCTCGGGCTGTGAAGGTGAGTTGTCGCTCAACGAGTTCGCTCACATTCTTGCCGGCGAAGAAAAAACCCACCATAGGGTCCTTGAGGAGACGCCCATAGAAGTCCTGTAGAACACGTCGCATGCCGACGACGCCACCGATTTCTTCACCCCAGCTCATATGAACCGCCGAAAACCCATCACATCGCCACTGACTCAAGTTATCGCACGAGCGAACGCTTGGCTCAAGAACTACCCCGAACTGCCAGAGTCTCGAGAGGTTCGGAGGGACCTAAAGGAGCAGCGCTGGAGTTCGTTAGCAGAGTCGTTCTCGACGGACATTAACTTCGGGACAGCAGGTCTGCGAGCAAAGGGGGGAGCTGGCACCGCTCGAATGAATGCCGTTTCCGTCGGCCGCGTGACCTACGCTCTCGTGCAGTACCTCACGCGGTGCGACCGCGATGCCCAGAGGCGTGGCGTGTGCGTTGCATTCGACGCGCGACGCGCCAGCCAGAGGCTCGCAGAAGTTGCCGCAAATCTCCTGTTGGCGCACGGCTTCACCGTACACGCCTTTGAGAAGTTGGCTCCAACGCCCCTCCTGGCCTACGCGGTCGGGGCGAGGGCGGCGGTGGCAGGGCTCATGTTCACCGCCAGCCACAACCCCGCCGATTACTTCGGTCTAAAAGTTTTTTGGCAGAATGGTGCGCAGATACATGCGCCTCATGATGAAGGTGTAGCCGCTCTTCTTCCGCCTCTGGAGCTGAGCCTCCAGCCCAAGGAAGATGTGAAGGGCAAGCGTTACGCAGTTGATGAAGATCTGACGGAGGCGTACCTGCAACGGATCGTGGATCTTCGGTGGCATGTGCCAAGGAGTTGCCTTCGCTACGCATATACCGCCGTGCACGGCGTGGGCGAACGAATAACCCGGGAAGCTTTCCAAAGAACAGGCTTTAATGCGCTCAATAGCGTTGCGTCACAGGCACAGCCAGACCCAGATTTTCCCACTGCGCCAAATCCTAACCCAGAGCATAACCAGACGCTTGACGCCCTGACTCAGCTTTTCCACCTGACCTCCAGTGATGTTGCTTTTGCACACGACCCCGATGCTGATCGGCTTCGGGTCGGGGCGTGCGATGAGGATGGGCAGTTGCGCTACTTTCACGGCAACGACGTGGGGCTGCTGCTTGCAGATTTTTCACTCCGCTCAGCGAAGGTGCCAAAGCCAATCCTCGTGACGAGCTTCGTGAGTTCGCCCGGCCTCTACCGTCTCTGCCAGAGCCGCGGCGCAATCTATAGCGAAACGCGGACTGGCTTTAAGTGGATCGTGAAGCGCGGTCTTGAGCTCGAGGAAGAGTACGGGGGAGACTTCATATTTGGCTACGAGGAAGCTCTGGGCTACGCTCTCACCTCCTTTGTCCGAGACAAAGATGGCATCACCGCAGCAGTGGCCGTTGCCCGCTATGCAGAGGATTTGCATCGCGGGGGCGCGACCCTCTGGACGCGTCTCCGCGAACTATGGCGCGAGGTTGGTGTGCACCTGTCCGGACAAGTGACAGTGCCACTGCTCCAGCCCTTCGATGAGACTCAGGCGATAGAGCAGCTTAAACCACTGGCATCAGAAGAAGGTTTATCCCTGAACATGCGGCTTCAACCTAAGGGTGGAAGGGGAGGTGAGGTTGCTTTGATCAACCTCACCTCATCAGGCACCCGTATCTTGGTCCGTCCAAGTGGCACCGAGCCGCTGCTTAAATGCTACGTCGACGTCTGGACGGGTGCGGCACAAGACACATCAGACAGCGAAAGGCAGCTCAAAGAGAAACGAGACCACCTCATGCTTGCTTGCAGGACGGCCTTCTCTACTCAACCTCCCATCTGACTAGAAAGTCACTGACCGATCACGGTCCAGGCGAGGGAGCACTTGCCTCAATGCAGTCGAGGTGGGGCCCCTTGGGCCGCTACTGCAGCCGGAATTGGTCGCGCCGCAGAGGAGGCTCGTCGTCTTCAGCTTCGGTCGACCTCGATGGACCTTCGCTATCCTTTGAGGCATCAGCTGCATTCTCCACGGACCCTTCGTCCGCAGACTCCGCCTCGCTTGCTGAAGTTTCTTCAGAGGAGGTTTCTTCGGAGGATGCCTCTGCGGAAGAAAGGATTGTTGGCTCCGCAGGCACAGCGGGCCTTGCAGGACCTGGCATGCTTCGAGCGCTTGCAGCAGCTCTACGCCGGTCCAGCCTGGAGCTCGAAACCTGCGCACCGTGCAGATTCTGCAACAGACGAAGGTCGACCGACTGCTTTGACCCTTCAATGGAGACCTCAGTCTGTGCGACAGTGCGCTTCCCTACCCGCACTTCGAAGGCATGCTGCCCTTCTTCAATGAGCAGCGTTTGTCCCGCTTCAAGCGGAAGCTCAGCCAACTCCTCTCCATCAATGAACACGGAGCCCGAGGTCACGCTGGTGTTGAGGATGACCTCCGTCAATGGCACTTCCTCAACTACTTCATTAGCGAGCTCCGACGTCGCGTCAACGGCCGCAAGCGACGTGTCAACGGATGGGGGTTGAGTGGAAACCGATGGAGGTGGACGGTCTTTGAGCGCCACCTCCGTTGCCGTCGAGGTGAGAACGCGCTCTGCCGCCGCGTAGGCCAAGAACCCAAGCCCTACCACAACAACGGAAGCCAACAGCCAACGGACGGGGCGGCGCCCTGATGCGCGCGGCACGTCCACCACAACCTTTGCTTCCGTTGCATCGTCCTGCGGCCCTTCGGCCGGAGCAACAAGCGAGCTCGATGTCTCCTCAAGACGGTCACCGAAGAATGTAGAACGGTCTGACGACGGATGCCGGACGTAAGCGACGATGTCGTCGACCTTAGCTTCCTCTAGGAAAGACCCTACAAAATCTGCGACGACAACAGTGACATTGTCCTCCCCACCACCCGCCTTTGCGGCTTCGACAAGTTGATGTGCGCACTCCGACAGGTTGGTCTCGCGCACCATGATGTCTCTCACCGTGTCTTCGTCAACCATCCCGGAAAGGCCGTCCGAGCAGAGAAGCAGCCGATCGTAGCGTCGGAGCGTGATACTGCTCACGTCAACTTGCACCTCTTGTGCAGTTCCGAGCGCCTGTAAGATGATGTTGGAGTGCTCGAATGTCTCAGCCTCCTCTTCCGACAGCTGTCCGACTTCCAGCAGTTGATTCACTAGCGTCTGGTCTTTGGTGAGCTGCGTGAGCACCCCTCCCCTCAGCAGGTAAGCACGGCTGTCGCCTACCTGGCCGACAACAAGTTCTTCGCTCCTGAGACCCGCAACGGTCGCCGTAGTACCCATACCCTGGCGGGATCGGTTGCGTGACGCTTCGTCGAAGATGTTCTCCCCAGCCTCGTGAAGCGCACCGACAAGACTGTCAGCGAAATCGCGGGAGGATGTGTCACCTTCCGCACTGACCATCGACTTGAGGAGCGTTTCGGCAGCCATGTGACTTGCCACTTCACCTGCGGCTGCGCCGCCCATCCCGTCGTACACAGCGAGGACAACGCCGCGGTCGTCAACCTCGACCATTCCGCTGCTCGATGCGTTCATGCCGCAGGCTGGGGATTGCAAGGCGGGCGCTTCGTCCAGCTCCGCGCGGCTGATGGAGCACACGGAAAAGGCGTCTTCGTTATGGTCGCGGACGAGGCCTACGTCGCTCAGACCGAACCAGTGCAACCCGAGGTTCACCTGGTCAACATCTAACGCTGGCTCAGTGCGCTCCACCCCATCTTCAGCAGCGAAGTTCGGCGCCCTCGTGACAGCCGTTGGCAGAAAAAGGTCCCCCTCCGGTGCAGACACCTCAACCGTGTCGGCGCCACCATCTTCTGCTGGCGCCTCCTCATGCCCGGCCGCCTCCTCGCCTGGGTCGCTGACCCTCTGTGCCTCATGCGTCATAGTCATTTCATCGGCGAAAGCCTGAGCGGAGGGCGAGGGACCTCTTGAGGCACCCTCTGATGCGTTATGGTCTTCCCCTGAAGACATAGGTTACCCGAGACATAGGTCACGCAGTGTACTCGCGACGCCCACTACACATGTTGACAGGATAACACCCCCAGGGAAGATAAACCACTTCGTATCCGGCCAGTCCCTGAGGAGTCGGCTTTTAGGAGGTTGTGCATTGAGCGCTGGGATCGAAGGAGACGCAGTCGACGCGAACTCCACGGAGAACCCGACCGGAGCGCTCTTCGCTGCGTGAGTATGGGGTTCAACAGAGGGAGCCGAATGCGCAACCTCTCCGGGAAGCGTGCCTTCCTGATCGGGAAGCCTCTGACTAGTTACAACCACTCCAGCCTGCGATGCGGCAGCTTCAACTTGTGCGTCTAAGCATCTTCGTGGCAGACGCCTTCCACGCTACTAGGCCTACCCCGCTACTAGATGTCCCGTGGGCTACCGCCGGAAATCAGCGCAGGACAGTTCTCAGTCGACATTGACAGCGGCGATGACCTTCTTATAGTAGGGCAGTTTCTGAGCCAGGGGTCAAATATACAATGGAAATTTATCTCGACCGACGCTCTGTGAAGCAGATTATGCTTTCAGCGTCAGACGCCGTTTCTGAGAGTGATCATGAGACACTGCGTGAGGACCTCATGCAAACCTTCACAGACGAGCAGGTTGAGGAGGTTGAACGGCGGATCGACAGCGGCGATTTCTACGACTTCATCTCTGAGGTGGTCGACGAGTGGGGCGGCGACGACGTCGAGGAGCTCTTCGAGCTTATGGAGGCGCATCTAAGTGAGGCTGGCATCGACCTGAAGTACGCTCCGCTCGACGACACCGACGACGTGGACGACGAGGAAGAAGAAAGCCCGAACGACGAGGACGAGGATGGCCTCTCCATCGTGAGTGAGGACGACGACCTTTAGAAAGCTCAGTTCCCCCGCTGATTCGCTGGAAGCCGTGTGCTGTTCTACCGGGCGCGGATGGGCGGCTGCAGGGTAAGCAGTTGAGGACAAAGGTCGTCTCTCATGCTAGGGAACCGGTGTTTTTCGAGCATGCCATCTTAGCTCAGGGGTAGAGCAACGGTTTCGTAAACCGTAGGTCCGGGGTTCGAATCCCCGAGATGGCTCCAGGGAGTACGGACGAAGGGCGGGATGGCGACACCAGCTAAGCTGCTTTCGTCGGCGATGCGGGATAAGCTCCAGAGGCTGCACGTGCAGCTCCGCGCAGGAGCAGGTGGAGCCAGAAGTGACGCGTGTGGTGGAGCAAGAGCGGCAAATACATAAGCGTCGGCTGACCGCGATACCATCCGCAGCAGGTGAGCATCCGGCAGAAGACGAACAAGCTCAGGCAACTCACTGGCACGATGGGCAATCGCAGGATTGGCAGTCGCAGGATTGGCAGTCGCAGGATTGGCAGTCGCAGGATTGGCAGTCGCAGGATTGGCAGTCGCAGGATTGGAAATGGCAGAGCCGCGCTGCTGTAGTTACTCTGGAGGAGCTTGAGCGCCGTCTCAAACTCACCAACAGCGAACGCCGCGGGATCCGTGCTGCTTCCGCTTCGGGTCTACCTCTCTCCATTACGCCCTACTACCTCAATCTTTGCGATCCGCTCGACCCCGCCTGCCCGATCCGGCTCCAGTGTATTCCGCGAGAGGAGGAAGCCGTGCACACCCCGGGCGATCTGCGTGACCCGCTCGGGGAAGAGGCGCACGAGGTGGCGCCGCATCTGATTCAACGGTACCCAGACCGGGTGCTGATGCTGGTCAACGACCGGTGTGGCGTGTACTGCAGGTTCTGCACCCGCTCCCGCATCGTTGGAAGCGGCGGCGGCATGCGCTCCAGACAAGCCCTCGCGCCTGCATTTGAGTTCCTCCGCGCTCATCCGGAAGTGCAAGAGGTTATCATCTCCGGCGGCGATCCGCTGCTCATCGGGTCGAGTCGACTCGAAGCCCTGCTCTCGGAGCTGGGCCAGATCAAAAGCGTCGACGTGGTGAGAATGGCGACACGCACGCCTACGACCCTGCCACAGCGCATCACCCCCAACTTGCTCCGCGCGCTAAAGGCCCATCCCTGCGTATGGATTATGACGCACTTCAACCACCGCAAAGAGCTCACCGTCGAGGCGCATCAAGCGTGCAGCAAACTGATTGACGCCGGCTTCCCGCTGATGAATCAGACCGTGCTGCTGCGTGACGTCAATGATGCAGCTGACAGCCTTGAGGCACTCTTCCGCGGCCTAATCCGATGGCGTGTTCGGCCCTACTACCTGCTACAGATGGACCCGGTCCGAGGGACCGGACATCTGCGGACACCTCTACGGGCCGGACTGGATATTATGAGGGCGCTCCAAGGGCGGCTTAGCGGCATCGCGCTTCCGCGCTTCGTGGTCGACACTCCTGGTGGAAAAGGAAAAGTCCCGCTGCTTCCAAACTACATCACCGCTCAGGAGGAAGGCTGCACGTGGCTACAGACATTTCGTGGCGAGGAAGTCGCGTACATCGACCCGGCGCCCTAGCGATTGCCGCTAGAACAAGCTGCCTTGAGGCCGCAGGCCACAAGCGACAGATGCCAGCAGTTATCCTGATGCTCGAGTTGACCGAACAAGAACCCGTGGCGGGGGCTTAGCAGGCATTACCAAGGGTTGACGGTTTCACGGAAACGACTAACACCTGGCTGTCAGCAGGATTCGCTAAGCTCATGCACGGGCTTCATGAGGAGTTAGGAAACTGCCTAAGTTTCGCTCCAGAACCTCTCCCGCCACGGAGTTTTGTGGTAAGAAGTTTTCAGACGGCCTTATACTCTTGGCCCGTTTGTTCTCTCTCGAAGCTAGAACAAAGCTGCGGACTGTCTCGCTGCGTCGGAGCCCTCGCCATGCAACAAGCACTCACCATCTACCGGACCACGATCGGCAAGAAAGCGCTGATGGCGCTGACCGGCATCATTCTGATCGGATTTGTCATCGGTCACCTGGTCGGCAACTTGCAGATCTACATGGGGCCGCAAGCCATCAACGACTACTCCGCATTTCTGCACGGACAGGCAGCTTTGCTCTGGGCGGCGCGACTGATACTTTTAGCAGCCGTTGGAGTGCACATTTGGGCGGCTTGGAGTCTAGCAACACTCAACGCCGAAGCGCGACCGACTCGTTACAAGATGCGGCAGGACCGTGCGACGAACTACGCTGCCCGCACCATGGTGTGGAGTGGACCTATTTTATTGCTCTTTATCGTCTACCATCTGCTCCACCTCACCTTCGGCATGACACCAGGAAACTACGCGCATAGTGAAGTGGACGTCTACAGCAACCTCGTTCAGGGCTTTCAAATATGGTGGGTTTCGCTGTTTTACATACTTGCCATGTGTGCACTCGGGATGCATTTCTTCCATGGAGTGTGGAGCCTATTTCAATCGCTGGGCCTCAACCATCCCAAGTACAATCTTTGGCGAAGGCAGCTTGCCTTCGCACTGACGGCATTCGTCGTGGTGGGAAATATCTCCATCCCTGCGTCTGTCTTACTTGGATGGGTAGAATGATACCTGCACCCTACGCACTGCCCGAAAAACCCATGCCCGACACCACACACAGAAACGCTGGAGCGCAGCCTGGGTGGACCTCCCTCAAACCAGAAGGCGCTGAACTACAAGGGGGGAGCCATGCCTGAGGAAAAGTCGCAATCGATACTGAAGCAGCCCCTTCGTTCGTCGATGTCATCGTCTTCGCGTCCACCCGTGCCCGTCCTGAATTCGCGCACGCCCACAGGTCCACTCGAGGGCCGCTGGGACAAGGCCCGAATGGATATGAAGCTGGTCAACCCCGCCAATAAGCGCAAGTACGAAGTCATCATTGTAGGTAGCGGACTGGCAGGAGCATCAGCAGCGGCGACGCTCGGCGAGCTCGGCTACAACGTCAAAGTCTTCTGCTATCAAGACAGCGCAAGACGCGCCCACAGCATCGCCGCTCAAGGCGGAATCAACGCGGCGAAGAACTACCAGAACGACGGCGACAGCGTCTTTCGCCTCTTTTACGACACCGTCAAAGGTGGAGACTTTCGCTCACGTGAGGCCAACGTCTACCGCCTGGCGCAGGTGAGCGTTGACATCATTGACCAGTGCGTTGCGCAGGGTGTTCCTTTCGCACGCGAGTACGGAGGCATGTTAGCCAACCGCTCTTTTGGAGGAGCGCAGGTCTCACGCACCTTCTACGCACGTGGCCAAACGGGCCAGCAGCTCCTCCTCGGCGCGTATCAGGCGCTCGCGCGGCAAATCGATGCTGGGAAAGTGAAGATGTTTCCACGCACCGAGATGCTTGAGCTTATTGTGGCAGACGGCAAGGCGCGCGGCATCATCACACGCAACCTCACCACCGGCAAAGTGGAAACGCACCTCGCGCATGCCGTGGTGCTGGCCAGTGGGGGGTACGGTAACGTGTTCTACCTCTCGACAAATGCCAAGGGCTGTAACGTGACGGCGGGCTGGCGTGCGCATCGCAAGGGCGCGTTCTTCGCCAATCCGTGCTTTACGCAGATCCACCCTACCTGCATCCCCGTCAGCGGAGACTACCAGAGCAAGCTCACGTTGATGAGCGAGTCGCTCCGCAACGACGGACGGGTTTGGGTGCCAAAGAACAAGGAGCTGTGCGACACGTCCCCTGAGCGCATTCAAGAGAGCGATCGCGACTACTACTTGGAGCGGAAGTATCCTAGCTTTGGGAACCTCGCTCCTCGCGACATTGCCTCTCGAAGTGCAAAAGAAGTGTGCGACGACGGAAGAGGCGTGGGACCAGGAGGTCGAGGAGTTTACCTGGACTTCGCTGATTCAATCAAGCGTCTCGGCAAAAGTACTATTGCGGAGAGGTACGGCAACCTCTTCGACATGTACCAGCGCATAACAGATGAAGACCCTTACGCGCGGCCAATGCGGATCTACCCGGCCGTGCACTATACAATGGGCGGCCTCTGGGTGGACTACAACCTCATGAGCAACTTGGAGGGCCTCTTCGTGGTGGGCGAAGCTAACTTCTCAGACCATGGTGCCAATCGACTTGGCGCCAGCGCTCTGATGCAAGGCCTCGCCGACGGTTACTTCATCTTGCCGTACACCATTGGCAACTACCTTGCACAGGGTCCGTTCAGCAAGCTTGACGAGAGTCACCCAGAGGCACGCAAAGCTGTCAACGACGTGCAGCAGCGGCTCACAAATTTTATAGAAGCAAAAGGGCGTCGCACACCTGCATCCTTCCATCGCGAGCTGGGCATGATCATGTGGGATAAGTGCGGCATGGCACGGACCAGGGAGGGGTTGCAAGAGGCTCTGCAGAAGATTCCGGAACTCGAGGAGGAGTTTTTGGAGAATGTGTATGTGCCTGCAGGCGAGCCTCTCAATCAGACGCTGGAACACGCCGGACGCGTGGCTGACTTTTTTGAGCTCGGCAAGCTGATGTGCAAAGACGCGCTCACCCGCGAAGAATCGTGCGGCGGGCACCTTCGAGAAGAGTACCAGACAGAGGAAGGTGAAGCCCTTCGAAACGATGAGGACTACTCCCACGTTTCCGCGTGGGAGTACAAAGGCGCCAATGTGGAACCGTTGATGCACAAAGAGGCGCTCAAGTTCGAGTTCGTGAAGCTCGCCACACGCAGTTACAAGTAAGAGGCACCTAAGATGAAGATCACCCTGCACGTATGGCGGCAGAAGAATGCACAAGCCGAGGGAAAGTTTGCGCGCTACGACGTGAACGATATTTCTCCCGAAATGAGTTTTCTCGAGATGTTGGACGTGGTGAACGAGCGGCTGCTTACTTCAGGCGACGACCCGATTGCCTTCGACCACGACTGCCGCGAAGGCATTTGTGGTGCTTGCGGCATGATGATCAATGGGCTCGCGCACGGGCCGCGGCGAGCGACCACTGCGTGTCAACTGCATATGCGCTCGTTTGGCGATGGTGATGAAATCTGGGTGGAGCCATGGCGCGCCAAAGCTTTTCCCGTTTTGCGTGACCTGATGGTCGACCGCACTGCCTTCGACCGCGTCGTGGAGTCGGGCGGGTACGTTTCCGTCCGCACCGGTTCCGCTCCAGATGCAAATGAAACGCCGATTCCGAAAGGCAGCTCAGACGCGGCCTTTGACGCAGCGGCGTGCATCGGCTGTGGCGCCTGCGTGGCTGCGTGTCCCAATGGTTCGGCCGCTCTGTTTACGGGAGCCAAGCTTTCGCACCTGGGCATGTTGCCGCAGGGGCAACCTGAGCGTCTCGTCCGGGCCCGCCGCATGACGCTGCAAATGGACTCCGAGCAGTTTGGTGGATGCAGCAACCATCGCGAATGCGAAGCTGCTTGCCCGAAGCAGATTAAGATATCTGTCATCGCGCAGATGAACCGGGACGTACTTCGAGCGACCTTGGCAGGAGCGTGAGCGGACGCGTCTGCGTCGCTGTCACACCCGCATTTCGTCGCGCCGAGCGAACGCGGCAGTGTGTCGCTTCACTGCGAGGTGTAAGAAATCTGAGAGCAGCTCTTGTCGTGGAACATGGCGGCAACGTGGATTGCACAGCGGAAGTGTCAACGGATGCATGGCCCGATGGGTGCACGGTGCTCCACGCAGATCCAAAGCTTTGGTGGACAGGAGCTGTCAACGCAGGTCTCTCGGAAGCCTTTCGAGACGGCGCAGACGACGTCCTGCTCGTCAACGATGACCAGGAGTTCGACGAGCACATCTTGAATGTGCTCCGCGGATCGCGCAGCGCGATGGATGAGCTTATCGGGGCGAAGGTACTGGAGTTGGACCACCCGTCGCGTATTGTCGCCTTCGGCGGAAGCGTCGACTTCTGGACAGGTCAGGTCACACTGAGCGCTGCAGGCTCACACGACGGACCACAGTATGAGGTAAAAGTACCCACCACATGGCTTCCCACACAAGGCATCTTGCTCTCACGGGAGCTGTGGAAGAAAGTTGGGCGGCTCAGAGTCGACTTGTTTCCCCACTACATGGGCGATGTACACCTCAGCATGAGGGTACACGAGGTGGGTGGCTCAGTCAGCGTCTGTGGCGCGGCGCGAAGCTATGTTGATTCCACCGCGACCGGCATGATGAGGAGCGACGTCCCGCTGAGCCTTCATCGCGGCCTGCGTGCCCTCTTCTCACGACGGAGTTGGGCCAACATTCGGGATCATGCGCACCTGGCGCGTGCGCACGGCCCCCGCGGGTGCATGCTGCCCTACCTGCGCGGCCACCTCGGCAGGCACAGCAGGCGCACCTTCCGGCAGGGTATGCTTCTTGACTACGCCTTCGACCGCGCCGAGGCCCTGGTGAGGAAGGCCTACGATAGCGGACGCGAAGTCGCTCTCTACGGAAGCGGGTGGGACACGCAGTGGCTGCTCGACAAGCGCCCTAGCCTGATCCCATCGATTTGCTTCCTCATCGACGAACAGCGCGCTGGAGAGGCATCCGCTGCGGGGCTCGACGTCCTATCTAATGCGGATGCGCTCGCAAGAGGTGTGACAACCGTCGTGATCAACAGTTCGGCGCACGAAGAGGCGATGTGGCAGGTAACAGAGCCGCTGCGGGAGGCTGGTGTGGAAGTGCATCGTCTCTATAGTGGATTACTCTCGAGTAAGCTCAGTTGACCGCAAGACCCACGCGAAGCGAAGCGGCCTGCCCTCCGTCCGTCTACGCAGTGCCAGCCCATGCAGTGCCAGCCCATGCAGTGCCAGCCCATGCAGTGCCAGCCCATGCAGCGCCAGCCCATGCAGCGCCAGCCCATGCAGTGCCAGCCCATGCAGTGCCAGCCCATGCAGCGCCAGCCCACGCAGTGCCAGCCTACGCAGCGCCAGCCTACGCCCGCGCTCTCGACCCTCACCTTGGCTCTGCAGTTGCGCTTCCTCAGTCGCAAGTTCACCTTTTTGCACGGGCAATCGGGAGCAGCGGACACAGGGACCTCTGCGGAGCCTACCCTTTCCTCGTCACCAGCACGCCGCAGAGGCTCGTCAGTGACCTGCGCAGCCTGGGAACTGACTTTGTCTCGCTGACCTTCGTCACCGATCCTCTCCATGAGTCGCATGTTCCGCTTTTGCGGCCGGCGCTGATGTTCGCTCGACCATATAAGACGCACTACATTCGAGACCTGTCCAAATCGCTTACGGATGCAGCTGCGCACCACCGCCGCAACGCGCGAAAGGCGCTGCAGGCGCTGGAAGTGAGCGAAGTCTCACCTTCCGATCCGAAGTGGCGGCTATCCTGGACCGACCTGTACACCTCGTTCGCGCAGCGGCGCGGCTTCCACGGAGCGTCGGCTTTCCCTCCCGAGAGTTTGGCGCTGCAGCTTGACGTCCCAGGAAGCATGCTCTTTGTAGCAACCCGCAACGGTAGGCCTGTCGGCATGACGCATTGGTACGCCACCGGAAACGCCGCCTACTACCACCTAGGAGCAAGCACAGACGAGGGCCGCGCGTTGCGTTCATCCTTCGCCCTCTTCTGGCACGTGTTCCAGCACCTGTCCGAGCGGGGGGTGGAGCAGGCCGTGCTCGGGTCAGGCGCGGGCGTAGAGCCCGATCCGGCTTCGGGCTTGGAGCGGTTCAAACGGGGTTGGGCCACCCGCACGTGCTCCACATTTCTTTGCGGTAAGGTTCTCAATCCGGCGGCTTACGCAGAGCTCACTCGGCACCTGCCGCACCACGACTTCTTCCCTCTCTACCGCCGGTTTAGTTTACCGCCAGTCTAGTCTACCGCCATTTTAGCAAAGCCTAAGCGGGGCGTCGCATCACACCTACAATACCTGTAGCTGAAAACTGCTTGCGGCCGGGGTGCAGTCGCTCAAGGTCGCGCTGAACGTCTTCGTCCATCCGACAATGCCCTACGAACTCGACGCTTTCGTGTTCCATCGAACACTGCTCGAGATAGTGAAGATAGTCCTCGGCAAACAGGCGATTGATATGGGCTGAATGGTAGACGTAATAGACCACCTCATCGGCCACTTCGTGATCAAGTTCCTCCCGAAGAAGGCGGTAAAGCTGGGCAGGACGATGGAGTAAGTGCCCGTGCCGCGGTATTGGGCACTTGTTGAAGGTGAGTTCGTCCCCTCCTGGCACATCGATGGGCGGAATATGGTGGCCGTTGGGGCCCGACCACACAGGTGACGCAAGGAAGTAGAGGTGACCACCCGGACGAAGGGCACAGGCGATAGACTCGAGCGCCCTTGGTAGATGCAGCAGATGCTCGAGGGTGGCGACAGAAAAGGCCACGTCAAAGCAGCTGTGAAGGTGCGGGGGCAACTCCTCTACCGCACCAAGTAGCAACGCAGCAGAACCCTCCTCCGGTGTGGCTGCGTCGGCAACCGGCGTAGGATGTCGACGCGCTATCCCGGCTAGCACGCTTGCAGCTTTTTCCGTTTGAACCTGGTAGTACGTCGGCTCCTCGATGGACGTCCATGAGCGCGACTTCAGGGTCCCCACAGTTAGCTCCGCCGGGAGGCTTCCCCCCACCTCTAGAACATCTTTACCAGCCAATCCGATCCTGCGGTCGCAGTCAAAGCACCAATCGACGTGATAGGTGAGGCCAAACCGTTGCTTAAGCTCTTCGACCTCGGAAGTCATCGCTGCTCCGACGGGGGCCGCTTAGAAGAAGTCGGAATGGGGTCGGTCGCCCGCCAGGTAGTCGATCACCTGGTTGTACGTGTCGTAACGAAACCCTGAGCGTGCACGGCATCCGGGTCGGCAAGCGTATCCATCGATGCGGTCGAGCACCTTCTCCCTCTGAGTGCCATCCCAGATGGAGTCGAGACTCTGCTGATGAACCGAACCGAATGAGTAGTCGGCTTTGCCGCGCGTGGAGCAACATGCATAGGCTTCGCCGTTGGCGCCCACAATCATCACGAGCTGATGCCCCTGGCAGTTACGGTAAGGCGGAAGGCGCTTGGCCGTGCCAGTTCCCAGCACGCGGAACCCGTCTTTGCCGTCGAACTCGCGGCGTGCCTGATTGACTATCGCGTCGATTGCAACCGTTGCATCGGTGTCAAGCGTTTGCTCTCTGACCACTGGCTTGAACTGTATGTATCGAGCTCCTGCTTCTTTCGCTGCTTGAGTCCCGCTAACCGCGCCCTGCCAGTTTCGTTCATTTAGTACAAACTGGATGCCGCAAAAGACATTGCCGGTCAGCATTGAAACCCCTTCCAGACATCGCGCGAAGGCGCCGGCACGCGGACGGTGAACACGCTGATGATCCTCCTCGGAACCTGCATCCAGACTCACCCGAACCCAGGTCGCAAACTCGAGGATTTCCTCACGCCATTTGGCGATATGTTCACCGTTGGTAATGATTCCGGAGCGCATGCCGAGCTTGTGGGCAAGCGCAAGCGCCTCGCCAATGGCTGGATGCAGAAGGGGCTCGCCCCCGCCCTTGAACACCACGGAACGAATGCCCATGCTGGCCGCTTCTTCAATGACGCGCAATAGCGTGTCGCGGCGCAACGTGTTCTTGTCGTTTTCAATGTACTCAGCCTCAATGCACCACTCGCAGTGGTGGTTGCAGACATTGGTGGGGTCGATCTCAAGGGTCACTGGCGTTGGGCGCTCGCCGCGCGCTATGGATTGAAGACGTGGGAGCTCGTCGATGAAGCGCAGCAGGGAAAGCTGTGGAAGCTCCTCCGGCGCCAATACAACGCCCTTTTCTTCAAAAGCGTACTGAGGGTTTCCGTCTCGGTCAGCCGCCACGATGGGCAGATGCTTCTTCACAGCTCCGGGGGCTTCCCTGAGCTGCACGGCACTCTCTCTACCTAAACCTCGCCCCCTACCAGACCCTCGCTTGACACTGCTCGGTTCAGCTTCACCACGTCGATTCAAAAGCGTCTTCATCCAGCCTCCACAGCCTACAGCACCCACTCATCGGTACACGGGACCGTGAGGAGGATGAGAGGGCCGCTTGAGCAGCCCTCTCATCCTCTATTCGACCGAATGTGCCTAATTCTTGAGAAATGACGTAGGTGACGAACGACAGCAGCCGGTTTTCCGCGTTCATAGCCGTTGATAATCCACCTTACGCGACGCAGATGGCCATGCACCGACTAGAACACCACTCTTCCAGCGATCACCAGCCACTGGAAGATGAAATTGTCGTCGTACAGTTTGACTGGGACGATAAACTCGATCTGACTGCCTAGAGAGAAATCATTGGAGATCCAGTAGTCCAGGCCGATGGGAAACTCAAATGCGAACGCGGCGTCGCTATCGCGCCGGTCGACGTCGGCGATGGCTATGCCGACGCCAAAGCCCACGTAGGGCTTTAGCTCTGGGGTCGAGCGTACGTCGAACACGTATCTGCCATCGGCCATGATAAAGAAGTAGGTGAAGTCGTCGTCGAGTCCTACCGAAAGACGTGGGACGATCTGCACGTTGGACGAGACATAATGTGCCAGCTCAAATCCCAGCGAAAGACTATCGGCGCTACTAGTAAAGCCGAGCCCCGCGCCTCCTGTCCAACCTCCCTCGCCTGCCTGGGCGCGAGCCGAATCAGTGAACGATGCGAACGTGAGTGTTGCAGCGACTACAAGCGCTATGTGATTCTTGTGCATGCCGGCGAGCTTATTACGCGCGCTCGTCGTTAATCCAGAATTTGATATGCCCGTGTCGAAGATGAATCACACGCCAGAGGTCTCCCTCGTTGTTCCGACGTTCAACCGTTGCCAGCGGGTGTTGGAAACGCTGAAGATGCTTGAGCAGCGCCTCACCTGCTCCTACGAGGTGCTGGTCATTGACAACGGCAGCTCGGATGAAACGGTTCCTCAGCTGCGTGCCTTGCGCGACCCGCGCGTTCGCCTCTTCCCCCTCGGCGTCAACCTTTATTCCGCTGCTCGAAATGTCGGGATTGAACATGCCGACGCCCCGCTCACGGTGATGTTGGACGACGATTCGGTGCCGCAACGGTTGGCAGTTGAACGTGCGGCGCGAGAACTTGAGCGACATGAGAGGCTGGGCGTCGTGGCTGGACGTATCAAGCTACCCAACCAAGGCGGACGCGACGAGACCGCAGGGGGACCGCATGTGTTCATAGGTTGCGGCGCTGTATTCCGCACAGACCAGCTGCGGGCCCTCGGTGGGTTCCCCACCGACCTGGGGTATTACGGCGAGGAGTACGAGGTGAGCGCGAGGTACCTCAACGCAGGGCTAGCTGTAAGAAGCTACGCCAACATCATGTTTGAACACTTCCACGACCCAGGCGCGAGAAACCGCGGGCGGCAGCTCGGCATGCTTGCACGCAACAACATCACCTACTTTACCCGATGGCTAAGCGAACAACGCTCCGGCAAGGTGGCAAAGTGGGTCACCGCACGCTACGCATTGATTGCCGATGCCTCTGGAGTGGCCAGTGAAGTCGCAGCATACATCGATCAGGGTTGGCGGAAGCGCGAGCAGATGGTGCATGACGGGGACATCGCTCGCGCGCAACACGCCGCGGTGCGAGAAGCCATTGCTCCTCATGAGACGTTGCTAAGTCCACTTAAACGCTTGCTCGCCCAAGAGCGGGAACCCCCTTGGCTTTACGGGCTCACGCGGGAGGCGGGCTTCTTCTTAGAAGCTTTCAGCGAGCTTGGTGTTAGCCCGAAGGGCATCGTCGCCGATGGACTGGCTGCTCAGCAGAAGCGCTTCTTAGGCGCAGCTGTGTGCACGGCGGGTGACGTCGGAGCGAACGCGTGGGGCTTAGTTCCTTCCACGGCACCTGGCTGCGCAGACTTTTGGAACATGCAAGCTAAGGCTCAAGGGCACCGCTGCATGACCCTCACCAGCTGGTCCAATCAGCCGCTCGCCGCGGGGTAACTGCGCGATCCTAAGGCATCGAAACTGCATCTCTGTGGAAGGGCAACAGGGTCTCAAGCGCCGCCAGCTGCTCCACCGTCGCGCGGCGTTCCGCAAGCAGAAACCGCTCCACCGCCTCGCTTAGAGCTGGATGCACCATGTAGTGCGCGCTGTAACGAAGCTGAGGGCGGAAACCCCGGCGGATTTTGTGCTCTCCCTGCGCGCCGGCTTCGAACCGCTCGATGCCGTTGTCGATGCACCACGCGATCGGCAGGTAATAGCAAAGCTCGAAGTGCACCGCATCAAGAGGCTCGGTCGAACCCCAGTACCGACCGTAAAGCGACGTTCCACGGTGGAGGAAGAAGGCCGCAGCAACGGGAGCGCCGTCACGGTAAGCGAACGTGGCGAGCACGCGATGGCCCTGGTTTGCACGCAGACACGTGAAGAAGGCCGGTTCCAAGTAAGCATACGCTCCCTTCTTTTCGACCGTTGAGAGGTAAAACGTGTACAGCGAGTCCCATTCGTGGTCTGTGAGCTCCGGTCCCATCTTCAACTTCAGCGTGAGCCCCGCTTGGGCGGCCCGTTGCCTCTCCTTCTTGATCTGCTTTCGTACCGCGCTGCGCATGCTTGCCAGGTACGCATCGAAGGTCGTCCATTCAGCGTCTCGAATCCAGTGATACTGGTGTGAAAGCCGGGGGTGAAATGCCTGCGCGCACGCGTGTTGCTGCTCGCCCTCGGTTAGAAAAAGAAGATGTGCCGAGGATAGGCCGAGGCGCTTGGTCACTTCAACCACGCCCTCAAGCAAGAGCGCCATCGTTTCCTCCTGTCTGCTCGCTCCAAGAAGCAGGCGGCGACCACCTACAGGCGTGAACGGAACGGCGCTTACCAGCTTGGGATAGTAAGCAATGCCGGCTTGTTCCGCCGCGTGGGCCCAGCCGAAGTCAAAGATGTATTCGCCGTACGAGTGCGTCTTCTCGTAAAGAGGCAACGCGCCGCATAGGATCCCCGTCTCATCACGGACGATGAGGTGCCGCCCTTGCCAACCCGTCCCCGACTGATTCACGCTGCCGCTGAGCTCAAGCGCCCTGAGGAAGCCGTGCTCCAAAAAGGGGTCGTCCTTCGGCACGAGCGCATCCCACGCCTCGGCTGAGATTACTTCGAGGCTGGGAATGACTTCAAGGTTCATGCGGGGCATCTAGAGCGGAGGAGCCACATTGTCACGCGGCACGTGCCTGGACGGGAGGATTCCGAACAGGGAGGCCGTGCAGCGGGATTGACTTCCGTATAGCAGGGTGGGTCGGCCCGAGGGCCGATGCATGCTTCCTGCGCATGGCTGGACCGAGGGCCGATGCATGCTTCCTGCGCATGGCTGGACCGAGGGCCGATGCATCGCCGCTCACTCAGCGGGACCCACCGCCCTTTAGGCGGTCCCCCCAAATACGTTCGCTCACGATGCATCGGCCCTCGGTCCTGTCGTGGTTGCCGACGCGCGGCTCGGGGAGAGTGTGGCGTAGTCGACTTCGCCGGGAGGCTCAGGCTCGTTTCCAAGTGAGCATTCCACTGCTTTGCAGCTACCTATAGATGCAATCACGTCGTCATTCCTGCTACCCAGCAACGTTCGTGATGGGCGGGGGAGTTTGGGTGAATGCGCGGGATTGACTCCCGTGCAGAGGGTCTGGGTGCCAGACCCTCGGTAAAAGACGCATCGGCCCTCGGTCCTGTCGTGGAAGCCGGCAAGCGGGGGGAGAGTGGCGTAGGCGACTTCGCCGAGGGGCTCAGGCTCATTTCCACGAGCCTCCCACCGGTTTGCTACACTGTATGGATGCAACCACGTCGTCATTCCTGCTACCCAGCAACGTTCGTGATGGGCGGGGGAGTTTGCGTGAATGCCGCGGGATTGACTCCCGTGCAGAGGGTCTGGGTGCCAGACCCTCGGTAAAGACGCACCGGCAACTTCCTTTTGCGGGTTCGTGGGGCCCGAGCTACGGCCAGGGGATGAAACTGGACCGACTGCTGTCAACGGCGAGATTTGGGAACGCTGACCCGTCACCTACGCCGGTAGAGCATGACCGCGACGCGTTTGAGCGAGACCTCGACCGAATTGTGTTTTCTGAGTCGTTCCGCCGACTACAAAACAAGACTCAGGTGCACTCGCTTAGCATAAACGACCATGTTCGGAACCGGCTCACGCACAGCATCGAGGTCGGCTCCGTCGCACGCTCCCTAGGCACCAGGGTCGGCCGATGGCTTCAAGAGGAGGGGCACAGCGGTCAAGAACCGCAACGCGTTGGAAACATTGTGCAAGCCGCAGGGCTCGCTCACGACATCGGCAACCCCCCCTTCGGACACGCAGGCGAAGAGGCTATCCGCAACTGGTTTCGTGGCTGGTTCGGCAGCGGGAACGCATCCGAGCTTTTGCCGGAGCAGAAAGCCGACTTCCTCCACTTTGAAGGAAATGCCCAAGGATTCCGCATCCTCACACGTTTGGAGAACCATCGCGACCGCGGCGGCCTCCAGCTCACGTACGCCACTCTCGGCACCTTCACCAAGTATCCCACGGCGGCAGCACACATTGCTCCTGCTGGACCTGTGGCCTCTCGCAAGAACGGGTTCTTCAGCCAAGAAGCGGCTTACTTTGCCGAGGTGGCCTCCCACTGCGACATGGGCACATCGACTGGAGCACGTAACGTCTACGCGCGCCATCCCCTCAGCTATCTTATGGAGGCGGCAGACGACATCTGTTATCACCTCGCTGACATCGAAGATGGGGTAGAACTTCACCTGATTCATCCCACCGAAGCCATGGATGCCTACCGCAGTCTCTCCCAAACGGGAGGACAGGAGGCAAACTCCCTAAGCGGCCTGCGAGCCCAAGCTACGACAACCTTAGTTCGCGCTGTGTACGAGGCATTCGTTAATCATTTTCAAGAGCTAATAGATGGCACGATGTTTACGCCACTGACGCACCTCACGCCTTATAGGGAAGGCTTGCTAGCGCTCAAGGACCTAGCTCGAGTCAGGATTTTTGAATCTGAGGCAAAACTTCGGACGGAGCTGGCCGGGCAGCAAGCCGTTGAGGGTCTTTTGGAGCGTTTCGTGCCGGCTGTACACGCTTTCGTTGAGGATCGCTCAGGTGCAGGCAGTTCAGAAGAGCGCACAAAGAAGCTTTTGCGGCTGATAGACAAAGAGCTTAATCGACTGCAGTCGACCCAGAACATGTACGAGGCCCTGCTGCTCGTGACAGACTTCGTCTCCGGGATGACCGACCGGTACGCGGTTGAGCTCTATCGCACACTGCAGGGCGTCCGCCTGTAGAGCCCAACTGTAAAGGAAGCCGCTGTAGTGATGGCTGCCTTATCTCGGGGGGCCTCGAAAATCGCTCAAGCATGAATTTCAAAGCGATAGCACCCCCACTGACGAGCTACCTCTTGTCGCTCTTGACCCGTAAGTAGTCACCCCCCAAACCTAGACGGTTTTCGAGGATGTTTCAGCATCGAGCGCGCCCGCACGGATAGGAGGCGCGCACTTGTGTGCGTAACGACGCCGCCGGAGGACGCAAGCCGATTCTGGAACATCCTCGGAATGGAGTTCTCGTCGTTTCACTCCTGCGATCCCAGCGGTTTTTACGCCTTCGAGGGGGGGCTAAAGACTTACCTTGACTCACGTCGATGGGAACCTAACACCTCGGGTATGAAAGCTTTGGTAACAGGCGGAAATCGCGGAATAGGTCTTGAACTGTGTCGCCAGCTAGCGAAGTCGCGCTACGACGTCATTGCAGCGTGCCGCAAAAGCAGCGACGAACTCAGCAAGTTGAACTGTGAGGTTGTCGAAGGTATTGACGTTACCGATGCGGCTGCGCTGGAGACGTTACGCAACGCGCTCGACGCGAAGCTCGACCTGTTGGTAAGTAACGCGGGGATTCTAGGCCATGAGAAGCTTGACGACCTTGACTGCGAGAGCCTTGTGCACCAGTTCGAGGTCAACGCCGTCGGACCGCTGCGCCTGGTGAGCAAGTTGCTACCGGTGCTCGGCCGTGGATCGAAGGTGGCTCTGGTGACAAGCCGCATGGGCTCGCTTGCTGACAACACCTCCGGCGGACGCTACGGCTACCGCATGTCGAAGGCCGCGCTAAACATGGCAGGCGTTTCTTTGGCCCACGACCTGAAAAACCGGGGCGTGAGCGTAGCCATTCTTCATCCTGGATACGTGCAAACGGACATGACCGATCAGCAGGGCAGTGTGGCGCCAGCTGAGGCTGCAGCAGGTCTGTTGCAACGCATTGAGGAGCTCACACTAGAGAAGAGCGGGAGCTTTTGGCACGCCAACGGCGAGCGTCTTCCTTGGTAGGGTAAAGCCGTAGGCGCTTCAACGCGGCACATGGGTCTTGGTAAGCAATCAGGTACCCGCTGGGCGCGCTCGGATCAAAAGCCTCGAAAACCGCGTGCTAGGATACCTGAACGTTGACGGGTCTTGGTGGGATTGAGACGCCTATGCAGAGCAATCCGATGCGGAGCAAAGCGGTTGTGGGGGCGTGAGCTAACCTACTTCTCGTTTTCCAGCCCCTTTTTTTTGAGACGTTCAACCAACGTGGTGCGGTTCATTTGCAGTATGAGAGCGGCTCGGTTCTTATTCCAACCGGTGCGTTCCAGCGCCTGACGGATCAGGGCGCTTTCGAAGCGGTCAACGGCATCGCGAAGATCGAGGCCTTGCTCAGGCAAAACAGGCGCGTCCGTGGGTGTGAGGCTGCGTCCGTTGCCTTGGCGCACCTTACGCGGAACATCGTCGGCAGAGATCTCTCCGTCAGAACGCAGGATCACCATGCGCTCGACTATATTCTCCAGCTGACGCACGTTGCCGGGCCAGTCGTAGGCAGACAGAAGATCGAGCGCTTCGTTCGATATGCCGGTAATCCCTCTTCGTCGCTTCTCATTGGACTTCCTAACGAAGTGCTCGATGAGCAGAGGGATATCCCCCCGGCGATCGCGGAGGGCAGGAAGTTCTACCGGAATGACGTGGATTCGGTAAAGCAGATCCTCGCGGAATAAGCCACTCTCAGCCATTCCCTCAAGGTCCCGGTGCGTGGCCGAAATAACTCGGACGTCCACCTGGTGCGAGCGTGAATCACCAACAGGCGTGACTTCCTTCTGCTGCAAAGCGCGCAGGAGCTTGGGCTGCACCATGAGAGGCAACTCGCCTACTTCATCAAGGAACAGCGTGCCTCGGTCGGCTGCCATGAAGCGGCCTGGGCTTGCACTGGTTGCGCCAGTAAAAGCGCCCTTGGTGTGACCGAACAGTTCGCTCTCAACGAGGTTGGCCGGAATGGCGGCACAGTTAACAGTGACAAACGGACTCCTGCTGCGCTCGCTAGCCCGATGTAGCGAACGCGCAATAAGCTCCTTACCGGTTCCGCTTTCACCCGTTATCAGCACGGAGCAGTCGGTATCGGCGACCCGTTGAAGTATCGCGAAGACGCGGTCAAGCGCAGTATCCTTGCCCAAAATCTCCGGCGCAAACTCACGGCGCCATGCATCGATGGTGGCGCCGTTGAACTTGCTTTCAGAGGCAGCGTTCCTTGTTAGCTCTTCAGGGGTTGGCGTGGGAGGCGGTGTAATCGACGTTCGAGGTCGGACATTCACCCGCAGCGCACGTGTGACCGCCGCTTCAACCGCAGCAGGTTCGGGAGGCTTGACTACGAAGTCGGCAGCTCCGCGCTGAAGCGCGGCAATGACATGCTCGGAGGACTGGCTCGCTGTGATGACCAACACGCGCGCAGCGAGCCCGAGCGAGTGCATATGATCCATCACATCAAACCCGCTTCCATCAGGAAGACCGAGGTCGGTCATCACGAGGTCAATGCGTTCGCCCTCGACGTCAAGGAAACGCTTCGCTTCAGCGACGCTCTCCGATTGAAGGGTTCGAAAGCCTTGTTCTTCAAGTTGCTCACACAGAGCAATCTGGAGCGCCTCTTCGTCCTCTACAATGAGCACGCGCTGTTGTGTCACGCATCAACCCCGTTCTTGCACTTTAGGCGCGCCGCACTCCCCACGGCACACCCGCTGTACGTGCTTATCGTAAAGCGGTTTAAGAAGTGTGGTCAACCACGGTATACAAGACGGCGTTCCTAGACAATCCTGAAGGCAACTGGCCAGTCCCTGGTGAGTCGGCTCTAAAAAGGTTGTGCAGCAAACCTGCCTCACCACCTAATTCACGAGGCGCTATTGCCGGTGCATCATCGCCATCTGCGTCTAAGGATGATGCGAAGCAGCTTCACGTCGAGGAGGCACACGTTGGGGCGGCACACTGAAACTTACGTCAGATGCTTCATCTGCCGCCTCTGCTCCAGCCACAGGTTGCTTCACCTTGAGCACTCTGCCCAATGCGAGCGCAAGCGGCGCGGCAAGCGCCGATAACAGCGCTCCCATTTTGGCGGCGCCTTGAAGTCCCGGCTCGGTGAAGGCGACACCCGACACGAACAGCGCCACGGTGAGGCCCAGCCCAGCAATCAGCCCAGAAACAAGCAGACTCTTGCCGTCCATTCCCTGCGGAAGCTTGAAGCCCATGAGGTGGCCCGCCATTGAGAACGCGTAGATACCCACTGTCTTGCCCAGAAGCAGACCCGCTAGTACGGCCCAGGTAGCTTCTCCAACTGATGACATGACAACACCGGCGTTAGCGAGGCCAAAGCCGAACAACCCGAAGTCCACCGGGAGCTTCAGCGTGTGCTCGAAGTTGTTGAGCGTATCATGGTGTGCGTGGCCGCAGCTCTCCTCAGCGAAGAGGCCCTCGTCATAGCCCATGCTCGGCATGAAAGGCACGATGGGCACAAGAGCTAACGCTGGGTGCAAGTGCGCGGAGAACAGGCCAAACCAGCTGACGGCGCCCGCCACAAGGTAGAGCCAGAAGTTCTGCACCCCTCTCTTCCGCATAAACCAAGCGGCTACCATGGCGGCGGCGACCAGCGCCAGGAAAGCTGGCTGCACCGGATTGTGCGGGTCAGGGTAAAAGATGGCAATGATGCCGAGGCCCACCGCATCATCTGCGACCGCAAGAAGAAGGAGGTAGGAGACGGCAGGATGGGAGCGTCCAAAGACCAACCGCGCGACAAGCCACGCCAACGCAATGTCGGTGGCGGTGGGCACGCCCCACCCGTTACTAACCTCGGGCGCGCGCAGGGCTGCCCAGGCAACATAGACTCCGATAGGTCCCAAGACGCCGCCGAGGGTACCCAGGAGCGGGTTGACCGCTTTGGATGGCGGATTGAGAGCACCTCCTGGAAGGCAACTTTCGGTGATTTCCTTGGCTGCGATCCCAAAGAAGAGCGCCATGAAGATGTCGTTGATGAGAAAGTGCAGGTTGAAGTGACTCTCATGACCGAACGGGGATGCATGAAAGAACGCTTCGTAGCCCGCCGGGCTCACGTTCGCCCAAACGACCGCGAGAACGACGCCGCTGATAAGCGGCAGAGAAAACTCCTGAAGTATCGCGACTGCGCGACGTCCCATAGCCACCAACTCTTCCGTTGAACTCACTGCGTTAGCACATCTGGTAAAGGTTACGGACGAAGCCGGGTGTATCTGAAGAGACCTCGCCTTCTTTTACGACGCCGGTTTTCCTCAGCGGCATGTGTTTTCCTCAACGGCACGTATTTTCCTGAGCGGCGTGCCAGCGAGCCCTCTAGATGCCCAACCCCGCCGTGCTGAGACGTTGGCGGATGGGCCGGGTGGAGTCGCTGTTTCCGAACAGCGCCGTTGATATGCCACTCCAAGAGCGAGTCCACCCCCTTCTCCAAACTGCTTTTGAAACTGTTGGACGAGCAAGTAGCCAAAGGTACCCGCGGTGCAGCTCGATATGTGCCTCCCAGCGCTTACGTAACTCCCAGCACTTACGTAACTCCCAGCACTTACGTAACTAGCCGGGTACCCGCTGGATGACATGCGCCGGTTCGCCTGCTCAACGCCTGGGCCGCGTCTTTTCTTGAAACTCTTCATGCAATCTACCCGCACCTCTCCAGACTTTCTTCACACAGCCGATAGGAATCAGTGGTCCTGACGTGCGTCAACAGCTGGAAAACAACCTTAAGGACTGGCGACGGAACACGCAAGCGACGGGGAAGAGGAATCGTGGTTGAGGAGACAATGACATGGACATAGGAACCATCGTTGGCATCGTTCTGGGTTTTGGTCTGATCATCGGATCCATTGTGATGGGCAGCCCATTGATGGCCTTCATTAACATCCCAGGGTTGCTTATCGTGGTAGGCGGCACTCTCGCAGCCACGCTCATTGCTGAAAACCTCGACCGTGTGATTGGTGCAGTGAAAGTCGCCATGAAGACTTTCCGTACCGAGTCCAAGGACGTAACGCAGACAATCCTAAAGATCGTTGAGCTTTCGCAAATCGCGCGGCGCGAGGGGGTGCTTGCTCTTGAGAATCAGCAGATTGACGAGCCCTTCCTAGCCAAAGCCATTCGTATGGCCGTGGATAATATTCCGCCTGAGGAAATAAAGAGCACCCTTGGCGGCGAGATGGTGGCGCTCAAGCAGCGCCACACCAGAGGACAGAAGCTCTTTCGGTTCATGGCAGCGACAGCTCCCTCGATGGGCATGATCGGTACGCTGATTGGACTGGTGCAAATGCTTCGCGATCTTGATAACCCATCCGCAATCGGACCGGCCATGGCGGTCGCGTTGCTCACGACGCTCTACGGCGCGGTCATGGCCTTCCTCCTCTTCGGACCCATCGCCGACAAACTTGAGAAGCGAACCTCAGAGGAAAGAGTTGCGATGATGGTGGTTATCGACGGCATCGAGTCCATCATCAAAGGGCTCAACGCTACCATAATTCAAGAGAAGCTTGAGGCTCGCATCGCCCCTGATAAGCGACAGAAGGATAAGGCGGCTTAGCTGAGGCTACCATGGACCTAGATGACGACGACTGCGAATGCGAAGAGGGCGCACCGGCGTGGATGGCCACGTTCAGCGACATGGCGACGCTCCTGCTTACCTTCTTCGTGCTTCTTCTTTCGTTCTCCACGATGGATGTCATCGAGTTCCGCGAGGCATTGGGTTCCGTGAAAGATGCCTTTGGCGTGCAGAGCCTGACGCGAGGTGATCTTGAAGCACTTTCGTCGAGTCCCATTGAGCTAGCCAAAGCACAGAGCTCACTTGAGGTGGAGATCACCCGCAACCGTCAAGCAAGTTCTCCACTCTCGCGCGCGCTCCGCCGCTATATCAAGGACAATGAGTTGGCCGACAAGCTGGAAGTCCAATCAACAGGTCGCGGCATTGTCCTTCGCGTGCGAGACAAAGTTTTCTTCGACTCCGCTTCTAACAAACTCCGTAAGGAGTCAACTCCACTTCTTACGAAGATAGGTGAGATGGCCAAGCAATTCGCCGAGCGGCTGACAGTGGAGGGACATACCGATAACCGCCCCATCCGCACCCGCCGCTTTCCGTCAAACTGGGAGCTTTCTGCCGCACGGGCCATTGCGGTCATGCGCTTCTTACACGCAGATGTAGGCCTTCCGAACTCGGCGCTCGGCGTCGCTGGGTATGCTGATGCGCAGCCTCTTGTGAGCAACGACACGCCAGAGGGTCGTAGCGAGAACCGCAGGGTGGAGTTTGTCTTTCAGGAACGTCGACCGTCCAGCGGACCCATTGTGAAGTACAAGAGCCGAGCACGTCCTGGCGCACGATTTGCGGGGAAAGGCGCCAGAGGGCCAGGACGACCAGCAAACATTTTTCCCCTTCCCTTCAGCACCCTAAGCCGAACACGGCCGAAGGTCGACTAGCCTTCAATAGAACTAGCGACTCTTCATCCACCCTTTGGTTCGCGACTCACTGCCAACGTCGTAACCACTGCCAACGTCGCGACCCTGAGGAGGAGCAGGAGCAATGCCGACGCCCCTTTCGGTCGTGAACCTTTCGATCACGGCTTCTCGGAGAGAAACTGCTCGGCACGCCGCAGGTCGTGAGAGTCGTCAATATCGATGCTGCACTCGCTCGACATGAAGAATGGCACCGTCTTATCGGTTACCAGTGATGCGCGCTGCTCAAAGTGAGCTCTATCCACCAAGTAGATTGCTCCGTTAGGCATGTATACCTCGGGCAAGGCTTGCCTCGGCATGAAGGGCGCTTGTTCGCTCACCAGTCCCCGCAGATATCCGTCGGGGTTGGTAACGAAAGCCTTGTACGGTGAGTGCTTTGGCCGCTGCACCGAGATCAGAGCAGTCGCCTCCGACCGATAGTAGAGGTCTAAAGCACGAGCGAGATGCTCGGCAGTTCGCAGAGGAGATGTGGGCTGCAGCAAAGCAACGACCTGCGGGACGAAGTGCTGCTCCTTCATTCTCCTGAGCACATGCTGAACGACAGGTTCGGTAGGAGATACATCCTGAGACAACTCTGCCGGCCGCTCCAGCGCCTCCACACCTTCGCCGCGAGCAACAGCGAGAACCTCCTGGTCATCGGAGCTGACCACCGTGCGCGTGACATAACTGCACCGCTTGGCGGCATCTAGCGACCAAGCTAATAGAGGCCTACCCGCAAGCGTTGCTAGGTTCTTCCGTGGGAGGCCCTTGGAACCCCCACGAGCCGGGACGATGGCTAGCACCGATACCGGCTGCGGCTTCTGCGAAATCGACATCACGAAACCTCTTCTGCACGGGCGTCTGCCAAACATTGGAGTCCTCAAGAACTCGGACGAACTGAACGTGGCTGTCGCCACCACCAAACTCGCGGATCGGGGCGAGCGTGCGGCGCAGCCTTCGCGCCTGCCGCATCCCCTCCAGGATGGCTTGCCGCTCACCCGGCACGTGGATGAGCTGGCCATTCCGACTTCGGCCGTCCTGCCGAGATCCAATGTTGACCGTCGGCACGCCGAAGTACGGCGCCTCACGGATGCCCATGCTGGAGTTGCCAACAATCATCATACTGCTCTTGAGCAACACCAGCATCGCCTCGAACCGAATGGAGGGAAACGTTCTGATCTGGGACTTTCCTGCTAAGGATGCGGCATACTCGTCGAAGATTATACCGGCACCGTGATCGTTGTTGGGGTAGATCACAATGTAGTTTTCCCCCGTCTCAAGCACGGCTAACGTCAGCGCTTGCACTTCCTGCCGCGTTCGTTCTGTGGCAGTCGTTACGGGATGGTAAAGCAGAATGCCGAACTCCTCGAACGGGATTTCGTAGTGCGCTCTGACGTCGGCCAATGCAGGCAAATCGGGCGAAGACATGATATCGACGTCCGGCGAGCCAATCACATATACAGCCTCGGGATCCTCTCCCAGTTGCACCAGACGGCGCTTCGCTTCCTCATTGGAAACAAAATGAATGTGGGAGATTTTGCTGATGGCGTGACGGATGAGCTCATCCACAGTGCCTGACACCTCGCCACCTTCCACGTGAGCTACCAGGATGTTATTGAGCGAACCTGCCAACGCACCCGCAAGCGCTTCCACCCGGTCTCCGTGCACGACGATGAGGTCGGGCTGCACAAGGCGTACGTAGTCACCGAAGCCCGTGACGGTGCTGGCAAGACTGCCGTCCATGTGCCCTCGGCCCGACTGGTTGATATAACGGTAAATATTGGTGAAGCCGCACTTCTCGATTTCAGTGACGGTGTAACCATATCTCGGCTCCATATGCATCCCTGTTACGAAGATATGCGCCTCCAGTTCCTCATGGTTGGAGGCCGCTTGGATCAAGGACTTTATTTTTCCGAAGTCGGCTCGGGTGCCCGAGAGGAAGACGACGCGACGCCGTTTCGCAGGTTGATTAGTCAACGCAGCCTCGGACGTCCTGCCAACGCAGCTGCGCGTTGGCAGGAAGGTCGCAGAGCGTCTGCTTGCCTAGAACTTCTGGATAATGCTCGGCCAAAATTTCACCTGTTCCAGGTCGCTTGACCCAGACATTGTCGGCGCTAAGTGTCTCACCACGCGACACCGCTTGCGTTGTCACCACGCAGGCGTAGGCAAAATCAATCGTCGGTTGCTCCTCCTTCAGGATCTCCTTTGTTCCGCCAAGAGAAGTGAAGATGGCGCTGGATCCCTCACATAGTTGCCTAAGCTCCTCCGGATCAATAGAGATAGGCACGTCAGGACCTGGCCAGGATTTCTCAGACGTGAAGTGTTTTTCAAGGACGCGAGCGCCCAGAGGTATGGCGCCAAGGCAGGTGTAGATGCCAAGCGAGTGATCGCTTAAGCCGACGGTGCACCGCGGGAAGGTGTCCGACAGCTCGCGCAGTGCGCCGAGGCGAACTTTGTCGTACGGCGTGGGATACATGGAGGTGCAATGAAGCAGGGCGTAGGGCACCTTACGCGCCTCTAAGACTTCAACCGCTTTACCGATCGAGGCCAAGTTGTTCATGCCTGTGCTAAGGATCACAGGCTTTCCAAATGACGCGATGTGGTCAACGAGTGGATAGTTATTACACTCGCCCGACCCGATCTTATAAGCGGCAACGCCAAGGCTCTCCAGCCGGTCGGCTGCAGCACGTGAGAACGGAGTGGAAAGGTAGAGAAGATCCTGACTTTCCGCATATTCTTTCAGCTCGCGCTCTTCTTCACGCGATAAGGCTGCTTTCTTCATAATGTTCCAGATGGTGTCTTCTGCGTTACCTGGCACCACGTCGTTTGGGATCATCTCATCCTCGATCACATGGCACTGGAGCTTCACGCATTCCGCACCGGCGCCCTTTGCATCATCAATCATGCGACGCGCTTTCTCTACGTCGCCGTCGTGGTTGATGCCTATCTCGGGTATGACAAGCGGGGGGTGCTCCAGGCCAACCTTCCGCGCTCCAATACTGAACTCGCTCATCGCGTATCCTTCATCCTGGAGCGGTAAGCGCAAAGCACGTGCCAGCTCTTTGCGTGCGGAAAACGCGCTCAGGCGCGCAGTCAGTGCGTCACAAAGGTGACGCTTACGTCGGCCAGCTGACGCTGTGTAGACATCCCGTGGCGGAATACAGGTATCGACGGAGTCGAGTCGAATCGGGTCGGTGCGTTGGTGTCCGTCGGCCGTCTAAAGCCGACCGTTGTCCTCTGCAAAGCAACTGTCCTCTGCAAAGCAACTAGCTCGCGGATGCGTCGTCTTCAGAAGACGCGACATGCGTCGTTCGAGGCGGGTAGAAAGCGGAGCTTATGGAGCCAGAAATCTTTATGACCCCGAGCGGCCTGCCAAGCCTTCGGATTGCAGGCGATGCCCTAGAGGACGCGCTGGACCCCGTGGCTGGAGCAAGGCAGTTCGTCTCCCTAGACCGCGTCAAGGACGCGAAACACGTGATACTGTTTGGCGCAGGACTGGGATACCGAGTCCAGCACCTTCGACAGCTCGGCGTTGCTGCGCCCATTGTCTTCGAACCTGATGCGAAGGTGCTTGAGCTGGCAAAACGCCACGGAGCCAACCGGCTGGACGACGCTCGAATCTTCACTCATTTGGCTCCCGCGCTCACGTACCTGGTCGGAAGCACAACCCCGAACGACAATGTGATCCTGCTAGCTCCTCCCGCATATCAGCGGGCTTTCCCCAAAGCGTACCGTGACCTAGTGGCGATGTTGACGGAGCTTGAGGGCATTACCGTGCTGCGTAAGAACACGTTCGAAGACCGCTACGTCCCGACCCTCCAGACAGCTCTCGACAATCTTCACCTTCTGGCAGAGATGCCTCTCGCTCTCTCGCTCAATAAGCCGATGAAGGGCAAGCCAGCCTTCATCGTCTCTGCAGGTCCCTCACTTAATCGAAATGCAGAGCTTCTTGGCCAAGCAGCAGAGCGCGGCTTCGTCATGCCTGTCAACTCTGCCGCACCCGTGGTTAGTTCAGTGGGCGCTTCATTGGACGTGCTTGTCGCCCTGGAAGCACTGGGCGTTCCACCGTCGGTAAAGCATTCGCTTGATCAGGCGGAGATGCTGGCGCTCGATCTTTCGGCGCATCCCGATATCTTCGCGCACGCAAAACCTCAACGCTGCCTCCTCTACTATAGCTCCTCACCTCCCTATCACTGGCTAGGGCAGAGGACGGGGGTTCCGCCTCTGCTCTTTGGCAGCAGCGTTGCCACAGCTGCGTTTGCTCTTGCCGCCAACTGGGGTGCCGACCCCATTGTTCTTGTGGGACAGGACCTTGCCTACACAGGCGGAAATATGTACGCCCGAGGTTCGGCACATTCAGGGCTGCGCGTTGCAGGTAATGCAGACGTCATCGAGCTAGAAACGTCAGCTGAGCGTGATGCCCTTTTCACTCGACGTGGCCTGACTCCACCGCCGAGGTATCAACGCAAGCTGTCCGTTGAAGCGTGGGGCGGCGAGGGGAGCGTCGTCACCACATACGACATGTGCTCCTTTCGACGGTGGTTTGAGGCTGCAGCTCATGCGCTTTCTGGGGAAGCGCGTCTTATCAACGCTACAGAAGGGGGGGCGCGCATCGTGGGATTTGAAGAGCTTTCGCTGCAGAAGGTTCTTAGCGATCTTCCGGTGCTTGAGGAAGATAAGCGCTTCGCCACGCACTGCACGCCATCTCTCGCGCAGGCAACCGCCGAAGACGTCAAGCGTCTTATTCACGACGGTTCCGTTCGTTTAGCACGCGCTGCTCGGCGTCGACTCACGCTGCGTGGTCAAGCTGCACTTCGAGCTGAGCAACACGTGCGGAGATGCGTCGCTTCTGCTCCTTTTGCGGACGCTGTTGCTTTTCCCCGAATTGACGATTTGCGGGAGAGAATAGACCTTACCTTGGCGCAGCGAACGAGGCTGACGTACCAGATCCTTGCGGATAGCGCTGAGTTAGTGGTAGCTCACACACGTCCCACACCTAAAGCAACGGCGAGCGCTCCCATGATGGCAAAAGCGTCGTCGCTCTAGCTCCGCGCTCTAGTTCCCACGTTGGATCAGTTGCGCGCATGGCGGTTGAAAGAAGGAGACAAAGCGGCAAGATGCTGCAGGCAAAGCCCCTGGGTTATTTCTGATTTTTTCCTCAACCTGGCTCGCCTATCGTCCGAAGGCTATGGGTGAGGGGATGACCCCTCCTGAGGTTAGGATGACCTCAGCATTCTCACGGAGGAGAACATGCTCACCATTAACACCAACGTCTCGTCTCTCAACGCCCAGCGAAACCTCTCTCGCACCCAGGGCAACCTTTCCGTCGACCTCAAGCGTCTTTCCAGCGGCATGCGCATCAACTCCGCTGCCGACGATGCCGCAGGTCTGGGTATCAGCGAGCGCATGAAAGCCGATATGCGGTCTTTCAAGCAAGCTGAGCGCAATGCTCAAGACGGCATGAGCATGCTCCAGACCGCCGAGTCTGGCATGAGCGAGGTCAGCTCCATTCTTGTTCGCATGAAGGAGCTTGCCACACAGTCTCGCTCAGAAACCCTCGGCACCAAGGAGCGCAAGCTCATCAACAACGAGTTCACTGAGCTCAAGAGCGAAATCGACCGCATCGCCAACGTCACCGAGTTCAACGGCAAAAAGCTCCTTGACGGCTCCTCGTCTTCGGGTGTGGCTTTCCAGGTCGGCATCGGCAACACCTCCAACGACCGCATCACAGCCAGCATCAGCGACATGAATGCCGTCGCCCTGGGCTCTTCTTCCACCGCTTCCGTCGGCTCAGCTAGCGTGAGCACGGCCGCAGCAGCAGGCACCGCCATCGGCGTCATCAACGACGCACTCGACGACGTGTCTTTGGCCCGCTCCACCCTAGGCGCCAAGCAAAACAGGCTCAACGTCACCATTGCCAACCTGCAAGCCGCTCATGAATCCACCGCCGCCGCTAACTCCCGTATCCGCGACGTCGACATCGCTTCCCAATCGGCTTCCATGACCTCCAACACCATCCTGATTCAGGCAGGTGCCTCGGTCTTGGCCCAGTCCAACAGCCTCCTGCCTCAGGTCGCTCTCGGTCTCATCGGATAACTTACACTCTGACTCGAAACGCTGACGAAGGCCGTGCGCATCTCTTGGTGCGCACGGCCTTTTCCTTTAATGATTGAGCCTTCCTTTAATGATTGAGCCGCGCAAGCTCTTCAGGAAGAAGGCCGCATATCGCAAGACACCGCACCAGCCGCCGGCAGATAGCAATGGTTTGTGTAGTCAATCACCATGCGGTGCGCGCTAAACTTCCACGCTAGAGAGGCAATGGCATGCTTGACGCGGCCTATCCACTCCCGTGGAATGCTGTCGCTATCGCGCGCGTAGAACAGAGGCAGGATGTCCTGCTCAAGCACAGAGTAAAGCGCGTCGGCGTCGCGTTGATCCTGCACCGCTATATCCTGATGCGCCTCCGTGCGACCGATCGCAAACCCATTGCGCCCATCGTAAGCCTCCGCCCACCAACCATCGAGTATTGAGAAGTTAAGCCCGCCGTTGAGAACGACCTTCTGCCCGCTGGTCCCTGACGCCTCCAAGGGGCGCCGAGGGTTGTTGAGCCACACGTCCACTCCTTGCACTAGATGACGCCCGACGTTGATGTCGTAGTCTTCAACGAATACCACTTTTCCGCGGTAGCCGTCTTGGGAACAGAGGCGCGAAATGCGTTGCAGCAAGGCCTTGCCGCCCTCATCACGAGGATGCGCCTTTCCAGCGAAAACGAACTGCACAGGTCGATCGGCACTGTCTACCAGCTCGGTGAGTCGCTCCACATCACTCAAGAAAAGGTCGGCGCGCTTATAGGTGGCGAAACGACGCGCGAAACCGATCAGCAATGCATTCTCATCTAGAACCTCTCCCACGTTCGGAGTAGCCTCACCTCTCCGGGCATTTTGCGCTGTCACGCGCCGCCGAACAAACTGAATCAGTCGCAGCTTGAGGAGCTGGTGAACCTCCCACAGATCCGCGTCAGGTATGGTAGCGACATCCTGCCAAACGTCGGCGTCGTAAAGCGCGCGGCGCCAGTCGCGTCTGAAGTGTCGGTCGTAGAGCGACCGCATCTGAGGCGAGAGCCAGGTGGGAATATGCACTCCATTGGTGATGTGACCGATATGCGTCACGCCCCCTTCTGACTTGCCAAGAAGGGGGTTCCACATGCGACGAGAAACCTTTCCATGTAGTGCGGAAACGCCGTTGCCCCGAAGCGCCATCTTCAGGGCCAGGACGGTCATGCAGAACGGCTCGTCGGCGTCGCCCTCTTCCACCCTGCCCAGGCCAAGCAGCGCATGCTCCGAAAGCCCGAGCTCTTCACGAAGCGGACCAAGATGCTCTTCGACAAGCTGCGCGTCGAATCGGTCGTGTCCCGCGGGGACAGGCGTATGGGTGGTAAAGACGCAGCGTGCTGCTACCTCGCTTTTGGCCTGAGAGAAGCTGAGGCCCTCGCGCTGCATCCGTTGCTGCACCAAAGCCAAGGCGGCAAAGGCGCTGTGGCCCTCGTTCATATGGAACACGCCCGGGTGCAGGTCGACCTTCTCAAGCACTCGCACACCCCCCACCCCAAGAAGCAGCTCTTGGCGGATTCGGGTACGAACGTCGCCGCCGTAAAGCCGCGAGGTGAGCTGCTGATCTTCGGCAGTGTTGGCGTCCACCTGCGTATCCATCAGGTAGAGACGCACCCGACCCACCTCAATTAACCATACCTTCGCGTGGATCGGCCCGTGACGCGTTTCGACCTTAACCAGCAATGGCGACCCGGATGCATCATACGCTGGCGAAAGTGGCAGAGCTTCAACGTCTTGATCGGCGTAGGCTTCATGCTGCCAACTTTCGGCATCCAGGTGTTGACGGAAGTACCCCTGGTTATAAAGCAGCCCAACGCCGACCATCGGCACCCCTAGATCAGAGGCGCTCTTGAGATGATCTCCCGCAAGGACGCCAAGGCCTCCTGAGTAGATTGGCAGGGACTCATGCAGACCAAACTCAGCTGAAAAGTACGCCACAGGCTGCACCTTCAAGGGCCCCGCGTTGAGTGAGGCCCACGTATCCTTCGACGCCAATCCGCGCAAAAGGCGGCGGTGCGCGTGGAAGATTCGGTAGCGCAGGTGAAGTTGGTCGACCCGTTCTTCAAGGGTTGCATCGTCGATAGCTCGAAGAAAGGTGACGGGATTATGATCCGAGCTTCGCCAACTTTCCGGACTAAGCAGACGGAAAATCTCGCCAACCTCCGGATACCAACTCCACCACAAGTTACGTCCGAGGGACTCTAGAGATGAGCGTATAGAAGAAGACATCATAGGAGGAAGCGTAAAGGAACTTAGGTTGAGCGATCCAGTAAGAGGCAGTTCCAATCATTTCCTCTTTTTCCTCAACCTGGCTCGCCTATCGTCCGAAGGCTATGGGTGAGGGGATGACCCCTCCTGAGGTTAGGATGACCTCAGCATTCTCACGGAGGAGAACATGCTCACCATTAACACCAACGTCTCGTCTCTCAATGCCCAGCGGAACCTCTCTCGCACCCAGGGCAACCTTTCCGTCGACCTCAAGCGTCTTTCCAGCGGCATGCGCATCAACTCCGCTGCCGACGATGCCGCAGGTCTGGGTATCAGCGAGCGCATGAAAGCCGATATGCGGTCTTTCAAGCAAGCTGAGCGCAATGCTCAAGACGGCATGAGCATGCTCCAGACCGCCGAGTCTGGCATGAGCGAGGTCAGCTCCATTCTTGTTCGCATGAAGGAGCTTGCCACACAGTCTCGCTCAGAAACCCTCGGCACCAAGGAGCGCAAACTCATCAACAACGAGTTCACTGAGCTCAAGAGCGAAGTCGACCGCATCGCCAACGTCACCGAGTTCAACGGCAAAAAGCTCCTCGACGGCTCCTCGGCTTCGGGTGTCGCTTTCCAGGTTGGCATCGGCAACACCACCAACGACCGCATCACAGCCAGCATCAGCGACATGAATGCCGCCGCCCTGGGCTCTTCTTCCACCGCTTCCATCGGCTCAGCTAGCGTGAGCACGGCCGCAGCAGCAGGCACCGCCATCGGCGTCATCAACGACGCGCTCGACGACGTGTCTTTGGCCCGCTCCACCCTAGGCGCCAAGCAAAACAGGCTCAACGTCACCATTGCCAACCTGCAAGCCGCTCATGAGTCCACCGCCGCCGCCAACTCCCGTATACGCGACGTCGACATCGCTTCCCAATCGGCTTCCATGACCTCCAACACCATCCTGATTCAGGCCGGTGCCTCGGTCTTGGCTCAGTCCAACAGCCTCCTGCCTCAGGTCGCTCTCGGTCTCATCGGATAACACATAAATCGCCAAGGGGCGATCATGCCATGACGACTGCCGCGCACGAACACATCGTGCGCGGCAGTCGTCGTTTCTACCTCAGGAGAGCACCTAGCATCGAGAAAAAGCTCAACTTTGCCCTCGGAACAGCCGAATAACCATATAGCAGCTACGAAAGCTGATCGAAGGACCCTCCATGATTTCATTTAGCGGACTACAAACAGGCTTGGACTCGGAAGCCATCGTCAATGCCTTGGTTCAGATCGAGCGTCAGCCTATTGTCCGCCTGCAGAATAAAAGGAAGGACCTTGATTCGGTTTCCGCTCGTCTCTCTGATCTCAAGACGAAGCTTGAGAAGTTCAAAGATGCGGCCGATGCATTGAGCAAGCGTGAGGGCGTCATCGGCTCGACAGCTACGTCCACAGACGACTCGGCGGTCACAGCAACCGCCTCCGAAGGAGCGTCCATTGGTCGCTACGCGCTCCGAGTCACCTCGCTGGCAAAAGCAGAGCGCACGTACAGTGATGCCTACGCAAGCTCTTCAGACGCAGGTGTCTTCGGTGCGATCGACGGCACGCTCACCATTCGGGTTGGGAGCGACGACCCCGTGTCCATCACAGTGGCTGGCAGCGGACTTACTGGAGGAGGAGATTCCCTCAACTCCCTAGCGGAGAAGATCAACAGCTCGGGGGCCGATGTGACAGCAGGTGTCATTTTCGATGGCACCAACTACAGGCTCCAGGTGAGCGGCAACGAGACAGGCCCCGAACACGCCATCGCGTTTACGGAGTCAGGGTTTACTGCCGGGTTTTCCAACCCGGCAAACGAAGTTGTTCAGGCAAGCTCCGCCGCGTTCACCATCGACGGCTTTGAGATAACGAGCTCCACCAACCAGGTCACAGAAGCCATTCCTGGCGTCACGCTGGATCTCCTCGCAGTGTCCGACACCGAGGTTCAGATCGAAGTCAAGCGTGACTCCACAACCGTCGAGGAAAAATTGCAAGCGTTCGTTGACGCCTACAACGAAATCAACGGCGCGATCAACCGGGAGTCGGTTTATTCGGGGGATGCCCGCGTGGGCGATTCTCTGTCGGGAGACACAACGCTCCGAACGATCCAGGGCCGCCTTCGTGAAGGCTTACTTAGCGAGGTTTCAACGGGCAATACGGCGCTGAGCCTCCTCTCGCAGATTGGCGTCACGAGCGGCAACGATGGTTCGCTCACGCTCGACAAGACGAAACTCGAAGAGGCCTTCTCCAACGACAGCCAAGCGCTCGTCACCCTGTTTGCCGGGGACTCCGAAGGCACAGTCGAAGGTCTGATGGGGCAGCTCTCGGACGTTGTGAAGGGTTACGTTCAGAGCGGCGATGGCATCCTCACCGGAAGGATCGCCGGAATAGCCAATGAACAAGAGGGCATCGACGACCAGATCTCGCAGATCGAGCTGCGCGTCGCGCGCTCTGAAGAGATGCTGAAGGCCAAGTTTGCAAACCTTGAGGTGATGGTGAGTCAACTCAACAACCAAGGCGCACAGCTTCAAAGCATGTTGATGTCCTTCTAGGGAGGGTAGAGGAAGAGAATGTCGTACGCAGTTGCACAATATAAAACAGCACGTTTAGAGACAGCGACACCGGCTCAGATGGTCGTCGCCATGTACGACGGCGCGCTTCGTTTTTTACGACAAGCTGTCGCTGCAGAAAAAGATCCTGCCAAGCGCGGCCTGGCGCTCAACAAGGCACACGCTGTGATCAGCGAGCTGCAAGTGAGTCTTGAGGCGGACCACGCACCTGAGCTCTGCGCCCAACTTGAGCAGCTCTACGACTTCGTCCTGCATCGGATCACCAGCGCCACTGTCAATGCGGAGATGTCCATGTTGCTTCCGGCAATCTCTGTTCTGCAGCAACTTCGCGCCTCTTGGGCCAAGGTTGCTGAGCAGCAGGCGCGATGAGCCCTGCTGCAGCATCCGCGCTGATTGCGCGAGCGGAGGAGCTCTTCCTCATCATCGAGCAAGCGTCGATTGACTTAGCAGACCTTCCCGCTCACGAACTTCATTTGCGTCTGGAGGAGAGGCAAGAGGCCATCGTCGCTTTGCAGCGTCTTGACCTCCATCATATAACCTCTACCGAACGAGCTCTTCTACGCAGCCGGATCGAACAGCTCCTGGAGCAAGATAAGAAACGTGTTCACGAAGCCACCGTATCGCGAGCGAAAATTGCTCGGGACCTTCAGCAACTTGGGCGAGCGGGCAGAGCCGTCAGTACATATGCTCGCGCAAGCGAAGCCCCTCCTGCCTTACGAAAGTCCGGCGAGACAGAGCCGGCTATTTCCGCCTGAGGGCCTAACCGGCGACGACCTGTGCGGACGAGCTGCATGAGTCGCAGATGGCGAAAGCGTGGCCTCGCGTACCAAGTCGCCCACGGGCCAGAGTGGATGGCTAGCCACGCTCAGGTGCCCTTCGCGATGCCAATCCGCCAGGGCGAGCTTCGCGTCTTCTTCTCCACGCGCGACCACCGCAATCGTGCTCACACCGCCTTCGTGGATGTGGATGCACAGGATTACAGCAGAACCATTCAATGTGCGGAGCAGCCCGCCCTTGCTCCTGGCGAACGAGGCAACTTCGACGATGCAGGCGCCATGCCCTCCTGGTTTGTGCAACGGGATGACGCAATATGGCTTTACTACATCGGCTGGAGCCTCGCGGTGGATGTGCCTTATCGCCTAGCAATCGGTCTCGCGGTTAGCCGCGATGGGGGCGTCACCTTCGAGCGGCACGCTCCCGGTCCGATCCTCGACCGCAATGCAGAGGATGCCTGCTGGGTCTCTAACCCCTGCGTGATCCCCTTTAAGTCAGGATGGCGCATGTACTACATCGCGTGCACTGATTGGATCTTCGATGGAGACCAACTCGAGCCGCGCTACCTTCTTCGTGTGACCGACTCGCTTGACGGCATCCAGTGGTCCCGTCCTCGGCATACCTGCCTAAGCTACGATGAGGTGTCGCAAGCGTACGCCCGTCCGCACGTCTACTTCGAAGACGGTTTCTACAAAATGCTCTACTGCGTGCGGGGCGCACGGGACTTCCGTCATAACCCGCTCCACACCTACCGCATGGGCTACGCCGAATCGGAAGACGGAGTTCGCTGGACGAGAGACGATGCACAAGCCCCAGTGCAACGTTCGGCGCAAGGCTGGGACAGCGAGATGGTGGCCTACCCCTTCCTCTTCGATTACGAAGGCCGCCGCACCCTCTTTTACAACGGCAACGGCTTCGGCCGCGAGGGCTTCGGCTACGCCGACCTTGTCTGATACCGGTGGTGGCAGTGGCAGTGGCAAAATGCTGGAACCCCGCCAAGGCTGCCTCCACCGTAGGAAACCTCCCGTTCTGCTCCTCTCGCTCATAGGAGTTTTGTAAAGAAACCTTTACAAAAGAGTCAGGGACGTTCTCATCCTAATCCTGACAGTCCATCGGATCTAGCCGCTGAAGACGCGCTTTTAAAGCTTCTCGGTAGGGCTCAAACGCTGGCCACTCGCTAGGCAGCTTGGCAGAACCTTCCCCGTAAAAAAAGTGCACGTGCGCTGGCTCGGCAAGTAGAGAGGCACGCTCTACTTCGGACGCTACGGAAAGCTCGGCCGACCGAAACGCTACTTCTGGCTCTACGTCGTTATCGCGATAGCCAAAGACCTGTTCAAACTCATCCGTCCCGATCAGTTCCTCAAAGATGGTTTCAGGATCACTCTCGTCATCCAAGTCGATGAGCGCTTCCTCCAACATATCTCGCACCAAATCCGAATGCCTCTCGGCCTCAGGGTCGTCGTCGCCATCTTCAGCACAATGGGTGACGAGCTTCGGTGCGATCTCGTAGGTGGCGAACGGCTCCCGCACGTGGTGGGTGAACACGAGGTTCTCCGCGCCGGCCTGAACCTCACCGTCAGGTTCATCTTCCGCAGCGACGCAGCCCTCCACGTGAAGCAGCGTCTCCACACCCTCTGTCTCACTCCAGGCTTGAAGGTAGACCGGATTGTCTCCGACGACGAGCACGCGCCGCCGATGGACCATCTCCCGGCTTTGGAAGCTCAGATCGTCGTCCAGCAGCCTTTGCAGTTGGGTCCGAACAAGCTGCGCGCCGGTAGAGGCTATCCAGAAGCGTTGCAGAGAAGCCGAATCTAAAGCGAAAGGGCTGTCTTCTACCAGCTGTGCGATTTGCGGTTTAGTTAACTTCTGCCCAGCGAAGAAGTTGGGTATGAATCCCTTTTGGTCAATGTATTCCTCAATGCTCATCTTCCAGAGTGCGCTCCGGGCATCCGCTCGTCCCGCAATCATCCGAGTCTCCAGCACCTCCAGGGGCAGGTCGCCTGACGCACCGATGAAGAGGCCTCCCATTGAATAGACACCCTCCTCCTCGCTGCACAAGATGAGGTCCGTTTGCGGGTCGAAAGCGGCTTCTGGATGCTCGGCAGATCGAAAGCTGTCGTAGAGCTCGATCACGTACCGCGATAAATAGATCTCACGCACGCATCGCGGCACGCTACCGATTAGGTCGAGAATGTCCATGAGGCTCGTACCGTCGTCGGACGTCGAGCCATCGGCAAGTTTCATGGACCGGTATGGCAGCGGGAGCCCCTCGATCGGCGCGCCGTTTAGCATGACCGCTTCCACACCTTCAGCAGGTTGCTCTTGCCCCGACGCAACCCTTGAAGACATCTTTGAAGCCGAACATGATGCCCCAAGCACAAATAATAATACCTGTGCGCCTCGAATCATAACTTCCCCCAATCATACGTGGCCAACCGAACACCAGAGAAGGCAACGACCGTGCCAGTATATGCTGGTCCCCGGAAGGTCGAATTGCCTCAAAAAGAATGAGGTCGAAAGGGAATCATTGCATCAGAAGTAAATGAGGCTCAGGTGGCTCCGAAAGGAGTCAGAGATGAGTCGAACAGAGAAACACGCGTACATCCGTGCCGTCAGGCCGCGTTACCAGGGTACCTGGTCAGTCCCCTATTTGGGGATCTTCAAAAACAGCTTAGAAAGCAGTGCGCTGGGGACCGCGAGGTGGAGTCTGCTTGGCCTTGACCCCTGATTTACCGCAGCTGAGGCAGCAGCGAAGGGGGCCGCAGGCCTAGGAGATAGCGGTCAAGGGCCTGTTGAAAAAACAGCAGACTCTTCTGCTGCTGAGCCTGCAAGGAGTGAATGACACTCAGTGAAGTTTCTACGAATAAGGCGCCGTACGAGGATTGGACGCCGTAGGAGGTCTTGCGCCAAATCACGGCATGTCGCAGCGCGCGTTCTGCATCGTTGTTGGTGAGCGAGATATCCGGGTTTTGCATAAAGGTCCAGTACATCGAAAAGGCGTTTTCGATGTGTTTGAGATGTCCACGGGTTTTCTTGTCAGACAGATGCTTGCCAAGGCGCAAGCGAGACGCCATACGCTGACGTACCCCATCGAGCAATAGACAGCCCGCTTACCAGCGCACCGCGCTTTTGCGCATCCGTTTGACTGCGCATCTGTTTGACGAGGGCAAACACCTCGGCGGTATCCTCGCACAATCGAGCCCCGAGCCAGCCGATGGCCGGCTTATCATGTTCATTGAGCGCAATCAGCTCACGATGCAGATGGGCCCAGCACAGCTGATGCTGCTCAGGCTCAAGATGCCGGTAGACCCCGTAGCGGTCGGTCACCACGACTGCGCCGTCCGGCGGTTTATCCAGCAGCCGCTTGGCCGCCTCACGGTTTCGTCGTCGCCCAAGCCGAAACACGGTCAATAGCCGTGAAGCGCGCACCCACAGCCATCCGCGTCCTGAGGCCATCCCATAGCGTGTTTCATCCATCCCGCTGACAGGCGCCGTTTGCAATGCATGTTCTGCCTGCATTACCGGCGCTTGTAAGGCGCATCCCACCGCCTTGCGCTGATGCGATAGTGTGCCGGTCGACACCTTGATACCCAATACCTCGCTCAGCATGCGCTGCGTATCGCGCCGGCTCAAGCAAAACGGCTCTTGGAGCCACCCACACGTCGCTTGCAGCTTCGGGCCAAAGGCACTGCGCTTCGGGCCAAAGGCACTGCGCTCTGTGGCGGCTTGCTCGGCTCGATTGATGCGTCCACAGCAACAACAGCGCACCTTCGGGTACCGGTGCGCTATCACCTGCGCCCTCATCTCGGGCAGCTCCCACTGCAGGTGCGTATGCTCAGACTCGGCCTGCATCGCCAGCGCACCGCCGCACCCCAAGCAGCGGCCCGGCCAGTGTCTCTTTTCCTCATCGATTGAAGCCGCCTGCACCTGCCGGTGATGGCCCTTATGGCCCACCTGGCCACCCGCCTTTTTCCCGGTCGGCTTTTTCTTTCGCTTTTTCCAGCTTGCATCCGACGACGGTGGCCTATGCGAGTTGCGGCTGCTTTGGGAAAGCGCCGCTTTCAGCTGCGCGTTTTCATTGCGAAGCTGCCGATTCTCATGCTCAAGCTTGAGCACCCGCGCTTGCAACGCGTCCCGCTCGGCCTCAAGTTCTTTGACGCGAATCTCAAGCGCCTCTAGGCGCTGTAGCAATCCAATCAGGTCCACCTCACTGTTGGATCACATCGTGGCCCCCCCTGTCGACCTTTATGTAACTTTCCGGTCAAACAGCGACTGACCAGGTACGTTCAACCGGAAGATATCGCGGTGGTGACTCGATGTTTCAAGGCATCGGACTATGCTTGCGGGAAGCGCTTGGTCCGGCTTTTACGATGTTGGATGGCCTACGATGAAAAGGTGCGAGGACAGACGTATGACGCCGCACAAAAAGCCCGTATACTTTCGTTTTCGGCCGCCACCCTGGACCGCCACCTGCAGCCGGTGCGTAAGGCGCTGGGCATCAAGGGCCGATGCGGCACCAAGCCTGGGCGATTGGCACGTACGCAGATACCCGTGCGTACTGGACCATGGAAAGATACGCGACCTGGATACTTGCAGATGGATACGGTTGCCCACTGTGGTCATACCATGAAAGGCCCCTTTTTATGGACCCTGACCACTACCGACATTCACACCACCTGGACCGAGATGCGCGGCATTTGGAACAAAAAAGCCACCGATGTCGTGGCAGCCATTGCCGATATCGATAAGCATTTACCCTTTACGGTTCAGGGCTTCGATAGCGATAACGGCTCAGAGTTTATTAACAAAACCCTGGTCCGTTACCTCAAAGAACACCCCGATAAACCCATTTTCACTCGGGGCAGGCCCTATAAGAAAAACGATGGGGCCCATGTCGAACAGAAAAACTGGACTCATGTTAGAAGGTTACTCGTCTACGCGCGCATCGATAACCTTGCCATCCTCGATGACATCAACGACCTGTATCGAAACGAGGTCAGTTGGTTTAACAACTTGTACAACGTTCACATGAAGCTCATCAGCAAAGAACGCGTCGGCTCCAAAATCCGTCGTAAGTACGATGACGCTAAAACACCCCTACAACGTCTCACCGAATCAGGATACGCCGACCCTAAGATGCTTGAGCACTATCAACACCTGCAACAAACCCTCAACCCATTCACTCTCAAGGACATTATCGAAGCTAAAATCAAGGACATCATGATAAGAGCCACCGCCGCCTCTATCGCTTCTCAACTGTGACCCTTTTTCGGCACACTTTCTTTTGAGGCAATCCGTTTGCTAATTACCTAAAAAATTCCCGGTTAGGCTGCGCCTGTAAAGGAAGCTTTACAAACGGCTTAGGCTCCGCACGTGCGCGGTAGCCATGTCGGACAAGTGGGCCGACCTGTTTAAAACCCTGGAGGGGACATAGCCCTGCCACCCCGTCTGAGGCGGCACTGGCGCTCGACGTCGGGGCCGGTTGAGTTTTTTTTGTAAAAGAAGCTTTACAAGCGGTTCAGGTACTAGGAGCCCTGGAGGCTAGTGTTGAACCGGTTACCTTCGCATCTTCATCACTCGGCACGAGGCGGAGGAGTCTGCAGTCTCCAAGGAAGTTGGCAGAAGGAGCGGGCTTTTGAAACAGATCCGGTCCAGAATAGTTGCCATGCGTTTCCTTGGCGGCCCCGCGTGCCTCATCATCTGCCATAGCCTGGCCGGAGCTGCATGTTCGGAAACGGCAAGCGTGCCTTTTGAGGACTCTGAGCACGTGTCAGTCGAGACCGAGGATACGCCATGCAATGGCGCCGCTGGCGGCAGTGTCGCTGACATCTGTGTGTGGGCAAGCGATCAGGACTTGAAGCGCATGTTTGCCGAGCCGGGAGCTAGCATCGAAGTTCCTGCTGAAATGACGCTCCTGGGCTGGCGTATAACGAACGGCGAAATCGAGATCCACGGCGGCGTCTCGCGTCGGTACCCGAAGAAAAGTTATCGCTATAAGTTTCCGAAAGGGGCGCTCAAGTACGACTTTTTTGGACGCGGCGTCAAGACGTACCGCCGGTTGGTGCTCAACGCGTCGTGGGTCGATCGCAGCTTTATCCGGACAAAGCTTGCGTATGACCTCACCCATAGCGCGGGCGGGCTGGCCCCCCACACCGGATTTGTGCGGCTGTATCTCAATGGGGAGCTGCAGGGACTTTATGTGCTGACCGAGCGAATCGACAGCAACTTTCTAAAGCACAATGGACTTTCCGGCGATGGGTATCTCTATAAAGCGAGCTCTCACCATGCTAACTGGGCGCTCAACGACAATCCGCTCGCAGGCTTCGAGCTGAAGAACGGCACACCCGGGAGCGCACAGGATATCGCCGCTCTGTGGTTCGCTGCGCAGCACGCCGTCGCCGACTACGAATCCTTCGAAGCGGAAGTGGCTCCTCTGGTTAGCCTGCAAGACTTCGAGATCTGGCACGCAGTGATGGCCTTCGCGCAGAACATTGATACCTTCACGAAAAACTATTACCTCTACCGCGACCCTCATGAACCCGATTCGCAGTTTCGAATCATCCAGTGGGATGCAGATGCCACCTTCGGCAGTCATTGGTCGGGACGACGCTACGAGGATACGGATGGCAATATCTTTGGTACTCGGAACAACAACGCATTCTCCGAGCGATACTTCAAGATTCCCGAGTACCGGCGACGCTACGTCCAGCTCGTCAAGGAGCTTCTATCCGATGCTTTGTCATACGAGAAAATCCTTCAAGAGGTCGACCGCATTGCCACAGTGATTCGCGATGATGCGCAACGGGATCTTGAGCAGTGGGATCGGGGTGCGTTGTTCGACTCAGAGACCACGTATCTGAAGGATGTGATCCGGCACAGATATCAAGCCGTGTCGGATGCCGTGTTTCAGGAGGAAATCGCGGATGGCGATTGAACTGGCTCCGTACAGCACCTTTACGACACAGCAGAGCCTGCCCGACCTCGGACAGATTGGCAGCCTGATGCAGGTGCTGCAGACTTATCCTGTCGCGGAACCACGGCTCATTCGCAACCGTACTCTGCAGCGTCGGTGGGACAGAAAGTATGTGCTTTCGGAAGACCAGGCGGCGAATCTTCTGGGACATGTGATTCGAGATTATGCGGTTGTGTTGGCCGATACCGCGTACGCGGCCCAATACCACACGCAGTACTTCGACACCCCCGAGCGACGGTTTTATCACGATCATCATCGGGGCCGGCGCAAGCGCGCGAAGCTTCGCATTCGCCATTACCCGGATCGGCGCTTGAGCTACTTAGAACTCAAACTCAAGCAGGGCTGGAAACAAACCACGAAGCATCGCTGGAGTAAGAGTTTCACGGATAATGCGCTTGACGGGCGCGATGTCGAGCGCTTGGATAAAAGGCAGATTGGCTCCACGGACGACCTGCTCCCCAGCATTCGCGTGAGCTACCGACGTGCGACGCTTGTTGGTATGAAGGTTGAAGAGCGTGTAACGCTTGACGCGATGTTGATTTTCGGTCACCAGCGCGAACATAGGACATTTGACGGCGGGTTGATTCTGGAAACGAAAAACCGCCGGTATGCGGCCAACACTCCAGTGAGGCACTGGCTTAGAGAGAGCGGCATCCGCCCCGTATCTTTCAGCAAATACTGCTACGGTACCGTCGCTCTAATCCCCGATGTACGAAGTAACCGCTTTCGTCATTTCACCCGCCAACATTCAAGCCCCAATGCCGGATAGACTTCTAGACCCCAACCGCCTTTTCGATGCGGAAGACTTCTTCAAGCTGTGTGTTCAGCTTGGACTCGACTTGCTGGTAGTTTCCATTCTAGTGCGTGGTATTTACGCACGCCTCTACAAGAAGGATGACCATGTTTTTACTTACTACCTTTTCAATATCGTCACGTTCTCGATGGCTTTCCTTCTGCGTAAAGTTTCCTTCGAGTTGGGGTTCGCGCTCGGGCTCTTCGCTGTGTTTGGTATTCTGCGCTACCGCACAGAGGCCATCGGCCTGCGGGATCTGACGTATCTCTTCATTTCGATCGGTCTGGCCATTATCAATGCTTCTGCCAACAAGAAGATCAGTTGGGCAGAGCTGGCGCTGGTCGACGCAGTTATTCTGGGCATGATTTATGTCTTGGAGCTGATGCCGTCTGGCAGGAGGGAGTCGTCCATTCCCGTGCTCTACGACCGGCTGGACTTGCTCGATCCCCCGAGGCGGCAGGAGCTGCTTAGCGATCTCCTTGCTAGAACTGGGCGGAAAGCGACGCGCATTGAGATAGATCGTGTGGATCTTCTGCGAGACACGGCCCAGCTAACACTTTTCTTTCCGACTGATTCCGAGAAGTGCTGAGGGTCGCGTGCGCATGCTTTCTCGTGGCGGGGTGGTTGGCCTCGGTGCCGAGCAAGCTTGCTGCGCAGACGCATGCGCAAATCTGGACGAAGGCGGCTCTCCGGGTGCGTGCCCACGACCGCGTCAAGGTCGACCTGAAGCAGTTTGTGCGGACTCAGGATGACAGCGTCGAGGCAGGCCGCATCATGACGGAGCTCGGCAGCCGTCTGCGGCTTACGCGCTTCTTCGAGCTCGGACCAGCCTACCGGTTTATTTTCCAGAATCAGGAGGACGGCGACTTGCGCCTTCGTCATCGCTTTCAGCTGGATGCCCATCTTGAGTTGATGGAAGAGCCTGTGGAGTTATCCGCGAGAACCCGCTACCAGCATCGGCGGCGAGTCTCTGATCCGAAGGGCGGAAGACCGACCAACGCGCTACGGCAGCGCCTCCAGCTTGCTTGGCCCACCAAGACCGCGCTGGAACCCTTCGGGAGCGCGGAGCTGTTCATGCCTTTTGCCAATGCGGACGGTACGTACTTTGAGAAGATGCGCTTCGAGTTGGGATGCGTGGTGGAGTTTGATCCCTATCAGTTCGAGGTGTCGTACAAGGTGGAAACGCCGATCGCAGAGAACGAGCCGTTCTTGCACATCGCCTCGCTCTCGTACCGCCACGCGCTCGATCTTCGTTAGTGCGAAGAGGGAGCCCCGACGTCAAGCTCGTCGATATAGGCTGAAAGAATGCCCACCGCTCGCGAGTCTCCGCGTTGCACGGCTTCCAAACTGCTGCGCCACAAGGTATCGACAGTTTGTCCCTGCCGCCAACATTCGATGCGATGGCCCTGCTAACCCAGTAGGGTGAGTTGGCGCTTAGGTGAGCCCGTGCTGGTGCAAGCCTTTCGGCTTGAGGGCATCGCAACATCATCCACGTAGTGCTCGCTCATGCCGAGCTTCTTTAGCTGCTTGCGGAAGAGCTGGTCGATGAGGTCCCATCGCGGCCCTTGCCCCTCCATACGACGTCCTATTGCCGATTCGTGCAGCTTTCCTCCGCGGGTCTGGCGGAGCGAGCTTAGCACCTTGGCCTCTTGCATAGGTAGCGCCTGCGCGAGCCGCGCGCGAAAGACATCCATCACCGAACCGGGCAAGCGAAGGAGGGTCATGAAGGCGCTGGTCGCTCCACAGGCGTGGGCCCGCCTGAGCAGACCGGGAATGTCTGCGTCGTTTAAGCCCGGAATCACCGGAGCAACGGCAATGCCAGTGGGAACACCCTTGGCTGCGAGCTGCTCCAACGCATCGAACCGCCGCTCGGTGGAGCCCACGCTGGGCTCGAGTGCCTTCCGGTACGTCTCATTTGCGAAGGCGATACTCATCACCACCCGCACTTGCGCGCATCGGGCAAGCTCAACGAGCAGGTCGACGTCACGCAGCACGTGAGGGCTCTTGGTGATGATGACCACCGGGTTTTGGAAGGCCACGCACGCCTTCAGGCACGCCCTCGTAAGCCGGTAGTGCGCCTCAAGCGGCTGGTAGCAATCCGTCACTCCGGAAAACACGATGGCCGACGTCTTCCAGGATCGCTTTGCAAATGTCTCCCGCAACCGCTGGTCAATCTCGCGCCTCACAATGATCCGCCTGTCGAAGTCGGAGCCTGCACCCAAGCCTAGATACTCGTGCGAAGGGCGTGCGTAGCAGTACGCGCATGCGTGAAAACATCCGCGGTAGGGATTGATGCTGTACCTAAACGGAATGTCTGCGCTCTCGTTCTTGGACAATGCAGACCGGGCGACTTCTTCACGCACCTCAAGCTCCGCCTTGGGTGCCTCCTCCTCGTCCCATGTCACGCGCAAGGCTTCGAACCTGTTCGCTGGATTGGAGATTCTGGCGCTGCTCACTTCTCGTCCTCTCGCATGGCCGATGTGACCGACTTAATCGCGTGGGCGTCCATGCTGCGGATGTGAAGGTCGCGCTGCGGGAAGGGTATCTCCACGCCAGCAGTGGCAAGAGCCTTGTTGACCGCCACGTTAAGATCACTGCGGATGCGAATCCACTCATCGTACTGGTCGGTCCAAACCCGAAGCTGGAAGTTGAGTGAGCTGTCCCCGAACCCTTGGAAGAGGGGTTCAGGTGCAGGCTCTGGAAGCAGCCTTGCATCAGCAAGAGCCACCTCGCGCAACAGCTGCCTCACCTGGTCGGGGTCGCTGCCGTACTTGACGCCCACCACCACGTCGATACGTCTTCTGCGGTCTGAATGCGTCCAATTGGTCACACTGTCGGACACGAGGTTTGCGTTCGGAACCAACACTTCAGCACCCTCGAGCGTCTGAAGAATGCTCGCGCGCACCCCGATTCGCCGCACCGTTCCTAACACTTGATTGACCTCGATGACGTCGCCGACTCGGACGGGCCGCTCAAACAGAAGGATCAGTCCGGAGACAAAGTTGTTGACGATGTTCTGCAAGCCAAAGCCGATGCCAACGCCTAGTGCGCCTGCAAGGACAGCGAACTTAGACAGGTCGATGCCCCCGGCGGAAAGGGCAATTAGAAAGCCCAAGAGCAGGATGACGTACCCCGTGGTGGTGCTGATTGCGTAAGGCACTCCGGCAGCAAGCTTGAGTCGAGGCAACACATCATGGTCGAGCACAAAGCGCAGAAGTTTCGAGATATAGATGGACCCGAGAATCGCCGCAAGAAGCGCTAGAACTTCGCCAAGCTGCACCGAAAAGTTTCCGAGGCGGATGGACGACACCATCAACAAGCTAAAGCTATGCCGCACTTCCTCCCAGAGCGAGAAAATGCTCAGGACAGCGTAAACCCAAATGACACTTGTAAATATTGCGGCAGCCTTGCGCAGCTTCCGCGTAACCACCTTCTTTCGGCGGCGCACCATTTGAAGCTTTCGAGGAAGTTGATGCTGCATCATCGGCTCGATGAGTCCCGTCAGAACGCGGTACACCGTGACCGACATCAGCGCGAAGTACGCCGTTTGCATGCTCCCGGCATCCAGCCTGTGAGCCAAGCGCACCCATCCAATCACATTGGCCGCAAGGGCGATCGCGAGCACCACCGCCAGCGAAAGGAGAACGATTGAGACAAATGTTCTTGCCGGCCTCGTTAGTGACTTGACGTCCTGCCGCACCAGTCGTGTGAAGGCGACCGCGACAGCAATGTGACCCATCAGCTCACACGTCAGCAGCCATCTCTCCAACGGGTGACCCGCTAAAAGAGCGACGCGAAGCCAACCAACAAGGGCGAGAAAGCAAGGGGCGAAAAAGACGGCCGCCGGAAACTTGGGAAATCGAGGCCGCAGAACCTGAAAGGTCACGATCAGAGCCACCACCTCGAGCAGGCCAACAAAAATGAGAGGCGGATGCAGTTGAAGTGCCGGCGTGATGTACAGCGAGAGGAGGAAACCCATCGCAACCGGCCGCGAAAGGAGCACATCCGTCTCGACCGTCTTCGTCGAACTACGGCGCGTCTCATACCAATGGCGACGCTCCCACCGGAAGAACAGGACGAAGAAGACAACCAGCACGAATTGAAATGCTAAACGCCCGCTGCGTTCGCGGAAGAAGCGTTGAGAAACCCTCTGATGACGTTGAAGCGAGTTTAGCGCCTGATTGGCAAGGTCCTTCTCTCGCCAGGCCGCCAGCGCATCAACCCTCCACAACGGCGCTGCAGTGCGTAGGTGCCCCGCGGGTCCGCTGATGCTCTCGGCACCACGAATTTGGCTGCGGACCTTCGTGATGCGGCTGTCGATCGCGCGGATCATGTTGCCGAGACTGCGCAGCACCTTTCTTCGCTCCCGAACGCGCCGAAGCAGAGCCTGCGCTTGAATTCGCTCCGCTTGAAGAGTTTGGGGGGACTGGGTGAGACTCTTGACGAGCGCTTCCAGTTCCTGCTCTACTTCATCGGCGCGAATGGCTTGCTCGCTAACCCAGTCGGTCCATCGCTCAAGGTCTCCACCCGAGCGCGCCCATTCGCTTCGAAGGTCAAAGAGGCGCCAAAAATCAAGACCCACACGGACGGAGGCAAGGTCCGTCCTAAACCGCTTGCTGGTGTCGGCGTCCAAATACTCCAACTCGCGCTGGATCACGCTCTCAGACGGCCAGCTCTCCACGCGAGCCTCTAGTTCACTCAGGGCAGATGAAGACGCGAGACGAGAGACCTCATCTGGAGGTCCATCCGCCCGCGCGCGCGCCCATGGCGTGGAGAGCAACAACAAGAGAACCCACGCTGCTGCCTTTTGATGCTGCACCGGTCTCATCTTCGTCTCACCTTTGTCGTCCTGCCAGGGGTGCCTTCATTTCCACCCTTCCTGGACCGCGTTGACCGCCGTAGAGCATGTGGCTGGGTTGCACGTGGGCTGCGCCGCTAGAAGACTACGCCAGATGTCCTCCAGCAGCCACGAGGTTTTTCACGCAAGGGAGCAGTTGCCGGAGAGGGGCTCTGCGCCACCACCACCGCTTAGCCTCCCACCACCGCTTAAGGAGTGCGCCGATGGCACGTGCAGCGCATGCGGGAGCGAACTGAGCCGACTTCGCGCCACGTGCGTTGGCATCTTCGGCCGCACGTTCTTCTACTTCTGCTCGAAGTCCTGTCTCACCAGCTATCGCGAGGGGACACGCAGGAGCAAACGCACCGACCAGCAAGTCATCCAGCATGCCGTGAGGGTGCAACGTGCGGCGGTGGTGCTTCGTCCGGAGAGGAGCACGATTCCTGTCAAACAGTGGCTTTCTCTGCTGACCGCGTCTGCTCTAGCTCCGCTGCTCTACTACAGCGTTTCGTCCTTCTATGGTGCCGTCGCCTTTGCTTTGGCCTTAGCATATGCCGTCGTCGGTGTTGTGCGGCTGCTTTGGCAGCAGGAGACACCTAATGCCTTTCTTTATCCCGCTATCGTGGGAAGCGCGCTCGCAGCTATGACCTCAGTCTGGATGCGGCTGCGAGGCGAGCCCACCATGCTCGCCTTAGAGGCCGCGGCATCCGCAGCCCTGCCCACCTTGCTGCTCTGGTTTGACAGCCGGCATGGCGTCCTCGCGCGTTCACTCCGGAGGAACATCCAGTATCAGTTCCCATCGCACGCTAAAGTAGTCTCCTCGGGACACGTACAGGAGGTTGCCTCGTGCAATGTTCGAGTGGGGGATGAGGTGGTCGCGTCGGCCGGTGATGTTTTCCCAGTGGATGCCGTTGTCGTTGCGGGCGAGGCCGATGTGAAGGCGCACCCGCACGCAGCGCAAGCCGAAGCCAAAGCGATTGGCGACGGAGTCATAGCCGGCGCCGCGGTAGTCCGAGGAGAGCTCCGAGCGACAGCTTCAGCAACTCTTGAAGACAGAGCGCTGGCACTGCCTGCTACACTGCCACAGAAGCTAGGCGAGAGCACCATGATGTGGGGGCACGTCCGCCGCTTGCTCAACTGGCAACTTCCATCGATTTGTGCGCTCGCTGTGGTGGCCGCATTAGTGAACTCAGCAAGCATCAGCCAAAGCCTCTCGGCGGCTGTCGCGGTGCTGTTAGCGAGCCCAGCGCTTGCTCTGCTGCGGTGTCTTGATTGGCCGCTCACTGTTGCCACCGCCGTGGCCACGGCGAGAGGCGTCATCGTCTCAACAAGCTCTGTCTTCGAGGAGTGCGGCCGCGTACGCGTCGCAGCTGTCGGCACGCGTGGAGCTGTATGTGAAGAACAAGCTCAAGTACACGCGGTAGAAAAACTGGGTACAATGTCATTTGAAGAGGTGGTCGGCATCGCGATGAGCGTCGAGCAACACCTGCTCCCCCATCCCATCTCCAATGCCATCACCACGTACGCCAACCAGCATGGGGTAGCACCCGTCCAAGTGCATAGCATCCGTCATGTCTCTGGACTTGGCGTATCAGCTACGACGGACGTGGGAAGAAAACTGGTGCTTGGGAGCCGCCGCCTGCTGCTTCGGGAGGGGATCGCGCTGGCTCGCGCAGAACGCGTTGTATCGCAGGCGGAGAAGGAAGGTCGGACTGCTGTTTTTCTAGGAGTCGATGGACAGCTTGAGGCAGCGTTTCTGTTGCAGTACGCGTTTGTTCCCGGCCTCGTTGCCGCGGTTCAACGGCTCATGGATCTCAAACTCGACGTAGTGATGCTGTCGGGTGACCATTTTGAAACTGCAACCGCTATAGCAAAAAGGTTCGATATCGGCAGGGTAAAGGCGGAGCTGAGCGGAGAGGAGCGCGGAGAGGAGGTCCGCAAGCTAAGAGAGACAGGCGACACGGTCGCCTTCATCGGACTGTCTAAGTTTGACCAGGAAGCATTGCAACATGCCGACGTTGCGGTGGCGCTAGGCGACGCGGGACACTGGGCAGGACGTGGAGGATTGGCAACAACATCAGCGAGGAATAAAGATGCCGTAGATGGCCTCTACATCTGCCGAGTAGCGACACGCACCATCTTCGAAAGTCTAACCGTCGTGGGTGGTTTCAGCACCTTACTCATCCTCGGCGCTGTCTTTGGAGTTATTTCACCGGGCGTCGCCGCGGCTCTCTCTCTCGTGACGTTTCTGTATGCTGCTCCATCATCGAAGCGCCTACTGGCGCGCCTCGACCACACGCTCGACCACGGCATCTCGCTTGACGCAGAAGCTCCCTCAGCTGGCCAAACCTAACACGCGAGTTATATTGGCGCGATGAGTAAGAAGGCATGGGGTGGACGCTTTGCGGGCGACCTGGCAAAGGAGGCGCTGGAATACAGCGCAAGCGTCGACATTGATTGCGCGCTCGTTGAAGAAGATATCGCCGGCTCCCTGGCTCACGTTGCGATGCTCGGTGCACAGGGAATTCTGACGAAGGAAGAACAACGACAGATCGAGGACGGGCTGAAAGCTATCCGTGAGGATGCGCGCGCGGATAAGCTCACGTGGAACGCAGAGCTTGAGGATATCCACCTGAATGTGGAAGCAGAGCTCACGCAGCGTGTCGGTGATGTGGGCGGCAAACTGCACACTGGGCGAAGCCGCAACGACCAGGTGGCGACCGACATGCGGATGTGGACGCGTCAGGCGTGTTTGGAGACGATGGCTCGCATCGAGAGCGTGCAGCACGTTCTGATTGAGCGCTCTCGTGAGCTGCTCGACGTGATCATGCCTGGCTACACGCACCTTCAGCGCGCACAGCCAGTTCGTCTTTCCCATCATCTGTTGGCATGGGCGGAAATGCTGGAGCGTGACTTCGGGCGGCTTCTGGATGCCAAGAGCAGACTCAACGAGTGCCCGCTTGGTTCTGGAGCACTGGCTACAACCACCTTTGAAATCGACCGTGAGGCGGTTTCCCATAGTCTCGGCTTCCGCGCACCCACACGTAACTCGTTGGACTCCGTGTCTGACCGAGACTTCCTTTTGGAAACGGTTTCGGCGCTTTCCATTTGCGCCGTGCATCTCTCCCGCATTGCCGAAGAGCTTATCCTATGGAGCAGTCAAGAGTTTGGTTTCATCAGCTTTAGCGACCAGTACGCCACAGGTTCTTCGATGATGCCGCAGAAGAAGAACCCTGACATGGCGGAACTCATGCGTGGCAAGTCTGCGTCCGTCGTAGGAGACCTGGTAACCCTTCTGACGCTGATGAAGTCGCTTCCGCTCACGTACAACCGTGACATGCAGGAGGACAAGGCGCCTACGTTTCGCGCCTTTCAGACGGTGCAGTCATCGTTGAGCATACTCGCAGGCATGCTGCGGGAAGTGGCCTTTGATGCCGACAGAATGCGCGACGCCCTTCGTGAGGGCTTTGTGGAGGCGACAGAGCTGGCTGATTACCTATCAGCGCGTGGTGTACCCTTCCGCGAGGCGCATCGCGTCGCTGGACAAGCAGTAGCGCTAGCGCTTCGCAGTTCAAAAACTCTGTCAGAGCTCACCCTGGAGGAGCTGCAAGACGTGGACCCTCGCTTCGATCGCGGCGTGCACGACGTGCTTGACCTTGAGAGAATGGTCGAGAGACGCAAGGTATACGGCGGTCCTGCACGCGACTCCGTTTCCTCTCGCATTGAAGAGTTTGTGGCGCGAGTTGCTGCGCACGATGCGTCGCTTTAGCCGGAGCATGAAGGTGTCTACTGAGCTTCCACCGCACTTGCATTACCGCCACGGGCGGCTCCAACTCGAGATGTGCTTGCTCTCGCGCATTGCGGAGGAACACGGCACGCCTTGCTACGTGTACAGCAAAGCGACGCTCGTCGACGCATACCGACAGATTGCGTCTGCAATGGCTTTCCACCCTACCCTCATCGCTTACGCCGTTAAAGCCAACAGCAACCTATCGCTCCTTCGGGAGCTCGCCAAGGAAGGCGCAGGCGCCGACGTTGTATCGGGCGGTGAGCTAGCGCGTGCGCTAACTGCCGGCATTCCGGCAGACAAGATTGTCTTCAGCGGCGTCGGCAAGACCGAACAAGAACTCGAAGATGCCGTGAGGAAGGGCATCGCGTCTATTCATGTGGAAAGCGAAAGTGAACTCAGATTGCTTGCTGGAGTAGCTCAGCGCGTCGGACAGGCAGCGTCGGTTTGCATTCGCGTAAACCCGGACGTAGACCCGCAGACGCACCCGTACATAGCCACCGGACTTGAGACTGCCAAGTTCGGGCTCGATCTTGAGAGTGCACAAAGGCTTGTCCCCACCGTGCTGGCGTCCGAGTGGCTTGAGCTTGAGGGCATCGCCATGCACATTGGCTCGCAACTGAAGTCGCCCGAACCACTTAAAGCAGCGGTCGCGATCACAGCGAACTTTGCTCATGCATGCGTCACGTCTGGTGCTCGAATACGTCGACTCGATGTTGGCGGCGGTTGGCCAGCAGATTACGGAGAGGGAGACGAGATCCCCAGCCCTGCCGCCTACGGGCGAGCCATTCTTAGCGGATTGAAGCAGAGCGGAGCAGACTACTCGAACTGGCAGCTTGTCGTGGAACCTGGTCGCTCGATTGTGGCGGATGCGGGCCTACTCCTGACGAAGGTGCTCTACATCAAGCCGCGGGGAAGCAAGACCTTTACGGTTGTTGATGCCTCAATGACAGAGCTCATCCGTCCGTCTCTTTACCAGGCTCACCATCAAGTCATCCCCAATTTGCAATCAAGCGGGGAGCAGAGGTGGCGCACGGATGTGGTGGGACCTGTGTGCGAGACTGCAGACTTCATCCAGCTCGACTGCAGCTTGCCACGGCTCTCGGAGGGCCACCTGCTAGCCGTCAGAGGAGCTGGTGCATACGCTGCAAGCATGAGCAGCAACTACAACAGCCGCTGCAAACCTGCCGAAGTCTTAGTGGAATCAGACTCTACGAGACTGATTCGCAGAAGAGAGTCCTACGATGATCTTTGGCGACATGAACTCATGGACGGCGAGTAAGTCACTGCATCAAAGTGTACATAATCACTACACCGTCACGTACACAGCCGATCCATCAGGAGACATGCCTCAAGTAGGCCTTCCTCACACATGCCCCTATCCCGCTTGGTCGTGGTTCGAGCGCGCCCGCAAGCGAAGGCGAGGCGCGTATTCCCCATACGCAACGAGCCGCTGCGCGGACGTAAGCCGATCCCCAACGCGCCTCACACATGCCCTTATCCCGCTTGGTCGTGGTTCGAGCGCGCCCGCAAGCGAAGGCGAGGCGCGTATTCCCCATACGCAACGAGCCGCTGCGCGGACGTAAGCCGATCCCCAACGCGCCTCACACATGCCCTTATCCCGCTTGGTCGTGGTTCGAGCGCGCCCGCAAGCGAAGGCGAGGCGCGTATTCCCCATACGCAACGAGCCGCTGCGCGGACGTAAGCCGATCCCCAACGCGCCTCACACATGCCCTTATCCCGCTTGGTCGTGGTTCGAGCGCGCCCGCAAGCGAAGGCGAGGCGCGTATTCCCCATACGCAACGAGCCGCTGCGCGGACGTAAGCCGAACCACGGCCAAGCGGGACGAGGCACTCAGTAGGCACGGGGAAGACCCTCAAGATCGACAGTATCCAAGGCATACCGAATCAATGCGCTCCGACTCATCTTCCGGTGTCCCTTTGTCTTGAGGGCCGAAACCTTTTCGTCCAGACGTGCCAAGTCGTCGGTGTACAGTGAGATGCAGACTACCTCGTAGTGAGTCGGCTTCTCCTTCTTTGGGCGGCTCGTTGGCTTCGCGGGAGACTTATAAAATGTGCTTTTGAGCACATCCCGCACGTCATCGCCGTCGAGCAAAGCCTTCATCGCCGAGCCTTCTTCCACACTTCTACTCATGTTGCTTCTTCCTTCTCCTATTAGGCATTGAGCCTTTCCGTTATGAGTGCACGATCAGATTGAGAAGAGGGTACATACGGGACGATTTTTGAGGGGTCGTCATCCGCTGAGCGCCCCTGCAGTAGGGCCGAGGCGCCGGAGTTCTCGTCGACTGCGTCTCCTGCGATCCCGGGCCATCTACGAAACCCCATCTACGAACGAGGCCCGGCGAAGCGGTAAGCCAGTGGATGACGGAGCCTCAGAAATCGCGCTCGCATGAATCTCAAAGCGACTTCGCACCCTTCAGTTATCGAGCAGACACCTCCACAGCAGCATGAGAAGGGACCTCGGCCATCACCATTTCGCTCGTCACAGGCTCTTCGCTATGCGCGTTGATCAACACACACTCGACCAGGCGTTGGTAGTCCAGCGCTCCGTGACTCTCCGGCGCATACTCGAAGATGGTCTGTCGCTGGCTAGGAGCTTCTCGAAGCTTGGTATTCACACGGATAGGGGGCAGACAACGCTCTGCAAAGTGATCCGTTAACGTGTCCACAGCCTCTCTACAAATCTTGTTTCGCACATCGTAAAAAGTAGGAAGCACACCGAGAAGCTCGAGGTCATGCTTCAGGAGCTCCCTGACGTTCTTCATTGTCTTGAGCACCTGCTTTACCCCGACAAGCGACAAGTAGTCGCAAGATACCGGAACAATCACGCCGTCGACGTACATCAGAGCGTTTTGGTTCATCAAGGAGAGCGCTGGAGCACAGTCTACAATGACGACGTCGTACTCTGATCCGTAGTTGCCAAGACGTTCGCGCAAGATGCGGTCGCGATTGGGACGCGCAGCAAGATGAAGTTCCGCTGCCGCAAGCGCCTCGTTAGCTGTCACCACGTCCATGTTGGTGCGCACAGGCACAGCAACTTCCTCGAGCGCGCGTCCCTGAACGAGAATATGATAGAGGGTGAACTCGCCGCGGATTCCGAGCGAAGCTCCAACGTTGCCTTGGCCGTCTGCGTCAATAAGTAGAACGCGCTTACCCGCCTCAGCAAACCCCGCAGCAAGGTTCACCGCGGTTGTGGTCTTTCCAGTACCACCTTTGTGGTTGAACACCGCAATGCGCGTTGTCTTTATGGTTCCGTCGTCTGTTCGGTCTCCCTCAGTCCTGCATACCGATGAGCAAAAGTAACGCACCCGTCCATCCGTCGCCTCCACCTGATAGGGGTACTCCACGACAAACGAGCGGTCACATGCCGAGCACCGTGAGGCCTCGGGCGCTTTTAGCGCTTCTTGATGGCAGTGCTGCGAACAGAAAAAGTGCGTACCTGTTCCTTCCGTACGCACCTGATAGCGAAACGTCACATCAAAGGGGTTACTACAAACCGAACATGTCGCTCTTGTTGAGCCGATGCTTTCCACGATGCCGCCTCCACGATATGAATGCAGATACACTATTTAAGTGCTTCATATTCCGGTAGACGAAACGCGGTACCTTTGTCAAAAAAGTGGAGGTGTGGTGAGCGTGCTGCGCTAGGTGTCGTGAGCGTGCTGCGCTAGGTGTCGTGAGCGTGCTGCGCTAGGTGTCGTGAGCGTGCTGTACGAGAGCTGCTCCCAACACCACGAGGAGGATCCCGACCACACGAACCCAGGTCAGCGGACGCACGGGGTAGCCAAGCCAACCAAAGTGGTCGAAAAGAACGGAAGAGACGAGCTGTCCAGCAACCAGCACAACCACCAGCAAAGAGGCGCCGAGAACGGGAGCTGAAACGGTCGCGCTGACGATCAGAGTGGCTCCTAGTGTGCCGCCTAACCACGCCCACCAAGGAGGCGAACGAAGCGCAGCTGCAGACGGCAGCTGAACACCAAAAATGAGCAGTAGCAATCCCAAAATTGCGCCGCCCACGAGGAAATTTACCCACGCGGCGAGCAGCGGATGTCCCAGATGTCGGTCAAGCTGCGCATTCTGCGCCGCCTGGCTTGGCAAAAGCATTCCGATGACGAGGACGAAGACGAGAAGCAGGTTTTTCATCAGTCCGAAGCCTAAACCCCAATTGCCGTATCGCTACTCTGAAACCATGAGCTAAGGGAGCCGACTGACGTGGACCACGATCGGCCGCAGAGAGCGCTCATCGACCACAACAGCGTTGGCCGTCGGTGTGACAAAACTAAACGTGTTAGGAGGCGCCTCGTAAGGTGAGACCACGCTGCCTACGAGTCGATCATTTGGAAGCGCCACACGTGCCTTGACCCCTGCAGAGACAGCCACTTTGGTGGGAGGATTGGCGAAGTCGAAGGAAATCAACCCTGTTTCGGCCACGATCCGATGGGTCCCAACGTTATCCTCGGTCGCCCCATCCAGCACCACCACAACCTTTCCTCGCTCGACGAAGTCGCTCATAGCTCGCGACCACGTAGCGGCCAGCGCCTCCAGCTGTTCGTCCGTGGCGTTGGGCTGCGAATAGATCAGGAGCACGTCAAAGTCGCGAAGAATCGAACTCAGTTCATAATCCAGAAACCCCGTGTAAGGGTCTCCGTTGCCGCCGGTCGCAGGATTACCCCAACTGAAGCCCCGGTTCCGGGCGTACGCCGTGAGGGCGCTATTGACGTGACGCACTTGATCGTCAAGGTCGGCATGCTCTGTATACGCAACGACTGCCAACTTGGACGACGTGCTATGATTTTGGAATACAGCGTTACCTAGCAGTGTGCGCATGGATCCGTTGGGTCTGGCTTCGAAATCGTGGCCGATCAGCACCAAGCTCTGCGGGACGTCACCAAGGCATTCGCCAGCCTCACAAATGCCGCTCTCGCAACGTCTGCCGCATGCGCCGCAGTTCTGCTCATCATCTTGCAACGTTGTGCAGGCGCCGCCGCACACGGTTCGTGGCGTGAGGCACTCGGAGATGTTGATGCACACCGGAGCGGCAATTTCACCCAGGGGTGGCGTTTCTTCGATGGCACATGCTTGGCATGTGCCTGCGCCAGTTCCGCAACCGCTCCGATCGCAGGCGACGCCGCACGCGCCGCAGTTCTGTTCATTGGTTCGTATGTTGACACAGATGCCGCTCCCCGGCGGGCACTCCAGCTGACCCAAACCGCATCCAGGTGGCTCGACAGGTGGGTCCACGCTTCCGTCACCGGAGCCCGACCCACTTGCTCCCTCCGTGCTACATTTTCCAGCCAGGCAACGTTGGCCCTCATCGCAGGCGATGCCGCAGCCGCCGCAATTGTTGAAGTCGGACGTGGGGTCGACGCAGGCGTTGGCGCACTCCACGAAACCACTTGCACAATCGACGCCCACGATAGGCGCACACCCGGTGCACCCCTGGGGTGAAATGAGCAGAGCGACTGCGCTCACAACGAGGGTTAAGCTCACCAAGAAACTCGCGTGGCGTTGATGTTTCGGTCGGCTCATCGGGATTCCTCCTCATGGGTCGTGGCGCTGCCTTCCCTGTCGCCTTCCATGAGCTGATGCACTGCCCCAGCCTGACGCGGCTCTTTCGGTCTCACCTTCGTGCTGTTAGAAGACGCGCTGCTGCCTGCAGCAGCCTCAGGGCTCCCCGGCGCCTCAGGGCTCCCCGGCGCCTCAGAGCTTCCGGGCGCCTCAGAACTTCCCGGCGCCTCAGAGCTTCCCGGCGCCTCAGAGCTTCCCGAAGACAGTGCGATGAACTCAACCCGCCGGTTCTTGGCATAAGCTTCTTCGGTATCCCCCTGTGCCCGCGGTTTTGTCTGCCCATGACCTACCCAAACAAGCTGATTTCTGGGGAAGCCCAGGCGTCGTAACACACGCACCACCGCGCGCGCTCTTCGTTCACTCAGCTTCTGGTTGTAAGAAGTCGTGCCAACTTCATCGGTGTGTCCCTCCACGCTCATCGCTTGCCACTCAGGGTGCTGGCGCCACAACTCGATAATCGCCCGAAGGGTCGGACGCGCCCTGTGACGCACACGCGCTTTGGCAAAGTCGAACAGAACACGCTCCTCAAGAGTCACCCGTCCGTCTTTGAACTCGATGAGTCCTTCGTCGGGGCAGCCGTCATCGTCATCGACCCCGTTGATCACCTCCTGCTGATCGGGACATGCATCGTCAACGTCTTTGACACCATCACCGTCGTTGTCCGGGTCAGGGCACCCGTCGTCATCCGCGAAACCGTCACGATCTTCTGCCTCATTCGGACAGTTATCCAGTGTATCTAAGATTGCGTCGCCGTCGTTATCTCGATCAGGGCAGCCGTCGCCGTCCTCGTACGAGTCGAAGTCCTCAGGTTCGACGGGACAGCGATCATCCTCGTCGAGGATCCCGTCGCTGTCTCTGTCGGCAGCGACCTTCTTCTTTACCTCCTTTACCTTCTTCTTCTCAGCGTCGAAGGAGGTGAACTCGACTCCAGCAAGCAACACCCGCGCATCACGGCCCTCGATGGTGTCGTCAGGTTGTAGGACCTGGATGTACCGTAGCGCCGGCCCAAGCGACGCCCACGATGCGCGAAAGTTGTAGCCAACGCCAACCTCAAACCCGGTCCTCAAAACCGTTCCGGTTAAAGTGGGTCCTGCTGCACCTTCCAGCCATAGCCCGGTAGACCAAGGACGCTGATCTGGGGCGGGTTGAACTCGCAATGCCGCCATCGCAGACAACAGGCCAGGTGCTCCAGGATCGTCGAGGGACGGATCATTGGGAGCGTCTGCATCGAGCAATCCCAGGCCGCGAAATCGGATGCCGAGACCAGCCCATCGTGCAACTGGACGATAGACGCCCACGGCAGCACTTGCACCCGCACCATACCAGTCATCCTGCGGTGAACTGAGCGGCAAGGCTGCCCCTACCTCACCCTGAAGAAGCCATGGCTCTTGCGCAAGTGCAGTACGCGCCGTGCACAATCCACATACTACAGCCGCTATTGTAAAGAAGCGCATCAGACCCGCTAGTCAGCTCTCTGTTTGTGACCGATCAATTCCAATAAGTTGGCACGCCTTTAGGAGGGGCTGACGAAACACGTGCGCTGGAACAGTCCCACGTTTGGCACCTCGAGGTCGTGAGACGAACTCCTGGGGCAACGCCAAATATACCGTGTGTCGTGGTGGAGTTCACGTTGTCTCACTCCGATCTTGCTGAACTCCTTGTTTGAACGCGATGAACAGCCTCTTTTTCTTTTACAACGATACCCGGTCGACAATCAATGTGGAGCCGTGTTCTAGGCTAAGGTGTGTGCAGACACTCACTCCGGGTCCGATCAGTCCCATGACCTTCATCAGACTCCGCTCTCGCTACTAAACATCCAGGCTCTCAGCGTCCGCCTTAGGGGCTTCAGAAACAATGAACCGGTAGCGAGGCGCGGCATCTTTGCCCATGAGCTCGGAGAGGAGACGGTCTGTTTCCAGTTCATGCTCCACCGTCACCCGCAGCGCGCGCCGTCGCGCGGGATCGAGTGTGGTCGCTTTCAGCTCGGTTGCGGTCATCTCGCCTAATCCTTTAAAGCGGCTGATCTCTGGCTTGACGTTCTTCGGAAGCTCAGCGAGTACCGCGTCTCGCTCTTGCTCATCGAGCGCCCAGTAAGTCTCCTTTGCAGCGTCAATGCGGTATAGCGGAGGCTGTGCAAGGTAGATATGACCCTGGCGTACCAGCGCCGGCAGCGTGCGATAAAAGAAGGTAAGCAAGAGGGTTGCGATGTGATGGCCGTCACTATCGGCATCCATCAAAAGAAAGACCTTGTCGTATCGAAGCTTTGACGCGTTGAAGTCTTTACCCACGCCACAGCCCAAGGCAGAAATGATGTCTTGTAGCTCGCGGTTTGCGAGGACTGCAGCAAGTGAAGCTCTTTCGGCGTTGAGCACCTTCCCGCGTAGCGGAAGAATCGCTTGAGTTTTGCGGTCACGCCCTTGCTTGGCGTTTCCGCCGGCACTGTCGCCCTCAACTAAGAATAGCTCGCTCTTGCCGGGGTCGGTGCTGGAGCAATCGGCCAGTTTCCCCGGCAGGTTGAGCCGGTGGCTCACCGCCGTCTTCCGCTGCACCTGTGCGCTTGCCGCACGACTCGCCGCCCGAGCGCGCGCAGCCAAGATTATGCGCGCAATAATGGATTCGGCCGAGGAGGCATTGTCCAAAAGCCACTGTTCCAAAGCGTTGCGCACTGCGCTCTCCACCTGCTGTGCCACTTCGGGATTGTTGAGCCGGTCTTTTGTTTGCCCCTGAAACTGCGGCTCGCTCACGTAGATACTGAGCAAGCCATAGAGCCCCTCGCGGATATCTTCAGCAGCAACGTTCAACCCCTTAGGCTGCAACTTCTTCGTCACCATGTACTGCCGAACCGCCTTGGTCACCCCTTGGCGCATTCCGCTCTCGTGCGTGCCACCGGCGGGCGTGGGGATACCGTTGGCGTAAGACTGAATCCATTCCTCGGTTGATTCTGTCCACGAAAGCACGAGCTCCAGACGAGGGTTCTCGTCCCTCTCGATACCGAAGGGTGTCGGGTGCGTCAGCGACTTGCCCCGTTCACGGATAACCTGCGCCAAATAGTCGGCAATGCCCTCGGGATGTTCAAAGGTGGTGGTTTCTCCGCTCGAGCGGTCGCTGTAGATAAGCTTCAGGCCCTTATGCAGATATGCCTTGGACTCACACCGCGCCCTCACTTGCTGCGGGTCGAAATGTGCCTTCTTGCCAAAAATCTCCGGGTCCGGACGGAAAGACACCTGGGTTCCGGTTTTGCGCGCTTTGCCAACCTGCTTCACCGCGGAAAGCGGCTTGCCGCGGCTGTACTGCTGCTGATAAGCGCGGCCGTCGCGACCCACTGTCACTTGCAACGACTCCGAGAGCGCGTTGACCACGGATGAACCCACACCATGCAGACCGCCAGAGACCTGGTAGTTTTTCCCCTCGAACTTGCCGCCCGCATGCAATGTGCAGAGAATCAACTCGAGGGCTGAGCGCTTGAACTTAGGGTGCTTGTCGACAGGTATGCCGCGCCCGTTATCCGTTATCGTGGCTCCCCGAAGATCTGCATCGAGCGCCACCTCAATCCGAGAAGCATGGCCGTTGATCGCTTCATCCACCGAGTTGTCCAAAATCTCCCAAAGAAGATGGTGGTATCCGCGTGCGTCTACGCCGCCGATGTACATCGCCGGTCGCTTACGTACCGGGTCAAGGCCCTCCAATACGTCGATGTCTTTTGCGCTGTACTGCATGTTTTCTCCGCGCCTCACTCGCTTCCGAGCGTCCATGACTCGCAAGCAACTCGGTTACTCCTGAGCGAGTCAGTTACTCCTGAGCGAGTCAGTTACTCCCAAGCGGCTCAAGTGGCTCGGGCGGTGCCTTGACGACTTCGGCAAACTTGCCCCGCTTGAACAGCGCATGGCCTTTGCCGCCGCGGGCCACGACGCTCTGATTACGCGATGTCACCGCGAGCTCCCGTCCCGAGTCCAGTCTGATGGTGATCTTGTCAGTTGACTTAGACAAGACCTCAGCGGCCACAACCGCGTCACCAGCACCAAGCTTAACCAAAGTTACACCCTTGCCTGCTCCACTTAGAAGCGACACGTCGGAGGCTTGGCAGACCAGCGCGTGCCCCTTGCGCGTGATACAGCCGATGTGGTCGCTCTCGTCAACAAGCTCCACAGCCACCACTTCGTCGCCCTCTCGCAGTCGCATAAAGCGTCTTCCGTTTCGGGTTGATGGCTCTCGGTGCGAGCGCAGCGAAAAGCGGAGCGTCATTCCCGAACGCGAGGCAGTCCATACGAAGGGCGGCTCAGGCTCCGTTCCAGATCCCTCGGGTACCTCAAGCACCCGATGGTCAAGCGAAAGCATGTGGAGGATGCGCTCACCATCGGCCAAACGAAAGATTTTCTGGATCGGCGTGCCGTGTCCCGTTGAGGCGGGCACATCGGCTACGCGACACACGTAGCAAACGCCAGCTGAGGAAAAAAAGGCCAGAGCCGCCTTGGTCGAACCCACCGCGAGATTGAGAACCTGATCGCCTTCGCGCACGCGGGTCGCAGCAACGTCCTTCACCTCCCGCTGGCGCTTAACCCACCCTTGCTGCGTGAGGATAACGGTGGCGTCTTCATGAACGATGAAGTCTTCCGCTGAATATTCGGGATCGCCCGAGCTCTGCACCACCTTGGTGCGACGACGCTCAGAGAAGGCCTCTTGAAGTTGAGCGAGTTCCTCTCGGACTAACGACCATCGCTGGCTATCGCTCTTGAGCAGGCGCTCCAGCTTCCGCGCCTCCGTCCGCTTTTCCTTCAACTCCTTCTGGATCACCAGAATCTCAAGCTTCGCTAGGCGGTAGAGACGAAGATCCAAAATGGCGTCTACCTGAACCTCTGTGAACTCAAACCGCTTGATGAGTTTTGCTGCGGCGTCCTGACGTCCCTCCGAGCGCCGAATGATCTTCAGCGTTTCATCGAGCGCATCGAACACCGTGGCGAGGGCTTCGAGTACATGTATCCGCTTCTTTAGCTCGTCGAGATCATGGGTCAGACGCTTGGTCACCACCTCCATGCGGAAGCGAAGGAACTGGTGGAGCACCTCAAGAAGACCAAGCCGCTCAGGAGCGGCCACATCTGGATGGCCGGTAGGGACCAGACAGGTGAGGTTGACCTGAACATTCGTCTGCAGGGAAGTATGGCGATAGAGGTATGCCATGACCAGCTGCGGGTCCGCCCCCTTCTTGATCTCGAGCACGACGCGGCATATGTCCGTGCTCTCGTCGCGTACGTCCAGAAGAACCGGCAGCTTGCGCTGCACGATCACGTCGGCAACTTGAGAAACAATGGCACGGCGCTCCACGCCGTAGGGAATGGACGTCAAAACGACGGTCTCTGCACCTCGCCCTGCAGATTCGGTCTTCCATTCGCCCCGCAGCTTGAGTGAGCCTTGTCCGCGCTCATACACCTCCCGCAGATCCCCCTTGGAGGCCATGAGTTGACCCCCGGTTGGAAAGTCGGGTCCTTTGATGATCCGCAGGATGTCAGGGAGCTCAGCCTTCGGCTGCTCGACCAGATGGATGCAGGCCGATAGCACTTCAGCCGGGTGGTGTGGCGGAATAGATGTAGCCATACCCACGGCGATACCCTGCGAGCCGTTGATCAAAAGGTTTGGAAAGCGCGCGGGTAAGACCGCAGGCTCAAAACGCGTCGCGTCGTAGTTCGGTCGAAAATGGACTGTCTTTTTGCCCAACTCGCTGAGGAGCTCGGCCGAAGCACGCGCTAGACGGGCCTCGGTGTAACGCATCGCCGCGGGCGCATCTCCATCCGGCGAGCCAAAGTTGCCCCTGCCGTCGACCAGCGGCAGGCGCATGACGAAGTTCTGCGCCATGCGTGCCAGCGCCTCATAGATGGCGCTGTCGCCGTGCGGGTGGAACTTACCCATCACGTCGCCGACGATGAGCGCGCACTTGCGATGCTTGGAGTCGCTCCGCAAGCGCAACTCGTGGTGCATCGCGTAAAGTATTCTTCGTTGAACCGGCTTGAGCCCGTCGCGCACATCCGGGAGGGCGCGCGCGGTGATAACGCTCAAAGCGTAGTTTAGATACCTTCGCCGCGCTTCATCAGCGAGCGCCGCATCTTCAATTGTGCCTGCGCCCTCTGCGAGCGACAGCTGTGTTCTGCGCCTGGCCATGCTCTTGCCCTGCGCCGTCTAGTACCAGGCCGCGCCGCTTCAGCGCCAGTTTTGCGCAAAGACTCAGCGACCAGACATCAACCTGCTGTGTACGAGGATCTTTCTTTAGGAATCATTGACAGCCCATGTCAGGCAATCGGGTGCCTGCTCGTTATCCGCAGGGCTAGACAACTTCCGCAGGGCTAGACAACTTCCGCAGGGCTAGATACGGGGAGATGAATGAAACTCGGCTTTCACAGCGTCCGAGCGGAACCGCTTGAAAAGCCAGAGCTGCAGGAGCGCGGATGCACCGGCCACCACCAACACGCAGACTCCACCCAGCAGCCCTGCCAGCCGTCCCCATCCCTCACCGCTAACTAGCTCAGCCATACCCCCGATCGGACTGAGTACCGCACAAATCGCAAGCAGGACGAAACTAATACCCGTCAGCACCACAAACGTTCGCCGGGCCCACTCGTGCCGCTTCCAGAGCCCAAGACACACCCAAACCATCGCGCCAGACATGAGCACTGCGACAAGGCCGAAGACCAGGAGAATGAGAGCAAGTCCCAGGCCTCCATCTCCTGACGCCGCTCCGCCTGCTCCGATCACGAGGTAGAGGAGCGCACCAACCGTGTTCAGGGCGTAGTATCCTCCACAGATAACGGCTACTGCGCTAACGAAGGTCGACCTCTGCGCGTGCCCTGTCCTTTGTTGGTCCTCTGTCCTTAGCTGGTCCATCGCGGCACCTACCGTAGCATGTGCGATGCGCTGCGCCCATGTCTGCGCATGACAAAGAAGATGGAGTGGATCAAGCGGAGCTCGCACGCCGCTCACGGACGGCAGCCGCCTTAGCGAACGGCCTTGCCTTATGGCATAACATGGGGGTGATTCTGCGCCTCCGACATAAGCATCGAGGAAGCATTTGCTTGTATCTAACCCTGTTGGCGGGACCTGCGTGGGTTGCGAGCTTAGCGGCGCCTGCGTTGGCTCGCACCTGCGTTCATGTGGTTCTTCCTGGTGACACCCTGCGGAGTGTGGCCCGGGACTACCACAGCCAGATGGGCGCCATCCGCCGCGCCAACAAGCTTCGTGGCACTATAATCCGCGTCGGCACCCGCCTGCGCGTTCCGCGTGCACGAGGCTGCCGCGGCGAACGGATTTCCACCCACCGCGTGCGTAAAGGTGAAAGTTTGACCGCGATAGGCAAGCGCTTCGGCATGTCGGTGCGCCAGCTTGAAGCGCTCAACCCGCGCCTGAAGGAAGGCGTGTTGCGTCCCGATGCCCGCGTGCGCGTGGTGGCGTCGGGGACGCGTTCCTCGGCATCGGGCGGGAGGCGGCGCTATGATCTCGTCCAACTCGGTCAAGGCACCGGCTACATGCGACGCGATGCGAGCAAGTCCTGGGGAACGGAACTCACCGTTCGCCGTCTGCAGCAGGGGTTTGCCGCCTACGCCGAACATTTTCCAACTCATTCAGAGCTTGAGGTACACGATCTGAGCCGCGAGCATGGCGGACGTATGCCGCCGCATGCCTCACACCACTCCGGCCGCGACGTGGACATTGTCTATCCGCGCACAGAAGATGGCGTCGATTACGAAGCGGTCAGCTTCTTTTTCAGCGCGCTGTGCAGGACAGGTGACGTGCAATACATCTTCATGCACCGCACCCTGATGCGAGCCCTAGGGCGTTGGGAAAACGCCCATCTCGAGGGCAGCGTGGGACTTGGTGGATGCGACGAGGGTGTTATACGCCACGCGCGAGGGCATCGCGACCATTTCCACATCCGCTTCGGAACCGGCGCGGAAGAAGTGGGTAAAGGTGAGTCTAGCTCGGTTGACCGTACCCAATCGGACGACTAGGGTTCCCCGCGGAACGAGGTGTGAGTAGATGCGACTGTACGCGGGTAAGATATCACTGATTGCGCAAGATCTCGTAAGGGAACTGACGACCTCGGGGGACGTCGAGCTAGAGGACGAAAACGAGGCTCGATTGGATATCGAAGCTGTACTCAAGGAGCAGGTACGTACCGAGCGACGGCTATCCGACGAAGCGAAGAACCGCATGGAGCAGCGCGGGATGAGCTACGAGACACTCGGGAGGGTCAAAGCATCAGTGGCCAAGGAACGGCGCGTCGCCCATGGCGACGAGGTGCTGCCGTTCCTTGTGAACCAGCTGCTCAACATGCTGTTCCACAGCCAAAACGTGGCCGAAGTTTTCGCCGAGGATACGGCTTTACGACGGCGAATCACTCAGACTCTTCGCCGCCATATGGAAGTGGAGACGGAGCTGGATCAGATGGTGCGCTCGAAAATAAAGAACCTTGAAGAGGGAACATCAACCTTCGAGATTGAGTATGCGCGCGTCATGGACCAGATGAAGCGACGCCGCGGACTCAGCGAAGGGTGAAGGGGCTACTTGGGGGCTCTACACGCGCCTCTCGCTGAGGGCTACGTGCGCTTGAAAGAACACGCGCGTGTCGGACCTCCACGGGTAGGTCAGCGGATGAGACAGCGCAAAATGCGATGATAAGCGCGCACTCTCCTCAACTAGGGCGGCCGAAGTCGACGGATCCTCGGCTCAACATCCTCACGTTGCCAGCAACGGTCCGGCGTCATCCAGGCAGGAGGTGGCCGGCGTGCGCAGCATGACCGGCTTTGGGGCCGCCTCGATGGCCGGGCTTCACGTTGAGCTTCGCTCACTCAACCACCGACACCTCGAGCTTAGAGCCTCATACCCACAGGCGGTGCAAGCGCGTTTGCGGCTCGAAATTGAGCGCACCATCAGGGAAACGCTAGAGCGCGGCCGCATTGAGCTCACGATGAGGGTAGAAGGCGCGTCTGCGCCACGCATCACCGTCAGCAAAGAGGTGGCTCGCGAGGTTTATCAGCAGCTAGAGGAGCTTAGTGAAGAGCTTCGTTTGCCGCGGCCTCGCATCGAAGCACTGGTGCCGCTTCCAGGCCTTATCGCGTCTGCGGATACGGACCAGCATCAAGAGATTGCTTCGGAGGACGCACTCTCGGTCGTCAATGCTGCGTGTCAGACGCTCCTCGAGTCCCGAGAACGCGAAGGCGCTAAGCTCTGTCGCGACTTCAGGAGTCGCCTCGACCTTCTTTCACGACATGCAGCCGCACTTCATGAAGGGCTGCCCCACTATGCCCGCGACCTTCAGAACAAGGCCGCAGCTCAGCTCACACAGATGCTGAAGCTGGATATCGCATCTAAGCGCCTGGAGAAGGGACAGCTCGAGGCCTCTATCGCGGCATACGTTCTCAAACACGACTTCGCAGAAGAAGTCATCAGACTCTCGGCACACTTAGAAGCTGCCGAACAACTGCTCACCGCCGAAGCGAGCCGGCTAGGCAGGCGCTTCGAGTTTCTCCTTCAAGAGATGCAAAGAGAGGTCAGCACCCTCGGCGCAAAGGCGACCGATCTGGCGGTGACGAGACGGACGCTGGACATGAAAGTGGAACTTGAGCGAATGCGCGAGCAGATCCAAAATGTGCTTTGACGCGCTTCATCTCCATCGCGCTTCACCTCCATAGCGGCGCGCCCGGGTGCTTGCGCGCTCTCCCACGAATGCGCTCAGGCATCCGAGCGCGCTGAGCGATCCGTGTCGTCACCTTACATGAAGGCTGGTGCGGAAGAACACGCGATGCGATCTAGTACCCCTCATCGCCCCTTTAAGTTAAGGTAGTCGCATGGTGTCCGACGACCTACTGCTTCTCATCATCTGCTCGCCTTCGGGAGCAGGAAAGACTACACTGACACGCGAGCTTCTGCGCACGTTCTCAGACTTCACGTTCTCCATCTCACACACTACCCGCCGTGCTAGAAGCACCGAGGTTGAGGGGCGTGATTACTACTTCACCGAGCGGCAGAAGTTCGAGATGCTGGTGGGGGAACATCACTTTGTTGAGTGGGCGCACGTTCACGGTGAGTTGTACGGAACGAGCCGCACAGAGCTCACACGAGCAAAGCAGGAAGGACGGCGCGGCATCGTCTTTGACATCGACTATCAGGGCGCGCGGCAGATCAAGGCGATTTATCCTGAGGCCGTCGGCGTATTCATTTTGCCACCATCGATGGACGAGCTCCACCGCAGACTCCAAGGTCGTGCTTCTGACGATGCCCAAGCTATCGCAAAGCGCTTTAGCAAGGCGCACTCGGAGATTGAACACTACGGCTTCTTTGACTACCTGATTGTCAACGACAACCTGGAGCAGGCGCAAGCGAGATTGAGAAGCATCGTCTACGCTGAGCAGTCTAAACGTGAACACATGGCGCTCTACGCGGAGTCGCTGCTTAGAACCCGCGACGTGGCTGACTAGCTCACGGCTTCTAAAGCTGCCTCAACCGAACCCACAGCAGTCACCTCAATGCCTGGAGTCAGGCTACCAGCTCTGGAGACATCGCCCTTGGGCATGCTGGATACATTTCCTTTAGGTATGATGGCGCGGCGGAAGCCGAGTTTCGCTGCTTCAGCGAGACGGATGTCGGCCCGCGGCACTGCCCTTACCTCTCCGGCAAGTCCGACCTCACCAAAAGCAACTAAGTCCTCCGGGAGCGGACGATCTCTGAAGCTTGACGCCACGGCAAGAGTCGAGGCCAGGTCCACCCCGCGCTCGGTCACCCTGATCCCCCCAGCAACGCTCGCAAAGACATCCTGGTCCAGCAGGTGCAACCCCACCTTCCGGTGCAAAACAGCCAACAGCACGCTTAGCCTTTGCGGATCAAGCCCGTTGGCTACCCTACGGCTCGAGCCGTAGGCCGCGGGAGCTACGAGCGCTTGCACCTCGACCAGCAGAGCCCGCTCGCCCTCGGCCGTTGCCATAACCACTGATCCCGAAGCATCCGCTCGGCGCTCTGCTAAAAAGAGCGCGCTTGGGTCCGGAACTTCGGCCAATCCATTGCCTGCCATTTCGAATACAGCCACTTCGTTGGCGGGACCGAAGCGGTTCTTTACCGACCGGACGATCCGATAGGCGTACGTTCGGTCGCCCTCAAAAGCTAAGACGGTGTCCACCAGATGTTCAAGCACCTTAGGCCCGGCTAAGCTACCGTCTTTGGTGACGTGGCCGACAAGAAGCACGGTAGCGCCTGTCGATTTGGCGATTTGAACCAGTCTCGCGGCAACCTCCCGTAGCTGCCCCACGGTTCCAGCTGCAGACATCAGCTCTGCGCAGCGCACGGTCTGAATGGAGTCGATCACGATCACGTGCGGCTTCACATCCTGAATGGCTTCGCAGATCGCATCAAGGTCGGTTTCGGCGCATCCTGACACAGCGGACATGCCCTCGCCTCCTATGCGACGCGAACGCATCGCGACTTGAGCTAAAGATTCCTCACCGGTCACGTAGAGCACCTTGAAGTCTCGGCTGCCAAGGCGCGCCAACAGCTGAAGAAGCAAGGTCGACTTCCCGATGCCGGGTTCGCCCCCAAGCAGCATGACCGCTCCCGGCACCAGGCCGCCTCCAAAGACCCGATCGAGATCTGAGAGACCGCTACACATGCGTGGGTACGACGACTCCTGCACCTCGGTAAGCGGTGAGACTTTCGCCTTACCTCGCGCCGAGCGCGACGATCTCAGCCCCTGTGTCGGCCCCTGCGTCAGCCCCTGTGCGCGCTCCTCGACGAGCGTGTTCCAGGACTGGCATCCGGGACATCGTCCCAACCACTGCGGAGAAGACGCGCCGCATTGCTGGCACACATAGATTGTTTTCGTCTTCGCCAGTGGATCTTCACCCCTTCCGTCAGAGCAGCAGCGACCGCTACGCTCCCTTGCCACTCATTTCACAGTCATGCCGTGGGAGCGCATGCCGCAACGGAGTGTGCGTGGCACTAAAACAGAACGCCGAGCAGGAGACGGATGGAATAGGCATTGTCCAAGCTCGGCTCGTTTGCTGCAAACTGACCATCCTCATATCCCAAGCCAGCCAGCGGGAAGAGCGCACCCAACTGAAGCGCAGAGTAGAAGCCGTCCGTGAGGGACGGTCCATCTTCAGAGCGGTAGTATACTCCCGCATCGATCTCCAAACCGAGATTGCTGTTATCGCCCCAGGTCTGTTGCGCCGACATCGCTCGGCTCCAGATAATATCGAGCCGCATCCCCAGCAGTTGACCTAGAGCGCTGCGAAAAAAATCATAGCTTATTCCGGGCCGCACGTAGTAAGCCCCCGCAACACGCCGCATGATGTTTCGCCACAGGATCAGGTCCACGCGGTAGTTGGGGTGGAAGGCAAACGTCGACACGGTGTCGTCCGCACTCTCCTGCTGAAGGAGATTGTTCTGCGACGAGAGGCCCTCGACGTCGTCATCGCCCGTGGCCAATCCCGAATAAAAGAAGAGCGCCAGCTTCTCATCGAGAAGGCGGTATTCTGCTTCGAGAGCCGCACCAAACTGCAGGAGATTCAGGTCTTCCCTCTCATAACTCTGAGGAGCCGCGTTCTCCAGCGAACCGGTGGTTAGCGCACTCTCTACTCCAACACGCAGGCCTCGATAGCGCAGCTCACCCCAGGCGTCGAAGGTGAACGAGTTCATGCCGCGTCGTATGAAAGAGAAGTCGCTCGTCTCGGTTGCCCCATCGCGCAGCAGCGGGTCACCCAGCGGCAGGATAGAAAGAAGTTGGGAGCGCCGCACAATGTTGGCTCCTCCCTCGAGAACGGCAGCGCCACGCCGCAGTTCTGTCTGCTTGCGCAGGGGATCCAGCTCGCGATACACGCCCACCATCCATTGATCAGCATCGTCAACTTCACCAGCGTCGTATGGCACCCCGTCGTTTCCCAACTGCCGCACGACGCCCTCGTTAGGAAAGTCAAGAGAGCCCATCAAATTCCAGCCGGCTAGCTTGCCGATCGCGAGAATGCGGTCGATGTCCGTGGAGAAATCGTCATCGAAGCCCGCACCCTCGTTGTAGAGCATGCCTAAGCCCCAGTGCCATCCCATCCTGCCGAAACGCAGCTCCACGGCATCATGAGGTCGCACTTCAGCCCAAGCCCTCCGCACCTGGATGCTGTCGCGAAGCGCGTTGTTTCCCTGCTGAGGCGACAGCGACGTTGAGCTAAGAGCGTCCAGGGGATAGTTTGGAGACCCGATCACGGCTCCCCCTGCAGGCGTACTTCCAGTGGATAAACTGTCCGGTGTCGACCCCCAGACGACGTTGTCAAACACGTCGATCCACATCTTTACGCGGACGTAGTCGTTTAGATGAAGCGCAGGCACCAACCTCAGCCGCATATTGACCGTGCTCTGGACGTCACCGCCACACGTGCCATCTTCACCCACGTCATCGCCACAGCCGCCAGTCACAAGCGCGCCTCGCTGAATCGTGCGGAACGCATTGAACGGCGGGTCGATCTCACTTAGACCCGGCAGCGGTTGACGGCCGAGCCCGAAATCATCCGAATAGTTTCCTCGCGCTCTAAAGTACCCGTTCAGCGTGAAGACAGGGTGCGCTTGAGTCCATGGGTAGGTCTCTTCCTCATCGGTTTTGAGTCGCTGGCGCCGGCCCTTGACATTGGTGGTGCCCGTCTCACCTGCTGTCGACTGACCAACCCTCTCTGACTCTGCGGAAGAATCCGACTCTGCGAAGGAGTCCGGGTCAAGCGGCTCGATGGTCGGCGGTGCAAGGCGGCGGTCACTAGCGCCAAGCGGCTCTTCCTGGCCCAGCTGCACCTCTTCCCTTGCGTCATTGGCATCCTCCGCTGCGTCGGAAGTGGAATCGGGTTCTTGCGCAGGAGAAGCTTCAGCCTCGGCCGGATCCTGCGACCCAGCCCCTCCGCCAGACCCAGTCGCTCCGCCAGACCCAGTCGCTCCGCCAGACCCAGTCGCTCCGCCAGACCCAGTCGCTCCGCCAGACCCAGTCGCTCCGCCAGACCCAGTCGCTCCGCCAGACCCAGTCGCTCCGCCAGACCCAGTCGCTCCGCCAGACCCAGCCGCTCCGCCAGATCCAGCACCTGGTGCTCTACCGGCCTGCGCCTCCGCGTTCAACGCGACCAAGGAGGAAGCACACGCGAAACAAATCCACAGACTCTGCCTAAGCAGATTCACCGAAGCCCTTGCCGTTGAATGACGCGCAGCACGCGAGCGGGTTAGCAGTGGCAAACTTCGACGTCAATGCACCGCGATGCTCATTGCGAAGAAATCGCCAAGGCCGCAGGCTCAATAGGAGAATGTAAGAGTGCGCCTCGCCGTGATCCTCCTGAGGGTTCCATCGTGGACTGCACGGCGACCAGGGTGAGCTCCCCTTCTTGCGCCAAGTAATAAAGGAGCAAACAAAGACAAGCGCACACCCGCATGGTACACCCTCGGTGCCGTGACAAACTCGCCAACGACGCAGATCATTCCGCTTGGCGGACTCAGTCAAATCGGCTTGAACTGCATGGTGCTTCGGCATGGGTCTTCAGCTATTGCTATCGACTGCGGGATGCTCCCTTCAGACGGAGACCATGGCGTCGACCGGTACCTCCCTGACCTAAGCTTTGTTGGCACCCTGAACAAAGAGCTTGAGGCGGTCGTGCTGACTCACGCGCACCTCGACCACATCGGTGCGGTGTCAAGCCTCTTGCGGCGTCGGAATGTGCCGGTCTATGGTGGAGATTACACGTTGGCGTGCCTGCGCCGGCTCCTCGATGAGGAGAAGCTGGAACATCCACCGGAGTTTCGTGCAATCGCGTCAGGTAATGGCTTTCAGATCGGCCCCTTTGCCTTCCAAGCGATTCCAGTCACGCATTCCATTAGCGAGGCCTTCGCTTTGCTGATTAAGACACCGAACGAAACACTGCTACACACGGGAGACCTTCGCCTCGATCCGGAGCCCTACGTTGGAGACGCAACGTCCGAGGAAACTCTCCAGAGGATTGGCGACAGGGGCGTCGATGTGTTGATGAGCGACTCCACCAACGTTGCGCTCGACCAGACCTTGCCCACGGAAACGGCAGTGGCCGCGTGCATCAAGGACGCGCTGCACGACTGCCAGGGCGCTGTTTATGCCGGCGTATTCGCCTCGCATCTCCCACGCCTGCAGGCGTTCATTGACGCAGCAAAAGTCACTGGAAGGCGTCTCTGTGTCACCGGCCGCTCTCTCATCAATCAGGTGGAGCTGGCCTTTGGCCGCTCGCTATTTGAGCGCTCTCAGGTCCCCCTCCTCACGGATAGCGATCTCAAACGGGTACCGCGGAAAGAACGTCTGGTGCTGGCTACCGGCACCCAAGCAAATCCAGGCTCCGCACTGCACCGTCTCTCGCACCAGTTGCATCCAACGCTGCAAGTGGAGGCAGGTGACCGCGTGCTCCTCTCCTCGCGAATGATTCCAGGAAATGAGCGGGTCATAGGTGAGATGCTTGACCGCTTCGTCCGCCTGGGCGCCGACGTTCGAGCTCCAACCGACACACCTCTCCTTCACGCGAGTGGGCATGGGAGCCGGCCCGACCTTGTCACCTTAATGAAACTTGTGCGTCCAAAGACGTTGATGCCGATCCATGGCTCGCCCTACATGCGCCACATTCACCAGCGGGTAGCACGCCAACATGGGCTCACATCCAGTGTTCTTGCGGAAGACGGGGACGTTCTAGAACTGCGAGAGGACGCTCTCGTGCGGGTCGGTAAGGTTCCTGCGGGTCGGATAGCCATCTCAGGTCGACTGACAGTTAGCCGACGGGTTTTACAGCAGCGTCAGAAGCTGGGTGAGAGCGGGATTGCCTTCGTCGTGGCGGAGGTGAGTCATAGGAGCGCAATACGACTCGTCGATATCACCACCGTGGGTGTGGCTCTGCAAAGCGAGGGTGTCGACCTGTTCCGCAAAATCTCAGAGGAAATAAAGCGGAGTTACCATCGGAAACGCAATCAACTGCACGAGCTTATCGAACACGCCGCCAGAAAGGTTTGCGTCGAGCTCACAGGCCGCAGAGTGACCGTGCAAGTGGTGTTGACCAATAAGAACAACTGAAGCGACGTTGCCGGAATGAAACGCGCCACGCCAATCTGCCTTCTTTGCCTCCTTTGCGCGGGTTGTGCGCCGCATGACATGAAGGCTGAAAGCTCAACGGCAAACAGAAGCAGAGGCGCGTCACGCAGCGCGCAGAAGCAGGACCGACAACAAAACCCCATCTGGTACACCCGCACACTTCGGCGCGTCGCGGCTGCACGGGGGCTTCACTTCAAGCAACCGGTCCTACTCGAAGAGGAAAGCGAGAGTGAGATCGTCAAGCATCTCCAACGGGATCTAGCCGATGACCTCATCAGCCAGGCCCGGACGCGCTACGAGGCCATCGGTTTGCTCGAAGCCGACATGCCCATCAAGGATCTGCTTCTTGCGCTCCTGGGTGAGCAAGTGGTCGGGTACTATGCTCCTGGGCAAGACCGCATGGTGCTGCGTCGAGACATGAGCCAAGAGCTGAATGCCACAGGCGACGCGCAGCTCAACATGCCGCTTCTGACTCTCACCCACGAGCTTGTTCACGCCTTGCAAGATCAACAGTTCGCTCTGGACATGGAGCCTCAGAACGGACGAACTTCCGATGAGGAGAACGCCTACCGCTCCCTCGTCGAGGGCGACGCGACTCTCACGACGATGTTCATCGCCGCGGAAGCATCAGGGGTGCCGCAAGAGGCCGTGCTGCGCGAGGCAGACACGTTGCGTGCCTTGCTGGAGGCGCAGAGCTTTGCGAGCGAGCAACTTCTTCGCGCGCCGGACATCGTACGTACGCCGCTTCTTTCCGCCTACATCGACGGCATGACGTTCTGCGCCGCCTTAGCCACTCGTGGGCAGGCTAGGCTCGATGCGGCCTACGTCGATCCTCCGACGACTACTGAACAGATATTACACCCAGAGAAGTACGCTTCTAAAGAGGGGCCGGCTGTCACGTCCGCGACTTTCGCAGAAGTCAAAGACCCTGAGCTGTATCCGAGCACCCTGCTCGATCAAGATACGCTCCTCGATCAAGATACGCTTGGCGAACTCGAACTGCGCGTGTTCTTTCGGCAAGGGGTGTCAGCAGCTGAGGCAGAAACTGCTGCATCCGGCTGGAACGGCGATGATCTGCGGGTCTACGGAGAGGACGGCCGCCCGAGTCACTACGTCTGGTTGATGGCGTGGGACACCCCGGCCGACGCGCGTGAGGCAGAGGACGCATTGAAGAAGCTCGATGCGGAAGGCTCGGGAGGTCTCAAGCCCTTGCGATGGCAACGTCACAAGACCATGTTGCTCGTCACCGGCGGCCTGAGGAAAGGCAACTTCAACGAGCTCGCCCGGAAATTTAGGAGGACCTCTGCTCACCCGAGACAGTAAATAACCCGCCTTGGATCCGCGTAGCCGCGGACGGGGGGGAGGCGCCCGCGGGCGAAGCGACCGCGGGCGAGGCCTTCGCAAGCGGAGCGCACGTCTGGAGTGCTCCGTCTGACGCCATTTCCTCACCTGGCGTCGCAGGACGCACCCAGGCCAAGCAAGCGCGCTCCACCGACCATACTACGCGGTTGTAAAGCGGCTGGCGACGCGCCAGCGTCCTTGGCTGATTGACCGGCTGTCCGCCAACGGCTAACGTCCGCTCGCATGGATCCTCACGAGCATCATTCGCACGATCATCACGATCACGACCATCATCATTCCCACGCATTGGCGATGACTGAGACGGCCATCAACCGCGTCAGTCCGGTGGAGGTTGAGCTTAGCGTCACCATCGGTTGGCCAACGGTGCAAACGGAGCTTGATAAGCAGTTCCGAACGTTGCAGCAGCACGCGAAGCTGCGCGGCTTTAGGCCAGGCAAAGTGCCAAGGCAAATGGTCCGGAAGATCTTCGGAAAGCGCGTCGAGACGGAAGTCACTCTCAATCTGGTCCAACAGGCGCTCATCCAAGGGCTTGAGCAGCATCATATCGATCCTGTTGCCGAGCCCGATTTTGAGCCACCACAGATAAAGGAAGGGAAACCGCTGGCGTTCAGCGCCACGTTTGAAGTCAATCCCGAGGTGAAAGATGTCAGCCTCGACGGGTTGGCGGCCAATCGACCGACATCCGGTGTGGATGACGCAGAAGTCGAGGCAGAGCTCGAGCGCCTACGGGAACAACAAGCCGATTTGCGGGAGCCGGATCCTCTACGGCCCGTCAAGGCATCCGATGTGGTCACCGTCAGCTATGAGGTTTCGGTCGATGGCCAGGCACGCGATGAGTTCAAAACAGCAGATCGCGAGATCGACCTAAGCGATGCGCCGATCTATGCAGAGCTAAAGGACGGCATCATCGGAGCAGAGGTCGGCAAGCCGTTTCAGGTGGTCCTCAAGCTCTCAGGAGAGGATCAAGAGCTGGCCGGCAAAGAAGCAAGCTTCCACGTCGAAGTGAAATCGCTACGCGAGAAGGTATTGCCGGAGCTTGATGAAGAGTTTGCAAAGGACGTAGGGCACGACAGCTTAGACGCCATGAAGACGGCTCTTCGGCAGGGTATCCAGCACTCTAAGCAAGAGCGGGCCGAGGAAGCGCTACGGTCGGAGCTCGTCGACCGACTGCTTGAGCTCAACCCGGTGAGCCTTCCTCCTAAGTTGGTCGAGAAGCACATCCGGCAGAGCGAAGATGAGATACTGAGTGTCTTCGGCGGGCAGGCCAAGCGTGAGGAGATCTTGGGAAGATTTGGGGATGGGCTAAGGTCACGCTCCGAACACAAGCTTCACGCGGGGCTCCTTTTCCGTGCTCTGGCGCAACGTCACGAGCTTTCAGCCAATGAGGAAGAAGTCTCTAAGAAGATAGAGGAGTTTGCTGCCTCGTCCGGGCAACATCCCGCCAAGATCAGGGCGCAGTATCAAGGTGAGGCTGCGACCCGCCTTCAAGCTGCAATAGTTGAAGAGAAGGTGTTTGATTTACTCAAACAACATGCCACGATCACTGACGTCGAGCCGGAGCGTGCGGAAACTGGCGAAGCCAGTCAGCCCTCGACATAGTCATATTCGACAAGCTGTTATATTCGACAAGCTGTCACATTCGATAAGCTGTAGTCACATCCGCTAAGCTAAGGAGTCTCACATGACGCAAGAACTCATTACGCCCAATGCTTTTATTCCCTACCCCCAGGTTGTGGAGACGACGCACCGGGGAGAGCGGGCGTGGGACATCTTCAGCCGACTGCTTAAAGATCGCATCATCTTTTTGGGAACTGAAATCAATGACGACGTGGCCAACATCATCATCGCCCAGATGCTCTTTCTTGAAGGAGAAGATCCGGACAAGGAGATCACCATTTACATTAACAGCCCCGGAGGCGTGATCACCTCCGGTCTGGCCATCTACGACACCATGCAGTACGTCCGCAGTCCTGTGGCAACTGTATGTCTTGGACAAGCAGCTTCTATGGCCGCATGGATCTTGGCAGCAGGTGCTAAAGGGAAGCGCAAAGCGCTTCCCAACAGCCGCGTCATGATCCATCAGCCTCTCGGCGGTTTCCGCGGCCAAGCGTCTGACATCGAGATCCACGCGAGAGAAATCCTAACGCTCCGCGAGCGGATGAACGACATCATGGCTCGGCATACAAATCAACCTGCTGAAAAAGTCAAAGAGGACACGGAGCGTGATCGTTACCTGTCGTCCAATGAGGCTTTGGAATACGGAATTGTGGATGACGTGATCCGCCCGCGGAAGTCCGAGGGGCTGAAGGAATCCAAGTAGGCGCCATCTACGCGCATATCCGCGTGCGCCGACGGATTCGTCTCCTCCCAAAGGCTTGCCCTAGCTGCAGCTCGACGCTAGACTGTTTGGAAAGAACTGGAGCAAGAGGCAACGTTGGCTGACCGGCGACGAGACGAAAATCAAAGAGACCTTCGCTGTTCCTTCTGCGGGAAATCGCAGAAGGAGGTGAGAAAGCTCATCGCAGGGCCGAATGTCTACATCTGCGATGAGTGCATTGGTCTATGTAATGACATCATCGCGGAAGAGGTCGATAAAGACGACGCCCTCTCGACGGGGTTTACGTTGCCCAAACCGGTCGAGATCAAGGCAACGCTTGATGAATACATCATCGGTCAGGAACACGCGAAGAAGGTCCTCGCCGTTGCTGTACATAACCATTACAAGCGTATCGAGTCGCAGGTAAACTCGGAAGACGTCGAGCTGCAGAAGTCTAACATCCTGCTGATCGGACCCACGGGTTCGGGCAAAACCCTTCTTGCGCAGACTCTGGCGAAGACACTCAACGTTCCGTTCGCCATCGCCGACGCCACGACTCTCACAGAGGCAGGATACGTCGGTGAGGACGTAGAGAATATCATCGTGCAGCTTCTTCAGAATGCGGACCACGACGTAGAGCGTGCACAGCGGGGAATCGTTTATATCGATGAAATCGATAAGGTTGCTCGCAAAGGCGATAACCCATCCATTACGCGTGACGTCAGTGGTGAGGGGGTGCAGCAAGCGCTTTTAAAGATCATCGAGGGGACTGTCGCCAATGTGCCACCCAAAGGCGGTCGAAAGCACCCTCAACAGGAGTTTTTGCAGATCGACACAGGTAATATCCTGTTCATCTGCGGAGGCGCTTTTGTAGGGCTTGATCAGATCATCGAGCGGCGCATTGGGCAGAAGACGCTGGGATTTGGGGCGGAAGTGTACGCTCCGAAGGAAAAGGAGCTGGGGCAGGTGCTTTCGAAAGTGCTACCAGGAGATCTCCTCAAAGCCGGACTTATTCCTGAGTTTATCGGCCGACTTCCGGTCATCGCGACGCTGCACAACTTGGATGAGAAAGCGCTAGTCGAGATTCTGACCACGCCGCGCAATGCGTTGGTGAAGCAGTTCCAGAAGCTCTTCGAGATTGAAGGGGTCAGGCTGAAGTTTGCTAAGGGGGCGCTTGAAGCCGTGGCAAGAGAAGCTCTCCAGCGGAACACCGGCGCGCGTGGTCTGCGTTCGATACTTGAGCACTCCATGCTCGACGTCATGTATGAGATCCCATCAGAATCCAATGTACAAGAAGTCGTGGTTAGCGAAGAGGTTGTGCTCAACGGTGAAAAGCCGCTTATCGTCTACGAAAACGAGGCAGAGCTGGCCTAAGAGGGAGCGGCAATACAGCCGCTCTTCACGCCCCCACCTGCGTGAGCCATCGCGGGTAGGGTTCCCGGGTCTCTGCATCAGAACTGGCTCTCGACGATCCACAACGCCAGTAGGCTGTATCATGCTCCAGCGAATGCGCCTCCGGGGCTTCCATTGATGAAGAGCATCTTATGCGCTACATTGCCAACCCCGGCGGAGGGCAATGTTCTTTTATCACAGCACGCCCGGCGATGACGGGGCGACAGCAAACTATGCTGAAGGCAAAGTCGCGGAGGCCCGACTCGTGCTTCCGCTTCTGCCACTCCGGGACCTCGTTCTATTCCCGGGAATGACGGTCTCGCTCACTGTGGGTCGTTCCCGTTCCATCCGCGCGATTGAACGCTCGCTACGAAGTGATAAAAACCTGCTGTTGGTGGCGCAGCGAGATGCAGCAGTGACGAGTCCGAGGCCGGATGAGCTCTACCGGGTCGGCACCGTTAGTACCATCCTGGAGCTTTCCAAACTCACCGACGGCACGATCAAGGTGAAGCTGATAGGGCGGAAACGGGCACACGTTGAGCAGGTTGACGTCAACCGTGACTGCTTGTTGTGTGCAGCTTCAATCCAGCCAATATCTGAGAGTGTTGAGAGCAAGGAAGCTCGCGGGCTTGTCTCGGCAACACAAGACCTTCTTCGCAGGATGGCCTCCTATACGAGCAGCGGTGAGTTGAATGCCGACTTACTGAACCCGGATATAGAGTGCGCCGCCTTTGCAGATCTCGCCGCAGCACAGCTTCGATTTGCAAAACTATCTCATCGGCAGGAGCTTCTCGAAGAACTGCACTGCGCAGCACGCCTCGAGAAACTCTATCCTCTTGTCCAGTCCGAGCTTGAGATCATGCGGTCCGAACAACGCATTCAGAGGCGCGTGCGTAAGCAAGTGGAAAAGTCGCAGCGCGACTTTTTCCTCAACGAACAGATCACCGCCATAAAAAGGGAGCTTGGCGAACGCGACGAATCTAAGGTCGAGTTGGGCGAACTCGAGGCAACGCTCAAGGGGCTCTCGCTCCCGGAGCGCGTGCGCGAGAAAGCAGAACGTGAGATGCGAAAGCTGCGTCGCATGCAGCCTGTGACCGCTGAAGCCGCAGTCGTACGACACTATCTTGAATGGATAGTGGATTTGCCCTGGGAACGACGCGCCCCGGAGAAACGTGACATTGAGGAAGCAGAGCGTGTTCTCGGCCTCAAGCACCACGGCTTAGACAAGGTGAAGCAACGGATCATCGAGCATCTCGCCGTCCTATCACTTGTCGAAGAGGTTCGAGGTCCTACACTGTGCTTTGTGGGTCCACCAGGCGTAGGCAAGACATCACTTGCACGCTCCATTGCCGACGCGACTGGACGCCCCTTCGTCCGCATTGCCCTCGGTGGCGTGAGAGACGAGGCCGAGATCCGCGGGCATCGGCGGACGTACATTGGCTCGCTGCCAGGTAAGATCGTGCAAGCGCTCAAGCGTGCTCAGGCCGACAACCCCGTCATTCTGCTTGATGAGATTGATAAACTATCCACCGACTTCCGAGGAGATCCGAGCTCAGCCCTGCTTGAGGTGCTCGACCCCGAGCAGAACCACGAGTTTGCCGACCATTACATGGAGCTCGATATCGACCTGTCGAGAGTGATGTTTGTGGCCACTGCTAATACAATGTCGCGCGTCCCCGCCGCATTGCGTGACCGTCTCGAGGTGATCGAGCTTCCCGGCTATACAGAAGAGGAGAAGCTTGATATCGCGCGCCTGTTCCTACTCCCAAAGCAGCTGCGCGACCTTGGGCTGGCCACTCACGGACTTGAACTAGGCCCACATGTTCTTCGCACCATTATCCGCTTCTATACGCGGGAGCAGGGGGTGCGCAGTCTCGAAAGAGAGCTGGCCAGTATACTTCGAAAGCATGCGGTGAAGCTCGTGAAACAGCAGGCCGAAGATGGACCGTCGACACAGCCCTTCGTGGTGAAGGAAGAAGACCTCACTCAGCTGCTGGGAAGCCCACGGTTCCGCTCTGACGTGGTCGATGGTCCGGACACAATCGGACTTACGACAGGCCTTGCCTTCACCGACTACGGCGGTTCCATCCTCGACTGTGAGGTGGCTGTTGTGCCGGGCAAGGGCAAGCTTTTCATCACCGGACTTCTGGAGAAGGGCATGCAGGAGTCTGCACAAGCCGCGATGAGCTACATCCGCTCGCGCCACGAGCAACTCGGCCTGCCCTCGTCCTTCAATGAGAAGGTCGACGTACACGTGCATTTTCCTGAGTTCATTCCAAAGGACGGACCAAGTGCAGGCGTGACGATAGCCACCAGTATCGCCTCGGCCCTGATGAAGGTGCCCGTGCGACGCTCGGTGGCCATGACAGGAGAAGTTACCCTTCAGGGACGCGTACGTGGAGTGGGGGGACTCAAGGAGAAGGTTTTAGCGGCCTACCGCGCGGGGTTGAGCACCCTCCTCCTCCCACTGGAGAACATGAAGGATGTAAGCGACTTGCCTAAAGAGGCGTGCCGTAGCACGAGACTTCTTTTCGTTGAGCACATGGACCAAGTGCTCCGAGAGGCCCTGATAAGCGACCGCGTAAGCTTCCTTGAAGCACCACCCGTGAAGGAGTACCACTTGAGGCGGTCCGATCCTCGAAGAGGGGAGCCCGCACCTCATCCTCCGCCGTCTTAGCGCCTCCTCTGAACCTGATCCGATTTGATAGAGTTACAAAATGAGTAAAGACACTCAAAGAGGACACCATCAATGGAACGGAAAGCATATCCAGAATCGTTCAAGCGAGAAGCTGTTGGCGAGCTTGAGCTACGAGGACAGCGGACGGCCTTGTCGGTCGGGGAAGAGCTGGGAGTGAAGCCAAAGCAACTCTACAACTGGCGACGGAAGTATACAGACACGACGGCAGAAGCTCGAGAGGAGCGAGGCGAGATGCTCGAACAAGAAGTCAAACTACTTCGCAAGTACAATCGTGAACTCCAGGAGGAACGCACGGTTTAAAAAAAACCACCGCGTTCTTCGCAAGACAACCGGGTCGATGACTAACCTAGACAGAACTGATCCACCCCCCAGGTTGATGGTTGGGCTGCCTTACAGCTCCAACCGTCCTAATCCTCTACGGCCTGCAGGTGGCAAGGCGCGAGATAGGGTCTCGCACCCAAGCTTGTCCCTTGGGACATGGCGTGCAGACGCCAACGTGCACCGCCTCGCCGTCCGGACAGCGGCAATCACCTCGTTGTGTTTCGTTCCAGTCGTTGCCATTTCCATTTCGGCGATAAGCTTCAGGATCACACGAGCTTCCCTGCGCCCAACGGGCGCAGTCGGCATCGGTAATAAACCCAGCGGGCTCACACATCGATTCCACGCAATGGTAGACGCCGGGGTTCACCCGGCTTTCTAGCCGAGTCGTGTGCGGCGGACAGGCGCAGCCTCCTCGGCTGAGTAGCCGACCCGCCACACCGCGGGCTTCAAGACCAGGATCACAAAAAGCACCTTCTGCGTACGCGTCATGGCAATACCCGCCTTGGTAGACGGCGCTGTCACAGGCCTGCGCGACGTCGGGCACATACACATCCTCCGCCGGCACGCACCGGCGACCGCTGAGCTCGCCGTAGAGGTCGGAGTTCCACGTGCCGACGTGACCCAGCGCCTCATCGCTCAGATAGCTTGCTTCATCGCTCAGGTAGCTAGCAGAGTCCGGCTGAGGCTCCTGTAGCCTCAGCCCAGAAGGACAACCGCACTCGCGAAATGAGTTGTCATCGATGAAGTCACAGCGCGCCCCTTGCCCGAAACGCAGGTCGCACTCTTGATGGGTGATGCAGTGGTCTTCTGAATAGTACGTATCCTGCGCCGGCACCCCGCCCCCCAGCTGCAAGTCGCACTCCGGCACCGTCTCTTGCGCAGGCCAAGACGCCATCAACGTCATGAGAACGGCGACATCAGGGTCGGCGAAGTAATAAGCACCGTAACCCGCGGAGTGCACCGCAAAGGCGCGACCGCTAAAAGTAGGTGATGGCTGATCAAAGAGCCAGACCGGCGCGGCGCCCGAGTCACCGGAAGAAAACAGATGCTTCATGTCCGCCGGATGTAGAAAGGTCCAGGCCTCCGTCAGCGTCACCCAAGCCTTACGCTTGTCCGAATAAGTCCATTGTATTTCTGGCGTGATCGGCGATGTCACTAGTTCCTCGTAGGCAGCCGGCTGGACGCCATATCCAAGAAGCTGTAGCCTTGTTTCAATGGGGGGGAGTTCATCGGTGAGCAGCATAGGCCGCAGTGGTACGCCTCCACCCAGCGCTTGCGGGACACGGCAGGAAAGCCGCAACAACGCGTAATCGTTCTCTCTTACGTTGGTGCTGCTAGGTGTACGCGCCTCACCTTCATAAGCGATGCTCTGGATGGGCACGCCGTGTCGCGTGCCGGCCGCATCGGTGACGACGAACATTGATTGTGAGAGGGAGTGATTGCCAACACCCCAAATATCACTTTTCAGAGTCTCAACCTGATGTTGCGTCAACAAAAGCGCATCGCGACGGTCAACAAGCTGCGCAGTGCCGCTGAGAAACCCCACCTCAGGGTGCTCGGTAGGGGCCAGTTGTCCTCGGACAATGCCGCTGCTTTCGGCTGAGCTGTGGGGTGATTTGGAGACGCAACCTACCACAAGCATTAGGTACGCGACCCATGTCTGACACATTGCAGGTCTACATCGTAAACGCATGCACTTTCACGAAGCACTTTGCGTGCCGCCTATCCAATCCCGCCGTACGCGCCACTCACCCAGGTTGATTGTTGAGCAACGGAAGAGGGGCAGACTGTATGGATTCGGCCAACTTTAAGCTGTAATCAATGGGATTCACGACTCTTCTTGAACCGGAGCGTGTCCCCCAACCATACAGACGACTGCACGCCCCACAGCGCCTGCCCACCACGTTGCTTCGGGGCACGCGGCAACACCTACCATGCCGTAGTGGTTTAAAGGGAACTGGAGTGGGAATGCCGCCGCCGTGCAGGACCCGAACGAAGTCAGCCGCCCCAGTGAGCGGCAAACTGTTCAACTCGCTCCAGTAGTCGTTCATGCCCTCTGCTGGCAAAAGCCCTCAAAGCGACCGAGTGCGGTGCCCGCCGGAGCCAATGCATACACATCAATGCCGCGAAGCTTGCTCTCCGGCCCAATCGCAATCGAAACATCGCCACCTTCCACGCCCGCTCGTATGCATCTGAGTGACCTTCGCACAATGAGGTCAGAAGGCGGCTCTGATCCGCAGACCCCATTTGACCTCCCTGCCAATAGGCCGAGGCACGCATTTGCAGCCAGCGGTCCGTGAGAGCAAAGTGCTGCTCGCCGTCGGTAGGCCAAAAATCACCACGACAGGACGCGTTGCCGCATCTGGCATCTGCGAGAGAAGCGTCAGGAAGCTTTGGGCCGAACTGCTTGCGCAATCCGACCAAACCAGCCGGAAGCATTACCCGCATCTTTGCGCACGCCATCGCTCAGGCCGCGGTACCAGCTCACGCACGTTCTATCGCGCGCGAACCACGGAACATCGCCCGTCATTCGCTGGGCAATTGCGCCTCGAAACTCATCGGTCGTTGGCGCGCTCGACTCGGTTATTGCAGCTACATCGTCGGGGTTACAAGGTACCAGCGCATGCACCGCGGGGCACTGTGCGGCCAGCTCTGCTTCAAGACTTGCAAAGGAGCCTTTCATGCGGAGAAGCTGCGTACGCGCCCTCGATGCTTGAAGGCGAATATCTTGCGCCGCTCCCGGCGGGAGCGATGTCCACACATCAGCAAACAGTTGCCGATTCGGTTCCGTCGTGTTCCTCGCTGCGCGGCACATCTCAGGTGTGACTCCAAGCATGAGCCAAAGAGCGGCTGCCTGGTCGGTGTAGCTCTTCAAGCAACTGTCTTTTCAGCTCACGCACCCAAGTATCTAGGTGCGCTCCGGCGAGGTTCTACGCGGAGTTCGCGTCGACTGCGTCTCCTGCGATCCCAGCGCTCGCATGCACACCCTACCCGAAAACCGACTCGCCAGGCACTAACCGGATACCACAAAGTGTTTATTTGAACACCTTGCGGCATGTGGTAGACCGACCGCTGATTGGGCGGGTAGCTCAGTGGTAGAGCGTCGGCCTTACAAGCCGGTGGTCGCAGGTTCGACCCCTGTCCCGCCCACTACCGCCTTAGCGGCAGTAACGACAAACTTAGCCGCGAAGCAGTAGAAGGACGCTGGAAGCTGGACACCGATGTGCCGTCGCTCTCGTGCCGATGTGGCACAGCAAGGCGGCTCAGTAAGGCAACTCAGTAAGGCGGCACAGGGCGCGTTCACGTGCGTGTGCCACGGAGAAGCGGTAAGCTGCGCAGCAAGCCTCCTTCAATGCCCGCGAGTCAACGTGAGACTCCGCACATGCTGGCCCGCCTCAACTATGGATCCCGGCAACCTCCCCTTGCTGCAGAACGCGCCACCGCTCGATGACCAAGGCGCCGTTGCGGCTTACCAGGAGCACGGGGGAAACGCACTGGACCGGAGCGCGGCTCAAGCCCTTGGGCTGCTCTTTCACCTCGCCCCGTCCTTCTTTCCCACCGCCCTACGAGACTTGGATCTCATCGGTTCCGTGCTGAAAGGAGCGCTGGACCGTGACCTCCCGGATGCAGAAATTCGTCGAGCGTTCACAGTCGCCTGCGCCGGGGAAGACTGTGCCATGCAGCACCTGCGCCGCGTACGGCACCGCATGCTCGTTCGGATCGTGCTGCGCGAGTTACTCGGTCTCCTAAACATGGAACAAACTGGGCAGCGTCTGTCGGTTGTTGCTGAGGCTTGTGTGCAGAGCGCACTGGATGTGGCCCTCAAGTTGGAGGGCCAACGGCACGCGCCGCCCGAAGTGACCTCACACGTGCCGGTCGAGCTCTCTGTCCTTGGCATGGGCAAGCTCGGCGGAAACGAACTGAACCTCGACAGCGACATCGACCTCTGCTGCTTTTACAGCACCGATCAAACCTGCTCGGATGACCGCACATCCTATCAGTTCTTCTCCTCCGTGATCCAGACTCTAACGCGCCTACTCGAACAGCCCACCGAGGATGGCTATTGCTACCGCGTCGACTGGAGGCTGCGGCCATACGGCCAGAAGGGCCCACTGGTCTCTTCGCAGTCGAGCGCAGAACAATACTACCTCGAACGCGGCGAGTTGTGGGAGCGCGCCGCCCTTCTGCGGGCAAGACCGATAGCCGGCAGCCTTGCATTTGGAAATCAGCTACTTGGCGGGCTGATGCCTTTCATCTATCGGCGACAGGTGGATCCGGCAATCCCCTCACGCCTTCACGCGCTACTCCGGCGCTCGCAACAGGCACTGCACGAAGCCGAGGGGCTGGACGTGAAGCTCGCCGCGGGAGGCATTCGTGAGGCGGAGTTCTTTGTACAATCCCTCCAGCTAATCTGGGGAGGACGCCATGTCGCATTGCGTGAACGAGGCACGCTTCCCGCTCTGCGAGCTCTCGAGCGAGCAGGCATGACAAGCGCTGGAGAGTCGCAAGTAATCGCGACCTCCTGGGAGCTTCTGCGGCGAGTGGAGCACTCCATTCACCTCCGCAGCGACCACCAAACGCACGTTCTACCTCCCGCTGATGACGGGCAGGAAACCCTGCGAGCGCTGCACCTAGGCTCTACCTATCGTGAGAAGCTTCGTGCCAGCATGTCGGACGTTCATGCTCTTTTCACCTCACTTCTCGAGGCAACGGAGGCCGAGCCTCACACTCCCTCATCCCTCAAGGAACATACTGCCCTTGCTGAGGCACTCGCGCACGCCGGTGTGACTAAAGAGAACCTACAAAGGGCCGCAGAGCTGCTGCATGTGCAGGATCCTGATGAGCTGAAGTCTCACCTGATGCGTTTGATAAGCAGTCGAGAGTCTCCGTTCACCTCTAGCGGCCTGGCGCGCTGGCCTCTTCTTGCGCCGACGCTCCTTCAGGAAGTGTCGAGAGCCGCAGACCCCACGGCAGCGCTCCTCTCGCTCTCAGACTTCTTCTCCAAGTTGGGAGGCTACACAGCTTACATCAAGGTGCTTAGCGAGGAGCCTTCGATGGCTCAGAAACTGGTACGCCTCTTTGGCAGCAGCCCTCACCTTTCCGCGACATTGATGCGTCACCTTGAAGAGTTTGACCACCTCTTCTTCGCGTCGCTTCCTCCGACAACGAAGGATGTCTCAGACATCCACATCCGGGCGCTTAGTCAAACGCACACCACACCGTGGCAGTCGTTCTCGGAACAGCTTCGGAGTGCAAAGAGGGAAGTAGCTCTTCGTGCCGGGCTGGCGTGGATCAATCAGCGCCTCCCACTTGAAGAGGTGATGGGGGTGCTCTCCGAACTTGCTGAGCAACAAGTCATGTCTGCACTCGCCTGCACCTGCGCCGAGCTTGATTCTGAGGCGCAGCGTCAAATCGACGTAGCTGTGGTTGCGGGAGGAAAGCTGGGCAGCAAGGAGCTTAGCTTTGGCGGTGATCTCGACCTGGTGTTCGTCTATCAAAGCCAAGCAGGATGCTTCCTGACAGAGGCCGAGCAGCTTACTCACGTCACCCGCGTTGCGCAGCGCGTAGTGCACTTGCTCTCGCAGCCAAGCGGAGAGGGTCCGGGGTACAAGGTCGATCTTCGCCTGCGACCAAACAGTTACCAAGGACTTCTGGTGAGCTCCTTTGCAGCCCTCCGCACCTACTACACATCCCGTGCCGAAGGGTGGGAGCGTCAGGCGACCATCAAAATGCGCGTCCTAGGCGACCATCAACACGCGCAGCTCAACGCCTCTCTTCAAGCTTTCCTTTTAGCGCAGGCTATAGAGGAGTCTGCACGCCCGCAGGAGTTCGGCGAAATGAAGGCACGCCTCGAACGCGAAGTTGGACGGGAAAGCTCCGGTCGCATGCACCCCAAATACGGCTTCGGCGCGCTGCTCGAGCTGGAGTTTCTCGTGCAGTTTCTTCAGATGAAGCACATCCGGATCAGCCGAGAGCGAGGCACCCCTGGCGCCGTCCGACAGCTTCGGCATGCTGGTCAACTAAGCCCCGCAGAAGCCAAAAACCTGAGCGATGCTTACGCATTCTATCGTCGCATCGAGATGACGCGCGACCTCCTCGAGCGGAATCCTCAACCCTTCATATCCATCCCGTCGCCTTCAATGGACCGCCTTGCGAGGGCGATGGACCTGCACCCTGCAGATTCCGTCGACCACCCCTTCCTCCAGCAGTACGCCACACACGCCGACAACGTGCGATCGGTCTTTAGCCACCTGGTGAGTCCGCTTCCTTCCGAGAGGCCGTCATGGATGAAGCGGTTGCCTTCTCACTTGTGAGTTTGCTCAAAGCGAGTTGTACGCGCTTTCGCCCTCGAAGCTTCGGCCTGTGGTAACCTGCGTCAGCCGGGGGTACAGACCATGGTGAAGAGCGAAACGATCTGGTTCGATGGGAACTACGTGCCATGGGATGAGGCTCAGGTCCACGTGCTCACTCACACCCTCCACTATGGTGTAGGCGTCTTCGAAGGGATCCGCAGCTATCAGCTTAAGAGTGGCGGCGGAGCTATATTTCGCCTGCAGGCCCACATCCGTAGGCTCTTTGATTCTGCCAAGATCCTCACCATGGAGATACCATGGTCGGAAGAGGACATTCGACGGGCATGCGTCGAGGTGGTGCGACGGAACGGATTAGACGCATGTTACATTCGTCCCATTGCCTTCCTCGGAGATGGAGCGATGGGGCTGATGGCAAAAGACAATCCCGTCCGCGTCGCTATTGCTGCGTGGAAATGGGGTGCATACTTGGGCGAAGAGGGGCTGAAGAAGGGCGTGAGAGCGAAGATCAGCTCCTTCTCCCGTCCTGCCGTTCATGCGCAGCTCAGCAAGAGCAAGGCCGTCGGCCATTACGTGAACAGCATCTTGGCAAAGCGGGAGGTGATGGCGGCTGGCTACGATGAAGCCATTCTGCTGGACCCTCAGGGCTACATTTCAGAGGCCTCGGGGGAGAACTTGTTCATCGTCAAGGATGGGAACGTAGTGACGCCGGCTACCGGTGGCTCCCTACTTGGAGGGATCACGCGCAGCTCAATCATCGAGCTCCTCGCTTCCCTCGGCCGTCGGGTAGAAGAGCGCGCCATCACCCGCGACGAGCTCTACATTGCGGATGAAGCGTTCTTCACCGGCACCGCCGCGGAAGTCACACCCGTACGGGAGGTCGACGACCGCACGCTAGGTGCTGGCGAGCGAGGGCCCTTAACCCAAGAGGTGCAAGACCTTTTCTTTGAGGTTGCTGGAGGCGCCCGGGAAGAGTGGAAGGATTGGCTCACGCAGGTCTAAGGCGGCTACTCAGGGCGTGGACACGCATGTCCTCACGCCATGTCCCCGGTAAGCGTTCAGGTCAATGCCAGTGACTTAAGCAGCGGGGCTGGGTCCACCGCCACGCCTCAGGTCGGAAAGCGTTGGCTTCCTACGCTTCGTCTTCCTCGGGTCGACTCTCCGGCGGCAGCAACAACATGCGCATGCATGAGCGACATTCCTCGAGTGACTCCCCTCTAAGAATCAGGTTGTATTGCTGAGCTGGAACCGCCATCCGGCATCCGGAGCATGTTCCGTCAACAACCCACGCAACGGCGCTACCGTACTTTTTACGTATGGACTCGTAGCGGTACGCTAACCCCTTACCCAGACGTCCTAGCAGGTCATCCCTTCCCTCTGAGACGGAGGCGATCTCATCGGTCAGCTCCTTCTCGCGTGTTTTGGCTTTGGCCAACTCTTGATCGATGAGCCCGCGAAGCTTGCTGAACTCGTCCTCATGCTTACCAACGGATTCCGACACGGTGACAATGGCTGTGTCAAGACGCGCCCGCTCATCTTCCTTCTCCTTGATCATGCGACGGATGACCTGCGCCTCATTATCGACAGCATCCGCCTCCCGGGCGTTGCGAGCTTGATTGGACTTCATCTTCGTCTTCGTCAGCTGCTCTTGCCGTTCGCTGATTTCCTGATCTTGCACCTGACGAAGGTGTTGCGCATCAGCGAGGTCTTGCCGCTCTTTTCCCAACAGGCTTTCTAAGCTTGCCAGGTCATTCTGGCTCTCCTGCACCTTCTTGGGAATCTCTTCTAACTCGAGCCGACTCTCTCGAACCGACCCATCGAGCGTCGCCAGTTCAGCTAAGGCTGAGAGCTTTTCCTGCACGTATATCTTCCTCGTTAACCTGTGAGTGGCTGAAGATTCAACCATGACCTGATTCTGTCAAGCCATAGCACACAAACACCCTCCCGACTTGCGTATACACAAGCGTACGGTGCTACTCCTGGAGCCGGTGCACCGCACGCGCTGCACCATGCCAACTTGCTGCAGGAGGGATATGTGCATGACCAGGCTGCTGACAGCGGACCCGCTCCTACGCGCGAAGCTACCTTCCCCTATCTGACCCTCCTCGTCGACCTGCTCCCCTTCGTCAGCCCCTCGAGTGTCTTCTGTCACTGCATCTGGATAAGCATCTCGACGCGCGTGCGTGCAAGCTGCTAACCAACGCCCGCGCTTGACGCCAACGCTCGGGTGGGCCCACCAGGACTCGAACCTGGAACAACCCCGTTATGAGCGGGGGACTCTAACCGATTGAGCTATAGGCCCTCAGCGCAACGCGCCCGCACATCGTTTCTCATCACCTAGACGCTGTCAAGGCAAGTGCACCGCCCAGCAGCTTGTCCCACACCGTGCAACGCAAGCTTCTCGAGTAAACGTTCAGGTACGCTCTGGGCAGTAGAAAACCACCGGGATCGCAGGAGTAAAACGATGAGAACTCTGGCTAGCTTCCGCGATCCCAGCGCTCGGATGAGAAAAAGCCCCGAAAACCGCGCTAGATACCTGAAACGTTACCTTCTCGAGTCACCTCGCCCTGCGTCCGGCGACGAGCGTGCATTTGGCTCAGCTATCGACGAAGCTACCGACTCAGCTATCGACGAAGCTACGCAACTGCTTTGAGCGGCTTGGATGCCGTAGCTTGCGCAGAGCTTTCGCCTCAATCTGGCGGATACGCTCACGCGTCACCTCAAAATCGCGCCCTACCTCTTCGAGGGTGTGGTCACTCTTTTCGCCGATCCCAAAGCGCATCCGCAGTACTTTTTCCTCGCGCGGTGTCAAACGCTTGAGCACGCTCCGTGTCTGCCCTTCCAGGTCGCTGTTGATCACGGAGTCAACGGGTGAAAGAGCGCCCTTATCCTCAATGAAGTCACCGAGATGGCTGTCTTCCTCCTCACCAATCGGCGTCTCAAGAGAAATCGGCTCCTTCGCGATCTTGAGCACCTTCCGGACCTTATCGAGAGGCATCTCCATGCGGTCTGCAATTTCCTCGGGTGACGGTTCACGACCAAGCTCCTGCACCAATAGACGCGACGTGCGTACTAGTTTGTTGATCGTCTCAATCATGTGCACAGGGATCCGGATGGTACGTGCTTGATCCGCAATAGCTCGTGTAATCGCCTGGCGTATCCACCACGTGGCGTACGTCGAAAACTTGTAGCCCCGCTGGTACTCGAACTTATCCACGGCCTTCATCAGACCAATATTCCCCTCTTGAATCAGGTCGAGAAACTGCAATCCGCGGTTCGTGTACTTCTTGGCAATGGAGACCACCAGACGAAGATTCGCCTCGACAAGCTCAGCCTTCGCACGCTCTGCACGATGCTCTCCTTCTTGCAGCTCGCGGTAAGTTCGCTGCAGCGTGTCGACCGACTGGCCGACCTCTTCCTCAACCTTGCGCATCTCCTCAAGAGCGCCACGCCTGTTGGCTTCCACCAGGCGTAACTCGGCAAGTCCGCAGTTGAGTTTCTTCTCCCACCGACGCTGGACTACCACGTCCTCACGCATCTCGGAAATGACGGTCGGCAGGTCGTCGGCTGCCTTCCGTCCTAAGCGCGCCTCTACGTCGTCGAGGATGCCCTCAGCTTGCTCGACCCGCCGCATGTAGCCCTTAAGCCGCTGCACGATGCGATCAACATACTTCTTGTTGAGACGCAGCTCCCTTACCGCTGCAAGCAATTCGCCTTGAGCGGCTGCCAGCTGCATCTGAGCACCTTTAGGGGCTTTCTTTGTGCCTGTGCCGTCCCCTTGCAGCTTCTGCTGACCCTGCAGCTTCTGTTGGCAGAGGCGCACCTGCTGGTCCAGCCGCTTGACCTGTTCGAAGAGCTTGAGCGTACGGGCCTTGGCCTCTTCTTCGTTAAGCTCGTTCTCGTCGCCGTCGCCGTCGTTGACAAGGTCACGCACGCGAAGCGATGACTGACGCAAACGCTCCGCAAGCTCCAAAATGTAGCCTATCCCCGCACGCGAGTTCAGAATGACCTCGAAGACCTTCGTTTCGCCATCCTCGATTCGTTTCGCTATCTCAACTTCACCCTCACGCGTGAGCAGAGCGACGGAGCCCATCTTCCGCAGGTACATCCGAACCGGATCGTTGGATTTGGCTTGAGCGCTGTCGTCGTCCGAAGGCGGCATGGAAGATCGCATCTTACGCTGAGACAAAGGGGGGACCGTGTCGCGCCTCGGAGGCAAGTTTGAGTTGCCTTGGGAAGAAGAGCTGGCGCGCGAACGCGTCACCTCCGGCTCCCGCACGACCTCAATGTCTGCGTCGTCCAAGGTGCCGAGGAAATCCTCGATATCGGAGGAATCAACCACGTCTGGCGGAAGAACCTCATTAATTTCGTCGTAGGTAAGGTAGCCGCGACTTTTGCCCAGCTCGACCAGCTGTTCTAGCTTCCTCTCACTCACACCGCTCTGCTCATCGTTGCTATCCTCGAAGCTTGGAACCACGCTCTCCCGCGCCCTTGCAGACTTGCGCCGAGATGCTGCAGCGCCTCTAGAGCCGCGGGTAGCTGCAACGCGAGGCGCCTTCGCACTGGCGCCCTCGGAAGCTGCGCCTTCGGCGGTCTTCGCTCTTGTGGATGCTCGCTTCGCAGCGCCCTGCTTCTGCACCGGTAGATTACCCGCGCCTTTAGTCTCTGCGGAGCGCGCTCGCGGCTTCGCACGGGTTGATTCCTTCTTCGCCACCATGGTTATTCCTTCACTAAAGCCTTAGTCATATGGTGAGCCTGTCGCGCCAGTTCCACGTGCTGCACTCGCAGGCTGCTTGCAAGCTCTTCATTTCCACTACGGAGGGCCTGCTGGATCTCTTGAGCCAAGCGGGGAAGCTCTTCTTCGGCCCGCGTTCGCGCCAACATCCCCACACCACGCCGCAGCGTGTCTTCAGCATCGTCCTCTCCGTACTTTTGTAAGGACATTCGCTTCTTCAGCCATCCGCAAGATGGGGTACCCTCGAAACGCGCTATCAGAGTTGCTGAATCGATGACTCCGAGGTCTCGGTAGAGCAGCTTCAACTCATGGAGGATGGACCGAACCGCACTTGAGGTCAAAAGCTTCTCTAACTTTTCCGCATGGTTGGAGCTTATCAAGCACGGAACGTCGAGCAACAAACCGACGAGCTCAGCTTCCATGCGAGTGGCCGAGCGGGATGCGGATTCACGTCTCTGCCCCGGCTTCTTTCGGTTAGAGGCGACACCTGGTGGTCGGCGGGAAGAAATCGCCTGACCGACCTCAAGCGCACGGGCGATGGTATCCAAGTGCTCTATTTGGAAGCGTGTCGCCACTCGCTCCAAATAGAGCCGAAGCTCCACGGGGTTTTTCACCTGAGAGAAGAACGGCCTGAGGGAGCTGATGGCTTGCGCGCGAGCCGTCGGATCTGGGGAAGTTTCAGCGGCCGTCTTGTCAATGATCCAGGTCAAAAGAGGAGCAGCCTGCTTCACTTTTGCTACAAGCTCATCCCGCCCCAAACGACGAATAAAAGAGTCAGGATCTTCCCCTTCCGGAAGCGCGACAACACAAGCCGAGAGACCCGCTTCCCTCAGCGTTGCGTCCGCCAACAGCATCGCCTTTCGGCCCGCTGCGTCGCCATCGAACACCAAGTTCACTTTTGACGCGTAACGACGGAGTAGTTGCACCTGCTGCTGCGTCAGGGCAGTGCCGAGTGGCGCCACCGCGTGGCCGAGGCCTGCTTGGTGCAAAGCCAACACGTCAAAGTTACCCTCACACAGGAGTGCACAGTCCTCGGACTGCATCGCACGCTTGGCTTGAGCTATGCCAAAAAGAGTATGCCCCTTCGTGTACAGCAACCCCTCTGGGCTGTTGATGTATTTTGGGACCTTTACTGCGGTAGTAGACTGACCAGGCTCATCCCGCTCAGGAATGTGACGTCCACTAAACGCGATGACCTGTCCCACCACGTTTGTGATAGGGAACATCAATCGTCCTCGGAAGCGGTCGTAGAATCGCTCTCCACTCTTCGAATGCTGGCCCAGACCCGCCCTCTCGCACTCTTCTTCCGAGTACCCTTGCGAGCGCATGGCATCGGTGGTCAGGTGCCAGTCATCGGGTGCGTAACCCAGTCGAAAAGCGTCGATGATTGCGTCGCCGACGCCGCGTCGCGCAAGCTCCTGCCGTGCCTTCGCCTCCGGAGGCAGCTCACTGAGCCTCTCCTGAAAGAAGCACGTCGCCTCCTCTAAAAGTTTGAGCAGCCGCTCTTTCACGCGCGCTGAGGCAGAGCTTCGTGATGGAGCATGCTCTGGCAACTCGATCCCAAGGCGGTTCGCTAGCTGCCTTACAGCCTCGACAAAGGAGAGCCCTTCCAGTTGACGAACGAATGCAATGGCGTCTCCCGATTCCTGACAGCCAAAGCAGTGATAGAAGCCACGCTCTTGGTTCACGTGGAAAGAAGGCGTCTTCTCGGAGTGGAAGGGACACAGCCCGAGATAGCTGCGGCCGGCCTTGCGCAAGGCCACATGCTCCCCCACCAGGGCGAGCAGGTCGACCCTCTCTCGTACTTCAGCGATCTTTTCTTCGGGAATCAAGTCGCTATACGTCCGCCAACGGCGTGAGGGTAGCACAGCCGCCGCGCAGCGCGAGTAGCACAGCCGCCGCGCAGCGCGAGTAGCACAGCCGCCGCGCAGCGCGAGTAGCACAGCCGCCGCGCAGCGCGAGTAGCACAGCCGCCGCGCAGCGCCGCATGAGACCGCAGGATCAATCCCAGTGCGCGCGTGCCAGTGAAGAACCGCCCGCCGCCTCGTCTGAGATTCTGCGGCGGAGCCTAATCCGCTTGTGCCGGCCTAGAATGTGCCAGCCTTGACTGCACCAGCCTGGACTGGCAGCGGATCCTTGAACACATGTCACACAGAGGTTCTAGACTGACCAAGTAAGCGTGCAGGTACCCTCTAGGCAGAAAAAGCCGCGAAAACCGCATGCTAGGATACCTAAACGTTTCAATGCCGGTGACCTAAGCATCAATGCCTGTCAAATGAGTCAGGTCGTGAGCGCCCCCGCAGGAAAAAACCGGAGAATACTTACCGTATTTGAGGATTTTTTCCGAGGAGGTAAGCCGCGAGGTGGCTTATTTCACAGGCATTGACCTGAACGTTTACTTGACCGAGCACGCAGTGTTTGGATGTTCTTCAAACCTTCGATGAACCTTTAGCATGCCCAATCAACACGCTCTTCGGCACGTGCGGATGCCGCTCCGCACGATGCTCGCCGTCTACACCGGCGTCACGCTCGTCGTGTTTTTGCTGATGCGCTTGGCTCCAAACGCCGACGTCTCGCACTCTGCAGTTATGGTGCTCTTTGTGCTCGTGCCGCTTCGGTTTGCCCATCGTCATCCTCAAGGTGCGGAAGGGTATGGTATCGCCCTCGGCCCACTGTTTGGAGAGCGCATCAGTGCATCCGATGACACCAAGCACGCACGTCTCAGTCGGTGGTGCTCCTCTGCAGCTCGGGAAACGAGCATTGCGATGTTGGTCATGGCGTGCATATTTCCGCCCTACGTTCTGGCCTATCGATGGTGGTTCGACGTGGGGGGCGGCCTCAGGTGGGATGTCCCTCAAGCCTTGGGTAGCTTCGTATTGACGCAGGTGCTGGCGGTGGCCCTACCCGAAGAGATGTTCTTCCGCGGCTACGTTCAAACAACTCTGCAACGTCACCTCCCTCATGCCGGGACCGGCAAGGCCGGACGCCTTGCTCTGGTGTGGGTCCTTCAGGCGCTCCTGTTCGCTGTGATGCATCTGGCTCAAGGCCCGTGGCTGGCCCGACTCTCAGTGTTTCTCCCCGGTCTCTTGTTCGGCGCACTGCGCACGTGGCGCGGCGGCGTCGGCGCGGCCGCACTTGTGCACGCGGGCTGCAACGTTCTCGAAGCTGCCCTCCACCAGACTGTCCTCCACCAGGGAGTGCGCGAGTGACCTCCCCAGAAGTCGCTGAAGTAGATGACCTCTCCGTGGTGCGCATGCAGCGTGCACTCTCAACCCAGCACATGGGTAGGTTCTTGCACCTGTTCCGTCAGGTCAGTTCAACCTCCGACCTTGCACGAGAGGCTTTGTCCCGGGGCGCGCCGCGAGGCGCTACCTTCATCGCCAACTGCCAAACGGCGGGCCGCGGTGCACATCAAAGGGACTGGTCTTCGCCTCCAGGAACCGACCTCTACTTATCCATCGTTGAGCGCAGCACCCTACCCCCGGCCAACCTGCCCCTCATCACCCTGAGCGTGGGCCTGGCCGTAGCAAAGGCCGCGGAGCGCTTCCTTGGCGGGAGCGCAAAGGCGGCCATCAAGTGGCCCAACGATGTCTACATCCGCGGCAAGAAGGTCGCTGGCATCCTGGTCGAATCGTCCTCGAGAATGCCCAAAGGGGCATGCGTTATCGGCATCGGAATCAACGTCAACCGCGAGAGGTTTCCCTCAGCTCTGGCGCAGACGGCAACTTCGCTTAGGGCGCAGCTCCCTAACAATGACGTGGACCGGTCAGAGGTTGCTGCAGCCGTGCTAACGCAGGCAGAGAAGGCTCTGGTGGAACTTGAGCTTCACGGGGCGCATCGTCTCGTCTGCCGCGTGGGCCACCGTCTCTGCTGGCGGGGTTGTCAGACGCTCTGCGGTGTCGAGAAAGGCATCTTTCTCGGCGTCCATTCATCAGGCGGCGCTCGGCTCGTGACCGCCAGCGGAATACAATGCCTCCACTCCGGCCCGCTGCGCCTCGGCTAGCACAAGAGACAGAAGACGCACTCGGCCAAGCTATCCCTCTCTAGCGGACTCGCACAGCGGTCCCTCAAGCCATGCCCTTAGCACTTCGAGGAATGCCTGGTCTAGCTCAAGCGTCCCAAGCGGCGGCATCCTCCCTCCGTGTTCTGAAACCCGACGAAACAAGATGGACTTCTCAGGCTCGCACGGCACTAAAAGCCGGTTGCCTTCCGGATACTCTTGCACCGTCCGGATTTGCAGCAGAGCCTCAGTCGACACATCGGCATGCGCAATCCAGTTCGCCCGCGGGAGGTTGACGCTGCCATGACAATGGGCGCAGTTCACATGAAGATACGACCGCACTCGGCTCTCCAATGTGGCGTCTTCATCGTCCAAGCTGCTTAGTTCAAACGGCGCGTCGGCCGCCTCCGCCGGAGGCTCGAATACGCCGTCCTTGTTCCACGCCTCCAGGTGCGAGCGTGTGTCGCCGTCGCCCACCAGTTGAGGCATGCTCACTCCAAGCACACTACCCGCCTCTCGTGTGTGGCACGTCAAGCAGTCCTGAGGCGACGGATACATGTAGCTCTGCGCCGCCGGGCGGCCCTCACCATCCAACACCTCTAGCTCTTCTACCAGACGTTCCGTTAGCAAATCGGCGTCGGTGCCATCCTCGCGCCATTTGTAGGTCATTCCGTACAGATGATCGTCGGTCTTCACTGTTACACGCGTCTCAAGACGCCGCTTTCTTTCAGGAGCACCAGCATCAAGCGCGAATTCGAAATGCTTGACGAAGATTGCGCCCTCCGGAAAGGCAAAGGCGCCATCTTCCGAAACCGCTATGTGCTCACCCGCTGGCAGATACATCCACCGCTGCTTGTCTGCTCCGTCCGACCACAGAGACTGGACTACCGAGTACCCGCGCAGGTGCTCCGATGGCTCAAGGCTTGCCATGTCAGCAAAGAGCCTTGTCTCGGAGAGCAACTGCGGCGCCGCATCGTCCACAAGAGGCGCCTGCTCCAGCCGATGGAGATTCGCCGCCGCCCCAAGCGTTAGGATGTAGATCTCGCCAGCGGCATCCACGGCGAACGACGTAATACCATTCTCCAGATTTTGAAACCCGCTCTCAAACAGAAGCTCACGTTGCACATTCTCCAGCGAGCCGTCTTCCGTCTCCTCGTAGGAAAGAGCGAAGACGTTGCCTGAGCCGATGTCACCAAAGACGTACTTACCCGCAAGCTCCGGATAACGCGTGCCTCGGTAGACATAGCCGCCGATGACGGCGCGTCCATCATCCCGCCCATATTCGTGGACCGGAGCAGTCCACTCGCCCAAGCTATCTTCCGGCTCCTGGCCCTCCTCTACGGCACGCGTGCCCTCCAGGATCGGCCACTGAAAGTTCGCACCCTTCGTCAGAACATCGATCTCCTCCCGTTGATTTTGACCCACATCACCAATCCAGACGCGGTCCATAAGCGGGTCTCGCGTCATCCGGTGCGGGCTGCGCAGCCCGATTGCGTAGAACTCCTCGAGCGCATTCTCATGACCCACAAACGGGTTGCCGTTGGGGATGAAGTAGCCTTAGGTCTGTCCATCTTCAGGTTGTCGCGGCGGCGGATGGCTGATGTCGCCACCCCGCTGAGCCACATCGATACGCAACACGCCCGCGAAAAGGTCTTTTGAGATGAGCTGGCAGTTCTCATATTGGCAATATTCGCCGCCTTCATCACCCATTGAGATGTATAAGAAACCGTCTGCGCCGAACAGGAGCGCCCCCCCTTGATGCCACGTGTCTTGATCCCGCTGGTTAATGAGCACGACCTCTGAGGCAGGATCAACGACTCCCGAAGCATCAGACAGCGTGAAACGCGACACCCGAGACCAGGTCTCCGTAGTCCGCACCGGCCTCCCCTGAATGGGGGTTTCCGTGAACGCATACGCCACGTACAGGTACTGATGACCCCTTCCTTTCTCGCCGTACTTCGGGTGAAAAGCGAGCCCTAGGAGACCCGAATCGCCGTGCCCTTGGGTCTCGGCGCTCAGGTCCAGCACCAGTTTCTTTTCAGTGACATCCTGCCGCTGCTCAAAGGAGAAAAGTCTTCCCTCTCGCTCCGCCACGAAGAGGCGCTCGCTTCCCGGCGCCTGCACCATTGAGACTGGGTCGTCAAAGGTCAGCTCGGCAAATACCGGCTCTGCCGTCCACCGTTGCTCAACGCCCTGCGCGATGCGTGGAAAGGCAGATTCCTTAGGACTAGCGCAACCGCCTATCAGCCATGCCATGCAAGCGCTGAATGCGGCAATGAACTGACCAGCACGGGTTAGCATATCCCGTTCGTAGGGTTGCGGTGAAAAGAAGTTCATCGTTACTGCCTCAAGCTCTACTCATACCCTCAAGCTTTACTGGTACTAAGTGTAGCACGCGTGGGCGTCTAGGCCGCTCTCGCCGCGTGAGTCACTTTCGCACGCGCGGCGGACAACAACGCCCGGCGGACAATAACGCCGCTCCCAAACGCAACCGCAGCCTGCACGATATGACCGCGTCTTTTTGAACGGGTAGCGTACGTGCTGGGGTTTGGTACAGTCTTGAATATGAAGTCAAGTTTAGAACGCGAGCGACGGGCTCTGCTGTCGGAGGTTGGGGCCCGGAAGCTGCAGGAACTTACGCTGATCAAGATAACAGGCGAGGACCGGTTGAGTTGGATTCAGGGGCAGGTGACCAACGATACAAGCCACTTAGGTGCCTCTGCCGCAGTCTACGCGCTAAGTCTCACCGCCAAGGGCAAGGTCGTTTCTGAGCTGTGGCTCACCGCCCATGCTGACGCTCTTTTTGCTGTTGTTCCTGAGGAAGCGAAGGCTTCTTTGCTCGAGCATTTCGATCGCCAGATCATTATGGAAGATGTCGAACTTGAAGAGACACCCCACCTCTCGCTCTTCACTTTTCAAGGGCCAAAGAGCGTCTCTGCTGCCGAGATGCTCCCCAAAGAGTGGGTGAAATATAACTGCGACAGACTCGGCCAAGGCGGCGTGGATGTCGTAGCTCCTCAAACCGATGCTTCCTCGGCGACCCTGAGGCAGTGCGTCAAGAACGCTGAGGGACTCGAGGTAAGTGAGGAAGCATGGGAGCAAGCTCGACTTGAAGCGCCGCGCGCCCGCTTCGGTTTCGACCTGACGCAGGAGACGCTGCCGCAAGAGGCAGGATTGCGCGATCGCGCAATTTCCTTTTCGAAGGGCTGCTACATCGGCCAAGAGGTGGTGTGCATGCTTGAGAATCGGGGGAAGCTCAGGCGTTCGCTGGTCCGCTTTAAGGTGGAGGGAAGCGTACGTCGGGGAGCGGACGTATCTTTAGAGGGTGAGCCCATCGGGCTCATCACCTCGGTCTCCCCAGAGGAGCGTGGAGGCGGCGAGAACCTCGCATTGGGGTATTTGCCAGTCACGCGGATCCTAGAGCAAGGGGCGTACCGCGCAGACGACGCGCAACTCATTTTTGACCGCACCGTCTGACAGTGCGACACCTCAGACCGCGTGATCAGTCAGGCCTAGGTCATCGCCCCGACAGATCGGCCGCCGTCGACGATGATTTCCTGACCGGTCACGTGGGAAGCTTGTGCAAGGTAGCTTACTGCAGCGGCCGCATCCTCGGCGCCACCTAGCTTTTGCAGCGGTGTCCGTTCACGAAGACGCGCTAACACTTCGACCTCCAAATCGGGGGGTGGAAGCACGGTGCCTGGCGCGACCGCGTTGACGCGCACAGCGGGCGCGAGTTCAAGGGCCAGGACACGCATCAACTGCTGCAGTGCGCCTTTGGACACAACATAGGGCAAGTAGTTTTTGAAGGGGACTGAAGCACTCAAACACGTTATAAAGACAATAGACCCCTCTTGATCAGCAAGTGGTCCACTCGCCGCCTGCGCCAACAACCAAGGCGCCCGAAGGTTCAAGTGCATGGCCCGGTCCCAGGCGGCTGCATCCACGTCATCCCACCGAACCCGCTCGAAGTTTGCAGCGCTAGCTACCAAAAGATCAAAATGGCCCGCTTGCTTCACGACCTCTCCCACGAGAGCCTTCGCGGCTCCCGCATCGGTAAGGTCAGCCTGCATGATCCACACCGCGGTGCCGTCTCTGCGCAGCTCCTTCCCCAGCGCTTCAGCCTCTTTAAGTGACCTGTTAACGTGCAGGACCAGGTCAAACCCATCTGCGCTAAGGCGCCGAGCTATCGCAGCACCAAGTCTTCGACCGCCACCCGTCACCAGCGCAACCGGTCGGTTTGTTTCTTTTGCCATTCCGCGGTGTACCCTCGACAAACCCTTGGCTCAAGTGGTCATCAAACTCCCTCCCAGCGCAAAGAAGACGCGCATCGATCAGTCTGTCAGATGAACTTGCACTAGAACGGGCGTAGAGGAGGAAAGGTGCACGGAGGGCAGCCGCATTCCGAGTCGGTTGAGCGGGAGCGCGAATAGAACCGCTTCCAGGACGCGGGGGGGACCCAGGCCTGACCTGCGACTGGCCGATTTGCGCGGGATGCTCTATAGTTGGAATCGAGGTGAATGCAGCATGATCACGCTGACCGATAAAGCGAGCCAGAAGGTAAAAGAGATTAGGAACACAGAAGCACTTGGAGAGCAAGGCCTCCGAGTCCGGGTCGTGGGCGGCGGTTGCGCTGGCTTCAGCTATGACCTCTACTTTGAGGATGAGACGACAGAGCTAGACCAGATCTTCGAGACCGATGGGGTGAAGATCTACATCGACATGATGAGCTACCAATACCTCGAGGGCACGGAAATCGACTACGTCGAGGGGCTGCACGGAGCTGGGTTCAAGTTTCTCAATCCGAAGTCAACCGGCTCCTGCGGGTGTGGCTCAAGCTTCGCCGTTTAGCCGTAACCGTCTGGCCAGGGACTGACCGCCTACGCCTAGCCTACTCGAGCAACACGGGACCGGCCTCAGTACGGGACCGGCCTCAGTACGGGACCGGCCTCAGTACGGGACCGGCCTCAGTACGGGACCGGCTGAGTGTCAGCAGGCTTTGCTGCGTACACATGACTGGAGCAAGCTTCGGCGACGGCTGTCGGAAGCGGCCTCCACCGTAGACCTGGCTCTGAGGAGCCGCCGCGCGAAGTTCTGCGACCGGGATAGAGTTTTATTACATGCGCCTTCGCATCTTCAGCGTAACGCGCTCGGTGGCCTGACCCCACTTACGGTAGAAATCTCGTGCCACTCCTCTTGCCAAGTTACGTTACGTAACGTAACTTACAGAGCATGACAGACTCCTTTGACGCGTACCTACAACGGGTTCGCAAGGTGAAACGTCCCACCGTTGAGGTGGAGAGGAAATGGGTTCAACAGATGCAGGCCGGCGATAACCGTGCCATGCACCGCTTGGTGGAATCACACTTGGGATACGTCGTAGCTATGTCAATAGGCTATAGGCGGTATGGCATTCCTCTCCCAGACCTCGTGGCCGAGGGCAACCTGGGATTGATGATCGCGGCGAGAAAGTTTGACCCTGACAAAGGCACACGCTTCTCGACCTACGCCGCATTCTGGATCCGAGCTTTCATTCTCGATGCAGTGGTCCAGTCGCAGTCATCCGTAAGTGCCGGAGCGGGCGTACTTCGCTCCAAAATCTTCTTCCGACTGAGACGCGAACGCGCAAAGCTCGCATCCGTGGTTCCGGATGCTCATGAACAGAGGAAGGAGCTGGCGAAGAGTTTCGGCGTCAGTCCCGAAGCAATGCACCAGATGCTTGCTAGGCTCGATGCAAGGGATCTCTCGCTCGAGACGCCCCTCGGAGGCGAATCGCAAACCACCTTCCTCGACACGTTGGAGGCCAAGGAGACGTCGGTTCAGGACACGATCCTCAGCGAGGAGTACAGTACAACCCTAGGCAAGTGCATGTCCTCTGCTCTCAAGGTCCTCACCGAGCGGGAGAGATACGTCGTAGAACAGCGCTACTATACTGAGAAAGCGTTTTCGCTGGCTGCGATAGGGCGACGCCTGGGCATCTCGCGGGAGCGCGCCAGGCAGATAGAGGCAAAGGCGAAGAGTAAGCTTCTCGAACACCTCAATCAGCACTGCAACGAGCTGCGAGCAGCCTAGGGGATTGTCCGATGCCTAGGGGATTGTGCCGATGCCTCGTCGAGCGGGTCGGGTGCACGTAATCCGCACCCACCTGGGCGCATGCTCCTTTGGTGATCGACTGGTGGAGCATGCCGACTTATACGCCGAGTCTGGCAGGACGAGCGCCTCTGCGACGCGCCAACTATCTCCTCCGCGTGAAGTGATGAGGTCCTTGCTCATCACTCAGACTGAAGTAGCATGGAGCCGTCGCAGAGGCGCAGGCAGCCGCTGGCCTGCACGTGTTGCAAGCGGGAGGAAAGTCCGAGCTCCAAAGGGTAGGATGCCAGCTAACGGCTGGTGAGGGTGACCTCAGGAAAGTGCCACAGAAAGCAGACCACCATCTGATGAGACGCAGTCTCGGCAGATTGGAACGGGTGAAAGGGTGAGGTAAAAGCTCACCGGGCGGCCGGTAACGGCAGTCGCATGGTAAACCCCATCCGGTGCAAAACCAAATAGGGGAGCGTTTGAAGGTGACCCGCCTGAGTTCCCGGGTTGGTTGCTAAAGATGGTCCGCGATGGCCATCGTAGAGGAATGGCTGCCACCTGATGGTCGGCGACGAACTTCAGGAACAGAACTCGGCTTACGTGCTTCTGTGACCTGCCCCGGCTTGCGCAGCAGTGCCGGGGCAGCACCTAATTGGCGGCCCTGATCAGCAGGGTTGAAGCAGGGTTGAGCCCCCGAGTCGCAACCGCTCGCGCGCCCTAGGAGTGCACGTCTTCTTCTTTCAACGCACTGCAGCGTGGGCCGCTCGGCCGCGGGTCTTCGCCGGAAACCATATCTTCTGATGCAGCCGAAGCGTTGCTGCATCAATTAAAGAACAAGCTCTTTGAGCCGTGCCAGCTCACCTGCTTCTTCGAGCTTACCAAGACCTTGCGTCTCGACTTGACGCACACGTTCGCGTGTGAGGTTCATGATCTCGCCAACTTCCTCTAGCGTAATGCCGCCACGGTCAGCGATATCCAGCGCGCAAGTCTCCGTCATCTCCCAAACCTCGAGGTCCGGGAAGTTCATCTTGATGGAGCCTCGAACAGGATGAACGTCGACATAGAGATGATACTTACACGAGATGAACGGACAGGGACGGTCCATCGAGACGCATTCGTTGCGGTTCTGAGGCCGCCAATATTGCTCTTCCGGATACAGCTCGCGACCGCGATTGAGCTCACTTTTGCTGAGGCGACGGATGGAGATGGTCCGCGCCCTTGCACGGCTTCGGCGACGTCGTGGTGCCCTGCTCGGATCGTCGCTCTCACCTGGGTCTGGAGTTGCCTCCAACGCCAATGCCAAGGAACCCCGTGTGTTCTCTGCGTTAGTTCCCGGTTTGCCTACGCTCATCTTCCCCTCCTCACGTGTCGCTACTGTTGTGTGTTGTGTTTCACAGGCAGTTAGATCGCTGCTTGTGACATTCGAATCTCGAGACTGAGCCGCTGCTCCAGCGAACGAAGCTTCTCCGTTAGCTGCTCACCAAGCTTCCGCGCCTCGTGAACTCGCGCACGTGCGAACGGCACGGAGGCGGTATCCGCATTGGCTTCAATGGCTCGCTCGAAGGATTTGAAGACATCCTCGAGCTTCACGCTCAGAGCCTCCAACTCACCGGCGTAGAGCAACCTCTGCGACCGAATATCCTCAATGGTGAGGCCGCGCCCCATCAGCTCTCGGATGAGCACGAGTCTTCGGATGATCGATGTTGGATAGCGACCTTGGGAGCCACGGTGTTTCCCTTTGCGTCCGACACGTGTGCTGCGCGGGAGAAGGCCCCACTGCACGTATTTGCGCACGGTGGCCTCACTTAAACGCTCACCTCGTGCGCTGAAGGCTGCGACAACCTCTGCCGTTGCGAGCCCCTCAGGATGCCCGTGTTCCAGCTCCTGGAGCTCTGCTTCCGTCCAGCCTGCTCTGCGCTCGCTGCTACGCACCACCCGGGGCTGCTCTGTGAGTTCGCTCTGTGTCATCGTCGTGAGGTCGCTCAATGTATTCCATTGAATAGAATCCTGTCAATGGAAACTTGAGCGGCGGTTCCACTAAAATGGCAGAGGACGTGTGACAGGTTCCCCATGATCTTGCGTCAAGGCCGCTTCTTTTGCTACTTTTCGGCGATCTGAAGCTTCGGGTGGGGAGTAATCTAAGATGGGTGCAGCAGTTCGCGAAGTTGAGGTCGATGGGATTCGGCTGCACGTGAGGGAGGAAGGGCACGGGCCAGCCCTTATTTTCTTGCACGGTTGGCTCGTCGACCATCAGAGCTGGTATGCGGTAGCTAGGCAGCTGGCCCCGCAGTATCGATGTGTCCTCATCGACCTTCCCGGCTTCGGCACCAGCACGAAGGTCTCCAGCGCCCTCACCTACTCTGCCCGCTCTATCGCAGGTATCCTGGCCAAGGCACTGCCTCGCGTGGTCGAAACTCCGTTCACGTTGTGCGCCCACTCGTTCGGCGGCTCGATCGCATTCTTAATAGCCGCGGAGCGGCCTCCCCTCTTGCAGCGCCTGGTGGTCGTTGCGCCAGTCGTTTACCCGCCTCGGATTGGCTTCTCAGGCAGCTTGCTGAAGATCCCTCGGGTCGGGCGATGGGCCTTCCTGCACGTGTATGGACCGCGCCTTTTCCGGCACTATTTCCAAACCAAGGTTGTCCACAGGCGGGAGCGCGTTCCGTTAGAGCTCATCGACCACTACTACGACCGCTTCACCGCAAGAACCTCTCGGGAATCCGCCTACGAGGTATTTTTGCGAATGTCGCAGCTTGAGCCGGTGCAAGCTGCTCTTCCTTCTGTGGAACAACCCGTGCTCATCTTGTGGGGGTCTCACGATAAGCTTCTTCCCGTCAGCCACGCATCCAAAGTGGCATCGCTCCTGCCTCGTGCACGGCTTCACGTGATGCAAGACGTAGGGCACGCTCCTAACGAGGAACTGCCTGTTGAAACCGCAGATGCTATCCGACAGTTCTGTGAACGTGGAGTGACCTCTGACGTCCCGTGAGCCGAGGCTGCATCGTCTACTGTCGCAACGCGGCGCTCTGACAGGTGCGACCTTGATTGTCGTTGTGTGTGGGCTTGCCCTCGTGGGGCCCTGGGTAGCTCCTCATGACCCGAACCGCGTCTATGAAGAGGGACTGCGGATGGATGACGGTACGCCCGTCGGGCCCGGTTCGAGGTTCGTGCTTGGAACCGATCAGCTGGGACGCGATGAGCTCTCACGCTTGCTAGACGGGGGCCGCGTGACCCTCCAGGTTGCGACACTAGCAACAGCGCTGGCAGTGATTGCAGGTTTGCTGATTGGCTTAGCCTCCGGCTTCTTTGGCGGGGTAGTTGACCTAGTGGCGATGCGGCTAGTTGACATTCTCCTGTCCATCCCATTCCTTCTAATAGCAATCTCCGTGCAAAAGGCGCTAAAAAGCACCGAGCTGTGGTCGCTCTACCTCCTATTAGGATTGCTCTCGTGGAGCAGTTTGGCTCGCATCACGCGGAGCAAGGTGATGCAGGTCAAGGAGCTCGATTACGTGCAGGCAGCGCGCGTGATTGGCTGTCCAAACCGTCGCATCGTCTTTGCTCACATCCTCCCAAACATCCTTGGGCCGGTGATCGTCATTGCCACCACCATGGTGGCCAACATGGTGATTGTCGAGTCGGCGATGTCCTTCCTTGGCTTGGGCGTGCAGGCTCCACAATCGAGCTGGGGCACGATGCTTCGCGATGGGCAAGCGCTGATGACGCACTCGCCTCGGCTGGTCGTGCTTCCCGGCCTTCTCATCGTGTGCACTGTGTTCGGATTTAATCTCCTAGGCGAGGGGCTTCGTGACGCGCTTGACCCTAAAGATCGCTAAACTAGCCTCAGACCATCGAGGGAGGCACGAGGGGCTGCAAACTTTCGCCGCACTCCTGTGCCCGTTGCTGACCGCTCTGTTACTGGCCACTTTGTTACTGACCACTCTGTCGTTGGTGGGATGTCCTCGCGCGCCTCAAGCGCCCCGTTACAAGGGAGCGGGACACTCGCAGCCTCAGCAGGGCGGTACGCTCATCTTCCACACCTCCAGCGACGTGCGCGGGTTTGACCCGCACATCTCCTACGACGTCCTCTCCACCACCGGCATCAAGCTTCTTTTCGATGGTCTCCTCGATTACAACTACGAAGCCAAACTTGTACCGAGCCTGGCAGAGTCCATGCCTGAGGTCTCGTCCGACGGAAAGACGTTCACCTTCACTCTGCGAAACGGGGTCCACTTTCACAACGGCCGCGAGATCACGGCAGACGATGTAAAATGGTCAATGGAGCACATGCTCAACCCAGAGCTTGCCTCGCCCGCTTACCCGTTCTTCACCCTCATTGAGGGGCTCGAGGCATACCGCTCAGGCAGAAGTGCGCACATCGGAGGCATTCGCATCAGCGGCCGCTACACCGTCTCCTTCCAATTGACGAAAGCCGACCAAACATTCCTTCACGCCATGTCGATGACCTTTGCTCATCCCGTTCCTCGGGAGATGTACGCAAGCAGTGATGCAGCTCATCATCCGGTCGGCTCCGGTCCCTTTCGACTAACGGAGTGGGAGCCCGGGGTACGCATTGTCTTCACGCGCAACAAAAACTATTGGCGAGTTGGCTACCCCTACGTCGACCGCATGATCTACTTGCTCAATGTCTCAGCTGAAACATCAACACGCCGATTCAGGAACGGCGAACTGGATATAACGGGAGGATTTCCTCCTGCCGACTACCTCTTCTTCAAGAAGGCTGAGGCTTGGCAACCCTATGTCACTGAGGTCCCGCAGATCGACATCTGGGGGTTGGCGATGAACTGCGAAATGCCGCCGTTCGACAATCGGCATGTGCGACGGGCTGTGGCTTTCGCAATCAACCGCCCCTGGTGGAAGCAGGCGCGCAACCACCGCCTTCGCATCACAGGTCAACCCGTGCCGCCCGGTCTTCTTGGCTACGATGCGCACCTCCCGAGTCGGCAGCGTTATGATTTGCCTAAGGCGCGACGCGAGATGAAACTTGCCGGCTACAAGAATGGTTACCCGAGGCCTGTCACGATGTGGCTCGGCGAGAGCGATGCGTCCAAGAAAATAGGTGAACTCGCTCAATCCGACCTGGCAAAGATCGGCATTGAGGTGGAGCTCAAGCAGGTAGCGTTCCCGGTCTACCTCGAGGAGACCGGCCGAAGGAACACCGCGCAGATGTTCCTCACTGGCTGGTCTCAGGATTTTCCTGACCCCGCCAACTTCCTCGACGTGCTGTTTCATTCCAATGCCATCCACCCGCGCGATTCGGAGAACCGCGCGTTCTACCGAAATCCTAAGCTCGATGCCATACTTGACGCTGCTCGCACAGAGCACGATCGCAACAAACGAGAGGCGCTCTATCGAAAGGCGCAAACGATTCTGACCGAGGACGCCCCATGGGCCTTCCTCTGGAATGGGCAAGCCATGTTTGCCTGGCAGCCGTACGTGAAGAACTTCAAACCTCACCCGGTGTGGCCCGACTACTTCCGCGACGTCTGGCTGGATCTTCCCCGTCGTGCCGCCAAGGAAGATGCACCATGATCGTCTTCACCCTCAAGCGCATGGCTTGGGCCATCGTCATCCTCTGGGCTGTTGTGACGCTCGTCTTCTTCTTGCTCAACCTCATCGGCGATCCCGCTGTGGCTCAACTGGGTCCGCGAGCACAAGCGGTTCAGCTGCAGGACTTCCGCAAGAAACATGGCCTCGACCGACCACTTTGGCAGCGCTACCAGAACTTGCTGGGCTCGCTGGGACATGGTGACTTCGGCACCTCCTTCCGCGATGACCGCCCTGTAATGGAAACCATTGCTACGCGCCTCCCTCGCACGCTCTTACTTGCCGCACTGGCCATGGGCATCGAGCTCTTGCTCGGACTTGGCGTGGGAATCGTTGCCGCGCGATTTCGAGGCACATCAATCGATGGGAGCATTATGGCGCTTGCTTTCGCAGGCATCAGCACGCCCTCTTTCATTTGGGGGCTGCTGTTCCTCGAGGTCGTTGCCTTCCGCTTGGGCTGGTTTCCCGTTGGCGGCTACGGCTGGGGGTTCTGGGAGCATCTACGCCATGCCATTCTCCCCGCGTTCACTCTTGCCATTATTGGTTCTGCCACCTACGCGCGCATCATGCGCAGTGAGCTTATCGAGAGTCTAGGGCAGGACTATATCCGCACCGCGCGTGCTAAGGGGGCGGGACAAGCACGCACTCTGATGGTCCACGGGGTACGCAACGCGTTGCTTCCCGTTGTCACCATGGTGGGTCTCCAGCTGCCATTCCTGGTTTCAGGAGCTATCATCACCGAAAGCATCTTCTCCTGGCCGGGCATGGGCCGGCTAGCTGTTGAGTCGATCTACAAACCCGACTTCCCAATGATCACCGCCATCGTCATCATCTCCTGCGCCATGGTTCAGCTGGGCAACCTGCTGGCGGACATTTCCGTGGCCGCCTTGGACCCTCGTGTTCGCTTGCGCGCAACCCGCTAAATGAGGAAGAGCGCGGATGGCTGCCGTCAATCCGCGCTCTTCGTAGCAGCCCAAAGCGCATAAGGGCCCACACATGACGCTATGGTCCTGAGGGTGTCTCCATGAACGCGTCGCCGTCTACTTCGTCCTCTTCTTCGACCTCAGAATCAAACAACAAGCATTCTGAAACAGCTCCGCATGACGGCGGCATCGGCTGGTCATCGCCTACTACCTGCTCCACCTCCTCCTTAGAGGGAGGATTCTCGCAGGTGAACTCTGAGATTCTCTGCACGGCACTGCCGCTACCGGTTACGTCGTTGTAGCAGGTGACAATCTGTTGCAGGGTTGCGTCGCAAGCCAGGAAGCGCTCCTTCACCTCGCTGTCGCTGCAGTCAACCGATGGCTCCTGATACTTGTCGGTCGTCTGCACGCACTGCTCAGCGACCTCACGGCAGCGGTTCTCGTCAAAATCGTCGGCAAAGGCGACGACGAACGCCACACATGCCCCGCGCACAGTTTCTTCGGTGTTCGTGGTTCGATCGGCAAACTCCGAAGTCTCTTGACAGAAGGTCTGGTATTCCTCCGCGCTTAGCGATGAGGCCTGCCTGCTGGTGTCAAGACTCGTGGAGAAGGCCTTGCTGTCATCGTCGTCGCCTCCGCAAGCAGCTAGCATCAGCAAAGCCGTCGCCATGGGTCCCATGTATCGCATTGTCCCTCCAGACATCATAGTTCGTTGTAGGTACGTAGATCGTTGTGGGTTAAGACGACGGAAAAATGCGCAGATTCACCTCGAGCGACGCTTTTATACAAAAAGGTCATTGTAAAGCAGAGAACGATGGACAGCTGCCTCAAGCTTTTATATCCGCATTGAGTGTGGGTCTCTGAAGTCTAGGGTGCCGCGGTCTGATCGATCTTTCCTGCGCGACCGGGCGGCTTCGGAACTTCGGCGTAGGCTACTTTAGGTTATCCGACTTCGGCTTCAAAACGAACTGCCGTTTCCCCGGTGCTCCTGCCGAAGCCTCCGCAATCTCGAAGACCGCAAGCTTGATCGTCTTGTGACTTCCGTCTGCTAGACGGATGCGGACTCCGCCTTCCTTCATTGTGCCCTGCACGTGGCAGGTGCCAAAGCGGGGGTGATCAAGCGTGTCTCCTCGCTTGAGCTCACGAGGGCCCAGAGAGACCGCGCGAACGCCCGCTTCCGTTGAGCCTTGCGCAAGCTGCGCCTTTGCGGCCGCGCTCTGCCACCCCTGCTGCCACGCCTGCTGCGTCGCTTGTTGCATGCGCTGTTGATTCTCTTGAGCGGAAAGCGCCGCGCCCACTGCAGACCACGAGGTGGCAGCTTGCAGGCCCGGCTGCGCCTCTTGAGTACCGCCGAGGCCACTCTCTCCGGCGCCCTCTTCCAGTGTGTCGCCTTTCCAAGGATTCTGTATCTCGCTCTTCCAAAGATAGAGTCCGGTGGCCTCATCGAGCTCGCGATGGAGCTCGAGTTCGCGAAAACACGTGAGGTGAAGCTCGCACGCAAACACCGATGCTCTGACTAGATGTCCTCCAATCACCTCAACGCCATCACGGGTCTCCCTCGAGAGCACAACATGCAGATGGCTGAAGAGCTCTCCGTCTTTGAGCGAAAGGTTGCCAACGAGTTTGAGGATTTCGAAGGGAGCGTCGTAGCGCCGGGGCTCGGTGTACCGCTGCTCCGATTGATCGTACTCAGCCAGCTCCACCCACTCTACCGCACCTAGGCCACTAAGCCACGCTGCACGAACGCTATGCTGCGCGCACGCGCGTAGCAGCGACTCTGGCAGTTGGTCGCCACGCTCCAGCCTTCCGACAAGATGAAACGCTTCTTCAGCCCGCCGAAAGGTCATGGCAGGAAGTTAGCACATTGTCCGCAGCGGTGAAGCATCCGTTCACCACCGCGGGAACCGATCTGCCAGTCTCCGCCTGCAGGGTAATCACATCTACTTTTGGAGGCAGAGATGAACCGTCTAAACCTTGTGGTGGCGCAGCACCTGGTGGTGGCGCAGCACCTTGTGGCGACGCAGCACCTGGTGGCGACGCAGTGGGAGCCCGTGCAGCGCGGTGGCCGGTCCGAGGGCAGATGCATCGCGAGCGAACGTATTGGGGGGACCGCCCAAAGGGCGGTGGGTCCCGCTGAGTGAGCCGCGATGCATCTGCCCTCGGACCTGTCGTGGATGCCGACATGCGGCACGGGGAAGTCTCAGCTGGTTTGTGGCAGTCGGGCCGCCATTAAGAATGCCTGGCGCTTGCGTCTCCCTCGCTCTATGCCTTAGTCCATATATGTCAGACAGTTACGATTTTGATGTGTGTGTGATCGGTGGTGGTTCCGGGGGCGTCCGCTGCGCTCGGGTATGCGCGGAGCGGGGTGCGAGGACGGTGCTGATTGAAGGCGGGACTACGGCGGCACCTGCGTCAACGTGGGCTGCATCCCAAAGAAGCTGATGGTGTACGCGTCCCACTTCAGCCAAGATTGGAAGGACGCTGCCGGATACGGCTGGCAGTTCGAGCAGCCTTCGCTCGATTGGCTGACATTTCTAGAGAAGAAGGACACTGAGATAGCGCGGCTCAACGGCATCTACGAGAAGCTGTTAAGAAAGGCGGGCGTTGAACTCCTCAAGGGGTGGGCCAAGCTCGAAGGCGACCATCGCGTTGGCGTGGATGGTGAGCGCACTCTCACCGCAAAGCACATCGTCATCGCCACAGGGGGTGAACCTATTCGGCCGGAGATCCCCGGAGCGAACTTGGGGATAATCTCCGATGAGCTTTTCCACATCCGCGAGGTTCCAAAGCGGGCGCTGATCATGGGTGGGGGTTACATTGCGGTTGAGTTTGCTGGCATCCTTCACTACTTAGGCTGCCAGGCCACCGTTGCTGCCAAACACGATGTGCTGTTGCACCACTTCGACCGCGGAACGACAAAGTTTCTCGAGGATGAGTTCCGGAAAACATGCCTCGACCTCCGCCTTAACACGATCGCTGAGAAGCTAGAGAAGCACGACAATGGCATCCGTGCCCATTTGACGGACGGTAGCCATGTCGACGTGGACCTTGTTGTTTATGCAATCGGACGCAAGCCCAAGACGAAATCGCTCGGCTTGGAGAAAGTCAGCGTCAGTACCAACTCACGCGGCGCTGTGCTGGTCGATGAGTATGCTACGAGTTCGGTCCCGCACATCCACGCGGTGGGAGATGTGACCGACCGCTACAACCTGACTCCGGTAGCCATTCGGGAAGGTCAAGCTCTCGCTCAAACGCTCACGGGTAAGGAGAAGGTGAAGGTACATCATCGCCATGTGCCTACGGCTATCTTCAGTCAGCCGCCGATGGCCTCGGTGGGGCTGAGTGAGGAGCAAGCGAAAGAGGGCGGCTTGGAGTTCGACGTGTACGAAAGCAACTTCAAGCCGCTCAAGCACACGATCAGCGGGAGGAATGAGAGGGCTTTCGTCAAGCTCCTTGTGCAGAAGGAGACAGACCTGGTGCTCGGTCTCCACGTCGTGGGGCCAGAGGCTGCAGAGATTGTGCAAGGCTTTGCGGTCGCCATGGAGTGCGGAGCCACCAAGAGAGACTTCGACCGCACGCTTGGCATCCACCCCAGCACAGCCGAGGAGATTGTGACGATGCGCAGCCGCCGGGCCAACTGAAAGTAACGGCCCATTGCATCCTATTACGCCTGCATCACTACGGCAGCTGCCGAGCCCTTCCGCAATGCGGGTTCCGGCGTGGAACGGGTTCCGGCGTGGAACGGCATGACAAGCTTTTGGGGCGCGGTGAGGCCGAAGAGTTGGGAGGCAACAGCGTTAGGAGGCAGCAGTCGAACCTTGGCAGTGCGACTGCTGCCTCCTGACCTGTCCGGGTTGGGCTTAGTTTGCCGAGACCTCGATGCGCCGGGGCTTCGAAGCCTCTGACTTCGTCAGATGAAGCATCAGAACACCCTGCCGAAGTTCGGCTTTGACCCCCTGCGGCTCGACCGACTGCGGGACGCGGAAGCTGCGACTGAATGAGAGACGCTTGCCAGACGCGACTGGACTCTCTTCCTGGGTTCCTTGGATCACCAGCTCTGAGCCGTCTAAGTTGATATCAAGTTCATCAACCGATACGCCTGGAAGGTCCGCCACCAGTAGTATCTCATCCTGGTTCTCGTAAACATCAACGTTCGGCGTGGCGCTCTGGGCGTCGGCTCTCTGTTTTTCCGTAAGATGGGATGCCTGAGAACGCTCTGTTTCTTTCGTTGCTTGTGCCATTACTATACCTCCTGCACTCATGACGAACCTACTATAACGACGTATTGACCTGAATCTGTCGAGGCTGCTCCTCCGCTGCCTTTGGCAACTTCAACTCCAGCACGCCGTTTCGTAGGCTTGCCTCGACCTTCTCTGCGTCCACTTTGGCTGGAAGAGAGAAGCTTCGAGCGAAAGACACGTTCTGACGCTCTTGCCTGTGCACGGCGAAACCTTCCGGCACTTCGACTTTGCGCTCTCCTTTTAGCGTCAGCGTGTTTTGTTCTAGTGTGACGTCGATTTCCCTTTCGCCCATACCAGGAACTTCCGCTCGTACGACGAACTCAGAACCTGAGTCGTGCACGGCCACCCTAGGCCAAACTGAGCTACCGAACATGCCGCCTTCTTCCACCGCTCCCATGCCTCGATCAATGTCAGAGAAGAGCCTAAACATCTCGCGGCGCAGATCGCTCATCGAATGGTTATGACGATCCGGCTCGCCCCATCCAAAGTTGTTCCATCGAGTCAACATCGTTACCTCCTTGCCGGCTCTTGCTCGCCGCTTCGGCACTGCCAGAAGCGACCCACCAAAAGCGCATTTTACCCGCGATGGCACTGCATTTACAGCGTTTCATCGCTCTTTGATCAAGGTAACCATTGGTCTTTGGCTGGCAACCCCTTGCCCGCAAAGTTAGCGTCCGGACCCTACCTGTGAAGCGCACAGCCACTCCGAAGCACGCAGCGGCGCGGATCGGCGCACACAGCGCGCGTTCCCGGAAGACCCTAGAACTGCATGGTAAGGAGCGAGAACTTCGTATCCCACACCTTGTAAAGATTCCTTTACAAGGCTTGCCCTTTCCTACGGGTGTACGCCGTAGAAATCAGCCGCATGTGTGTTGACATTGCGGGAGTGCACACTTTGTAAAGGTTTCTTTACAGAGCTCTCTTTACAAGATGTGCGACGGTCGGCTGCGCAAGGAGCTGCGACCTGCGGGAGCGACCTTCAGCTGGTGCCACGTCCGATCACTGCCAGTGCCTCCAGCACCAATGCCTGTCAAATGAGTCGCGTCGCGAGCGCCCCCGCAGGAAATAACCGCAGAATACTCAACGTATTTGAGGATTTTTTCCGAGGAGGTTAGCCGCGAGGTGGCTCCGGCACCAATGCCTGTCAAATGAGTCGCGTCGCGAGCGCCCCCGCAGGAAATAACCGCAGAATACTCAACGTATTTGAGGATTTTTTCCGAGGAGGTTAGCCGCGAGGTGGCTCCGGCACCAATGCCTGTCAAATGAGTCGCGTCGCGAGCGCCCCCGCAGGAAATAACCGCAGAATACTCAACGTATTTGAGGATTTTTTCCGAGGAGGTAAGCCGCGAGGTGGCTCCAGCACCAATGCCTGTCAAATGAGTCACGTCGCGAGCGCCCCCGCAGGAAACAACCGCAGAATACTCAACGTATTTGAGGATTTTTTCCGAGGAGGTAAGCCGCGAGGTGGCTTATTTCACAGGCATTGCCACATTCACGTGATGACAGGCTCCTAGCTCGCCTCAAGAGCGCACGAGGCTGTTGCCTCAGAGACATTGTCATCTTCTCGGCACTCCCGAACCACGCCGCTACCGCCTTCCACGTCCACTTTGACGCGAAAGGTCAGCGGACGCGTCACATCGATGTCTTCCACAATCAGTGTAATACGCTCGGTTCCACCAGGAAGCAGAGGCCGCGTGGTCACGCCTGAGCCGATCTCCGTCTCCTCGTCGTCCACGACGCTATAGAACGCCACCGCAATGTCCGCTGCCACGCCACGTGCGCCGACATTGGTGACCTTGGCAGAGAGGCTCATTTCTTTCAACGTGCAACGAGCCGCTGCATCAAGCTCCACTTGCAGATTAGGGCCATTGAGCACGAGCCCGCCCTGCACGTTTTGCCGGTAGTTGTTGAGCCCTTCCACTGTCCAGTTGTCCTGCTCCACCTGAGGCACCTGGCCCGTGGAAGTGACGTTGCTGACGTGGTACGTGTGCTGGTTCCAGATCGGCCGCGTGCGGACCCAACGGTCTTGCGTGTCGCCGAAGACGTAGATGCCCGATGTGCCTGTGCGGATCGCGTCCGGGAGTTCGCTCGCGGGCACACCATAAAGCGCAGCGTAAGCGTTTTGGCATTTGTCGCGGCCGACCGCTTTATCACGATTAGCGGGGACAACGATTTCCGAGTTGCCGTCGCCATCCACATCAACCACCAGTGGATACTCGATGGCTGTTCGTGTGGAGTTCGGGATGGGTTCACTGAGCGCTTCTGTGCCGTCCCGCCCGTTGTAGATGTGCAGAAAGCACTCGTCGTTGTAGATGACTTCTGCCGCTCCATCGCCCTGAAAGTCAAACACGCTCGAGCCCGTGGCACTTGAGGAATAGTCCTGTGTGTTGGCTTGCCACAGAATGAAGTTGACAGAACCACACGCTGCTCCGCCCTGGCGCGGCGGGCTCGGCAGGCAATCGGGATCAAAGACTATATACTGCCCCTGGCTAGCTGCAGCTATCTCAGGTAAGCCGTCGCCATCGAAATCGGCGACTGTAGGCGGACCACCTATGTTCCAAAACTTCTGACCGGGGGGTAAGACTCCTACAGGCAAATCGTATCTCGCGTCGCTCCACGAGCCACCTGGACCGATCAACATGTTTCCCGTTGCCCCGTCTCGCACAACGATGGTGGCGAATCTCCCAGAGTCAGGGTCTGAGCTAATCACAACCACTTCAGGGTCGCCATCGAGATTAAGGTCCGCGATAGCAGAGAAGCCGTGATCGACCGGCTTACGCCACAACACTGAACCATCGACATTGTAAGCCACAGCACCGGACGTGACCTCGGGTGCGGGGTCTGCGTCGAGATTGGCCACTGCTACAAAAGCCGCTCCCTGCTGTGTCACATGTTCACAAGCTTCACCGCTGAAGATATCTTGCGAGGCATCACCAATGTCTTTGCCGTTGAGACCATTGCACCCGGCCACAACGTCTGGTGTGCCGTCTGCGTTGAGGTCAGCGACTGCCGGCGCGATGCGATCCGATACTCCAGGATAACTCACCCGGCGTCCGAGTTCTGTTGTGCCGTCGCCGTCGACGATGCGTAGTCCGCCCTGCAGCGACCCGGCATTGTCCACCGTGTAAATGATTTCTAACGCCTCGTCGGTCGGATCGAAATCTCCAAGCGCTACAGGAGAGATAGAGTCTGGCAAGTTGGCTCCCCCGATTGAAAAGAGCAGCGTCCCGTCCTTGCCGCTTAGTGCTACAAGAATAGCGTCGTCGAGATTGGAGCCTGCGTACACCGGCACCACCACGTCCGGGATGCCGTCTCCTGACACATCGCCCACGGCAGGGCTAGCGATCACATTTTCGTAAAGCTTTCCACCGATTTCAACACCCGGCCAGTGCCACTCCTCCGTCGGATCGAGTGGGTCCGTGTCGGGGGGCAGTTCGCAGCTCACGTTCTCCGGAGTATCCAAACAGCGTCCGATGACGGTCTCGCAGTACTTCCCGTCTTCGATGGCGCAATCAAAATCATCAGCACATGAGGTGCCGGGTTCTACGCAGCCATCGTTCAAGCAAACATCGGTGCTTGCGCAGCAGATGTTCAGGTCCTCTCCACAGGTCAGCTGCACCTCTTCGCAGGTGGCCGCGCAAAGCACGCCGTCCAGACAAGCTTGCTCCTCGGCGCAGCAGATGGCGCCATGGTCACCGCATCGCGTGCCAGCGCACGGAGCCGCGCAGATCAGGTCGTCGATACACTCCTGTCCGTTCTCGCAGCAAAGAGTGCCTTGCCGGCAAGGAACGGCGCAGTTCGCGTTGTCATCGCCGCTCTCACCTCCGCCCTCGCCCCCGCAGGAACATCCGCTAGCCCACACGCCCATCAGGAGGATGCCAAGCCAGTTCCTTATGATCCGAGCGCGTGAAAAATCCCTAGTCATACAACCCCACGTGTGTCCCAGTCGTTCGCCTCACGACTTTAGCACTTCACCCGGGTCCTTAGCGAAGTTCTTGGAACCGCGGCGAGGTTTACGGCGTCGTCCGGACGGAGGTCGCGTTAGACCCGCAAACTAGTCACACCGAAGGGACCCACTCGCCCGGTCTGCCTTACTTCCCGCGGCACCGAAAGGCCATTCTTCCGGTGGCTTATTTAGAAGTGTGTTTAGCAGGCGGTCGAGCTCCCTCGGATCGGATAGGTCGATGTTCATGTACGAAGCCATGGCGAACGCAGTGATGTCGATGTCTCCAGTATCGAAGAAAGGAGCACCGAGCGAGGGAGCATCAAAGGGCTTGAGCGGAAGCGTTGCCTCACGCCAGAAGTCCTGTTGTCTCCGCCGGTCTTCATCGTCGAGCATCCTAAGCTCGCGTGAGCTAAAGATGCTACCTCCGAAGTAATCACTGTCTACGTCCACGAGGTCCTTCAAAGTTTCCGCTGCCAGGGCCAGGCGCCAGGGCATCGCCGCTCCCTCGTTAGAAGCTTCAGAGAACACCGAGGCGACAAACCGCGTGCGGCGAGCAAACTGAAGGATGCGCAGCAGGTCGTCGAGAAAGTCACCCTGGGCCCAGCGAACATACTGCTCTATGTCTTCAGGTTCGTGAGGTGCCGTGCCATACTTATAACGCCAGGGCAGCGTGACATCCTGCGCGTAATTGAAGAGGCGGTCCTTGCTCTCCTGAGTCGCAAACTCGGGAAAGGCATGCTGTTCAAGCTGGCCCTGAGCATGAGGAGACACGCGTGCCCAACTTAGCAGCGACGGCGTCAGGTCCGCGAAGTGACCCGCATCACGTTCAACGAGCTCACCAACGCACTCTAGCGGATCGTGGACCATATCGGGAACCGAAGCATACTCGGCAGTTCCACAGAGCCCCCAAAGGTCGCGTGCCTTGACCGCATCTGCAGCATCCAGCAAGGCCCCAAGAAGCATTTCATCAAGATGCTCGGCTTCTTGTGCGTGTTCGGTGTGAATGACGATCAGCGCCATTGACTCAACAAATCCCGCGAAGTCGACAGGAACTACGAACATCCTCACAGGCTTGACCTCCCACGCTTGAGCGTAGAGTCCGTTGAACATGGCGGCGCGGCGGTCGTAAAGAGCAAACATCTTCTCGAGCGACAAAAGCGGGTGCTCCGTGCTCAACACTTCAGGGTTGAGCAACGACTGCGCCTCCGACGGATAGTACTCTTCCAAGAAGTCTCGCCAGATCGGCTGAATCTCGTCTTCCCGCTCTCCTGACCAGTGCCGTTCGATCAGTCGCGAGATGATGCGAGTCGCAACTAGCTGATCTTTCACGTCTTCGTAAACCTGATCAACCTCAGCCTCAAGCTGACCTAACTCCTCAGATGTGATGTTGTCCTCTCGATCGACATATCGGCTCCAGGCGAGGGCGTGGCCTAGCTCAACTCGAACCTCTCTCTCAATGCTTCGCATCACCAAAGGGTTGGCCTCGCCTAGAATGATATCCAAGTCGTCTTTGTCCTTCACAAAGGCAATGCCCGTGCGATACATCTCCGTGCTCATAGCGAGCGCACGACCGCTGCGGCTCAATCTCACACGCTGCAGAACAGACTCCAACCATTCCTCTGCCTCCCCCTCAGTCAGTGCATCTAGATTAAGGTAATGCAGGTACCCTTCGCTAACGGAGTACCTCTTGGCGTGATCAAAGGCCTCATCTATGCTTGGGCTTCCCCCGATGGAAAGATGAAGCTTCAGACCCTCAAATACAATCTTTTCTTGATCCGCCTGACCTTCAGCGCGCCACGACGGCCCAACCCCGAAGAACGCCCCTCGCTCCTGGCCCGAAGACTGTGACGTGATCGACTCCGGTGTCGTGCCACAGCAAAAAATCCCTAGGGAAAGCACGCCACACCACAGACAGAACACTAGCGCCGGAAGGCGCACGAAATGCCGTTCAGTAAACATGACTCTTGTAGGCAAGCAAGAGCCGTGCCTCGACCATGTTGCTTCCCGCAAAGATCAAGGCGAAATCATTCTCTCGATTTTGCTCCAAGAACAGAAGTTAAGTAGGCCTGGGTGTAGGATGTGTGTTCGGCCTTACTTCCCGGCCACCCTTCGCCAGCTATGGTAAGGCTTGTCGATGAGGATCATCAGTTGGAACGTCAATGGCTTTCGCAGCGTGATGCGCAAAGGCTTTGCAGACACGGTCGAGACACTCAACGCCAACCTCATCGGTTTGCAAGAGGTACGTGCCAAACACGAGCAAATCGAACCTCTTCTGCCGCAACTTCCAAGCTGGAGTAGCCACTTCTCGCCCGCAGAGCGTCCCGGCTATAGCGGCGTCGGCGTGCTGTCGAAGGAGACGCTCGCGGATGTGCGAACGTCACTCCAACAAGAAGAGCTTGATGTCGAGGGGCGCTTCATCCGCGCGAAGTTAGGCGACCTTGTGCTCGTCAACGCCTACTTTCCCAAAGGGAGTGGACGCAACCGCGACAACGCTCGGGTGCCTTACAAGCTCAACTTCTACCGCACCCTCTGGCAAAGTCTGGAGGCGGAAAAGAACGCGGGCGTGCCTATGCTGGTGATGGGTGACTTCAATACCGCCCACCATGAAATCGACCTGGCACGCCCACGACAGAACATGAAGACCAGTGGCTTCCTTCCTGAAGAACGAGAAGAGGTATCGCGTTGGGTGACGTCAGGTTGGACCGACACCTTTCGCATGTTTGAGCCAAGCGGCGGTCACTACTCCTGGTGGTACCAAGCGATGAATGCCCGAGAGCGCAATGTTGGCTGGCGCATCGACTACGTCTTTGCCTCTCCCGCGGCTAAGCCGCTTGTGAGGGAGGCGTTTATTCTTCCCAATGTGCTGGGCTCCGACCACTGCCCTGTCGGCGTCACCATCGACCTCTGATGGCCGATTTCTTCCGGAGGGGCCGCACCCTCTGGGAGAGACTTCGATGCGAGGCAACTCATTGCCCCTGCCGAGTCGCCGGAACGAACCTCGAGAGCGCGGGCGGGGACAACCGACACATGATCCGGTGCAGCATGGGTTCCACGTCGACGCGCCCCGGGGCTCTTCGATCCACAGCTCTCTCGTGATGCTGGAGGCAATACAGCCACTCGAGCCGGTCGTTCAGAAGAACCTTCCTTGTGACGACGAAGCGTCAGCGTGGAGCGCCAGCGGTCCCGGCGCCTCTCCTGCCTCCCCGCGTGCCTACCTGAGTCGAGAGTGGAGCCGTAAGCTCCGAAGACCACCCGCCTCGTCTATCGTGACGTATGGGACTTATCACTGAGGCTAAAGAAGAACCCGGCTGAGCGAAAGTGAGGGAAGTGGCTCGGCATACCGAATGATCTAAGATAACGCTATGGGAAACGCACCGACTCAGCGCAACTACGAGCTCTTCGAAACCAGCGGCCAGCCCATCAAGGCGTGGGTGAGGGGGGTGCAGATGGATGACAGCGCCAAGCAGCAGCTGTCAAACATCGCGTCGCTCCCCTTTGTGCACAAGTGGGTCGCGGCGATGCCGGACGTCCACGTGGGCAAGGGGGCGACTGTCGGAAGCGTCATCGCAACCAAACAGGCGATCATCCCGGCCGCGGTCGGCGTAGACATCGGTTGCGGCATGATGGCGGTGGAGACCACGCTATCGGCTTCTCAACTACCAGACAACTTGCATGGCATCCGCTCCGCCATTGAAGCAGCCGTGCCCCACGGCCGAAGCGGGAACGGGGGACGAGGTGATAAAGGAGCCTGGTGCGCCCTTCCCGAGAAGGCAGAGAAAGGTTGGTCGAAGTTAGCCACAGGATTTCAGGCGATTGTCGAGAAGCATCCCAAGATTGAAAAGTGCAACTCTGCCAACCACCTTGGAACTCTGGGAACCGGGAACCACTTCATCGAGGTGTGCCTCGATGAAGCAGACAAGGTCTGGGTGATGCTGCACAGTGGCTCACGCGGGGTGGGCAACCGAATCGGATCCCACTTCATCGCATTGGCGAAAGAGGAAATGCGTCGGTGGCACATCAATCTCCCCGACCGCGACCTTGCCTACTTGCTAGAAGGCTCGGATTACTTCCACGATTACGTCGAAGCGGTTGAGTGGGCGCAATGCTTCGCCAGCATAAACCGCGAGCTGATGATGCTGGCTGTGCTCCAGGCGCTCGAAGACCGCCCTGACCTTCCAAGCTTCTCGGCAGCAGCAATGGCGGTCAACTGCCATCACAACTATGTGACAACCGAATACCACTACGGCGAAAACGTGTTCGTAACTCGAAAGGGCGCGGTCCGGGCGCGCAAAGGCGACCTCGGCATCATTCCGGGCAGCATGGGAGCCAAATCGTACATCGTCCGTGGCAAAGGCAACAACGAGAGCTTCCACAGCTGCAGTCACGGAGCAGGCAGGAGCATGACGCGAACTGCAGCTAAAAAGCGCTTCTCTGTCGAAGATCACGCCCAGGCCACACAAGGCATCGAGTGCCGCAAAGACGAGCATGTGATCGACGAAACCCCGATGGCGTACAAACCAATCGACGACGTCATGGCTGCCCAGCGAGACCTCGTCGATGTTGTCCACACCCTGCGACAGGTCGTCTGTGTGAAGGGTTAGACCGCGCGGTGAGCAGGCTCGATGAGAGGGTGGAGGACAGGCGGACCTACTCCTCGTCTCTACGAGAGAGCCCCATGCTGAGCTCGCCGTCACCCCGCCGCCTCTTGAGCACGCCTCCAGTAACCATGCATCCTCCAGTAACCCGGCCTTCTGGAGCGGCCTGATGGAGGAGCTCAAGGAAAGGCAGCACGCGTGGCGTAAGGCGCACCGTGGCCGCCTCCTCGGCCTCCGCAAGCTTGGTCAGTGCAAGCCGTGGCAGCGGCCACAAACCAAAGAGACGCAGCCTTCACGTCACCTGCGGGTCACCGGCAAAGAGACGCCGGGCGTGCTAAAAGCAGCCATCGACAAACTCCGCGCCTTCATTCAAGCCTACAAGCTGGCCTACCAGCGCTTTACCGAGGGCCACCGCCGTACCGAGTTTCCTGCTGGCACCTACTGGCTGCGCAAGCACATGCAGGTCCGCTGCGCGCCCTGTCCGGCTTAGTCAGCCCGTCCTGCTCTACCGCGTGGCCTATCAACACGAGTGGCCTACCGGCACGCGCCCGGCCTGCTGCCTTGGCTCGCTTTCTAGATGCTGCTGTGTAAAGGCTGCTTTACAAACACATCGAGACCCCCTCGCCGTGCAGCTAGCTCTACCTCTGCGGTGGCGCATGCTCACTTCTGCTGGACCTCTCTCCGAATCCTCCCAACCGATACTCTTGTATCGGTTGCTTTACAGCTACGGCGAAGCTGCAAGAGCGCCCTCAGCCTCTACGCCCGTGTCTCGCATTCTTGTCAACCCGGGACGGGTCTATCGTCAAGTTTACCGCCCTCACAAGTGACAGGGCGTAGGAGCTAGCGCTCGGTATGTACGACTCCTGTATGCTGAGAAAGACGCCCGTACTCATATACTCCTTTTGTGAGGTCGCAGCGCCAAGCCTCCCAGAGAAGACCGCCGGAAGATCACTCGCGCAGAGGATGCGCCCCATCCTCAAGCATGCCAGCTCTACTCATTCTGTGGGGGCCGGACCCCTCAGGCGTCAGCCTGATAATCAACATCTAATCCGGCCTTCTCGCGCAGAGGATGCGCCCCATCCTCAAGCATGCCAGCTCTACTCATTCTGTGGGGGCCGGACCCCTCAGGCGTCAGCCTGATAATCAACATCTAATCCGGCCTTCTCGCGCAGAGGATGCGCCCCATCCTCAAGCATGCCAGCTCTACTCATTCTGTGGGGGCCGGACCCCTCAGGCGTCAGCCTGATAATCAACATCTAATCCGGCCTTCTCGCGCAGAGGATGCGCCCCATCCTCAAGCATGCCAGCTCTACTCATTCTGTGGGGGCCGGACCCCTCAGGCGTCAGCCTGATAATCAACATCTAATCCGGCCTTCTCGCGCAGAGGATGCGCCCCATCCTCAAGCATGCCAGCTCTACTCATTCTGTGGGGGCCGGACCCCTCAGGCGTCAGCCTGATAATCAACATCTAATCCGGCCTTCTCGCGCAGAGGATGCGCCCCATCCTCAAGCATGCCAGCTCTACTCATTCTGTGGGGGCCGGACCCCTCAGGCGTCAGCCTGATAATCAACATCTAATCCGGCCTTCTCGCGCAGAGGATGCGCCCCATCCTCAAGCATGCCAGCTCTACTCATTCTGTGGGGGCCGGACCCCTCAGGCGTCAGCCTGATAATCAACATCTAATCCGGCCTTCTCGCGCAGAGGATGCGCCCCATCCTCAAGCATGCCAGCTCTACTCATTCTGTGGGGGCCGGACCCCTCAGGCGTCAGCCTGATAATCAACATCTAATCCGGCCTTCTCGCGCAGAGGATGCGCCCCATCCTCAAGCATGGTTGCGGGGGCCGGATTTGAACCGACGACCTTCGGGTTATGAGCCCGACGAGCTACCAGACTGCTCCACCCCGCGTCTGTGTGGTCAGAGCGGGATTATGTTCATGTAAGGCGTTGTGTCAAGGCGTTCTGACATGCCATCTGATGATGCTTGCACGCCGCGCTCCTCCTCATCGTGAGCCGTGGACATCTGTCGCAGTGTGTGATCATCTGTCGGCCTCATCCCGAGACCCGATGCTCGCTGGCTTGACAGCTTCACCGGACGGATAGCGTACTGCAAATGAGGGCGATGCCCCATCCCGCCCTACCTGCTTCTCGACCCGCAGAGTTGCCGGTGCAAGAATATGGCATGTGTCATAACTGCGCCTTCACTCCACAAGACGCTTGAGACGACGCACCTCGGCGGCACGGAGCTCTCGCAGCTTCCCAGAGCGCAAGGTCTCCACTGTAAGCCCAGCAAATGAGGTACGGATCAAGCGCATGACCTTAAGTCCGACGGACTCCATCATCCGATGCACCTGGTGATTCATGCCCTGATGGAGCGTAAGTTGAATCAGTGACGTCGCGCTATCCTCGGAAAGCACGATGAGCTGAGCAGGCGCGGTCACTTTGCCATCATCTAGCCGAACGCCAGCCATCAATCGCTCGATTTGCCGCACCTCAAGGATGCCATTGATCTTCACGCGGTAGACTTTCATCACTTTGCGCTGGGCCTGGAGCAGGCGATGCGCCAGTTCCCCGTCGTTGGTCAGCAGCAGCGCCCCACCGGTGTTAATGTCGAGGCGCCCCACCGGACGCACCCGCACCGGGAGATCCACGGCATAGTCTGCCACTTTGGACCTGCCTTCGGGATCGTGCATTGTGGTGACGACTCCGCGCGGCTTATTAAACAGATAATAGCGGCGGGACTCACGGCTCACGGCCGTGCCATCGACCGCCACCTCATCCTTGGTGGGGTCGGCTTGCATGCCGATCGACGCCACCGTCCCGTTCACGGTGACGCGCCCCTCGCGGATCATGTCCTCGGCGCGTCGCCTTGAGGCGATGCCCCCCTGAGAGAGGATCTTCTGCAAACGCTCCTTTGCCACGCCGCCTCACGTAGCATGAACAGCGGCCCGGTCACCCCGCCGCCGCGAACAAGGGAGGTCATCATGACGACCCCTGAAGCCCTAATCAGCTTCGACGGGCTTCTCTTCCTTCTCGCTTGCCGCCCCGTCGTCCGAATCTTCCTCTTTCTCAGTGCCGGTGGCGTAGGCCTCGTCGCGATCGACCGCCTGATTTTCTAGAAGCGAAGACGAATACTTCGGCTTGAGCTCGAAGTCCCGATCCCAACGATCAACCTTCCCATCTCCGTCCAAATCGGAGCCCATGCGGACAAGCCTTCCTTCCTCGAAGTATTCCCAGCGGTCGGGCTTCCACTTTCCGCCTCGGCTGCGTCGCGCCAAATCGCGCTCGGTTCGAATCACGTGTCCGTCCTCGTAGTAGGTGCGGATGTCGACCCATCCATCACGATTGAGGTCGGCCTCTTCGCGCGCTATCGCGCCGTCTTCAAAGAAGGTGACGCTATCAATCTTTCCATCGAAGTCGCGGTCGGCCTCCTCTTGCTCAGCGCGGCCCTCATCGTCGTAGTAACGAATGACATCCTTCCGCATATCGTGGTCAATATCCGCTTCGCGGCAGATAAGGATGCGGCGGACGGCGGGCGCTGCGCCTGCGAGGATGAACACCTTCCGCACATCGTTTATCATGTCGTTGTTGGTGTCGTACTCCTTGAGCTCCCGGTTCTCTCGAATCGCATCGCATCGGCTAAGCTTGAGCTTTCTTATCGGAGCCGTTAGTCCGCTAAGCGGGGTGGCGCGCTCGACAGATTCCACCGTCTGCGCCGCCTCGACCTGCTTCTGACTTCCCCCACACCCCACCATGAGAAGCGCCACCCATGGCGCGCCAATCATCCTCATGGAGCCTGTCATCGTCGTCCGCACCCGTCTCATTGCGCCGCCCCTGCTTTCCCGCGCGTCGCTTCTGCTTTCTTAGTATCAGACGCGGGTGTCTCGCACATCAGTGACGCCACCTCGGGACCAGCATCCTCAACCCGGACCGCTTCCTTCCGGTCCACGGTCCCGTCGTTGTCGAGGTCTTCATGAACCTCAACCAAGCGACCGTCCCGGTACCTCTCCCAGCGCTCCGGCTTCGTGTTGTTGTTGTCGTCGTAGCTTGCTTGCGCCAGTTTCCCCTTAGCGTAGTGCTCCCACGCGTCGGCCTTGCCGTCTCTGTTTCGGTCCCGCTCAACCTTCACCACATAGGCTCCGTCGCACCACATCCACGTATCGATCGACATATCGAAGTTGGTGTCCAGCTCCTTGCGCGCAAGCTTGCCCTTCTCAAAGAACACGATCTGATCGGTCTTGCCGTCGAAGTCGAAGTCGTCGTACTCCCGCACAGGCTGCCCTGTGACGGGCGAGTAGTAGCGGGTGGCATCCGCTACGCCGTCGAAGTTCATGTCGAACTTAGAACAAACGCGTTTAGTCTCCTTGAAGAAGTGGCGCACATCGGCGCGCTTGTCGTTGTTGACATCAACCTCGGTGACTCGGTGACCTGATGCCTTGCATTGCTTGAGAATCGTGGTGCTGCTCTTCGAACCTTTCAGCGCCTTGTCGCCTCCACCGCATGCAACGCCGACCATTGCAAGAGTGGCGTAGCCCAGCAGAGCAGAGGCCGTTTGGAGCCGGAGGTCGTTTTGGCTGAGACGCTTCTTCATAGATCTCCTCGATCGAGTCCTGAGGCCGTCCGGAGAACGGCATGTGCGCGGCCACTTCTTCCGCGCCGCCACTTCGTCCCTTCGGCGCTGACAAGCCGCCTCCGGCAAGCTGCCCTTAGATTGGCCGATATTTTGGCACGACGCCCATAAAAAGCCAACTAGGCCGTGATGAACCGCGTAACGCCTCCCGCTACCCGCGTCCGGTCTACGCGCTCCATCATCACGGCCTTAGCAGCCGATGCAGACGGCCAGGGGTGCTCCGCACTCGGGCTGACTTACCTCACGCCTTCAAGCGCCTCCCAGGTTGATTTTGCACACCAGGCCCACCGGGGCGCACCAAGGTAACCAAGGTGCGTGAGGATGGCGTTCAACGAAGAAAGCCGGATGCGCAACCTCCTCGGCGGGCGTGCCTTCCTGGTGGGTCTGCCTCTGACCGGTGACGACCAAGAAGTAGTCGGCTGCGCGGGTTTCGTGCTACTTTTATGGAACTTTCTGTGCTCTTTAAGGCGCAGAAGCGCGCGGGTAGGCAAGCGGCATGGGCCGGAAGAAGATTTCCACCACAATTTACATCACCGCAGAGCAAAATGAGCGGCTCAAAGCCCTTCATGAGCGCACAAAGGTGCCAATCGCCGTGTACATTCGGGAGGGAATCGACCTCGTCCTTCGGCGGTATGCAGAAGAGCTTCCAGGACAGCTCAGCTTGGAAGAGGTTGCACGACGAAGTTCATAAGCGGCAGCCAAGGCCTCAGTATGCATTCACCCCCCAAGCCTATGCGGTTTTCGAGGGTGTTTCAGCATCGGGCGCGCCCGCACAGCTAGGAGGCGCGCACTTTTGTGCGTAACGACGACGCCGGAGGACGAAGCCGATTCTGACACATCCTCGGAAACCGTGGTTTACGCCTTCGAGGGGGGCTGAACACTTACAGGCCTCAGCTAGGCCGAGTGGCGCAGATTAACCGAGATGAGCAGGTTGGGCAGGTTGAGCAGCAGAGGTCGGTAAGCTAGCTTCTCCGAGCTGGTCGCAGTGGCCTCACCGCGCCCAGCAGAAGCTTGAGATAACCGCGAACGTTGGTGCCATGGAAGCCAGTCACATCCGCAACTTTTCGATCATCGCTCATATAGACCACGGCAAGAGCACCCTGGCAGACCGCATTCTCGATGTAACCGGCGCGCTGTCGGCGCGTGAGCGCACCGAGCAGTTTCTCGACAAGATGGAACTTGAGAAAGAGCGCGGGATCACGATCAAGGCGCAAACCGTTCGTCTGTCGTACACAGCAAAAGACGGTCAAGTCTACCAGCTCAATCTGATTGACACGCCGGGTCACGTGGATTTTAGCTACGAAGTTTCACGCTCTCTTGCTGCCTGCGAAGGGGCCTTGCTCATTGTGGATGCGACGCAAGGCGTGGAGGCGCAAACTCTGGCTAACACCTACTTGGCTGTAGAGAATGACCTGGCTATTGTTCCGGTGTTCAACAAGGTGGACCTTCCAGGCGCCGACGTCGAGCGTGTCGAGCGCGAGGTTCGGGAAGTCATCGGCCTGGACACCACACATGCCGTGGCGGCGAGTGGCAAAACCGGCGAAGGGGTAGACAACGTACTCGAGGCCATCGTGCGTGAAGTTCCTCCGCCAACCGCCAGGCGCGACGTGCCGCTCCGCGCGCTGATATTCGACAGCTGGTACGACGCCTACCGAGGCGCAATGGTGATGGTACGCGTGGTCGACGGCGTGCTGCGCAAGGGCGACCGGATGCGCATGATGGTGGGCAAAAGCGAATATGACGTTACCGAGCTTGGTGTTTTTTCTCCGTTTCCGCAGGCACTCTCCGAGCTTCGAGCAGGCGAAGTGGGATTCATTTCGGCGAGCATTAAGTCCGTCACCGAAACCAAGGTAGGCGACACGATCACCCTCGCACGCGAGCCTGCTGCCTCACCCCTTCCCGGCTTTCAAGAGATCAAGCCGATGGTGTTTTCTGGTGTGTTTCCCAGTGACAGCGATCAGTACGGCGAGCTGCGGGAGGCGCTGGAGAAACTGCAGCTCAACGACGCTGCCCTGGCCTTTGAACCCGACTCCTCAGACGCGCTCGGTCTTGGGTTTCGCTGCGGGTTCCTTGGACTGCTGCACATGGACGTGGTGCAGGAGAGGCTTGAGCGGGAATATAATCTTGACCTTGTCACGACAGCCCCAAGCGTCATCTACAAGGTCTACACCGTTGACAATGAGGTGCTCCTTGTAGAGAACCCTTCGCGGCTGCCGGACCCCGGCAAGATCGACCGAATCGAGGAGCCCTATGTGCAGATGTCGCTCCACACGCCGAGCCGCTTTGTGGGCGCTGTGATTAGCTTGTGCGAGGAGCGGCGTGGCATCCAGAAGAACGTCCAGTATGCTTCGGCCGACCGCGTCATCATCACGTACGAGCTACCCATGGCCGAATCGCTGTTCGACTTCTTCGACAGGCTGAAGTCTCTGACCAAGGGCTACGCATCAATGGACTACGAAGTGACGGATTACATGCGGAATCCGCTCGTCCGGCTGGACATGCTGATCAACGGTGACCGGGTGGATGCGCTCAGCGCCATCGTACACCGCGACAAGGCCTACCACATGGGCCGAGCTTTGGCTGAAAAGCTCAAAGAGATTGTTCCACAGCAGCAGTATGAAGTGGCCATTCAGGCGGCGCTCGGTGCGCGCATTATCGCGCGGGAGACGGTCCGGGCGATGCGCAAGGATGTCACTGCAAAGTGCTACGGCGGCGACATCAGCCGCAAGCGGAAACTTTTAGAGAAGCAGAAAGCCGGCAAGCGGCGGATGAAGTCCGTGGGCCGCGTGGAAATCCCGCAGGAAGCCTTCCATGCCGTGCTGCGCGTAGGCAGCGAGTAAGATATCTAACCTGTGTTAGATATTAACTATGGTTAGGTATTAACTGAACCCGTCCGCCGACGCGTGCCCAAGTAGCGCGTGGCCGCGATGCCGAATGACGCGCCCAGTGCGTCCGCACACAGATCCAATACGTCCGGCTCACGGCCAGGCACATACACCTGATGGAGCTCGTCCAGCGCGCCCCAGCACACGCAAATCCCCCACACCCAAAGCGCCGGACGAAACGAGGTGCGGTGGACTAGAGGAAGACTCAGCAGGATGCCAAGGACCATGAACTCGGCAAAATGTACCACTTTATCAGCGCCTGTGATCCCGACATCGGGCATCAGTCGCGAGTTGGACGGCACCGCCGAGCCGAGCCAGATGAGCATCATGTAGAGAACGGCGGGGGCCCAGCGCTTGAACACGCCTGCCCATCGCCCACGCAGCTTGTGCGTAGGCTTCACGCCACAGCCGAGTCGAGGATCGGGAGGTGCCGGCGTTTTACAGCCTTCGCAGCGACTTCCGTCTCCGGTCCGGCAGGCACTGGACTCATCGAGAACTGAGCACCAGATGAGCCCTGTCCGGATAAGCCCTCTCCCGACGGCACGTGAGTTGGCAGCACATCGCTTGCATGCACACCGCTAGGCACTGCACCCGGCAGCACCTGACCCAACAGCGAGTGCCGATTGGCGCGCAGGACCCTGACCGGCACTTCACTCGAGCCTCCAGGCACGGCGGAGCCTCCAAGCACGGCGGAGCCCGCTTGCACATGGACTATCTCATTGCGCTTGGTGCGCCCGAAGACCTGCCCTTGCCCGCTCCGGCTCGCGCCCTCGATGAGAACCCGCTGCTCTGTTCCCACAAGGCTCTTGAGGTGCTGCTGCTGCTGCGCCTCCGTTAGCCGCAAAAGCCGCTCAAAGCGCTCCTCAACCACCTTCGGTTCGACCTCACCCTCAAGCTTTAGCGCCGGCGTCCCCGGGCGTTTGGAATATTTGAAGAGAAAGGCGGAGCTAAATGCCGCTTCTTTCACCACCTCAAGCGTTTTCTGGAAATCCGCCTCAGTCTCTCCGGGAAACCCGACGATGATGTCGGTGGACAGCGTCAGTCCGGGCCGCGTAGCCTTGAGCGCGGACGCCGCAGAGAGGAACTTTTCGCGGCTGTAGCGCCGGAGCATCCTTCGAAGCACGCGGTCCGAACCAGACTGCAACGGGAGATGCACGTGCTCTGCGAGCACCTCAATGTCGCGATGGGCAGAAAGCAACGCGTCTGTCACATGCCGCGGGTGAGGCGACGTATACCGCAAACGTCGGAGGTTAGGCACCTCCTGTGCGATGCGCCGCAGAAGCTTGGAGAACTGCGAAAGCTCGCCCTGATCCGCGCCGGGCTCATGCCACGAGTTAACCGTCTGTCCAAGGAGCGTGACCTCTGCCGTACCTGCCGCCACCAGAGCTTGAATCTCCTGCACGATGGCATCGGCTGAGCGGTAGCGCTCTGAGCCACGGGTGTAGGGGACGATGCAGAAGGTGCAGCGTTCGTCGCAGCCCTTCATCACCGTGACAAAGGTCGAGAGGGAGGTGGCTCTGACCGAAGGATCGGCTTGCAGGAACGTGGGTTGCTCAAGGTCGAAGATCGTGTGCGAGATGCGCGGCGCGCCCTCTTTTAGTGCTTCAACGAACTTCGGAAGCTCGGGAATATTATCCGGCCCCAAAACGATATCGATGAGATCGGACCGCTTGAGCAGCGCCTCACCCTCCTGCTGCGCAACACAACCCGCAACTGCAATCACAAGCTCGGGCCGCACCTGCTTTTCTTGGCGAAGTCTACCAACGGCGCTAAGTAGCTTGTGCTCTGCCTTCTCGCGCACGCTGCAGGTATTAAATAAAACGAGATCTGCATCCGAAACGCCGTTGGCTTTGCTATACCCGCTTCGAATCAGCACCTCTTCGATTCGTTCTGAATCGTGCATGTTCATTTGGCAGCCAAACGTGTGAACGGCATAACGCATCGGCTCAAAGTAGCAGCCTACGGGACGAGAGCCAGTTGTCTGCGCAGAGGGCCAGCGGGGCGCGCAACGAATGATGCCCTCCGCAGGATGCCTTCCACAGGTCCTTCGGCTATGTACTCCCATCACACACTCAATGTGCTCCCGGACAAGCAAAGACCCCGCTGGGCGTGCGTGCTGCTCATGCTTCTCACGTTCGGTGCGGCAAGCTGCGCCAGCATTCCAAAGCGCCGCTATGGCGTTGCCTCGCTCGAAGTTGAGGGAGCCGAGCGCCTGGATGAGCAAGCGCTTAAGGCCTGCCTTGCGACCCGCGCGAGGGAAAAGCCGCAGTTTGACATCAGCCGCAACCCAAGTCCCACGTGTGGCGAAGAACCCTTTGATGCTGACCACGTTCTGGTGCCTTTCTGGCCCACTTCGTGGCCATGGTCGGAGTGGCCTCTATTCGATCGGGCCATTTTCCAGCGCGACGTTGAACGCATCGAGCGCTGGTACCGCGCCCGTGGCTACTACGACGCCCGCGTACTGAGCACCGAAGTTGATCCGCCCGAAGCGGCAGCCGGAACCGCAGGATTTGGAGGCTGCGGGGAGGACGAGGCGTGCAAGGTGCGCGTTCGGCTCCAGGTTGAAGAGGGTCAGCCTGTTCGCGTGTCCGAGATCCGCATCATCAGTCATCAGCCGCTATCGGAAAAGGTAGAGGGCGGCGTGCGAAACGCCCTCTTCCTTGAGCGTGGTGCGCCCTTCGATGAATCCCTCTACGACGAAAGCAAAGAGTCGCTGCTCCGCATTTTGCGCGATTCCTCATATGCCAAGGCACGCATCAGCGGCAACGTGCGCGTCAACCCGCAAACCCGCGAAGCGCAGGTGACCTTTGAGATCTTCCCGGGCCCCTCGTGCACGTTCGGTGACGTGCAGGTTCGTGTGGGTGACGCCAAGAAAATTTCAAAGGAAGTGGTCCTTCACACGGCCAACCTCCTCCGTGGGCAGCCGTTTAGTGTTACCGCAATCGAGGAGGCGCAACGCGCCATCTACGCACTCGGTGCGTTTTCGTCTGTGGAGGTAGAACCCGACACTGCGGCTCCCGGTCGAGACATACCCGTGCTGATCGAAGTGGTTCCTGGGCGTCTTTTCCGTTGGGGAGTGGGCGCAGGCATCATGTCGGGCTTGATCACACGGCTCGAGGGCTATAGCGCGCAGGAGGTGCGGCAGTGGGATGTGCATCTGCTGGGTTTTGCTGAGTTCCGCAACGCATTCGGTGGACTCCAACGCGTGCGGATTGAGGAGCGGCCGAAGCTGGTCATCAGAAACCAGTTTCCCTCCCCAGGCGAAGTGCTGCCTGGAAACGTGCTGACGGTTGATTCTCGCTGGCCTGATTTTCTGGAGGGTCGCACAAGCCTCGTTGCCGGTGCCCAGTGGGATGTGGGGCCCGACCTCTTCGGGCGCCCCTTCCAACGCGATGCCATCGATGCGCGCGTCGGCCCGCAGCGGTCTTGGAGCACGCTCGGCGGCACAGTCTTCAGCACAGTCGCCGCTCACTATAACATGTTCTTCCCGTTCGATGATCAGGGCTTCGACGCGGACCGCCGCACGGCCGGTGTTCAGCAGTTGCAAAGCTACCGCGTCCTCTTTCTGGAAAGTTACGCCAACCTGGACCTGCGCGATGACTCCACACGCGCGACCCGTGGGCTCTTCACCGACCTCTCCATTCACACCGCCGGGCTCCTGCCGGAGGTCTCCTTCTGGACGTACGTCCGTGTAGTCCCCGATGTTCGCTTCTACGTGCCGTTGCCTTTAGGCATCGTCTTTGCAACGCGGCTCAGACTGGGTATTATGCACATCGTCGCGGCAGACTCCGGTCTCGATCCGGCAGGAGAGCGCCTAGGCCCCTACTCATACCGCTTGCGCGGCGGGGGCTCCAATAGCAACCGCGGCTTCGTGCCCGGCTACCTCGGTGATGGGGTGGAGGGGGGGCTGCGCCGATGGGAGACGTCGGCAGAACTCCGGATCAGCCTGAGCGAGAACTTCGGAGTGGTGTTGTTTTCAGATGCGGGAGACGTTATCGACAATACGCAGTTTCGCTTTGACCGTCCTCAAGTGTCTATGGGTATGGGCCTTCGCTACCAAACGATTGTCGGGCCCTTACGCTTTGACGTAGGGTACCGGGTACCGGGACTCCAAACCTTAGGGGATGCTGTGTTGCGTCGCCAGCCATTCGACCTCGACCTTGGACTCTTCCGCATACCAGGGGCCTACAATCTTACCATCGGCGAAGCGTTCTAGCCGGGTGCGAAATCGTTTCGAGACTCATGCGAGCGCGATTTCTGAGGCCCCGCCATCCGCTGGCTTACCGCTTCGCAGGGCCTCGTTTCGTAGATAGGCCGGGATCGCAGGAGACGCAGTCGACGAGAACTCCGGCGCCTCGGCCCTACTGCAGGGGCGATCAGCGGATGACGACCCCTCACTGCAGGGGCGATCAGCGGATGACGACCCCTCAAAAATCGTCACGTATGTACCCTCTTGTCAGTCTGATCGTGCACCCGTTCTAGCCCCACCGTTTGAACCCGCAGCACTCGCTACTTCGTAGCTGTCGTGGCTGTTCTTCTCGTGAATCTGCACTGTTCTTCTCGTGAATCTGCACTGTTCTTCTCGTGAATCTGCACTGTTCTTCTCGTGAATCTGCACTGTTCTTCTCGTGAATCTGCACTAGGCTCGGCACGTGCGTTGGCTTGTACGCTTAGGTTTACTCATCTTTTGGAGCGCCGTGAGCATAGGCGCGCTCGGATTGAGCGTGAGCTACCACGTCGACAGGCCTCAAGGCCGCGAAGCTGTCCGGCAAGTCATTGGTGAACTTGTCAGCCAGCAGATCCGCGGCCGCTTCGCCATCGGTCGCATCGAAAAGCTGAGCCTGAACCGTGTCGTTCTCTCAGGGGTGAGTCTTCGTGACCCACAGGGGCAACAAGTAGCCGTCCTGGAGGTGGCGGTGGTCCAACTGAAGCTGTGGAAGTTGGCTTTTGGCTTGCTTCACATGCCTAGCATCAAGGCGACTGGAGGGACGTTCACGCTCATCGATGGACCCGATGACGAACCGACGCTTTTCAACTCATTCCGCCCCGCGCGACCCTCTGTGATGGAAGGAGGACCTGGAATCCGCGCCCGCGTCGATTCGATCTGGCTCACTCGCAGCATGATCAAGGGCCAGTTTCTCGGGCTGGAGGGCCTGGTGGCGCGGAATGTGAGGGCGCACGGCCACATCTACGCGCAGGGCGATCTACGCATCACCCTATCCGATGCTCAGTTTGAGGTCATCGAGCCCTTCCCATTCGATGCCCAGGTGAGCAAGATCTCTGGCACGGTTGTTACCAACCTTGAGCGCGGGGGCGTGCACCTTCACTACGAGGCAAAATCAGGAAAGGAAAGGGTGCAGGGAGAAGTCGCCTACGTGCGCTCCACACCCGATACGCTGCCTGAGCTCACGTTGAACATGCGTGGCTCGCGCATATCTGCCGATACCTTGCGGGGGGCAGGTTTCGAGTGGGCCGAACCTTTCGCCGCCGCATCATCGGGTTCAGTCGAGTTGAAGGGCCCGCGAAATAAGCTGCGCCTCCACGCAGACCTGCGAACATCCGCTGGAGCAGCCGAAATCAACGGCAGCTTCGATGACCTTGGCAGCCGTGTCACCGTAACATCGAACTCTCTGCAGATTGGCAAGCTCTTTCGCACAGGGCCCGACATCACCCTTGGCGGAAAAGCATATGTACAAGCCGCTGCTGAAGCAGCAGAGGGGCAAGATCCCACGGTTGAAATCACGTCAGAGCCCTTTACCTGGAACGGGGTGGAGTTGCCAGCGGCCAAGGGTACGCTCGTGCTCAAACCCTCTAAAATGTACGTCCGAAACCTCCATAGCCTGGAGGATGGCATCCGCATCTCTGCCTCTGGCTCGGCCACCACCGACGGCCTGATCAGTCTCGCCTGGCAGGCAAATGTGCCGCGCATCAGCAAACAGGTCACCCTCTCCTCTCTTCTTCCATCTGCCTCTGGTTCACTTGAAGGCAGCGGGACGCTGCTTCTCAACACGCCAACAGAGCGCCTACGGATCAGGGGAAAGACTAGGATAAAGCAGCCTAGGTTGGATCAACTTCGGGGAGAGACGCTTGAGGTCAAAGGAGAGATCAGCGGCGCATGGTTGGCGCCCGCCCTCGATCTGAAGGTCGAGGGTTCACAAATGCGTTACGCGAACTACCGCATTGGTAAAGCAAAGCTTGATCTGAGAGGAGGCCCACGCACGTTCCTGTTGAGCGGAAGCTATGATGCCGACAACAGCACAAGCCTTCAGTTTGCAGCTTCCGCTACCCGGTCCGCCGATGGCTACACACTTCAGTCAAACAACCTAGTCTACACGCGCGGGGAGGATGCGTGGCGCGGTGAAGTCTCTAACCTCCGCATCAGCCGTGACCTCGATATTCAAGTGGGACGGGTGGTTCTTGCGCATGGTGCTGAAAGGCTCGAAGCGCACGGGAGCGTTGAGAAGGACAGGCTGCATCTCACAGCGGAGGTACAACACTTCGACCTGCGAGCGCTTCAATCCATTGCCGCCGCGCCTGAGCTAAATGCCGATGGTCGGCTGGATGCTCACCTCGAGGTGACAGGAGCGAGGCGCTCCCCAGACATCACCTTCTCAGGTGCCGCGCAGGAGGTGCGGTGGCGGAACCTCAGCGGAGCCATGCTGTCGTACTTCGTCAACTACTCGGGGGGTGACCTTCGCGTAGACGCGACTGTGACTGCTCCGGAGGCGGGTGCTATTTCGGCGACCGGAGTTGCCTCACTGCCGCAAGTAGACGAGCCTCTTTTGCAGCGGCTCAAGGACGCGACCTTTGAGGGCACCATCGACACGCAGAGGCTTGACCTAAAGACGCTATCGGGCACCGGACTCGTACCCCCAGGCCTACCTGAAGGACTTCTCACTGCGCAGGTTGGCTGGGCAGGTCAGGGCCGCGACCCCACGGTTTCTGCGACATTTCAAGTTGAGCGTTTTGCTCTAGAGGGAGTTAGAGGTTTGGATCTTCGTGGGGATGTCTCCTACAACCGCAGCCACCTCGGCTTCCGGGAACTCCAGCTGCTCGATCAACAGGGTGTGCTGATCTCTATCGATGCAGACTATTACGCCGACGCACGCCAGCTGCTTGCTGAACCGCAACGTGCGCTATGGCAGCTTTCCAACGAAAGATGGAACCTCAAAGCCACCGTCCCGCCTCGAAGTACATCGTCGCTGCCTGCCATGCTTGATGGTTTAGTTCCACGCGAGCTGATGGTGCGTGGCACGCTTGATGTGTCGCGCAGCCATTCGCAGCTAGGCGGATCGCTCAACGCCTCCGTGAAATGGTTGCGTGAGCCTGAATCATCAAGCTGCGCCGCGGCACACCGCCCTCAGTTCGACCTGAGCGCCACGCTGAACAGCGGGATAGCGCACGTCCGGCTAATCGGCCGTGACCGCGACCGGCCGCTGGTTGTGCTGGAGGCAACTGGTTATACCCCCATTAGCACCTGGCTTGAACAGGGTTCACTGCAGACGCCCCCGACCTTCGATGTGACCGGTTCTATTCGCGATGCGCGGGTGCAAGAGATGCCCTGGCTTTGCCGCTTCGGCCAAGGCAACATCACGATGGATCTTGAGGCCTCCGATGTTCTCGGTGCCGAACCCTCCCTGTCGCTCACGGCCAAGTCACCGGCATTGAGACTCTCCTATATCTCGAACACGCAACGAACCACCCTCTCCCACCCCTTCCAAGTGCACGGACTACTGAAGACAACACGCGAATCTACAGCCGATCTATCCGTGCTGATGACACCCGCACGCACAGGCCAACGCCGAAGTCGATGCGGTCAGCCGCTCGAGCAAGAGCGAGGCTCTCGCAGCATGATCTGCGGCAGTCTTACCGGCACATGGCAGCATTCCGGCTGCTTACACGCTGCCGTACCCATCGCGTGGGAGCAGGCGCAAGCACTACCCGCACTTCAGGGCAGTGGGCGGACGCTCATCGAGGTCAAGCTTCGGGAGGCACTGCTCGAGCCGCTGCTTGCTTACGTGCCTTGGATTGTAGAGGGCGATGGACTGGCTACGGGCTACGCTCGCATAGAAGCATCAGGAGACCGAACGCGCCTAAGCGGTTCTGTTTCGGTCAAAGATGGCTGCTTGCAAGCAGTGGGTGTCGGTGCGCATCTTTACGCGTTACAAGGACGCGCCGTGTTGCGCAACCGAAGTCTTATCTTTGACCCAAGCTATCCACTCTCTGCGCGCGATGAAAGTGGAACAGTCAGCCTGCACGGACCCATGAGGTTTGAGGGGCTGACACCGAGCGGCCTCGACTTTCAAATCGACGCGGATAGCTTTCCCATTCGTAGCGAAGGAACCCCATTGGCTTCTCTGACGGGTAGCGCACGACTGCGAGCGAAGCTTGAAGAAGATCGAACCGATGCCACGCTCGATCTACAAAAGCTGTATGTGAAACTTCCCGACGACACGAAGCGTGATTTACAGCCGCTGGAACACCACGCGGACGTCCATGTGCATGGAGCCGCAACAGCATCCGCGCAAGATTCAGCGTATCCGTACAACCTGAGCATTGACCTAAGCCGTCCTGTCACAGTCCGACGGCAAGACTTCTCTGTAGAAGTAGCCGGTGACCTTAGCAGCACGTACCGGGCACCCAAACTGCGCGTGAATGGTTACATCCAGATGCTCAGAGGGTACTTTGAGATCTTCGGAAAGAAGCTGGATATTCTGCGCGGCAGCCTGAACTTTGACGCAGAAGGCGAGATCAACCCCACCGTCGACCTTTACGCTACATATTCTCCGCGAGGACAGCAAGCGGACTACATTAGCGTCACGGTGAGCGGGCGACTGCAGAACCCGCGTATCGAGTTTGCATCGAGCAATCCGTCGATCACGGACCGAGCCGAGATCATCGCGCTACTGATCAGCGGGCGGCGAACCGGAACCCGCTTGTCTCAAGCTGACGAGCGTGCAGCCGATCAACAGGCTAGCTCCTTCCTAGCGGGGTTGACTGCCGGCCTGCTCACTGTTGGGGCTCGACGGGAGTTTGGTGATTTGATTCCGACCATTGCCATCGAGAGTGGGCAAAGCGGTTTTGGAGGAGGCAAAATCCGCGCAGGCTGGCAGTTGGACTCGGTTATACAGGACCATCTACGCTTCCTCGGCGACGTAGTGCAGGGAGCTTACGTCGAGGGCTTCGCCTCCAGCAACTCGGGCGCAGGCACCGGCACGCAGGCTGGCACCGCGGGTCAGGTGCAGCAGAACGTCGTAGGTGGCCTCATCGAGTTGTACTTCCCTAATAGCTTCGTCGGCTCCATGATCTTCAGTCCTCCGGACAACTGGGGTGTGGACGTGACCTGGGAACCCTAGATGCCACTTAGATGAGGGCCGACGTTCGCTCCACTCGTGCAGAGCGCGTGCGGCCACCTCTTTAACAGTGCCACTTTCGCCGGTGAGCACGAGCCAGCTGACTACGGAGTCGCTGATGCGGTTAGTCCCACCCGTGATGGCTATCCTCAAGCATGACTAAACGTGACATGCAATAGTGCATGTCACTCACCGATGAGCGAGTTGAAGAACTTCACGTAGTCTTGAAAACGGTCGGGTTTAGTTACGAAACCTGATGCTCCCAGTTCATGGGCTTGTGCCTTGTCTCTCGGATCGCAGGAGCTGGTCAACATGCAGAACAAAGGCAACTCGTCAAAGAACTTATTCTGCCGCACTTTCTTAAGCACCTCCAACCCGCTCAAGCCGGGCATGTTGATGTCTAGCAAAGCCAGGGCGGGCATCTTGTGCTCCCCGCCTTTCACTTCCTCAAGGAATTCAAGAAACGTGCTTCCACTCGGGAAAGACATCCAAGGATTGGTGACCTTGGACTGCTCAAAGCAAATCTTGGCGAGGTAGACATCGCCCTCGTTGTCATCAACCATCACCACGTGTTCGTTGTTCTTAAGCTTCATGAGTGATGAGTGTGCCTCGCTATACAGGGTCGGTGCAAGGTTGATCTGGTAGCTTGAACCGAAAGGTTGAACCCTTACCACCCGCACTCTCAACCCAGATCTCACCGCCATGCCCGGTGACGATGCGCTTGCAGATGGCCAAACCAATCCCACTCCCCCCGAACCGACTCCGCTCGTGAAGTCGATGAAACATGTTGAAGATGCGTTCGGCATACTCTGCTTCAACCCCGATTCCATCATCCTTCACACTGATGACCCAGGCCTGTTCGTCACGCTCAGCCAAAATACGTATCTCCACTTCGTGCTCAGCATGGAACTTGGTGGCGTTGCTGATCAAGTTGCGAAAAAGCTGCACCATCTGCTCCTCATCAGCCTGAACTTCCGGCAAATGGTCGACTACAAGCTTTGCTCCTGCCCCCTCAACATTAAGCTTGAGCACGGCAATGGCTTCAGTCACTGATCTACCGAGGTCGCAGACGCCGATCCTGGGCCTGCGCGTGCTAAGACTTGAGTAAGCCAGAAGATCGTCAATGAGCCGCTTCATCCGACGCGCACCCTCCATGGCAAAGCTCACGTACTTTGCCGCCTGCTCGTCGAGCGTGTTGCCGTACTCGTGAACAAAGAGGCCCATGTACACCAAAATCATCCTAAGCGGCTCTTGAAGATCATGCGATGCGATGTACGCGAACTGCTCCAGATCGTTGTTAGAGCGACGAAGCACATTCACCGTCTCAACCAGCTCTTCCTGCATCTCCTTGAGCCGAGACACGTCGCGGACAAAGCCCGTGAAGAGCGGTGGCTCAATCCCATGTAACCGTACGATGCTCACCTCCGTCATCAACTGGTGCCCATCGCTCCGCAGAGCCGGCAGCTCTGCGCGCTTGGCCAGAATCACTCCCTCTCCTGTCTCAAGGTAGCGCTGTAAGCCACGTCGATAGCTTTCACGGTAGGGCTCGGGAAGTATCGTATCCGCAAGAGACCGCCCGATGACCTCGTCCGCACTGTAGCCGAACATGCGTTGCGCCGCTGGATTGAACTCAACAATATCGCCTCGACCATCAACTGTGATCACGCCGTCGAGCGCACCGTCAAGCATCGCGGCCCTACGAGCCTCAAGCGCCACCTCCTCGCTTACATCCCGCAGCACACAGCGTGCATATAGATTTCGTCCTCTTTCATCCCGCCCCGTTGAAGCGCTAAGGAGCATTGTCGCACTCCGACCGTCTTTGCTAACCGAACGCAAGCGACGGTTTGAGGTGTGGCCGGCCTCGATAAGTTCCCGCAGAACTTGATGCACGTTTTCATGTTCCCTCGGCGCAAAAAGGTCCCACAAGGGGCGCCCCACCACCTCCATCGGGGTATAGCCTAAACGCGCCTCGACGGTCGCGTTAGCTTGCGTGATCGTGCCGTCGCGCAACATGACCGAGAAATAGATGTCGGGAGCATTTTCGTAGAGATCTTCAAAACTCCGTCGAGCGCGTTCAAGTGCCTTCTTCTTACGCTTGAGCTCGCGGAACACGCGTCGGCGCTCGGTGATGTCGCGGGTGATGGCCGACGCTCCACGGACCTCTCCATAGAAGTCGCGCGTTGGCGAGACCGTGAGAGCGACCTCCACCTCCCGCCCATCTTTCCTGACGCGCACGGTGTCGAGACTCACCGGCCTCCCCGCTAAAACCTCATCCATGATCCCGCTGAGTTCTGCGCGCTTCCTCTCCGGAACGACAAGACTCACGTGCTGTCCGACCGCCTCTCCTGGTGTGTAGCCGTAAAGTTCCTCGGCCCCCTTGTTCCAGCTAGTGATGATGCCGTGGAGAGTCTTGCTAGCGATGGCATCCCCTGAAGATTCAACTACTGATTGGTAGAGCGCCTCACGTTGGGCACGCGCGCGCTCCCGCTTATCAGTCGTCTGGTAATACCCCAGACTCACAGCCGACTGCACGAACGCGCAGAACGTCTCCATACCGACTAACGCCCTGCGGAGTTCAACGAGCTCAAGCGCTTGCTCCTGAAGCACATGCTCTAGGATATGGCGCCGGGTCCGCAGTTGAAGCTGAGTCCACGCATGGTGGGCCACACCCAACAACGCCAGCGTTTCACCTGCCTTCTGCAACTGCTCTGTTAGCGGCTGCCATTTTGCTTCGTAGACCGCTAGCCCCTCTAGCTCTGCTTGAGCGTCGGGTGCTATCACACGTCCAAACCACTCAACCGACATGGCTAAAGCAGGCACGTCTGCTACCTCCGCACACACGGCCTTCAAGATACTGTTCCTTTGGACCCTGTAGAGTTCATAGAACTCTCGAAGGCTCTGTTGCTCATCCTCGTCTTCAAGTTGCTTACGAATCCTATGCAGACCTGAGGATTGTGCGCGCGAAGTTGCAGTCTCTTCCTTGCGCCGCGCAGCACCATGACTCATTGCGAGAGACGAACGCGCGTAGGCGCGTTCCAGAGCATCGCCGAGGCTCGCAACGTCGGTCACTACAGTTGTACTGAGAGGAACCAACGGAGTCCCCTGCACCAGCCTTTCAAGCTCCTGATGCGCATCCGGTGTGGAAACGATGACTACCTCAGTGCCCGGAAACGACTGGATGAGTTGCTGCACCGCAAGCATCGGCTGTGGCCGGCGGGGACCAACTACGCAGACAACAGGATGTACAGCAGGAGCTTCAACCAGCTCATCGAAGTGCAACCCAATCGCTCCACTAGGCACCACGTCCTCGGGCACCTCGGGACATCCCAAGATCAGCACCACGGGCTTTGCACGCCTCGCAGCTTGTTCTTGATCGGTCTGTGGAGCCCCAGCGTACATGCTCCTCTACTCACTCGCCCTGAGGAACACGCGCCCTGCAGGATTCCCGCTAAACCCTCTGATCATTTCGGGTTCTAAGACAAAGACTACCACGGTGCACCTCGCCTCAACACGTAGAGGAAGACAGTGTCCTCTTCCTACTAATGCCTGTGGCGCTAAGTCGGTGTGAGTAGACGTGGTAAACTAACCGCGGAGGGTGGTCCGCGCTCCCGAGTGAGAGGTATGGTCCTATTGTGGTCTGCTTCGGTAGAGAGAATCAACACCTCTGCTCGTTTCCCGTCTTGGACGGAGGGCTACGTCAGATGCTTCTACCGCAGGTGGAGGCTGGATATCATCCCAACCGCCGCCGGCAGAACCTCTGCGCGTGCGGCAGCCCGCCGGAAAAGAGGTGCGTAGCCAGCTAGTAAGGCAATCGAGTGGGAGCACGTTCGCATGATCAACGCGTGCTGGGCGGCGATGGGTGTCACGGCCGAAGCCCTTCACTTCCGGCAACGGCGTGCCTGCCCCTATGAGCACGCTGCGTCTTCGCAGAGACGAAGGTCGGGGGCCGCTGTTGGAGAGGGCGGAGGTGGCACTGAAGGACGCGCCGTGAGTGCAAGAGGATGCCGCAGCTGCAGCTCCTCTCTGTCCAGCACGACCTGCTTTCCGCGAAAACTCTCTAGACTCACTACGAGCGGCGCAGAGAGGTTGACGGTCAATGGCTCTCCGTTAGCTGGTGCACTGGCGATGGCAAATACTACCGCCTCTTCGCCTTGATCCAAGTCGGCAAGTGAACGAGCTTCTTCCTCTGGGTATGCCTCGTACACCTCGCGTACGGGCACGACCAGAAGACAGATACCCGCTGCCGAAGTGGCTTCCAGCATGCGGAACGGGCTTCGCGCAGAAATGTCGTAGAGCTTGAACGTGTCGTGCCCGCTCAGGCCAAGAATACCCTCACAAAACACGATTTCAGGTCCAGTTTCACTAGGATCAGAAGCTCGCTCGATCGCCGCTCGCTTTGTCTCGACCTCGATCTTCTCCATGAGCTCGCCCCGTTGAATCGGGTAGGCCCTAGGGGCGCGAATGCCGAGACGCACCCGACCTCCCGTCACACTTACAACCTCAATTTCAATGGTAGAGCCGATGAGTACGCGCTCTCCTACACGGCGGCTTAGTGTCAGCATAAGCTATTATCCTCCTAGGAGCCCCTCACGCGGCAACAACTGCGCAAGTTGTGACGCCGCCTGGAGAGCTTGAAGAGCCTGGCTGAGGTCGGTGTACGCTTCAAATGGATCGGCTTCGATGAGCTGCGAACGCTGTTCAAAAGCGTAGTCGTACACCCGCTCGGCCGCTGCAAACGCCGTCTGGAAGCTCTGCATGTGGCCTCCCACCGTGGCACGCGACTTGGCCACTTGACGAATGGCATCGTCCATTTGACCAACTGTGTCCTGTGCGGCTGTCGGGTCGTTGTTGCTCAAGGCGGTATGAAGAGCGTCAAGGGCAGTGAAGATATTGTCACCTCCCCCGAGGGTAAGAGCAGCTTCGCCAGTCACTCCCTTGGCCACTCTCACACCTGCCGCCACCTCCAGCTCAACTGTGTCTGTGCCGCCCTGGTAGGTGCCGTCGGCGGCGAATGGCTGCGTCCCAGTGGCATACCCAGAGAAGATGTATTCCCCGTCAAATCGAGCATTCGCGAGCGAGCGGACCTGTTCACGCACGGCATTGAGTTCTTCAACAAGCACGGCGCGGTCAGAATCTGAAGCGGCGCCTCCGGACCCTTGCAGCGCAAGCTCCTTGGCCCTAGAGAGCAATGTTCCCACGTCCGCGAGGGTGCCGTCCTGAAACTGCAAGCTTCCGAGGCCTGCTTCGGCAGTTCGCATGCGTGAGACGGCAAGGGACTTCTGATGAGACGCGCGTGCACCGATTGCCACTGCTGTAGGGTCATCCGAAGGCTTGCCGGCGCGAATCCCAGTGCCGGCCACCTGCTGCGCCTCATAAACAGTAGAGCGAGCTCGGGTGATGCGCTCACGCGCAAGGTTGGACAGCATACCCTCAGTCACTCGCATCTCTATCTCCTCATGTTGATTAGTTCGGCCAGCATTTGATCAGCGGTCTTTAAAACCTGTATTGATGCTTCATAGGCGCGTTGATAGAAGGTAATCTTGGTCATCTCCTCGTCCATAGATACACCGGAGACTGCCTCCCGCATCTCCGTCAGCTGCTGATGCACGGCGTCTGCGTAATTACCATCGTCTTTAAACGAAGAGATTGAGCGCCCCGCTGATCCGGTCATCGACGCCATGGCCCCTGAGGCGGTTGCACTTCCGCCTCCAGCAATGCTCGCTGAGCTCAGCGCTTGAAGGGCAAGCGCGTTGCGGTTGTCGCCAGGAACCTGAGCTGCATCTGTGGCTGCAGCAACCGCATCGGGGTTGCCTTTGACGTCGTCGGATACACGCATGGTGATTGCGGCACCCGCAGCTGTCGCTGAAGGAGCGAACAGGTTACTTCCCGTGTTGCCGTCTAGGTCAAAGCCTGCGCTGTGCACATCGTTGTACGCCGTGGCAATATCGTGCGCGAGACTGTCTAAGCCATCGCGGGCGTCTGCCAACGCACCGTCACGTGCCGCCAGATAGCCTCCAATGCTTCCGCTGGTTAGCCGGTCGGTCACTTCTACCTTACCGCCAGCCTCAGTGAAGGTGACCGTTGTGTCGCCTGATGCGTCGTTATCCAACCCCAGGACCGCCACCGAACCTTCTGCGGTGACCAGCGTCCCTCCGCCCGTGAGCACAAGGTTGATGCCGCCTCGCTGATTTTCGAGCGCACTGACCGGCACGCGTTCGGCGACTTCCCGCACCAGTTGCTCTCGCTGGTCGCGCATCGAGCTTGCGTCGCCTCCGGTGCCCTCTATGTTCGCAATGCGAATATTGAGATCGCCGATCTGCTCTAGCCGCAGATTGACATCGCCTACAGTTTCAACCACGCGTTGGTTCAGGTCATCCCGAGCTTGAGCGACCGAATCAGCCGTGTTGCGGAAGGCCTGGGCCAGCTGCTCAGCCCTTCCCAGCACATCGGAGCGCACCCCGCCGTCGTTTGGCTGCGAGGCCAGGCTGGAGAGTGCTGTCTCAAAGTGCGCAATGGCTTCACCCAGTTGGCCCGGACCCTCGGCAAAAACGTTGTCGAGTATGCCCAAACCTCCCACACCTGCTTCCGCACGGCCCTTCATCGATTCAGCTGAAAGCATCCGCTTCTCAAGGTAGGGGTCCACGTGGCGACGTGTTCCAGTCACCTGCACGCCGCCGCTAATGGGCGGCGGTGGCCATTGCTCCTGCAGCACGGTACTTCGCCGAACATATCCCGGTGTCGAAGCGTTTGCGACGTTATTGGCTGACAGGTTGAGCGAGTAAGAGTGGGCTTTCATTCCACTCGCGCCCGTACGAAGAAGGCCAAACAGCGCTGTCACAGTGCGCCCTTGACGTACGAGGGACGCATGGAGCGAGCCTCTCCAGAGGCAGAGTACACATCGGGGTCACCGCCGGCAGTCAGACCCCGTAGGCAACTGCACAGGTGGCGGATGAGCTTGACGTTTGATGTAGCCAGCTGCGTTGTGGCTGGATCCAGCTGAGGTTCACCCTCGCCATCTAGCAACTGCGCCATCAGCGTGCTTTTCTGGTCCTGGAGGCTAAGAAGCTGACCGACATCGGCGCTTCTTGCCGCTTCGCGCTCCTGTTCCAGCAAGCAGTAGAGATCTTTCTCAAGTTGAGTGTTCATGTTCGTCTTCGCTCCTCCATGGCAGATGCCGCTGGTGACGGGCCTGCACTGTGCCAGCCGCTCTTCACGCAACACCATGCCAGCCGCTCTTCACGCAACACCATGCCAGCCGCTCTTCACGCAACACCATGCCAGCCGCTCTTCACGCAACATTATGCCAGCCGCTCTTCACGCAACACCATGCCAGCCGCTCTTCACGCAACACTATGCCAGCCGCTCTTCACGCAACATCGCGTCAGCAATCTTGTACGGATCGACCTCGAAGGTGCCTTCGCTAAGGGAGAGTCGAAGCTTCTCCACCCTTTGCCGATCCGTACGCTCAGGCTGACGAGCGTTTTGCAGAAGGTCCGCCTCGCCGGACAGCCGCACGCTCTCGCCCCTTGTGGCGTCTGGTCTGGCCTTTGAAGCCTGCCCCGCCAGAGATTGCTGGCGAATATATGGAGACCTTGAGCTCCCGTCGATCTTCATGTTCCCTCCCTTCTAGCAATCGGACGATGGAGCGGAGAACTTGAGGCAAAAATGTCATGTTTGGATGGCAAGCCGGGTTTGGAGAGCGCGACCTCCTGCACTTTGCCGCGTTGTGCCGGCTTTAACTCAATGACTTCGATGTTCCCAAAGCCCCCCCGAACGTCGTGTCCGCCATGGGTATCGCTGCGATTCCATGTGCGCTGCTGTAGGTGCCGCGCACCTTTCGACCTCGCCTCCCAGCCATCGAACACGATTTGCTTGATCTTGCCTTGGTTGTCGTGTTTGACCTCTCGCACCCTCTCCACCACCGCCATGTGGCCTGCACGCTTTGGGTCAGAGGCGCTTGCTGCAAGCATGAACGCCCGACTTCCTTGCAGAAGTCCAGCGTCTAATGAACTCGCACCTTCACCGGTCACAACTCGGCCCCAGTTGCCTCTGACCTGCCGGTTGCTCGCAGCATCTTGGGCTACAGCGCTGGAAACCGGATAGCCAAAGCCACGCTTGCGACCTACAACTGGCACTTGAAAGCCTGCTCGACGGGCGAGCTCGAAGGCGAACAAGTTACACTTATAGTACCCCTGGTAACCACTCGCGTCGTTGACGTTGAACTTAGCCTTACCGTCCTGCAACCGAGCGGCGTAGTTGCTGGCGAGGTCCTGGGGCAAAAGGCGACCCTCTCGACCCCATCGCTCCGCCCCTCCCACACCGATAAGTTGGGCCGCAGCCCGCTGCATCGCGCCTGTGGCTCCGCGCAGAGGAGGCCCGCTTGAGGAAGGGGCGATCACGCCATACATGGCCCCTGCGCGCAGAGGGGCCATGGCATGCACGGTCTTGACCGGAGCGTCTTCGTCATCAAAGCCGGCGGTAAAGATGCGCTGCAAATCGAGGGCCCCGGTTTCGGTGATCGAGTTGGCGAGCGCTGCGTCAAACATCTGCATGTACTGTGATCCCCCCATCGCCGATTCGCTCATCCCTCTTGTCATTGACGTGCGCATGACTTTCATCATCTGCTGCACAAACAGGGTTTCAAACTCCTTCGCGGCCTTCTGCGCCTGACGTTGCGACTGCGCACCCGCCCGCTCGGCCCGCTGAGACTCATCACTTGGCAAAGGTGCAACAGGTAACGTCATCCGGCCTGCTCCTCCACGTGCAGCTCCGGTCGTTCCGCAGCCTGCGCAGGTATGTGACGTCCATCTACGGACTCTTGAAGAGGACCTAAGCGGAAAACTCGGCCGGACGACCTGCCACGCCTGACCACGCCCAATGATAACCCGCTTGGGGCGCAGGTGGCTGTGGCGCAGGTGGCTGTGGCGCAGGTGGCTGTGGCGCAGATGTACTTGCCTCGCTCCCTTCTGCAGTGAGGCGCACGTGGCGTGCCGAGCATGCTCCCTGTGCGCGCAATGCCTGAAGACGCGACACAAGCATGGTGTGCACTGACAGTGGTGATCATTGGACCTCGATGTCGGCGCGCAGTGCACCCGCTGTGCGCAACGCCTGAAAGATACCGACCAGGTCCCGCGGACGTGCCCCGAGCGCATTGAGAGCATTCACCACATCGGAAAGCTCGGCAGTGGTCTTCACAAGCCTTACGTTGCCTTGCTCCGAAGTGGCACGGACGTCCGATTGCGGCACCACCGCGGTCGACCCCTGCCCGAACTGCGCCTGCGGCTGAGAGACAGCGACTGATTCATTGATTTCGACCGTGAGGCCCCCGTGCGCAACGGCCACTTCAGAAATCCGCACACCCGCGCCAAGCGCGACTGTGCCAGTGCGTTCATCGATGACCACCCTTACGGGGGTATCTGGCTCAACCTCCAGTAGCTGCACCGTCGCTAGAAGTCCTACGGGGTCGCCACGGAACTTCTGCGGCGGATTCATCCTCACGGAGCCAGCGCTCACGGCCGCTGCAGCGCCATCTCCGAGCGAGGTGTTGATAGCTTCTGCAATACGCTGTGCCGTCACAAAGGATGGTTCTCTCAGCGTCAGCACGATGGACTTTTGCTTTGCAAGGGCAACCGTAGGAACGTCGCGCTCGACAATGGCGCCCTGTGGAACACGGGCTGTTGTCGTATGGTTACGCTGGACACTCGAACCGGTACGACCGGATGCAGAGTAGCCGCCGATGAGCAGCGGACCCTGCGCCACCGCGTAGACGCGTCGATCCGCCGCATAGAGCGGCGTTTGCAGCAGCGTGCCGCCAAGCAAGCTGCGCGCATTACCCAATGAAGAGACCACGACGTCGATGCGCGTGCCTGGCTGAACAGCACCCGGCAACGTGGCAGTCACCATCACCGCCGCAGCGTTGCGTGTGCGAATGGTGCGCGGGTCGATGGTTGCGCCGAGACGCCGAAGCATGGCTGCTGTGCTCTGCACCGTAAAGCGCGCTTGCCCGGTGTCGCCGGTGTTGTTGAGCCCAACCACAAGGCCGTAGCCAATTAGCTGGTTGCTGCGGACGCCTTTGACGTCGCACAGCTCTTCAATGCGGGCTGCGTCCGCTGACTGAGCGGTCCAGGCCAACCCGAAAGCGGCTAAAAGCAAACATGCACGCCTCAAATGCCTCACAAAACCTCCTAGAACGGGTTGATTGAACTGATGATGCGGGTCAGCCACCCCTGACGCTGGTTGTCTGTCAACACGCCGCGACCGGTAAACTCCACTTCTGCGTCCGCAATGCGGCTGGAGTTGACGGTGTTGTCGGTCTGGATGTCTTCGGGTCGGATGACGCCGGAGATGTAGATGCGCAGCTCCTCGTCGTTGACTAGCAGCGTCTTATTTCCTTCGATAAAGAGATCACCGTTCGGCATCGTCTGCTTCACCCGCACGGAGATCGGTGAACGCACGCGGCTCCCACGCTTGGTCTGCCCGGTGCCGTCAAAGCTCCCGGTGCTCATCACCTTGAACAGCTCTTCCGGTTCGATGTCTGGGTAGGCGCTCTTCATCGCCTGGGTCAATCCGAAGAAGCTCGGAACACCAGCGGAGACTTCCGAGTTGCGGTCCATCTCCGTTCCGGCGTTGCCTTGAGCCTCCGGTGACTCGTCCACCAGGATGGTGACTAGGTCGCCTACGCGGGTGCCGCGGAAGTCGGCAAACAGCCCCCTGGCCGAATCCTGCCAGAGCGACCCGTCCGAGGTTGGCTGCGTGCTGTCGTACTTTCCATGCTCGTACTTGCGCGACTTCGGCGCCTTGGGTGGTGGCGTGTATTCGGCACACCCTACAACCATCAGAAGAAGTGCTGCGATTATAGGTCTCATCGAATCACCTCGACCGTCTGCCCATCCACCACGCGTCCACTCATGGTCGCGTGTGTGACGGTGTTGCGCACGCGCACCAGCTGCCCCACGCGTCCTGCTTGCAGCGCCTTACCGGGAACGGAAGCGCGCACCAGACCGGATTTAGCCACGATTCTGACACCAGCACCCGCAGCCAGCACGGGAGGCGGGCAGGTCAGCGACACCGGCACGGTCATTCCCATAGACCCCTTAGAACCCGTCAGTTGCAGCCTCGCGGTGGCCCGGTTTCCGCGCAAGGGTGCGTTCAGATCAACGTCGACGGCCAGTTCGCCAGGCGGCACGCTCGCCGACCTTGGAAGATGCAGTTCGTTAACTGAACACGGAGAAGCTGCCGCTTCAATGGGTGCTTCTACAATGGCACGGAGCTGGTTTCTGCTGCGCTTCCGCAACTGGCTAGCGCTCGCTGCGGAAACGTGGCTCAGCTGCAGGAGGAACAGGATTGCGATGGTGCGCGAAAGGTTCATGAATGCTGCATCATTGCAGGCTCTGTGCCACCAAAGGATGTGCGATTTCCTAGCGAACATCTGACATTTCGGCTTCGAGACGCACGAGCTTCCGTCAGCTTGTTGTCGGATGTCCGTCAGGAAGACGTCGCTACGCCTCCTCCTTTTCCAGATACCCTACGCGTGCACTCGACTTTCCTCATCAGCACACTGAATCCCACGCGCTCCACACAGCTGGTACACCTCGCTGGCACCCGATGCTTCACGCCGAGCCGAGCGTGACCGCAGCTGGCTTAGAGACCGCACTGTGAAGGCGGGGCAAGGGGACGCGTGTCAACCTTGTCAACCGTCACAGTGATAGTCAGCCACGACTCCGACGGTTGAAAAGGTTGACACGCGTCCCCTTTTCTCAGCGTTTCTCACGAAGAGGCCACAGGGATCGTCGGCGGTGTAAAGATCACTTTACAAGCGCCTGAGCTCTCGGCGGTCCCGGCGACACAACTACCCACGATGGCGCCTCCGACCCTGCAGAGGCAGCGCCACCCCAACGCCGCCCGTTCAGAATCGCCATCGTGGGAGCGAAGTGATCGCACGTGCGGGAATCCGCACTCGCCAGGGGCGAGCGACAACTGCTAGCGTAATCGGCATGGTTGTCCTCTCACTCGTCGACACGCTGGTCAGACAAAGCATGGTGATGGTGGCGCGCCTCGCCACTTCCGGTGGCTACCGCTCCCCGCTAACGCACGTCGCCGACCAGATCTTCGCCGAACTCACTAAGGCCCTTCGTGAGCAGGGTCTGGCGCATAAGGTCATTGCCGACATGTTTGGCATGAGCATTCGCGCCTACTACGAGAAGCTCAAGCGCGCCGATGAAGCGCAGGGCGTACGGCAGCGGTCGCTCTGGCAAACGGTGTGGGCCTACCTCATCCGCGAACAGGTCGTGCCAAGAGAAAAACTTCTGCAGCGCTTTCGCCAGGAAGATCCCTCGCTCGTGGTCGGCATGGTCAACGACCTGGTGGCGCAAGGGTGGGTCTACCGCCGCGGCGAGGGCGAGCAGGTCGTCTACCGCGTCCAAGACACGCTCGATACATCGCTAAGTGAAGCGGAAAGCGTTCCGGCGGTGGCCGCCATGGTCTGGGCGCTCTTGCGAGAGCACGGCCCGAAGACGCAGGAGGAACTGCAGAAACTTCTTCCCTCGGTTCCCTTGCAGGTGCTCGCCTCTGCCGCCAAGCAGCTAGAGGAGCAGGGAAACCTGACCAGGGGTTCCAAGGCAGCCGCTGATGCATACGTAGCTGAGGCCTTTCGTGTGCCCCTTCATCAGGCCCAGGGGTGGGCCGGGGCGGTCGCATTCCACTTCCGCGCCGTCGTCAACACCCTCTGCGCCAAAGCCGAAGAGCACCACCGCGGCGAGCCCAACCCGCACGTAGGAGGAAGCACGTTCTCCTACGATGTGGGAGGCGATCATCCACTGCGTGAAGCCGTTCTGGCGCAACTTGAGATCCTCCGGGAGATGGCCTCGAAGCTTAGAGAAGAAGTCGATGCGTACAACCAAACGCATCCCAGGGAGCAGCGTGAGCGGGTCACGTTCTACCTCGGACAATACATCGAGCAAAGCGCCAGCGATGCGCACGTCCCCCCGCAAGAAAGGCAAGACGATGAACAGGAATAGAACGTTCGCCATCGCGACGCGCAGATGGCTCATCGGTGCACTGGCCGCAATGAGCATTGGCTGCAGCGGCGACGAAGCACACTTCATGGACTGCGGTCCCGGCACCGGCGTTGAGGTGGATAACGCGCGCTACTGCGTCTACTCCGCCGAACTGCTTGCCACACTACCGGAACCCTTCGAATGCCCCGAAGGAACCGAGCATCAGATTGAGCTGGAAAGAGAAGCCATCGTCTGCTCTCCAAAGGCGGATGAAAGTAGCATCGCCGACCTTCCGCCAGAAACTTGCGAGCCCTATGGCTACGCATGCGGAAAGTCCGCTGAGGAGCTGGTTGGGGCGGCGTGTCTACCGGTCCGCGTGCCCGAAGGTGGTTTCGACCCGCAGTCTGCCTACTTTGACACGCGCTCGCCCGGCTGCGGCCTCAACCCATGTGCCGTCTATGGTCTCGACGGCAGCACCCAACCTAGCTGCACAAGCGACTGTGCATCGGAGGAAGCTGTCAAGGAACGCGTGTTCTGCAGCTGTGTTTGCGGCAGCCCTACCGTCCCGGAAGCGCTGCTATGTGCCTGCAAGAACGGCTTCCGCTGCGAACCTCTCATCTTCGTCGATCCGGACGACCCGGTGAGTTACTGCATCCGCGATGACCTGCCGATGTTATGACCTGGGGGTCACTCCACCGCCCGATTTGCTCAGGAATGCTCAACAATCAACCTGGGTGCGTTGACTACCAATCAACCTGGGGGGTGGTCATATCCTACACCACTTCCCGTACATGTCATGAGGATTTCAGCCCTAGCATATAATGACGTGTCGTTCATCCCTCCGGGATGTCACGTCTGGGGATCTCCGTCGCCCCCGACCCACCCTAAAGGGCCAAGAGCCCTAAAAGCTCAGCTGATCCAAACATGCTGCTGGAAGACCTCCGCCGTCGCATGGATGTACCTTAACTGCAGGCAAGCAGCTGTCGTAGAACTCGGATTCATCGGCAACTTTTTGCACGTCGTCGCACGACCCGCCTGCTCCTCGTAAAAGCGCCAGAAGTTGCGAGCGGGCTTCCTGTTCGGCTATTCCGCATTCACCAGCCCGTACTACGAATGCATCTACAAAATCTTCACATGCTCGTTGTGCCGCCTCGCTGGAGTCGTCTCCGCCGCACGCCGTGATTAGGAGGCCGATGATCAGCAGACCTGCTCTAAATGCTTTTTTCATCGCGCAAGGTTAGCAACCTTGCAGGAAAGATCAACCACTAGGCTGCGTGTATCGAGGGTGGCGGGGCGAGTGTTACGCGGTTCAAGGGACTAGGTTGGAATCCACCAGGCCGCACGTTACCAACTTCCGGAGGCGTTGCTAGCTCGCGGCCCAAACCGGGGACACGGGCCCAAACCGGGGACACGTACCACATCTAAAAGCGACGCCGAAACAACCACTTGGAAATCGAGGTGGGTTGGCAACGATTTCATGCATTGCACGACCTCTTATCGTGGCCCGCAAACCTCGCGCATACCAAGTCGTTGGCAACGCCCCTCATCACGTCTGGCTGCGTGGGAACAACCGACGTCGGCTATTCTCTTACGCCTATGACTACGCATCCTTCCTAGACTTGCTCAGTGACGCCATGCACCGCACACGTGCGTCGCTCCACGGGTTCGCTCTCCTAGCCAACCATGCGCATCTGGTGCTGACGGCAGCCGACGCGCCAAGCTTGTCCTTATGTTTGAAGCTGACGTGTCAGCGCTACGCCCAGAGAAGGAACAAGAGGCGGGGAAACTCGGGCAAGCTCTTCGAGGAGCGCTTCGGGTGCAAACCCGCAACCAGCGAAGCGCAGCTCGCTGCGGTGCTCGCCTACGTGGACCTGAATCCTGTGCGGGCGGGCCTTGTTGAAGACCCTGAGCACTACCCGTGGAGCACTGCGTGGATGCATCTTGCTGCACCTGAACCTCTCCACAGTCTCGACCGTTTCCGTCAAACCTGGACGCCACACAGCTGGTACACCTCGCTGGCACCCGATGCTTCACGCCGAGCCGAGCGTTACCGCAGCTGGCTAAGAGATCGGGCTAGCTGCGGCAGCAGCCCTCCACATGACCCCCGCCTGGTCGATCGCGAGCGGTGTGAAAGGCGGCCCAACGGCACGGTAGTCACCTAAGCGACCCAACTTCATTCGCAACTACATGATTTTGCGTGAGGAACAGACGTAGATCATGTCCCCTTCTGGAGGAGTTGCTGCGCGTGCGCTTCGCTTTCTTCATCCGCAAACTGAATGCCCAGCCGCCCCTCCGACTCCTTGACGTAGCATACGGCGCCACGAAGCTCCTGCTCTTGTCCGTCCTGCGCGATGATCAGCGTGACCTTTGCATCCTGCGGCAGGGCACTAGCACCTTCGAGGCCAGCACCCTTGGCCGACATGTCGGTGACTGTGACTTCGAAGTCCGCTCCCTCGTGCTTTAGGCGCGCTTTCCAGTTGACGGAGTGGCGCTCCTCGCCTCGGAGGAACGGCGTCAGCGATTCCGGTAGGCGCTCCTCCTTCGATGCCGCGTCCTCTTCGCTCTCCTCCTTCTCGGAGGCGCGCTGGCGCGCATCTCGCAACTCGTCCACATCCACGTCTAGTAGAGCTCGAGCGATGCGATTGAGTGCAGCGGCATCCTTATGCTCGGGCGCCAGAGAAAGAAGTGGCTCACGCAGGTTGACCGAATCGTGCACCTTCCGACTCAGTGAGAGCACCTCGAGCACATTCACCTCTACATCGAGAAACTCGCGCATCATCCGTGTCACGGCGTGAAACACGTTGTGCTGCCGTGTGTCCTGAGCTTGATTGCCGATGAGCGAGCAGCCAAAATACGCGAGGCTTGTGGCGATGGCCTCGGCGAAGGCGGGGCGCTCGGGCTTGACACGCTCGATCAGTGTTTTGAGGTGCTCTGTTTCCGACTTGTCAGATGCCTCTGTGAAAAGGTCAGCCTCTGCGCGGTCTTCCGCAAGCGTTTTGATGCTGCGATAAACAGCAGCCTTGAGGAAGCAATACGTGTTTTGCAGAGAAGTGAGCTGGGGAGTGGCGACGAGCAGGCGATGATCAGCCGCCAGGAAGAAGTCGAGCGTGTTGTAGGTGACCCCAGCGCCGCAATCGATCACAACCGCGTCCGCGTTCAACATCCGGATGTGGCGCAGCAGCTTCAGCTTACGGCTGTGCATGATGTTGGCTGCACCGGGGACGGCTCCCACGCCGGCGATCAGGCGCAAGCCGGGGACGTGCGTCTCAATCGCTACTTCATCCAGGCGCTTGACCTCTTTGTCGAAGAAGGATTGAAGCGTCTTACCGGGGTTTCCGATGCCAAGGAGGGTGTGTAGGTTTGGCGCGCCAAGGTCAACATCAACGAGCACCGTGCGCTTGTTGCGCTTCGCCAGCGCTATCGCCAAGTTTGAGGCGATGATACTTTTACCCACACCGCCCTTGCCGCCTCCAACAGCAATGGCTCTAGCCGATGTAAGTGCTTTGCCCATAGCGTGTTCAGAAGGAATCGCGCCTCCCACGTCTATCATCGGCGACTTGACCAAGGAGCTGAAGGCGTCGGCCGCTTATTTGCCAAGCCATGCGCAGCAGAGGAATCTCGGCAGGAGCTAAATATCCCGAAAGTCGAAGTTTTGGTAGCCAGGCCACCCAGTTGAGCGGGCCACCCAGCTTCCACAAGAGGTATGCGAGCCGCACGGCTACGCCTGCGGGCGATCGGCGAAGGAGCTGGTTGGAAAACCCTGTATGCCGCAGCGCGTGCCGGAAGGGGGATTGATCCGAGGTCGGCTTACCTAGAGACCCGAGCGCCCGACTGCGGTCTAAATCCATGTGCCGTGTACGGCGTGGAGGGCGACGTAGCAGCTGACTGCACGGGCGAGAGCTGCACGCCACGAAATGAGATACAGGAACGCGTCTTCTGCAGCTGCATCTGCGGCGCACCCCGGACGCTCGGGAGTCCAACCTGCGACTGCAAAGCAGGCTTTCGTTGCGAGCCTCTTATATTCGTCAATCCCGATGATCCTGTGAGCTATTGCACCCGCGAGGATCTTCCCGTTTTGGAAAAATAGCTCGTAATAAGAGCGATGGTTGCTACAGAGGCGAGAGGTAAGCCTACCGCCTGCGGAGCTTTCAGCCTCGCGTCAGCTCTCCGCCTCCGGGTGGGACGGCGCCGTTAGCTGTCGCGTCGCTCGACCTCGCCAGTCATTGGGACGAAGCGCACAGGAATCATCCGCTGGGTGCTGAAGCCGCCGTCCTCGCGTGTGACTAGCAATAACTCCTGCTGCTCCTTGCCCACGGGCACCACCAATCGGCCGCCTACAGCGAGTTGTTCTTTGATCGACATCGGAACTGCAGGTGGAGCCGCCGTCACCAAAATGGCATCAAATGGCGCGTGTGCGCGCCACCCCTCGTAGCCGTCACCCACTTTCACATGAACCTTGTCTTGATACCCCAGCTTTCCGATGTTTCGCATAGCCGCATCGGCGAGCTCTTCGACGACTTCAACAGAGAACACCTCCGCACCTAGCTCTGCCAGAACAGCAGCCTGATAGCCTGACCCCGTGCCGATCTCCAACACCTTCTCTCCAGGGCCCACGCTGGCAAGCTGCGACATCAACGCGACGATGTATGGCTGGCTGATGGTCTGACCATAACCGATCGGAAGCGCCTCATTCGCATATGCGCGCGCTCTGTGTCCCTCGGGAACCAGCTGATGCCGCGCCACATAGTGAACCGCCTCAAGCACCCGCTCGTCTTTTATCCCCTGCTGGCGAAGCTCCTCCACCAATGCGGCTCGAGCCCGCGCGTGCAGCACATCGGCATCTTCACGCTGGGCTGTGGAACGACCTCCCGGCGCGGTGGAGGGCGCGCTCGGCGCCTCGGCAGCTACAGGGGCGCGGTTCACCTGCGACCCGCGTTTAGAGCAAGCATGCATCCCTGATGGTACGACCAATAACGCAAACGCCACGTTTGCCAACCGGCTCCACGGCCTCTCCTCACGCTTGCACCTCATTCACCACTCCCGCTGTCTCTCTCGCTACTAGTAGGCACCCCTGCCCGTTTTGCCAGTCTTCGGGAATGAGCTGTTGTGGCGCTGGCATCTTCCCCGCGGTTCCTCCGTCTGCGGCGGTCCAGTCCACGAGCGTAGAGTTCCTACGTGACCGGCAGCTAATGCAGCAGAAGCAGTCCCATCAGCTGCCGCGGACTTATGAGCGAGCTGCGCTAGATTGCGCAGCATGACCTCCTGCATCTTCTGCCAAATAGCTGCCGCGCAGCTTCCTGCACACCGCGTGTTCGAGGATGAAAATTTGCTCGCCTTCCTCGACCGGCGACCTCTCTTTCACGGACACACCCTCCTCATCCCAAAGCTTCACATCGAAAGCCTTCATGAGCTTCCCCCAAGGCTGATGAAGCCGCTGATGCTCGCATCGCAGCGCTTGGCGCTCGCTATGGTGAGCGCGCTCGAGGCGGAAGGCACTTTCGTGGCGATGAACAACTTGGTGAGCCAGAGCGTCCCACACCTGCACATCCACGTGGTGCCCCGGCGGCCGAAAGACGGACTACGCGGCTTCTTTTGGCCGCGCACGCGTTATGATAACGACACGCAGTCAGCGGAAGTTGCTGCGAAGCTGCGGCTATGCCTGGACCAGTTCGGCTAGCTGTGCGCTGTGTCGCACAACCTCCTCGAAAAGCGACTCACCAAGGAATGACCGGATACCACCCATGCTCATCAAGCTTCGTGTGGAATCGACCGTGGAATCGACTGAGCCGAGTTCAACACATTCTTCTGCTAACACCCGTTGGCCAAACCTTGCCCTGACAAGAGCGGTGTCTAAGACGTGTTCATGAACCCTAGTCCGCAGAGAGCCGCCGCAGTCATTCCAAAGAGGGAGATGGCAGCGTCTGTCGTATTTGCAGCTTTTCTCTTCCTGCTACTCGGCGGAGTGTGGGTCGGCTTCACCCGATTCCTTCCTTCCGGCATCTGGCGGCAGGTTGCCACCTGCGCTCTAGGCGTCGCGTTCGTGGTGGCATTCATCGGTATGCTCATAAAGCGCGTGAAGCGCATTCTGGCGAGCCAGTTCCGGATCGCAATTGAGCTACCCATGGCGTTGTTCAACCTAAGTGCGCTCCTGCTCGCCTTCGCCGCAATCTACGCGCGCTACGGAATCATTGATACGACGCAGGGCGGCGAGGTCACGCATAACTTTGGCCACGCTCTCTACTATTCTGTGGTCACCTTTACCACCCTTGGATATGGCGATTTTCAGCCGCAAGGCGTGGGGCGGGCTATGGCAGCCATGCAAGCCTTCACGGGATACCTGATTCTCGGCATTCTCGCCTCCACTGGAGCCACGATCTTGCAGAAGCAAAGTCAACAGCTTGAGGAGTCGCTTGAGAAGCGCAACGCTGACCGGAATGAAGGATGACTAGCGGGCGTGAACTACGGCTGAGCTCGTCGACATGTAGTGTGCCGCTGAGAGATTTTTGAGAAGTGCGCCTTAAGCTGATGGAGCGCGCGATTGTGCTCCCGGGCTTCTGCTCTCGCTGAAGGCAGGGTCTGCCAGATCGGACACGCTCCGGTAAGTGTTCAGCCCCCCCTCGGAGGCATAAAACCACTGGGATCGCAGGAGTGAAACGACGAGAACTCCATTCCGAGGATGTTCCAGCATCGGCTTTCGTCATCCGGCGTCGTCGTTACGCACACAACTGCGCGTCTCCTAGCCGTGCGGGCGCGCTCGATGCTGAAACACCCTCGAAAACCGCATAGGCTTGGGGGGGAACGTTTACACGCTCCGGATACCATACCGGGGTTCGTAGCGAAACAAGCGAAGCCTGCCGACGCGCGTGCGGAATACGCAGAGCTTCATCAACTTTGCACTTGCCTTCACCTTGGGCGATTTGGGGCGCTAATCGGGTGGATAGGCCACGCTCTGTGAAGCATCTCCCCCGAAAGGAATGGACCCTTGGCTCACCTCGCCTCATCTCTGGGCTCAGCTGGGCTGTCTCAGGTTTGGCACCTGATTTGCGTTTGGCACCTGATTTGCATCGGTGCATCAGTACGCGGTTAGGCTTCCGAAGGTGCAGGCGGAGCGTGCATCTTCGGTTCCTGCATCAAGTTATGATACTCTTCGACGTTAGGGACTGGCATGCGAGCAACAACTTTATTCGTGGCTGCGACACTCTTCGCTGGATGTGCCGCTGAGGCAGCTGACTTGGCGGGCGGAACGGCGGAGGGTGCTTCCGAGGCTACGCAATCTAACCGTGTCGGACCCATCTCTAAGATAACTGTACTCTTTCGCGAGGATGCTGCACGACCAGTTGCATGCCCGGACTCACCCCTGCTGACCGAATTTCTCTTTAGGGTCAAGGCGAAGGGGCGAGCTGCGTATAGTAGTCAGGAGCTCCGGTCGACTGAGCGGGAGCAGCTTTGCAGTACCTTCGTCCGAGCCAAGACGGCTATACCCACTGGCGATGGTGCGGAAGCGACACTTGACCTCCAGAAGATGGTGGGCCGCGGTTGGCCCACGCGGTGCAGCTACTACATCGAGCCGGTTGATGCGCTCCACCAGGATGCGCCTGAAGGTACGGGATGGGACTACGATAAGGAGCGGCGCTTCGGCATCTTCACCAAGGCAACGCACGTCACACCCACCGTGAGTTGGGCGGATGGTGAAGAGGGAAGTTCCTGGAACAAGGCTCTTCGGTATGGGGGAGAGACGCCGGAAGGTCTCATGCGTGACTCGACCAATGGGAGCGGAGAGCTCGGAAACTCGCCCACCTTCTACATCGACGAGGAGGGGGACGCATACGGGTCAGATGTTGTTGTGACGTACACGCTTCAGGCCGACAGGGTTAGCACGAAGGAGCCGTGCCCAACATCGCAAGTCCTCGTGACGGACGAACTTCCGCTCTAGCGCCTACCCCAAGACTCTGAAGCAGATGCCCGGCGTGTACGTCATGGCTCGTCCCACGCCTTGCGCACCCGCGCCAGCTGTGAGAGGCTGGTGGTCGCGAATGCATGGGAGGTTAAGATGAGTGGATTTCGGGTCGCTGCGGTCGCGTTGCTGTCGCTTACGTGTAGCTGCTTGGATGAGGGGCCTGACAATGATCCGTTTGATCTTGATCCGCGGCTGAGTGAACTCCGCAAAGTGGTTCCTTCGGATGGACTCGATCAGATCCGTGTGCAGAGGGCCAACAACAACTTGGATATCGTCCGCCATGACGGACGCCTCTTTTTGGCATTCCGCACTGCACCTACTCATTTCGCAAGCTCCGACGTCACGCTGCATGTGGTGAGCACCACCGATGAGGTCACTTGGCAGTCGGAGGCATCTTTCAACTTAGATAGGGATCTTCGCGAACCGCGGCTTTTGTCGTGGGAGGGGAAGCTCTTCCTATACTTTGCCGCGCTAGGTACCAACCCCCTCGCCTTTGAACCAGGTGAAGCCAAGTTGAGCGAATACATGGGGCCCGGAGACTGGACCGAACCTGAGGACTTCTACTTGCCAGGTTTTATTCCCTGGCGGACGAAAACTATCGACGGCAAACCGTACATGATGGGGTACGTGGGAGGCGGCAACATCTACCCAAGCAGCGAAGTCAACTCCGAGGAACGCTCCTTTAACGAAGAGGACGCACCTGCTGACCAAGGCCTCGAGGTGCATTGGCTAACAACAACCGACGGGCGTGAGTGGCAGCCAGTCGTTGAGGGGCAGCCGGTGGTGTACCGCGGCGGCGCTTCCGAAACGGATTTTGCATTTCTCGACGACGGCTCACTCATTGCTGTCATGCGCAACGAGGCGGGAGACGAGCTAGGCTGGGGTTCACTCATCTGCACCGCACCTGCCGATGACCTTGGAAACTGGGCGTGCGAAATCGACCCGGTGCGATATGACTCGCCCCTGCTCTTCATTGATCGCACATCCGGCGTCGGACAGCCCTACCTCATCGGACGTCGGAACATCGATAGCGACGGAGACACGCTGCCCTACGACCTGTTTCGGCGCGAAAAGTCTGCCAGCGCGCAGTCCATTGAGTATCAACTAAGGTATTGGCAGCGTGCGAAGCGCTGCGCGCTCTGGCTTGTGGATCCAGCCGCGCGTTCGGTAAGCTTTGAGCTTGATCTTCCTTCACGCGGTGACACCTGCTTTGCCGGGTTAGTTGAGCTGGGGGACTCTCGGTACCTGATATACAACTACACGTCGCCTCTTGAAGGAGACGATGTCGCCTGGGTGAGAGGACAGCTGGGACCCACGGAAATCTACAGACAAGTCCTGGATCTGAGCGTCACCGGCGAGTAGGAGGAATGAGTAGGTTCCCTTCCAGCCTTGATCAGTCGCAAACCACGGCCGTTCATCAGGGCGACGCTCTTAGCGCCACGCTCCTAGCACCACCAGCCGAATCGCCCGAATGAAGCTCCTGCGAACCCGAAACATCCCCATAACTACGTGGTATTCAGGACTCTTCGCTCCAGAGGCCCGAGAGCAGTGCGCTTGCTCCTCGCGCGCGGCGCGATCCGACAAGACCCTGCTATAGGTCGAGCTTCAACCTCGCTTGAGCTCCGAGAACCGACGCACCACCTACGCTACCGTCTCGAAACCTTCGGCCCCTCCGCCGGGGGGCCCTTTAGAACATACTGGGTGCGGGTTTCTGCCGCAGAAGATAAGCCAAGCCAAACTGCACAGTCGTGAAGCGGTCGGACGCGGAGTCGGTGCTGAGCGCGGAGTCCACAGAGGGATTGAAGCTCAGATCATAGCGGCGGTAGTTGATCGCCGCGCGAAGCTCGAGACCTCCTACGACGCGAATGCTTCCCCCGCCGCCGAGCTCCCAGGCCTGTGCCGACAGGCGTGGGAAGTAGTTCGCATTGTCCAGCTCACCTGCTTGGGTCACCACCAGATAGCCAAGAGAGCCCAGCAGCGCGACGTTGGACGTCAACTGCAGGCGCCCCTGCGCGCGAACCAGAGGATACTGATAGCGCACCTGAGGCACCCCAGCCTGGACGTCGCCCTCGTCCTGCACCTCGAACGACTCGCGCCCGTAGACGCCGCTGAGTGCTAAGTCGACTGGTCCTACGGGTTGCCGGTACTTGAGCCCCACGAACCCTGACCGGTAGGTGGTGTCGAAGGCCCGGTTGTTGGGGTCGCGGGAGGTGATAGAGAAGGCCTCGGTAGCTCCTGCCGCTAGAGCCAAGCGCGCCCAGAAGCCCTCCGCCACCAGCGCCGCGGGATAAAGGTCGACGGTGACAGTCATTGCCGGGGTGAAACTAAGCGTCACCGGTCGCAGCACCTCATCAGGATTGTTGAAATCTCGAGAGAGCAGCGAAATGCCGGCGGACAGATCGAAGACAGTTTCATCGTTGGCGTAAACCGGTCGTGGAGACACTTTCTCCTCCACCTCTTCCTTCTTCGCCTGCACGCTCGGAGGCGAAGAAGGAAGAGGTGGAGGAGGCTCCCCCTTTGCCTTAGCGGCCTCCAGGTAAGGTCCTAGCGACGAGGTGAGCTCCTTGTCCACCTTGCGGCGCAGTTTTCCGCGATTCGGAGCTGCCCAGGTGTGCGAACCGAGTACCGTGCCTGTAGCGGCGTCGCGTACCTCAATCTCCGCCTCCCACTTCTTCTTTCGCCGCTGCACCTTCCCTTCAAGGAAAGCCTGCAGATTTTCCTTCTGCCCAAGCTCGACGTAGTCCTGCGCCGTGACCAAGTTGACGCTGCGTTTCTTCTTCTTGCGTGGCAGCGTCCAGCCAACGTCGTACGCGGGGTCGCTCTCCACGGCCTCAATCACCGCGGCGCGCACCACATGATTGCGATGCCCACGAAAATGTCCAATGCCGATTCGTGCGGGCTCGACGCCACCTAGTCCACCCTTTGCGGAGGAAGCCACTGTCTTTGCTGCACTCTTGCGCGAGCGCCTCTTGCCTGCGTCCGGTCGCGGAGCAGCACGCATGTTTTTGCCGCGCTTACTCTGCGCTACAGCGGTTGTCACTTCGAAGGTGACAAGACCCATAGTGAAGGATAGTAGGGTGAATAGAGTCAGCGTGCGCAGCATGGGAACATCTTATTGGAAAACGTGCTCCACCTCGTAAATAGGAGCCGTTGCCTCGGCGGTGTCGCTGAAGATTCTAACCGTCATGATATCTAGAGCTTCATCGAACGTCAGCTGAAGCTTTACACTACCGAAGGGAGCGAAAGCTTCATCGGTTGGATTGGTTTGATGAACGCAGATAAGGCGCACCACATAGCCCTCGCTGATACCCTCGTCGTAAGGGAAGACGAAGGTCTCACAACGGTTGGCAGAACGCTTCGAGGCTTCAAGTGGCACTTGCCCGCCGGGGTCGAGGCTCAGCTCGAAAGGGGTTGTTGATGCAAACTCGAGAACGGCCAGGTCAACGGGGCCGCCGAGAGACACACGTGCCGTGGCGCTGCCCTCGGCGACTGAGCCTTCGAAGGTCACTGACATCTCGCGCACATCCGCCGTAAGTTCATCCTCCGCAGTGAGACCGATGATGCCGTCTTGGCATGCGCAAAGTAGAAAGCAGAGGGAGAGCACACCTCCTCTCGACTCAGGCCTCCGTGGTGACCCCAGGATGCATCTCATGGCTGTTCAGCAGGACTGAACTCGGAGAGCAACGCTTCTAACGCTGCAAGTAGCTGGCCGATCCTGCGTTGATGGCTCTGGAGCTGTCGTTTGTCCTGCTTCATCTTCTCAAGCGTGTCATCGCTGTTCAAAGACGGCAGGTCGGCCTCAATACCCTCGAGCTCATCCGTGATTACCTTTAGTCGCTCCGCAAGCTTTTTGTTCTTGAACTCCTGGGAAGCTACAGCGCCAGAGAGTCTGCTTAGCCTCGGCTCGAGTGTCTCTTGAACCCTCTTCTCGTACTCCCGTCTATCTCGCTCGTAAGTCGCTCGAAGACTCTCTTCCTCTGCCTTCTTACCCTCTGCTGCTGCTATTGCTGCTTGATAAGCTGTGGCATCGTTTAGCAGCTCCGCTTCCTTCGCCTCCGCCTCCGCCGTAGCTCTCTCGTTCGCGGTGATCTCCACCATGATGGCCAGCTGCTGAAGGTTTGCGAGGGCGAGCGTATCCTCAGTAAGCTCTCGTTCGGTTGACTTGACCGCATCTCGCAGCCGAAGGGACGTCGCGCTCGGTTCGCCGCCAATCGAGCCACTTTCGGCTGCGCAACCCACACCCATGGCAGCGCAGGGTAGAGCGGAGAATAGAGCGTAGAGAGTAAGGGGCATGTGTGGGATGGACGTCATGGTGGCTCGGAACATAAATAGTGCTAAAAGCTTAGCAGATGCAACCCCTGTACCGAACCGTTCGGCGGAAACGCTGCGGTTTTCATAGCGGGGTTCGGCGGAAGGGTGCTTCAGCGGGGTCTGGAGTCACCACCTTGCATGGTTATAGCAGTGCGTCTGGGACCCTGGTACCTGCATCCGGTCAGTCCCTAGTGAGTCGGTTTTCGAGCAGGTTGTGCATTCAGTGCTGGGATCGCAGGAGACGTAGTCGACGAGAACTCCACGCAGAACCCCACCGGAACGCACCTGGGTGCGTGAGGATTGGGTTTGAGGACGTAAACCGAACGCACAACCTCCTCGGGAAGCGTCCTTTCCTGGTCGGAGAGCCACTGACCGGTTACTGATACCTTGTCTGCTCTGGTACCTGGTCTGCTCCAGAGCGCCCAGCGTGTTCTTTGAAGGTTGGCGCGTCGCCTGTGGTTGGCAAGACGCTAATATGTGTCGCACGAGTTCAACTCTACCTGTCGCCCGGAGTCACGAAGCCTCCGGGAGCAAGGCCTCCGTTCGGGATCTTCCTACCTTGGAGGCTTGGAAGCCGAGCGAGTGGATATGGGTGTGGTCAGCCGGTTCAGTTGAACAAGCACTCGCTGCGGTACATTTTTTGCTCCTCAAACGTGTATCATGAACATCCGCGCTTCTTTCATCATCATAGGATTGCTTAGCACCATGGCAGGGTGCACTTCATCAACTGCACGCATTGGCGGCGGTGACGGCGAAGGTGTTGACTCCACCACACAAGCGCTCACGAAGAGGGCGCGGGAGGCTCACGGCCTCCTGATTGAAGCCGAGCGGCTGATGCTCGAAGCCGAAGCAGCGGGCGCCGAGGCTGAAGCCCTGGCTGTTGAGATGCGGGTCGTCAGCATCAACGGGTCTCTGCCCGACCTCCACTCGGCGCAGCAAGCTGCCGAGGATGCGCGTGATCAGGCCATTGCAGCTCGAAGAGAAGCTGACCGTGCGCGCACCGCAGCCAGAAGGGCACACGACAGCCTCGTAACCGACATTGAAGTTGCCACCACGAGGCTAGACGCAGCTAAGGCGGAGAGCAGCCGATTGCTTGGTCAAGTGCGCGACGCGCTTGTCGGGCTCCGCAGTCTCCTAAGTACCGTCGGAGCGCAGCTCATCGAAGTCGACCGGCGGGCGGCCTGGATTAATCGGCCCCGCGGTTTCGGCACCGTGCTGCAAGCCGACTACCGGCCTGAAGTCATGCCTGCGGGGAGTTGGACGTACGCGTACACCGCGCGTTCCTACCGCGACCGCCCCAACGTTGACAAGTGGTACGACTACCCTGGCTTTCTACCGATGAACTGGGGAGGACCTCGCTGCGCCAAGACCAACCGAGAGGGTGGCTGCAGTCAAAGCGACATCAACAACTGGGTGGATTCTATCGTGAGCACGATAGAGAATCCGGAGCTCAATGCGCGAGGCCGCAACTGGCTGATCCTCAATGAACCAGACGACAAGGCGCAGGCAAACTCAGACCCGAAGCTGGCGGCGGAGGCATGGAATATGCTCTACCAAAGGATAAAGCTTGGCACTCCAGAAGAGCCTGCAGTGGACCCAGCCGCTCGGCTCTACTGCTGCGGCACCCATCCTGGTTGGAAAGACCAGTACGCGAGTGGAACCCCCGGTCACAACCTTGACTACTTCTGGTTGGAGAACTTCCTCAAGCACGTCGATGCGAATAAGCTTCCAGACGGCTTCCATTACCATAACTACTGGACGTATGTCGCCGACGTGGTGGAGATGGGCCTGGAGCGCGAGTGGCAAAACAGAGTCAAGGCGATCCGCCTGTTCGACACGGCTCACGTTCTCGGCGAGACAAAGGATTTCTACCGCTCGCTCAAGCGCGAGGCGGAGAGGAGCGGCTTGCCCGTGGACCGCCGAGAGATTGTCATTACCGAGTGGGCGGCTTTTGTCGCGGTGAAAGAACAGGGATGCGACACAACGCCCAACAACCGAGACGACATCATGCGCCCGGTGGCACGTTACCTCAACGGATTCGCTCACCGAATCAACCACGTGGGTGCCGCGTGGTTCATCAGCGACGCCAGCAAGCTTGGTTGGCTAGGCACCGCCCTCTATGACACCTTCGACGGAAAGGATGAGATGACGTGCCTTGGTCAGGAGTACCGGGACTACGCTTGGCAATCCCTACCGCCTCCCGCGAGCAACGGAGCGAGAGCGGTCGATTTGGAAGCGAGATCAGGTGGCACGTGCGGCAATCATGTGGAGGTGGCCCTGACAGGCCACCAGTCCGCCTCTTTTAGGAGTCAGATCCGCTTACACAACGCCAAGGATCGCGTAAACATTGAGGATGTTGAAGTGACGGAGAGCGATGGATCCAAGAGGATTGAGCAGCAGGTACACAGCATCACGACAGAGGATCCTCAAGGGTGGCTAATGGACTATGACCGGGGACTCCCCCCTGGATGCGCAGCTCATGCACATGTTGAAGAAGGCGGCCGTCCCATCACCGTCTACCGCTTCAATGTCTCCAGCAGCGACCTTCCCAGCACCTTGAAGGTAAGGCTCGAAGCGACAGGCGGTCAACCGCAAAGCGATTTTAGCCCGGTGCTCAGAAGACCCTAGATGTGAGGGCTGCCTCGTAGAAAAAGCCTCGAAAACTGCATGCTAGATACCTGAACGTTTACGACTGCGGGAGGAGCACGTCGTTGGAGAACGCGGATTTAACACTTTGTCGCAGAGCAGGCGCGCATGGACAAAATGTCAAGAAACTCCGCTGAATGTGACACATTGTCGTCAAGCCGTCTCCACTCTAGACGCGAGTTCGACCGGTGCGCATCCCCCGCTGCCATTCACGAAGAAGAGTTGCCGCCTCAGGATGGGACGCCCTGGGCGGCGGGACGGCGGGCGGCTGCGCTACCTCTCTGTGGCCACCTGCAGCATGCGGTCGGAGGCATCAATGATCTTCTGATTGATCTCGTAGGCACGCTGGCTGGAGATCAGACTGATCATTTCTGTGACGACATCTACATTTGCGCGCTCCAACGCACCCTGAGCAATCGTGCCGACACCCTCCTCTCCTGGATCACCCACCAAGGGTTGGCCGCTGGCGCTGGTCGGCAGATACAAGCCGCGTCCAGCGGCCTCAAGTCCGCTGGGGTTGGCAAAGGTGGCAAGCTGAAGTCGTCCAAGCTCCATGCTGGCTGCTTCACCAGGTTGGGAGACACTCACCGTCCCATCAGGCGCGACAGTAAGACTAGTCGCATCCTCTGGGACTGACATCGAGGGTTCAAGGAGAAATCCGTCTACGGTAACCAGCTGCCCCTGCGCGTCGGTTTTGAGATTTCCAGCACGGGTGTACGCAAGCTGCCCGTCGGGCCGCTCCACTTGAAAATAACCCTCACCTTCAATGGCAAGATCAAGCTGTCCTCCCGTCTGCTCAAGGCTACCCTGGGTATTGACCATCTGGGTCGAGACGGTACGCGTCCCCTGCCCCACCTGAATCCCCGTCGGCATCGTTGCGCCAGTTGCCGTAGTGCCTCCCGGCACCCGGACGTTCTGGTAGATCAAGTCCTGGAACTCGACACGGCTCTTGCGAAAACCGGTAGTTAGCGTGTTGGCCATGTTGTTGGCGATGACTTCAATATTCTGCTGCTGTGCAGCCATGCCTGTTGCTGCTGTGTTGAGTGCTCTAAACATCGTTCCCCCTCTTATCTTCTCGAACCTATTTCTCTGGCGGCCTGCTTATCAAGGTCGCGGAATGTTTGAATCACGCGCTCGAGCGCTTCGAAACTCCGGCTGATGTGAATGATTTCGTTCATGCCGCCCACCACGTTGACGTTGGAGGCTTCCACGAACCCCTGCACGATCTGACTCTCCTCGGTGGGGGCCATGCCGGCCTCGGGCGGTGCCTGAAACAGCGTGGCGCCCGTCTTGACCAACGCCGCAGGATTGGTGAAGCGGACCAACTGGAGCTGACCCACATCCACGTCGTCGGCGTTGACCGTTCCATCGGCAAGAATTGACACATTCGTCGTCTGCGGAGGCACCACAATGGGTGAGCCTTGCACTGAAAGCACGGGCTCTCCCTGCGAGCTCATCAGCATGCCCTCGGGTCCGATGCGCATGGAGCCAGCGCGCGTGTACCGCTCACCTGCTGGCGTGTCCAAAGCAAAGAAGCCGTCGCCTTCAATAGCCAGGTCCAGTGGATTGCCGGTCTCACGAAACGACCCGCTGCTTACATTCGTTCTGACATCGCCGACAGTCACGAACTTGGGCGCCTGTTCCGCCTGTCCGTTTCGAAAGAGCTGCTCCTTGAAGGAGACGCGGTCGGCGCGGTAACCGTCGGTATTGGCATTGGCCACGTTATTGGCTGTGACGTCTAGCGAGCGCTGCTGCACGATGGCGCCTGATAACGCACTGTATATTCCACTAGCCATGTTTTGCCTCCATTCCAACATCCTTTCTTGCGCGCTTTGGCTGACGCTTGAGCGGCTCCCGCTTGAGCTGAGCACCAAGACGCGCGAAGCTTTCACCAAGAATCTGACAAACTCTGCTTTCGCTTACTCCGAGGATCTCGCCTATCTCAGCTTGGGTGCACTCCTCCTGGTAGTAGAGGGCGAGCACCTGCTGCGAACGCTCTGGTAGGCGAGTTATCGCCTGCGCAAGCTGCTCGCGGAGTTCCTTCTGGAGAATGCCTTCATCCACATCGGCTGCAGCATCATGCACGGCATCGGGATCGTCATCGCTCATTAAGGTGAGCGCGGCGCCGCGAGCAAGATTCTCCGCCAGTCGGTAGTAAGCTTCTAAGCTGAGGCCAAGCGCTTTGGCGATCTCTTCTTCCGTCGGCGACGTGCCAAGTTCTGCCTCTAGCTTGCGAATGGCGCGGCGCACCTCACCAAACTTCTGGCGTCCGTAGCGGGTAAAGTTATCGGCGGAGCGAAGTTCATCAAGCATCGTTCCCTTGATGCGAGCGGAAGCGTAGGCCTCAAAGCGCGTGCCTCGGCTGGAGTCGAAGTCATCAATCGCGCGCAGCAGCCCCTCCGTGCCTGCACCGATCAAGTCGCCTACGTCGATATGGGCGGGCAGACGCCGCGCAAGACGGAATGCTGTCCGCCGCACAAGCTCAAGACCCTCGGTGATCCACTGCTGGCGTTGCTCCTGGGAGAACTTCCCTACCTGCAGTGCCGGCTGCACTAACACAAGTTCCTTTCCGGCTCCGAGTATAGACTCTTTGCCAAGGCAAGGGTTGCTTTCGCGGCTGGACTGTCCGGTTCGCCCACCACGTAGGGCTGTCCAGAACATGTAGCGGCGCGCACCGCTTCATCCTTTGGAATGGCGCCCAAGTAGCTGAGGTCGAGGTCGAGAAAGCGTCCAACAATCTCGCCCAGCCGATCGTGAATATAGAAACCTTCGGTCGCCCGGACTATCTGATTGGCAACGAAGCGGATTTGCTGAACTCCGGAGCGGCGGTGCAACACCTTCGCCATCGCGTAGGCATCGCGCATAGCCGAAGGATCGGGAGTACACACCAACAGAATCTCATCTGCCAATGACGCAAACGATATCGCATTCGACCCGATGCCTGCACCGGTGTCGATGAGAAGCAGGTCGTAGTCTGCTGCAACCTGCTCGACTGCGTCCATGATCTCACTACGCTCGGCTACACCCAGATCCGTCATCTCATGGCGGCCGGGGCATGCAGGCAGAAGATGGACGCCGTACGAGGTCTTTATCAGCACCTCTTCGATCCGCCGCTCTCCTTGCAGAACATGTCGCAGATCCCACTTCGGACTTGCTCCCAAGGCTAGGTCTAAACTGGCCAAGCCTAAGTCAGCATCCAGCACAAGCACCTTGAGGCCAAGGCGCGCGAAGCTGACAGCCAAGTTGGCCGCAACTGTGGTCTTGCCTACCCCCCCTTTTCCGCTCGTGACAGCCAGTGTCCGTCGCGCCACGCGCCGCGGAGCGACAGCTGGCGCAGGAAGTGAGTGACGTGCTTTACGTAGTCCTTCAGCCTGATCCATGGGTCGCATCAATCCCAATCCCCTCCCTTACAAAGAAGCGTCCCAAGGCGAGAGGCCTTAGCTACTTCGACATCCTCGGGAACACGCTGTCCCGTCGTGAAATAAGAAAGTGGCAGATCACTCCAGACATGAGCCGCGATCACGGCACCATGATGACGCGTCTCATCAAGCTTGGTGATGATGAGCCGCGCCGGGTGGAGCACCGACATCTTCTCTATGATCATCTGAAGATCTTCATCGCGTGTGCCAGCGGCAACGCAAAGGTGTGTTTGCACGACTTCACCCGCTTCGCCCAAGCAGTCGCTCAGCTCGCGCAATGCGGCGATGCTGTTAGGTGACCTACCAGCGGTATCCACTAAAATCAGATCCGCGTCGCGATGACGTCGGACCGCAGCTTGCAGACTCCTGCCATCACTTGCCGTCTCGAGAGGCACCCCGATAAGTTCGGCATACTGCGCAAGCTGCTCGACCCCGCCAAGGCGGTAATGGTCGAGGGAAATCAAAGCTACTTTCCACTTCTTGATGAGAGCCGCGTTGGCAGCGAGCTTTGCGACGGTTGTTGTTTTGCCCACGCCTGTCGGACCCACCAGCGCGACCACGCGCGCCTCTGACCTTTTGGTGCTTCCCGCAAAAACGACTTCGTTGCTCACGGCCCGGGACCATGCATCCAAGTGCCCAGGATCTTGAGACACTTCTTGAGCTATTCGTTTGGCTGAAGCAAAGGGAACACCCGCCTGAAGCATGCGCTTTTCCATCCGCCGAGAACGCTGCCCTTCAACGGAAGCTCCTCCGCTGGCAAATGCACTCGGCGCCTTTCGCACCAGGCCTTCCCGCTGAAGCGCAGCTCGGACCTCCACCCGCGCATGCCGATCCATGCCACCAGGAGCTATGGAACGCGACGAGAGGATCACCGCCTCTGGACCCAGCTCCTTCTTGATCTTGTCCAAAGCTTCTGAAAATCGTGACGCTACGTATGTTCGCTCTAACATGCTTCCCCCGAGACTCTTTAGGCAGTCACTACTCCAAGATTTTTGATGGTGGTCTTGGCATCAATCTCGCCGTAGGAGAGGACGCTCAGACCGGGTACCCGGCGTGAAAGAAACTGATGGACGACGCGGCGAATGTCGGGCGAGCAGAGAAGAACAGGTGGCGTTGCCATGGACGCGAACGCCTTGGCGGAATGCTCGAGTGAGCTCAGCATCCGCTGCGTCATCGAGGGGTCTGGCTCGCCGGTTCGGAACATGTCCTCAGCACGCGGATCGAGAACCAATGCTCCGACCTGGCTTGTCTCACCGCTAAACTTCATGGTGATCTGACGCCGTAGGCGCTCTCGCACTTTCTCGGTGAGGAAGTTGACGTCCTTCGTTTCTGAAGCGTAGTCAGCGAGCGCGTCGAAGATGGAGCGCATGTCGCGGATGGATACGGATTCTTCAAGAAGCGCCCGCAGCACCTTGATCACATCGCCGAGATTCATATGGGTTGGGATGAGTTCATCAACCAAGCGCGGGTGCTGCTTTGCCAGAATATCAACCAGCTCTTGAGCCTCCGACCTGCCAAGAAGCTCGCTCGCTGAGCTTCGCAGGAGCTCTGTAAGATGCGTTGCTGCCACCGTGGCACTGTCAACGACGGTGTAGCCTAAGCCTTCAGCTTTTTCGCGGTCTGCAGCCGTAACCCACTTGGCAGGTAGTCCAAAAGCGGGTTCTTTGACCGGTTCACCCTCAAGAAGAAGTTCTCCGCCCGTGGGATCCATCGCCAGAAGCTTTCCGACGCGCAGCTCACCCTCGCCAATCGGGTTCCCAGAGAGCATAAGGCGATAGCCGCCCGAACGAAGCCGCAAGTTGTCGCGGATGTGGATGGACGGAATAATCATCCCTAGCTCCATCGCAAGGTTTCGACGTATCGCCCCGATGCGCTCGATCAGTTCACCACCCCGCGATGAGTCGACAAGCGGAACGAGATCAAACCCTACCTCAAGCTCCAGTGGGTCTACAGGCAGCATCTCCTCGATCTGCTCGCGCTCGCTAGGTGCCGCCTCTTTGTCTGTCGGAGCGTCACCCCGCTCGCTTGGTATCGCAGCCGGCGTTCTTCGACCAACAAAAGCAAGAACACCTGCGAGGCCGAGGAAAGGGACGGCAGGCAAACCTGGCATGATGCCTATCACCGCGAGCAATCCCGCTGTGCCATACAGCGCAGCCCGTCGACGGCTAAGCTGCTCGACCAGAGCCGGAGAGAGCGCAGCGCCCGTAGAGACGCGTGTAACCACCACGCCTGCGGCGGTAGAGACAAGCAGCGCTGGGATCTGAGAGGCTAGACCATCGCCCACAGCCAAGATCGTGTACGAAGTGGCCGCTTCAGCGGCATCCAAATCCTGCTGCAAGACGCCGACGACAAAACCCACTAGGATGTTGATTCCCGTCATCAGCACGGCCGCTATCGCGTCACCGCGGACGAACTTTGAAGCACCGTCCATTGAGCCGAAGAAGTCGCTCTCTTGCTCCACCTCCTTCCTACGCTTCTTCGCCTCGTCCTGGGTGAGTGCGCCTGATGCCAGATCGGCATCAATGGACATCTGCTTTCCCGGCAACGCATCCAAGGTGAAACGCGCCGAAACCTCCGCCACCCGCCCTGCGCCCTTGGTGATGACGACAAAGTTGATGATGACGAGGATGATGAAGACCGCACCGCCAACGACGTAGTTCCCGCGGATGATGAGCTCGCCAAAGGCTTGAATGATCTGACCCGCTGCGTCGGGCCCTTCGCCGCCGTGGAGGAGAATCAGCCGGGTGGAAGCGACATTGAGTGCAAGTCGGAACAAGGTTGTAAACAGCAACAATGTCGGGAAAACAGAGAGGTCCAGAGGCGATTCCAGGTGGATCGAAATCAAAAGAATGGCAATCGCGAAGGCAATGGAAGCCGTAAGCATCAGGTCGAGCAGGAGCGGCGGAAGCGGCATCACCATCATCAAAACGATGCCGACGAGCACCATGGGCACAGCCGCCGCAGCGCGACTGACCGGAGCTGCTGGAGTGGTGAGTGCTGAACTCATGCTGCACCTTTACGGAGACTGAAGACGTGAGCGATGACTTGCGCTGCAGCCTTGTATAAATCGACGGGGATCGGCTTGCCGAGTTGAGCGGAGGCGTGGAGTGCACGGGCTAGCGGACGATTCTCAACGATGGGAATACGATGCTGACGCGCCTCGATACGCATGCTCAGTGCAACTTCATCCAAACCCTTGGCTAAGACGGTCGGAGCCGCATCTTTCTCCGCGTCGTAGCGCAAGGCCACTGAGACGTGCGTCGGGTTCGTGATGAGCACTGTTGCGTCCTTCACGCCGCCCTGCGCACGCAGGCGCGCCATTTCACGCATCTTCGCACGACGTTTTCCCTTCATGGCTGGATCGCCATCCTGCTGCTTGCGCTCGTCGCGCACTTCCTGATGGCTCATTTTCGCATCCTCATTGAACTTACGTCGCATGAGGTACCAGTCGAGTGCGGCGATTGCGCAGAACGCCAGCGCCACCCGCAGGCCCAGCCGCCGCGCCACGCTTGCTACCTCCGCAATGGCCACTTCCGGCTCAACAGAAGCAAGCAGCGCAAAACGCGGCGTCGCATCGCGGATTAGCCCATAGGTAACCCAACCCACTGCTGTGAGCTTGAGAAGCTGCTTCCCCGTCTCGGTGAAGTACTCTTTGCTAGGAACCAACTTCTTGAGATTGGGAAGCGGGTTGAGGCGCTCGAGCTTAGGCGCAGCAAGTGAGGGGACGAACAGCCCGCGTGTCTGAACAACTCCCACGGCAAAGGCGCCTAAGAAGGACACGGCGAGGACGGGCGTTAAACCTTCAATAACCAGTGCATGCGCAGCGCCCACTGCTGCAAAGAGCTGCCCTCGATCATCCATCCGGAAGATCCGATCTGCGAAGGCGCTCATCTCACGCGCTAAGCGGTCAAGACTAGCGCCTAAGCCACCAAGCACTGCAAGCAGAGTCACGGCCGTGGCGACGTCCTGGCTCTTGGCAACCTTGCCCTCTTCACGAAGCTTCTCTCTTCGTTTTGGGGTGGCCTCTTCAGTTCGCTGGTCCTTGTCGGCCACTAAGCTGCTCCAAATGCGTCATTGAGGAGACGTGAGAGCCGCCCTAACTCGATGGCAATAGCTGAAGCCATGCTTGGCGAGGCAACGTAGAGAGCAAGGATGCCCGCTCCAATGGAGATAGCGAACGAGAGCGTCATCAGTGGCACCTTCGGAGCGATGCGCGCGACCATGCCCACACTGAGTTGAATGATGAACATCGTCGCGATCACGGGAAGGGAGATTCGCAAGCCTTGTGCCAGCATGGAGTCGCCAACAGTCATCATTCCGTGCAAGCTCAGAGCGCGAAATGCATCGCCAGGTGGAGCTTGTCGAAGACTCGCCGCGAGGGTGGAGATCACCGTGTGATGACCCCTAATCACGAAGAAAATGAGCGTGGCGAGTGCGTTCAGCACCGTGGATGTAGCGACAGATTGCTGCCCCGTTAGTGGGTCCACTGAAGCAGCAAAGCCAAGACCCATCACCATGCCTGCGATCGATCCAGCAATGTCTGCCGCCGCTAGGATGACACGCACCGTCAACCCAATGACGGAACCGACCAGGACTTCGCCCAAAGCAGCTCGCCCAAGCGCGAAAACCTCAAGGTGGACGGGCGCTATCGTCGGTGGATGTGCGATACCGACCGCAAAGGCCAGCATCACACCTAAAGCTGCACGAACTCGCGCCGGCGCCACCTCGCTAAACGGCGTAGGAAGCAGGATGAGCATGGTGCCGAAGCGTAAGCTCGCAAGAACAACCCAAGGCAGCAATCTCGAGAGCATGCTCTCGGTCAGTGCCTCCATTACGGATGAACGTGGGAGATGGCTGTGAAAGCTTCCACAGCGAACCGTGACAGCTGCTTGAGAATCCAGGGACCGGAGAAGATGAGCGCGAGGAGCACGGCGAAAGCCTTAGGCGCAAAGCTCGCAGCCGAATCGTTCACCTGCGTGGCCGCCTGTATCACCGCGATGAAGAGACCGACAACCACTGCCGCAAGGATAACCGGGCCCGCCGTCACCACCGCGGTCCAAAGCATCTGACGAAACCAATCTATTGCGATGGAGGTGTTCATTGAAATGAGCTCACAAGGGATCGTGTCAGGAGACTCCACCCGTCTACGACCACAAACAAGAGAAGCTTGAGTGGCGTAGACAGCATGGTGGGCGGAAGCATCACCATGCCCATTGAGGTAAGAATGGATGCGACAATCATGTCGATGAGAACAAATGGAAGAAAGACCAAGAATCCCATCTCAAACCCGGTGCGAAGCTCCGAAATCATGAAGGCGGGAACGAGAAGATGAAGTGACACTTCCGATTGCTTCTTGGGCCGCTCACTCTTGGTGATGTCGTAGAACAGCTCCAAATCGTCCTCTCGTGTTTGCTTGATGAGGAAGCTCGAGACAATGGAGGAAGTCTCTTTGAGTGCGGGGCCTTCCTCCATCGTTTTTTGGATGTAGGGGTCAAGCGCCTCCTCGTTAATGCGCTGCGCCACCGGCGCCATCACCACCGCGGTAAGTAGCAACGACAAGGCCACGACAACCTGCGTGGGGGGTACGTTCTGCGTACCGAGCGACTGCTTCACGAAAGAGAGAACTACAACGATGCGGACGAACGATGTGGTTGAGATAAGTATGGCTGGTGCCAGAGAGAGTATGGTTAGAAGCGCTAGGATCTTCAGAGCAGGCACGACCTGCTCTGGCCCTTCAAGGGATGGAAGGGTTAGCTTGAGACCCGGCTCTTCTTGAGCTTGCGCCTCACCAGGCATGGCTGCGGTGGCGCCTCCGATCAACAGACAGATGGCGATGCACCTTAGCCACGTCATTTGCTCATGCGCTCTCTCAGTTGCATGAGACCGGATATAGACGCGAGTGATGCTGCTCCTCGTGTGCTTTTTCCCGGGGCGGAGGAGGCGCGCTCAAAGCGGAGGAGCTCCTTGCGGAAGTCTTTGATCTCGGATTCATCTTCCACCTCGTCGCCTACCGCCGCTGCTATATCCAGCGCCATGGCGGGAGTCTCAGCTTGCGCGTAAGCGGCTGAAGCTCTCTTCCTCTTCGACTGCAGCGCCTGCTCCAGAACTCCGCTCGAGGCTTTGTCATCTGCGGGCCGCTTCAGAGAGGCAATCTTCTGTGTTTGCGCGCCATTGACCGACAGCAGGTAATCATTCTCTAGCACTCGCACCACCATGAGCTGGTGCTTGGGTCCGATCTTGCGGCACGCGACGATGCCAATGTCCGGGCGGTCCTCTGGGCTCTTGACGCGCTGCCCGATGTATCGAACCACCAGATAAGTCAGAGCGAGCAGCCCCGTCAGAAGGAGCAGAACACCCATCCCCGGCCCGAACGAGGCCTGACTGAATGCCCCAGGTGTCGTCTCTTCTTTGGGAGCATCTAATGGAGCTGCTTTCTCTTTCGTTAGCGTTGATTCCTTAGGTGCTTCGGCATCTGGGGCGCGGGGAGTGGCGACGGCCTTCGCGGCTTTGGGAGGAGGCGCTGCCTCCGCTCCTTCCTCCGCTCCTCCTTGCTGCACAGAGGACGTGGGAGTGACCAAGGCCGCATGGTGTATCGTGATGCGCACATGGTTGTCTTCCCGTGCTACCGAGACGTCAGACTCAGCTATCTTCAGCCGCCTTCGAAACCGAATGTCGACGACAGCCGTGTCTGCCACACCAGACGTTACCTTTGCCTCCTTAACAAGTTCGTGCAGGTGGTGAAGCTTGGTGCGCTGAACGGCGCTCATTCCACGGAACCAAATGCGCACGCGCTGCGGCGTGACCCGCATGCGCGGCTCAGGCACCTGGGCGCCACTCCTAATAGTCAGCTCCAGCGCCCCTTCGGCAACGCGACCAGAGGCCTCATGAATAACGTTTGCACTCGCAGAGGCCGGCGTGAACACTCCACCGACCACGAAAAGCGACAGCACTGCACCCAATCGTCTCATCCCTCTACTCCTCCTCTCCACCAAGCCGCTTGATTCTCTCTCGCGTCGAAACAACATCCGTCACCCTGACGCCATAGCGCTCACCCACAACAACCGCCTCGCCTTGTGCGATCAAGGTGTTGTTGGCGTAGATCGAGAGGCGCGCCCCCGCTGGCTGGTCCAAATCGACGACCGTACCTACTCCAATCTTCAGGAGCTCCTCGATCCGCATCTTTCGTCGTCCCAGCTCGACATGAAGTCGGAGAGGGATCTCGTAGATCCTCTCAAGCTCTTGAGGGAGTTGATCCAAACTTTCAGCCCCTGCATTACCCATCTTCTTTGCTCCTTCACGCACCAACGGACGTTGCGGTTATCGCCAGATTCCCGTGGTTGACTCCAGGCATGCCGCGCAACACCGTCACACCCTCCACCCGCACATCAACAGGATTCTGCGGAACCGATTCCAGCCGAACTACATCGCCCTCCTTGAGAGCGAGCACCTGCCCCACAGTGGACTTTAGAATGCCAAGTACAACAACTAGCTCCACCTCGGTGAGCGCTATGCGTTCGGCAACCTGCGCCCTATCGGAGGCTGACACTGGAGCATGGGCATCAACCTTGCCCTCACACAGGAACAGCTCGACTGCTATCTGCGTGGGAAACACAAAATGGACTTCGTCCTCAATGTTGAAGGGCAAGGTCACTGCAGCAGAGAAGTGAACGAAGGGTTCGAAATCCGGCGTGACAGCGAGATCTTTCTTGCTTGAGAGAATGTTGGTCAGCTTGAGAACGTCGACGTCCGTCTTGGCTCCCTCACATACCAAGTTCTTGGCAAAGTCGGAGATGACGGGAGCAAGAAGCCTGCGGTCCACCGAGCTCAACGACTCGCGCGGGTGGACCTCGACCTCTTCATCCTCTCCATCTTCGAGGCTTGCGCCTAGGCGCTTCTCAAGGAGAAATGCGGTGAGCTTGCCACCGATAACCACCATTCCGGCAGGCCGGTTCTGGTACTTGAGCTGTCCAATTGCTGAACCCTCAGATAGGCGCTCAAGGACGTTCTTGTGCGGACGGACCTCGGGTGTGTTCACGGTCACTTGGCCCATGTACTGTGTGTTGACAAGGAACAACCTGCGGGTGTTCTTGGTGAATGTCTTCGCCTGCACTTCAAGGGCGCTAAGGGCGCCCTGGAGTGCTCTTTCCGGTGAAGGCAGCTCGGCGTCGACCGCTTCGCGTCCCGCATCCGCTTCCGAGCGCAGGGCTCCGAGAAGCGCTTGTTGCTCCTCATCGGAAAGGAGAGGTTCGGGGTTCTTCGAGCTCATGCCAGCCGCTCTTGCAACCCGCCGCGGGGCCGTGTTGTTTCAACCCTCACTGAACCACCAGTTCGGTCATGTATATCTGCTTGATCTTGATGGGCTTGATCTCGGAGTTGACCAACGCCTTCATTTTCTTTTGAAGCTCGAGCTTGTTCTCACCGCCGGTAAGGTCACTGACCCCAAGAGATGAAAGGAAGAGAAGAAGCTTGCTTCGCACCGGTACAAGCGCCGTCTCCACCAACGCCAGGTCGTCTTCATTCTTCATCTCCAACTGAACCGTCACCTTGAGGTAACGTGAAGCGTCCTCTTCGTTGAGATTGACTACGATTGGGTCGACCGAGAGAAGCGGGCCTACGTCAGGTCCCTTCACCTCTGATTTCTCCTCTTCGTCGCCACCGTTGCCCTGCAGCATGAACAGCGCGCCTCCGCCTAACATCATCAGCACCGCGAGCCCGATGCTCACGAACAACCATGGATTGCGCTTTGGAACTTTAAGCTCTTCTTCAGCCATCGTATCCCCCTACTGAGCAAGTGATATGCCACCGCCTTACACGTGATGTTTCTGCAGAAAATGCGCATTAGTCACACGTAAGCAGTGACAGTTTAACGGCAGCTAGTCAGCATCTTGACGCATACGTGGAAGCCATCGCGTTGCGGATCGACCCAACGTTTCACTACTGAGTCGGGTTTCGGATGTGCGCGGAGTCACTTCATCTTCTGTGCATGTTTGCACCGTCGCATTGTACCGGTCAGTGCCTGGTGAGTCGGGTCTAGAGGAGGGCGTTCATTCACGTACGCGCGCAGAGCCCCACCGGAGCGCGGTAGGTGCGTGAGGATTAGGTTTGAGGATACGGCGTCGTCATTGTTCGCACAGATCAAGTCACAGCGTTGACGCTCATCCTGTTGCGCTACGCGCGAACCTGCATAACCAAGGCCCTTTTTGATGATTCATGCGTGGCACCTAAGTTGCATTGACGACTAAGCTCAACCGGAAAGGAGATGCTTATGTCACACTTGCTTTCGTTAGGTCGTACGCCAACGCTCACCAGCCAGGAGACGCTTGAGCAACTCCTGCAGGAGAATGCACGTCTGCGCTCAGAGCTTCTGAAAGTGCGCATACTGGCTGAACGCGACGAACTAACGGGCCTGTGGAACAGAAGTTACTTCAACCGCCGACTCGAGGAAGAACTCAAGCGCCTGGCGCGCCATCCAAGCCGCTCGTTATCGCTGATATTCGCGGACCTCAACGATCTGAAAGTGATCAACGATCAGCACGGACACCTAGCAGGAGATGCAGCCATCGCAGCTGTAGGCAATGAGCTTCAAAACGCGATTAGGCGGTACGATGTCTGCTGCCGCTGGGGAGGAGACGAGTTTGCTGCGCTGCTTCCTGATACAACGGGGGAAAGCTGCACGAAGCTCATCAAACGTCTCAAGCGAAGCATCGCGCGAGTGAGCACTTCGCATGGGTCCGGCCTTCGGGTCAGTTTCGGCGCGGCGGCGTGGCCGCAAGATGGTACGACCAGTCAGGAGCTTGTGCGTGCGGCCGATCAGGCGATGTATCGCGAAAAGAAGAGCAAGCCGCCAATGGCCGTTGGCTTTCCTCTCTTTGCCCAGTAGCACGCCCCATCCACTCGACGCGGGGTGCTATTCACACCCGGTGGCTGTGCAGCGTGAGACTTGCACCGCTGAACTGGTAAGAAAAAAGGGAAGCGAGCTACACTCGCTTCCCTTCTTCGCTGCCGCCCTTTCTGATGCCGTGGCGCGGTTGTCGCTACGCAAGATTGCCTCCGGTCAAGCGCCTCTCGACGGGAGCCACCACAAGCACAGCCACCACAAGCACAGTGGAGACAAGCACAGCCTCGCCTGAAGGGCCTCCTAGCGTCGTTTCCCACGCACTAGGAGGTATGACTAGAGACGCCTTAGGCTACCTCTTCAAGTTCACCAGCTCGCCGTAGAGCTCATCCTGCGTGGTGATAACGCGGGAGGTCGACTGAAAGCCTCTTTGGTAGGCGATCATGTTCACGAACTCCTCACCCAAATCCACGTTGGCCTGCTCCACTGCGTTGCTGACCACCGAGCCTCGGCTTCCACTTTGCGCAGCTCCAATAAGCGCTGCACCTGAAGCGGCCGTTTCACTCCACAGGCCCTGCCCACTTCGCTCAAGCCCATCAAGACTGGAGAAAGTCGCAATCGCCAACTGACCCAGTGCACGCTGCTGACCATTGGTGAAGATGCCCGTGATGGTTCCGTCCTGATCCACACGCACCGCGGTAACAGTTCCCGCGGAAAATCCGTCCTGGTACAACGCACTTGTGGCCGAAGCAGTCGCGAACTGCGTGGTGCCATCCAACCCAGTTCCGGAGTCAGTGGTGATGCTGGTGCCAAAGTTGAAATCGATTGTCTGAGCCGCCGTGGCATTGCCGAAGTTCCAGGAGCTCGCCGTCGTCGTCTCCGTATCCAGCGCGCCGTCAGTGGTAAACCCTAGGGTTCCACTGGCAGCCTCAAAGGGAACTCCCTCAGCGGTGCCTGCATCCGTCACTTCGCCACCATCGACCATGGCATGCCAGTCCCACGAGTTCGAGGCGTTCTTCGCGAAGTACAGCGTCACGTCGTGGCCCTGGCCTAACGAATCGTACACCGTGGCTGTGGTAGAGAAACTCGAGGTTCCCGAAGGGTCGGTTGCATCAAAGGTCTGAATAGGCGCATCCGAGTCGAGATTGATCGACAGGTCAACGCTGCTGGTATCCGTTGCCGGAACCGTCTGGCCAGCAAGTAGCAGATCGCCCGGGCTTCCCTTTAGGTTCCCATTTTCGTCTAAACCGAAACCTTGAACACGAAGTCCATCCGGATTGACCAGGTAGCCATTTTCGTTGATGTTGAACATGCCCGCCCGGCTGTAGAAGTTGCCCGTCACGCCTGACACATTGCCCTTGACAGTAAAGAAACCGTTGCCTGAGATGGCAAGGTCTGTGGGCGACTCGGTCGTGACCAACGCGCCCTGACTCCAAACCTGGCGAACATCGGCAAGACGCACGCCTGCACCAGGCTGATTGCCGCCGCCACCCGGGGCTCGGCCGAGAATGTCCTCAAATACCGCCTGCTGCTTCTTAAAGCCGACGGTGTCGACGTTGGCGATGTTGTCACCTACCGCGCCCATGGCTTCGCCGTGTGCTCGAAGGCCGCTTGCTCCCGTGTACAGTGTTCTCAAGATTGACATATAGACTCCTTTGTGTGCTGACGATTACGTACCGATAAGTTCAAATTCATTGCGAGACAGAGAGAAGGTCGCTGAAACTCACCTGCGCGCCGCCGATGATCAGTGCGGGCTCTCCGCCTTCGTAGGAGACCCCTTCCACCAGGCCGGAGACGCGGTTACGCGCGAGCACCTCTTGCCCCCCCTCGCCAGTTGCCGAGACAACCATGTGATACTCTCCTGCGGGTAGCCGTTCGCCGGCCATGTTGCGCCCGTCCCAGGTCATCGACTGCGGTCCCATTCCAGCGTTGGTCGTCGAGAGTGTGCGCATTTCGTTGCCTTCTGCGTCTCGTATGCTCACCGTGACGTCGGAAGCCGGGGCCTCAAGATCGAAGTGCAGGTCGGCGGAGCCGAAGTCACTGATGCGTACGCTGCTGCTGTCTGCGACCACTTGTTTACCGATCAGGGCCGACGACTGCACCTTGCTGGCCTCCTGGGCGGATGCATTGGCATCCTGCAGGCGCCCCTCGATCTCGATAAGCTTCTCCACACTGGTCAGTTGGGAGAGTTGCGCGATGAAGTCACGCGAATCCATCGGGTCGAGCGGGTCCTGGTTCCTAAGCTGCGCCACAAGCAACTTCATAAAGGCATCGCGACCCATCTCACTCGACGGGTTGTGCGTTTGAGTCCTTTGCTGCTGCTCTATGGTGTTGTTTTCGCCGTCTACTTTCACGCTATGCCTCCGTATCCAGTTGTCCGCCCGAACGTCGCCTCGACTGCTGGGGTTGACCTTTCTGCGCCACCTCTACGCGAACGGCGCGCAGCCTGACGCCTTTACGCTTCGTGCTCTCTCGAAGCTCTTGAGATGATGAGAGAAGTGCGTTCGCGGCTGCTGAATTGCTAGCGATAAATCGCACGTCCACGTCTCCCGCTTCGCTGTGAAGCTCGAGGCGGACCAGACCGAGCTCCGGATGACTCAACTCGACCCGCGTGAGCGCTCCCGGAGCCGGTCTTCCATAGGAGGCTAGCTCGCGGTGCGCGTTGAAGCGTTCAACCGACCGCTGCAGCACTTCAAAGTCTCCCAGACGCTCCATTGCCAGGTAGGCATCAGCCTCCACTACGCGCCCCACCGCCTCCAGAGGAATCTGATGGATACGTTCTGCACCAGGCTGAATCTCTTTGGCCTTCAGGCTCTCGCCGAAAGCACTTGCCTGCTCGACTTGGGTGGTCTTCGCGCCGTCGCCCTTCTCAGTCGAAAGATTTTGGTGATCTTTCTGACCCCCTTCTTGCTGTGCGCCACCATGCTCGGAGGAGTCGCCGGACTCCCCTGCTCTGGAGCTCTCCACCACCGCTCCGGATGTGGTGCGGTGCGTGGTCTCACCTTTAGCAGACGCCTTGTCCTCTACAGAGCTCTGAGGATTGATGGCCGCAGGGCTCATTTCCGATGCAGCCACCATTTCCGATGCGGCCACCATAGCCCCCCCATGCGTAGCCTCTTCGGTCGAGGCAGCCTCTGTCGGCCCTTGTTGGCGTCCAACATCCCGTGGCGCCGTGGGTTGCGGCTCGTTTGCCTTACCCGCGAGGGCCCCGCTTGCATTCTCGCCGCCACCTTGTAGCGCGGCTGACATGGGCCGCCGCTCCTCGACCACGGGCTGCGCTTGCACTTGAGGTTCGCCTGCCGCGGATACCGCCGAGGCTTGGGAGGTTCGCGTAGAGTCGGTTGGGCGTGGAGCTGCAGTTGGCCCCTGCTCCGCCGCTGGCGTCGGGGTCTGCTCCCGCTCTGCCTCACTTTGCGTCTGGACTAGGCGCTGTGAGGATCCCGCACTAGGAGTGAGCTCTGTTTGAGAGGGTGTTGATGTTGGCCCAGGTGTTGATGTTGGCCCAGGTGTTGATGTTGGCCCAGGTGTTGATGTTGGCCCAGGTGTTGATGTTGGCCCAGGTGTTGATGTTGGCCCAGGTGTTGATGTTGGCCCAGGTGTTGATGCTTGTGTGTGAGTACGCTCCTCCGTGTGCACGCGTTGCTTGCTGCTCGCCGGCAACACGGCATTTGCCGGGTCGTCGCGAACGGGAGCGGGTTCGGCAGACGCACCCTGTTCCTCAAGGCCATCTTTAAGGCCAGCAGAGAAGCTCGAAGACTGAGACTTCACCGCAATGTGCGGCGGAGCCGGGGCGGGCACATCCTCCCGCGCTGGATCGCTCTCATGTGCATCGGTGCTTTGCGCAGGCGTTGAACGCAGAGGAGCCCCATGAGGTGTTGCTGCACTCTCCGAGGCGCTGGAGAGATGGCTGCGCGAATCGTTGGCACCGACGCTCGCATCAATGGCGCCCCGCGCCATTGATGCCGATGAGGCACTTGCCGGTCCTGCGTCTGAACGTGCAGTAGCATCGGAAGAAACCGAAGCTTCAGCGAGCTTACCCCAAGAAGTAGGAGCTGATTCGCTTGCACGCGGCACCGCGCCGACTTCTTGAATCGGCGGCCGATTGGGTCGCAGTGGCGTGTGCAAGGCATCGGGTCCCAGTTCTTGGGCCGTCGCATGCTCGGTTTGGTTCACCTGCCCAAATTGCGCCGACGGTCCATCCGAGGATGCTGCCTTCCCCGGGTCAATCGGTGCCGTTGGTGAAGGGGCCGTCCGCCCTACTGGGCTGAGAATGGTCGGCGCGTCACCGGTTCCTTCGCTGCCTGCCTCAACGGCTCCCGTCGCAGCGGATTGAAGCTCACCGCTCCCTTGAGCAGGTGCTGTAGCGCCACGGTTCTCTCCTCTTAGCTCAACGCGACGCGCGCTGGTCTCAGGCAGGTGCACATCCGCGCTGCGCGATCGATCGGCCTCGAAATCTACACTACGCTCGCCGCTGTCAGCTTCAGCTGTAGCGGGCGCCTGCTTGCCGTTGCGATTCGCGGACGCTCCATTGGCTTGAGCGGAAGGCACGGCTCCATTAGTTTGAACGGAAGGCGCGGCTCCGTTAGCTCTAGCAGAATACACTGCGCCGGTCTTGTTCGTTGATTCGTCCGCTGCTTCTCCATGTGCCTTTAGCTCCACCGAATCGCGAGCATCAGGACTGCTGAAGTGGCCGTTCTTGATGTAGACCTCCGAAGAAGCCGCTCCGACGCCTCGCATGGCGTTGCTCGGATCTTGGACTTCCTCTGGAAGATATGCTTGACCGCTATAAAAGGCGCCGCTTGAGAGCTGCCGGATAGGGCGTGCCCCGGAGACCTCATGCAACTCGACGCCCGTCCGCTCCAGTTGGCGCGCGTCCATCATCTGGTTGCCGTGCGCGACGGCAGCGCTTCCCCCTGCGTCTCCACCGCGGTGCGCAGCGCGTTGTTGTGCAACCGCAGCGGGATCGGCGCGATGCCCTTCTTGCGACCCTTGAACTGCAACGCGCAGCGAAGCAACGAGAGGTGCCGCGGCTTTCGCCCGCAGTTGCCCGTTGGCTTCCCCCGCGGAAGATGTACGTTCGGCTGGCACAGGTGGCAGCTGCGCCGGAGCGTCGGCACTCCTCGGAGCTGTGGAAGGCGCCTCAGCCAATGCTTGAGCCGCGGCAGCGCCCGCCGGTTGATTTAAGCTCATCATGGTACCGCTTGGCGCTGTGGCTCCGGCCTGCGGCGCAGCTGATTTGGCCTGCGGCGCTGTGGCTCCGGGCTGTAGCGCAGCGGATTTAGCCTGCAGCGCAGCGCTATCAGGCTGGGCCACAGCGTGCTGAGGATCCCCCAGCATGCTCTGAAGCGCGGTCGGCCGGTTTAGGTCGAGGGTGCTGCGTACAGGCGACGGCGCTGTAGCCTCGCTCCCTCCGCGGCCCACCTCCGAGAAGGGCGTCAGGATGAGTGAGCGTTCGCGCAAGGGACTCATGAGAAACTGCCGCGACGTTGCCCCTCCTCTCGATCCTCCTGCATGATCTGAAAGCTCATCATCAAAGGAGAGGGTCTCGCCGACTTCTCCCTCTTCCGCTTCCCCAGATTCATCGGCCGCACCCTCCAGTCCTGCGAGAGACACGGCAGTTTGCGCAGCCTGCGGCTGCTGCGGCACTGCGAACGGGTCGACCGTGATGAGCTGCGGCTCAATGATCAGAGGTAAACGCTCCTCCGTTTCCGCGTCCGAGGCAGGCGTTACCTCTCCATGGCCGATACCGTTCAAGTCACCCGCGACCTGCTTCTCAGCAGTCCCCTCTTGCGCATGCGGCTCTTGCGCAGTGGTCGCCACATGCCGCGCTAGTGGACGGGCTGGACTAGGACGCGCTGGATTAAGCTCGGACGCAGCGAAGCTGATCTCCGCTTGGTGTTGCGTCTTGCCTGCAGCCACGTGCAACTGGCGGGGATCAGCGAGCGGCACTGCGCCGTCTTCTGCGAAGGCACCCACTTCCACCTCACCGTTGGCGCTCACGACGTGCAGATCGCTCCTGCGAGCAGAGCCGGAGTGGATAAACATTGAGTCGCCCTGATGGAGCGTTCCCTGGGGCGCTTGCGCTGTTTCCTCCTCCATCTGCACATGAAGGCCACTGGTTTCGGCGCGCATAACGCCATTGTCAGGACCCGCCGAGCCCGGACCTTTCGCCGTGCTCGGGCCACCGTGCTTCTCGGTCAGAGTCGTTAGGGACTCTCCACCTTGAGAAGCCTGTTCCTGGGGTGGCGCTGCATCAGCCAATGCAGGCGGCTGCTTTCCGCCCTGCGTCTCCGACAGCAAGCGGGCGAAAGATGCCTCTGCTCCCAAACCGCCCGCCTCCACTGTCTCTGCGGGAGCCTTAGGTGCGAAAAGGCCACCTAGAGCGGAGAAAATATTGAAGCGTTGCCCTAGTTTCACCGCGCCCTCCCGTGCCTTTGACTCGCGCTCTCATCAAGCGCCTCTGTCTCAAACTTCTCTATCCGACGCCGAGCTTCGTCTTTGGCTCGCTGATGAAGTCGCTCCATGGCCCGCTCATCCCGCGTCGCCAAGTGGACTTGCTTTTGCGCGTCGTCCCGCTCTTCCTGCCGCTCACGCAGCGTTGCCATCGACCGAACTCGCGCATGGCCCGCTTGGCTCACTAGTGTGGAAGCAAGACGCATGTCCTCTGCGGAGACCTCCTGCCCCCTGAGCATGATTTGCACCAGTTCGTCTTCTACACGAAGCGCCTCCTGATGATGGGCATGAGCTTCTATCGCCTCGGAGTCAGCGTGGGCGAGTTCCACTTGACGCGCCGTCTTGACCCGCTGCCGAATGTTGACCAACCGCTTGAGACGTTGCTGTTTACTCATGGCTTCCGCTCCAGACCTGACGCAGGGTGTTGAGCGCCTGCTCCGGCGTGCTGACATCGCACGGACCTTGCTTGAGGAACTTCTCAAGCTTCGGCATCGCGGCCAAGGCTTCATCCAGTCTCGGCAACGTGCCCGGACGGTAGGCGCCCACGGCCACCAAATCCTCCGCCTCCCGATAGGTTGCGAGAAGCTCGCGGCACCTCAGAGCAAGAGACATGCGTTCAGCGTCGACCACCTGCGGCATAACGCGTGAGACGCTCTTCGGAACGTCAATGGCTGGATAGTGCCCACGCTCCGCGAGGTCGCGGGAGAGAACCACGTGGCCATCAAGTATGGCACGAACCGAATCCGCAATGGGATCCGAAAGGTCGTCGCCTTCGACCAACACCGTGTAAACAGCGGTGATCGAACCGGTCCCCGCGCTGGTTCCCGAACGTTCAAGAAGACGGGGAAGCGCGGCAAAAACAGAGGGCGTGTAGCCCTTGGTGGTAGGGGGTTCACCAACAGCAAGCCCTACTTCGCGCAGAGCCATCGCGTAACGCGTCAAGCTGTCCATCACAAGCAGCACAGTCAGGCCGTTGGCCCGAAAGTATTCGGCAACTGTGGTGGCAAGCAGCGCACCTCGCGCTCGTAGCAGTGGTGGCTCTGCACCCGTAGCCGCAACGACTACGCTCTTGGTGAGGCCTTCAGGTCCCAAGGTGCGATTGACGAACTCCTCAACCTCACGCGCCCGCTCTCCAATCAGCCCCACCACCGCAACGTCGGCCTGCGCTTGCTTGATCATCATTCCTAGCAATGAGCTCTTACCCACGCCGCCACCGGCAAAGATGCCGATGCGCTGCCCGCGTCCCATGGTCAACACCGTGTCGACAGCGCGAACACCTACCCAAAAGGGCTCGTCGATGGGACGTCGTCGCAGCGGGTTCTGCCGCGTTCCCAGAAGCGGAAGCTCGGCGTCGAGGTCCGGCGCCGGAAGACCATCGAGAGGCCTGCCGAGGCCATCGATGACGCGGCCCAATAGAGCATCGCCAACCTTGGCCCGTCCGGCTCGGCCAACCCGGCGCACCGGCGAGCCAACCTCAAAACCCTGGGTGTAGCCGAGAGGCATTAGCAAGGTCCGGTCCCCACGCAGTCCTACAACCTCAGCCTCAATCGGTCGTCCACCCGACACCGGCCTCAGTTCGCAAAGGTCGCCAATCGAGGCGCGACATCCCTTGGCCTCAAGCACAAGACCAACCGCCTCGCACAGCGAGCCTTCAATAACAGGGATTGCAGCGCGACGTGCCGCCGGGATGTACCGAGAGAGATCCAATGCCACGTTCAAAGCTGCTCCTCCCTATCTGAGCCTTCTTCCTGTAGCCTCTGTCGCTCTTCATCGAGTGCGCGGGTGACTGAGCGAAGTCGCTCTTCGAGCCGACCATCAAGCCGTCCCTCGTTGTTTTCAACGATGCAACCGAGGCCCTGCATCCCCGAGTCCTCGATGAGGTGCACACGCACGTCTTCGACATCGACATGCGTGCCGCCGTAAAAGTCGTGGATTACGCGGTAAGCTTCAGACGAGGCGCGCAGCGTCGCTGTTGAGGAACCACCTAGGGCTGAAAGTGCCGCTTCCGCTAGCGTTCTGTGAAGTTCCTCATCGCAATCAACCTCACGCTCAATGATTGCGCCTGCGATCGCAGAGGATAGACGAAGCAGCTGTTGCTCCACATGGCTCAGGACCTGAACTCGGGCGCTTGCCAGATCAATGGCGGCCCTTGCAAACTCCTCCTGGGCCCGACGCTGCTCAGGGTGCGCTCCACTACCTGGCGCAATGGACAGAGGAGGCATGGAAGCTTGCCTCAGCGCCTCTTCGGCAACTGTTCCCTCCGGAAGACCAAGCTCGCTATGGTGACTAGGGGCGGGCGGAAGAAGAGAGCCAGCGGGCGTCGATCCCGGTGGCGGCAAAGACTCAGCGGCCCTTGGACCCGATGGTGGCAGAGAGGTTGCGCGAGCTCCCTTGCCCGGTGGTGGCGACGAAGCCGCTGCTTCAGACGCAGACGCCGCAGCTGTGGCTGTGGCTGGATCTTCTGCAAGTGGAGAGTCCCCAACGTTCGCAAACTCCAGCGGGCGCACGTTCGGACTATCGCCCGATATCCACGCCGGCGGCCTCGCCGACCCGCTGCCGACCAGGAAGAGGGGCTTTAACTCCTTAGACATAGCCCTCGCCTCCGTCTCGGACGATCATGATCTTGCCTTCCTTCTCCAGGCTGAGAGCAACTTCCACGATGGCCTGCTGCGCCTCCTCAACTTCGGTCACCTTCATCGGACCGCTAAGCTCCAACTCCTCCTGCAGCATGGCCGCAGCGCGCGAAGACATGTTGCCAAGAATTTTGTCTCGAATGATCTCGCTGGCGTTCTTGAGTGCGCGCACGAGCTGATCCGAATCGACCTCTTTGAGCAACGACTGCATGCCGCGACCATCGATGCGGACCAGGTCCTCAAAGCTAAACATGGCCTTGCGGAGCTCACTTGCGGTCTCTTCGTCAATCTCGCCCAACTGATCAACAAGCTCAGCGGCGCGCTCGGCGTTCACCTTCTTGAGTAGATTGGCCGCCACCTTAGGCCCGTCGAACTCCTTCTTGGCCACAGTGCCTAATGCAGCGAGCTCGCCACCAAGCTCCTCCTCGATGGCTTGCATCACGTCTTCTCGCACTGTCTCCAGGCGCGCCATGCGGGTCATCACATCGACTTGCTTGCCCTCATCGAAGCGTTCCAACACTTCGGCGGCCTTAGACGGCTCCACCTGCGCAAGGAGAATGGCAACCGTCTGGGGCGATTCGGCACTGAGAAGACCTAGAAGCGTCTTCACATCCAGCTGAGACAGCTCAGCACCGAGCCCAACCACCTCCACCCGGTCCTCCCACATGCCCGCCACTTTGCCCTCACCGAGGGCCTTTCCGGCAAGCCGACGTAGGTACGCGTTGCTCCCTTTCAAACTAGCCGGCACGCCTTCGCGCACCCGCTTGACAAACTCTTTGTAGATATCGATGACGACAGAGGGCTCAACCTCCTGCACCGCATCTGACGTGCGCTTGAGCGCTTTGACTTCCTCTTCCGAAAGATGCTCGAGCACCTGCGTTGCTAGTTTCTCGTCCAGACTGAGGAGAAAAAGCAGCCCTTTTTCCTCCCCCGAAAGAGTGCGCTCGGACCGGCGAGCAGGCGCACCATTGACAGTCGCCAACTCAGCCATTTGCTACTCCTGCTGGATCAACAATCCACAGACGAATCACACGAGCGGCAAGCTCTGGGTCCCGACCTACCAGCTCCGAGACCATCTTGCGGATTTCCGCGGGTCCCGATTCGTCAATAGGTTCCAGCAACTTCTTAATCTCCTGGAGGTCCTGCCCTTCCTCCTTTGAATCCTCACCACCCGGAAGCCGAGCCTTCTCCGTCTGCTGGACCTTCAGCGGCACGTGAGGGGTTGCGCTAGGCGCACGCTTGAAGCGAAAGGCGAAGACCAACACAATGAGAAGCGCCAAGACTCCGGCAGCACCCGTCCAGACGTCCTTCGACACGATGAGCTCCCGCCATATCGGCGGCTCGGCAAGCTTCTCTGGAGGATGAGCCGATGCGTCAAACGGCACGCACGTTACCGTAACCCGGTCACCGCGCTCTTCCTGCACACCGACCGCACTAGCTACAATAGCTTCTAACGACTCCAGCTCTTTCTCGCCTCGGGCCTTGAAAACGCGCTCACCATTCTTCTGCGTCTTCCAGTGGCCGTCTACAACGACGGCCACCTGCAATCTTTCAAGGCGCCCTACCGGTTCAACAGCGTGTTTCACAACTTTGCTGACTTCAAAGTTGCGGGTTTCCGAGTGCCGCAACACGCCCTCTTGATTGGCCGTGGCATCCACAACTGGAGCACCTTGTAGGTTAGTCTCCGACCCGGGCACCCCAGCTGCTTCCCCAACCACGGCACCTTCTTCTTTCTCCTGCTCAAGCTGATAGCTGCGCACCGCAACGGCCTCGGGGTCAAAGCGCTCCTCTGTCCGCTCCTCCTGCGCAAAGTTGAGGTCGGCCGAAACTCGAACCATCGCCTTGCCGGATCCCAGCGTCGTATCCAGCAGCTTCTGAATCGCTTTCTCCTTCTCGTGCTCAAACTCTTGTCGGAACCGAAGCGAATCGGAGGCAACCTCTTCTTGAGAGTCCCCCTTTGCTAAGCGACGTCCCTGCCCGTCCACTAGTGTCACCCGCTCGGTGTCTAGACCGCGCACACTCGAGGCCACCAGGTTGACGATGCCACGCACCTGGTCGTCTCTCATCTTCCAACCCGGAACCAGCCGCAAGACCACAGAAGCGCTCGCTCGGTCGCTCTCTTCCTCAAAGAGGGAGCGCATCGGCAGCACCAGGTGGACGCGGCTACTTTTGACCCCCTCTAGATGCGAGATGGTCCGAGAGAGTTCTCCCTCCAGTGCGCGATGGTACTTGACCTTCTCTGAAAACTCACTTTCGCCAAACCGCTGCTCGTCAAAGATCTCAAAGCCAATACCTCCTCCGCTTGGTAGTCCCTCGCTAGCAAGCGCAAGGCGGGTCTCGTGCACATCCTTCTCAGGTACGAGAATGGCTTGTCCGCCCGACTCGAGCTTGTAGAGAATCCGCATGTCCTTTAGGCGCGGGACGATGCGCGCGGCATCGTCCTGCGAGAGGCCGGAGTAAAGGACCTCGTACTTTCCCTCTGGACTCCTTGAGGCAAAGAAAACGCCAGCTGCGATGAGCGTGGACAATAGGGCGATCCCCGTCCACCGAACTGTCGCACTAAGCGCGACCCAGCGATCGCGAAGCTGCGACACCTGAGCCTTTAGTTTGCTGATATCTTCCGCCATTCCCTATGCCTGTGAAAGCTCTTCCTGAGACCCTACGCGCCCATGCGCATGACTTCGCGGTATGCTTCCAGCATCTTGTTTCGAACGGAGCCGAGGAGGTGAAGCGTCACATTCGCTTTCTCCGCCGCGATCATGGTTCCATGCAGGTCGTTTTGCTTGCCGTTGCTGTAGTCATCCATCATCTGGTCTGCCGTCTTCTGCGTCTCGTCGACCTGCTGAACAAACTCCGAGAGATGCTCAGCGAATGGAGTCATCGCGTTCCGCGAGCTCTCCTTGGTTTCACTTGTTGCATGAGGCGCCCGAAGGTTTTGCTCGGCGCGCCGCGCCATCTGTGAGAAATCAACTGCAGAGGTGGGTCCAATCACGTTTGCCATGTGCATTAGCCTCCAATGGTCAATGCAGAGCGAGCCATGCCCTTGATGCTCTGCATCACGGTGACCCCTGCCTCGTACGCGCGAGAGGCCGTCATCAGGTTGACCATCTCCTCCACGGCGTTGATGTTCGGGAGCGAAACGAACCCCTCTTCGTCCGCATCGGGATGAGTCGGGTCGTACATGCGTTGCGGCGGATTGGGATCTTGACGTACCTCCGCCACCGACACCAATGAAGCGGCCCTTGCCTGCCTGTCGCCCACCATGTCACGGAACCGAGTCGAGACGGGCGCCGTCTGAAACACCGGGTCGAGCCGACGGTATGGGCCGCCTTCGGCGGTCCGCGTGGTGCGCGCGTTTGCCATGTTCGAAGCAATAAGGTTCATCCGTGTGCGCTCGGCGCTCAAACCGGACGATGCTATTTCCATTGCGCTAAAGAAGTTCATCCTTTTCCCCTACCTTCCTGATCCATCGTTTGCCGCGTACTTCAACATGGCGAAGCGGTGAGACACGAACTTAACTGCTCCCTCGTACCTCAAGTCGTTCGCAGCCATCTTGGCCATCTCACGCTCAAGACTCACCGAGTTGCCATCGGGTCCGGCCGGTTCGGTCGGATCCACCTCCACCTTCACACGCGCCTTCGCGGCACCCGTCGAAGCGCCTACGTGGGCACGGTTTGTTGCGGCCAGCGATAGACGGCCGCCGTTCCGGCCATCGACCACCTCACGGATCATCTCCTGGGCCTTGAAGCCTGGAGTGTCTACGTTGGCTATGTTCGACGACAGTACGTTATGTCTTCGAAGGTGGTAAGCAAGAGAACCTTGTAAGGCATCCACGCCCTGAAAGAGGTTTGACATGCATGGCTATTGAGCAAGCAGCATGCCACGAGAAAACCGCGGCAAAACTGCTAAGTGTCACCTCTTCGATGCGCGTATGCCGACACTCCTGCCAAAGGTCTGACGGGCGACCAACGCCTTGCCGACTGTTATTCTCCCACCTTGTAACGGAAGGGGCTGCAACCGAGCGGAACGGAGCCTCAAAGCTCCTGCGACGTGTTCTGCTTGAGGTTCAAACTACCGAACGCACTGTCAGCAAGCCACTCTCTATTCAAAGAGGCCCATCACCTGACGTACGTTATCAAGAAGGCTCAGATCTAAGCGGCTCTAGACGGGATGTGGATGGAGATAATCAAGACAGCGCGATGCGAGCGAGAGGCCGACCGCCAGGATGACAGCGCCCTCGGCAAACAGACAAGGCAGCGCATCGGCGTCCACCTGGGAATGCAAGGGCTGGTTCCTAGTGAATCATGCAGCTCATCTTTGGCGGATCAAGCAAGGCTTCCCCATGCACCCGCCTCTCTTCAAGGCACACGATGAACGCACCGCACGACTATGACTTGATCTGCATCGGAAGCGGCCCCGCGGGTCAGCGTGCTGCGGTACAATCGGCTAAACTTGGAAAAAGGGTCGCGGTAGTAGAGAAGCGCAGACATGTGGGCGGCGAGTGCCTGGCTGCTGGCACCATCCCGAGCAAGACGCTGCGCGAAGCCATCCGCACGCTCTGCCTTGTGCTAGCGCATGACCGCGGTCTCGGTTTCGCTGCCAAAGCGAAACCCGATGTAGAGCGCCTTCTCGAGCGAGTGGGCGCGGTGGTGGAAACGCAGACAGAGGTGATGCGCGATCAGCTTCAGCGCAACGACATCAACATCATCCTTGGTGAGGCGGCATTTGAATCGCCGCATCAACTGCGGATACAATCGGACGAAGGAACGCGCATCCTCTCAGCGCAAAAGATCTTGGTGTCGGTGGGCAGCCGACCTGCTCACCCTCCAGCCTTCGACGCCTCGTCAGAGCCCGTGATCGTATCGGATGGAATGCTCAACCTTTCTCGGATCCCGAAGATCATGGTAGTCGTCGGTGCAGGGGTGATTGGGATAGAGTACGCCTCCATGTTCGCCGCCCTGGGGGTCCGCGTGACGGTCGTAGATCGAAGGCGACGTGCACTCGAGTTTCTGGACGATGAGATAGCCGATGAGCTGGTCCACCAGATGCGACGTCAAAAGGTCAGCTTTCGTTTTGACGAGCGTGTTTCCGAGGTGTCAGTCGTTGAGTCCCCAACCCGGCAAGGTATGGTTGTTCTGGAGTCTGGCAAGCGCCTACTCGCCGACCTGGTGTTGTTCTCCGTGGGCAGACTCGGCGCGACCAACTCCCTTAATCTAGATGCCGCGGGCCTCAAAAGTGACGCCCGCGGGCGCCTCTGCGTCGACGCTAACTTTCAAACCTCGGTCCCTCACATCTACGCAGCGGGTGATGTTATCGGTTTCCCTTCGCTTGCAGCAACGGCCTCTGAGCAAGGGCGGTTAGCTGCATCGCACATGTTCGGTGCCGGTGCGAGTCCTCTAGACGAACACTTCCCTTTCGGCATCTACGCCATACCGGAGATTTCAATGGTGGGCGCAACCGAGCGAACCCTGACTGAACAACGGGTTCCTTACGAAACGGGTCTTGCCAGCTTTAGCGAGCTCGCGCGGGGCCAAATCATGGGGGACTGTGAGGGCCTGCTGAAGATGCTCTTCGAAAGAGACACCCACCGGTTGCTCGGCGTTCACATCATCGGCTGCGGCGCGACCGACCTCATACATACCGGACAGGCAGTTCTCCGACTTGGCGGGGGCCTGGAATATTTCCTCGATAACGTTTTCAATTATCCGACGCTCGCTGAGGCCTATAAAGTGGCTGCGCTGGATGCCAACAACAAGTTGCAGCAGTTTGAACTTGCGCAGGCGGTTGTAGCCTAGAACCAACGCCCTAAAAAGTGGGCCTGACCGCAGAGGACATGCAGCTCGCGCATCTGGGGAGCACTCCGAAAGGTTTATACATCCAGTGCGGATGTCATTGCGCATCCGGCATTCGCTCAGCAGATTAGCCTCGCGGCATCACTGGACGGCACCCCCGACCACACCCTCTCGTCAACCGCGCTGCATTCGTTAGTCGCTCTACACGCGTCAAACAAGCTGCAGCTGAGGAGCAAGCACATACTGCAGAAGATCCGCCACCCTCAGGTAGTCGGCTCGTTCTTGCGCTGCAAGCAGCTCCGCCAACACCCCCGTGACGCTGGCATCGAGTTGACCGGAGGAGAGCATAAGCGAAAGGAACTCGATCGCTCTGAGGAGGGCGTCGCTTCCCGCCGACTCCTGACCTAAACGGAAGAAGGTCGCAGCCTCCGTCAGATGCGTAAGTGCATCGGCTCGCACCTAGTCCACCCACTCCGCTCCAGCGACATGTGCGCCGTCTCTTCCAAGCTTCCTGAAGACCACATCCGGATGCGCCTCGATATACGTTTCTAGGTCACGCAAGTAGCCTATCAACTTGAGCTCGCTTGGGCACTGGCTACCGCGACCCGTCGTCACGGTCCACCGGCGCGTTTGGTGGACCGCGTGCGCGGGCTGCGCATCAACCGCCCGACGCGCATGCGTGACGCCACCCGCGTAGCAGAAATCTGCGCCAAGCAGAGTGAGATGCCGCGACCCCAGCCTCACGGCTAGATCGACGGCAGCGTGCATCACGGTTCCATTACAGAAGAGGGCGTTGTCCACACCGGCTAGCTCTGCAGTGATCTGCAACTTCATACACGGACCCGGCCACGCGAGGCGAAGCTGAGCATGGACGCCTGGAGCACACAGCAGCGGGACCTCTGATAGCGCTCTTCCACCGCCAGGCGGGACATGCTTGGTAAGTTGCGCTGAGGCATCGACCGCTACGGCAAAGTCTGGAACAAGCCCCTCACTGAGCATAGGCTGGAGGCCCCTTGTTGTGGCCACGATCAACAGGTCCTTCTGGCATTTGAGCCAAACCAAACCTTCATCCAATGTCGGGCCGCCCCCTAGAACAGCCGCGGGTCGACCGCGTAGCGTGCCAAAGAGCGAGCAGATGGATGGCAGGTCGGCAGAAGTGGCGTCTTCAGGCAGCGGCCTCGTACCCTCTAAGGATGCAGTGCCCCCCAAGGATGCAGTGCCTCCCGAAAACGCTGCGCGTTGGAAAGGCTGCGCCAAATGCAAGGCTAACTGATCACGCAACGCGTTGGCCGAGGGCTCTGCTAATCTCAAAAATGCTGGCGCCACCATGCATGGCTGCCACACCTGTTGCTGCAACGGGCCCAGAAATAACTTCACGCGCTCATCCGCCAGCCAGTCGCTCTGGTCGGTTTGGTCCAGCACCAGACCCGCTACCTCGGGCGCGAGCACGATGACCCTTAACTCGCGAAGATGAGGGCGCTGCAGCAGCTCACGCTGAAGATCACCCAAACCGATGCCGTAAACCGAGGCACACGGCGCTGATCTCGCGACGGGCCCCGCCTGCAACTTGGCCTCTGCCGCTCGATCAAAGGCGCCAGTCAGCTGTAAGCCGCTGACGCGAAACGTCGCGTCCTGCTCTTCCAGGCGCTCCCAATCCACGGGAAGAGTAGCCGACTCAATGGCAGCGAGCACGTCAGGCCATCGCTGCAGCAGCTTTCGATTCTCCGGTAGCATGGAACCATGCTACCTCATGCGGCGGACGGGAGTCACACTCGCTCTTGAAAGTTCGATTCGTAGTTGCGCTCCGTTCCGTTCTGTGGCACATGTAACTTTGCCTGGGGATTGGTTCCCTGTCGTCCTGCCCCGTCATGAGGCGTAAGTCAGAGTCTAGACCACGTAAGAGGACGCGTGCGTGGTTCGAGTGCTGAAGGAACATCCCAGGTCAGTCGCACGCGCCGCTTTTGGTGGTCTAACTTTTTCATTCGATGTCGTCTCAACAGCGGTCTTTATTGGATCGGCTATTGAGGTCGGCGGAAGAAGTTTACTTCAAAGGCATTCAGAGCAAGGCGGGGCTATCGGTGATAGACCGGCTGTTTCTCTGAAGTGTTTGCGACCGTCCGCACGGGTGCTGCACCCTTCAGATGCGGAGTTGAGATAGTGTCAAAAAAAGTATTCGTTGGTAATTTGCCGTTTTCAACAACTGAAGCAGAGCTACAGGGCTTGTTCTCAGAACACGGCACCGTCGTTGATGTCAAAATCCCTTTACATCGCGAGACGGGTAGGCCACGCGGCTTCGCATTTGTGGAGTTTGCAGAGGAGTCAGACGCGAGCAATGCGCTCTCGGCAGCCGACGGACTCTCTCTGGGTGGTCGCGAGCTGCGCATCAACCCGGCAGACGAGCGTCCGCCACGTTCAGCACCCAGGTTCGACATGGGCGATATGCCTCCTCCCGATCGTCGCAACGGCAAGAGCCGCCGCGGCCTTCGGCGACAGAAGTAGCACCTACTTGCGTCAGGACCACCTGGTTATGGGGTGAGCGTTCAGGCTCCCTCTGGGCAGTAGAAAGCCTCGAAAACCGCATGCTAGGGTGCCTGAACGTTTACGTTGTAGAGTATTCAAGCTCTGTCTAAGTTCGGTGTATCACGCGCATCAGATAGACAGGTCGACGTACGATAGAGTCAGCTCGAAGAAAGCCGGCGCCTTACCGCGCCGGCTTTCTTTTCGAGGGTGCGTCTACGCGCTTCAGCGACTGCAAGTTTCCGAAGGTAGACACCTCGAGATCGGTCACGCGAGCAACTGCAGCGCCCTCCTTCCTTCACTGCACCTGGTCAAGTCTTAGAGCAGGCTAGTCGACAGCATGGGGCAGCGTGTCATAGACTGAGCCCGATGACCCAGCTCGACGCTTCAACGAAGGACCCCTGGGTTGGTCGAACCTTCAAAGACGGCGCCTACACGCTGGAGAGGTTGCTTGGCACCGGCGCCTCTGGCCGTGTCTATCTCGGCCATCATGTGGCGATGGCGCAGAAGGTCGCGATCAAGATCCTGCATAGCTCCTACCAAAATGATGCTGATCTGACTGCGCGCTTCCGTCAGGAAGGCGAGGCGGCACAGCGAATTCGGCACGTCAACGTCGTCAACGTACTCGACTTTGGTCAAGAGCCCGACGGAGCGCTCTACTTAGTCAGCGAATATCTCAGCGGGCACAACCTCGATACGCTGATGAGCCATGGAGGGGTTCCACGCCCGCTCCGCTGCCTCGGGATTATGACGCAGATACTCGATGCCGTGCACGCTGCTCATCAGAATGGCGTTATCCATCGGGATCTCAAGCCAAAGAATGTCTTCATTCGCACGACGCGCAGTCCAGACGGCCGCGTGCAGGACCGCGTGAAGATCCTGAACTTTGGCATTGCCAGCGTCCACGATGCAGACACCGACCGCCGCATTTCGACCGAGATAGTTGCCGGCGCTCCCGCTTACATGTCACCCGAACAGTGCCGCGGTGAGGCGGCAGATGCGCGTTCAGACATCTACGCTTGCGGGTGTCTGCTCTTCCTGATGCTCACCGGGAAGCAAGCCTTTTCCGGCGCAACACCGATTGAGGTCATCCGCAAGCAAGTGGATGAGCTCCCACGTAGGCCGAGCGAGCTCCGAGACGGACTTAAGGCGGAGTTTGACGCTGTGGTGCTACGTGCGCTTCAAAAAGCTCCACGACGCCGATACCAAACCGCGGAAGCTTTCCAAGCCGACCTTCGCGCTCTCCTAACGGCCACGGCATTACCAGAAGCGACTCTAAGTAGCCTCGAGCCGGCCTCTGGTCAGCCCTCCAGGCAAGCCTCTGGTCAACCCTCCAAGCAAGCGTCCGATCAGCCCTTCAAGCAGCCCGAAGCTTCGCCAGAAGAGACTGTACAAATGAGCGTACGGGCGCGCAAAGACACACTCCCTATCGGTCGCCAAACACCCTTAGCGGCAAAGGTACTTGTCGCGCTGCTCTTCGTGCTCGCGCTATGTACTGCGGCGTGGTTCGCTTGGGAGATCTGGCTCGGCGGACAGCAAACTTCCTAATGGGGTCCGCGGTCGGTAGTCAGTTGCCTTCACCAAGCAACTGACTCATTGAAGCTTCGTCGGCCGGAGTAAAGTCGAGATCGTCGAACTCAGACGACATGACCCAACGAAAATCGCTCACCGCAAGCTTCTGCAGGTCGCGACTCAGCAACTTGCATTCGTATAGATAGAGGTCGACCGTGTAATGGTCGTATGGGTGACTGACGAAGGAAATGAGCTGACCCACTTCAATCGATGCACCGAGGCGTTCAAGAACTTCCCTCTCCAACGCACGGGCATGGGTCTCACCAGACTCGCAGCGCCCCCCTGGGAACTCCCAAAGCAACGGCAAAACAGCCACCGAGCGCCTCTGGGTCACTAGATACTTGCCGTCTTCCTCGATAACGGCGGCCACGACTGGAATCGTTTTACGTGCCATGCTCTTCCCTCGATCGCGTAGGAATCGATTACTCTCTGATAGATCACTTTTCAAGCTACTATTGACTTGTCGCGCTTCTTTGATCTGCCCACGCTGCCCATCACCGGCCAGCAGGCATCTCCTGGAGTATCCAACGGACTTGATGAGTTGCCCTAAGGTCACCCGACCAGTTGGTGGCACCATGCACGCGGGCGGGATTGCGTTTCACTCCAACATGGACGTAGAAATCAGCCCATGCAGCATGCTACATGTTTGACTGCAGCTTGGCACGTTCAAAGCACGTCACAGAGGCGGGCGGGGGCGCAAAAGTGAGCCATTACACGAGTCAAATCTTGAGAAACGCATACCTACGCTGCGCAGATGCTTAGTGTTGCCTATCTAGGACCCGCTGCCGGCGCTTGCATCTTACTGAGGGCGGAGTGCTTCTTGGCTGTTGCGGTGATTGCTGGACCTGATGCGCAACCAGGTCTGCGACGCCTAAGACTCTCTCCACGCGCTCGCGATACGCTTCTACTCCGACGCCCTGCACTCGAAGACCCTCAGACTAGGACAGCGATACACTCGCGGCGGCTAGACCTCGCCCTACTCGTCAGGACCCCCTCCGCCCCTTTGTCCTGCGCGAATGAGCCTCCACTAAACATCTGGCGAGCGCACGTCGACTCCTCCGCGAACGTGACGTTCGAAATCAGTGCACCAATAGATTCAGCCGCCCGTATCTTCGCACCGGCATACCATCGGGCGGCCGCATACCGAAAGATGCTGCAGTTAGTCGGCCGCCTCGCAGCATACACTCAGCCTCTCGAACCGTCCGGCCGAGTTCAGTAGCTGGCCTGGTTTATCAGTAGCTGGCCTGGTTTAGTAGCTGGTTTAGTCGCTGGAATGACAAAGACCGATAGAACCGTGACTGGCAGCTTGGCCACGCATCATGTAAGGTCACGGCGTGTCGACGATCATCCCGCTGCGCGCCGACAACTTCACTCCTCCGATGCGCACGCCTTGGGGCGGACGCAAAATCGCCTCAATCAAGCGAGGCGCGGTCGCACCCGACCACCCAGCTTTCCAAGCTCCGCTCGGGGAGTCTTGGGAGGTGTCGCTGAGCTCAGAGTATCCTAGCGTTTGCCGGGAGACTGGAAGACTGCTTCAGGAGGTCTTAGAAGAAAGCACTGGCGAGCGTCTTGGCCCCGCGGGTTGGTCATCCGCTGCTGTTCTCGTCAAGTACATCAACGCCGACGAACCCCTTTCTGTGCAGGTGCATCCGGCAGATGACAGCCCGGACTTGTCAGCGGATGAATGTGGGAAGCCCGAAGCCTGGCTCGTGCTGGAATGCTCTTCAGGAGCGGGGCTGTATTTAGGTTTCCGGCCTGACGTAAGGGAAACACACGTGCGGCAAGCCCTCTCTCGCGAAGAGCCAGACCTTCAGAAGTTGCTAAACTTCGTGCCGGTTGAACCGGGCGACTTCTTTCTTCTGCCTCCGGGTGTGCCACATGCGATCGGCGCTGGGGTGACGCTGATAGAACCGCAGCGGGTCTTTCCGAAGAGGCGGGGAGTCACCTACCGCTTCTGGGATTGGAACCGCCGCTACTCAAAGAGCGGAGAGCGAGATCCGAACGGGGACCCGCGTGAGCTCCACGTGGAGGCTTCTCTCAGGACAACGCGTTGGGATAGCAATAACGATGGCATGTTGACGAAGCGAAGCTTCACACACACTTGCATCGCTGACCGAAAGGCCAAAAGCGTAAGCCTAGAGCAACTTGCTGGTCCCCAAGGCGTTCTTTACTCTCGTCACCTGATGGTCGGAAGCCTTGCTGGCTCTGGAACTTACGCGCTACCTCCAGCAGAGCACCCCCGTGGCTTCTGCGTCACGGCGGGCAAGGCGACGCTGAGGGACGGCCACCAAGCCTACCCCCTCCGCGCTGGAGAATCGGCCCTCCTGTGCGCCAATGCTGCTCACCCAATGGTGGAACTTGATCAAGCACACATCCTGGTCTGCGCTGCGGGCATCTTCGCCTGATGCGAGAGTTTTCCTTGTCCGGGAAGGCGGTTTGAGAGCTCAATGGCACGCATCCACATTGTTGGCGCAGGCCTGACCGGACTTTCCGCTGCGCTTCATTTGAAGCGCGCGGGCGTTGAGACCACAGTCTGGGAGAAGCAAAAGACGGCGGGGGGCCACGCCGTCACGGTTGAGGAAGATGGATACCGCTTCGACAGAACTGGGCATCTCCTACATCTGAAGGACCCTGTAACGCGCAAGCTGGTAGTCACTTTGGTAGGCGATAAGCTCCTAAGCATCTCGCGCAAAAGTCGCGTCTTTAGCCACGGCCGCTACACCCGCTATCCCTATCAAGCCAACACGTTTGGGCTGCCGGCGGATGTGGCGTACGCCTGCCTCTCCGGCTTCTTTGATGCCTTGGAGACGCGCGCACAACGTCCCGCACCAACCAACTTCCGCGAGTTCTGCGAGCGCGAGTTCGGCAGTGGATTCACGGAGCACTTCATGATCCCTTACAACCGCAAACTGTGGGGCGTTGAGCCCGAGGAAATAAGTGCTGCATGGTGCCAGCGGTTTGTTCCTCGTCCCAACCGCGACGACGTGTTGGCAGGGGCCGCGGGTTTGCAAGACAGGGAGCTTGGTTACAACGCGCACTTCCTTTACCCGCAGAGCGGGATCGGTGCGCTATCGGAAGCGCTAGCTCAAGAGGTTTCGAGCGCACTCAGCCTAAGGACGAGCGTGACCAAGGTAGACTGGCAGAGTCGGAAGGTCAATGTGCAGAGGTCGGACGGCTCGCGGGACTGGTTAGATTACGACAAGCTCATTTGGTCGGGACCGCTCGACACGCTCGTTGCTGCTCTCAAAGCCCCTCCAAGGGAGGTCCGGGAGGCCGGGAAGCGTCTGCGCTGCAACAGTCTCACCTATTTGGATCTGGCGTTGAGGGTGCCGTGTCCGCTCGACTTGCACTGGGTGTACGTGCCTGAGGAGCGGTATCCCTTCTACCGCGTCGGCTGCTACTCCAACTTCAGCGCTAGCATGGCTCCCGCTGATGGCGCCTGCCTCTATGTGGAACTTGCATCCCGAGAGGTTACCTGCGCTGATGAAGTGATGCCCCACGTTTTGCCCGGCCTTGTCGAGATGAAGTTTATACAGAACGCTAGGGACATTGCCTTTGCACGACTACGCCGCATACAGCACGCCTACGTCGTCTTTGACCACCACCACGCCGATGCGCTTGGTGCTATCGAGCCATTCCTGGAACGATATGGTATCCGAAGCTGCGGGCGCTACGGCGCGTGGAACTATTCGTCCATGGGCGACGCCTTGATCTTCGGCCGTGACGCCGCTAAGTGGGCAAATCCGCGAGCCTTTCATACTGATCGAGACTGATGAAACCTCCACGCCTCACTGAATCCAGCGCAGCATCCGTGTTCGCTCCGCCACACCTCTCCGTGGTGATTCCTGTTTATAATGAAGAGTCGATGCTGCCATTGGCCGTGCCTGCTCTCTGCACCTCTCTCGACCAGCTGGAGCGGGACTACGAGGTTATCCTCGCCGAGAACGGCTCGATCGATGCGACCGTAGAGCTAGCCGAAGAACTTCAGAGGCAGCATCATTCCGTGCGATGTGTCAGCATCCTGGCCGCCAACTACGGAGCCGCCCTTCGGGAGGGGATACGTCAGGCAAGGGGCAGGTTTGTGATCTGCGAGGAAATTGACCTCTGTGATGCCAGCTTCCATCAGCGGGCGTTGTCGATACTTGAACGCGACGAAGCGGACCTCGTCATCGGGTCTAAGGCGATGCCACATTCACAGGACGAGCGCCCATTGCTTCGACGGCTGGGAACCCGTGCGGTCAACCTGTTGCTACGATGGGTGCTCGACTTCAGCGGGACCGACACACACGGACTCAAGGCGTTTCGCCGAGTAGCACTCGAACCTATCTTGGAGAGCTGCATCGTCGACCGCGACCTCTTCGCGAGTGAGCTAGTGGTTCGAGCAGAGCGGGAAGGCGTGCGCGTTGTGGAAGTTCCAGTGGAGGTGCGTGAGAAAAGGCCGCCCTCCGCTCACCTCATTCGTCGCGCGCCAGGGGTCATACTGTCGCTCATCCGACTTCGCCTCGCTCTAGGCCCACGGAGAGACCTCAAGTAGCCCCCACGCGCGACTCGCGCTGGAGTATGATATAGCGTGGGTCTATTCACCGGTGGGGCCATCCAGGGTGGGGCCAGCCACGCCGCTACCACACAGCCGATATCACCCACTCAGATGAGGAGAGAACACGTGACGGAGGAACACGGCCAGCAGGAAGACCGCGAACTCAGCCTGAAGGACTACGAGCAAGAGCTTAATCTCCGCCGACTCAAGGCGGAGGATTACCAGGCGCTGCACGCTCTAGGCGAGCGATGCTTCCCCGGAATGCCGGGTTGGACGAAAGAGCAGATCGAGAGTCAGGTTCGGATCTTTCCTGAAGGACAGCTCGGAATCGAGCTTAACGGTCGCCTAATCGCTTCGGCGTGTAGTCTCGTCGTGGACTCTTCTCAGTCCTCCGAGTGGCACGACTGGAAGAAGATTTCCGACAACGGAACGATCACTGGACACGACCCGGAAGGCGACACGTTGTATGGGATCGAGATCATGGTTGACCCCGAGTTTCGTGGGATGAAACTGTCGCGCCGTCTCTACGATGAGCGTAAAAAGCTTGCACGGCAAATGAATTTGATGCGCGTGGCTATCGGCGGTCGCATCCCAGGTTACAGCGCCTACGCTGATGAAGTTTCAGCAAGCGAGTACGTTGAGCGGGTGATGAGCAAAGCTCTTTTTGATCCTGTTCTCACCCCGCAAGTAGCTAACGGCTTTGTGCTACGCGGCCTTATCCCCAACTACTTGCCAGCCGATGAGGAGAGCCGCGGTTATGCGACCCACCTCGAATGGACAAACTTCGAATACCGAAAAAAGGGGCGGCGCCAGTTCAAAGCCGTGGCACCCGTCCGGGTGACGATCGTGCAATATCAGATGCGTCCCATAAAAGACTTTGAGGAGTTTGCAAAGCAAGTGAGCTTCTTTGTTGAAACCGCCTCGGACTACCGCAGTGACTTCGTCCTCTTTCCTGAGCTCTTTACGCTTCAGCTTCTTTCGACGGTGGAGGAAACGCGACCTGGACTAGCAGCCCGACAACTGGCTGAGTACACGCCGTCGTACCTCGAGCTCTTCGCATCGCTCGCGCTCCGATTCGATGTTAACATCATCGGCGGCTCGCAGTTCACGGTGGAAGGCGACGACCTCTTTAACGTGGCCTACCTCTTCCGCCGCGATGGCTCGTTGGCTAAGCAGTACAAGATCCATGTCACGCCCAACGAACGCCGCTGGTGGGGCGTCAGTCCGGGCAACGCGGTTGAGGTCTTCGACACCGACTGCGGAAAGATCGCCATCCAAGTCTGCTACGATGTGGAGTTTCCAGAGCTCTCGCGCGTGGCGGCCAAAAAGGGAGCGCGCCTTCTCTTCGTCCCATTCAACACCGACGAGCGTAACGGCTACTTACGTGTGCGCCACTGCGCTCAGGCACGTAGCATCGAGAACCACCTCTACGTCGCGATCTCCGGTTGCGTAGGCAACCTCCCCTTTGTGGAAAATGCTGACCTTCATTACGCCCAGTCCGCCATTTTCACACCGTCCGACTTCTCTTTCTCCAGAGATGCTATGGCCTCCGAAGGTCCCTCAAATATTGAGAACGTGCTGGTGTGCGACTTGGATTTGGAGCTCATTCGTCGACACCGCCAGACCGGCACGACGCGCAACTGGCTCGACCGCCGCACCGACCTGTACCAGGTGCATGTCAATCGCGAAGGCGAGGAGCCGCTCATCATCTAGTTCTGCGACAGTTTGCGCTAGAAACTGAGGGGGCGCCTTGATCGAACCGGTCAGTGGCTTTGCGACAGAAAGGCACGATTGCCGAGGAGGTTGTGCACTGTGGTTCCGCAGGGTCACCACGACGAGGACTGGCAGTCATCACGATGGGCCTGTCTGCTCCACTTTGCCTAACGAGGCACATCGGCTTACGAAGTGAGCGGTGATGCCCCACGCTATTGAGCATGAAGAACCCAGTAAAATTGCCGCAGTCTCCGTTGATGTCGATGCGCTGCGCTGTTACCACGCCATTCACGGCCTTGGCCACCATTCCCTCGCGATGGACCCGGTGTACCACCACGCGCTGCCGCGCCTCCTTGAGCTCTTCGACCAGCTGAGAGTTGCAGGAACGATTTTCGTCATAGGTCAGGACCTGGTGCATGCCTCGAACCGCCGCATTCTGCGCGAGGTGGCGGATCGGCACGAGTTGGCTAGCCACTCCATGACGCACCCATACAACCTCTTCCGCCTCCCAGCAGCGCAGATGCGCGAGGAATTGAGACGCAGTCGCGCGCTCCTCGAGGACCTAACCGGAGCCGGTATATACGGCTTCCGATCCCCTGGCTACGGCATCAGCACCAGACTCATGCACGCGATCGAGGAGGAAGGCTATCTCTACGACTCCAGCATCCTTCCGTCTCCGGCTTATCAGGCAGCGAAGCTTGGGGTCATGCTCGGCATGCACCTAGTGGGACGCACGAGCCAGAGCGCAGTGCACGCGATGCGCACCACCCTCGGGCCGACGCAGCCGTACCGCATGGATTCGAGCGTTTGGCGAAGGGGCTCGGGTCTGCTCCAACTGCCGATTGGTGTGACGCCACGCGCCCGCTTGCCCTTCACTGGAACGAGCCTCGCCCTCGCAGGTGAGCGTGGAGCACGTTGGCTCACACATGCCATGCTAAAGGCCCGCTTCGTTCACCTTGAGCTCCACGCCCTCGATCTGCTAGACGCGCAGGATGATGGTATCTCGTACCTGATCAAGCACCAACCGGAGCTTCGATGCCCTCTTACCACCCGGCGGCGCATCTTCGCAAACGTGATTGAGACATTGCGAGACGCAGGATACCAAATCCTACCGCTACGCGATGCCGCACAAACGCTCCTCAACAAAAAAGAAACAACCCCACCCAAAACAAACCACCCCACCCAGGTTGATTTGTAGACAACGGTTTTGGTGTCAGCTCGATGGTAGGGTATGACCCAGCCTCGCCAGGTGTTGCCAGGAGCCACCTACTTCCTTTCTCGCCGCTGCTCAGAGCGCCGCTTGTTCTTGCTTCCTAGCTCAAGAGTCAACCAGGTCTTTGGCTTTTGCTTGGCTCAGTCGGCCAAGCTTCATTCGGTCAAGCTTCACGCCTTCTGCGTCTTGTCCAACCACTGGCATGCTGTGGTCACCGACCCTGAAGGTCGGCTCCCTGAGTTCATGGCCTGGGTGCACAAGTACGTTGCCTAGTGTGTTAACGATGCAGTGTCTCAACCATGCTCTTAGACGGCGAGAGAGCTTCTGGGCACAAGGCTCCTACCAGGCTCAGGCCCTGCTCACTGACAAAGACATCGTTAACAAGATGCTCTACGTGCTGGTCAATCCCGTCCGCCATGGGCTGGTCAAGCGGGCAGCAGAGTGGCCAGGCCTCCATAGCATAGGAGGCGAGCACACGAGTCGGCAGATACCCCGCCCCGACTTCTTCCGCTCTGAAGGCACCGCGCCGCCGCATGCTGAGCTCACCGTCACTCCGCCGCCTCTTGAGCACGCCTCCAGTAAGCATGCATCCTCCAGTAACCAGGTCTTCTGGAGCGGCTTGATGGAGGAGCTCAGGGAAAGGCAGCACGCGTGGCGTAAGGCGCACCGCGGCCGCTTCCTCGGCCTCCGCAAGCTTGGCCGGTGCAAGCCGTGGCAGCGGCCACAAACCACAGAGACGCAGCCCTCACGTCACCTGCGGGTCACCGGCAAAGAGACGCCAGGCGTGCTGAAAGCAGCCATCGACAAACTCCGCGCCTTCGTCCAAGCCTACAAGCTGGCTTACCAGCGCTTTACCCAAGGCCACCGCCATACCGAGTTCCCGGCTGGCACCTACTGGCTGCGCAAGCACATCCAGGTCTGCTGCGCGCCCTGTCCGGCTTAGTTAGCCCTGCTTACTCAACACAGCCTATTCCGCTGCTCCTACTCCCCCACCAAGGAGCTCGTAAGTACACGCCCGGTCTTCTCCGGCGGCCTGCTCTCTGAACCATTGTTTTGTAAAGGATGCTTTACAAAGCAATGGTTAGCTCAACGTGCGCCAAACCCCGAATGCATCGTGCTCTACGTCCACCTGCGCAAGACCCACTTTACAAAATCCTTCCAGCAGAGGCTCTCGCATCGGCTGCTTCACGGCTATAGAAGCTGCCAAAGCGCCTTCAGTCTCTCTACCCGTCTCTCGCCTTTACATCAACCTGGGCGCCTTTGCATCATGCCTTTGCATCAACCTGGGAGGGTTCTGGGGTTTACATCAACTTGGGAGGGTTTTGGGGTTTACATCAACCTGGGAGGGTTCTCTTATGCTTATGGGAGGGTTCTCTTATGCTGGTCCGCTCTGGGCACTACTTTGTAAAGGCTGCTTTACAAAGCGGGTCGAGACCGGCTCATCGCGCCTGGGAAGGTTCTCTTCATACCTGATTGCTGGGATACTGCCGGTTTTCGTAACGTGCCACGAGTTTGCTCAGGCTGCCCGATAACAGCAGCAGCGAGAGGAGATTGGGGATGGCGGCCAGCGCCATGGTCAAGTCAGAAAAACTCCAGACGGCACGAAGTGCGAACTGCGCCCCCAGGAAGTGTGCTGCTATGTAGAACAAGCGGTAGGGCACGACCGAGCGCGGCCCCAACAGATACTGCATGCACTGCTCGCCGTAGTAGGCCCAGCTAACGGAAGTAGAAAAAGCGAAAAGGAAGATGCTGATGGCCACCAGCAAATGCCCATGCGGCGTGATAGGCGCTAAGCCTTTACGGAAAGCAAGAGCCGTCATGGGTTCACCGTTGCGCAAGAAGCGGCCACGCAGCTTCGCCGGCTGGGCGCGACCGGCTTCATTAACTACAGCAGCAGCGCGCCCATCTTGGACATGCAGGAAACCGGTAGCCGGTATTCCGTCGACCAACACCTGCGCAGAGTCATCCAAGCTATCGTTGTGAATCGGCCATGCGCCACCCACGCGTCCCTTCGCAACAGGCACGCGTCCAGACACCGAGCGGCAACGTGCCACATCGCTCTCTGCACAGTCGCCATGAACCCACCGAACCACCTCAAACTCGACGTCGGTTTCCACCCGCTGGTGCCATACCCCAGTCGTCAGCAGCACCAAGCCGGTCAGCGTGCAGATAAACAGCGTATCGATCAGCGGCTCCAGCATGGCCACGTAGCCTTCGCGCACCGGCTCGCTGGTACGCGCCGCGGCATGGGCTATCGGAGCGCTGCCCTGCCCGGCTTCATTAGACAGGATGCCACGCCGAACGCCCCAGTTCAGCGCCGCCATGACACCCGCTCCACCGAAGCCGCCCACCGCTGAGGCTGGCTGAAAGGCATGGCGAAAGATGCTGATAAATGCGCCGGCCACATGCTGAGCATGCAGCGCCAAGATGGTGATCACCGCGCAGAGGTAAATGCCGGTCATCAACGGCACCACGCGCGATGCAACCTTCGCGATGCGCCGGATCCCGCCAAGCACAACCATCGCCACCAGCGCCGCGGAGACTCCACCGCTAAGCCACACCGGCAGTCTGAAGGCGGTGCGAGCGGCATCGGCAATGGTGTGGGCCTGAGTGGCGTTGCCTGACACCGCCGCTGTGAGCGCGAAGGCTAAGGCGAAAGCGACGGCCAGCGGGCGGAAGCGCGTTCCCAAGCCACGTTCGATGGTATGCATGGGTCCGCCCGACCACGATCCGTCGGCTTGCTTGACGCGAAACCTCGCGGCAAAGGTGCACTCAGCGAATTTGGTCGACATACCAACGACCGCCGTCACCCACATCCAGAAGAGTGCGCCTGGTCCGCCGTAGTGAAGCGCCGTTGCCACACCCGCAATGTTGCCGACGCCCACGGTTCCCGAAAGCGCTGCGGCAAGCGCCTGGAAATGGGTGATCTCACCCGGTTCGCCCTCTAAATCGTAATCGCCACGGACGATGCGGACAGCATGAGCAGTGCGCCGAAGAGCAATAAACCGCAGGCGCAAGGTGAGGTAGAGTCCTGTGCCAAGCAAGAGAGCAATGAAGAGCGGAAGAGGCGTGCTCGGCCAGTTCCAGGCAAAGTCACTGAGCTTTTCAACTCCTCGAGCTACGGAGAGCGACACCGAATGGCGTTAACCCATTTCGGTGGGACCGTCCAGACGGTCAAACGTGAAGCGAGTGGGTTGCCCCAATGGCTTTGGTAGCTTGCTCTATTGGATGCACCACTCCTGTGCGGAGAGACCACGCTCTGACCCCTGGCGGATGCGGTCCCCGACTAATGTGACCCCAGCTAACGTGGATCCGATTGACCCTCTCCGAGGAGTGTCAGGTGCAGCAAACACGTGCGCGCCGCACCTGACGCGGGCCGAGTTGAGTTTGACGCACCCAGAAACCAGTGATTAGCGGCGAAACGACGCAGCTGCCGCTGTTGCCTCTCGCGACGTATTGGCTTTGTTCCTGGGTTGAGGCTAAAGCGTTGGAGTGCGCTTAGGTCTTATCTCGGACACGCACGGGCTTGTTCGCCCGGAAGCAAAATCTGCTTTGCAGGGCGTGGACCGGATTCTGCACGCGGGCGATGTGGGTAAGCAGTCGGTGCTGGCCGAGCTTGAAGAGGTGGCGCCCGTCACTGCGGTTCGCGGCAATGTGGATCACCATCCCAAGCTGATGGAGCTGCCTCTCGCCGCTTCCTTAGACGTCGGCGAAGTGACAATCCACATGCTGCACATCCTCGGTGAGCTTGCACTTGATCCCCTAGAGCAAGGAGTTACCGCTGTTGTGTACGGTCATTCGCATCAACCCAGCGTCGAGCAGAGAGACGACGTCTGGTACATCAACCCCGGCAGTGCGGGCCCACGCCGCTTCCGTCTTCCCATCACATTGGTCATGCTGAAGATCAGCGGACGAGAGATGTTCCCTGAGCTAATCCACCTGTTGTAGAAGGCCCTCCTGTAACGGACCTCGGGCTCGAGCAGGCGGTAGGCCTGCCTTTGATGGACAGATGCAAGCCGCCGCCTTTCCGGACGCAGAACCCGCGACACATGGTCCGCGAGCGTCGGACTAAGCTGCGACTAGCAAGTTCTGACTTCACCCGCTCGAAGTCGCTGCAACGAGGTATGGCTTTTGCATTCCTCGGTTCCCATGAGGTCTCTCGCCATCGCCACTCTTCAAGCGAAAGCTGACTGCGGCTGGCGTGGAACCAGTCGGCTCTGCGACTCCGGCACACGAAGTAACGCAGTAACGGCAAAGCCCACTTCGAACATGTGCATCCCGTACGCGGTCGGACTGGAGCTTCTGTAATGAGTAGCGCGCATGGTTAGCAGATTGCTTACGTCAACCTGCAGCCAATTGCAGCGACACCTTCACTACCTGTGCTGGCCGGCTTCCCTCGTCGCGCTGAGTCTTGCCGGCAGCGTGTCGTGCGGAGTCTCTGAAGGCGTTGGCACAGACGCGGATGCGCAAACCCGCTGCGCAGGCCCCTCAGCGCTCAAGCGGGCAGGCCTGGCCAGATATCTCGAAGCGGCTCGAGCGCGTCAGCAAGTTGGTTTGGAAGTTGAGTTTTACACCAACGACCTGAACACAGTCAGAGGGCTGCTAGAAGAGCTCGAAACAGAGCGGCTCGAGGAGCTGGCGTTCAGCGGATACTGGGTTGAACGCGATAGGCGGCGCTTTTCTGCGCGCGTTGACTCGAACCTGGGGATGGCTGCAGAAACTGATGTGCAAAGCATGCACCCCTCCCATGCCACGTGGCAGGTTCGATTGGGCCCACAGACCATTCCGTTCAACAACTCGTGTGAGATGAAGCGCTACGCGGAGCGCTTCGCCGATGTTGACTACGATGCGCCTTCACATTTCCACGCCGACCTGCGCCTTCATTGCAAGCTTGACTTCCCCTGCCGACTCACCCTGAACACATCACCGGGAGAGACGCCGAACCGCATGCGCTTATCCGTGGGGGGTCACGCAGAAGTTCTTCCGCTTAGCGAGTCCGGGGCTGAAAACCTGCTCTCCAGCGCCACCCCCGTCGAGTTTCTAGCCGAAGTCGACGCGCGAGGAACTCCGTCCGCATTTGCTTTGGCCATGCCGAGGCCTTGGCAAGCGTCGCTCCATCGCGTGCGCGAGCTCGGGAAAGTGCTTTTGCTAAGCGCAGAGTCCACAGCGGATGAAGTCGGGGAGTTGAGCCTGGCGAAAGGTCACTTCTCCGGAGGCTACCTGAAGTGGCTGGAGCAACTGTGGTCGACACTCTCGCGTTCGTACGACCTTCGGGAGTCGCGCGATAGGAAACCTCCTCAAGGTCTTCACATCAACCTGGACGTGCTGCCTTTCGCCCACGATATTGCAGCCATCGAGCTGCAGCAAGAACCAGTACACCCTAACCAGCCGCGTGCCTCAGCTGCAGCCATTGCGCTTGAGTTTCTCGCGGTTTGGAATGAACTCCGCGAGAGCCACATCCTGCCGCTCTTCTCTCCAGACCCCAGCAGGCAACTGTACTATGGCGGCCTGCCGGATGACCTCATCAAGAGGCTTCAGAACACCGAGGGACTCGACATCGACGATGTCAACGCACGCATTCTGGAATGGACGGCTGCGGAAGAGGTCAGACTTAACCTACCAGATGGTATTGGCAACGACGTGCGTCTGAATAAGGTCAACAAGTATGGACGAATCGAAGTCACCCTGGCCGACAGCGACATCAACGCGAACTTCCTGATCGTCAAGGAGCAGGTCGAGTTTGTCATGGCGGCGTATGAAAAGGCTCTACAGAACCTGGGGTTGTAGCCCTAGCTCAGTTCAGGGCGCTGGACCGGCGTGCGGGAACGACCTGTGGTCTCACCGCCTTGCCGTAAGTGTTCACCCCCCAAGCCTATGCAGTTTTCGAGGGTGTTTCAGCATCGAGCGCGCCCGCACGGCTAGGAGGCGCGCACTTTTGTGCCTTGCCAGGTGCAGCCAAGCCTACGAAATGCGCTCTTCGGTCGAAGCTTTCCTCAGCTCAACTCCTGGCGCCGCCTAGCATCCTCGTAACCGGTCAGTCCCTGGTTAGTCGGTTTACTAGGAGGTTGTGCATGAAGTGCTGGGATCGCAGGAGACGCAGTCGACGAGAACTCCACGCAGAACCCCACCGGAGCACACTCAAGTGCGCGAGGATGGGGTTTGAGGACGTAAACCGAATGCACAGCCTCCTCGGGAAGCGTCCTTTCCCGGTCGGAAGCCACTGACCAGTTACGCATCCTCTTGCAACGACGGATGGGGGTCAGCAGGCCGGGCCAAACCCTCTGTCCGACCGTCCGTGCGCGCCGTTGTGCCGCGAAGGTGATGATGCCCCTCCGCGTGCAGCGCGCATACTGCGCTCCAAACCGCGTCGGTCCAACTCTTGGCGTCAGCCCAATCCTTCGGATCCATAGCCTGTCCCACATTTACGACCACGGGCTGACCGAAGATGACGCGGTCGTTGCTCGGCGGACTGACATCGAAGGTGCCATCAACAGCCACGGGAACGATCTTGAGGTGGCGCGTGTATGCCAACCGGATGGCACCTGGCGCGACCTTCCTTTTCAAGGTCCGGTCGCGCGAGCGCGTTCCCTCAGGGAATAGTATCACGCCGACGGAGTCACGCGCCATGCGCAACACATCCTTGAGGGCGCGTACGCGACTGCGTTTGTCATCACGCTCGAGAAAGATCGAGCCGGCGCCCCAAGCGCATGCACCCAGGATCGGGTAATACCGCGCCCACTTCTTAGCGACGAACGCTCCAGTGCCCAATGCACTCATCAGAACAGGAATATCAGCTCCACTCTGATGATTACAGACGAAGAGATGCCCTCGGGTCTCTTCCGGCAAATGCTCCTTGCCGAGCACCGTAAGCTTGATGCGCAAGATACGTCTCACGCAGAACCTTGCCCACTCAACCATCCGGTGGAGCTTTCGGAGCCTCCGCTCACGCTGGAAGCGCCGCGTGAAGGCAAGAGTCAGAGGCAGGGGTATGAAGAGGGTGGTCGGTATGGCAGCCAGTGTGCAACCCGCTATCACAGCAAAGATGCTGCACAGTCCGCCGAGCCGGTGAAGCTTGTTTGACGGTGATGCCATTGCTTGGGGGCTATAGCACAGGGCTCAGCGACTAACTCGCGGAAGAGGTACGCTGTGGGCAAGATCGGCGGCACCTGGGCCTACAGCATGTCGCAATCCTGGTCACGCACTCGCTGCAGGCGATCTTCCACTCAAGCTGACCGGCAAGTCTGATGCGCCAGACCCTCACGTAGACGACGCGCTGCTGCACCACGAGCGGTGCGGGTGCGTCCCAAGGATTCCCCGTCGCAGCGATCACCTTTTTACTTTCCAGAGGTTGCTTGAGCTTGGCGCGCGTTCTAGCTCCACCATTGTAACCTCGCGAGAGCAACCGGGTGGCTCTCGCGAGGAACCTTACTCCCGCTAGCCGCCCCACGACCGCTGCGCTCGCGCCAGCGCGAGCCACCTAAGCGACCCCATCCGCGGCCCCAACTGCTTGGAGGTGCGACCGATGTGACTCATCCACTTGATTCAGCGGTATTCCACGTTCTTCTACTTATTGCGCCGCGACTTGATGCGCCAAACGCCTCATGCTGCTGTCGGTGCACTGAACGCTTCAGGAGCCGCTGAGGAGGCGCCTAGCGATGATCAACCGCTGCACTTCGCTTGTGCCTTCGCCAATCTCGCACAACTTCGCGTCCCGCAGCATCCGCTCGACTGGGAACTCCGTGGTGTAGCCGTAGCCTCCATGCACCTGCACGGCCCGGTTGCAGACGCGCGTGGCCGCTTGCGAGGCAAACAGTTTCGCCATGGATGCTTCCTTCGTGTACGGCTGTCCCGTATCGGCTAAGTAGCAGGCGCGCCAAATGAGCAGGCGTGCCGCGTCAAGCTCCGTCCTCGAATCGGCAAGCATCCACTGGATCGCTTGGAAGGCGCTGATAGGTTTTCCGAACTGCTTGCGATCTTTTGCATACCCGATGGCTGCCGCCAGTGCGCCCTCGCCCAATCCCAGCGCCAGTGCCGCTATGCTGATGCGGCCACCGTCGAGTATCCGCAGTGTATCGGTAAAGCCTGCGCCTACCTCGCCTACGCGCTGGCTATCACTAAGGTGCACGTTGTCTAAACGAAGCTCCACTGTATCGCTTGAGCGCATGCCGAGCTTCTCCATGTGTTTGCTCGGCTCGAAGCCCGGCGTCCCGTGTTCAACAGCGAAAGCAGTTATCCCTTTTTTCCCAGCATCCACATTGCTGCGAGCAAGCACGACGCACACCTTGCCTACCGACCCTTGCGTGATAAACGCCTTGGTGCCGTTCAAGATCCAGCTCTCGCCGCGACGCTCGGCCGTGGTGAGCATGGCGCTTGCGTCCGACCCCGAACCCGGCTCAGTCAGAGCCCATGCTCCGAGCCACGCGCCTGTTGCTAGCTTCGGCAGATACTTCTGCCGAAGCTCCTCGGAGCCGAAGCTTAGAATGTGTCCCGTGGCCAAACCATTGTGCGACGCTAAAGTTAGTGCCAGCGAGCCGTCAGCACGCGCTATCTCCTCAACGATCAGCGCGTAAGCGAGTGTGTCGAGACCCGCACCGCCGTAGGCCTCTGGAATACGTATACCGAGGAAGCCGAGCTCGCCGAGCTTAGGTATTACTTCTTCTGGAAACCGCGCATGGCGGTCCCAATCCGCAGCGTAGGGAGCCACTTCCCTTTGCGCAAACTCACGCGCTGCTGCCTGGACCGCTTGGTGTTCCTCATCCAGTGACAGGTCCATGGAATCCTTCTGTCGCTGCGAGAGAATGACTGGGCGTGACCGATGCCGCGAGATGACCACTCACGCTATCGGAGGTTCGGGCGAACGCCGTGGGCGAAGCCCGCATGCCGCCGCTTATCATGGACTGCAAGCCCTTAGACGGACTTCGGCGGTCACGTCGACTTCGGGGGTCACGTCGACCTCAACGAGCGGTCGCACGGCAAACATGGGTGGCTTTAGTCGGGGCGCGGGTTCTGCCTGCTGTGGCACATGCTGCCAAACCCAATCGGTAATCGCCGCAAGCGATGAGCCCGGCGGAAACAACTTACGAACACCCATCTCTGCAAGAAGTTCTGCGTCCTCTGCAGGGATGATGCCACCCCCAAAAAGCACAAGGTGACCAAGCCCTCGCTTATGAAGCTCAATGATGAGTCGCGGAAACAGCGTCCGGTGCGCGCCAGACATCACGGACAGGCCAATTCCGTCAACACGCTGCTGAGAGGCTATGTGTGCGAGCATGGCGGGCGTTTGGTGCAGACCGGAATAGATGGCGCCGATGCCCGCATCCCTTAGCGCCCGCACAACAACCTTGGCGCCGCGGTCGTGGCCATCCAGGCCAGCCTTGCCAACTAGAACTCTCGGCATGGTAGTTACTGTCAAACCTTTTGCTCGCTGCGTCAAGCAAGTTCACTCTGCTGACGATCCCGCTGACGATCCCGCAGCCGGCCCTGTAGCCAATCCAGCAACCGACCCCTGCATTCGAACAGGCGCACGACGTTTTGCTGAATATAAGAGGCTTGCTGCACACCAACGTGATGCGCTCGCGCTGTCCCGTCTCAGGAGGACCCGAATCTCTGCATCGAGGTTACATGGGCAGGATGACGTGCTTGCGGGTGGTGGGCGTCTGAATGCGATGCGCGGCGTGGTCCAAACGCCTGCCGAGCTCGACACGAAGGTGCTGACCCTCTACCACCGCGTCGACCACCAGCTCACTGGCGAGTTTGAGGATATCAATCGACTCCTGGTACTCCTCCCTCAGCTCCTTGACGACCGCGTCCCGCTCTGGCCCCTCCGGAACTTCCTGAAGCTTATTGTAGTAAACCGCATTGACTGCTGCCTGAGCGCCCATCACGGCAATGGATGCTGTGGGAAGCGCAAGAGTGGCATCAGGCTCAAACGCGGGACCGCACATGGCGTAGAGGCCTGCCCCGTAGGCCTTACGCACCACCACGCAAAACTTCGGCACCGTAGCTGCACTCACCGCCGAAACCATCTTGGCTCCTGCGCGAATGATACCCTGACGCTCCACGCGCGTCCCGATCATAAAGCCTGGCACATCTGCCAGAAAAATGAGAGGGATGTTGAAGGCGTCGCACAGTGAAACGAAGCGAGCTGCTTTGTTTGCACTCTCGACAAAGAGGATTCCCCCGCGGCACTTGGGCTGGTTGGCCACCACACCGACCACGCGCCCTTCGATCCGAGCAAGCCCCGTCAGCATCTCCGTCGCGTAGCCCGCCTTCAGCTCCAGCCACGAATCCGCGTCGACCAGCGCGTTCACAACCTGCATCATGTCGAACGGCTTGTTCTCGTCCGACGGCACCACGTCGCCTATAGCCTGGCCGTCTAATGCAGCGGAGGCCGGATTGACTAGCAGCGGCAGCTCGGCGCATGAGGTCGGCATGTACCTGAGGTATCGCCTTGCGAAGTCGAGTCCCTCCTCTTCCGATTGGACCAGCACGTCCCCGCAGCCAGAGGTGGAGCAGTGCATCTGCGCCCCGCCCATTTCCTCCAAGGTCACCCTCTCTCCAATCACCATCTCGGCCATGCGCGGAGAGCCGAGGTACATCGAAGCGTTTCCTTCGACCATCACCACCACATCGCAAAAAGCAGGGACATACGCGCCACCGGCTGCGCTTGGACCGAACAGAAGGCAGAGCTGAGGCACCTGCCCGCTAAGTCTGATCTGATTGTGGAAAATACGGCCGGCACCTCGACGCCCCGGGAACATCTCGATTTGATCGGTGATACGGGCGCCGGCCGAGTCGATGAGGTAGACCAGAGGGCACTGGTGCTGTTCTGCCACCTCTTGAATGCGCACCATTTTTTCCACGGTGCGCTTTCCCCACGAACCTGCCTTCACAGTCGAGTCGTTGGCGATGAATGCCACCAGCCGCCCCTCTACCTTGGCGGTTCCCGTCACGACGCCATCGGCAGGAAGCGTTCCGTCGGCGCAGTTTGCTAAGAGCCCGTCTTCATTCCAGGTGCCTGGATCCACCAGCCGGTTGAGCCTTTCGCGCGCGAACAGCTTACTGCGCTCCTTATTCTTCGCGTGGTACTTGGATGAGCCTCCACTGAGGGCTCGCGCGTGTTCGTGTGCAAGGGATGGTTTGTCAGCCTGCATGACCTATTTCCATAGCGACCTAGTGCGCCTCAATCACAACCTAGTGCGGCTTTGCAGCGACCTAATGCGCCTCAATCACAACCTAACGTGGCCGTCCTGTTCTTCTACCTCTCTAGCGGAAATCGTCAGCTTTAGCGAGCCATAATGGCAAGCGGATGAACAGAAGCCGGTGGCAACGGGCGCAGCCAACCCGCTGGCACGGCCGAGCCCTGCTGCTGGTGGATGATAGGGCGCTGCTGGTGGATGATAGGGCGCTGCTGGTGGATGATAGGGCGCTGCTGGTGAAGGTGGTGCTCCCACTGCCCCATGCGGCGCTCCGGCACGCGCATCGCACCGGTTCCACCTGCACCTCGCGCTTACCCGGCGTGGGACTGCGTCACGGTCGAAGTCGCTTCATCACGTCCTGTAGATCCTCCCACACCTGTCGCTTAAATTGGGGGCTCCGTAGGAGGAAGGCCGGATGGTACGTGGGCATCACCGGCCAAGCACGGAAGTTCCCCCAGACGCCTCGCCACCGGCCGGTATCGCCAGACCCCAGTGCCTGCGCGGCGCAACGACCGAGCGCAACGATGACTCTTGGACGAACCAACTCCAGTTGACGGACGAGATGGGTGCTGCAAGCGGCCGACTCCTCGGGCAAAGGCGTGCGGTTTTCGGGAGGGCGGCATTTGACTACGTTGCAGATATAGACCTCCTGAGGGTCAAGCTTCATCGCTTTGATCATGCGGTCGAGAAGTTGCCCGGCTCGCCCAACGAAGGGCAGCCCTTGTTGATCTTCGTGGAAACCCGGTCCTTCACCTACGAAAACAAGCGAAGCCGCCACATCACCGCGCGCAAACACCGTCTGCGTGCGATGCTCAGAGAGCGCGCACGCTCGGCAACCACTCACCTCATCTTCAAGCTGCTTTAGCCGAATCAGAGAGTCGTCAGACCTGAGCGTCGCTTCTCCGGCTCCGAGGGCCAAAGGCGAAGGACGCGGTTGAGAATGACACGGTTGGAAATGACACGCGTCCCGCTGCTCCGACGGTTGCGGAACCTGCTGCTCCAACCGTTGCGGGAAGAGTGAAGCGCCGACCGCCGCCTCAAACTCCAGGTGCGCCCCGAGTGCTTCCCACAACTGCTTGGCCACATTACTCTCCATGGTTGGTTTATGATGGGTCAGTCCGCGGCTGGCCGCCAGAAGCTCAGCTACACGATCTTCAAACACGCCGCTCATCCCACGGAGCAACCCTGGGCTCCTCAACAAGCCGCCGGTTCCTGGTTTAGCAGCGACTGCTCCCTTGCCCAGCAGCGGCTGCGCAGCGACGAAGGCTTGGGCTGCTTTTGCGCCCTCGGCGCCTCAAGTCTCCTCGCCCAGCACGCGCTAAACGCGATTCGGACTATTTTGTTTGGCCAACTTACGACCTAGTATTACACTCCTCCAATGCAATCTTGGTGCGGGGGGTGTCTAGCCGCGAGAACTCAAGAGAGGCCCGAGACGTGAGTTCTTCTCGCGTTGTAACGTCTTCTTCCCTCGTGCTGGTTGGCTGCTCTTCGCCTCCAGAGCCCGCACGTGGGCTGGCTCGAAAACTAAGGTCCGGGTGCTGTGACGCGCGGCCACAGGCGAGCTGGGCATCGTCCTAGCCTTGATTGGACGATGGTAGATGAAGAGTATCCGGTCAGTCCCTGGTACGTCGGTTTTCGAGGAGGTGGTACATTCGAGCGCGCCCGCAGAACCCCACCGGAGCGCACTTAGGTGCGTGAGGATGGGGTTTGAGGACGTAAGCCGAATGTACCACCTCCTCGGGAAGCGTCCTTTCTTGGTCGGAAAGCCACTGACCAGTTACGATGAAAAGATGGTGACAGCGTCCTTATGTCCGTAAGTAAGATCAACGGCGCCCGCGTGGAAGCTGCGGGACGCACCCATGTGGGGATGAAGCGGTCGTTTAACGAAGACAGCTTCGGGTTGTTTGAGCGCGGGCAGCTCTACATGGTGGCCGACGGCATGGGAGGCCATGCCTCAGGTGAGGTGGCGAGTCGCATGGCTATCGAAACTCTCACGGAGTTCTTTGAAAGCACCGACCTCGATCCCGATGCCACGTGGCCTTACAAGATGGATAAATCGCGCGGCTACGAAGAGAACCGCCTGATCACCGGGGTGAAGTTGGCGAACCTGCGGATTTTCGAGGCTGCGCAGCGCGATGTAAAGCTGCGCGGCATGGGCACCACCATCGTGGCGCTCACAGTCGTAGACGACGGCGTGCTCGTAGGCCACGTCGGCGACTCGCGCGTGTATCGACTGCGAGCCGGCGAGCTTGAGCAACTCACCGAGGACCACTCACTGCTTAACGACTACATCAAGATGAAACGGTTGTCCGAGGAAGAGATCGCTAACTTCCCGCATAAGAATGTCATCGTGAGAGCACTCGGGGTAAAAGACAATGTCAAGGTGGACACGATCCTCGATATTCCGCGCCCCGGCGACACATACATCATGTGCACGGACGGCCTATGCGGTCCGGCGTCGGATGAAGAGCTGCGCGAGATCACCTCACGCACAGAGGATCTTGAAGAAGCCTGCTCTGCTCTGATCGAGCGAGCCAACGAGCATGGCGGGCCGGATAACATCACTGTGGTGATGACGCGTTGGCTTGGGTAGGGCGCGAAATTCTAACCGGATTCGCATTGCCCTAGCTTCTGATAAGTTAGATCTGAAGATGGCAGAACGGCGTGATGATAGCATTCTGCGCGTCTTGACCGACATGCGCGCCGGGCCAAACCACGCAGCGCCGCACGTCCACGCCTTCGGCTACGCGCGCACCGGCGCCTATGCATGCGTGGTGCACGTTCGCGGCTCGTCCGATAAGCGCATCGGGAGCCACCAGGCTCTGTCGTCCGAGCGCAAGGGCAGCACCTTCCACCGTGGCCATGTTTGCCTGGAAATAGCTTTGCAGCGTGCCGATGTCCGACCATGCAGCCCCTGAAACCAGTGCCCTCACATCCCACGCGGCCAGCCGCTCTTGATAGAAGTTTCGAACAAGACAGCCGCGTTGCGGCAGCTCCGTCAGCTTGTGGCGCGACGCGATGTGGACGCCGGTAAACGTGTAGGGTCCCATCCAGTGTGCTTTGGGTGAGCCACCGAGCAAGCCTTGCACCCTGCCCTCCTCATCAAGATAGACGGTGGCAGGATCGGCGGGAGAATCGGGCTTGCGCACGACCAGCGTCGCATCCGCAAGAGACGCAGTGTGCTTGTCAATCATCATTTGCAAGTCCAGCTCGAAAACTACATCGGCGTTGTGCACAACCACAAGATCCACCTCCTTGCTCCAAGAGGCGGTGGTCAGGATTTGCCGTAAGCCCCCAGCCGTTCCTAAGAGTTTCTCCTCGATGCTCAGGTGGATGGCTTGGGCCGAGCGCTGCACGTAATGCACCAGCTCCTGCGCGCGATGGTACGCGTTGAGTGCGATGTGTGAGATGCCAGCGGCAGCGAGCCGCGCAAGCACGGCCTCAAGAACGGGCTGATTGCCGATCGGCACAAGAGGCTTTGGCACGTAATCCGTCAGCGGTTGCAACCGCCTCCCCTCACCTGCGGCCAGCACGGCCGCACCTACGTTGCTCTTGACCAAGGCCACTCCTTCGCTGCCTCTGGCTGATCGGTGCTCTACGCCGGTGGCGCTCTCGACAACAAAGCGCGGGCAGCTCAGGCAGAGCATGGCACAACATACCGCCTTGACACGACATCTTTGAGCGTGAAAGCACCCCGAGAAAGCAGGTGATCCAGCTATGTACCGCCCCAGATGCGTGCCTTGGCAGTAAGTGTTCAGCCGGGTGAACGCTTACCCTAGGAATGCTTAAGCTGACCTTTACACCGAAAGGCGGGAGACCCCTAGGAGGCGCGCAAGGACTAGCAGGCAGGTCTGCCTCTGCGTGAGACGCGACCCCACGCTCGGGCGACCCTTCACTCGGACAACCCTTCACTCGGGCTTCCCTGCATCTGGGCCCGACGGACAGCAGCTCCTGGATGCACGAGGCAACCAGGTTCCTTATGGGCGCGCGCCCGCCGATGGGGCGTTTGATCCACAGGGGAAGACAGTGTAAGAGAGGCCCTCTTGGAAAGAGAAGCATAAAGATGTCCATCTTGGAAAAGTTACAGCGTCCTCCGCCCACAGTTCCCAAGGCGGGTTTGCCGTGAGGAATCAGAATAGGGAGGCACACCGATGCGTGTAGCAGTAGTTGGCACAGGATATGTGGGCTTGGTAACCGGCGCAGGTCTGGCAGAAACGGGAGCAGAGGTTCTCTGCGCGGACATTGATGCTGCCAAGGTTGAAGCTCTCAACAATGGGATCTTGCCCATCTTTGAGCCGGGACTCGACCCGATCGTGAAAAACAATGTGGAGGCGGGAAGGCTGCGCTTCACCAACGATGTAGCCGCTGCCATCGCGCAGAGTGAGTTTGTTTTTACGGCCGTTGGCACACCGTCGCGCAGCGACGGTGCGGCGGACCTTCGCGCCGTTGACCAGGTTGCCGAAACGGTCGCTAAGCATGCGCAGCGGGAAACGGTGCTTGTGCTCAAAAGCACGGTTCCGGTCGGAACGAACGCGCGGGTCAAGCGGATCACCAAGGATGCGCCCCAGAAGATCCACGTTGTCTCCAATCCCGAGTTCCTCAAAGAGGGTGACGCCGTCAGCGACTTCTTCAAGCCCGACCGCATCGTTGTGGGTTGCGACGCACAAGACGAGTTCGCACGCAAGCGCGTCGAACGACTTTACCATCCAGTATCGCTCAGCGGAAACCGCATCGTATGGATGAACCCAGAGAGCGCAGAGCTCACCAAATACGTCGCTAACACCATGCTCGCCATGCGGATATCCTTCATGAATGAAATCGCGCTTCTCTGTGAACAGGTGGGTGCCGATATTCACGCTGTGCGCAAAGGCGTCGGCTCAGACAGCCGCATTGGCTCTAAGTTCCTTCATGCTGGGCCGGGCTACGGAGGCTCATGCTTCCCAAAGGACGTCACTGCTCTGGTGCAAACCGCCCATGACCACGGCATGGAGCTGGAACTTGCGTCGGCCACCGACCGAATCAACAACCGGCAGAAAGGCATCGCGCTTCGCAAGCTCCGGAAGTACCTCAGCGCTGACTTGCGCGGCAAGCGCGTCGCCGTGTGGGGCCTCGCGTTCAAGCCGCGCACCGACGATGTGCGCCAGGCGCCTTCGCTTACGCTCATTGAAAACCTGTTGGCGGAGCGAGCCGAGGTTAGAGCGCATGACCCGCAGGCGTCGGAGACGGTGCGCAAGCATTTCGGTGATGAGCTCACCCTCTCCGACGATGCCTACAGCGCTGCAGAAGGAGCCGATGCATTGGTGCTCCTGACCGAGTGGCGCCAATACCAGAATCCTGACTTCGCCCGGCTCAAAAGTCTGATGCGGAACCCTTTGGTGCTTGACTGCCGAAACATCTGGACGGGTTATAACCTGAAGAAGCAAGGCTTCACCTACGAAGGCATCGGCATCCTCACCCAGGACGACTAAATGGCAGCCCCCATCCTCATCACTGGCGCAGCCGGCTTTATCGGGAGCCACGTCACGCGCACCCTCCTTGAACGGGGATTGCCTGTTGTGGGAGTGGATAACTTCAACAACTATTACAGCCCTGCGCGCAAAGAAGCCAACATCGAAGAGGTACGACGAGGGTACGACCAAGCCTTCACCTTGGAGAGGGTCGACATCCGGGCGCAAGACGACCTGCGACGGATTGTTCAGGCACACAGGCCCCGAGCTATCGTTCACCTCGCCGCGATGGCCGGTGTTCGCGCCTCAATGGAGGATCCTCAGCTTTACCTCGATGTCAATCTCAAGGGCACCGCTAACCTGCTCGATGAAGCGCGCAACGCGGGGGTGGAAAACTTCGTGTTTGCATCCACATCGTCCGTCTACGGTGACTCTTCCACTGTGCCCTTCATAGAAACTGAGCGTTGCGATAAGCCGCTTGCGCCCTACCCGGCAAGCAAGCGTTCTGCGGAGCTGCTCGGCTACACGTACCATCACCTTTACGGCCAAAACTTCACCGCGCTCCGGTTCTTCACCGTCTATGGCCCGAGAGGACGCCCCGACATGATGGCGTACCGTGTGCTCGACAACATCTTCAAGGGCACCAAGGTTCCGCTTTTCAATGGTGGGCGAATGCACCGAGATTGGACGTACGTTGGCGACATCGCCGCGGGTGTCGTGGCAGCAGTCGATAAGCCGCTCGGTTACGAGATCATCAACTTGGGGCGCGGAGAGCCCGTAAAGCTGGCCGACTTCGTCACTCAAATCGAGTCACTCACCGGCCGACAGGCGGCGCTTGACGACACGCCAATGATGAAGGCCGACGTCAGCTACACCTTCGCCAACATCGACAAAGCAAGACGCCTGCTCGATTACGACCCGCAGGTGTCTGTAGAACAAGGCGTCGAGGCTTTCTGGCAGTGGTACCAGGCTAACTGCATGTAGCGAAGCCCGGTGTGGTCCTCTGATGGTCTTCCGCGCCGCCCAATGCCCTAGAAGGTGCGGCTACACCGTGCCGCTACACCGTGCCGCTACACCGTGCCGCTACACCGTGCGGCTAGAGTTAGAGTCTGGTGACTAGAGGCCGGCATCGGAACAAGGCATGTTGTTGTCGTTCCGAAATCCGTCGAGAACTCCCTCGGCTTCGGTAACTTGCACCCTCGATTGTTCTATCTCGCACTCCGGAAGCTTTAGGTTCGAGCTGACGTAGGCGCCTGCGGTGCAGCCTTTCGCTCGACGAGGAAGTCACCGATAGCAAGCGTTTCCAAATCCCCATCGAGAAAAGCGCGCACGGCGTCATCCGGAGTGCAGACGATAGGCTCTTCGTGCATGTTGAAGCTGGTATTGATCAGCGTGGGAACCCCTGTATGGGCGTGGTATCTCTCGAGGATCGCTCGCACGCTCGATGCGCTGGTGCTCTCGACGATCTGAGGACGCGCAGTTCCATCAACGTGCACCGCTGCAGGCGATTCTTTCTTCATGGTGTCGGTGCAGTCCGTAGTCACCGTCATGAACTGCGCCGAATGCCTGAAGCGCCCTAGATGGAGAAAGCGTGCATCGGCATGCTCCCCAAGGGTGATGGGAGCGAAAGGCATAAACTCCGTACGCTTGAGGCGCTTATTAAGCCAATCATTAACCGATGGATCGTGCGCTGAGTACAGTATAGAGCGATTGCCTAAAGCGCGAGGGCCAAACTCCATGGCACCATCAAACCGTGCGACCACCTGATCTTTCTGCAAACGCTGAGCCACTTCATCAGCAATGTTGTCTGACTTCCGCGCTGTAAGTCTTTCATCAGTAACCGCAGCTTCAATCTCTGCGGTCGAGAAGGATGGGCCGAGGTACATGTGTTCTATCTCTTGAGGGCGCAGGTTCGACCGCTGCGCCTGAAGTGCGAAGGCCGCTCCCGTTCCCACTCCTGAGTCGCCCATCGCAGGAAAAACGAAGAGTCCTTCTACCTCGTCAAGCTCCGCGACCCGCTGATTCATCTTGACGTTAGCGAACACGCCTCCGGCACAGGCCACACGCGAGAGTCCTGTGCGGCTTAGCCAGCCTCTGACATAGTGCACGACGATGTTTTCTAGGATAGCTTGCGCTGCCGCAGCTAGGTCAGCAGGCTCGTACTTTTTCAGCAGACGCTTCTCGAAAAATGGGTCCTGCACGGAGCGAAGGCGGAAGTAGTCCGGATGCGTCAGATCCACGCGGCGACGCATCTCTTCGTATGCCTTAGTTGGGTCGCCGTACGCCGCTAATCCCACCACCTTGCCCTCGTGCCGATTGGGTCGGTAGCCCAAGGCTTGGGTCACTCGGCGGTAGAAGGTTCCCAATGAGTGCGGATAAGGGATTGTGGCGAGTTTGGTGAGTTTGCCAGATCGACCGGCATAAAAAGAACCAGCAGCTCCGCTGCCGTACCCATCGAGCGACACGACCAAAGTGTCAGAAAATCCTGAACAAAAGTAGGCGCTCGCGCAATGCGCGAGGTGGTGGTCAACGTACTCCAGCTTGCCTTCAAGCCCATGCTCGGCGAGAGCCTCATGCACTACCTGCTGAGTCCCTCCTTGCGAGAACCACCCACGGCGGCGAGCCATGGTTCGCGTGTAGTTTGCTAGGTGAGCAGCTTTATGCTGCAGCTTGTCCGAACCGGACATAACATACGGGATATTCTGCACGTAGTTGACGAGATCCCGTTGGCGCTCCGCCTGATTGGTTAGCGAGGCGTAGGCGAGGTGCTCCACGTCCTTTGCCGCGATGCCAGCCTGAGAAAGTACAAACTGCAACGCCTGATGAGGGAAGCCTCCCTGATTCTTCTGACGAGTGAACCGCTCTTCGGATGCAGCACCGACGAGTTTACCGTCTATGACTAAGCCCACAGCACTCTCGTGGACAATGGGGGAAAGGCCGAGTGTGATCATCGGGCGAGTCTATCACTGCGGGGCGCTTTCGCCACGCCGAGTACATTGTAACCGCCAGTGATTTGCCCATCAGGAAGGTACGCTCCCCGAGGTGGGGTATGCATGCGGTTCCCCTTCGTCTAAACCCTGCACCGAAGCGCGCTCTGGTGGGTCAGTGCGCTCTAGCGAGGAGTTCTATCGGTTGCGTCTCCTGTTACCCCAGCGCTCACACGCACAACCTCCTCGATTAGTAACCTGCAAGGCACGCAGAAGCATCGACCCGACCGTGTGCTTGGTGAAGATGCTCTTTGTGAAGGATGCTTTACAAGGCTTTCATGGAGGAGGGAACTGCGTTTAAGGCACTCCTCCAGCCCGCTCACCGCGCATGCGGGCTGCAATCGCTCTAAGTGGCACCATCAAACCCGAGCGTCTGACCCGTGCTCTAGTGACTCAGCATGAAGCAATGACCCAGCGTGAAGCGGCGGCGGGTTAGGCAAATAAGCGCGTGGCAGGCATATGGGGACGCGCTTCTACTGGCCTGCAGGAGCTTTAGCCAGCCGGAGAAGAAGGATACGCGGAGTTACGGGATTAGTCGCGCGCGTACTACGAGGGCATGCCTGCGATAACCTACACTCGCCGGAAGCCCGCAAGTGGCTCCTCAGACACGAGTTCAGGTTCCAGTCTCTGTTCCGGATACGCTACGACCCCTAGCTGAGAACGGCCTACACATGCTGTGGCTCATTCTACTCGCAGGCAGCATTACCCTCGTTCTGGAAGCCGTCGGAAGTGCCCCCCGCGCTTTGGATTTGCACCCTCAGCGCCTCGACGTCACATTCTGGCAGCTTCGGATTCTGCGAAAAGGATACAAAACCTGCCGCCGCTGACGCAGACGGTAAGTCAAAGGAGGTGAGTTCCGGGTTCTCAACGACGTAGACTCTGCCCCCGAATGTTGTGAGATCGGGTGCACTAAAACTCTGCAGCGTAGCTAGGGCCGAGATCTCCAGCTCGCCGACATACTCGGCAGCAAAAGCAAGCTCCTCCAGGCTGGGATTTAACTTGATTTCGAAGTTGCCATTCACATGCTGGAGCTTTGGTAGCTGCACGCGCTTTAGTGCCTCGTTCTGTTGCACCTCCAGGGTCTGCGCGCGTAGCAGCTCTGGCATCACAACCTCTTCCAACCTGTCATTGAACCTGACATTGAAGGGTCCGCTCACCGATTGCACCTGAGTGAGCCCGTCCATTCGTTGAAGCTCGGGATTATCAAAGATGCGGAGGCGCCCACTGACCCGCGAGAGCTGGTCCATGCCCACGATCTCCGACAAAGCTTGGTTCTGCTCGACGTAAACGCCTCCCCCTATGGTCTGAAGGTTGGTAAACCCTTCAACTCGCGAAAGAACGGCGTTGTTCTCAATACGCAGGTTCTGAGCGATGACCGTGAGCGCGCCAAAACTTTCACCGGCTGCCAAGAGTGCATCGTTGTTTCGAATGACAATGCTTCCATCCACGCTCTCGAGCTCTTCGAGCCCCGCAAGTGAGGTGAGGTTCGCGTTGCCTTCAACAAGAAGCGTTCCCGCGATAACCCTTAGATCAAGGTCCGGAAGGTCGATAAAATCACTGCCAATGATCGAGACGTTGCCGACGACGCCGGTAATGTCCTCCAACGCAGCTGCCGAGTCCGCATCATGAATAAGAATGTCACCGGAATAAACCGGTCCGTCGGACCGCTCCTCCACGTTGCCATGGTTGATGCGGGTCGTTTCTTCGTTAATGGTGCATGCGGCAGCAAGCGCCCAACATGCGAGCGTAAGGGCTATGTAGTGCATCCATGATACTACGGTACGACCTTCCGCATGTCAAAGCCCGCCTACCCTGAAACCAGCAGCTCGAAACAGGAAAGACCGCCCCCCTTGCGAAAGCTGCCTAGGCGCCACCTGCTTCGCCTAGCTGTATTCACAACTCCACTCACACGCCAGTGAGCTGGTGGTGTGGGTGACGAGAGGAACCCGGTTGCCACCAGCAGAAACGCGAAGTCGGACGACACGCGCGAGGGTTTTCCGGCACATGCATTCCCCCACCTAGGACGGTCAGGTTAGGTGAGACGAAGGCAAGAAAGCTCCTAGAGGTGGGAAATCTCCTTCTCTCGTGAATTGCTGCTCCAGTCCTATGCTTAGCGCGTAGGTCGGCGGTCCAAGGGCTCCTCAGTCCGAGGTAGAGGTGGTGCATGGTCATCTTGAACCCGTTCAGGGCACAGGATCTTCCAAATAGCTCGGCCTAACCGAAGCGAGACGTGGCAGCAAAGACGCCCCAGGCGATCCAGAACCACGCTAGAAGCAAACAAACTGTCACGCTATGTCGCAGAACCGGGCCGCGCAGGGCCCGCCAAACCTCGCCGCGGTACACAAGCGCCCAACTCAGCGCGACAATCAGGAAGGGCTCGACGGGGAAAGCGTATCTCGGTTTGGAGATGGCGACCAAGCAGAGCGGGACCGAGCCTGCAATCACAGCCAATGTCCATACCGCAGCCTGCAAACGCCAGCGGAGCATGACGAGCAGTGCAACAGCGCCCCCAAATAGGATTGGGAACCACTGCAATACACCGACTACCAGTAGCGCCGTAGCGCCAGGCTGAGTCACGGGTGTACCGTCACCGATCAGAGACAAGTGTGCTGTCTTCGGCGCGAAGACACGCGCAAATCTTCCCAGGACCCTTCGCAAGGTAACCACGGGATGGGCGCGGATGAACGCAATGGCTCGCGACCTCATCTCACTAGGCGACATCCCCTTCGTTTCCTCCGAGGTGCTATGCGAACGCCTGCGGTAGTCGATCTGCGCACGCGTAGCCGCCGGCGAGAATAAGTTCAGTTCTGACTGCGAGTTCTCTTGGTTTCCCAAGTAGAGGTTGTACTCGGCGTTGTTGGTCAACATCAGCCGGCCTTCTCGGACTTCGTTGCGCACCATGAAAGCGAGCACCGGGAGTGCAGCCATCGCCATTAGCGCAAGCGCGGCCTTCTTACGTCTAGTATCCTGAAAGAAGATGTAGATGACACCGGCAAGCGCGATGGGGAGCGGCAAGAGGCTGGTCCGGGTCAGCACCACCAGACCCAGGATCATGCCCGAGAGACTCACGCGAAACCATAAGTGCCTGTCAAGAGGCGTGAGCAGGTTGAGCGCCGAGAGAAGCAAAAACATCATCGGCGTTTCGCTGGTAACGAACTGAGAAAACGCAATGGCTGGAAGATGAACAGCATACATCGCAGCAGAAATCAGAGCAATCCGATCAGCCCGCGGTGAATCCGAAAAGACGTGCGTCGCCCAACGCCAAAGCAACGCGACGTTACAAATGTCGAGAACGACCCATGCAAGACGCAGCGTCATCGCCCGTACGCCACCTGTAAGAATCGCGATGCCGGTGCCAAGCCAACCCGTCACCGGCGGCCAAAAAAGATATTGTTGTCCCTGCCCCCAAAGCAGGCGAATGGCGTACAAGTACGACGGTTCATCCGCTGCGCCGCCGTAGGGAGCTACCCAAGCCCATAGAACTAGCCTTATAGTTGCCGCAGTGAGGAGTGCGCCACAAAGAAAGTAATGCGGAGCGCGAAGATGCCCCGAGCGCGTTCTCGTGACGTCGTCGGTGACAGGTTTCATCCGCCCTTGCCTAAGTCTCCATCACTCCGGGAAATAACGAGCATCAAATCATCGGGAGTTGTCGTAAATAGGAGAGTCGGCCTTCGCCGACTAAAGCGCTGATGTGACGCGTGGCGAGGCTTTGAATGCGCAACCAGATAACAGAAACGTGTGGGTCGGTCAAATCAATTAAGCTGTGTGCCTAGAAAACACGAAATGTGTCGGCAACCGTTTGAAAAGGCCCAAATAAATAAGCGCTTGATGCGCCAGGGGCTAACGGGATCTGCGGCTTCAGGCCCGACAGAGAGGGGTGCAGCAGGTCATCGTGGTTTAGAAGGAAGCATAGAGAAGTGTGACGAGTCACCTTCAGGCGCTTTGACTACGAACGCTCTGACACGGGTGTGATCCGGTCCCCGAGGCTTAGCAGCCGGACGAATCCAAAATCCACCTTTAACGCCAGTTGCCGAGGATACCCTTGCTCAGGAATCGTATGCTCTGCTAAGCCGGCACGATGGGAATGTCGTCAAAAACGCGGATGGTAGCGCAGCGCGAGGCCTTCATTCGCCTTTGCAAGGCTCTCAATCAGTACGACATCCATCCTATGCCGCTCAAGGGGGTGTTGTTGCAGCAAACCGCTTACAAGCGAGACGAAGTGCGACCTTGCTGCGATGTCGACGTAATGATCCAGGAGCATGAATACCTTCGTGTAGTAGATTTCATGAAGGTGCATGCCTACACGCACCTTGGCTTCACCTCACAGGGAGCGATGTTTCGCGATCATACGCTGCCCGTTGTCTTCGACGTCCACCGAGAACCCTTCGGCTTCGGTCTGTTCAACTTAACGACTCATGACATGTTTGCCAGTGGGAAGCTCGACCGCGACTTATTCGGTTGCTCTGTGGTCGTTCCAGACCCCTACCTTCTCTACCTTCACCTGCTAGGCCACTTCGCCAAGGGGCGGATGTCTGCTCGCAATCATGTGCATTTGCTGGATCTTAAACGTGTGCCCGCGTACTTCGAACTCAATGCAGACGACGCCTTTACGCGAATACGCCATCACGACATGGAGCGGTCAAGTCTTTATGCCCTCACACACCTAGTACAATCCGCCTCACATCACATAGGGAGACGAAATTTTAGCTGTAAACTCATTGGACTCTTACGCCGATGCACCGGCGTAAGAGCGCCAACGGAGCTCGCACTCGCGCTGGCACGTGCGCCGCGTTCCAAGCTGCTGGGTATCACGGCGGCGCACCTGTTAGAACCCTCCTTGACGCGCTCACTGCGTGCCTTCGCCCTGCGTATGAGACAGAACTTGCGCCGGCGGACGTAAGCGCCATGGCGTAAAGCATCTCCTATGAACTCCGCTGTTTCTTTCGACCATACACGCCGTGCTCCGTATTCCCAGTCCGACGTGAGCATCGCGGTGCTAGTGATGACGCTGATGGCGGCCCCGCTGATGTTGGGAGGTCACCCCTGGTGGAGCATTGCGCTTCTCTTCGTGCTCTCTCAGATCAGCCTTTGGAGCGTTGTTGCCTCGGGTGACGCTCACCTTGATGAGCTTCGTCTCTCCACGCAGAGCTTGCTCTTCACTTTCTTCTTAGCCAGCGCCTGGACCGCATTGCAATTGGTTCCGCTTCCAATCGAGGTTACTCGCGTGGTAGCGCCACACTCCGCCAAGCTATGTCGAGAGGTGGCCGCCTTCCGCCAGACGTCTGCGGTGTTTTGCGCGATCAGTGTGGCTCCGCACGAAACGCTGATTGAGTTAACGAAATGGCTGACTCTTCTTTCCCTATTTGCAGCCACGGCCCTCGCGGTACGCAACAGGCTCCGCTTGTTGGTCGCGCGGTATCTTGCTGCAGCCTGTATTGCGCTCGCACTCTTCGCCGTGCTGCACGAAGCTCTAGAAGCTGAACGCGTTTTCGGCCTCTATTTACCCCGGTATGCGAGCCCTCGCCTGCTTTCGCCAGTTCTCAATGGCAATCATTTTGCAAGCATAATGGTGCTAGGCGTCTGCATCTGCATAGGACTCTCCGCGGCCGAAAAAGCGCTTGTGCTACGAACGCTCTTCGGCTTGGGAGCACTTACCATGGCCGTGCTATGTGTGATAAGCGGGTCGCGAGCAGGCATTGCATCGCTCGCCGCCGGTGGGGGCTTCCTTCTACTACGCATGCTGCTGAAGCAGCTTCCCACAGGCCAAGCTTCTTTAAAGAGTTTGAGCATGGTAGCAGGCGTAGCGGCTTTCATCCTCGGAGGCTTTGCCTGGGTGATGTCAGAGGGACTGCGCCAAGCCTTCCAGGGCCATTCCTGGACTGAGAAGCCTCAACTTATCTGGGATGCAGCCAAGGTGTCGTTGCTTCAACCAGCGACCGGGATCGGCCGAGGTGCCTTTGCCTCCCTCTTTACATCACTCCATGGAAGCGCGTTCTTCTACACCTACCCGGAAAATCTTGTGGTGCAGTGGGCGAGCGAATGGGGCCTACCTTTTACCCTGGCCTTCCTCGCTCTGTTGTTGTTTCATCTGTTGCCTGCGGTAACGCACCGACACCCCTTGCGCGCCGCTGGTGCAACGGGCGTGCTGGCGATGGGGCTTCATGACCTTGGAGACTTTAGCCTAGAGTTGGTGGGAGCCGGGGCACTTGCGGTCGCGGCAATCGGCTTGACGTCGGAGGCATCGCGTAGAGAGAATCACCCAACACTCCTTCGTCTAATCGCCCATGTCGCACCTCGAGAGAAAGCATTTGCCGTCTGCTCGACGTTGGGCACGGTTGCGGTAACTCTCGTCTCGTTTTTCTCCTCGACGCAAGCGGTCAAGCGGAGCATCGCAACATCGAATGAGGACCATCGCGGCGCAAAGGTGAAGTTGCTCCAGTGGCTTCCGTGGCACCCGGTAGACGCTCATTACCACCTCATCGCATTTCGCCACCTGGATTCTGAAGGAAGCAATGAAGCACTGCCTTGGCTCAACCGCGCTGTTCGGCTCGCGCCTGGATGGGCATCGTCTCGCCTGCTTCAAGCGCGCTGGTTCTTTCAAAGAGGAAACGCGTTACAAGGAGCGACCGCGCTGCGTACGGCGGCATTGCTCAACCCGAGCGCCGCTGGAAGCTACGCATGCGAGCTCTTCCAGCAGCAGCCACGGGCTGCTATCTTACAGGTATCCATCCCTGACGCGCGGGAGCAACGCCACACGTACCTTCGCGCCGTGGCCAAGTGCACAGATAAGCGCAACTTAGGTAGAAAGATTGACCAACTGCTCATCGCGCAGCGAACTAACACACCTGCTCCTTACCGCCGGGAGCTGAAGAACGCGCTTAGCGAGGGGCGTCAACGCCAACTTGTGCGGAATGGATTGGTTTGGCTAAAACAGTTTCCCGACGATCTCACGCTTGCTTATGGTCTCAGTCGGGCCGCAGAGTTGGAAGGTCCTCGCGCTGCGGAAACCGTACTAGCCAATGTTTCGGAGGCTTCTCCTAAGACATTGGCTTTTTTGCTCTTGCGGGCGAAGCTCTTCGGATTCCTAAAACGATATGACGAGATGCAGGAGCAACTGCAGCAGATCCCTCACGTTGCGAAGGGAGATATCGACACTTTGGCAAGTGCCAACCTTCGCGCCGGCGACATCGAGGCTCAACACGGCTTCTACTTCAGAGCCCTGCAAAAATATCAACGTTCGCATGATCTGGACGAGCGACCGGTCTCGCTCTACAAGGCGGCTAGGGTGGCAAAGCAACTTGGCGCTCCAGACTTCGCGGATATGCAATCAAGGCTTTGCGCGTATACCACGCTGCAAGCGAAAGCCTGGTGCGAAGACCTTCGAGACTAGCGAAGCCGATGCATTTATTGATCGTCAATAATACTTCCGATACGCTGCTGCGCTTTCGGAGCAGGCTCATCGCGGAGGCCTGTCGCCGCGGGCATCGTGTCTCTCTTGCTGCACCTGACACAAGAGCCAAGCGCGAGCTGGAAGCCTTAGGAGCAGCGCTGCACACCTTTTTTTTGGACCGCACAGGGCAACGACCCACAGCTGACATCCGAAGCTTCTTGGAGCTAAGAGCCCTCGTTAGGCAGGTGCAGCCGGACGTAGTGCTCTCCTTCACGGTTAAGCCCGTGGTTTATGCATCCTGCGCGGCGCGTGCGCTCAAGGTGCGGCGTGTGGCCTCTATGGTCACCGGCTTAGGGCATCTCTTCTTAGACGACTCGCCCGGTAGGTTAAACCTCAAAGGTGTACTGCGCCAACGGGTCAGCATGTCGCTTTACCGAGCGGGACTCTCGAGCAATGATGTCATCTTCTTTCAGAATTACGACGACGTGATAACGGTCAGACGACGAGGACTGCTTCCCAAGAACGCGCGCGTGAGGCTTACTCGTGGCTCAGGCGTCGATCTCGCCTACTATCAACAGCAGGAAGTTCGACTTGAACCCTTCACTTTTTTGTTTCTCGGCCGGCTCATCCGGCAAAAAGGTATTTTGGATTTTGCGGAAGCGGCAAGACAGGTAAAACGACACGTCCCCGATGCGCGATTTCTCGTCGTAGGATCGCTCGACGAGCACCCCTCCGCGATCTCTCAGGACGAAGTGAAACTTTGGGAAAGGGAGGGGATCGTCGAATACCTGGGCTACATCGAGGATGTGAGGTCGATGTTGGCCGACGCGTCGGTGTGTGTGCTCCCCTCCTACCGCGAAGGGACGCCGCGTTCTCTTCTTGAGGCACTGGCAGTCGGTCGAGCCGTGGTCACCACGGATGTACCCGGCTGCCGCGAAACATGCATAGCGGGGGAAAATGGCTATCTCGTGCCCGCAAAGAATGCCGACGCGCTCGCCAGCGCCATGCTTCGTCTTGCTCGTAACCCCCAGAAGGTCGTCCGAATGGCGCGTGCAAGTCGCACCTTAGCCGAGGCTAGATTTAGCGTGCACGCAGTAAACCGTGACATGCTCGTTGCTTTAGGTCTTTGATAACTATGGCCGAAAGCACTTCAAGTTCGGTGGCTGGTCAGCTATACGCCAGCCGCAGTCATCCTCGCTCTCCGCGCCTTTTGTCGTTGGCGTTGGCCACGCTGGCAGCCTACGTCATCCTGTGGCTTGGAAGCGCTTCATCGGAGATCCACGCCGTCCTCCCATATTTCCTGCTCACCATCGCCTTGCAAGTGGGGCCTCTTTTCGCATTCGGAAAGCCCGACCTCTTTGCACCTCCTGTCTACAAGGGGCTCTTCGCTGCGCTCGCACTCATCGCGAGCTTCACGGTCTTCTGCCTCCTCGGACGGATGCGATTCGACTTTTTACCTTACCTAGGGCCTGCTGCGCGCATCGCGCTGACCAGGAAGATTCTCATCGCCTACTCCCTCGGTACCGTCATGTACTATGGCGGTTACTTTATGACGGAGGGAAAATGGCTCCATCGGACGCTACCACACATCGGGTATGCACGATGGAATCGCGCGCGCGCCGTCCTCTGCTGCACAGGCATAGTCATCATATTCGTCGTAAACTACGCCTTCTTCCAGAGCCGAGTGGGAGGCTCTCTTTTCGACCTAACGCGTCTGGCTGAAGGGAAGCAAGTATGGAGAAACGATCCGACGATGAGTTGGCTGACGCGCGGCGTTCTGCTCGGCTTCCTCCCCGTCCTTTTCTTCTTTCTCTATTGCCTGAAGAAGGGGTCGAAGTCGTACCTTCTGTTGGCTGCCGGTGTCTTTGCCTTCATGGGGATCCTGGTGACGCGCTTAGGGCAGCGAGGTTCAATGTTCTTCTTTGGGATGGTGCTACTTATCGTGTTCCACTACCAGCGGCGCCGTGTGCCGCCATGGCTTCTAGTGGCACTTTGGCTTGCATCTGCTGTAATAGTGAACGTACTAGGCAGTTACCGCACTCCTTGGCGTCCGCGAGAACCCGAGATGCCGAATGCGAGCGTTACGGAGACCCTTTCAAAGCATGAGGATGACCGGCGTCGCTTCGACGCCATGGGCGTGGTGTTTTACACCTTTCCAAAATACAAAGATTTGCTGCTTGGCGAAAGTTGGCTGGCCTGGTTGGTGAGTCCGATACCGCGCTGGGTTTGGCCGGAGAAGCACAAGCACTTCATCTGGCGCGACACAGGCATCGTCGTAAACTTAGTGGGCGAACCAGTTCCCTCCAATTATCTCTCGACGCTTTACGCCAACTTTTCGTGGACCGGTATTATCATCGGCTTTTGGATCTGGGGGTCGTTTCATCGAGGACTATACGAGTGGAGGAACGCTCAGCCGGGTAATGAACGCGTGACCACCCTATACGCGCTCGTATTAGTGTACTTTGGCTTTACCACGCTCAACTTATCGGCCACCTTTCAGTACATTATCCCCACCTACTTCATCATTCGCTTTGCGAGTCGGATGAGGGGTCAAGGGCCTCTTGCACGTCTTGGATCCGAAGGAGCAGCATGAAATACGAACCCCAAACCTTCTGGAAGGAACGCCTTGTACTCGTCACAGGTGGGGCGGGCTTCGTCGGGTCGAACTTGGTGCAGCGCCTACTCGAACTGGGAGCAAAAGTCACCGTTCTTGATGATTTTTTTACAGGCGAACGAGGCAACTTACCCACCGACGCCGATGGGTTGTGCGTCTTGGAGGGTAGCGTCACCGAGTTCGACGTACTCAAGCAAGCGATGGAAGGAGCCGACTGTGTCTTTCACGAGGCGGCGCGAAACATTGTGGTCTCGACGAAGAATCCCCGTGAAGACTTTGAAGTCAACATTGGCGGCACCCTCAACGTGTTGATCATAGCCAAGGAACTCGGGACGCGGCGCGTCGTGTACGCCTCGTCGGCATCCGTATACGGCAACGCACGCTATCTCCCGTGCAATGAAGATGACACCACCAACATGTTGAGCCCCTACGCCGTCTCCAAATATGCGGGGGAGAACTACTGCAAGGCGTTCTACGAGAGCTACGGCGTGTCTGCGGCAAGCGTGCGCTACTCCAATGTCTACGGGCGCATGCAGCGGGTCAGCAATCCGTACTGCGGCGTTGTCTCAAAGTTTTTCAGCGCGGCGATGAATAACGAGCCGATCCGCATTCATGGTGATGGCGAGCAAACGCGCGACTTTACCTACGTGAGGGACGCCGTCGAAGCGACACTGCTGGCCGGACAGGCGGAGAAAGCTTCAGGCGCTGTTTACAACGTCGGAGTTGGACGCGAGGTCACAATCAACCAACTGGCGCAGCAGATTGTAAGCATCACTGGCTCAAGCTCCAGCATCGAGCAGGTCGACCGGCGGGATATCGACAACATCCGAAGACGCGTGATGAACATTGAGCGTATCCGAGGCGAGCTCAGGTGGTGGCCCACCTATACCTTGGACAAGGGACTGCGCACGACTTACGAGTGGCTAAAAAGTGAGCCGGAAGGAAGATAGGATACGGCTCTGCAAGCCACTTCTAGAGGAAGAAGACTTCGCGCAGGTCGTTAAGGTTCTTCGCTCGGGGCAGCTCGTTCAGGGTGCTCAAGTGGCAGACTTTGAAGCCGCGGTCGCCGCCTACCTCGACGTACAACACGCCGTTGCGGTGAGCAGCGGAACGGCCGCACTGCATGTAGCTATGGCTGCACTCGGAGTAGGCTCAGGAGACCTTGTTGTCACCACGGCCTACTCCTGGATATCCACCGCCAATGTTGTAGAGCTTCTGGGGGCCACCCCCCTCTTCGTCGACATCGACCCTATCACGTACAATATCTGCCCCGATGCACTTTGCGCTGCTCTAGAGAAGCATGCTAACCGCTCGCTAAAAGCAATCCTTCCAGTACACGCATTCGGCCTGATGGCGGATATGGCTGCCATCCTCGATGCAGCTCACACGTATGGGCTACCCGTAGTCGAAGACGCAGCTTGTGCGCTAGGCGCCGTGAGCTCGGGCAAAGCCGCGGGCACGTGGGGCACCATGGGCTGCTTTAGTTTCCACCCGCGGAAGACACTAACTACTGGCGAGGGCGGCTTAGTCTGCACCGACGATAGCGCGCTAGCAGAAAAGCTGCGAACGCTCCGTGACCACGGAAAGCGACTGCAGCAAGGACACGTCGACTTTGTTGTTCCAGGTTTCAACTATCGCATGACCGAGTTCCAGGCGGCACTGGGCACCGCTCAGATCAAGAGGCACGATCGCGCCCTTGAGACGAGGAAGCAGATCGCCCGCAACTACGAGCATCTGTTAGAGGGGTTGCCTCTTCAGCTCCCTCACACCCCAGACAGCACGACAACGGCCCAATCCTACGTCGTGCTGCTTGCGCAAGGTGTGGACCGAGACAAGCTGATCAGAGGGCTTGCTCTCGAAGGGGTGGAAACTGCCATCGGGACCTACGCCCTGCCGATGACGGAATATTACCGCCGGCGCTACAAGTATGAGCCCCGCGACTTCCCTGCGACAACGGATGTTGCTGAGCGCGCCCTAGCCCTTCCTTTACACAATGCGCTAACTGAAGAAGAGCAGGCCCGAGTGGTGGCCGAAATCACCCGCAGGCTTTAGTTCCTGCGAATCGTGGCCTTGCCGGGACCCTCTTGCTATAGCCTGACGTATGGAGAATACGTGTCGGTAGCAGTAGTCGGGTGCGGAGGCTGGGGAAAGAATCTGGTTCGTGGCTTTCACGAGCTTGGCGCCCTCAATGCCGTAGTGGAGCGAACGTCGGAGGGACGGGAACTCGCATCCACTATTGCTCCCGGTGTAAGAGTGGTTACCGATATCGATCAAGTACTGGAGGACTCTCAGGTAAAAGGAATCGTTCTTGCGACACCTGCCGAGACGCATGCGAGCTTATGCGAGCGTGTGTTGCAGGCCGGCAGAGATGTGCTGTGCGAGAAGCCACTTGCCCTCACCTACCGGGATGGACAAAGGGTGGCACGTCTAGCCGAGGAGCTCGGATGCGTGCTCATGGTCGGCCACATCTTAGAATATCACCCGGCTATCCTCAAGATACGCGAACTGGTGGCCGATGACGCGCTAGGGCGGCTACGTTACATCTACTCGAACCGGCTGAACCTCGGGAAGGTTCGCACGGAGGAGAACATCCTCTGGTCCTTCGCTCCGCACGACATAGCCGTGATCTTGAGACTGATGGGAACGCTGCCGGCGGAAGTCATAGCGGGAGGCGCAACGTTTCTCCAACCCAACATCGCCGACGTGACGGTCAGTCAGTTGTTCTTCAGCGACGGACGATCGGCGCATGTGTTCGTGTCGTGGCTCAATCCTTTCAAAGAGCAGAAACTTGTGGTGGTTGGCGCAAAGAAGATGATCACCTTTGATGACGTAGCCAAAGAACTTGTGCTTTACGATCAGCGGGTCGACATCCACGAAGGCAAGCCGACGCCGGTCAAGGGACAAGGCACGCCCGTGGATTACGAGAAGAAAGAGCCTCTAAAAGAGGAGGCAAGAGCGTTCTTACACTCAATTGAGACGCGACAGAAGCCGATCACAGACGGGCAAAGTGCACTGAATACACTTGCCGTGCTGGACGGATTGCAACAGTCCCTTGTCCGTGGGACTGAGAGAATTTCTCTTTCTACGGTCATGGGAAGCCCAACTGGATGAACGTCCGGGTTCATGAAACCGCAGTCGTTGACGAAGGAGCGCAGCTGGGCTCAGGCACGGCAGTATGGCATTTTTGCCATATCTCCAGCGGCGCGCGCATTGGGAGCAACTGCACGTTCGGACAGAATGTTTTCGTAGCGAATGTGGCGATAGGTAGCAACGTGAAGGTGCAGAACAACGTCTCAATCTACGAAGGCATATTGATTGAAGACGATGTCTTTTTGGGTCCCTCAAGCGTCCTGACCAATGTGAGCAACCCACGGTCGCAGGTTAATCGGCGAGCACTCTACGAGACAACTGTCCTCCGTCGCGGTTGCACGGTCGGCGCAAACGCCACCATCGTCTGTGGTGTGTCACTCGGTGCATACAGCTTCGTGGGCGCGGGCGCTGTGGTGACCCGCGACGTGGCTCCGTACCAGCTGGTACTCGGAACACCGGCTAAACCTGCGGGATGGATGAGCCGACACGGACATAGGTTGCGATTCTCTGGACGGGATGCGGTAGCTACTTGCGCTGAGAGCGGGCTACGCTACCAGCTTCGCCACGGTGGCGTCATGTGCTTGGATGTGGATGAGAAGGAGGCGCTTCCCGATGCACTCACCCAGGGCAAAGCGCGTTACCATGACCTAAAAACGCACAACGAAAGAGAGCATCAGACAACATGACCGTCTCCAGCGTCCCAATGCTCGAGCCCACCCGCATGTCGTCAAACATGCGCGAAAAGCTGCTGCAAGCCATGACCCGGGTCCTCGACAGCGGACGGTACATCCTCGGGCCCGAGGTTTCCGCCTTCGAGGAAGAATGCGCCGCCTACGTCGGTGCACCCTATGTAATCGGAGTTTCGTCAGGCACAGATGCGCTGCTGGCCTCGCTCATGGCTCTCGAGCTCGGCCCGGGTGACGAGGTCATCTGTCCAACCTACACCTTCTTCTCCACGGCGGGAGCCGTCTCCCGAGTTGGGGCCAAACCCGTCTTCGTCGACATCGGCTTGCAAGACTTCAACTGCGACCCGCAACGGGTAGCTGATGCGATCACGCCGCGTACTCGCGCAGTAATCCCGGTCCATCTCTTCGGCCAGTGCGCGGATATGACAACACTCTTGGAGCTCCTTCGGGACCGTTCCATTGCTGTCATAGAAGATGCTGCTCAAGCACTCGGCGCCATGCACGCAAACACTCTCGCTGGGAACTTCGGCACCTGCGGCTGCTTCTCGTTTTTTCCTTCTAAGAACCTTGGCGCAGTGGGAGATGCAGGGCTCATCGTGACGCACGACTCATCCCTGGCGACAAAACTTAGACATGCCCGTGCTCATGGATCAAACCCAAAGTACCACCACTACTTCGTCGGTGGGAACTTTCGCATTGATGCTCTACAAGCCGCCCTCCTTCGGGTGAAACTGGAAACAACGGATGCCATCTGGCAAGGACGGCAGGCCAATGCAGAGCGGTACACCCGTCTGTTTCGTGAGAGCGGCATCACCTGCATCGCCAACGAGGGGCAACAGACGGATCAGGTCGACATGATGTATCCGGTGAGTCGAGAGGGCCGGCACATCTTCAATCAGTACGTGATTCGGGTGCCGCATCGGAGAGACGCCTTAAGAGAGCATCTGGCAGAGAGAAAAGTGGCCACCGAGATCTACTACCCTGTGCCTCTGCACCTTCAGGAGTGCTACCGGAGTCTGGGAGGGCAGCCAGGCCACCACCCAATGGCGGAACGAGCTGCATCCGAGACTTTGGCTCTTCCTATTTTTGCCGAGTTACGCCCCGAAGAGATAGAGACCGTCGCGTCGCATATCGTCGACTTTTTCACGTAAAACCGAGGACTGAAGTTCATGCGCGTACTAGTCACCGGCGGTGCGGGATTTATTGGATCGCACATTGTCGACCAGCTGCTTGAAGCGGGACACACGACCCGTGTCCTCGATGACCTAAGCTCAGGCAAGGCGAAGAACGTGCCTTCTGGTGCGGAGGTGATTCAAGGAGATGTCCGCGATGCCGGATGCGTCGACCATGTTCTTCGCGAGTTTCAGCCCGAGGCTATCTGCCACCAAGCGGCTCAAGTGAACGCAAGCTTTTCAATGCAAGCTCCGGCGGCCGATGGCGAGATCAATGTCTTGGGATCGCTGCGGCTCATCGAGGGTGCCGCACGCTATCAAGTGTCCCATTTCGTTTTTGCCTCCTCCGCTGCTGTCTACCTATCAAGTGCTGACGTCCCGTATGGTGAAAGCCATATGACAATACCTGCAACGTATTACGGAGTCTCGAAGCTTGCAGCTGAACACTACCTGCAGGTCGCAGCAGCCACCACGTCGATGCGTTGCGTCTGCTTGCGCTACGCCAACGTTTACGGGCCGCGGCAGAATACGCTCGGCGAAGGTGGGGTAGTGGCTAACTTCATTGAACGCGCTTTATCAAATCAGCCTCTGTCGGTTTACGGCGACGGAAGTCAAACGAGAGATTTCGTCTACGTCGAAGATGTTGCTCGGGCTAACGTGCTAGCCCTTGACGCGTCAGGAGGCACGTTCAACATCTCCACAGGCATTGAGCACTCGATCAGTGACTTATTCGAAGGCATTCAAGCCGCCTCAGCACGTGAGCTTGTCCGGCAACAACTTCCGGTGCGCGTGGGCGATGTTCAGACCAGTGCACTATCTCCCGAAAGGGCGAAGAAGGTGCTGGGGTGGGTGCCGCAAACTTCACTTGGGGAAGGCCTGAAGGTCACATGGGAGGCCCTCTCATCAGGTCGCCGTTGTTGATTGCTAGCGTCCTTTGGCACCTCGCGCTTCGTCGGCAAGAGACGCGAGGAAGGCGCGACGAACAGACTCGACGCGGCGTGGCTCGTACTTCATCACGAGATTGTAGTTTCGCTCCGCCTGCGTTTTCTGCCAACCTGCATCGGCTGCAGCAATGAGCTGCTTTGAGAGGTGCCGGTGATTCCCGGGAGCGTGGAGACAGCTGGATTCGAGCAGCTCGGGTATCCCACCAGCAGTCGAACCAAGTGCGGGACAGGCGCGGCTCATGGCCTCCATGAGCCCGCGCGGCAATCCCTCCTGACGACTCGGTTGCAGATAGACGTCCACTTGATCCAACCATTGCCAAACAGCTGCGCCCGCCGGAAGAACACCGGCAAACTCAACACGTTGCGCAAGACCGAGAGACTCAGCCTGCTCCGTAAAGGGAGCCGGGTCGCCAGCCCCCAGGATACACAGCTTCGCCGGTGGCAACCGCGAGATCGCAGCGGCCAAAGCACGTAAAGCAACATCTACTCCCTTGTAACGTTGGGACAGACTGCCTATCAGGCCGAAGCGGAGTGGACTCTCGTGGTGGTCAATCTTCTCCATCCGTTTCTTTACAACTTCCGGCGCAGGAAGATGTAGTTTGACCCCGGTGCAGCCAAGCGCATCGCCCGTGGTGGGATACCGTTGTTGAAGAAACTCTTCCGTTACGTAAAGAACCCTGGATGCACAACCAACTGCACGTCGCAGCCGAAGGTACGCGAGAGGCGCGTACGCTTTGGCATGGATGCTACCGTGGTTCCACAGAGCGTCCCATACGCACCCCCCTAGCTCCACGGCTCCCACCTTCTTTTGCATCTCCGCCAGCCCTAGGGCGAGCAAACCAAGTTCACTGGGCAATCGAACCAGTACGCAGTCGACTGCTTGAATCTCTTGCCAAAGCCTACTCCTCACCTGTCGTCCAACACCCACTTGCGCGCGAAGCGATGAGAGCGACGGCAGCAGACAAAACTGCACCTGCGCACCACTCGACAGCTGCATCTGGTCACGCGACTCGTGCGCTTGAAGCTCACGCTCGCGACCGATGACGGTGACTGAGCTAAATGCGTCAAAGTATCGCTGCCACAGAACATATGGGAACTGACCGCCACGTGTAAAGACGCCGCCGCTCTCCGCCCGATAGAAGCGATGGTCGGTCACGAACAGCATCTTTGGCTTCCACATCGCTCGTGCTATAGCACATGGGTGTCGTCGTCCGACCAAGCGTCACCTCTTCCTTCTCGCATCCTTCATATCATCGGCTCGCTTGCTTTCGGCGGAGAGCAGCGGTACCTCATACGGCTCCTAAGCGCACTTCCGACCCCCGCCCTAGAGCATAGGGTTTGTTACGCAGGTTCAAACGTCTTGGCGCACGAGTTGCCGAAGCATGTGAGCGTGGAACACCTTACCGAACGGAAGCTTTCCCTGAGAGATGCAAGAAGCCTGGAGGGGCTTCGAAGCCTGCAGACACTGCTTCGCAGATATCGGCCGCACGTAGTGGCTACGTATTCACCTGGCATCATGCACTACGCCCCAGCTCTTCTGGCCAAAGCCGCCGGATTACCTATTTTACACACAATTCAGCGTCCATTTGGCAACCGTTCGAGGAGCGAAGCACTAGCGGTCAAGCACCGCCACATCGCACGCCTGGCTCACGGACTCACCACGCGATTTGTTGCGCTTGGTCGTTACTACCGAGAGGACCAAATAGCGCGTTGGCACATCCCTCCTGATCGGATCTTGCTCAATCCGATCGGCATCGATCAATCCCTGGTCTGCTGCGTCAATCCACAGCGCGAAAATGTCCTCCGTGAGTTTGACTTGCCCGCAGACACACTGCTCGTAGGCATAGTGGCACGACTGGCCCAGCGCAAAGGAATTGCGGCCGGCATCAAGTGGTTTAGCCAGCTGCACCGGCGGTTGCCTCGCACCCACCTACTCATCGTGGGCGACGGACCTCAGAGGGCTTTACTGGAAGCTTTAAGAACGGAACTCGGCATGCAAGGCCACGTCACGTTCGCGGGTGCTAATGCAGATGTGGCCAGATTCCTCAGCGCCTTCGATATCTTCATGCAAACCACCGAGAATCCTCTCAACGGGATATCTGCGATTGAGGCGATGGCGGCTGGCAAACCTATCGTAACACTGGCCCGTTGCCCCGAAGACCTACGGATGGCCGCTGACACATGCGAGGAAGACGTAAACGGGATGTACCTGCGAGACTGGTCCAGTGAGGAGGATGTGGCACGCTTGGCGAGGCTTCTTACCTCCCCATCGGAGCTCCATCGGTTGGGCGAAACATCAAAACGGTTGGCACAAGAACGCTTTGACATTAATCAGCACGCTCAGGTCATGGCGGATTTGTACTTACAACTTGCGACGCAGGTTTAGCCTCCTTTGCCTCCTGACTTAGTCATTCTGGAATCGGGACGGCGACTTTGGTTCAAGAAGGGCTGACAAGAAGAACGCTACGAGGGCTGGGCTGGGCAACCTCGGGTTCGGTTCTTCAGTCGCTGATACGGTTTACCACCCTCACGGTCACGGCCCGGCTTCTCTCCCCGCACGACTTCGGTGTCGCCGCGGGAGCGACGATCGCTGTCAGCTTCGCTCAGCTGTTCACTGATGCGGGGTTTGCGCCCGCCATGATCCAGAGACGGGCCTTTGACACATCATCTGCGCGCTCTGTCTTCACGGTGATGTTGATCCTAGGCACCGTGTTTGCCCTCGCTGTGTCGTTCGGTTCAAGCACGATCGCTTCGCTGCTTGGCATCGTAGAGCTTAAAGAGGTCCTTCGTCTGTCATCCGCCCTCTTCATCGTTCAGGCCCTGCAGCTTGTTCCCCTCGCGATTGCTTCGAACAAGCTCATGTTCCCGCAGATCACACTCTCACGTCTGATTGCTCAGGTACTCAGTTCCGCCTCCGCGGTCGTCTTGGCAGTTGCCGGGCTGAGATACTGGGCTCTGGCAGGTGCGCAGGTTATTCAAGGTGCTGTCGAGGCTCTACTCTTTTTTCGACTGAGCCCACACTCGCTTCGCCTCACCCTCAAGATGGAACCACTGCGTAGACTGTTCTCCTACGCGTGGCCCGTCACTGCCGCTCGAGTGGCCAACTGGGCAGCGCTCCAAGGAGACAACCTGGTGACCGCTCGCACATTCGGGGCAGACGCACTCGGCGCATACGGCAAGGCCTACCAGCTTCTTGCTTTTCCATCGCAACTGTTCGGCCAAACTACGGATACAGTTGTTTTTCCAGTGTTAGCTAGCATCCAGGACGACACCGAGCGGCTGCGCAAGGCGATGCTACGGGCCACAGCCATGACCTCGAGCCTTACCCTGCCGGCAGGCGCTCTCGGTGCGCTCCTGGCGCCTGAGATTATCTCCGCAGTTTTCGGAGATCAATGGAGATCTGCCGTCCCGCCGTTCCGGATCCTGTGCCTGAGTCTTTACTTCCGCACGGGGTACAAGGTAGGTGGAACGATTCTAAGAGCGACGGGTCGTGTTCAGCAACTCTTGCTGTCCCAGATTCTCTACGGCACGCTGATCGTCAGCGCCGCATGGCTTGGTGGAAGGTACGGCTTGGCTGGGATCGCCACCGGCGTCTCAATTGCCATCTGCCTGCACTTCCTCGTCCTGTTCGCCTTCGCCGCTAGTGTCGTGCAAAGCACAACTCAGGAACTACTTGCTGCGCATTCCCTGAGCGCTGTGTTGTGCGTTGTTGTAGCGGCCTTAGGTGCAGCGATAAGTCAGTTTCTCCGCGCGTACAATATTGCACCCTTGCTTTTGCTCCTGGTCGTAGGCAGCTCCTGTCTGGCCATCACAACACTGCTCTCGGTTAGCCTGCCTAAAGCTGTCGTAGGAGAGCACGCCTACTGGTGGATTGCGCAGCTCAGAAGCCGCCTCAAGCGAACCAGGCGCTAGCCCCCACTGTCCTCCAGCACCACGGGGGAGCTCATGTTCCGCATACCAAGCTCCAGCGCGCAGAGCACACGCAACACGGCGGCAATAGCCTAAGACATCTGCGGCGAGAGCACGCTCGTGAGGGGTCCGAGCAACGCCAGGCCTATCACCTCGGCAGCATTGGTCATGGCTGTGTAGATCGCATACTGCGTTCCTTCCACACTTGGCTGCGTCAACTTCATGAAGACCGAGCTCAGCGCGAGGAAGAACAGTGCCTGCACGCCAGCAGTAGCAACAATGACGCCTGTAGTTGCGCCCTCCCAGATCCACCCACGTTGAGCTGAGCTCACAAGAACAAACAAGTCCTAAAATTAAAAAGCATATTTGGCAGGAGCGTGAAGGTGACGCTCATCGGCACACCCTGAGCGAAGTAAAGCAATGGCAACACAATGTGACGTGACGCGCCATCTTGCTCTCTGAGCTTCCACGTAGGCATCAATGTGCGCCCTCAGCATGGTACCCTGCGGCTTCTTACTTACCAGGCAAGGCTAAAACTTTACTTACCAGGCAAGGCTAAAACTGCTGCAGAGAGCCTTGCGTTCAGAGCGAGGCCGGCTAGCCTCTACGGCGTCATGAGCTTGGCAGAAGCTAGAGACTGGTTACGCAAAGGCGCACGGGTTGTACTGCCGAAACGCTTGCGCAGAAGAATGGCCGGTCTTCTCTACAGCGACCGGCTCTCTTTGCTGCGTGCCGACGCGGTCCTAGTCTCCTTTCCGAAGAGTGGACGCACGTGGCTGCGGCTCGGCCTTGGCAGGCTGCTGCAGCAGCACTTCAGCTTAGACCCGTCGCTTGATCCGATGGAGATTGAGAAGCTTGCGGATAATGATGCACGGGTGCCAAGGATTCGCATCCGCCATGAAGGCACGCCACACGTGCGGCGTGCGAGCGAGCTGAGCCTAAAGACGCGGCTTTACGAGCGCAAGAAGATCATATTCCTAGCCAGAGACCCTCGCGACGTTGTGGTGAGCTTATATTTTCAGCAAAAGAAGCGGGAGGGGGTTTTCACCGGAAAGCTCTCTGATTTCCTTGAGCAAGATGACGGTCCCATGGATGCCATCATCAGGTACTACAATCTCTGGATAGAGATGCAGGATAGAGCGAAAGATTTCCTTCTCGTGCGTTACGAAGACATGCATCAAGACTTCGTTGGCGTTCTGCAGCAAGTGACGCGATTTTGTGGTATTGAAGACGTTCCTGTGTGGGTGTTTGAGGACGCTTCTCAGTTCGCCTCTTTTGACAACATGCGGAAGATGGAAACCGAGCAGAGCGCGCAGCAATCCCACCGCCTCAGTCCCGGCGACATCAGCGACCCGGAATCGTACAAAACCAGACGAGGTAAAGTTGGAGGTTACACCGACTACGTCGACGCTGAACAGGCAGCGTACCTAAACCAGAAGCTCATAAGCCTGGATTCCACCTATGGCTACAGCTAGCACCACCGAAGTACCTCCGGGCGATGGACAAGCTGATCTCTAGGTGAAGCTGGAGAGGATACGCGCACACCGCTGCTTCCACTCATACTGCCGCACGTCTTCAAGCGCTTGCACCGCAAGCTTGTGCCTTAGAGACTCACTGCGGGCGAGCCGAGCTGCCGCGCCCAAAAGAGCCCTTACCCCATCCTCATTTACTAGAAGCGCGTTATGCTCATGCCGAAGCACTTCCTCAATAGAGGGAAAGCGTGTCGCAATTAGGGGGCGCTCTGAAGCCATGTATTCGAAAAGCTTCATGGGAGAGGCAAACTGTGCGGTTTGGGTGACTCCATCACTCACCGTTGCATCGGCCTGGTGCGGCATCACCAGTACGTCTGCACATTGCAGTAATAAGGGAAGCTCGGCCACCGAGCGCCGACCTGTCAGCACAACGTTGTCTAGAGCCGCCTTACACGCAGCATCCTTCAACTGCCGCACCTGTTGAGCGTCACCCCCGATAATCAACACGTCATCGCCTGGTCGACGCTTAGCGATATCAAGGAGAAGCTCAACACCGCGCCCTTTATACAGGCTCCCGCAGTATCCAAAAGAGCAGCCCGGAGACAGCGAAAGACCCGCGGCTTGACGAGCTTCGGCTTTACTCCGGCGGGTCTGAAAGCGTTGCAGATCCACCCCATCGTGGGCCACTAGCGTTCGTGCGGCAGGCTGAGGGCCAAGCTGCGCGTATATCTTCCGCAGCTCGTCGCTGATAAACACCCACCCCGAAAGACGCTGAGCCCGAGTGAGGCCCTGAACTGCCGAACGGGCTCGAGTCCCAGCCGGAGGACAATGACTTTCGAGGATGACTCTACAGCCGAGACGAGTCGCCGCATAAGCGATGCGCGCGTTGCGGGTGTAGATAAGATCATGCGAACCGAGGTGTGCCACCCAGGAACTGATGTGAAAGTAGCTTCCCTTTAAGCGTGACCCGAGAGACACCCGAGGGAGATACTTGATGGGAAAAGATTCAGAAAGAGCAAAATCCTCCCGTAGTTGCCGATAGCCCGCACGTGAGCGAACCCGTTGAGCGTGCCACGGGGCCAGCAGAGTCACCTCGTGCCCAAGCTCGGCGAAAGCTGAACATACCTGTAAGATCTGGACCGCGTGTGCGCGAGCCGCTGGAATATGGCTGTCAGTGATGTAGCAGATGCGCACGACCGAGAGGTCTAGTATAGCATTCCGTTATCAAAACACACGATCCGGCCCGACTTCACTCTGAGTACGTTTATGCGCAGCACCCGCCACACAAGAGCCAGTAGCCCTCACTGGCTTTGCCGTCACAAAGTTGGCTTGGCGGCCCACGCCGCGCCGGTGGCGGTTTTTTCCGTTTGCCAAAGCGGAACCCGCGCCAACGGAGGGTTAAGGAGCGTGCAACAGTTCGTGAAGCGGATGAAGCAGTTACGCCCTCTCGTGATCACCCACGGCACGACGTCCTACGTAAAAGAGCTTCGCGAACACGGACTTGAGGTACTGGATTGGCCGATGATTTTTCCCCGCGGGACACGCACGTGGGGTTTCACCCTCCGACGACTATGGGCAGCAACCCTCACCAATTTTCAAGCGGCTACCCAGCTTCGGCATAGGCAAGTGGAGGTTTGGATATGCAACGACATCATCGCTTTTTGGCATACGGCGTTCGGTGCACGACTCACTGGCCGTCCTGTTGTGCTGACCATTCGGGGCACCCAAGCCCACTTCTCGCTAAAGTGGCGTCTCGCTCGAACACTGGCTTCCGAAACCCTGGTGCTTTCTCGGGAGATGGTTGACCTGGTCGACAGAGACGCGCCGACCATTGCGCCTTGGTTTTCAAGGACGTGGAGTTCACCGCAACCCCACTTCATCTACAGCGCGGTAGACATCACTCGGTTGCACCCTGTAGGTGACGAGGAGCGAAAAGTGCTGCGAGCTCAGCTCGGCATCCACGACGACACCTTTGCTATCGGATTTGTGGCCGCTGTGCGTCCTCTAAAACGTCAGCTCGAGTTTCTCAAGCAAGCGGCGCCTCAACTTCTTCAAGAACTCCCTCAGGCTAAGATCTTCTTCATCGGTGACTTTGCGAGCGGCAATGATGTCTACGCAGCCAGATGTCGAGAAGCGGTGACAAAGCTCCGTCTGAAGCGGAATGTCATCTTCACGGGTTACCAGCAGGAGATGGACCCCTGGTATCGCGCGCTCGACCTTAGCTGCCTGGCAACGCCCCGTGAGGGCCTTTCCCGTGCGATGATCGAGGGGTTGGCTTGCGGAACACCAATGGTGAGCTTCAATGTCTGCTCTTCAAGAGAGGTTTTGCAAGAGCATGCCTGCGGACTCGTTGTCGACCAAGAGGATTATCCTGCCATGGTACGAGCCATCGTGAAGCTGGCCAGGACACCAAGCCTTCTCGCAAACATGAGAGCGAATGGAGTCACCGCCGCCCGCCAGCTCTTCGATGCAGAAACTCAGGTAGAGCGCCTTGAGCAATGGCTTCTCACCCTCTGCCGGAAGTAGAAGTAGCGGCTCCTTAGCAAGCTGTCCGCGAACTCCTTTTTGTGGTATAAGACATCCCTGAAAAGGCCGTTTTATTGACCTGGGATGGGGTGCTGGTCACTGGGAAGCTGCAACAATAAGCTATAGATCACGTGCTCCGCTTGAGAGAGTCCGAGAAAAATATGCAAGAGCCGCAAAAGCAAGGGAAGCGCACGAGGCCTCAGGAAGACCAAGATAACTTTGATCTGCGCGAAGCAACGAAGTACCTCACCAGACATAAGTGGTGGATCCTAGGGACCTTCGTCACCGTGGTCGCTGCCACTGCCGTTTGGACATACAAGCAGCCGAAGATTTACGAAGGCGTCTGCAGTCTGGAATACGATCCATCCCCTCCACAACCGCTAGGCAACGACATTCAATCATCATCGGAGCCGCTGCTCAACCTGTGGATGACGCGCGAGTGGTATGAGACGCAGAATCGCGTTATCGCGAGTCGCGCCGTGTCGGAGCTTGTTGTCCGAAAACTCGGCTTGCATCGGAATGCCCGCTTCGTAGGTCATCGCCCGAAGGGCAAGGAGGCGACGGTTGCTGAAGCTGCGCAGATTCTGCGAGGCAAACTCAACGTCGAGCAGGTTAAAGAGACGCGTATAGTCCGCATCATGGTGCGTGACCGCGACCCAAAGCTAGCGCGCATATTGGCCAATGCTGTAGCAGACGCTTACATCGAGAAGCTAGCCGAGGACCGCGCGAGTTCGACCGTGGGCGCACTCAAGTGGCTTAATGAACAAGCGGTCAACTTGAAGAAGGACCTTGAAAAGTCTGAGCTCGCTCTCCACGACTTCAAAAAGGACAACAACGTGCTCTCGCTCTCAATGGAAGAGCGGCAGAATATTGTGGCCAACGACATCGAGCATTTCAACTCCGCCCTCACTCAAGCTCAGACAAAGCACATTGAGGTGCAAGCTAGACTGGATCAACTTGTTGCTGCACTCACTGGGGATCCTCTTGAGGTACACACCGCCGCAGTCGACGGAAACAAAGACGTGGAAGGTCTTCGGCAGGAGTACCGCAAGAAGGCTGCCGAGCGGGACGCCCTCGCTACGCGATACGGTCAGGCCCACCCAAGCATCAAGAGCTTGGATGCCGAGCTCAAGAGCCTACGTTCGCAGATTAAGCAAGAGGTGGACGGTCTCGTGCTCGCGGTTCGGACGGAACTTCAAGAAGTGAAGCAAGCGGAGCAAGCGCTGCGCTCGGCCCTCAACCAAGCGCACAAAGCCGGACTCGAACTCAACTTGCAAGAGATCCAATACAGCCGCCTCACCCGAGCCCGTGAAAACAATGCTAAGCTCTATGAGGTGGTGCTGGAGCGATCGACGGAAACTGATCTAACCCGCCTGCTCAAGGTTGCGTCAGTGCGCATCCTCGACCGCGCGCTCACACCGCAGCAACCCGTCAGCCCGCGTGTGGAACTCAATCTAGCGATCGGTGCCTTGCTGGGCCTTGCTCTAGCGCTTGGACTTGCGTTGGCTTGGGAGCACCTTGACCGAACGATCAAGTCATTGGGCGATATAGACGCGCTGGGCCTTCCACTCTTGGGACTTCTGCCCCAGATGCGCGAAGACAAGCACTCCCGCAAGCGCCACAAGTTTGAGGGGCCCTGGAAGAAGGCGTCGCAACATGATCGCGACCTCGTAGTTCAGTTATACCCCAAATCGTCTGTAGCTGAAAGCTGCAGAAATATTAGGACCAACCTCACGTTTATGGCAGCCAGTAAACCGCTACGCGCACTGCTCATCGCCAGTGCAGCACCAAGGGAGGGCAAAACAACCGTCGCCACTAATCTAGCTATTACAATGGCTCATAGCGGCAAGCGAACTCTTCTGATCGATACCGACCTAAGGAGGCCGCGCCTTCACCAGGTCTTTAACCTCGAAAGCAGGAGAGGATTGACCTCAGTTCTCGCGGGTGAAAGCACGATACCCTCAGTGATTCAGGAAACTGCTGTTCCCAATCTGTTCGTCATAGGGTGCGGACCGATTCCGCCAAACCCTTCGGAACTACTCGATACAGCGCGGTTCCGTGAGGTGATCAAGGAAGTCAATGAGCTGTTTGATCGCATCGTTTTCGACAGCCCACCGTTAGGCGCAGTGACCGATGCTGCTGTTATCGCTCCGCAAGTTGATGGAGTGATTATGGTCATCAAGTCCAAGCGTTCTTCTCGGGACAGCGTTCGATCTGCCATTAAGCAGCTTGATGATATTTCCGCCAATCTGCTCGGCTGCGTAGTCAATCAAATCGCGGCCTCGGAACAGTCCGGCGGCTACGGCTATTATTATCAGCAGGGTTATGAGTACTACGGGGCCGAGGCCAACGAAGCGGTCTCTTAGACATCGAAGACGGTGATGGCAGCGCGAGGGCGCCTCGTCTAGTGACGCTACTTGAGACGTTGGCAGACCTTGCGGCGCCAACACCAAACCTTCGCTGACTGCGAGCCTGCAAGCGGACTTTGGCGGTTCCGTTAGCTAGCTGACGGCGACGTCTTAGCCTGAACGGGTTGAACAAGTGGCTCGGTCGCTGCCTTTCTGCGAACAGCTGCGTTGCCTTCCCACCAGATGTCGTCGCGAACCTTCCACGAACGCACCTGGGTGCCACTTTGCTTGGCAGCCTCGACGAGATGAGCACTAACCTCTGGATCTAAGTCCAGAGTGATAAAAACCTCATCGAGCTCACCTCGTGAAATGGTGCGCATGAGCTCTTGGATTCCACCAACCACTCGATGACCGTGAACAAATCTATTACGCAGGTTGACATCTTCATCGTAGAGGCCGACCACGATCTGTCGCTCATACGCACGTGTCACTGGATCCGTTTTCTCATGAATACAGCTGAGACCTGCCTCATCGGTTCCATACACGGCAACGCGGGGAAGCTCCGTGTCCCTCGAGGCTGAGCGGTAAAGACTCATGATGTCACGAGCTGCGCGTGGCAGGAGCCGCACCCCAACTAGCGACGCAGCAGACAGCAAGCCGAAAAGGATGGCGGAGGCAAGGGGTAAACCTGCAGAATCGAACCATAGGTTCAGCTTGGATAAGCCCCAGCAAAGAGCGACAGCTCCACCCACAGTGGCACTTACCGCCAAAAACTCGGTAGTTCGCGCCTTACTCCACACCCGCTTGTAAGTGCCTGAGAGGATCAGCAGGATAAACGTCACTCCGCACCAGACGGAGGTCAAGAAGAGCCACTTGGAGAAGCTTCGGCCGAACATCGGAGAGAGAAGCTTCGCGGTGGTAGCAAAGGAAAATAGAAGCAAACACACATCGATGAGCGGGTAGAGCAACACGGCAGCCACTCGGCGACTTGGTCGTCTCAAGCCCTGAATAAGAACCTCACCGCTATCCCAAAGCTCAACGTGAGCGATGTGTCGAACGACGATGTAGCTGCCAAGAGTGAGTGAGATTATAAATAAGCCTCCGGCAGACGAACCCAAAGCGAGACTCGTCAGTCCCAGAAGAACCAACGCCGCGTTGGCGATGTAAAGCAGAATAGCCACACGCCGCTGCGTTAGACCGCGGCGCATCATGCGGTGGTGCAAGTGATCCATGTCCGATGACATGATGCCAACAGGCATCTCCGACACTCCTTCAGCTGAGGAAGAGGGATGTAACATACGCCGAACTGATCTGCGCCAAACGGCTAATAGAGTGTCAAAAAGAGGAACGCCCAGCGCCATCAAGGGCACACCGAGGGATGCCAAAACCGTGCCTTTGGTGCTGCTACCCAGTGCAATGCTCGCAAGGGTGAAGCCAAGAAACATGCTTCCAGTATCGCCAAGAAACACGCGAGCGGGATGAAAGTTGAACCTCAAGAACGCCGCACTTGGTCCCACCAGACAGGCGACAGCTAATGCATCGGTGTATCGTCCGCGGAAAATGAGCGCCCCCCCCAACCCTATTGAAGCGATAAGGGCTAGACCCGTTGCCAATCCATCCAACCCGTCGATAAGATTGAAGGCGTTGGTGATGGTGAGGAACCAAAGTACGGTGGCGAGGAAGTTCAGCGCGAAGGGTAGCTTCGTACCGAGGATGTTGCCCACACGGATGTCGAGGTAGAACATCGCAACAGCGGCGGTGGTTTGTCCTAGGAGTTTGACAAATGGCTTCAAGTTCCATTTATCATCCAGCAGCCCAACCACGAGCAGCACAGCCGATGCACACAGGTGAGCGTGCCACCACTCTCGGTTTAAACCCTGCGCCATCACCCCCAGGAGGTCAAACTCAACAGCCGCCGCAAAGTGAAAACCAAGGAAGACCGTCACACCCCCTCCGCGAGGGATCACGCGCGTGTTCAGACGCCGCTCGCCGGGGTGGTCCGTGATCTCCAGCTTCCTAGCGATATGGATCCAAAGCGGCACCAAAAGGTGCGTCGCGAAGAATCCTGCAAGCGCTACCACGGGCGCTAGAGATGCCGCATACCCCAACATCAACTAACCCCTACATCAACAGATCTCTGAAGGCAATTAGGCCTCATGCCACTCATGCTGTATCGGATAATATCATGTTGCCTAGCAGCTGCCAGGCTCCTGCTTAAAGATCCGAGAAGACTTGGCCAGCTAGAAAACCCGCTCGGGTACAAAGATGAGGTCTCCGGGATGAAGCGGCACGTCGGCAGCTCGTCCCTTGGATATGTCTTCCAGTGGCACGGAGAATCGCCGAACCTTTCCCTGTACCTTTCGAGAGATGACTGTCTGGTTCTGCGCCGCGATGGAGGTCACGCCACCGGCTACGCTGATCGCCTGCACCAAGGTCATACCAGCACTCATTGGCAGCGTGCTTGGTTTCGTAACTGCTCCGACAACGCTGATCTTCTTAGAGTTGTACTCCTCCACACGAACCGAAACCTGTGGGTCGCGAAAGACGCCGGCTTCCTTTAGCCGGGTAGCCAACCGCTCGGCTATTCGATTGGGTTCCAGACCCTCGACATCAACTCCACCGATGAACGGATAGTTAATCGTGCCATCCCGGGCCACACTAAAGCTTTTTTCAGCCAGTTCTTCCTCGCCGTACAGGTGCACCGCGATCCGATCACCCACGCCCACGGAGGTGTTTTCGTCCCCTGGGGGAGGGGGAGAAAACTGCCTCTGAGCGCCCCCGCAGCCGTGACCAGCCACGAGGATGAAGATATTCATCAAGCCGCATCTTACTAAGGAAACGCCACGCTTCCTCGTGCGAGGACTGGTATGCGTTACCACTTCTTCAGTAGAAAACACGCGCTCCTGCATAAGCCTCAAATTTTGTCCAGCCGGCGGGATCCAGGAACGGTTGACCCGCAGCATCGCCCACGAACGCATAATCTGTATAATCGCCTGAGTACTGCAGCGTAGCGTTGAGTCCGATCATGTTGGAGAGGCGGTACTCGCCAAACAACGAGGCCAACAGCCGCCAATCCTGCCGGTCAGCCTGATTGCCCAGCAGATTGCCGTTTGGACCAAGAGGTGTCCCAAAGTCAATGTAATCTGCACCTAATCTAAGTCGCATCAAAAAGACGCCACCGAAGGTGCCCTCAGCACTCGCGTAGAGGCGGTCCGTTCTCATGCTGTTGCCGAGGAAAGAACGGGAGTAGTCACGACTGTAGCCGCCTAATAAACTCATGTTGCGGCGGAAGTTCCAGCGACCTTCGAGGCGCCCGATCACCCCGTCAAACTCGTCGCGCACTTCATAGAAGCCGGCCGAGTAGCCAATCATTGCGGTGAGTGAGAACCTGGTCGTGACGATGCCATTTAGGCCTACAAGAGATGACACGATGGTGTTGTCGCTTAGCAAGGCCAGCGGACTCTGATTGGGATTGGTGTAGTCGGTGTAAGTCACGCCTCCTTCATATAGTAGAGCCGTGCTTGGTAGAAAGCGCCAGGTGGCGTTGGCAAGGATGCTGTGCCGGATGCTGTTGTTGTAATCGAAGAACGCGCCTTCAAAGTAGTCGAGACCGAACGTGTACCCTATTGAGCTCGACAGCACTTGAGAACGGCTCGCGAATAGAAGGTCTGCTCCCGCTTCGTTGGAGTTTCGCGCATAGTTGACATTGGCCGAGGTGTTGTTCTGCGCGAATGGGCGGATAGTTCGCTCAAACTCGTTTCTCAAACGCAGTCCAAAGGGGCGCTCTGGGAGAAGCGTCAATTGTGCGCCAGCGTTGGCCGATAACGCATTCCTGGTATTGTCAATGAAGAAGTGGTGGTAGCCAGCGGCAAGTCCCGCTCTGAAGTTCACTGTTGGCGGGGAGCCTCGTTTTGCTCCCCCGCGCAGGCGCTCGCCGGAGAGCGTTGATAAGGCCAAGTGAGGCGTGACGCGAAGGAGGAACGTGTCAGCCGGAGCCTCGTCGGCGTAGAAGAAGTTGCTATCGTAGCCGACTTCAGCTCCCACTCCGGGATGGAGCTCGAGGTTGCCAAGGCGTATTCCGCGGCCTTCTGTGTAAGTTCGGTCACTGAGCCACCCGCCGTTCTCCCCTGAGGCGCTAAAGCCCTGCGCGGATAAGCGTGTGACCGCAAGCTCCCCCACGCTTATCACAAGCCCCAGAACGCCCATAGCACGAACCGTGCGACCGAGTCGACGCTGGTCGCGTTTCAGGCTTAGAAGCCACGTGATTAGACGGCTCATCAAGGTTGTTATGCGGAGGCTACTTTGAACATGTGCACGCGGGCTATAACGCATCTAATTAGATTCTCCATGGGAGATACTGCTTCCCGTGCCTTCTTACGCGTTCCGTAAGTTCGAGTCATCAACTCAATGCGACAGCACCATACCCGCTATAGGCACACACTGCACGCCATTATTACTAGTCTCACTCCTAGAATCCAGGTAACTGCCATTCACGACGCCAGATCGACCTCAAGCCTACTTCATGATGTGCGTGTCTCATGATTGGATACATTACGTTCCAACTTCGTTCGCTCATAAGCCAGAGCTGCCGCCTGTAAGCCAGAGCTGCCTAGTCCGACGGACTCGAGGGTGGAGGAGTCAACGGCACCGTGACAGACGGTGCGACTGTCAGTGTTGACGGATTCTCCACAGGCACCCCTTCATCGACAACAGAGACTACCCGAGACGCTCCCACCTCGTAAGCGTCCTCGTCTGAATCCAGACAACGACCTTCCTTACGAAGCTCCTTGAAGTCCTCCGCGAAAGCCAAAAACATGGCGTATTCAGTTTCTCGCTGTTGGTCATCCCCTGTTCGTACAGCTTGCCGCAAGTTAGCAAGGCGACGCCGTGCGCTGCCCTGAGGCAGCTGCTCCGGTTCCTGATCACTCGGCCCAAGCCGTGCATTCACCTGCGATAGAACGGTGCTCAGGCACTCAGCGAGAATGACGTCCCCTTTTCCATCCTCTCCACCCTTCGCTTCGTTGAGCTGAGAAAGCAGGTTTCGGCTTAGGTTTTCAGCGTCCTGAACAACACGTTCAGCAAACTCAAGCTGCTCCTTAGCTGCTCGATTCTCCGAGGCTGCGTCTTGAGCGCCGGCCAAACCTGCCACGCAGAAAAGCGCCACGCTCGCCAGAAGCGAGACCTTCATCGGCATGCGACTCTTAGTTACCATTCTCTGCCTCCACGCCGCAGTATATGGTCGGGTACTGGACTGTCAACGCGTGCCTCTCTGTCGGTATCCATAGAAGTTGACTACCTCTCCTTCTCTTTCTACGACTCATTTAGCTAGTTCTGTGGGGCAAAGACGAATGGGTACGAGAACGTGACTGATCCGCCCTCGGGGGCAGGATCATTGAACCGGAAGCGCCGTATTGTTTGAACTACACAGGAGGCAACCGCGGCATCGCCTGTGCTGTTGGTCGTGGCCTTGGCGTCGGTAACACTTCCCGTCGTCTGTATTGTAAACTCCACGACCACCTTCCCAGACAGTGTCGGATTTCGCCGCAATTCATTCTCATAACAACGCTGAATCGCGCGAATCCTTTTCCTAATCATGCCGACGACCACTGACGCGTCAAACTCACCTGAGCCACCTACGTCGCCACCGCTGCCCAAGTTGATGTCTCCTCGGATTTGCCGCTCCTGCACGGCGCCACCCTCAGACTGCTCCTCACCGCCGCCGCCCGACTTGCCTAAGCTCCCGAGATCACCAAGCCCTTTACTACCGCCGCCACCGCCGCTGCGCGACCGGAGCTCGCCGCTCGAGCCTCCTTTGGCGACACCGACGCCAGCGGCCTGTGCCAAAATGTCTTCTGCGTTTCCCGTCACTGCACCCTGAGCCACCACATCGGCCAAGCCGCTTTCTTCGCCGCCAAGCCCGCTCAGCAGCATCGCTTCGGCAGCTTGCGCTGCCTGCTCCGCAAAAGCTGCTCGCGCCTCGGCACTTGTGGCGACGTCACCCGCGTTTGGTCCCGCCGAGCGACCTTCCGAGGGTGAGCCCTCGCTCTTGCCCTTCGAAGCCGCTTGTTGCTCCTCCTCTGCATCGCCCTCTCCTTCCTCCTCCGCTTCTGTCGGAAGGTCAGGCACGTCTTCGGGAGGAGGAGGCGGTTCGGAGAAGATCATACCTGCAACCGAGCGCGGCACAGTGTCGATGCCCTCTTCCATCGGCCAGTCGGCATTTTCAAGGTAGACCACAAAGCCGAAGTGCAACATGAAGGATAGCAGCAGGTACGATGTAAATCGCCAATCGATTGTCTTGGCCAACCCCCCAGTGGCTGCAGCCGGGAGTTGGGGACGAGGCTGCACGGGTGGCGGAACTACGAACTGAAACAGCAACGTGATGTCGCCCATCACGATCTTCCCGCGCATGTTGTCGCCGAGCGGCAACTGCCAATGGTTGCTCAGGTTCCTGGCCGCCCCTGAAGCGCGCATCTCCTCAAGCGATGCGACACCGCCCTGACCGCCCACACGGCCTCTCATATGCTCGGTGAAGTTTAGGACGTATCCGCTACCCACAACCTGAAACAGATCAAACTTTCCTGGCATGCCGGGAGCCTGAACGACGAAGTGGTTCTTTTCAGAAGAACCCACCGACACGGTCTCTCGGCGCCTGATGATGCGCTCTTCGACGATCTTGCCCGCCTGGATCAGACCGATCCGAAGCACCTTTGGTCCAGACGCCCGAAGGTCGGATGCCTTCATCGCCATCGTCATGGCGCCCGGTTGAGCTCCGCTCGCGGTCTGCGGCCTTCCTGAGGACCTTCGGCTACTCTCGTTCATACCTCAAACCTAAAAGCACAAGAGCGGGTGCTGCACCTCAACTCCTACTGCCAGTTGAGACTCCTACTCCCATTCAACCGGAGTTGTCGAGAAAAACATGCTCCCAAAACGACGCTCGTCTGCACCTGCTCCCAAATCGCGTGACTTTTCACCCGCCGTGGCCCCGTCCTAAGCCTGAAGCTCAGCAAGTTCAACCTTTGGGCTTGGACGGCAGAGTAGCATCATCCAGGAAGTCTGGTCTACTTGCTCGCGCGGTTTTCCTCCACCAGGCGCTGCAGGTGCGCCACCCTCTTCCTCCGCACTAGCTGATCAAGCCGCCTCAGAGCACGTCAGGAGCCACGGAACTTTGTTCTACAACCCCGTTTGGTAGCTTCGGCGTCAGCTTCCCAGAGGTGATCTTCACGGTGCGCTCGTCTACCAAGAGCTCACTGAGCCGCTGCGCTCCCTGCAGGATCTCCTGCATGACGTTGCGCAACAAAGAGCCGCTCATTAGAGCCGCCGCAGCGGTGACCACTCCTAAACCGAGATGCAGGCCGAAGGTCGAAGCCAATCCCGCGGCGAGCTGCCTCAGGTCTGAAGATGCGCTAAACCCGGCCGAGGCGACGTGCCACACGAGAGACAAGAAGGCCAGATACAGCGATAACGCGACCGACCCTCGCAGCTCCCGCAGTCCGACTGTCAGCTGATGACGCAGATAAGTCACTGCTAGGTGCGGATTCTCGCAAGCCTCCGGCTCAATGAAGTGAGTCGGCCAGGCACCGCCGAAGCTCGCGGCATGACGCTGCAGGAGCGCAGCCCGAGTGGCGCTCGGATGTTCCGAGAGAGTGCGTAAGAACGGGTGCGTATCCATCCGGTACACGAACATCGTAGAGCGAATACGTCCGGCTGCTCCCACTACGACCGCGAGCAGCAACGCGCCTTGCATACATAGGAGAAAACTCAACGCCTATTCCTAGTGCCAGTCGAGCTGCAACAACTCACGTGCTCGAGGCACTCCCATGCCTCTAGAAGGGCGGTTTCCTAACTGTTTTGACGATTTCGCGAAGGAAGCTTGTCCGAAGCTCACCTGGTGCGTAGCCGATGTTCGACCTGTTGAGTATGTAAAACGCATTGGGTTTCTGCACACGCCCTTCAATGCGAATCTCCTCCAGCTGTATCACCTTAGGGCGCCTCTGCTGAGCCTGTGCCTCCACACGGCCTGAGCTTGCGTAGCCTATGAGAGCGACGCCCGCGACGAGTAACGCCCGATGAACCCACCGCAAAGGCCATTGCGTTCCGTGTGTGGATGGTCGCAAAGCGCAGGCTTGCTGGAGTCTTCCTGTTGATGCAGCCATTCGTTCGCTCGATCCTAACGTCATCATGTTTTTCAAATGAACGGTCACTTACTCTCAGCCTGCTTCTTCTTCTCTGCCTCTCGCTCTAAACGACGCTTTTCTCGCTCGACCGATCGGGTAAGGTCTTCGAGGTACCCTTTCGATGGATCTTCTCTGGAAAGGCTTGACCCCTCCTTCTTCTGATACAACTGGAACTCACTGATGGCCTTCTGCAAAGCAGCCAGCCGATCGAGATTAGGAAACTTTTCAGCTGCTGTCATGTAAAGAAGACCAAGGTTGAAATGCGGCTCAGACATCGCACCATCCAGTGACGATGCTTGGCGGAGCTCCTTCTCACTCTCTACCCATTGTTCAGATGCTCGCAGCGCATCACCCAGGTTGAGATGCGCGATAGCCAGCGAGGGAGCTAGTCGGGCGGCTACCCGGAAGTGCTTGACGGCTTCGGCGTAGTTGCCTGCTGACAGCATGCGCTCGCCGAGCGCTGTCCTTGCCTCCGCATATTCGGGCTGAAGCTCCACAGCCTGTTGAAAGCTCTGCAGCGCCTCTCCGCCCTGCTCCTTCTCTGTTAGCAGTACGCCTTCCAGATAGTGCACCTGAGCGTTCTTTGGGTCCGCGCTCTTCGCGCGCTCGATCACCGACTCTGCAAGCTCTAGGCGGTCGCGTCGTAGGCTGGTCTCCGCGAAGACCAACATGGCTGGCGCCGAGCGTTCATTCACACGAAGCCCCCGCCGGGCCGCTTTCTCTGCTTCCTCGTACTGCTCAGCTGCGACCAGCACCCGTGCATACGCCACCTGCAGTGCGACGTTGCGGCGGTATTTATCAGCTGCAGCAGCGGAAAGCTGCATAGCTTCTTGCTTCCTCCCTTGACGAAGAAGCACGGTCGCTAGTCCTTCGACGGCCGCCTCGTAGTCAGGCTGGATCTTGAGCGCCTGTCTGTAGTAAGCCTTGGCACCGCTGGCGTTGCCCTTCCGATCCTCTAGAACGCCCAGGTTGTAAAGAGCGCGGAAGGCTTTGGCATCCTCTTTGACCGCCCGCTTGAACTGCTGCTCCGCCTCGGCTGTTTGACCCTCCCGAGATGCTTCGAGTCCCCGCTCGTAGCTTCTAAGGGCACTTCCCGCAAGCTTGTGACGCTTTGGCAGCTGAGGTCCCAAAGACGGATCGCGTCGTGCCTCTTCAGACATGCCACCGGTTTCCTCCGCCTCGGCTGCATTCTCCGACGCATCGGTCGCAATCTCCCCTCCGGACGAGTCTGCCCCCTCGCCGCGCCCATCGAGCTTTCTAGCACCGCATCCAGCTGCTAACAGGAGCCCCACAGCCCAGACCGCTCCGGCTGAACCGGTGACGAAGAAGGTCCGATGAGACGCCAAACGACCGGGAGTTGAGTAGCGGGCGTACCCGTCTCCATCGGTGCCTGTGCACCGCCGTGTTGCAGATTCACTTGCTATTCTCACTGCTCCTCCAGCGGTGGTGCAACGGTGCCTCGCGAAATGGGTCGCGTCCTGCCTTGCGGCGCCCGAGTAAACTCGCCCTGGACGTACGGAGAGAAGGTCGGGTCGCGACGCGCTGCCTCAGCCACGCACTCCGCGATGCGCTCATCTCCATAGGCTTGCAACCGGTTGGTGGCCTGCCGCGTGTATGCGTTGTCGATGCTGCCTGCCTTGGAAGCGCGGGCGGCCAGAGCGTAGCGTGCCACGGCGAGGCACTCTATCGGCCGCACCTTCTCGTCCAACACCATTCGGATGCGGTCCTCGACCTGAATCCGGATGTCCTCCCTTGCGTCGGCAGGCGCCCGCCTTATCTGCGCCGCCATATCGCTTGGCATTACGAAAGGCGTGTCCAGCACGGCTTTGGCGAGGATCTCATATACACGCCCCTGCCTAACGTAAGCAGCAATCGTCCACTTAGGCCTGCGGTAGGGCGGGATCTGCTCATACTGCTTCGCCCGCTCTGCAGCCTCTGCAGAGGCCCGCTCAATCTCGCTGGTCACCTTGGCCACGTAGGCCTGAAGTGTTCGCGGCCGACCCGGCTGGATCTTGAGCTTCTCGAAGTCGTCCATTCCCGCATCGGCGGAAACGAACTGAGCCTCAGCCGCGTATTCCGAACCCAACGAACCGGGTTCGAGACCAGCACTGCGATGAGCTTGGGTCACAGCATCCAACGCACGCCGGTGGTCCCGCTGCCGATTCTGTTCCTCGTAAGCCTGCGCGACGCGCCAGTTAGCAAGCACCACCAACTCACCGGCACCTGCCTCACTCCGATGGTCGGCGATAAACTTCTTCATGAGCGCCAGAGCGCGCGGGTATTGCTTTCGCTTGAAGTACATCTCGGCCACTCGGAACTCGGCAGCTCGCTTCTCTGCTGGGTCATCGAGAAGTTCAGCGGCGCGCTCGTAGTACTGCGCCGCGCGCGCATACTCCTGCTGATACTCCAGAATCTTTGCAGAGTTAACCAACGCATCCTGCCGACGCTCCTTGACCATTGGGTCAGAGGACGCGGCAAAGCGCTTCGAGTCTGCTAACGCGCGGTAGCTCCCAACGGCCTCTTCGTAATCGAAGAAGCGATTCGCGTTGTACGCCTTGCGGAAGTGCGCGTTAGCCAGGATGGCGTCGAGCTTCTGCTGCTCTTCCGCGTTCTCCGCCTCCATCGGACCAACCTGGTCGATGATGCGTTGGTAGAGCCTTCCCGCGGACTCGTTCCGATCCGTTCGCTCGTAGGCAATGGCGGCCTTTTCAAGCGCCAAAGGCGCTTGAAAATGATCCGGTTCCTCATCAACCGCCTTTACTAGCATCTGCGCCGCTGTCTCGTAGAGTTGACGCTTCTTCGTCGCGTCGCTCTCGCCCTCGGCCTGATTGAAGACGTTGACGGCGCGCTGGTACTTGATGTTGGTGAGATCGGCGCCGGCGAGACATTGAGGCTCCTGCTGGTTTTCAGCCAGCGTGCAGTTCACGCCGGCACTGCTTTCGCCGAAGCTGCATTGCTTCTGCTGGAGAAGTTGGCCTAGCCGGGCAACTTCTTCCGTATCTTCCTCAACAACCGCCATGTTGCGCAGGTCAAGCCACGCAATGCGTCCTGTCTCATCCGCGCCCGTTCCGGAACATCGACTGCTAAAGATCCGCCGGAAACGCTCCTTGGCCTGCGGCCAATAACCGTACTTGTAGAGCAAGAGCGCGTTATTGTAATCGTACGAGTCCCGCACGTTCTCCGAGTCGTGCGCCTTCTCAACGCGCGCGAGGTAGAGTTCGCGCGACTGAGCCAGCCTCTGTAGCAGGTTGGGCATCTCCACGGGCGATACACGAGGAGGTGTGCCGACCGCTGCGGGAGGTTCTTCACGAACTGCAAGTGCCCCTTGTTCTTCCGCCTGTTCGATCAGACGGTGTAGCGACTCCACAACGCGCCGCGCTGACTCGGATAGATACTGATCATCAAGGTTTGAGTCGCGCACAGCCGCATACTCCGCTGCTGCCTCCTCGTAGCTCTCCGACCAGAACAAGGCGTCGGCAAGGTTGTACTGGAGCTCGTAGGCCTGCGGGCTGTTCGGATAGCGCGTGATGTACTCACGATAGGCGCGGGCTGCTAGGCGGTACTGCTCCTGTGCCTCGCGTATCAGTTCCACATTTCGGGCTGACACACCCTCTGCCCGAAGCTGCTGCGCTTTCTGATGATGAAAGATTGCGGCGCTGATTAGACTGTCTTCCGCCAGCTCCTCGGCCTTTCGCTGCGCCGCCGGGTTGTCGAGATTCGCGTTCCACCACTCGGAGCCCTCACCGTAGTCGCTGAGCTTGCCTTTGGCGGCGATGGCATCTTCCACCTCACCGAATCTGGAATACGCCAGTGCTATCTGATTCTGGATCTCCGGGGACCGTGGATGAAGCGGCCATTTTTGCAGCGCTAGCTGCCAAGCTTGAATGGCCTCAGGATACTTAGCTTCGTCGAAATAGACGGAGCCAAGTTGGTAGTAGATTTCCACGGTCCAATCGCGATCCTGCGGGACCAGGCCCGGCTGCTGTAACCGTTCAATCCCCGATGATTTGCCTTCCTTCGTGTCGATGACCTGATTTTCATCCCAGTCGTCGTAAGCGAGCGAGATCCCCATGTACTGCACCGCTTCCGCGCGCAGCTCCGAACCTGCTCGACCCGTTCGCTTCTGGGCCTGGTCTGACCAGTCAACAAGCAAGCCGAAATGCTTGATCGCTTGTGCGTATTCGCTTGCTCGGTAGTAGGACCAGGCAAGCTTGTAGAGCGCGAGGTTGTAGTTGCGGTCTTCAGGCATCGACAGCACCTTGCTGTAGGCGCTAATCGCCCACGCGAGTGCATCTGGATTCTGATCGTGATCAAAATGAAACTCGCCTACGCGCAGCCACGTCTCTGCAACGAACTGTGCATCCGATTCAACGAGTTTGCAGTCGCCGTAGGGATCTGCCGCAATAGCTTGCGAGAGCTGCGCCCGCGTCATCGAGGAAGGGGCATCCTGCTCGCTCGCCGACTCCGGCTCGGTGGCACCTTCACTCTCGCCTTCTACCGGCTCCTCAGACGCCGAGGTATACGTGAAGCGGTTGGCGCAGACCAGGTTGAGCCACGCAAGCTTTGCCCGCTCAACCTCACCCATCTCATTGTGGCAGTACGCAACGAGATAGTAGACGGCCGATATGTTTCTGTAGTCAGGGAAGCGCTCAATCAGCTGTTGATACACTGCAATCGTCGGGCTGAAGTCCGGCATCTCGATGGCCGGCGCCTCTCCCGTCTGCGCGGCCTGCGCATAACTCTCTTGAAACTGAATCGCGCTCCGCTCGTAATATAGTTCGCCGAGGCGGAACATGGCGTCGGGGGTGTACTTCGGCTGGTTAGGGTACTGCGCGATAAAGCGCTCAAACTTTGCTATCGCGCCGTCACGCGCTCGCGCCTGAAGAGACTCCTCACGCCGGATCTGACGCGAGTAGAACTCATCCCGCAGTCGGCGACGCCGTAGATACTCCCGCCTTACGAAGGCATCAACCGTCTCTTCAAACTGGCTACCCTTGTTATAAAAGCCTTCGAACTCCTGCTGCATCTGGCGAAGCGCTTTGACTTGCTCCTCGGTCGGTGGCCGACGCTCATCTCGAAGCCGCTGCTTTTCCACTTTGAGGAACCATGGGAGCTCGACACGTTGCGCTTCTCCAGTGGCCTTCACGCCCTCCCAAGGAACTGCACCGCCACCTGAGGCTCCTCCTGCTGCTCCGCTGGCTCCTCCTGCTGCTCCGCTGGCTCCTCCTGCTGCTCCGCTGGCTCCTCCTACAGGCTGAGCGCGAGACGAGACAGATGCGAGCACGCTCAAGATAGCGACCGCCACTAGCAGCGAAACCTCTGAGCTGAGTCTAGACAGCTTCACTCAGCCCCCTCACTAGAAGCCGGTGTGGTGCCTTCGTCGATGAGCTCGCGGTACTCATCCTCTAGCAGTTGTATCTCCCTCGCCCGCTCCCGCGATAGTGTATCCGCGCGTAGACGGTGCTCTTCATGTCGCGCCCAGGCGACATCGATGAAGCCCACGTCGGCGCGAAGGATGAGCTTACGGAAGCGCTCGCGTACCAACGCAAAGCTCCTCGCAATGGCTCCACCCACGGTCTGTTCAGCCGTCCCCTCGAGCGCTGTAAGTTCCTGTCGATAGGCAGCCACGTTCACTTTCTCTTCCGCCACCACGGTGTTGAGCTTCTCCACCCGGCCTGCGACCACGTCCTTAATCTTTGCCTCATGACGCTCGAGGCGGATCTGAACCGCTCTCACGCGGTCGAACAGCGGCGTGAACGGAGCCACAGATGCAGGCCTTACCTGCTCCATCTTTTTGCGCTCCAGCTCTACGAAGGCCAGGTAACGCCGCCTAAGCTCCTGGTCCCTTGCGTAACGCGCATCACCAACGCCCACATGCTTCCTAGATGCTTCGAGTTGCGCCCGCAGCAACTTTACCTGATCCCGGTAGAAGGCAATCGCACGCCGATGAGTCGCGAGCTCTTGCTTTAGCGCATCGGCTCCAAACTGTGGGGGAGCGCCTGAAGCCTCCGTAACTCGCTCAATGGCTACCAGACGGGCTTCAAGACCTGCTACTTCGACGCTCATATCGCTCAAACGTTTCGCCTCCTGACGGTGGCGTCGAAGAACTGGCGCGTCCCGACTGTCGAAATCACGCTTGGACACGGGCAGCTTGTCGATGTAAGCCCCCAGGCGTTGCCGTTCATTCCGCGTCGATTGCAAACCCGCGTCGAGTGATCCAGGAACTTTTGCTGCTGCAGCTCGAATGACTCGACGCAGAACCCGGAAGCTTTGGTTCTGAACTGCAGTAGTGTAACGAAGCTGGGCGGCTGCATCAGGATAGATGAGAGCCGGATTCGGCACATGCAGCATGGCCTGCAGGCGGTGGATAAGGTACTGCGTCTCACGCAACAGCTGCCGTGTCTCCAAAATCTCGGCTGCCACGGCTGCAGCCCGTTCGGTCAGTTCATCCACCTCGGTCCATTGCCGAGCCTTTGGCGGCATCAATAGCGTGGCGTCAACATCCGAGAGATCGTGCTCTATGAGCATTCTGAAGTAGGCGCCGTGGTCCTCTCTTGCGACGATCGCCTCACTGACTTCCCGCACCACAGGCACGAAAGTCTGTTTAGCCTGCTCGAATGTGGTCTCTGCGTCCTTAAGGCGGCCCATACGCAGCAGAAGCTCGGCCCGAAGCACCCGAGCGTCAGGCACAAAGGGGCTATCAGGTGAGGTCACGGTGAGTACCTCCAGCGACCTCTCTGCCTGCGACTCTCTTCCTAGGTAGATGTAAACCCAGGCCACTTCGTAGAGAGCCCGCGGATAACGCGGAGAGGTCCGTGGTATCTCTTCGTAGTAGCGCCGCGCGCGTACGAGTCGATTGGCCTCGTAGTGCAAACGTCCAAGGGCGAGCTTGCTCAGCTCGTGAATCTTCTTATGGGCAGGAACTCGCGGCCTAACCTTTAGGATGGCTTCAAACTGCGCGATGGCCGCATCGGGGTTGCGTAACAATACGTCAATCACGCCACGAAAGTAGAGCGCCAACATATGATAGACGCTCCCGGGGGGTACGGCCCCAAAGGCCGCTTTTGCTCGGCTCAGCTTCTCTCGGTCAAGGAAGCTCACATCGGGCATGTCGATATCGGGCGCAGGAGGCGTCTTGTCAGCCTCGCTCTGCTTGTCTTGCGCCTCAGCAGATTTCGTGGCAGCGACACCGCCACGCTCTGTCTCTTCGTCGGCCTCTGTGTCCTCGTCGGCCTCGGCCTCTGGAAGTGAACTGACGGCCTCTTGAGGTGGGTTGGCGGCCCCCTGCTGCTCATACCGAGGAGTAGCTTCCTCCTGAGCTGCTTGCCGCGTCTTAGCTTCTTCTAAGGCTTCTGCGTAGTGCAGCTTGCCTCTGAAATACTGCAGAAGCCCTTGCTTATCCCCGGTGCCGATCGAAGATAGCTGATTGCTATACTCCTTCGCCGCCTTGAACCGTCGCGTGCGGACCGCGATATCCAGCAGACGCGCCAACGCTTTGGGCGCAAACTCGCGAAAGCGGGTGTCATTCGCGTTAGCCAACACCTCCTCAAGATGCCGCTGCGCGCCGACGTGATCGCGTAGTTGATATAGCGCCTCGCCCGTAAGAAAGACCGCCTCGCCGTACAGTCTGTGGTTCTGGTATTCCGAAATCACTGAAGCGAGGAGCATCCGGGCCCGCTCGTAGTCCTTGAGCCTCAGATAGGCCTGAGCATCGGCTACGCGTCCTTCCACATGCGTTCGGCTGCGGAAGTTGCGCGTATGCAACCTTTGACGCGTCACACGCGCTGCGTCCGCCTCAACCTTCGACAGGGCGCCGCGCAGGGAGCTCGCCTCTTGGCCATGCACGCGCAAGGCCACGAGCCCGCTCAACGCGAACAGGATGGCACCTGCTCGAGATGCTTGCTGAGCTCCCCTACCCATCTCTGTGTCGATTACTGTTCAAAGCCATCCGCCAAGCGTCGCGCGACCAAGCCGCTGGACGTTCTACTTCTGTATCCGGGCAATCCCTGGTGAGTCGGTTTTTGAGGAGGTTGTGCATTCGAGTGCGCCCGTAAAATCCCACCGGAGCGCACTTGGGTGCGTGAGGATTGGACTTGAGGACGTAAGCCGACTGCACTACCTCCTCGGGAAGCGTCCTTTCCTGGTCGAAGAGCCACTGCCCGGTTACCTACTTCTTTTCTTTCGTCGACCGTGCCTCCTGCGGAGTTCGGCTTTCCACAGAACGCTCTACATAGCGGATGGCAGGCCTCTTCTCAAAAGCCACCGTTGGACCACCACGCTCGTACCCAACAACCTTTAGCCGCATGATCTTCCCTTCTGAGGCGGTGAAGGTGTGCGACGAACCAACCTTGAACTTGTAGCCCTTCACATAAGAAAATACGCCGTACCCGTGGCCACGGTACTCGAGGTTGACCGTCAGGGTGTGGTCGCCCGGCACGATGCTCCCGTGATACACGTCGAACTCACGCGTCTCTTCAAGCCCATTCTCTTCATCCGCACGAGAAAAGATGGGTGCACCATCAAGAGAGTAAACCACTTTCGTAAGACGGTATGAGCCCGACATGTCATTCGAGTGGGTGATGATTGCCTGCGCTCCGGCAACAACCCCGTGAAGCACAGTCTCGGCAAGAAGTGACAGCCGAGTTTTCGAACGGAAGACGCGGTCCTTGAGTTGATTTACCTGCTGCTCGAGGTCACGCAGCTTCACGCTGTATGTGCTCGCGCTCATGTCCTCTGGAGCCTGAGCTGCACCCGTCTGAGCTGCACCAGTCTGAGCTGCGGGCGATGCCTCGTCTGATGGCAGCGCTTCCGTCCCCTCGCCCTCGGCGTCGCCCGCGTTTACTCCGGAGGTCGCGTTTGCCCCGGAGGTCGCGTTGGATCCTGCTTCATTGCCTGAAGAGCCAGCACTTCCGGAGCCACTCCTACCTGATACAGCACCGCCACCTGATGCAGCACCGCCCGATTTGGCTCCTGACTGCGAGGCGGTGTTCGCTTGCGCGTGCGCCACACTACGGAGCTCATCAACCCACGCGCCATCATTTTGCTCCCCACGCGCAGCCGTATCTCGAACTAGCGCAAGGTCTGGGACGGGCCCCAACACACCGAGCATCGTCATGCATGAAGCCATACATACTCGTCGATACCAGACAGAGAAGCTTCGCGTAGAATGCAGGTTTCTATCAGCTTCAACCATTGCCGCCCCCTTAGGCTCCACGGGTGCAAAAAACAGATCCGCGATTCCCGTCAGACGAGATGCCCCCCCGGCGAGCCCTGCACAATGAAGAACCGCCCTATGCAGAACCGGGAAGGACACCCGCCGCCTAGTCGGCTTTGACCGGCCCGTAGCAGCATGGCTGCCTGCCCTACAACTAGGCTGTACCTCTTCCTGACACCATCGAGCCTCAGTTGTTCGTGGCGCTCCAGTGTCTGCAGACACGTCGCGTTCGCGCATGACGACTCCTTCACTAATATAGGTACAATTTGAACGCCGGAGCGCTCAGCGCTTATACCAATCGCACTCACGCTGGTCAACGATTCGGAGAGATAGCGTGTATATGAGCGCAAGATGGTTCTTGTTGATAGGCCAGGAGCACCGCCGATTGATAGGCCAGAAGCACCGCCGAGCCGGCACGACGAAGGGGCTCCCAACGAATAGGATGCATCCTGCTGACTCTGCAAGCTCTGACAGCATCGATCACGCGGCACTTGCGACGCTCAACTAGTAAGAGAGCGGCGTGAAGCGGCCGTCACGTGGTACGACGAACGCTGGGAGAGAGGCATCAACCACAGCAACGGTGTCTTCATGCCAGAGCGGGATGATGGGTAGGTCCTCCCTCAGCATCCGCTGGATCTGTCGATATCTCGCCTGCCGCAGCCGCAGATCGGTGTGGATGAGCGCATCATGAAAGGCTTCATCAGCTGCGGGCCGCGCGTACCGCCACCGATTGGGCCCGTCCGCCGCAGAGAAGAACCAGCTTAAGGTGTGCGGCTCAATTACCTCAGGGATCTGCAGGAGCGTAATCTGGAACCGGCCCTTGTTTAGGTCGCTTAGCAGCGTGGCGAGCTCCGTCGGTCGCACATCCACTTCGATGCCAACCTGCCTCCACATTTGCGCCAAAGCTCGCGCCAAGGAGAGGGAGGCACGGGACGTGCTGACACGCATCAACAGGGGACCTCCTATCGATCCGGCTCGTCGGATCAACTCACGAGCGTGCTCAGGAGAGTATCGAATGGGCTTGATTGCGGGGTTGTGGGCCCAGTGACCGGGCGGGATCCAGCTCGTTGCGGGTTGTCCGTACCCTTCTAGCTTCGCTTGAATCAATGAAGGAACATCAATGGCAGCAGCCAGCGCCTGACGGAAATGCGGGTCGTCAACTGGAGGACTGGCCAGGTTGAGTCCGACGTACGTGGTGCTGATGCCAGGCCGTCGCTTCACGCGAATCGTGGGATCACGCTCAAGCAACGGAAGGAGGAGCGGCGGCGTGGCATTGAGCACCAGGTCACCGGCATCGGCGAGCATCCTCATAACCCGCGTGTTGTCGTCGCGAATCACAACCATATCGATGCGTCGGTGGCGCGGCCGAGCCTGGTGGTAATGCGCGTTAGCTTCCAACTTGATGCGCCCTTTTTTCCATTCGACCACGCGGAAAGCTCCGGCGCCTACTGTCTTGGTCGGCGTGATGATTTCGGGCTGACGCGCCTGCATCTTTGGCAGGATCGGGAACTCAAGATCGGTCAAGAAGGTGGCACGCGGCTCCCGCAGATGAAACGTGACCGTCAGCTCATCCTGAGCGTGCACGCGGTCGATGACCTCGTATCCGGCTTGAAATCGGCTCCCGACTTCAGGGTCTGAGAGCCCCTTGAACGTAGCCACAACATCCGCAGAGGTTAGTTGGGTGCCGTCGGAGAAACGAAGGTGGTCCTTCAATTTCACCCTGTACACCGTGGTGGTCGGCTGCTCCACGGACGCCGCCAGATCTAGCACAGGGTTAAGGCTTTCCGAGTCGATACGGACGAGCGAACCGTAAATGAGCCGCGTTATCTTGAGTGCGTTCGCATCGGTGACGTGGCGTGGATCCGCTGTGTTGGGTTCCGAGGAAAGCAGCACTTGAATCGCCTCCGAGTGCTCCGCGGAGGGATGCCGGTTGCATCCAGCAAGGCCGGCCCCAGCAAGGCCGGCAAACATCAGGAAAGATAACGTGCTAGCGTGGCGCATCAATGGGCTCAAGTAGGCTTATACTCTCTACCGTATGCTGCGTCACACTCGCGATCGGCGCCGAACCTGCGACGGAAACGCCTGCTGCCTCTGCACAGTCTCCCTCTGTGCGCTCTCCCTCCGCACAGTCTCCCTCCGCACAGTCTCCCTCCGCACAGTCTCCCTCTGTGCGCTCTCCCTCTGTACGGTCGGCTGCTGCGCCATCCAAGCTGCAAAACGAGGTCCGCGAACTCATCGGGGACTCTAGGCTATCCGATGAGGTCTCCTTCGTCATCCAGGAGGCGAGCAGTGGGCGCCGCATATTCGAGCATCTCGCCCAGCGCCCACGCAATCCTGCCTCAAACATGAAGTTGCTGACCGCCGCAGTGGCGCTGGATAAGCTAGGAGCTGAGTTCACCTTCCTCACCGGCCTGCACGGTCAGCGAGAAGGCGCACACGTGCCGAGACTAACGGTGCTCGGGCTGGGCGATCCCTCTCTTACAACGGCTGACCTGATGCAGATGGCTTACGATCTGTACCTCCTGGGGATCAGGAGCGTGGGAGAAGTGGCCATCGACGGAAGTTACTTTGACAGTCAAGCGCTGCCCCCGGCCTTCGAACAACAACCTAAAGAGACGGCAGCTTTTCGCGCACCCGTGTCTGCCTTTGCCGTAAATCACAATGCGTTCCTGCTTCAGATCTTCCCTTCGACATCAGGAGGACACGCAAGAGCCGCTTTGGACGGTGCTTCCTATTTTCAGATCGACAACCAACTGAAGACCAAGCCTACCACCCAGCCCAACGTGATCGCGGTGGAGAGCACGAGCGGAGGGAAGCGTACGCTCAAGCTGCGGGGTGCAGTGCCGCCCGGCGAAGGTTCGATCGGCTTTCGACGGCGGGTGGATGATCCTCTTATCTACGGTGGACATGTTGTTGTCGATGCGCTGCGGCGCATCGGAATACGCAGCTCCAGCAACGTTGTGCGGACGAAACGATCTTCAACTGATCCGCTGCTCGTCCGGCATCGATCGGAACCCTTGGCAATAATCTTATCCGACCTTGGTAAACACAGCGACAACTTTGTAGCGGAACAGCTGACAAAGGTGGTTGCAGCTGAGTCAGGGAGTGCACCAGGATCGACGCAACTCGGAACTCGCATCATGCTCAAGTGGCTGTCGCAATCCGGTGCGAATGTGAACGGCTGTCGAATCGTTAACGGCTCGGGTCTGTACGAAGGGAACCTGGTCACTGCCGCCGCTCTCTCCCAACTTCTTCGCTATGTCTACAGCCGCGCCGATTTGCGCCCCGAGTATCTCGCGCACCTGGCCGTGAGCGGAAGAGATGGGACGCTGGCCCGTCGGCTCAAGGACTTGCCGCGACCTCGGCAGGTCAGGGCGAAAACAGGAACTCTTGATGATGCCATCGCACTTTCAGGCTACATGTTCGGGCGGCGTTCGGATCAAGTTGTCACCTTCTCCTTCCTAGCAAACGGCGTCAAGGGCCAGCAGTGGAAAGCGCGCGATCTGGCCGATCGGCTTCTTCGGATGCTAGCGGGCGATAAGCGGCTCAACTAGGCGCTAGGAGCAGTGACAGATGCGAGCTTTTGCAGCTCCACCGCGTGTGACGCGCCCGCACGCGCGGAGTCACACCTTTGTCACCTCAACTTCCTGGTGCTGATGCATTGACCCGTCAGTCTTGCCTCTATCGGATGAGACAACTGATGACGGTTCTTCGGCACAACATCTCTTACTACCTTCGCGCACGCGGACTTCAAGCAGCTGCACTGACGCTGCTGCTTGCTGCAGCAGCGGATGCGAGTCGCACCCACGCTCACGCCTTCAACAGCTTCAGCAACCCGTCGACTGGTGGAGACCGCCCGCGTATGCGTATCGACGTCTCGTCGGGTGACATGAGCAGTCTTTTCACTGCCTGGGGAGGTGCCCGAGGGGTTGCGGCTTCAAAGCAGGAGGCGTTCGCAGCGGCAGCCGATCAGAAGCGACAAGAAGCAGCCCTTGACAACCTCGACTCTGAGCTTGGGAAACTGCGGCGTCGGGGCTACCAACTGCGCCACGCTCCTGTGCACAAGCACGCACGGACGAAGAGCCAGCAAAGCCGGGCGGCCACAGAATCGGTGACAGTGCGCGGGCGTCTGCTGCACGCCGAAACCCGTTCCCCGGTGCAAGGCGTGATCGTCTTTGCCAAGCCTGGAGTTGACGCTGTGGCCTTGGTTGAGCGCTATCAGCAAGGCGCCATCAGCCGCACGAAGTTCCTCAAGTCAGTGTATCAGGTGTCAACCGCTAGGCCCGACGGCTATGTGAAGAGCGGACCTCTGCCGCGCGGCGTTCGGATCACGGCGGTGGCTCTTGCCTCGGGCTACCACCCTGAGTATTCCGCGGTGAAACTGCGCAGCTCCGATCCCGATGTCGTGCAGCTGTGCCCGTTTCAGATGCACCCCTAGCGCCGACCAACCGCAGAGCGTAGCGCCGACCAACCGCAGAGCGTAGCGCCGACCAACCGCAGAGCGTAGCGCCGACCAACCGCAGAGCGTAGCGCCGACCAACCGCAGAGCGTAGCGCCGACCAACCGCAGAGCGTAGCGCCGACCAACCGCAGAGCGTAGCGCCGACCAACCGCAGAGCGTAGCGCCGACCAACCGCAGAGCAAGACACGGACCAACGGCGTCCGAACGCCGTGCTGCAGAGTGGACCTCAAGTAAGAGAACGTAGCTTCCGAGCAACCGTATGGCTTGTCCCTACGCTTCAGCGACCAGTGAGGATCCTCGCACTGCACACGCTACTCACGGTGTCAGCACCTAGTGAAGAAGGGAATCTAGTGAGGACGGGAACCGCCTGATCATGGCAGTCTCGGATGTCGCCATAGAGCTGCTGCTCACTGCACCGACAGGTCGCCATAGAGGTGCTGCTCACTGCACCGACAGCGTCTTTGTGCATACAGGCGTGCGGCTTGATGCTGCACCGCAGGTTGAGCCACTCGCCAGGGCGTAGAAGGTGAAGCTATCCGTGCCTGAGGAGATGTTACGGAAGGTCCAGCTGCATGTATCGCCGGTACCCTTACACTCCACCACATCGCCTTCTCCGAGATTTTCGTACGTTGTACCGAGGCTATCGACAAGAGCAACGCATACGTAGGGTTGCGCTGATGTCACCACCACGTTGCCTGCACCTGCACTCAGAGCCGTCTGGTTCGGGCAGCTGGTTCCACCTCCGCCCCCTCCGGAAGGAGGATCCTCGCCCCCACCGACCGCTCCTGGGCAACCTGGCAAGTCAGGATAGAGCGTGCAGTTATCCTGAGCGCCGCCACCCCCCGTTGGACCCTGCGTTCCACTATCCCCGTCCCCCATGGATGCATCGAGGCCAGGCCGCGAGCCACCACCTGCACAGGAAGCGCCTACTGTCAGCAAAAGCAGGGAGAGTAGCGAAGAGGCTAAGGTTCGAATTACCGGCAAAGTATACACCCCTAACATAATATTAGAACTAGAAGGAAACGCAAGTCGCTCGCCGCCCGTTGTTCGTACGTATTGAACTATCCCCTGGTGAATCGGCTTTCGAGGCAATCTCTTCGGCAAGCGGGCCTTCCTGGTCGGAAAGCCACTGACCGGTCACGTTCGTGTGAGACGTTTGCTCGGCGCGCGCTATAAGACCGCCAACCATGCGGCACCGCGCTGTCATCACTCTCCTGATCTCCACCCTCCCCGCAGTGGGTGTCCACGCACAAGAGGCGCAGCTGGAGAACAACGACTTCACCATCGACGTCGTCACCGGCCCCATACTGGCTTCGGGACGTGTTGTCGGTATGGGCGGTGCGGAAACGGCGCTGTCTACCGGGGTCGACAGTGTACCGTCTAATCCAGCAGCCTTCGCGCTGCGCCCGTTCTGGAAACTTAAGTGGTTTGAGTGGGATGTGGCGGTCAGTGTCTTGCTCCCCGGCACCTTCGCCAAAAACGACTTCGACAACGACGGCTCCTCTGGTTTCCGTTACAGCGATTTTTACTTCCTCGACTTCGGCGGCCACATCGACCTCGGCGAGCTCGGCGTCGGAACCCTGTGGAGCGTGCAGAACTACAACGTCACGGAAGAAGAACCCTTCAACGTGGCGCTAGCCACGGGCCACATCGGCGCCGCATACAACTTTTTCCGGTCGCAGCTGGTTGCAGGCGCCAGTATGCGGGTTGCTCGCTTCAATATCGGCAATGCCACCGACACCCTGGTTGACTTCCAAGGATTGGGCCTCGAGGCGGGAGCGGTCCTCAAGCTCAACGGCGAACCTTGGCGGGTCGGAGCGTCAGTCAAGTCCTCAGTCACCTCGCCGATTAGCAGCCGCGGAGGCGTGACAGAGGACGAAGCAGGTGTGCTGCGAGCAGGTCGCTTCATCTTGCCGAGCGACGTCCGTTTACCCTGGGAAGCTTCCGCCGGCTTTGCTTACCAACTGGGTCCGCGGCCGCTTAACGCTGAGTGGATCAATCCCCACGAAGAGGAGCGAGGTCTGCGACGTGGCATGATGAAGAGGCGCTATGAGCGCGCCCAAGAGCAGCTGGCGCGCGAGGACGTAGCAGCAGCCTCACCCCAAGACAGAGCGTGGTGGAAGCAAGAAAGAGAACGCCGGCTGCAAGAAGAGCAGGAACTGCACATCGAGCTTGAGCGTCGGCGGATCGCGCGCCGCCGGTGGGTGCGCGAGCTGTCGCGGAGATACGTGCTGCTTAGCGCCGACCTGGTCTGCATTGGCTCAACCCCAGGCGGCATCGGCATCGAGCCCTTCCTCTCGCAACAACTGAAACGCTCAGGTGAGGCTATGACCGTGAGCGTGCGCGGCGGCATGGAGACTGAGCCCCTGGTTAACCGCCTGCGCCTGAGGTTCGGGAGCTACCTGGAACCAAGCCGCTTCGAAACCGGCTCTTCCCGTCTTCACGGCACAACGGGTGTCGTTTACCGTCTCGGCGAGTGGAACGTGTTCGGCTTGTTCCGCAACCTCCCCTTCCGCGTGGCCGCATCCGCCGATGTCGCACAGCGCTACGTCAACTGGGGCTTCGGATTCGGCATCTGGCATTAGGTGCGGGCCTCCGCTTCCTTCAACGTCATCAACTTGGCGTCGGCAGCGCTTGCTACGAAAGCAGGAACGGCGCGCGGCTCTCGCTTGCTATTCCGCCGAGGAGCCGCAGGACTCACTGCCTAGGAGGGTTTCCGTTCCGATGTGGCACCTTAGAGAGAGCAGGTTAGCGCGTCACGTCGTGCTGCCGCTGCTTTACTTCGCGCAGGGGGTGCCGATGGGTGTCACCTTTACCCTTCTACCAAACATGCTTCTCGACCTGGGGCACCCGGCAGGAAGCGTGGGAGCGATGTTGAGTGTCTTTGGCTTGCCGTGGGCTTTGCAGTTCTGCTGGGGTCCTCTGGTTGACCTTGTGACGCCCTTTCATCTAGCGCGACGCCTTGGCTGGATCTGGGTCGCGCAGCTTGGAGCGGTGGCATCGATTGGCAGCCTGGCTTTTGTTGAAGACCCATTGCTTCAGGTGAGCGCAGTCGTCGTGCTCACGCTCATTCACAACGTCTTTGCGTCACTGCAAGATGCGGCCGTGGACGCATTGGCCATTGACGTGTGCCCCATCGCTGAACTCGGCTCGCTAAACGCGGCGATGCGACTCGGTCGTCTGGCCGGACAGGCATTTGCTGCAGTGGGGTTGGTCCTGGTCATCACCTGGTACGGGTATCGCACTGCCATGGCGGTCCAGGCGGTGGTGCTCCTGGCTGTGTTCGTTCTCAGTCTATGCATCTCGCACACGTGCCCTCAAGTTTCCCCAGTCGCGCCAGTTCTGCAGGTGCCGCTGCGAATCCTGCGGGGTTTCTTCACACGTGACAGCCTGTTGATGCTGGTTCCGGTGTTGGTTGCGTATGCTGTATTCATTCCCGGCTTCCGACTGATGGATGTATGGGCGCTTGGAGAAGGTGGGTGGGAACACGCGCAGCTCACCGCGCTGCAAGGTTCATACGGCATGCTCGCCGGTGCCGTAGGAGCCATATTGGGAGGGATTGCCTGTCGCCGGTGGAGCGGCGACAGCGCTCTTGTTCTGGCCACAGGGCTCCTAGCGAGCCTGTTCATCTTCACGAGCACGTCTGGTCAGTGGTGGCTCTCGACGACGCGCACGACGGTAGTCATCGTTGCTGCCATCGGGCTGCAAACGCTGTTCTTTATCCCCCTAAGCGCGGTCTTTATGAAGCTCACGCAGCCGGGCGTTGAGGGAACTCAGTACGCGATTTACACGGCCCTAACTAATGCTGCCGAGGTCGTTGGGCTAGCGATGCTCGGACCTGTGAACAAAATGCTTTCGCCGCAGACGTCATCGGCTATTGCCGCTGTGCTACTCATGCTCTGCGCCCTGACATTGGTTGTGCGACATGCCTATCCCACCATGCCGCCCGTAGAAAGTCGCGGTTAGCCTCCCCTGAAGTTTCTGACCACCCTGGAGTTTCTGGCCACCTGCGGTGACAAAATGACAAACTACTGTGACAGAATGTCGCTCTTCGCCGTAGGCTCCCTGTAGACGCTGTCAAGGCCTGGTTCAGCAACTTTTTTTACGAAAGATGCAATGTCAGCAGCAACCTTGGGTTAGATTGCGCGATAGCTTAGTAATCAACAACGTTTCTTCACCCTTTCGGAGGAAAGAATGGCAAAGCGAAATCGTACCACTCACACCAGCTCAAGCTCCCGCGGCACATCCACCGCCATGTCTCCTTCCCCTGTGTCTTCTTCCCCCCTGTCTCCCGACCTGCGGAGCGCACTTGGCCGCACCAGCCGCCGGCTGCTACGCGACCAGCGTGGCCTCTCCACCGTGGAATACATCATCATCCTGGCCTTCATTGCCGTCTCGGGCATTACGCTGTGGCAAACGTTTGGCAACAAGATTCTAGGGAAGCTAGATGAGTCTAACTCAGCGGTGGATGGTGTACAAACCACCTATCAAGGAGGGGGAGGCGGTGACACTCCCTAGAGGCACCGTGCAGTCAGGAGGCACCGTGCAGTCGCAGAGGCCGTGTATCCGTAGTGCGCTTCGTCGTGACGAGCGCGGCGTGGTCTTTACCGAGTACGTGGTGATTCTGGTCCTGGTGACCCTTCTGGGCGCGGTGGCCATTGCGGGATTAGGGCTGCCGCTTCTGCGCCACTTCGTGATGAGCCGCCTGCTTCTGCTCTTTCCTATACCGTGAAGCTCAGGCGGTCGCCTGAGCTTCACCCCCCCCCGTGGCTCCACGAGCCGCACCTCGTTTTGCGTGGCGTGACCGCGCCCTTGTTGGCGGCATCTCAGGCCGCATTGGGAGACGTATGCTCGACGTGCAGCACATAGCGGTGTTGTTGGTGTGTCTCACCGCAGCGGTGACCGATCTTCGCGGAGGCCATATTCCCAACTGGCTCACGCTGCCTCCGCTCGTGATCGGTCCTCTTTACTGGGGCGCGACCGGCGGTCTTGGGGGGTTGGCGCAATCGCTCTTAGGCCTCCTGCTTTGTGGCCTGGTGCCGCTCGTGCTTTTCCTGCGCGGCGCCATCGGCGGCGGCGACGTCAAGTTGCTGGCCGCCGTGGGCGCTCTCGCCGGCTACAACTTGGGCCTCGAGATCGAGTTCTTCTCCTTCTTGCTGGCCGCGGTGGGTGCACTCTTTTTCCTGACTTGGAAGGGCAAGCTGTGGCGCACGCTGTCCAACGCGATGCGTCTTCTGTTTAACCCTTTCCTTCCCAAGCGCCTACGCAGGGAGGTCACGCCTGAGCTGATGACCAGCCTGCGCTTTGGTGGGCCGGTGCTCGCTGCTGCCGCTCTGGGCATTGGCCTAAGGATTTTCACCTTCTAACATGGATGCACGTCTACATGCCGCAACCATTGTCTCGGTGTTAGGTCACTCCCGCCAAGAGGCGTCTCCGTCTTTAGCGCAAGGGGCGAAGCAGCAACGAACGCGCTGCGAGGGTGTGGTTTACCTCGAGTTCATCATCGCCTTTTTGCCCGTCTTCCTGCTGTTCCTCGGTGTGATTCAACTCACCTTTCTTTACGTAGGCTCGCTCACCGTCAGGCATGCTGCTTTCCGCGCGGTGCGCGCGGCCATCGTGGTGCTGGATGACGACCCGAAGTATTACGACAACGTGCCGCGCGGCTGTTTGGCTGGTCAGAGCACCAGCGAAAACAACATCCTCGAGAAGCTTCTTGAATCGGGTCTCCGATTCCGCAGCTGGTACCACGAGAGCGACACCAACCTGGATGAGACCATGTCGCAGACCTCGCACTACCGCAGCGGAGGCCCCCGTTTGTCGGCGATCCGCACTGCGGCTTACGTGCCGTTGCTCACAATCTCACCTGACCTCTCGCGACTTTGGAGTGAAGAAAGCGTCAAGCAAGCTATCGGGGAGGCGCCGCGGCGACTCATCAGCGGCTTGATCTACAACTTGGGTGCCACGGCCATCACCGTGCCAAGCAGCCCGGGCAGCAACGATCTGAAAGTAACGGTTGGACCCAAAGAGCTGGTCACGGTGCGGGTGACGCACCTGTTCCATTGCGGAGTCCCGATCATCTCTGGGCTGATTTGCGACGACTTCTACAGTTTGATGAGCGGTCTTCCGCTCGACTTTCTAAAGGAGGTTGGCAGCAAAGCCGTGTCCGGTGACTTTACAGTGAGCGATGTGCAGGCGTGGAACGAGCAGTACAAACGAGAGAAGGAGCGCTTGAAAGATTTAGAAGCACCGGTTGCTGAACTCACGGCGGCCGAGTCACCTGGCTTGCAGCTGCTCGGCGGCCGTGCGCGGTTTCGCATCCTTCAGGCTGAAGCCTCGCTTCCCAACCAAGGCGCGTCTTACGCCTATCCCGAAGAGTTGCCCGCAGAAGAGCAGCCGCCCTGCGTCACTGAAGACAGCGAGGAGGCTCCCGAGTGATGGAAATGACGCGTTACAGCTGCGGCGCTTGCGCCATAGGGCAGCATTCTCAACAGAGCCCGGTGAGGATGGCTCTCAAACGACTAATTTATGACGCCAGGCGCGTTCAGCTGACCCAGCGTCTGCGCACAGATTCCAACGGCGCGATCATGGTGATGGGCGTCTTCATGGCAGTCTTTATGGTCGGCTTGCTCTACTACTTGGTGGGTCTCGGCGACGCCATCTGGTACCGCGAGCGCATGCAAGACGCCGCCGACGCCGCAGCATATTCCTCCGCTGCCATGCACGCGCGCGGCATGAACATCCTGGCCCTGATCAACATCGTGATGGCCGCCATCTTGGCGGTCCTCATCACGCTCAAACTCGTGGCGGTGCTCGCCACGATAGGCGCTTGGGTAGCGAAGGGTTTAGCGCCCTTTATGCCTATACTCGTTCCCGCAGTTCCCGTTCTTGAGTTCATCAAGTCAGTCACAAATAACTCCTACAAGAACTTAAAAACTCCCGTCTTTAAGTCGCTCGAGATTCTACACTGCGTAGGTGTTGTTCTGCGTGGCAGCATTCCCCTAATCGCGCAGGGAAGGGTTATTCATCTAGTGATGACCCGATACGACCGTCCGGATGGACCTGCCAAGTTTGCTTTCGTCTTTCCCCTCTACAGCGCGTTGCCGACACAAGACGCGTCGTACGGCGATCTTTGCCAACGTGCAGCGGCCTACATCGGCTACATCGCTGAGAAGCCGTTCAGCCCACTCCCGGATCCGATTCCTGGCGCCATTGGCGATGCAGTGGAGGGGCTTTCCAGCGCCTTTGCGCTCTACTTCTGCGGGGTCGGGTCGGGACCACCACCTTCTTACGAGCAGGAGATCAAAGTAGCGTATCCGCGGTTGCAGACGGATGCGGTGAAACAATGTGAAAATCGCGGAAACTTGTCGAGCAAGCAACACAAGGAGGTCTGCGCGCGAGCCGAGCAACAGATGATAGAAGCCATGCCAGACCCAGGCACCCGCGAATGCTCATCGCAACTTTGCCAGCAACAACTCGCAGCCGCGCGTAGAAGCTGCAAGCCGCCAAAAGAGAACATGGGCCAGTATAGGTATACCACGCAGACGGTCACCCTGAGCATCACGAAGCTTGCCGGTGGCGTACTCCGGCAAAGAGAAGTGGAACGCGGTCCCATCGCGTTGATTGGTGGTGAGCGGGGAGTCAACGATCCACCTTGCCCGGTTTCTCCCGATGCAGATGACATCCTTTCGCTCGATGTGGCTGCCAATGAAGAGAACGACCTCACGGCGGAAGAGAATCGTGGCCTGCTCTTCACAGAGACAGTGCGAACGCCTTGGAATGAGACGACGGACGGACCTTTATGTAAAACCAAGTTCCGGAAGCCTCACCCCAAAGACATGAACCCGGGCGAAGAAACCGTAGTTCGGTATCGAGAGGTATTAGAAGTTTTCGGATGCATCCAGAAAACGAAGCAAAAGTTTGTCACCGACGAGCAGCTCGAAACGCCACCCGATAACGATGAAGTCGTCGTTGACGACGAGGGAAGTGGCCGGGAAAGCGTTCGCTGCGGCACGGGACGTAAAGCACGCGTGCCGCAAGAGATGTTGGAAGGCATGGAGCAGCATGGAGCCGAGGGCTTCCAAGTTCGCGCTGTAGCTCTCGGGGAGAAGCTAGCAGATGCCGATGAAGGTGTACGCATAGCACGCTGGGTTATCACTAACTCCCCCGATGATGAGCTACGCACCGCGGAAGATCCTTGGGACATCGAAGCTTCAAAGAATGTGGCCGGACTTGCAAGCCGTCTTAGCTTCGCTCAGGCGGAATACTACTACGATGGCCCCGAAAGCTCTGAGGATTGGTTGTGGCACATGAGCTGGCGCGCACGCCTCAGGAGATTTCGGCTCCCAGCGGGAGGCTCCAGCAGCCCAAACATTAAAACCGATTCGATTGGTGAGTCATGCCAGGCAGGTCAGGGAGAGCTCGAAGGAGATATCTGTTCGGACTCTCAAGGCATATTGGAAATGGTCAATGAAGTCATTGTTCACTAAACTCATCGTTTACTTGCGACCGATGAAGTCAAAGCGTCTGACAATCTTACTGCGCGACACACGTGGTGCTGCTTTTGCGGAGGCTGTGGTGATGTTGCCCGCTTTCCTGTTGTTATGGGCAGGCATCAACTTCATTTATCAGAAGCAAAAGGCAATGCAGGAGGCCCTGGAAGAGTCGCGCAAATGCGCCTGGGCCTATGCCGAGAGTTCCTGCAGCGAAGCTCCAACTGGGTGTATTCCGAAGGATCAGCAAGAAATAACCGACACCACGGGAGCGAGCACGAAACTCGGGAAGGCTCGAGGAGGATTGGATGCCGTCATAGGATCTATTTTTGGCAAGCCGTTCGGCATGATCACCAGCAACTCCGTGACGCCCCCTAAGCTTATCGGAGGACGGGCTCATTCCCTCAAAGCGACGCAGTTTATGATCTGCAACGAAGCTGCTCGTGATCCAGGTGAGGTAACTGAAACAGCAGCATGCAATGCATCTAAAGAGTCCGGCGACGGCGTCCAGGAATGGTGCAACTGATGGGCAATACAGTGCACAGCGGCCGGTCGACCAGACGTTTTAGCTTCCGCAAGTGGCTCCGCTCCCACTTCGCACGCACAGCGCGTATGCTGTGCCTGATCGGTGTATTGGCTGCGGCAGCGACGGCCTTGACGGTGCGCGCGCTCCGCAACGATGCAGAGGAGATGCTGCTCGGCATGGGTGGTGAACTTATGCGCTACTACGGGGCGGACCGGCAAGATGTGCCGCGCACGCTGATGCTGAACGGGGAGGTACTCAAACTCTCGGTTGGCTCGACGCAACATGAGCTGGGGCGCGTGCTTTCAGACCTCGAGACAGAGTGCACACAGCAACAAGCCGGTTTGCTCAAGCACCTGAAAAGCGCCGGCCTCTCGCGCGCGGCCAAACCGATACTCCGCGAAGAATCGGATAGACGCGGCGTAGTGGCTTGCATCAACATGGGCAAGCGGAAGATCGGTCTCGATCGGTTCGGGAAACGCTTGTCGCTGTTCGCCGAAACAGGCGACCTGGCTGAAATAGGTCAACTGAACTACACCTACGTCGAGCGCGGCAAAAGCCAGACCACGTTTGTTCGCATCTGGACGGAAGGCTCGTTCAGGCCGCTAGCCATGTTCCCCAAGAACGGGGATGCGCCAGGTATTGACCCGCCCGACGTTCCCCGCCCTCCGCGTGCGACCCGTCTTCTTAGTTCGTTTGAAGTAGGACAGCCTCAGTCGCTCGTGCTCTACCAGAGCGTAGCGAAGCCGGAGAAACTTCGCGCGAGCTATAAGAAGTTACTTGAAAAGAAAGGTTGGACAGCTCTAAGAATACGTCCTAGTGAAGGCACGCCTCCAGCCACTGCGCCACAGGCGCACCTCCTCGAGAAGAACAAACTGATGTACATGCTCGTCACCGGGCATGGCCAAAAGGGTGGATCGTTTGCCAACTTGACGCAGCTTAGTCACGGATCCGCTGATTTGAGAAACGCACCAGAGAGCTAGGGTCGAAGATGAACAAAAAGATATTGCTTATTGCTCTAGTATGCGGCGCCGCCGCAGTGGGGCTTCTCGCCATTTACCTCAACCGCTTTGAGAAGCGCACATCAGGTGGCGCACCCGTCAAGCTGCTGATTGCCACACGCGATATCCCCCTCGGCGCGTCGCTAACCGACAACATGCTCGGCGTTCGGACGTTACCCGAAGCCTATGTTGAGGGGCGTCATGTGCGTGCGAGCGAGCTGGAGAAGGTTGTGGGCGTGACGGTGAGTACGGGCATCAAGGCCAATGAGTCGCTCCTCTGGACCGACCTCGCTACCACGGGGCAGCAGAGACGCGACCTCTCTGGCCTGGTGCAAAGCGGCATGCGTGCGATGACCGTGGCCGTCAGCGGGGGGGCTTCGTTTGGCGGACTGCTGCGGCCCGGCGACCGAGTGGACATCCTCTTTCATCGCAGTGCGGAGACAACGGTGCCTCTTTTGCAGAATACTTTAGTATTAGCGGTGGGCGGAGATACAGGGGGGCGAGCAGGCACGCAACGCAGCGGAGCGAGCAGCACCGTCACCCTTAGTGTGACTCTAGAGCAGTCGCAGATCCTCGCCCACGCCAGGTCCAATGGCAGCCTAACCCTCACCTTACGCAATCCGGACGACATTGCCGTGATGTCAGGTCTTCCCGAAGTCTCGGACAGCGACATCTTTGAATCCGAACGGCGCGAAAAGTTGCTTAAGCGTTCTCGACAAGAATCCGATCGTCCCAAGGAGATAGAGCATGTTCGATAGAAACCGCCCCGGTCACAACCTCATCCTCAGCTGCGCGGTCGCGTGCCTCACGGCTTCTTCTGTGACCGCACAGGACATCCCAGACGTAGAGGCATCGACGTCCAGTGCACGCGAGACTGAAAAAAGGTCACTTACACTCGCCATCGGCGAGCAGGCGAGCATTCCCGCCGATGACGTTCGAAGTTACTCGGAGGGTGTTCCTGGAGTTGTTGATGTTCGCCTTCCCAAAGATGGTTCACGCTTCGTCGTCGTCGCTCTCAAACCCGGCACCACTACGCTGCTGCTGATCATGATGAGCGGACAACAGATTCAGTACACGATACGCGTCACGTCACAAGAAGGCTCAGACGCGATGGCGGTTGCGCCATCAGACAACATCCGGCTTGACCTATACTTCGTGCAGCTCTCCAAGTCCTACAACCACCAGCTGGGCGTGGGCTGGCCCGGAGCTATTGGCGGCAACCTCTCGTTCAACGCGACCTACGACGTACAGGCGGGTGCGCTCCAGAACGCGACCGCCGTCGTTGCCAACCAAGCGTTACCACGGCTCGATATCGCCCAGTCCAATGGGTGGGCCAAGCTGATGCGGCAAGCAGCAGTCATCACGGCAAACGGTACAGAGGCAACTTTCGAAAGCGGTGGGGAGGTCAACCTGCCCATCCAGGGTGCCCTGACTGCGGAGATCCGAAAGATTGAGTTTGGCAGCAACATCGTGGTCCTGCCGCGTTACGACGCCAAGAGCGGCCGCATCGAGCTGGACATCACGGCCGATGTGTCAGACCTCACCAACGCTTCTGGCGCTGCCATCCCCGGACGCACCACATCAGCCCTCAAGACGCGCGTGAACCTCGAACTTGGTCAGTCGCTTGTTCTCGCTGGTCTCTCTTCACGAACGCAAACCTCCGACCAGACGGGTCTTCCTGGCCTAAGCCAGATACCGATCCTCGGCGCTCTCTTTGGCAGCAACACCCGCCGCAAGGAGGAAGTTGAAAACGTTATCTTCATTGTGCCGAGCGTAGTCGATGTGCTCTCGCAACAAGCTCGCGACCGGGTGACCGAAGCCATGAATATCTACGACGACTTCTCGGGCGGAGACCTAGAAGAAGTTGAGATGGTTCCAGTGAGATCATCGCGACTTCCACATGCTGCCGCGGCGCGACCAGTATCGCCTGAGCCCAAGGCAGGAGCCCGCCGTTGACATCATCGAGCACATCGACGCTTGTGCTCACGGTAGACCCTGATCAGTCACAGCGACACACGTTCCCGATGCTTGGTGGGCACATCATCCGCATCGGTCGCGACCCGGCGCTTGATGTTGTGCTGCTGTCGCCAGAGGTTTCGCGTGAGCACCTGCGCATCGAGATTTCGGACTCGACAGTCACGATACGAGACTGCTCGTCTAACGGTACCTACTACGACGAGCAACGTTATCTCGCTGAGCAGGTGCCATTCCGCCCGCCGCAAACGCTGCACCTTGGGCCCTTTGCCGTGCACGTGACGCTCGAGCAACCCCAGGTGAAGGGTCCTCCGCCTGGTACGACCGAACCTGCAAAAGACGGGTCCGCGAAAGAACAAGCCACTCCGCCGAGTACGTCACCTACTCCTATTGGTCATGCAGAGGAACACGTTCCACCTATCGACCCAGCGTATGTAAGGCTGCGTAAGGAGATTCACCGGAAACTCCTCGACCACCTCGACTTGGCAAAGCTTGACAAGAAGCGGATGGACGACGCCGCGATGCGACCGCGGGTGGCGGAAGCTCTCCGCAACATTCTGGGCACACTCACCATTGCCGCTCGTCTTCCTGCCTCCGTCTCCACCGACAAACTGATCGAGGAGCTTTGTGATGAGGCTCTCGGTCTGGGGCCGCTGGAGAGTCTTCTGAGCGACGAAAAAGTCACCGAAATCATGGTGGTCGACCCATACACGATTTTTGTCGAGCGGAATGGCCGCGTGATGCCTACCGAAACACGTTTCACCGACGATGAAACCGTTCGGGCAATCATCGAGCGCATCGTGACGCCACTCGGGCGGCGCATCGATGAGTCGACACCGCTCGTTGACGCAAGACTAAAGGATGGCTCGCGCGTCAATGCGATCATCCGTCCTCTCGCTATTCGGGGCGCGTGTATCACCATCCGCAAGTTCGCGCGCAATCCTCTCACTATCGACGACCTGATTGGCTTCGGCACGATGACCGAGCGGATGGCCATCTTTCTTCAGCGTTCAGTCGTCGCTAAAAAAAATATTGTCATCTCAGGCGGAACCGGCAGCGGGAAAACCACGCTCCTCAATGTGCTGTCTGGGGCCATCCCGTCCCACGAGCGCATCGTCACCATCGAGGACGCAGCTGAGCTGCGTCTCGGCCAACCCCATGTCGTCTCGCTTGAGACGCGCCCTGCCAACATGGAAGGTCGCGGAGCCTACACCATTCGCGACTTGGTGCGTAACGCGCTGCGCATGCGCCCTGACCGCATTGTAGTCGGCGAGTGCCGCGGCGGCGAAGCGCTTGATATGTTGCAGGCGATGAACACAGGCCACGAGGGATCCATGACCACAACGCACGCCAACACGCCGGTCGAAGCTCTCACCCGGTTGGAGACCCTCGCTCTGATGGCGGGGCTTGATCTGCCTTCACGCGCAATCCGTGAGCAGATAGCGTCCAGCGTGGACGTAGTCGTTCAGCAAGCGCGGCTCTCGGATGGATCCCGCCGAATCATCCACATCACCGAGGTACGTGGAATGGAGGATGGCCGGATAGAGACTGCGGAGATCTTTCGCTTCAGGCGGACTGGTACAGGTCCGCAAGGACAAGTTGAAGGTGAATATGAGGCGACCGGATACCTGCCAAGCTACCTCGATGACTTCATCGCGAAGGGGCTGGTAGCTAATGGAGATTACCTATGACCGCCGTGCTCGACCTCCTCATCTTAAAGGGCGTCGTGTGCTTGCTTGTAGGCCTCGCCGTCACCGTCGTCGTCTATGGAGCCGTGTCTCCTGACGGCTTTGTTCGCAACCTCTGGCACCAATACGTGGCGCTCTACGGCCGCTACCTTGAGTTTCTGTTCATCGACATTCCCGCCAGCCGGGTGGCGATGATGCACCTTGCGTTCTTGGCTCTTTTGCTCTGCATAGGCTTCGTCTTCTCGAATCCCGTTTTTTTTCTGCTTCTCGTGCCTTGCGCCTACCTCCCATTTTTCCTCCTTAAGCGAAAGCGCGTGGAGCGGATCACGCGCATTGAGCAGCAACTCGATGGTTGGCTTGTTGTGTTAGCCAATGCGCTAAGAGCAAGTCCATCCTTGGGTGAAGCCGTTGAGACGAGCTCACGCTTGATGCATCCGCCGCTAAGCCAGGAGCTTGACCTGGTGGTGAAACGCCAACGCTTGGGTGTTCCTCTAGACGAAGCTCTCGCCATAATGGCAGAACGTGTGAAGAGCCAGAGCCTGAACAATGGCGTGCTCACCCTGATGGTTGCTCGACAAAGCGGAGGTAATCTCCCCGCCACGCTGGAAACCACCGCATCCACGCTACGCGAGATGGCTCGGCTTGAAGGAGTCGTCCGAACGAAGACCGCAGAAGGGAAAAACCAGGCCTACGTGCTCGCAGTCATTCCCCTCTTCTTGGTCTTCGCCATCCACTGGATCAGTCCAGGCACCCTCAACCCGCTGGTAACCACAGGGATTGGCTACGTACTGTCAGCCGTAGCCCTTGTGCTTTGGATAGGTTCCTTCTTCGTCGCTCGCAAAATCTTGGCCGTCGACATCTAAGCCCATGACCAACATCCTCCTCTTGGCTTTGAAATTTGCCATTTTGGCCGCCGCTCTGATTGCCGTTACACTTGCTACATACGCGTTCGGCGTCCAGACGCCTCTTGAGCGCCCCATGAAGGGGCGTCGTGGACTCAAGCGAGCGCGGGCGATGCAACGTAACCCGCTCTTCCGTCTCGTCGAGCCGCTGATCCGCTTCGTCGGCAGCTTCGTGCAGCCGTACAAGCGAAAGACACGGTGGGAGGAGCTCCAACTGAAGATCGCGCAGGCTGGTGACTTTCTTGGTTTCTCTCCCTCAGAGTTCGTCGCCTTTCAAATCATCTTGGCCATCATCTGCGCTGGATTCGCTCTTCTGCTGATGCCAATCTTGGATACAGGCCTACGAGCTGTTTTAATAGCGGCCATCTTCGGAGCATGGCTTGCGGGCGCGCAGCTTCGCGAAGCGGGGAAAGCTCGGCTAAAGGCGGTGGATCGGGCGTTGCCGGGCGCCATCGACCTTGCCTCGCTGTGCATGAGCGCCGGGTTGGACTTCATGGGTGCGGTGAGGCAGCTGACGCAGCGCAGCAGAACGAGTGACGAACCGGTCTACGAGGAGTTTGAAGTCATGCTGCACCAGCTGGAACTTGGGCTGACTCGACGGCATGCCCTCGAGGATTTTGCACGACGCTGTCCCACAGATGCCGTCAAAGATTTCGTTGGCTCAGTTATCCAATCGGAAGAGAAGGGCAATCCTCTTGCCGAGGTGCTTCATATACAAGCTGGGATGCTTCGAATGCGTCGGAGCGTGACTGCCGAGGAGGCAGCGGCTCGCGCGGGCGTCCTTATGATGGGTCCCCTGATGATGATCTTCGTTGCCATCCTCATCCTCGTGCTCGGCCCCTTCGCCATCAGCAACATGCAGAGCGGGTTTTAAATGGAATTGAAGAAGAAGTCAGTTTTCGATATCGAGGTGCGGCTCAAGAACGACCGACGGCGGTTTCCCATATATAATCAACGCGCGGTGGTGGGTAGAGCGACCGGGTGCGATGTGCGCCTTGGCCATGTAGCGGAGCTAGGTGACGAGCACATCATGTTCTCGCCGCACGAGGGTCAGTGTTGGGCATCGGTGGCTCAGGGCGCCTCTCCTTTTATGGTCGACAATGAGCCTTTTCAAAAGGGCAAGGTGCCGTGGGGAACACCATTCACACTCGGGGATTTACGCCTCACACCTCTGCTTGCTGAAGTCGCCCGCAAGAAGACCAAGGTCAGTCCTCTCGCTGTGATCTTAGGCGTGCTCACAGCGGCAATGGTTGCTTGGGCACTCTTAGGTTCGCCCGATCCCGTGGCCTCCATATCATCCTCAGATGAAACTGCTCCGCAGCTCTTTGCAAAGAAAGCTTCGTGTCGCGTTTCGGGTGACGCGGCGGCTAGGCTTGCCGAACAACGGCTGGAAGATGCGTTGGCCAAAGCAGAGCGTTACGTATTTGATCCTCATGACGGAGTGGAGGCCGGTGAGCTTCTTAGCCAGGCGGCTGCCTGCTTTGAGCGCAGTGGTGAACAACGGCGGACGTCCTCCACAAAGCGAAGGCTTGCAGCCTGGAAGAAGCGTCTTGAACGGGACTACGTTTCCAGCCGCACGCGCTTAGAGCTCGCTCTCCGCGAGGAGCGTTATATCGATGCAAAGCAGGAGATATCAACATTGCGAGCTCTGTTGCGTGGTCGGAAGCACCCTTACGTTGAGTGGCTCAAGTCGGTGGAACGAAAGCTCGACCTTGCCCCGGAGGGATCCTGACCTCCATGTACAGGCAGGACGCCCAAAACACTTTTCGCGCGCGGTGGTCCGGAAGACTGTGGGCTGCGTGGACTTCGGTGCTGACGGTGCTGGTTGTCGTCGCCGGCTGCGCGACATCGCACGCCACGCAGCGGCAAGAGGATCCACCTGCAGATCCACTCCGTACAGCGTCGGCAGAGTCGATGTATGTACGGGGCACAGAGTCGGCTCGGAACGGAGACTACATCCGTGCGGAGCAATATCTTTCAGTTGCTCTCGAACGCGGGTATCCGCGAGGCAAGGTGGTACCGCAGCTGGTGAAAGTGTGCATTGCCGCGTCGCGACTTCGTGCCGGCTTGGCTTACGCAGAGCCCTACCTGAGCCAACACCCAAAGCACTGGCCACTGCGGGTTCTTGTAGCCACCATTCGCATCGCCGTCAGGGACTACGCGGAAGCACGTATGGAGCTTGAGCGAGTGGTTCAACACGCCCCCAACCAGCCGCATCCGCATTATTTGCTTGCCACCTTGCTGCGTGACCACTTTGCTGAGCCTGCGGAAGTGGAGCAACACTTCGAATCGTATCTGAAGCTCGAGCCCCGCGGCGTGCACTCGGAGGAGGCGCAGAGCTACCTGGAACAAGCGAGCCTTGAATCTGCCGTCAAAGCACGAGCTCACGCAGAGCCCTCACCTTCGCGTCGCAGGAGGCCGAAAAGACTATGATACCGAAGGAAGTCTACGAACAGACCCTCCGAGGTTTCCTCGCTCCCATTGAGCCTTTCCTCAATGACCCTTCGGTGAGCGAGATCATGATCAACAGTCCGTCCCAGATCTACGTGGAGCGGCGCGGGCGCATTGAACCGGCGGACGCCTCTTTCTCGTCGCGTCACGCACTTGAAGCCGCTTTACGAAACATCGCGCAGTATGTCGGACGACACGTCGATGAACACCACCCTATTCTCGAAGCGAGATTGCCGGACGGCTCACGCGTGGAGGCGGTGTTTCCTCCGGCTGCGCCGGAAGGACCCTGCGTAGCTATCCGTCGGTTTAGCAAAGACCGGCTGACGATTGACAAGCTCATCGGATTTGGCGCCCTCACGCATCAATCTGCAGAGGCGCTGGAGGCCCTGGTTCGCGTGAAGCAAAACATCCTGGTGGCGGGCGGAACCGGGTCGGGCAAAACATCGCTGCTCAACGCCCTTTCATCCTATTCCTCCCCCGATGAACGGATCGTCGTAATTGAAGATTCACGGGAGCTGCAGCTTCAACAGGACCATGTCGTCCATCTAGAAGCGCGACCTCCTGACGCGAAGGGACGCGGTTTGGTCACCATCCGGGACCTGTTTCGAGCGAGCCTTCGCATGCGGCCCGACCGCATTGTGGTGGGTGAGATTCGCGGCGGCGAGGCGCTGGATCTCATCCAAGCCATGACCTCGGGCCACGGTGGATGTCTCTCAACCGTGCACGCAACATACCCGCGAGACACCATGACGCGGCTTGAGACCATGGCTATGATGAGCGACGTAGAGCTTCCGCTACACGCACTTCGCGCCCAAGTTGCCTCTGCGATTAATATCATCGTGCAAACCAACCGGTTTGATGATGGCTCGCGCTGCGTCACCCACATTAGTGAAGTGCTAGGTTATGAGTCGGAGCAGGGGTACATTATACAGGACCTCTTCCATCGAGAGATCCTTGACCGAGAAGAGGATGGCACGATTCGCAGTCTCTTTTCCCCCACAGGTAAAGAGCCGCAATGTGCTGAGCTCATTCGCGCCATGGGTTTTTCCCAAACCAACCTTTGGTCATAGGGGTCATCTTTGCAATGACCTGCCATCATAGCGACGGAACCCGACCAACTTAAAGAAGCTAGCAGTATGGAAACAAAGATTGGACACAGAAACTTTGCAGGCACTCCCGGGTTCCATCTAAGTCTCATCGCTGGAGCATCTGACACGACGACGATCACCTTCGAGCTCAGCACCTCTTCCCGGACGGTCAGTGTAGGCACGTCTACAGAAAGAGGTTGGACGGTAATGGCAGAAGGAGTGGCCGGTCACCATTTGGACCTCACCTGGGATGGGCGCCAACTCTCAGCTCAGCCGGTGGATGCTACTCCAGTCCATATCGCGAACACCCAGCTGCACAAACTTCGCCCACTACGCGAAGGCGACGTGATTAGTTTTGGGGGCGCCAGGGTAGCGGTGAAAATCTCGTTCGGACACTTCACCAACTCTGAACCTCCCACCGAGCTCTCGCCACCCGCTGGAGAGCAACTTCTGGAGAGCCCACGCACCCGTGGTGTGCAGAGCTCGACGTCTCCGTACGAGCCCAAGACAGTTGTTGCTCCCGCAAGCTACTACACATCCGACCCAGAGGAGGACACAGCTGCTTCTAATGCTCAGCCCTCTCCTTCTGCTCAGCCCTCTCCTTCTGCTCAGCCCTCTCCTTCTGCTCAGCCCTCTCCTTCTGCCACCCGTCTGATGCAGAGGGTCGATTCACCCACACCGCCTCAGCCTGCATCGTCTCCACCTGCATCGTCTCCACCAGGTGAGGATCCACGGCACCCGCCAGCTGGCAATATGCCTCTCGCGAGGACGATGATGCGCGATGACCCCTCCAGTAAGAGCCCATCGCGCACCCAAGCGGGTCAGCAACTTCTTTCACAGCTTATGCCGATGCAAGCTGAACCGGACCAGGCATCTCAGGACGACGCGAGGAACCATGCGCCCGCTGAACGCACGCCAGCGACTCCTCATCCCTCCTCTTCGGCGTCACCATCAGGTGACAGAGAAGAAGAACGCAAACCTACTTTAGAGCCAACAGCCATGGCTTCGGGCAATGCATTCCAGCGGTACATTGAGAAGCGCCGCAGCTCAGCCCCTCCTGACACGTCCCGTCCAGCTCCCGACGCACACGATGCGGGGGCGGCCAGCTGGTTTGCTGCGCCAGGGTCAAAAACGCACCATGGTGCTCCTGCCCTAGGTGGCTTCGCAGAGCCTTCGAGGCCGAAAGCGAGAAATGCAGCCGTCAATAAGGTACGGGGGGTTTGGCGCAAGACGCCGAAGCGGACCAAGACTATGGCCATTACGCTGGGCGCGGTCGCAGTGCTTTTAGTGGTCGCTACAGTATTTGTGGGCGAGGCGCCGACACCAGCTGCGGTCACCACTGATCACGCCGTTCCAGTTGCAAACGTCCCTGTGCCGGCCCCAACTCCCCAGCAAGAGCTAGCGAAACAAGCGAAGACTAGCGCACCCGTCGGAGCTGCCGATGAAGCTGCCGAGAATGCTCCATCACCCAATGCGGCGAGCGCCGCTGGTTTAAGTCTTCACACGCCCCTATCAGGAAGCAAGGCACCTGCGCACGTCGAAGCCGAGCCTGCAGAGTCTTCACAGACTGCGAATGCTGCCACCAAACAGCTAACGGCGGAGGCAAAGGCAGCTGATCTACTTATCGCAGGACGTTTTAAGCGAGCGATTGACAATTACCGCACGCTCGCCGCCGGTAGCGAAAAGCCTGAAGTTTACCAGAGCATCATCACGCTGTTGCGAAGGCAGGTTACGGGTGCCTGTGACGACGGAGGAGACTGCGCCGGCGCCGTGATCAGTGAGGGACAACTGGAGGGTGGCGATGATTAGGAGCTGCTGTTTCAAACGTCTAGCTGCACTTGGCGCTCTCGCTATCTCCGTTTACAGCTGCGGAGAAGACCAGGAGGCGCGAACCTACGCCGTATTATTTGAGGCCACAAACGATTCTGACGAGCCTGTCTCCGGAGTGGCGGTTTCCGCTGGCGGTAACGCGCTTGGCCAGACTAATGAAAGAGGCGAACTGGCTACAACCCTCAGCGGCTCCGAGGGTCAGCAGGTGCGCATCACGTCCAAGTGTCCAGAAGGCAACGCACGGATTGGAGAAGCGCCAACCCTTGTCTTGCGCAGGTTCGAAGGCGTCTCCGATGGGAAGCCTTCAGCCCTCCGGTACAGTATTCAGTGCAAACCAACTAACAGACTGATCGCCCTGGTAGCCCGTGCCTCCGAGCAAGTAGGGCTGCCGCTCTTGGTTGATGGCGAGCCGTACGGAACGCTTGATCGCTCAGGCGCGTTTCACGCGACGTTCCGTCGTCCACCCGGCACTTCTCTGCGTGTGACGCTGGATACTGGCGCGCATCCTGACCTTCGACCGCAGAGTCCCATGAGGATTTTCAACATTCGAGACAGCGACGAACTACTGCTTTTCGTGCAGAAGTTCCAGAAGGTGAAAAAGCCCAAGCCGAAGCGACGAAGGGTGAAACAGCTTCCACGGAGGCTTCCGGTGAGAATTCATTAAGTGAGCGTTACGGACGAGAGCGGCGCGCTGGAAGAAGGCGCTCTAATCGGGAACTATGAGGTCATTAAGACGCTGCGTGAGGGCGGCATGGCCACCCTCTACCTCGGCCTTCGGGAGAGCGTGGCGGGTTTCCGGCGTCACGTGGCCATCAAGGCCATCCATCCTGATCTCGCGCGTGATCCCTTATTCACACAAATGTTCGTCGACGAAGCGCTGCTCTCAGCGCGGATCCAACATCCTCACGTGGTGCACGTCGAAGAGCTACTTGAACTTCAGGGGCACTACTACCTCATCATGGAGTTTGTCCCTGGTTGCTCCCTTGCCGAGCTGATCGCAGAGTTGGAGCGGCGTGGGCGGCGCTTCTCTCCGGTCCTAGCGGCTGGACTGGCGCTGCGGGTGGCGGAGGGCTTGCACGCTGCCCACGAGACGCGTGACGACCTAGGTAACGTGCTAGGGGTGGTGCATAGGGACATCAGCCCTCAGAATATTCTCATTGCCTTTGCTGGATACGTGAAGCTGATCGATTTCGGCATCGCCAAAGCGCGCACCCAGTCGCTCCGCACGGGTGTGGGGGTCCTCAAGGGGAAGTACAGGTACATGTCACCCGAACAGGCGCGCGGTCTCCCTGTTGATCGTCGTTCCGACATCTACTCTCTCGGGGTCGTTCTTTGGGAGATGCTCGCTCTGCGTGCGCTCCACGAAGGCGATTCGGCTGCAGAAATACTGGCGCAAGTTCAGCGAACTGAACTGCCGCCTCCTTCACATTATTGCTCCGATATACCTCCTGAGCTCGACCGCGTCGTATTGAAATGCCTGGAGAAGAGCGTGGAGAAGCGTCCGCGCACAGCTTACGCTCTTAGTCAGGAGCTGGCGCGTGCACTGCCCCCAGCTCTCGCGGTTGAAGCGACGCAAGTGAGTCAACTTCTCCACGCACTTATGCCTTCGGCGGTGGAAACAACCATGGCGATACTCCGCGAAGTCAAGGCTCCACCATCAACAGGCCGCAGCCATCGCCTCAGCATTGCAACCGGCCCCCAACGCGGAAAGGCCCTTGTCCTTGGCGGAAGCGAGGCTACATGGTCTGTGGGGCGCTCACCCGAGGCGACGCTAGTGTTAGAAGACCTCGATGTGTCCCGCCTTCACTTTGAAGTCACGGAAACCGCACAAGGTTTCACTGTGCAGGACCTAGGGAGCAAGAATGGCATCTGTGTGAACGGCGAACGTGTCACTTCAGCTGTACTCAAGCCCAATGACCGCATCGAGGTCGGTGGAATAGAGCTGATTTTCGAGTCGGTGATAAACACGGTGGCGGAGCAAGACGCCGCAGCCTTGCAGGATCTTCTCGGGGGATCTAAGTAGGCTTGCACCGGAGGCTAGCGACAACTTATGAAATATCAAACGATGCGCTCGCCATGGAAAGTATGGCTTGCGGTCCTATTCTCGCTGGGCATCTATGGTTGGTACTGGTGGTATAATGTTGGCCACGATCTCGATGAATACCTGGAGACAAAAAAGCTTCATCCCACCCGTGACCTTATCATCACCATATTCTGTGGCCTCTACTTTCTCTATTTGCCACTCAAGTACGGCCGCGCGATTTACCAGGCGCAAAAGAAGGCGCAGGTCCCAGACGCAGCAAATCGGGGGATCACGTTTCTCGGGCTGATGCCACTGTTCGGCTACGGGTACGCGTCCATGCAGAAAGAGCTGAACCGGATTTGGTCGCGGACGCACCCTGAGACTTGACCGCGGGGAGCTAGAGCTTCTCGGCAGCTTGCTTTAGCGAGCTAGCGTGCCAGCTAACTCGAAGAGCTCAAGGTCCAAGGCCTTCTTCTTTCCGGCAACCTCGCTCAGCGGAGTCTTGACTATACCGTCTCCCGGCGCGAGACCGACTAAGACGCCCGTCTCTCCAGCCGCGAGAGCCGATATGGCGTGAGCCCCAAATCGCGTGCCTAGCAACCTATCGAAAGCGCCAGGTGAACCCCCTCGCTGCACGTGCCCAAGGGTGGTCACGCGGAGGTCGAAGCCTCGCTCCTCTTGTTGTTTACGAAACTCATCAGAGGTCAACTCGTTCCTAAGCGTGGCGCCCTCCGCGAGCACAATGATCGCATGAAGCTTTCCTCGCGCGTAAGCTGAGCGCAGCTCCTGCTCAATCTTCTCGAGGCTCGTCTCCCGCTCTGGAATGACAACGGTCTCTGCGCCACCGGCAATGCCTGCCATGAGAGCCAGGTATCCGCAATCGCGGCCCATCACCTCGACGAGGAAGGCACGACGATGTGAAGACGCTGTAACCTTGATGCGGTCAATAGCCTCAAGAGCGATGTTGAGCGCGGTATCGACACCCAAAGTGACGGACGAACCGTAGAGGTCGTTGTCGATAGTTGAGGCCACACCCACTACTGGAAGACCCAACTCGCTGAGTGCATTTGCGCCCGTCTGCGATCCGTTGCCACCGATGACCACTAGGGCATCGACACCGCGAGAACGCAGCCGCTCCAACCCAACCTTTTGCACCTCAAGCTCCTTGAACTCGGGGCAACGGGCACTCCCTAAGATCGTTCCACCTCGCTGGATGATTCCAGAGACGTCCCGGGCTCCAAGCGGCACCATGTCTCCGTTGATGAGCCCCCGATACCCTTGGTTGATCCCGAACACCTCCCAGCCCAGGTCAACTGCCGTTCGCACTACGGCACGTATTGCAGCGTTCATGCCCGGGGCGTCTCCGCCACTCGTCAGTACCGCTATTCTCTTCATGCCTCTTCTCCGCAAGTTGCGCTTATTAACTACAGAGCTGTAACTACAGAACCAACCGATGCTGCTCTGCCCGGCGCCCGATTTTGACCCGACTTCACCTGAGCCATTACACCCTTAGTCCCTATCCATCCCGGCTGCAAAGAAACTCCGCCGGAAAGCTCAGCCTTGGGGTTGGAAAGCTCAGCCCTCAGGGCTAGAAAGCTCAGCAATGCAGTGCTAGGCGTTCACGAAGCGCGTACGCTCGGTCCCGCGCTTGCTGTGCGTCTTGGCCTCGCACGACGGCGTGACCCATCTTTCGGCGCGCACGCGCCTCAGCTTTGCCATAGAGCACCACATCCAGCACACCTGGAACTTCAGCAAGCGCCCGCACATTGAGACCCTGAAGTGCAGCAGCAGACGTCTCAACAGGCTCCGACGAGGAACTGGGAAGCCAAAGATCACCAAGAAGATTCACCATGCAGTACGTGTCGTTACTCATGGGCTCCGGCGTAACAACTGGCGCATCCAGCAGAACGCGCGCCAACGCATCAAACTGACTGATGTCGCACGCGTTCAGCGTGATATGGCCCGAGTTGTGTGGTCGAGGCGCCAGCTCGTTGACGAAGAGATACTTGCCGTCGCTGAGCGGAGTTCCGCTCAGGCCAGCTCCCTCTACGATAAACATTTCAACAGTCAACATGCCCTCGACTTGAAGACGTCGCGCCACATCCATGGCCATTTTCCTACACTGCTCCGCATCTGATGCAGAAAGCGTTGCAGGAAAGAGAGTCAGGTCGAGGATCCCTTCTCGGTGCACGTTCTCGAACAGCGGGAAACTCACCTCCTGCCGTCCACTCCGAGCCACCACGCAGCTCACCTCCGTGTGCAGTTCGGCCTTCCGCTCAAGCACCCATTGCCGGTATCCATCTGCTTCCTCCAAAGCCTTAATTCGCTTGCTAAGTCTTTGTGCATCTTCAGAGTTCGGAACTGGGTGCTGCCCGTGCCCATCATAGCCGCCGCGCACGCTCTTCAGGATGGCTGGATATCCCACTGCCTCAGCTGCCGCCTCGACCGTGCTGCTCAACTCTGCGAATGGCAGCATGGGAAATCCGTGTTCACGAAGAAAATTTTTTTCCTTCAGTCGATTCTGACACACAGTGAGCACATCTCGACTCGGCAGAAGCCTCTTTCGGTGAGGAACACCTTCAGGTAGAGTGACGTTTTCGAACTCGTAGGTCGCTAGATCAACCTGATCAAAGAATGCCTCTAACGCATCCTCACTTGACCACGGCCCCTGTTGAAATGGGCCGCGGAAGCGCGCTGGTGAAGCAGCGTCTGGATCGTACGTCAACGTGCGTCCTCCAAGCTTCCTCAGCGACTCGGCCAACATCATTCCAATCTGCCCGCCACCAAGAATACCGACTACTTTACTCATCGCTACGCTCAACCCTCTCCGCGCTTTCGAGAACGCGGGTACGCGACGCCGACATGTACTGCTCCAAATCGCGCCGCAGGTGTTCCATCCCCTCGGTCTGCGCGAGAAGCCGCACAGCAAAAAGAGCTGCGTTAGTTGCGCCCGCCTCGCCTATTGCGAACGTTGCCGTGGGGACGCCTGCAGGCATCTGCACGATTGAGAGCAAACTGTCCACACCCGCAAGCACACGACTTCGCACCGGCACTCCGAGCACTGGCAAGGTCGTGAGCGAGGCGACCATTCCGGGCAGGTGCGCTGCCCCCCCTGCCGCCGCGATGATTACCCGCAGACCGCGCTCACGCGCAGTCTTGGCGTAGTCGAACATGCGGTCCGGCGTACGATGCGCGCTTACCACCGTGATCTCGAAGGGGACCTGGAAGCGAACCAACACGTCCTCGGCACGCCGCATGGTCTCCAGATCCGACTCACTCCCCATGATGACGCCGACCCTGGCTTGCTCCATGGCGCGACTATAGCGAGTAGATACGGGGATGGCGAGTTCAAATCATTGAGTGAGGCGGCTATGCGCGTAACTGCATCCAGGTGCGGAGCGTGCAATCCAGTTGGATGGCGCGGGAAGCCTTGAGGAGCACGACGTCCTCCGGTTTCGCATGCTGCATCAGAAGATGCGCGGCCTCTTCCGCATCGGAAGCAAAAACAGCTAGGAGGTTAGCCTCCTGCACAGGCTCCACCCAAAGCCTAGCATGTCCCGCCACGGCAACGAGAGCCGCAGGACCCACGGCGACAATCGCCTCGACCAGCTTTCGATGCTCCGAAACTGACACGTCTCCAAGCTCCCGCATCTCACCGAGAACGAGAATGAGTCGTCGCTCTTGCGCTCGAGCAAGCGCAGCGACGTCGCGGAGCGAAGCGCGCATGGACACGGGGTTGGCATTGTAGCTGTCGTCGACTACCGTCGTCCGGTCGCTAAGCTGCAGAACGCTCATTCTGCCGTCTTGCGCCTGAGCTGCACTGAGCCCCTTTTGCACTTCATCCACTAGCAATGGTCGCCTAAGAGCGACTTCAGCAGCTGCGACGGCAGCCAATGATGCCTGCAGGCCAGCCTCGCCTAGCAGTGGTGTTTGAAACCGCAGAACACCCGTGGGACGATGTACTTCCATCGTCTGACCCTGCCAGCCGGAGTTTTCCACTTGCATAAGGCGATAGTCGCTGGCGCGGTGGCGGCCATAGAGCATGCCTCCCATCCACCGGACAAACTTATGGACGCGGGGGTCATCTGCGCAGCCGACTCCCTGCCTGGCAGAAGCCAAAACAGCCGATTCTTCGGCCTCGATTTCCTCAAGCCCTCCTAGACCCTCTACGTGTTCGAGAGCGATCTGCGTGAGTATGCCCACGTCAGGTCGTACCATCTCGCTAAGACGCGGGAGCTCGCCCCGAATGCTGGTGCCGAGCTCAAGGACGATGAACTGATGGAAGTTTTCGGCCGCCAAGAGCGTCAGCGGCACCCCTATCAGGTTGTTCTGATTGGCTCGGGTGGCATGCAGCGCTGCGCCGAGCGCCTGCCTAAGAACCCCCTCGATGGCACGACGGGTGGTCGTCTTCCCCACGGATCCACCAATTGCGACAATGCGTCGTCCTGAATGCGCATCGCGCCACTTCTTGCGATGATACGCGGCAAGATCACCCAGAGCCACAGTTGTGTCCGGCACCTTCACGCAAGGCAGCGCGCATGGAACGGGTTGCTGTAGTAACAGAGCGGATGCGCCACGATCGGCTGCTTGATCAGCGTAGCGGTGACCGTCAAAGCGGGAGCCCGTGAGCGCGACAAACAGATTGCCAGGTTCAATGGCGCGCGTGTCAGTGCACACGCCCCTAACCTGGACATCTCCGCCGCTCACAGTTCCCGCCGTGGCCTCCGCGATGTCGTGCAGAGAGAACACTGCACTGTTCTTTGGGATTGGTCCAGACAAGGAAGCACCAGACAGGAAACAGAGCCTAGCACGAGCGTCGACTCGCCTCACCTTGCCACCCAAGGCTGCTGCGCCGCACCAGGCCTTCCTGCTTGCATACGCGGCCTATGACCCTCAGAACAGGACGGCTGACCCTCAGAACAGGACGAATGAGAAGAAGTGCCTGCTAAGATGAGGACGTAACCGCAGATGGAGCTTTCCCCACCACGTGGCACCCGGGATGCCTTTCCCGATCAGATGCGCCTTCGCATGTGGCTGTTCGGACACTTCCGTGAAGTGGCTCGGCAGTTTGGCTTTGAAGAGTACGACGCGCCAGTCGTCGAGCATCAGGCGCTCTACACACGCAAGGCCGGAGAGGAGATCGTCGACCAGTTGTACACCTTCGAGGACAAGGGCGGCCGAATGCTTGCTCTGCGGCCCGAGATGACGCCGTCGCTTGCTCGGATGATTTTGCAGAAAGGCAACTCGCTCAGTCTACCGGTCAAGTGGTTCAGCCTCCCACAATGCTGGCGCTACGAGCGCATGACCCGCGGCCGAAAGAGGGAGCACTTTCAGTGGAACATGGATATTTTCGGAGTGGCTCACGCCAGCGCCGAGGTGGAACTGCTTGCTGCTGTTCGTGCGCTTTTCGTGCGGCTGGGTTTGGACGCAGCGAAGGTGGGTATCCGCATCTCCGACCGGCAGATTTTGCAAGCCCTCATGCGCCGCTTCAAGGTAAATGACGAACGCTTTGCGTCGGTTTGTGTGGCTATCGACAAGTTCGAAAAGCTTCCTGCAGAAGCTGTTCAAGAGGAACTACAAACGTTGGGCTTTAGCGCCGAAGCGACGCGCGAGCTGCAGGACGTGCTGCGGCTCACCGACCTCAGTGCGCTCCAGAAGTTTTTCGGCGCTGAAGGCGAGCAAGCCGTAGGCAATCTATGGACGTTGCTTCGGCTAGCCGAAGGGTACGATTTGGGCGACTGGCTCACGGTGGATGTTTCTGTCGTGCGCGGTCTCGCATACTACACCGGCACTGTTTTTGAAGCCTTCGACCGCCACGCAAAACTGCGAGCGATATGTGGAGGCGGGCGGTACGACCGCCTCCTGTCCACCTTTGGCGGCAGGGATCGGCCCGCCTGTGGTTTCGGCTTTGGCGACGTGGTGATCCTGGAGCTGCTGAGCGACCACCAGCTGCTGCCAGACCTCGGTCATCCAACGCAGGATGTGGTGGTCTCGCTCGCCGAGGAGCTTCGTCCGGTCGCATCAGGCGTGGCATCTGACCTTCGCGCTCAAGGACGCGCAGTCGATCTCGTGCTTGAGATCAAGCGGGTCAAGTGGGCTTTGCGGCACGCGGACCGGCTCTCAGCCGAACGGCTGATTGTCCTCGGCCCGGATGAGTTTGCGGAACAGTTGATGACCGTCAGGCATATGAAGGATGCAAAGGAGGAACGCATCCCGCTCACATCCTTTGCTTCAGCGCGATCGTCGGAAGGTGTGTCATGAAGTGGGACCTTCTCTGCTGCCCCCATACGCATCAAACCCTGACGCAAGCTGACTCAATCACGCTAAGAGCGCTCAATCAGGCCATCGCAGAACGGCGGCTGAAGACTGTGACCGGGCAACCGGCCGAGGTGCTCCTTCATGGCGCTTTAATCAATGCGCATCAGAGCCTCGCTTACCCAGTTCGCGATGGCATTCCCTGTCTTCTTCCAGAAGAGGCTCTGGCGACTGCGGATCTGCTGCAACAAGCGTAGATGCTACGCAAACGTTCAGGTACACTAGCGCGTGGTTTTTGAAGCGTATCCTGGTCCGGCGTCGTCCTCAAGACACATCCTCAAAGCCCGTCCTCACGCGCCCTGAAGTCGCCGGGATCGCAGGAGACGCAGTCGACGAGAACTCCGGGGCGGTCTCTGCGGGGGATGGTCTCTGCGGGGCGGGGCAGTCTCTGCGCGGACTTTTCGTCACTTCGCTCCTCCGATGCTGCCGTTCCTGCAATCCCAGCGATGGATCGCACAACCTCCTCGATAGCCCACTCACCAGGAAGTGACCGGACACCTCGTAGGCTCGTGACCGGCGGCCCTTCCGCCGTTGCAAAGGTCCCGTTTGTAAAGGTTGCTTTACAAAGAGCCATGGAGACTAGGCAGCTTCACAGGGGCTCTTAGATCGTCCATCCACTGATTTGCAGCTTGTTTTAGATGTGATGTCTATCTACCTCATTCGCCCTCTTCGGCTGAAAGCATCACCTCGACCCTCCGCTCCTTGCCGCTTCGGACGATGGTAAGCAACACCTTCTCGCCCACTTTTCGGTTGTCGAGTGCACGGAAGAAATCCACCGCATCGTCCACCGGTTGATCATCGACCTTGATGATGATGTCTCCCAAGATGAGGCCGCGTCGGCCCCAATCCCACGATGTACCCTGAAGCCCCGCTTTCTCAGCGCTACCTCCCGGAGAGACCTTAACGATCAATGCGCCGCGGATGCCCACCCGCGAAGTGATAGTGCCGTCCTCATCAAGCTCGACCCCGAGTCCCGGCTGCACCACCTTGCCGTTTCTGATGAGCTGAGGAACCACGCGCGACACCGCATCAACGGGCACAGCAAAGCCCACCCCAGCCGACGCCCCCGAGGGGCTGAAGATGGCGGTGTTGATTCCTATCAGGCGCCCCGAGCTATCGAGAAGCGGACCTCCACTGTTACCTGGGTTGATCGCTGCATCTGTTTGCACGACGCCCTGGATCGGACGCTTGCTAACTGATAATATTTCTCGACCTAAGCCGCTGATAACACCCGTTGATAGAGTGTGGTCGAGCCCGAAGGGGTTGCCTATGGCAAAGACGTGCTGCCCAACAACCAGGTGCTGCGACTTGCCTGCCGACACGGGCACAAGCCGTTCCTTAGGCGCTTCAACGCGCAGGACAGCAATGTCTTTAGCCGCGTAGTGGCCAACTGCTGTAGCTGACCAAACCGATTGATCCGACAGCGTGACACGAACCGCGTTGGCGCCACGCACCACGTGGTAGTTGGTTACCACATGCCCCGCATGGTCCCAGATGAAGCCCGACCCCGTCCCGCTCGGAATCGTCATCACGTTGCGGCGGAAGAAGTCGCGGCGCAGCTCCAGCGTCGTGATGTGCACAACCGCCGGTGCCGTGCGGCGGAAGATCTCAATCGTAGTTTTCTCGGCGGAACTCAGGTCAGCGCGAGGAGACACTGGCTCGACCTGCGGCAGAGCGCGGTGCGCCTCTCGCCGCGCCACCCAAAGTTCTGTGGCCGCGAACGCCAAAGCCCCGCCCATCATGCAGAGCAACCCCAACAACAGCCATGTTACGACGCGTGTGCGCATGGTTTCCTCGAAAGCATCTGAACCCCAGGAGGAGCATAGGTCAGCAAGCAGCGCTACATGCCTAGCACCTATCTCATCCAGCTCCCACATCAACTTCGGAGCGGAACGACGGAGCGGAACGACTCCTACCGCGCCCCTTTCTCTCGCACCAAGGAGACGCAGCTTCTCGCCGAAAGGAGGCGCCGCGCGGCCTCACACACTCATCGGGTCGTCAGCACCTCTCTCTGGATGCGGAACAAATCAATCTGAGGTGCGCTCTAGCCTACTTGAGCACATGAGCTACGCTACCTCGCGTATGCCTGAGCCGCATGTGCAGGGAAGTTGGTGTTGATGACTTCGGAGTTTGCCCATCTTCACGTCCACTCGGAGTATTCGTTGCTCGACAGCACGATAAAGCTCCAGCCGCTTGCTGCCAAAACGAAAGAGCTCGGCATGTCTGCCGTGGCGCTCACTGACCACGGGAACATGTTCGGTGCGCTTCAATTCACCAAGGCCTGCGAAGGGGAAGGGATCAGGCCCATCATGGGTTGCGAGGTTTCCGTCGTGCACGGCGACCACCGCAACCAGGAAGAAACGGGCTACCATCTGCCGCTTCTTGTGCAGAGCCAGGCGGGATACCACAACCTCGCTCGGATCGTCAGCCTCGGCTGGGTCCAGGGCATGCGACGCGGCGTCCCTCGCGTCAGCGTTGACCTTCTCTCGCAGTATAGCGACGGCCTGGTCGGCCTAAGTGGCTGCATGGGAGGCCTGGTAGCGCAAGACGTGCTTCAGCGGGGCCAGGCGAGCGGAATGGAAACGCTCGAGCGCCTCCGTCACGTATTTGAGGAGGGGTGTTTCTTCATTGAACTGCAGAATCACGGCTTCATTGAACAAAAGCCACTCAACGAGATACTCATCGCGTGCGGCAAGTCGCTCGGGGTGCCGGTCGTAGCAACCAACGATTGCCACTACATCGAGCGCTCAGACCATGCCCTACAACGTGTGCTCCATTGCATCGCCCTCGGCCGCACGCTTGAGGAAGTGATGCTCAGTCATCACGGTTCAGAGCAGATGTATCTCAAATCGCCAGCGGAAATGGCGTCGCTCTTTGCTGACACGCCCGAGGCGCTGCAAAGTACGCTGCGCATCGCCGAGATGTGCGGCGGGCAAGCCAATCCGTTTGCTGCCCCAAAACTTCCACGCTTTGCCTTGCCCAGCGGCGTGAGTGAGAACGAACACTTAGAGCGGCTGGCACGCGAAGGACTCGCGCGACGCTTTCAGGAGTTCGCGCGCGTCGGCAAGAACGTCAACGCCGAGCAGTACGAAGCACGCTTGCGCATGGAGTGCGAGACCATCTGCAAGATGGGCTACGCGGGATATTTCCTCATCGTCCAAGACTTCATCAACTGGGGCAAACAGAATGAGGTTCCAGTCGGCCCTGGCCGCGGCTCAGGCGCAGGTTCACTCGTGGCGTATGCTCTAAACATCACCGACCTCGACCCGCTGCCTCACGGCCTGCTTTTTGAACGCTTTCTCAACCCGGAACGGGTATCGATGCCCGATTTTGACATCGACTTCTGCATGCAGGGGCGGGACAAAGTCATCGACTACGTGCGCCAGAAATACGGAGCCGACAGCGTCGGCCAGATAGCGACGTTCCACCTGATGAAGAGCCGCAGCGTCGTCCGCGACGTAGGGCGTGCGGTAAAGATGACCCCGCAGGAGGCGGGTCGGATCGCCACTTTAATCCCTGAGCCTGTGCAAGGCAAAAGCGTCCCGATAGGCCGCGCGCTCGAGCAAGAGCCGCGACTGAAGGCCGCATATGAAGATGAATCCCAAGTGCGGGAACTGCTGGACACGGCGCAGGGGCTTGAGAACCTCTCCCGGCATGCCGGGATGCATGCTGCGGGCGTCGTCATCAGCAGCGGACCGCTCTGGGACCATGTTCCCGTCTTCTGTCCGGAGCCTGAGGTCTACGTCACGCAGTTTCATAAAGATGATGTTGAGGCTGCTGGCCTGGTGAAGTTTGACTTCCTCGGACTGCGAACCCTCACGGTGATCGACATCGCCTGTGGGTTGATAGGTCATCGACCTGACCATGACGGCAGCAAACTTGACCTGCACCAGATTCCGCTAAACGACCCTACTACCTACGCGCTGCTGCAGTCAGGAGAGACCAACCACGTCTTTCAGGTTGAGTCGAGCGGAATGCAGAACCTCTTCAAGCAACTCAAGCCCGATTGCTTTGAAGACATTGTAGCCGCCGTGGCGCTCTACCGGCCGGGACCCCTGGGCTCTGGCATGGTAGATGACTTCATTCAAAGGAAGCACGGACGGGTCAAGGTGGCCTATCCACACCCCTGCCTGGAGGAGCTCCTCCGACCGACCTACGGCGTCATCGTATACCAGGAGCAGGTCATGCAAGCAGCTCAATGCATGGCAGGCATGACACTGGGCGGCGCCGATCTACTGCGACGCGCCATGGGCAAGAAGAAGCCCGAGGAGATGGAGAGGCAGAAGAAAGTTTTCATCGAGGGCGCAGAGCAGCAAGGGCATAGAAGAGAGGATGCTGAGCGGGTCTTCGAGCTGATCAACTACTTCGCCGGGTACGGTTTTAACAAATCGCACTCTGCTGCCTATGCTCTCATTACGTATCAAACCGCATATCTGAAAGCGCACTTTCCCGCGGAGTTCACTTGCGCAACGCTCACAGCCGACCGCGAGAAGACGGAGAAGGTCGTCCGTGGCGTGGGCGAGGCGCGTGCCATGGGGCTTACGGTCCTGCCACCCGATGTCAACGAGAGCCAGATTGACTTCTCTGTTGTGTACGATGAGCAAGTAACAGAAACGAACTCCCGGCAGCGGGACCGTCCCGTTGCACTGCGGGGTAAGCTGCACGACCCATGGAAGCCACGCGTTCGCTTCGGGCTTGGTGGCATCAAAGGCATCGGCAACGCCGCACTAGATGCCATCTTTGAAGCTCGAAGTGATGGAGACCAACCGTTCCAGGACCTCTTCGACTTCTCCAGGCGGGTGGACCTGCGTCGCGTCAACCGCAGCGTGGTCGAGGCACTCGTGCAGAGCGGTGCCTTTGACACCCTGCATCAACCTATGCAGGTGAACCGCAGTCAGGCCTTCGCGAGCATCAGCAAGGCGTTTGACGCGGGCCGGAAAGAGCAGGAAGAGCAGGCCAGTGGCCAGACAAACTTGTTCGGTCTGTTTGATGAACAAGACGTCAGCGTGCGCAACAGCGCCGGCGCTTTTGTTACACACGTCGGCAGTTGGCATTCCGATGAGCAACTTGAGCGAGAGAAATCGGCGCTCGGCTTCTACGTGTCAGGTCACCCCCTTGAACGGCACACGCGCGCCTTGCTACGCTACTGCAACACCACAACCCATGACCTGATACGCCGCGATGAAGGCACCCGAGTCACCCTTGGCGGGGTCATCGAAGGCTTCCGCGAACGGCAGACGCGCGCAGGACACAAGATGGCATTCTTCCAGCTAGAGGATTCGGTCGGACGGATAGACGTCGTGGTCCACGCTCGCGCTTTGGAAAAGCATCGCGAGCTCCTCTGCGCCTCGGTGCCCATCTTGGTCAGCGGCGCCCTGCGCTTCGAGGGCGCACGTGACGGCGAAGCTGGTTCCTCCTTACCCTCCCCAAAAGTCGTACTTGACAGCGCAGCCTCCCTTGCAGAGCGTCTATATGCTGAAGCTTCTCGCATCTGCATTGAAGTTCTGGTGGCCCAGGCCACGCCCGCCTGGCTCGATAACCTTCGGCACCTACTGGATGGTCGAGCCGGCGATGTGCCTGTGGACCTCAAGATCTCGACCGAAGACGACACGTACGTGCTGCTAAAGGAGGTTGCGCGGGTCGAGCCAAGCGAACACCTAAGCCGAAAGCTCGAGGGGTTATGCGGCGCAGAGGCGTGTACGTACTTTTGGCAGAAGGAAGGCTCTTGGCAGAAGGAAGGCTCCGCACGGAAAGACAGTCGCAGACGCAACAATGCGGCAGCTGACCCGCCACGCGCTCAAGCTGTGAACGCGCAGCACGAAGAGGCAAACGGTGAGCCTAAGCCACCCGCACAGCGGATCGGTCAAGCGGCGGCTCAGGCATAGCCTGCACGCCGACTGTGATGCACGTACCTTTGGTCTCCCCCTGAAGCGCTTCAGCAAGTGCCCGAACGGCGCGGGCGTTTACTCTGTCGTTACCATCGAATGTGAGCGCCAAGGCCCCCTTTTCCTGTCCGATCAGAAGAGCCAAGGTGGCCCGCGCCACGGCAACACGTGCTGCAAAGAGCTGCTCGGTCCACGGCTCTGAGCAGACGATCTCCACGTGCTGAAACTCCCTTCCAGCTTTGCGGACCCGCATCAGCCAGCGGCAGATCCGCGTGGACCAGTCTTTCACGTCCTCCTCAGCCCGCCGCCGCAACGTCACGTGGCGAAGAGCGTATCCATTCAGTGCCTGCCGCACGAATGCGGACTCGCGTAGGTTGGCATCCTCCAGCACGAGCACAGATAAGGGCCGGTCGGCGGGTGAGGGAACGTAATTCATGATAAGCATCCTAAGGCTAAGTAGACGTTTGACACGTCTGAGTCATTCCAAATGCAAAGCGAGTGCCACCGCCCGCTCACGCGCGTTCGTGGCCCACATCCGCTGTCGGCGGCAAAGGACACTCTCATCGATCAAATGCGGCATCGCGAGACCCCAGCTACCACGCCGAAAGGATGGAAGACCCCATTCGCGCTGCACGCTGGCTATTTGCCCACTGCACCCACTGCGCCACCCCGTCGTTGGGGTAGACGAACCGCCCGCGCCAGGCTCGCGCGTCCGGGTCCTGCCTCGCGCATTGAGCCCACGTCCCGCGCGTCCCGACGACGCGACCGAGGCTCTTACGACCTCGACATCCTCGGCAACCCGCGGCCTCGAGCGTCCACGTCGAACGTTTCCCCGCTATAGACCCATTGTGGGCATTTCCTCTTGAACCCCCCGCCCGACGATGGTACACCGCACGGCCGTGCACGGTGATGGGCCGTTAGCTCAGCTGGCAGAGCAGTGGGCTTTTAACCCAACGGTCGCAGGTTCGAGCCCTGCACGGCCCACTGAGTGCATCAGGCGCAGAGACTTAAACGAACTTAGGTGTCATCCTGTCCCCATCGTCTAGTGGCCTAGGACTCCGGCCCTTCAAGCCGGCTACGGGGGTTCAAATCCCCCTGGGGACACCCACTTTCACACACCAGGCAGCTCAGAGCAGCAGGTACACGCGATGCTAACAGCCGACGCCGACCTGACGAGCGACACTGGTCTGATGCGAGTGAGCATCAGGCACCATCACGGACGCACTCTGCCAGTCAAAGATGGGCCAGTCAAAGATGGGCCAGCTAAGGATGGGCCACTGAAGGTAGAATGCCGGTCAGTCCCTGGTGAGTCTGTTATCGAGGAGGTTGTGCATTCGAGCGCTGGGATCGCAGGAGACACAGTCGTAGGAGACACAGTCATCGGGAACTCCGCGCACAACCTACCGGAGCGCCGTTCAGGTGCGTGAAGATGGGGTTCAATCCCTCGGCAAGTATGCTTTTCGGGTCGGGAAACCACTGACCGGCTACGACGTTGGAGCCCAATGTTGCCGCCGGCCGCATCCTGCTCCATAAAGATGCCATTAAGAGGAGGGACTCATGTGGCGCTTTGTACGCATGCTATTGCCATGCTGCTACGTGCTCATCGGCTGCGGGTGTTCTGACGAGGCCGCGAGCGCAGAGGAGGCATGCGAAGCATGCAACTCGACCGGAATCGTCGTAAGCGCGGAGTGGCTTGAGCAACATCGAAGTGACGCTGATGTGCAACTTGTTGACACGCGTTCCCTTGAAGCCTTCAGCGCGGGACACATCCCAGGCGCCCTCCATCTCGACGCGGGCAAGCTTCGGCGCACAGTGGATGGCGTGGCGGGTCAAGTCACAGATGCAGACGCTGCGCGCGAGGTCTTCAGCCAAGCAGCGATACAGAACGACACGCTGGTGGTGGTTTACGACGCAGATGTCAACACCACGCCCGCACGTGTGGTGTGGACTCTCGCGCACTTCGGACATAAGCGGGTGGCGCTCCTGGACGGAGGTCTGACCAGTTGGCGTGCGACGCAGGGTCCAATTACCCAAGGTGAAGCCCCCAATGGCACCCCCGCACAGAGCCGCTCTGATTATGTGCTCACACACACGCAGCCGTCGCTGCGTGTGGAGGCAGCCGACGTGTTAGCGAGTCTAGAGGATGAGGCATACCAACTCGTGGATGCACGAAGCTCGGCAGAGTTTGCTGCAGGACATATCCCAGGTGCTTATAGCGTCGATTGGACGCGTAATGTGCGAGATGGAGCCCTGCTGTTCGATGAAGAGTTGGAAATCCTTTACGCAGGTCTATCAAAGGACAAGACCACCGTCGCCTATTGCCAAACCGGGTCACGCGCGTCCGTGACCTACCTCATGCTGCGCAAACTTGGTTTCAAAGATGTACGCCTATACGACGGCAGCTGGGCTGAATGGAGCGCTGGCGAAAGCTACCCCAAATCCCCCTAGGCCAGACCACTTCATCTGAGGCTCACGGCACGAACGCTTGCCGGCTAACGTCCACAACCCGAACCCTCGACCGCATTTGAGCGCACCAACGCGCCTCATCGTCATGCAGCGCAGTTTCTGTCGTCATGCAGCGCAGCTACGCGCACCCTCAGCAGCTCGAGAGGAAAACGACGTTGAGCCTTGAAGCCACAGAGAATCCAGTGTACTAGCTTTACTCGCGGAGGAACTACACGTGAGATTGAAGCATATTCATGCCGTCACCGATTACGGTCCGTTCGGCAATGCGGCCTTGCTGCTGCTGCGTATCACCGCGGGCATCGCCTTCGCGATTCACGGTTTCTCGAAGATCCAAAACCCGTTTTCCTGGGCTGGGCCGGATTCACCTCTTCCCGGCTTTCTTCTGGCTCTTGCCGCGCTTTCAGAGTTTGGTGGGGGCATCGCATGGGTTCTCGGACTTCTCACCCCGCTGGCCTCCTTCGGCATCGCCTGCACCATGGCTGTCGCGTTCTCATTTCATACGTTCGTTAACGGCGACCCGTTCGTCTCCCGCGAGGGCCCATCGTCAGAGCTTGCTGCCATTTACTTCTGTATCGCGTTGGTGCTGCTCGCCCTCGGACCCGGTCTCTTTGCTGCTGACCGGAAGCTCTTCGGCCTTGGCGCCCGACGAGCGCGGCTTGACCGCCAGGCGCTCGGCTCGACCCGCAACCCACGCACTGAGCTCTAGCAGCCGCACTCAGCCAGCTACCTCAGCCAGCTACCTCGGTCAGCTACCACGACGCCCGTTGTAGGACTGTGGAGCGTCCGACCGGCGCACCACGTGAGCGGGCGCCTCGCCCTCACTGCCAGGCGTCAGACCGAACCTCTACCGGGTTGGTGCCACCGCCGCGACTCATGAGCCCGCGATGGCGACGGCAAGGCGGCAGGCGTTCAACTTGGTGACACGATTCGTATGGCGCTGAATGGCGCCTAATCGCACCTACGCGGCATCCTCTCACTCCACAGGTGGCGTCCGAACCAGCCGTCGATACCCACGCTTCCCTCACCGGGAGCCGTCGTGAAGCTGCTTCGCAGCGAAGTTCGCGATTCTGTGACCATGCCCTGATTCGACCATGCCCGAAAAGCAAAAGGCGCAGACACTACACGTGCCTCGCGCCTTGCCCACTGCGCTAGCATCGTACTGCACTAGCATCGTACTGCACTAGCATCGTACTGCACTAGGGCCGTCTGCTGGCCGCGCGCCTCTTACCCCTTGGCCTCTTCGTACTTCTGGTTGACGGCTTCCCAGTCAACCACGTTCCACCAGGCGTCGATGTACTCAGGACGCTTGTTTTGGTACTTCACGTAGTACGCGTGCTCCCAAACATCCAAACCCAGCACAGGGGTCTTGCCCTCGGAAATGGGTGTGTCTTGATTTGGCGTCGTGGTGATCTCAAGCTTACCATTGGTGCCCAAAGTCAGCCAGGCCCAACCAGAGCCGAAGCGACCTGCGGCTGCCGTGGCAAACTTCTCCCTGAAGGCATCGAACGAGCCAAACGTGCTGCTCATGGCTTCGCCTAACTTGCCCACCGGCGTGCCACCCTTGCCTTTGCCCATCAGGGTCCAGAAGAGGCTGTGGTTGGCGTGGCCACCCCCGTTGTTGCGAATCGCCGCGCGCACTGACTCAGGCAGTTGGTTTAGGTTCTTGAGTAGGTCCTCCACGCTCTTGCCTTCAAGCTCAGGCGCCTTCTCCAGCGCAGCGTTGAGCTTGGAGACATAGCCTCCGTGATGCTTGTCGTGATGGATTTCCATAGTCTTTGCGTCGATGTACGGCTCAAGCGCATCGAACGAGTACGGAAGCTTTGGCAGCGTATGTTGCGACATTAAGAGCTCCTTCCTTGTGTGTTGGGTGGAATCGTGTGTTGGGTGGAATCGTGTGTTGGGTGGAATCGTGTGTTGGGTGGAATGGGTGGAATCGTGTTGGCGGCACTGTGTGCCAGCGAACACCTCTTATAAGGCTCACGGAGCAGAACTTCAACCAATCAAACTGTCAAAGCTAGTTGCACTGTCAAGCTAGTCGCACTGAAGCCGCGTCGACCAGAAGGCTCGCGAAAAGCCATGCTCAGCATAGCCAATCACGCTGAGGCGTCCATCGCCCGCTGTGAGCAAGGCTCCGAACGGCAGACTACTATCTGAGTCAGACGCGAGCGTCACATCGCTCGATGCACGCACCAAAAGAGCGCTCTGTGAGATCCACCCCAGCGCGATTGCCTTCTGCGTTTCCTGCCACGCCCATGCAAAGGCTTGGGCTGCATCCACCCACGTCAGTTGCGGGTGACGCAGCCGCGTTCCTTCGGGCTCGAGCACGTCTCCCACCGCTTCAATCTCTCCGTCGCGATAGCGCAGCACACGGGCCACAACGCGGGAGCTGTCGCCGCACCCTCTGCGGAAACTTACCGCTAGCAACGCCCCATCGTCTATAGGAGGACTGAGGGCGACCTGAACCTCATTAATGTCCGCACTCTCTTCACCAGCTGATTCGCGCCACAACGGCACCGACGGTATGTCGACCACAGCGTCTTGACCCTCACCGCGAACCTTCACCGACCATAGCGTGAGTTCGTCGCCTCCATCGTTGGATGTTGTTGAGGCTGCCAAGATCCACGCCCCTTCTGTGAGCTGAACCCATACGGGCGGCGTCACAGCGCGTGTTTTTCCGACTGCGTAGTACACGTCGGCTCCATTCGGTGGCTGGCTCACAAGATGCCGGTCGTTGCCCGCGGCTTGCTGCAAATGGTGCAAGGCCAAGTCATCGGCCTCTGCTGTCCCACACCCCGCAGTATCGCTTCGTTTGCTTAGCCTGTGCGCAACCAGAACCTGACCCTTATCAGCAGCAACTGCAATTCCCCAAGCCCGATCCTCCACTTCCGAGGTGAACCCATTGCGGTACTGGTCAACGCTGACTGGAAGCTGGACGTCATTACCCGAGTCGCTCTTGAGTGCGCTGATTTCGGAGAGTCCAGCCATAGCAAACTCCGCATTCACCCGTCGTACAACCACGCCCGCGAAAAGCTCCGGTGAAAACACGTGGAGGCCAAACTCATACGCTTCATGGTTGAAAGGATGGAGCGAAGCATCATCTACCTCAACTCTGACCTGTTTGAGCGCGCGTAGTGAAGTCGCATTATCGAGGTAGGCAATAGTCGGCGTGAAGTTGTTCTCCTCGAAAAACCCCTCACTATTTCGGACATAACTCAGCATGAGTGAACCGTCCCTCTCCCCGGCGGCGATTCGTACGTCGCTGGGTGTCCCTCCCGACACATCGAACAACTTGAAAGGTTCTGTCGCACCAAAGCTCCCGCCATCTACGATGCCATCGCAGTCGTTGTCTTTCCCATCGCAGATCTCCTCCACGTTGGCTAGAGCTGAGGCCTCATCCACTTCATCGTCGCAGTCGTTGTCTTTCCCATCGCAGACCTCGTCGGCACCCGGCGCCCGCTCCGCGTCGCTGTCGTCGCAGTCGACAACATCGCTCTTCGTGCATGCCGCTGCGACTGCCCCGTCACCGTCAGCATCGGCAGCACCTGGCCGCACCGCGCACACGCCGCGTTCCTCGTCGCAGGCCCAGCTTTGACACGCATCGCCTGTTGGTCTCAGCTGATTGAGCCCGCCGCAAAAGGAGGCCGGCTCACCCGCGCATGAGCTCTGCTCTAAGTCCTCCGACAAACCCATCAGACTGCATCCGGACAGGAGCCCCACTAGGGCAGCCCAAGCAACCATCGCCGCAGTTGGATGAAAACTGGACGAAGGCCGGTGCTCAGCTGCTTGCAGCTTATGAGTGAACTCACGGCGCGGAGCTCGCGTCGCTCCGCTTCGGCGCTTTCTGCAACAGCGCCGCATCAGGCCCGCTGCTCCGCATGGCTTACCACGCTGGTCCATCTGCCCAGGGTCCCCGGGCAAGGCATCTGCGCCACTCCGGATTCCTTTCATTGAAACCACAAGACGGCCGCAGGAAGGGCCGTACCCCTGACCAAACCGCAAAGGTGAGTGCGCACGGCAAGGAGCCCACACACTCGCGGATGAAAATCTGGCCATGTCTACGTCCTTATCCTGCACACGGTAAGACCTCGAAGTCATCGGACCACATTACCAAAATCAGACAACGCGCCTTATAAAAAATCGCAGGAGTTTGCGGAAGTGCTGTCACTGACGTGCGCATCTTGAGCGTTCCGTGCGCAATGCTCCACTTCATGGTGCCTAGAAACCGGAGGTAAAGCATCGCAATGCAACCCGCTTGTTGCCGGCTTCCACGACGGGCCCCATGCAGATACACTGCGTAGATGCATCGTGAGCGAACGTATTGGGGGGACCACTGCCCCCTGGTTTGAATGACGCTGCGCAGTGGTGGGTCCCGCTGAGTGAGCGGCGATTCGATCTTTATCGAGGGTTTGGCACCCAAACCCTCTGCACGGGAGTCAATCCCGAGCATTCACCCAAACTCCCCCGCCCATCACGAACGTGTTTAGGTAGCAGGATCAACTGCATGATGCATCTTTACGTCGTTGTAAATCAGTCGGTTCGCTCCGGAAATGAGCCTGAGCCTTCTCGGCGAAGTCGACTACGCCATTCTCCCCCCCGCTTGTTGCCGGCATCCACGACGGGCCCGCGGGCAGATGCATCGTGTGCGAACGTATTGGGGGGACCGCTGTCCGCAGGGCAGTGGTGGGTCCCGCTGAGTGAGCGGCGATTCGATCTTTTATCGAGGGTTTGGCACCCAAACCCTCTACCGCGGGAGTCAATCCCGCGGTATTCACCCAAACTCCCCCGTCCATCACCAACGTGTTCAGGTAGCAGGGACGACGAAGTGGTTGCATCTAGACGAATTGTTGCATCTATACGTCGTTGCAAAGCCGTGGGATCCTCTTGTGGAAATGAGCCTGAGCCTCCCGGCGAAGTCGACTACGCCACTCTCCACCCGCTGGTTGCCGGCTTCCACGACAGGCCCGCGGGTAGATGCATCGTGAGCGAACGTATTGGGGGGACCGCTGTCCCCTGGTTTGAATGACGCTGCGCAGTGGTGGGTCCCGCTGAGTGAGCCGCGACGCGATCTTTTATCGAGGGTTTGGCACCCAAACCCTCTACCGCGGGAGTCAATCCCGCCGCATTCACCCAAACTCCCCCGCCCATCACGAACGTGTTCGGGTAGCAGGGACGACGAGGTTATTGCATCCATACATTGTGCAAAATCGGTGGAATGCTCACGCGGAAATGAGCCTGAGCCTCTTGGCGAAGTCGACTACGCCACTCTCCACCCGCTGGTTGCCGGCTTCCACGACAGGCCCGCGGGTAGATGCATCGTGAGCGAACGTATTGGGGGGACCGCTGTCCGCAGGGCAGTGGTGGGTCCCGCTGAGTGAGCCGCGACGCATCTACCCGCGGGCCAGCCACTCAGCTGCCCAGCCACTCAGCTGCCCAGCCACTCAGCTGCCCTCAAGCAGGCCGGTCAACCACACACCCGCGCTCAAGCAGGCCACCACCGCCAGCCACTCATGCCCTACACAGCGCCAAGCCGTCGAACTGAATGCTTCGCGCGCAGGATGCGTCTGAACGTGCTGTTTTTGCCGGGGCGGTTCCATCCGCTACACTTCGGCCTCTATGGAATTTCTTTCGAAGACGATCGCGGACATCCCTATCCTGCGCTGGCTGACGGCTCTCGGCATCACGTTGGGCGTTGCCGTCGGCCTTCGCATGCTGATTCCGCTCCTCTCCTGGCGTCTTCGGCGCTGGTCTGAGCAGACCCTAACGGAGGTCGATGACCGCCTCACTGAGATCCTAGAACGCACCCGCTGGTTCTTCATGATTGCCGTAGGCCTCTGGGTTGCGGTGACGTTTGTGCACCTGCAGGAAGATGTCGAGCGCTTCGTGCGTCGCGCGGCGGTGCTGGCAGCGCTAGCGCAGTGCGCAGTTTGGGGAGCGCACCTGGTGACGATCACCGTGGATCGCCAGCAACAACGGACGCTCCAAGACGACGATGCAGCGAGTGCCACAGGACTTGCCGCCCTCGGCTTCATCCTGAAGTTGGTGTTGTTTTCCGGCATCGCGCTGGTGGCGCTCGACAATCTCGGATTCGACGTGACCGCTCTGGTGGCCGGCTTGGGTGTTGGGGGAATCGCGGTTGCCTTGGCAGTGCAAAATATCCTCGGCGACCTCTTCGCGTCACTCTCCATCGTCCTCGACAAGCCCTTTGTCATCGGCGACTTCCTCATCGTGGGCGACTACCTCGGAACGGTGGAGAAGGTCGGCCTCAAGACCACCCGCCTGCGCAGCCTTGGCGGCGAGCAGATCATCGTGGCCAACTCGGATCTCGTCGATTCGCGCATCCGCAATTACAAGCAGATGCAAGAGCGACGTGTCGTCTTTAGCTTCGGCGTGCTCTACCAGACAACGGGAGAGCAACTCAAGTCGATACCCAAAACGGTGGAGTGGATCATCCGGGAACAGGAACTGGCCCGCTTTGACCGCGCGCACTTTCAGAAGTTTGGCGACTCGTCGCTTGACTTCGAAGTTGTTTATTACGTCCTCTCGCCAGACTACAACGTGTACATGGACGTGCAGCAAGCGATCAACCTCGAGCTCGTGGACGTTTTCGAGAAGGAAGCAATCGGCTTTGCCTTCCCAACACGCAGCCTCTATCTGCAAAATCCGATAGAGCTGAAGCAACAAGCCGCGGACAAGCGCGCCAGCTCTGCCCAGGCGACCTGACACATGGATAGCTCTGGACTGGTGCGCGTATAGCTCGAGCTGGGAGAGTTGCGCAGAGTGATATCGACGCTTAGCTCAACCGCACGAGGGGCGCCCCGAGAGCAAGCTTTTGGCTCTCAGACTGCAGCGTCCCCTCAACTGTGGAGCGACTAGTCAGGTTAGCTTGCTCCAGGTCGTGCGCCATCAGGTCGACCCAGCAAAACTCGCCTTCTACGTATCGTGTTCGTTCCGACATCAGCTCACCCCCCGCGTCTGAAGTTTGCTCTTGAAACCTACGTATGCGCTGACCTGATATAGCCGTGATAGCACGGTTCGGAGCTGGTCGTTGCGCCGGGTCGAACCTAAAGCCTCACCCATCCGCCCCGCATCCTAAGGAACGCCCTTGTAAAGCACCCTTTACAGCGACCACTTTGTAAAGCAATCTTCAGATGTTCGAGAGGCGGTGACGGCCCACATGCATTAGCGCCAGTGATTGAAGTACGGGAGCGACGCAGCGGTCTCTTTGACTGCGGCTGCTCCCCTTAGCAACTCGGCGGTCGTGTCCCACTTACCACTAAGCAGCTGTTGCCGTGATGCCTCAGGCATCGAAACTGCAAAAGTCTTGCCGGCCAGCTGAACTTGCATCGCTTCTAGATTCAGCTCGAGGGTCGCCTGCGGGTCGTTTTCCACCCGTTGCATCAGCTCAGCAACGGTTGCTTCGGGTGCACTCACGCACGGGATCCCAAGTGCCGTGCAGTTGCCAAAGAAAATCTCAGCGAACGATTCGCCAACGATAGCGCGGATGCCCTTCCCCCAGCGCATGATTGACTGCGGTGCGTGCTCGCGCGACGACCCGCAGCCGAAGTTCTTGTTCACAACAAGCATGGTGGCCTCCTCAAACCGCAGATCATCGAGCGGGTGCACACCGCCTCCTGCGGCGACCTGCTCGCGGTCGTCCTCAAAGAGGTGCTCGCCGAGCCCTTCAAACACCACGCAGCGCAAGAAGCGCGCAGGAATGATGCGGTCGGTGTCGATGTCGTTGCCACGGATCGGCACCGCTTTTCCGTCCAGCTCTCTTCTAATCGCTTCGTTCATCGTTGTCTCCTTAGCCTGCTCGACCTAGTTTTCATCGGTTGAGTTCTCATCTCGGTTGAGTGCTCCCTCGATTGGGCGTTCACCCTCAACCTGAAGTTCATCACGCCGCCTGAGCATTGATGCGGAAAACCTCGCGCGCGTCGGCCACACGTCCGCGAATCGCTGCGGCAGCTACCATCACCGGACTCATCAACAGCGTTCTGCCGGTAGGCGAACCCTGTCGCCCCTTGAAATTCCTATTGGAAGATGAGGCACAAAGCTCATCGCCTTTGAGCTTATCCGGATTCATCGCTAAGCACATCGAGCAGCCGGCAAGGCGAAACTCAAAACCCGCCTGCTCAAACACCTTATCGTAACCGCGCGCCACCAACTCATCCCGCACGTGTTGCGAACCGGGCACAACTAACGCTCTAACACCCTCGGCGACGTGATGGTCGCCTTGCTGGAGATACTGCACAACGTCCTCAAAGTCGGACATGCGCCCGTTGGTGCACGAGCCAATGAAGGCCACGTTGATCGGTGTGCCAGCCACGCTCTGGCCCGGTTCAAGCTGCATGTACCGGTATGCTTCCTTGATGAGCGGTTGCTCGTCCGAGGAAAACGAGTCCAAGGCAGGAACCTTTTCGCCTACGGCAATGGCCTGCCCGGGTGTGATTCCCCACGTCACCATCGGCTCGATATCATCCGCTGCGAGTTGCACCACGTCGTCGTAGCGGGCGTCGGCATCTGAGCGAATCGATTCCCAATACCGCACCGCCTCGTCCCATCGATCATCCTTAGGCGCATAAGGCCGCCCTTTGAGGTAGGCGTAGGTTGTCTGGTCTGGATTGACGTACCCGCAGCGCGCGCCACCCTCGATCGACATGTTGCACACCGTCATCCGCTGCTCCATCGAGAAGCGGTCGAATACGTCCCCGGCATACTCATAGGCGTAACCCACACCACCTTTGACGCCCAAGCGCTGCAAGATGGCTAACGCCACATCCTTGGCAGTCACGCCAGGGGATAGTTTGCCGTTGACTTCGATGCGCCGCACCTTGAGCTTGTCCATGGCAAGCGTTTGAGTGGCTAACACGTCACGCACTTGCGAGGTGCCGATGCCGAAAGCAATTGCGCCAAATGCGCCGTGCGTCGATGTGTGTGAATCGCCGCAGCAAACAGTCATCCCAGGCTGTGTTAGCCCCTGCTCGGGCCCCACAACGTGCACGATGCCTTGCTTCCCCTTATCGATGGAGAAGTACGTGATGCCGAACTCTTTCACGTTCCGCTCAAGCTCAGTCAGCATCTGATCGGCTAGGCTATCGCTGTACGGGCGCAGTTGGCTGTGCGTGGGCACAATGTGGTCCACCGTGGCGAAGGTCCGCTCCGGGCAAGGCACCGCGAGGCCGCGCTCACGGAGCATGGAGAAAGCCTGGGGCGACGTGACTTCGTGGATCAGGTGCAGTCCCATCAGAAGCTGGATGCGGCCCGACTCCAGCGTTCGGACGGTATGCTGATCAAAAACCTTCTCGTATAAACTTCTACTCATCTTCGTTCTCCATATGTTGTTTCCCGACATAACCTTCGAGTAACGGAATAAGACGCTTGCTAAAGCGGTTGAAATTATCGACCTGACTCGCCTCGAGCGGCTGCCAAACAGCACAGAGCGCATCCTCGCGAAGCTTTCTGAGGCGTTCTACGATGCACTGGCCTTCTTCGGTCAGCGCGTAGTTGCGCTGGCGCCCATCATCAGGTGACACACTCACGCTGACTAGCCCGCGATCAAGCAGCTGCCGCAGCACCTTGGAAACTGCCGCCGTCGAGGTTGCCTGAGCGCGGGCAAAGAGAGTCGGCATGAAGTGCTCGGTGGATATGCCCTCGAGCACGGACCACTGCTGCTCCGTCAGGCCGACTGCGGAGGCAAGCTGCCTTTTGCGCAGCTCGAAGAGTTCACTGAGCTGACGCAGATGCTGAACCGCTTCAAATACGCGCTGACGTTGGGGCTGCCTCATAGTTAACCTTGGTTGGTTATTTGCTAACGTTAACTACCTCGGCCGTCAAGACGGATCCTCACGGGAGCCGCCCTGGCCGACTCACTAAACAGCAGGATACGGCGAAACGGGCCGGCATATGCCTCAGCAGACGAGCCGTGATAGAATGACTAAATGAACCGAACTTTGGCTGCTGGCTTCTTCATCTTCTTCCTTTTCGCCGGCTGCGGCGACGACAATCCTTCCTCGCCCCTTGTTCCCGAAGGCAGCACCCCAGTGGTGTATCAGTTGAGGGTTCCGCTCGACTACAACGAGCCCGGCGGCCTCAAAATGCTTGTCGAGTACGGCATTCACCGCGCCCGCAACGGCGTAAGCAAGGGCCAGATCCTGTTTCTGCACGGTGGTCCGGGAGCCAACATCTTTGGCATTGCAAATGCGATTGCTTCACGCCTTCCGGAGCTGCACAACGAACATGACCTGGTGTTCTTCAACATTCGCGGTGTTGGCGAACATGCGCTTGAGGCGGGGTGCATTTCTGAGGACTCTGAGGATCCGGCCGAGCAACTTAGCAGCTGTTTTGAAGATGCCGACAACCGCGTGCCATTGTGGAACTACACCTCACGCAACGCCGCGCGCGATGTGCAGACACTGTGCGATGCCCTGGATTGCGGCACGTGGCGCGGGGTGTGGGCCAACTCGTACGGGACCCGCGTTATTCAAGAAATGCTCAGGCTCAACCCAGACTCGATGGAGCGTTTCGTAATGGACAGCGTGGTGGCACCGGATCACGAGTTCAGCGAAGAATCGCCGCGCGCACGCGCGCAACTGGAGAAGGTGTTTGCCGACTGTGAGAGCGAGGCGTCCTGCATGGCGCTTCTTCCCGAGGGGATCGAGAGCTACGAAGCTGCTCTGGAGACGCTGCTTGAAAGTTACCGCGAGCCCATCGTGGCCACAGTCACCGATGAAGACGGAACCAGCGTAGACGCCACTGTGCTCAGCTCAGAACGTGCTGTAGCTGTGCTACGCCTTCTCGTAGAAAGCGACGACCGCTTTGCCGATATTCCCCGCTTCGTAGCCAGCGGAGCCGAACCCTTCGACCCAGACGCCGATCCGCCGATCAACGGCGGCAGGTTTTTCGCGCTTACGATGCTGGAGTTTAGCAACTTCAGTGGTGCTTTCTCCAGCCGAGATAACGGCCTCGTCAACAACATCATGGTGTGCAACGAGTTCGTGCGCTTTGACCAACCTGACATCGACGAGCTTGAAGAGCGCGGCGGCATCTTCGGTACCGACGGCTACGAATCTCAGCTGGAGGTATGCCCGACCGTCTGGGACCTCATCCCCGATGACCGCCTCGATTACGAGCCGACGCCGGTCCAGGTGGAGCAGAGGGGATGCCTGCTAAGCGGGGAGGATGATCTGGTCACACCTGTCGCGCCGGCGCAGGAAGTGGCCGACGGCATCACCGGAGCGCAACACATCACCTTTCCCTTCACCGGCCACGGCGCCATTGGCACAAGTTGCGGCACTGCGGTCACCCAGCAATGCCTGGATGCGGACCTGACATCGATCAGCGACGGATGCACCGACACGCTCTCCAGCCCCTATACGTATGACGAGATGGGATTTCCAGCATTGGAGGAGAGCTTGTTTCATGACCGTACCGCCTACGTGCGCAGCATGGTGGAGGACTTGGTGGCACAGACGCAACTTGTTGGCAGCCGCGGCGCATGGCGTGCATTGGAGATTGCGACCCGCAAGCAATAAGTGAAGGGCATTGATCCGGTCAGTGCCTGGTGAGTCGGTTTTCTAGCTCCCCAAGGCAAGCTGAACGAATGCTTGCCCTCGGCTTCGACTACCTGGTAGTAGCTGATCAGCTAGTATGAAGCCCTTCATCGTCATGGCAGGATTCGGCCTCGGAGCAGCTTACATATCCGGATGCACGTGTGGGGAAGAGCGGGCGCCGCGCGCTGCTTCTCAGCCGCAGAAGCCGGCACGACGTGCGGAAGCGCCAGGTCCTACGGAGCCTCCGCTTTCACGCACGCAGCGCGCCCTGATGGGCACGCTGTTCGAGATCTCCATCGTCGGCAAACGCACCCCCAAAATGGAGCAAGCGATGAAAGCTGCGCTGGATGAAATCGAGCGCCTGGAGAGCGTGCTTTCCGAATGGCAGCCGACGAGCGAGATATCGGCGATCAACCGGCAGAGTGGCAACGGTCCGGTACGCGTAAGCGCCGACACGGTCAACGTCGTTGAGGCGGGTTTGAAGGTCTCCAAGTGGAGCAACGGCGCCTACGACCTCACGTGGGCGGCCATGCACGAAATCTACCGCTTCACGGCTGACGAGCAACGCGTGCCGACAGCCGAGCAGGTGAGCGCGCTGTTGCCACAGATCAACTGGAGGAACGTGCACCTTGACCGCAAGGCCAGCACCGTCGAACTCACGCAAAAGGGCATGGCCATTGGCACCGGCGGCATCGCAAAGGGCTATGCTCTGGACAAGGCGGCAGCGATCCTCAAGCGGGCAGGTTTCGAAAGCTTCACCATCTTTGGTGGCGGTCAGGTGCAGGTAGCGGGCAAACGCGGCTCGCGTGCTTGGCGGGTGGGTATTCAGCACCCGCGCAAGAACGCCTTCATCGCTTACCTGGAGTCCGAAGGCGGCTCGGTTTCCACCTCAGGCGACTACGAACATGCGTTTAGAAAGAGCGGGCGCCTGTGGCACCACATTCTTGACCCACGCACTGGGTATCCCGCCGAGCAGAGCATCGCAGTGACCTTGTTAGCCGAGAAGGGCCTCTACGCCGATGCGCTTTCAACTGCGGTCTTCGTACTCGGCCCGAAGAAGGGGCTGGAGCTGCTCAAGAAGGTTCCAGTTGCGGCCGAGGCCGTGGTGGTTGAGCCAAGCCTTCGGCTCGATGCGACCGAAGCGTTGGCCGACCGCCTGGTGTTTCGCGAGCCACCCAACGCGCAGCGCCTGGCGCAGTAACAGACGCAGCGCCTGGCGTAGTTTGGGAGGCTGCACAGCGGGTGGCTGGCCGTGGTGGCTGGTCCGAGCGCACGTGGTGGCTGGCCCGAGGGCGGATGCATCGCCGCTCTCTCAGCGGGACCCACCGCCCTTTGGGCGGTCCCCCCAATACGTTCGCTCACGACGCATCCGCCCTCGGGCCCGTCGTACATGCCGGCATGCGGAGAGAGTGGCGTAGTCGACTTCGCCAGCCAGGCTCAGGCTCATTTCCAAGTGAGCATTCCACTGACTTACACAACATGTGGATGCCATGACCGTGTCCTCCCCGCTACCCGAACACGTTCGTCCTGGAGGTGGAGTTTGGGTGAATGCCGCGGGATTGACTTCCGCGGTAGAGGGTCTGGGTGCCAGACCCTCAGTAAAGGTCGCAGCGGTCCCCCCAATACGTTCGCTCACGATGCATCCGCCCTCGGGCCCGTCGTACATGCCGGCATGCGGGGGAAGAGTGGCGTAGTCGACTTCGCCAAGGAGGCTCAGCCTCATTTCCGAACAGAGATCCCATTGACTTACAACAATGTTTGGATGCCATAATCGTGTCCTCCCTGCTACCTGAACACCTTCGTCCTGGAGGGGGAGTTTGGGTGAATGCCGCGGGATTGACTTCCGCGGTAGAGGGTCTGGGTGCCAGACCCTCAGTAAAGGTCGCAGCGGTCCCCCCAATACGTTCGCTCACGATGCATCCGCCCTCGGGCCCGTCGTACATGCCGGCATGCGGAGAGAGTGGCGTAGTCGACTTCGCCAGCCAGGCTCAGGCTCATTTCCAAGTGAGCATTCCACTGACTTACACAACATGTGGATGCCATGACCGTGTCCTCCCCGCTACCCGAACACGTTCGTCCTGGAGGTGGAGTTTGGGTGAATGCCGCGGGATTGACTTCCGCGGTAGAGGGTCTGGGTGCCAGACCCTCAGTAAAGGTCGCAGCGGTCCCCCCAATACGTTCGCTCACGATGCATCCGCCCTCGGGCCCGTCGTACATGCCGGCATGCGGAGAGAGTGGCGTAGTCGACTTCGCCAGCCAGGCTCAGGCTCATTTCCAAGTGAGCATTCCACTGACTTACACAACATGTGGATGCCATGACCGTGTCCTCCCCGCTACCCGAACACGTTCGTCCTGGGCGGGGCCTACTGTCTCTAAGGCTTGAGCCGGTAGCCCGTGCGAAAGATCCAGGCGATTACCGCGAGGCCTGCCACAAAGAAAAGCACGGTCATGCTCAGGCTAACCACGACGTCAACGTCCGCAGATTCGTAGAAGGTCCAGCGAAAACCGCTTATCAGATAAACCACAGGGTTGAACAAGCTGATCTTTTGCCAGAGCGGCGGAAGCATGTCGATAGAGTAGAACGCGCCGCCCAGGAACGTCAGCGGCGTGATGATCAGCACCGGAACAAGCTGCAGTTGTTCAAAAGTGCGTGAGAGAAGGCCGATGATGAAGCCAAAAATACTAAAGGTCAGCGCTGTGAGCACGAGGAAGGCCACCATCGCCACCGGGTGCTTTACCTCCAGCGGCACAAAACAAGCCGCCGTGCCCAAGATGATGAGGCCAACGGCAATCGATTTGGTCGTAGCTGCGCCGATGTAAGCGAAGACAATTTCGAAGGAGGAGACGGGCGCTGAGAGGATCTCGTAGATGGTTCCGGTAAACTTGGGGAAGTAGATCCCAAAGGAGGCGTTTGACAAGCTCTCGGTGAAAAGAGAGAGCATGATCAGGCCAGGAACAATGAACGCGCCGTAGGAAACGCCACCCACCTCCGACATGCGGGAGCCTATTGCCGCCCCGAAAACGACAAAGTAGAGAGAGGTGGTCAACACCGGCGTCAAGAGGCTCTGCACGATGGTGCGCATGGCGCGCGCCATCTCAAAGCGGTAGATCGCGGCCATGCCGTTGATTGACGAAGCTGAACTCATGCCGACTCATTAACCAGGTTAACGAAGATCTCTTCCAAGGTGCTTTGGCGCGTCACCACGTCCGAGTAACCCCCCAGGTGCTCAAGCCTTTGCAGGAGCGCACCAATCCGCTCGTCCGCCTCCGAGTGAGCGTAGCAAAGAGTCCTGCCATCCTCTTCCAGGCTCAGGTCATACGCAGTGAGTTCCTGCGGAACCTGCTGCATCGGCTGCCTCAAAGTGACACGCAGCTTCCTCTTGCCGAGCTTCTGCATGAGGACGTGCTTGTCTTCGGCAAGGATAAGCCGGCCTTTGCGGATGATCCCAATCCGGTCGGCCATTTGCTCGGCCTCTTCGATATAGTGCGTTGTCAAAATGATTGTCACGCCGCCCTCGCGCAGCTTTCGCACGAGGCTCCACATGTCGCGACGCAGCTCCACATCCACGCCAGCGGTTGGCTCGTCCAGAAAGAGGACTTGCGGCTCGTGAGCGAGCGCCTTGGCTATCAGCACCCGGCGCTTCATCCCGCCTGAGAGCGCAAGTATCTTCTGATCACGCTTCTCCCATAGCGAAAGGCTCTTGAGAATGCTTGCCGTGTGCTTCTCATCAGTCGCGAGGCCGAAGAGCCGTCGGCTGAAGGAGACCGTGGCCCAAACCGTCTCAAACATGTCTGTAGCCAGCTCCTGTGGCACAAGCCCTATCCGCGAACGCGCTTGGCGGTAATCTTTGAGTATATCGAAGCCTTCCACTGCGACACTGCCCGCGGAGGCGGTGACGAGGCCACAGATGATGTTAATCAGCGTGGTTTTTCCAGCTCCATTGGGGCCCAGCAGAGCGAAGATCTCGCCCTTCGCAATGGATAGATTGATATCCGAAAGCGCCTCGGGGCCCGCCTCGTAGGTCTTGCACAGTCCGCTAACCTGAAGCACCGGCGTGGTCATGCGTTACACGTGACGTGGATGGATCCGCCTGTCAAACAGGTCTACGACAGCTCGGCTCTGTTTCCCACTGATTCCTAGTCAGAGGTAGAAAAAGAAGTTTGCCGCAGCGTACAGTAGCCACTGGTCAAAGCCGTTATCGGCATCGGTCGTGCGAAATCCTGCACGTAGATCCGCCTTGGGCAATGTAGAGTCTCCTTCGATGGTGTAACCAGCAAAGAGACCGAGAGGTATAGCCAACTCATCCATATCGCGTGCGGGCGCGAGAGTGCACGTGTCGGCCGTTTGAGGAGAGGCAGCGATGCGCCCTGTCGAGCCGAAGCAAAGACCCACTTCAGGCCCGAAGAAGAACCGTGGCGAGGCCTGCACCGCCAGCTGAAGCGGCACCTCAAAGGCAACGTAGGTAGGATCAGAGAAAAGGAGGCTCAGCCAAGCTCCGCTGTTGATCCTCACGACGTTGCCCAGTCGGAGTAGGACCGGGAGGCCCCCCGTAAGCTGGAAGTCGCCTTCGACCGGAAGCATCAAGCTCCCCCACACGGCAGCCTCTATCACATCCTGATTGATGCGGTACATACCATAAACCGTGGGGTCGGTGTAGTCCGCGTCGGGCGCAATCTGTAGGGGCAACAATACGGCGCCGAGCTCGAAATTATCCGTAAACCCTGCCGCCACAGTTCCTAGCAGGGCGGTACGGCCCTCTCTGCCGGCCGGCGTGTCTGTGGATAAATAACTTACACCCCCATCCGCCCTCACCGTGCCTGCTGGGAGAGTGAGCGGCCTCTCCGCGTAAGGGAGCGGCTGACCGCTATACTGCGCCTGCACGCTCGGCGCTACGCCCTCGATGAGAGCGACTCCGGCAAAGATGGACGCGACATATACCCACAGCACCCTTCTAGATATTCCAGCATAAGGGCGACGTTCAGGCTTCCCGTGTCTCTCGCCTCGTGATGTCACCGACGTGGCTCTCGCGCCGGTGAGACAAGGCGCCCCTCGAAGGTGCTCGGAGCGTTGCCACGCGCCACAGTTGGCGCGGACGTTCATCAGCAGATTTCGTGTCACGGTGGATAGTTTACACGCCAAGTAAGCGTCAACCAACATTGTTCCGACGCGGCCGCGTTCAGCTGTACTATCCTGCGTTACCGCTCGGTGCGCCAAGCGCAGCACGAGCGGCCAGACGCGCCGTTGGGGGAAGAGGCGCATTCTACGCAGATGTCCGCTAGTAGCGGAGCTCGTCCGCTTCGAGAGCATCGTCGGGAGCACCGTCGGGAGCATCCTCCGATGCCTCGGCCGCCGTGCTCCAGGGACCGATAGACTCCTCTGGAGCCTCCGCGTCAGCGCCTTCGAGGTCGAGTTCATCACCTGATGTCATGTGCTCAAGAGCAGCCGTTGCCCATAACGAGGCCAGAGGCACCTGACACGACTCCTCTTCGCTCCAGCCAGCTCCGCTAAGCTCCCGATCCTTCTGTTCACGCTGAGCCTGCAGCGCCACTTTTCGCATCAACGCCCTATCTTTGGTTAGCCGTGCCATCGTGTCTCCTTCCTGCTTCTTCACATCCACCATGCAGCCAGCGCTGCTTTACCTATTTAGAAGGCGCGGCAGCAAGCTTTTCAAGCTTTCACTTCCTCGAGACGAAGAAATCGGGGAAGCCCCACGCGGCAGCTTCAGAGGAACCAGGGGCCTAATCTGTGCCGAGCCTAATCTGTGCCGAGCCTAATCTGCGCCGAGCCTTGTCTGCGGCAGCCGGCGGATGGAGAGCATCAAAGGCCGACTCGAGCGGCTGCCGCCCAGAGGCGGCATGAACGCGCGCTTAGCTCTGACCGCGCCGGATCAACTGGCGCAGCACGTAAGGCATGATGCCGCCGTGCAAGAAGTAATCAACCTCAACCGGCGTATCCACGCGCGCAGTCACGGTCGCCTCCAGCGATTCTCCGCCGGAACGATGCACAATCAGTTTGAGCTTCTTTTGCGGCTTAAGCTCCTCCTCGAGACCGAGCAGGTCAAAGGTCTCTGAGCCATCGATGCTGAGCTCCTCGGGTCCCTCTCCCTCCTCGAACTGACAGGGGAGCACGCCCATCCCCAGCAGGTTGCTGCGGTGGATTCGCTCAAAGCTCTTGGCCACGACCGCACGCACACCGAGTAACTGCGTTCCCTTGGCGGCCCAATCCCGGGAGCTGCCCGTTCCATACTCTTTGCCGCCAAACACCATCAGAGGAACTTTGTCCCCTGCGTAGCGTTGCGCAGCTTCATAGATGCTGGTCTGCTCCCCCGAGGGTTGATGCACCGTGACGCCACCCTCCACCCCAGGCACGAGGAGATTCTTGATTCGCACATTGGCAAATGTGCCGCGCACCATCACCTCGTGGTTGCCTCGGCGCGCACCGTAGCTGTTGAACTGAGGAGGAGACACGCCTTCGCTCTGCAGGTAAGTTCCCGCCGGCGAATCGGGTTTGATCGACCCAGCAGGACTGATGTGGTCGGTGGTGACACTGTCGCCAAATATAGCGAGCGCGCGTGAGCCGCGGACGTCGTGCACGGGTTTGGGAGAAAGCTCGAACTCATCGAAATACGGTGGCTCCTGGATGTAGGTCGACGTCTCATCCCAGGTGTAGACAGAACCCTGGGGCGCATCGATGTCTTGCCAGAGGGTGCTGCCTGCGCTGACGTTCGCGTAGAGCTTCTGACAAGTTTCAGGGCTCCGTGCCTTTGCCACAAGTTGCGCTACCTCCTCAAGAGTCGGCCAAACATCGCGAAGCATCACCGGCTCGCCGCCCTTGTCATGCCCCAACGGCTCTTCATCAAGGTCGATATCGATGCGTCCGGCTAGGGCAAAAGCCACCACAAGCGGTGGACTCATGAGGAAGTTCGCCTTGATTGCAGGATGTATGCGCGCCTCGAAGTTGCGGTTTCCCGACAAAACGCTGGCGCAGATTAGGTCGTTTTCCGTGACCTGCTTCTCGATGGCCGCGTCCAATGGCCCGGAGTTACCGATGCACGTGGTGCACCCGTAACCCACCAGCGCGAAGCCTAGCTGCTCGAGTGGTTCAAGCAGCCCTGTCTCTTCAAGGTATTCGGTAACCACACGGGAGCCGGGCGCTAGCGACGTCTTAACGTGAGGCTGCACGCTGAGCCCGCGTGCAGCCGCCTTCTGTGCCACAAGACCTGCGGCGATCATCACACTCGGATTGGATGTGTTGGTGCAGGAAGTGATGGCGGCAATGAGCGCATCGCCGTGATGCAGGGTGCCGTTGCTGCGCCCTCCTGGGCGCGTTTTTCGGTCGGATTTGCCATACCCCTTGGGAGACGGCGCGCTCATCATGGCCTCAAAGCCCTCTTTCAGTTCGCCAAGGGCAATCCGGTCTTGAGGTCGCTTGGGACCTGCCACGCTAGGTTCCACAGTTGCGAGGTCAAGCTTGAGCGTCTCTGTGTAGTCGCACTGTCCAGCTTCTGGCATGCCGAAGAGCTGCTGAGCTCGGTAGTAGCTTCGATAGAGCTCAACATGCTCTTCCGGTCGCCCAGTCTGAGTGAGGTATCTGCAGTTCTCCTCATCTATTGGAAAGTAGCCCATGGTGGCGCCGTACTCTGGAGCCATATTGGCGAGCGTCGCGCGCTCCGCCAGAGGCAGCGAGACAGCACCCGAACCGTGAAACTCGACAAACTTCCCCACCACATTTTGATGCCGGAGCATTTCAGTCACCGTGAGCACCAGATCTGTGGCCGTAACGCCCTCTCGGAGCGACCCGGTGAGCTCCACCCCAACAACATCGGGGGTAAGGATGTAGATCGGCTGACCTAGCATGCCCGCTTCCGCTTCTATCCCGCCTACGCCCCAACCCACGACACCTAATCCGTTGATCATCGTGGTGTGCGAGTCCGTGCCGACCAATGTGTCGGGATAACACACGTCGTCCTTTACCAGAACGCCGCGTGCAAGATGCTCCAGATTCACTTGGTGAACGATACCGATACCGGGCGGCGTGATGGAGAAGTCGCTGAAGGCGTGCATGCCCCACTTAAGGAACTCGTAGCGCGGCTTGTTGCGCTCAAACTCCATCTTCATGTTGAGGTCCAGCGCATCTTTCCGCCTTGCGTAATCCACTTGCACCGAGTGGTCGACGACCAGGTCGACAGGAACGAGCGGTTGAACCAGCTCCGGATCGTATCCGCGATTCTTGGCCGCCGAACGCATGGCAGCCAAATCAACCACCAGAGGCACGCCAGTGAAATCTTGCAGCAGCACGCGCGCGACCACGAACGGCACTTCTGCCGTGCGTGGCCCCTGGGCCTCCCACCGACAGAGCGTCTTGACATCTTCTTCAGAGATTCGCTTTCCGTCTGCGTGCCGTAAAATCGACTCAAGGACAATGCGCAGACAAGCAGGTAATCGCGAGACGCGCATGCCGTGTAGCGCTTCAAGCTTCGGCAGCGAGAAGAAGCTGTAGCCGCCGTTGCTCACGTCGAGTGAGTCGATGCAGGATTCAAATGGATGCTTGGCCATGGAACCGGAATATATGCTTTCGCACTTTTTCGCAAGGGTGTGCGTGGAGCTTACAGCAAATTCAGCCGCCGGGATGAACTTCGGAGAGCAGAAAACCCGCTAGTTCTGCGGGCCATGCGTCTTTGTCAGCTCGGCTTCACTTGCATCTGCGCGCGCCAGCGAAGAACCCAGCAAGATGCTGCGGAAACGGTAGTACCGCACGTCGGGACGTAGTTGGAGTTCACTAAGTCCCTCGCGGCTGAGCAAACTGGAGAGAGCCTTCGTGGGGTTGGGGAACGTCCGAACACGCTCGCTGGGCAAGTAGTGCCACGAACCCTTGTACTCGTAACCGACCCCGTGTTCGGGCGTTACAACGCGGGTGAGAAAAGCCTCGTTGAGGGAGCCAAGGGTCCCGTCGTCGATCAGAAGATGCACCTCCACCGTCGCCCTTTGAACCACGCTGACCAGCGGCCCGCCAAGGGTGCGCCCACGCTGCTTCCATCGCTGCCGCACCTGCGGGATCAGCCGGATCAATGCACGCGGAATGGATGCGCCGCGCGTTGACCGCCAAAGACGCGGCTCGCCATCGACTCTAATGATCAGCATCACCTCCACCGGACGCGGGGAGCCCTTGAAAGCGGCAGGCGCGTCAAGGGCCGAAGCAAGTGCCCCGGCCGGCTGCCCAAGCAGCATTCGGCGTGCCGCCTCGCCCAGCACGTGGCCCTGCTGCTCTGGAAGCTGCGGATCCTCCCACAGTTCAAGTACGCGCACCTTTGGTGATAGGTAGTGCCCGCGGAATCCCTGACGCAGTTCACCGAGAGCAAATGGACTGGAACGCGCTACACCCTCACCCACCACGGCGACGGCTTCCACGCCGGCGACACGCAGCGCCTGGTGCAGATGCTGCGTGTCGCGCGACTGGAGAGCAGTTTTGATGGACGGACGCTCATGCGGAAGAACAAACCGGTCATGTTTCGGCGTCCGCTTCGCTCCCAGGAGAAGGACGGCCGAGTACGCTTCAGTTTCACGGAGAAGCTCGCTTGATTCCGACTCGGCGCATTCGCACCCCGAGGCAAGAAGGAGGCTAAGCAGAAAGACCGAGGCCTCAACGCAGAAAGCTCGCCCTCCCGTTGACCCAACCGAGTCTCGACCCATGTGAGACTGCCGCGCAGCTCTTCCAATCGCGGAGCGGGCATGTCCTTGCATCTTGGCGGTCTAGCACCTACATCGTGGCGCGGCAGCGGCATCCCAGTGCTGCATCTCTTCTGCGCCTCTTCGGAGTCTCCAATGTGGCGCGAAGTGCCCAACAGCACACATAGGTCACTGTGCCCGAAGGTCCGAAGCTCCAATTCCAGCCGTTAGACGAGCCCCTGCACATTGTTCTCGTCCATCCGGAGATCCCCCCCAACACCGGTGCGGTGGCGCGCACGTGCGCCGCTACCCACTCCGTCCTCCACTTAGTTGAGCCCTTAGGCTTTAAGGTGGATGAGCGCTCCGTTCGCCGCGCCGGCTTGGATTACTGGCCTCACGTTCGACTAAAAGTGCATACTAGCTGGGAAGCCTTTGGGCATGAAGCGGCACCCTCTCACCTACGCTTCTTCACCGCACACGCGCCAACGAGCTACGTCGACGCGCCCTATCGCCCCGGCGACTTCCTTGTCTTCGGGTGCGAGTCGCAGGGGCTACCGGAAGAGCTATACCAGAATGTCGACGACGCATACGCGATACCCACCTCGGGTCGCGTTCGGAGCCTCAACCTTTCAAACGCGGTCGCACTGGTCACTTACCACGCGCTCCACGCGATCGGCGCCTTCAACCACACGCTCTACGGATGACATAACAGTCTGAGTGGGAGCGAGCGATAAGCAGCGGAAAAGGCGGCGTTATTCAAACGTTCGCGCAACGTGCCGTACTGACCTTTCGCGGGCGAGTCGTGTCGGACGTAATCGGAGTCTCGTGCAATCGGTCGACTGCCGGCGCAAACCGAGCCCGCGCTGGCGGTGTAGCAGTATCAAGCCGGGCGCATGTAAGTGCGTCTCATACCAGATTCGGATAAAACATTTGACGCTCACGACTCCTCTGCCAACGTGGCTGCACATGCATCGCATACTACTCATCCTCGTGGCGGTCTGCGCATTCACCCCGAGCGCCCACGCGGGTAATACAGACGCCGACCCGAGCATGCCGAGCGCCGCCGATGCGCTGGATGACGCTTCCGATGATGAGGTCGACGAAACACCTCTCTCCTCACTTGGCGAGATGAACCCTTGGCTTCCCTCCCAAGGCCCCGAATGCCGTAGGCACGGCAAACGGCGATACTGCCAAGGACCCCGTAAGGTGCCTCGCCCGTTTGGTCACGCTGCCACGCTAGCGACAATCCTGGAGTTGGGAACGCGTAAGACCATGGGCCGGATCCTCACCGGAGATGTGGATCCGAAGTGGATGGCCGCAATTCAAGAGCCACGCAGCGAAAGCCCGCTCTGGCCCGTGCCCGGTGGGAAGCTGATTCGTGGCTTTGGCAATGTGCGCCGTCGCAGGATTCGCCACGTGCTGCACAAGGGGATCGACGTGCGGGCAGGCCGAGACACCGGAAACCAGATAGTCGCGGTGCAAAGCGGTCTCGTCGCCTACAGCGACAACAACGTCAGCGGCTACGGCAACATGGTGGTTATCGTTCATGCGGATGCCACGGTCTCGCTGTACGCTCATTGCAAGCAGACGCTCGTGTTTGCTGGGCAGCAGGTAGAACGAGGGCAGCCGATTGCTATTATCGGTGCCACAGGTTTGGCTAAGGGTGCGCACCTGCACTTCGAGCGGTACGTCGACGGGAAGCCGCAGGATCCGATGCCCTACCTGGTGCAGGACTCGAGCTTCCCGAAAGATGCTACCGTTGAGTTTGAAGGTGAAGACGACCTTGAGCGACTTGGGCTTGATGACGAAGAGCATGGGGTGGACGTTCCTGCCGTAGACTCAGACGCTGTCGCTACAGACGTGCCGGTCTCCGATTCGGAAGCCGCTGCAACCCTGGATGAGTTTTCTTTAGCCAAGAGCGAACTTCAGCGAAGACAAGAGCCAAAGGTTCGCCGTCGGCAGCACTGAAGCTTTCTCGCTCGGGCTAGGTCGCTCGGGCTAGGTCGCTCGGCCTAGTTTGCCAGTCGCTCGTCACCTATCCTGAGTTGCCTGCAGCGAGTCGATGCTGACCAACCAGCAAACTCGGCTCCGGAGCGATAGAGGCCAGTCTATGAGAGCCGCATGGGCACCAGCGCAGGTCCCACGCCATCAACCTCTGCACCCGACTTCCAGGTAAAGATCTGATCGCTTACCGGGTGAGGCGCGCGTTGACGCTCGGCCTCTGCGTGCTTTCTGAGCTCCTGCGTGCAGGCGCGTGTCCTTTTGCACACGATGAGTGTGTCCCGGTGAGGCACAGCAGCAAGCGGTTCATCACCAAATTGGCTTCTCAGGTGAGCCACTAAATTTGGGAGCAACAACCGCGCGGAGTCGAACCCATCTCCGCACCGCAACGTCCACAGCGAGGTCCCTGCGATTGCACAAAGCCGCACGCGCTCGGAAAGGCTTCGCAGGTTGGCCAGCGCGTGCTGAAGCAGCGTCTCATTGCTTTGACCCCAACCCTCAACTTCGGGCTCGGTGATGAATCGGCACCGCTTCTGGAAAGGCACCTGAAGCGTGACCGAGATAGGTCCCAACCGGCGGGCGGTGTACAGCGAGGCCTTGTTGGCGGCGGCCAGCTGCACCACGAAATCTTGAGAGACTAGTCTCGGTAGAACCCGGGATGACACAGAAGACCAGGAAGCGAGTGAATCGAAGGCTGGGCCGGGATAGGCCATCTCCACGTGCCGCTCAATGATTGTATGCACTAATCTAAAGTCGTTGTCGTAAGCGGCCTCCAAAGCTCGGCAGAGGTCGACGACGACGCCATCGGTCAGGTGGAAGCATCCGCTAAAATGGCGCTCAACACGCACCTGAAGATGGCGCTGCTCGAGGATGCCACATAGCGCCTGGTGGATCCGAGCGTACGCTCCGCTTCCTCTCGCTTCTGCTTCCGCCTCACCCACCGACTTGACCAATGCGGGTTTGGCACGCGGCTCCTCGAGGGCATGCGCGATGGCCGCAAAGGGATCAAACCAACCATGGGCACCCACGCGGAGCGCCAACCGCTGGCCGTCACGCACCGGGCTGCAGTCAAGGTGCGCCAGAAAAACCGAGGCCAAGAGAATGCCCGCCTGTTCGATGAAGGCATCCAACTGCGCATCGGGTCCCTCTTCTGCAAAGTGGTCTATCGCGCGTGCCAGTCTCGACAGACCATCGTGATCAAAGGTGAAGTCTTGGTTAGGCAGCAACTTGTCCAGCGCATGCTCGACGCGTCGCCTCAGCCACCGGGCATCGCGTTCTGCCTCGTGTTTTTCCTGTTGCACAAAAACCTTCGTTTGAAGCTCAACACCAGGGACAAGCTGCGTCGCAGCCCACCCCTCAAGAACGTGCCCATGCCAAAGCGGTGGGGTACAACACCCTTTCTCCGATTGTATCGGCGCTCAACTCACAGGTACTGCCGTAGCATCTACCTGATCGCAGGTAAATCCCTCGTTGAGGAACCCTCCTCAAGCTCGAGTCGCCTTCTAGCACAACGGGAGAGAGCCATGGCTTGCGCAGCAAGGCACGAGCGGTAAGGCCGCTCCAGCTCATACGAGGTCTTTTCAAATGAAAACTTATTGCTTTTTTCTTTCATTTGTATCATGATCTCGGAATGGGACTGGCGCTAACGAATGCTTACGCGGCACCTCCTGAAGAGGTGGTGGTGCTAACGAAGGCTGTGTTACGCGCAGCTGAGGTTCTCAACCTAACACACGTGTCCCTGGCACGCGTGCTAGGCACCAGCTCCGCGTCCGTCTCCCGTCTAAAGGACGGCCGCGTCATCGAGCCGGAGTCCAAGGAAGGCGAGCTAGCTCTTCTGTTGTTGCGCGTGTTTCGAAGCCTCGACGCATTCGTGGGAGGATCGGCCGAACAAGCTCGACTTTGGCTCCACACGCACAACGACCACCTGGATGCCGTTCCTGCTGAACTGGTTGAGCAGATCACGGGTCTTGTGCGCACCGTGCAGTACCTAGACGCGATGCGAGGTCGGGGTTAGCGATGAATGGCTAAGGCGCCTACCAGGCAGCGACGTAGTGAAAGCAGCCTAGTCTGCTTTGAGGGAGCGGCACTGCGTTCGGTTGAATCGCAGTCGTTCATCAGCACGCGCAAGATTGTGGATTCCGATGCAGAGCAGCGGGTGCTTGAGCGCTTAATCGACCGCAGCAAGCCGTCGGTGCCAGCGGACGACGCGCTAGCCGGACTGCACTACCTCCTGGCCACGCCATTCCGCTATCCACCCCTGCCTCACGGCTCGCGCTTTGGCACCCGGCAGGAGCGGGGGATCTGGTATGGAGCGCTCACTCGGCGTGTTGTTTGGGCGGAGGTGGCCTACTACCGCCTCGTCTTTCTCAGCGGAACCCGCGCTGCTCTTGGCAGAATCACCACGCGCCGAACCTTGTTTGGAGCGAACTTATCTTCCGAGCGAACTGCAGATCTTCGTCAACTACCGCGTCAGGAACGAGCAAGGGTATGTTCCCCCGTCTCGTACGCCCACGCGCAGAGCGTAGGAGCCAAGCTTCGAGAAAAGGAGGTCGCGCTGTGTTTGTACCCCTCGGCTCGAGACCAAGCGCAGGGCACGTGCGTTGCGGTCTTCTCTCCACTCACCTTTGCACGCCGCGTGCCCCTGCACGCAAGCACGGAGTGGATGTGCGTGTGTCAGCATGACGCCGTAGAAATATCCCGCGCGTCCCACCACCCCGACCGCGAGCTCCACCGCTTTGAGCGTCGTGAATTCGAGATCAACGGCGAGCTCCCAACCCCCGCGCTCTAACGGCATTGTCCAGCTCCCTGAGGGCACTTTGCGGCCTGTGCCCTCGAGAAGGGCTTCTCTTCGGCTTCACTTCCTGCGATGCCAGCGGTCTCCCGCCGGCAGGCAAGACGTCGACCGCTGCGCGATGGCGCCGGGCAACTGGGGTCTCTGGTCCTCAAGTCCGGCTCGACCAGGCGATGGCGCCCGTTGCAGTGCGCGGCGGGTCTGTAGACAAGGAGAGAGGTGCTGCTCCGTGCCCAGCGATGCTTGTCTTCGTCTAACGACACGATGCAGACCCCCAATGCTGTTCACTTAAGCCATTTTCCGGCTTACGTCCGCGGGAAAAATCCTCATGTAGATAATCTACACTGCGGTTTTTCCCTGTGGGCGCGCTCGAAGAATGACTCAACTGAACAGCATTGTCCTTAACTGATCAGCATTGTGCAGACCCCCCAGTGCCACAATGCAGACCCGCCTGTAACACAAATGCAGACCCGCCTGTGCGACGTGCTTAGGTAAGATGTAGGACATGGCGCAGGTTGGAAGCGGGAACGACTGAATACTGGTGCGCGCTGCGGTATTCACTGCTCGGCGGCACGCGGAGCACCGAGTTAGGCGTTTTTTTCGAACGGCGCGGAGCTTGCAGGTCCTGATGCAGTGCCCCTCCGCCGCTCCACGCTTCCATCACGCGCCAAAGCCACAACGTTCGCATCGTGCGGCGTTCTGGCTTTCGTGGCCTATGCGGGGTGCTCGGCTGCCGAACGTATGCAGTCATCCAGCAGTGGTCAAGGGGGGAAGGTAGCGTGTCTCTACTCCACAGAGGATCAGCCCGCTCAGTGCCCCGAGCCTAGGTGCATCTATCAGACGGGAACACAGGCATCCATGTTTAGCAGCAACACGCGAGGCGACTATCAAAGGTGGTCAGATGCATCCTTCGCTAGTTGCCGCGAAGAACTGGTGGCCGCTGCGACGGCCGAACTGAAGCAATACGAGAAGATCTGGGGCGGAGAGGGGCTTGCCCGGAAGCGGCAAGCGCTCCGTTCGCAGAGCGCGTTCGCCGAGCCAGCGCCAGCATGGGCCGAAGGATTCTTCGAGTTCATAGGGTACGGTAAGTTTCTCAACCTGAGCCGGGAGACCCTCCAGCAGATGGCCGCGAAGGAGCAAGACACGCACTGTGGCGAGGGTAGAGAGGGTAGAGAGGGTAGAGAGGGTAGCGCGACACCAGAACAAGAAGCTGGCGAGGATATAGACGGCTCAACTGTGGGCCTGCTCAAGGACGTCTTTCTCGTGGCCCTGGCCTCGGGGCAAGGTATTGCTGTTGACCATGGACTCTTCCACCATGGCTGGGATGGCGAGGAGGTCAGACTCTATCCCTTGTCCCATGGCGACGTAGTCTACGCGCATCAGCAGTTCGCTCGCGAAACGCTTCAGCGGTTCAGCCAAACTCGAGCGAAGCTCTCGCACTCCGAATTCATCTCCGCCGAAGGCGTGGCTGCGCTCAGCCAGTATCTTCAACAGGAGACGCACGGCAGCCACTTCAGCATGGGCGGAGGCGCGCACACCTTGCTCACTCCGTTCGGCGCGGGGTGGGCCATCGACGGATGTTTCAACGACGCCATTGTCGCCCCGCACCGGAGCAGCGACAACGCTTTCGTGCTGAGCGAATCTGCGCGGTTCGCGTTGTCGCAATACGTGCGATGGACGAACGCCTTCTTCTGGATGAACGACCTGCGCCGCGTCAATCCAGACACGCCTCAAGATGGGCCGTTCGATGTGAAGCATCTGACGGAGGGAACACTCGCTGGTGCCATGGGCGTGTACGATGAAGCGGGTTTCTCGCGAGGCGGTGGCTCCATCTGGTACCACAACCACGCGACCTATCAGGAAGAACTCGGAGCGGAAGCAGATGCATTCAGTTTAGCTCTCCTGCATCTGACGCGGCTCTGGGAAGAGCGTCTTCGCGCTAAGTGGGTCGACATCGGCAGGCCCAAGGTCTGGGCCCGGAGCAAAGCCGCCATCGACGAGGATTGGCAAGCGATGCTTGCTGACAACGGCTACGCGATGTCGCAGCAGCAGGCGGGCGAGATCTACGCGACGCTTGCCAGCCAGACACTTGCGGACTTCAAGGCGCTTGTCGTTGACTCGTGCGAAGTGCCTGAAGCTTCGCTTCAGGCAGCCAGTTCTTATGCCGAGGTGCGCTCGGCAGCTAACGCATCTGCAGAGGACTGCATCGATGGACTCTTCTCAACTGCGGAGACCACCTTCGATGAGGTCGGCGGAAACCAAGACCCTGCCGAAGCAGAAGCTTGGCTGCGGGCGGCTTGGGGTAACTTCATTGCCTTCGTCGAGGAACGGTTTCCACACTCGAACCTACAGGACAAACAGGGAAGTGTTGTCACTCTCGCCGAACTGCTCAGGGGCGTCAGGTTTGACGTCAACCATCAGGGCAAGCACCTCGGAGTGAGCGACGCTGTTTTCGAGTGGGGTACGCAAGTGCCCTTAGCCACCCACTCTGCTTACACTCAGATGATCCACGAGGGTTTCCACGCCCTGATTGCTACACTGGATTCCAAGGGATTTGAAGTCGCTCACGGCGGATGGGAGGAGAAGTACACCGTGGTCAGTGAGCGGATGCTTGAAGATGAACTCTTTCACTGGTTATCATCTGAGTCGGAAAAGGTGGACAAGCTGGCCGCTCTAGATGCAGCACAGGTCGAACAGAAACGCGCCTACGACCTCACACGCTACTGGCCCTTTCGTCGCGCAAGCATGCTCTCCACGCATCAAATCATGACGAGCACTGCTGCGCTGGACACGACATCTCTAGTCTCGAATCTAAATGATGCTTGGCTCGTCCAGGACCCGCAACAGCGCGACCGCGCCCAAGTCAGAAGCCACTGGGGCCTTCAGTACAGCGGATACTGGTTGGGAGCATTTGAGGGCCACACAGAGATCGAACAGCTGAAGCAGAACCACAACCTCAGCATGCAGATCACCCCTTACGACCTCGCCGCCTGCGGTTACTTCACCACTTCTGAGAGAAGGAGCATCAACTGGAGTGACTGCCTGGCACCTTAGCTGTCAATAGACGGCAACGGTGCATCTAGACCAAGCCACAACTTGGGGTCCTCGCTTTGATGCCACGTGCGAAAGTGGTGCTCGGCCCGCGCTTCGACCGCGGAAAAAGCGACGTCGCGTCGAAGATGATCGGTCACTGAGGTGACCCCAAACTCCCGGATACCGCAGGGAACAATAGCCTCAAACAGGCGCATCTCGTTGCACACGTTCAGGGCGAAGCCGTGGAGGGTGACCCAGCGGCTGATCCGCACACCGACGGCACCTACTTTCATATTGCCAATCCACACGCCAATCATTCCCTGTCTGCGAGATCCCTCGATACCGAAGTCGTTTAGCGTGCGGAGCATGACTTCTTCTAATGCCCGTACGTACAGCCTCACGTCGCATCGGTCAGGCTTCAGATCGACGATTGGGTAACCTACAAGCTGCCCCGGCCCGTGGAGGGTCACATCCCCGCCACGACCGATGTCAGCCACCGCCACGCCCTCCTGTCGCAGGCGCTCCTCCGACCAAAGGATGTGCCCCGGCTTGGTGCCGCGCCCCGTGGTGATGGTCGGCGGATGCTGCAAAAGCATGAGCGTGTCCGGCACCTCCTCCCGCATCCGCAATCGATGCAGATTCTCCTGCCGCTCAAGCGCTACGCCGTAGTCAAACACGTTGTAATGCTCGATGTTGAGAGGTCGCTCCCGACTCACCTAGTTGCCTCCGAGGTCACCACGAACTCGAGGAGCCGCCCCCAGAATCTGGAAACGGCACGTTTACCTTCACAGGCCGTTTCGGCGCCGCGTGATGCTCTAGAGGCGGCGTGGCCCCAGCTCAACCGATATGTATACGCCCGCATATGGGGCGGATCTCCCGCGTGTGGAAGGCCCGCCAGACAGTCCGCGGGTGAGGCAGGTGCTGTCAGCTCTGCGTGCTGAAGACTAAGAGGCCTTGGCCACCTTGGAAGCGGACGGCTTTTTGTTCATCACGTGCACTGCCTCGCCCAGCGCGCTCTTGAAGGATTCCATCACGCCTTCGCCCAGCGTGGGATGCGAATGCACGGTGAGTGCGACGTCTTCGGCGAAGGCGCACATCTCAAGAGCCAGTGTGCCTTCGCTAATGAGTTCGCTGGCTTCCGGGCCCACAATGCCCATGCCGAGCAGCTCGTGGCTTTCAGGATCGATGATGACCTTAATGAACCCGTCGGTTTCGTTGACTGACATGGCCCGTCCGGATGCCGAGAAAGGAAACCTGCCAACCTGCACGTCGCGGCCATCTTCCTTGGCCTTGGCTTCAGTCAGACCCACGGTAGCAATCTCTGGATCAGTGAAAATGGCAGACGGCATGGCTCGCCAATCGCGCGCGCTCTTGTGCCCGGCAATCACTTCCGCCGCAATCTCGCCTTCTTTAGACGCCTTATGAGCCAGGTAGGGAACGCCACTGACGTCGCCGATGGCGAAAATCGAGTCGATGTTGGTCTGGAGCGTTTGGTTGGTGGTGATATGGCCGCGCTTGTCGAGCTTCACCCCCACCTCCTCGAGGCCAAGATTTTTGCTGTTGGGCCGGAACCCCACAGCGACCAAAACGGCATCGCAATCGATCGACTTCTCGCCGCCCTCGTGCTCCACCTTGACGGTCGCCTTATCGCCTTTTACCTCAGCACTCTTAGCTTTGGCCCCGAGCAGGATCTCTGCGCCCTCACGCTGCAGCTGTTTCTCCACCACCTTGACTAGATCGGCATCGACACCTGGAAGCAGCTGCTCGGTCAGTTCGACCACCGTCACCTGAGTTCCAAGCTTCTGATAAACCATCCCTAACTCCAGACCGATCACGCCACCGCCGATGAGCACCATCCGCTTAGGTATCCGCCGGAGGCTCACCGCCTCGCGCGCTGTGATGACTACCTTCCCGTCGCATTCAAAGCCGGGAATCGTGATGGGCATGGCACCGGTGGCCACGATGATCCCCTTCTGTGCTTCAACCGTACTGGTCTCGCCCTTGTCGTCGGTCACCTCGACCTTGTTTTTGCCGATGACCTTGGCAGTGCCCATTTTGACCTCGCCGCCGTTGTTTTTGACGAGGCCGCGTACGCCTCCGGTCAACTTGCCGACGATGCCTTCCTTCCAGTCCTGCATCTTGTCGACATCAACCTTCACATCTGACACGGTGATGCCCATGGTCTCGGCGTGTTTGACCTTTTCCAGGAGGTGCGTTGCCGCGATTAGCGCTTTGGAAGGGATGCAACCCCAGTTGAGGCAGACGCCCCCCATGTACTCTTTCTCTACGACGAGTACTTTTTGCTTGAGCTGGCCGAGTCGAATGGCGGCCACGTAGCCCCCAGGTCCTCCACCAATCACAATTGCATCATACGTTGCGTTTGCCATATCTCCTCCAGCAGCGCGCCTCGAGCTTCAGGTATCCCGACCGGTGGTCGCAAAGCCCAAACTCGGCGCCTAAACGATTCGTTTCCAGTGATTTTGATATGGAGCCCTATCCCAACAGAGCCCAGTAGATAATACCTGCCGCGAGGATGAAAAAGCCCAACACAGGCACCCAGAGCGGCGTATCAGGTGCTTCATCATACACTTCGCATACTTCGCCAGGTCTGGGAGCGGAATGTTCGTGATGCACGTTGGCCATGGAGAATGAACTACTTCGCCTTCTGGCAAAGTGCAAGCAGTGCATTGTGAATGCGTGGACTACTCGCCACCGCGCTCCCCTCATACATCGAGGGGTTGCCGCTAAAGGACGTGATGCGTCCCCCGGCTTCCCGGACCAGCACCGCCACCGCACATAGATCCCATGGCTTCAAGCCTGCCTCGACCACGCCGTCAGCTTGCCCGGCTAGAAGAGCGGCATAGTTGGCGAAATCCCCCCAACACCGCTGGGTGTAGGTTCTGCGAGCGAGCAAGGGCACCAACGTTTCCTGCTGCTCGGCAGCAAATTGATTGAGGCCTCCGTGAGCAACAAGTGCTTCGTCGAGCGTGCTGCACGCTGAAACAGCAAGACGCCTGCCGTTGCACATAGCCCCGACACCTTCAGCCGCTACATACATCGCATCGCGTGCCGGCATGTACACGACACCCACCACGGGCACTTGGTCCTCCTCGATTCCCACCAGCACCGACCACGTATCGAGGCCGCGGATGAAGGCGCGCGTGCCATCGATCGGATCAACCACAGCCCTCACGGTGGGTGTTTTGGGCGAGCCGCTTTCTCCAAGGCCTTCCTCCTCCCCCAGAAAAGCAACCTCTGGAAGCTCGCGACTAAACCAGGCGCGCAGCCGCTGCTCCACGCGCTCGTCGGCCTCGGTCACAGGAGAGCGGTCGGCCTTCTTTCGATGACGACCCGCTGCACCTTGCTCTGCCAGTTCCAACGCCTCCTGGCCTGCCGCACGCACCTCATCAACCAAAGCCGTAAGCTGCACGCGTTGACCCGACCGAGGCAGTCTATAGTCGCTGGGAAGACTCATCGAGCTCTCGTACCACAGGCTCTTGCTGATCGCAGCAGAAGCTGTTGCTACGCTCGTCGCGCGTGCCGGTTGCATGCGGCGGCTTAGGGCAGCGAGAGCAGTGGCGGTAGAGTATGTTCGATGACGGAAGAGGGTCCATTGAAGAGCACCAACCTAGAGAACGCGCTCACTTTGCATGCAGAAGCTCCAGCCGTGGATCTGCACGCTGATTCGCTGCTCTGGAGCCGACTGGTCGGCTACGACATCACAAAGCGCCACCGACCGCCCCTGCCCCTGTCAGCGTTCGGCGGACACGTCGATGTGCCGCGGCTCAAATCGGGCGGCATCGGAGCTCAGTTTTTCGGTCTCGTCTCCTTGCCCGGTGTTGATCTGCACCCGGCAGAGACGTGCCGCAGGCAGATCGCACTGCTGCGCGAGGCCATCAACAAAGGTCGTGGAAAGCTGCAGCTTTCACAAACCCTCGATACACCTGCCCGCGCCGATGCGACCCAGGCCTTGCTTGGCATCGAGGGTGCGCATGCGCTTGAGGGACGCGTCGACGAGGTCGAGAGGTTTGCACGTCTGGGGGTGCGCTATCTAGGCCTGCTGCACCTGACGCGCAACGCCTGCGGCTCACCAAGCTTTGGTTTAGGAGCCAATCGCCATCACCCGCTGACGGCATTCGGCAGGGGGGTCATCCAAGCTTGCGAGAGCGCGGGTGTGCTCGTGGACCTTTCGCACATCAACCGCCGTGGATTTTTCAACGCCTGCGAGACTGCGACAAAGCCGCTCATCGTCTCCCACACCGGTCTGGCTGGCGTGCACCCCTCTCGGCGGAACATCGACGATGCGCAGTTACGCGCTGTGGCAGAGCTCGGCGGCGTGGCTGGAGTTATCTTTTGTCCGTTCTACCTAGGACGCGATGGTTTGGACGCAGTCGTCGATCATCTGCTGCACATCATCAACGTTGCCGGAGAAGATGTGCCCGCTCTAGGCTCCGACTGGGATGGCTTCATCCGCCCTACCCGCGGCCTCGAAGACCCCACGAAGTTACCCCACCTCACCCAACGCCTGCTCAGTCGAGGCGTGGCAGAGCGCGTGGTGAAGAAGATTCTGCGGCTTAACGTGCTTCGACTGATGGCAGAAGTTCCAGTTCGCCACGCGCTCACATCTTCTGCCGCGTGTGCCGGCTAACGCGTGTGCTGGCTCAGCAGTAGCTCACAATCCGACGAGGTCGGAGAACTGCTTCATCGGCCTGTTCGCGGCTGGAAGGAAGGCGCAGATGCGCCTACCCCTCAGATAGACCCTCTCGGAGGGCTGACAGCCACGGACGCATCAAGTCGCTCTCAATTCGCGTGAGGCGCGGAGCGTGCGCTCCCCAATCGAAGCCACAGTGGGAAAAGCCAACTGCCATTTCTTCCAGATGGCGGTCCTCCTCGGCGAGCACTGTGCGAAGTGAAAGCGGCGAACTTGCCTTACGAAGCAGCTCTTCGTAGATCTCGTAAATCTGCGTCGCGCGGATCTCAATCAGCGTGGTGACACATAGGTAGGTGACCAACGGCACTTGCTGATAGATCGCTTCCTGAACGTATGCATGGACGGCCGTATCGAGCGACTGAAAGTAGTTGCGGGATGCGTCGCCACAGAATAGATGCTCGTTCGCGTACGACGTGCAAAGGTCGGGCTCGGCGCGGAGGCTGAGCCGCTTGAAGATGTGCGCGTGACGCGCCTCTTCGGCGATGTGACGCAGCAACGTCTCATCCAGCACGCTAGCGTCGAGCGCTTTGATGATCTTTCGTGAGCCAATGTGCTCCATCAAACTCAGGGTGTTGAGCCATCGCGCGTGCGTTGGCGCATCTGCGATAACTGCCTGAAGGAAGCCACGCCAGCCCGACAAAATGCCTTGCTCGTCGGTCCCGCCATCATCCGGCGTGGCATCGCCTGGGGTGACAGCGTCTGAGGTGACAAGCCAACTGTCGTCCGCGCGCAAAGCATCGTTGTCGCTCACAAGCTGGGCATGTTCATTGAGTTGCATTGGCTAAACCTACCGCTCCCTCAGCAGTGCGCAAGCCCCCTAGATCCCGCACGAAGGCCGTCTGGGGACATGTTCCGGTCAAAATGGAGACGTGATATCACGAAGTTGCGTCCCGAAGTGGGTCGAGACGACGGAGACACGCAGGCGCACGAAGAGGCAATCAGCCCGCTCCGTGAGTTCCCGGCAGCATGTTCCTCCTGGCTTGTGGCTTGATCTCGCGAGCGGGTAAGGCAGCTCACCGCATACTCGCCAGCGCGAGGAAGGCTCACCAACCCACTTTCGCTTCTAAGCCGCTGATTTTCATAGACTATTCTGTGGGGATCATGTCCCCACGGTTGAAGGCTTGCAGTGCAGGGAGAAGAAGCTTCTGATATGACGCCTCCCACATGCCGCCAACTCTCGCCGTCGCATGCGCCTTTGGCTGCTATTTTGTGGCGTATCGCCTCTACGCGCGCTTTCTGCAGCGGCGGATCTTTCAGCTCGACCCCGCTTCAGTAACGCCTGCCCACGCGCTGCGCGACGACGTCGACTACTGCCCCACGCGAAAAAGTGTTCTCTTCGGACACCACTTCGCGTCTATCACCGGACTTGCGCCGATGCTGGGGCCGGCTGTTGCCGTGATCTGGGGCTGGCTTCCGGCGATGGTTTGGGTCGTCTTCGGCGCGATACTGGTGGGTTGCGTGCACGACCTAGGTGCGCTTGTTGTCTCCATCCGCCATCGGGGCATGTCGATTGGCCAGGTGACCGAGCAAATCGTTGGCAACCGTGCCCGCACGCTGTTCCACCTGATCATCTTCTTCGGCGTCGCACTCGCCATGGGCGTATTCGTGTACGTCATTGCTCGGCTCTTCTCGCTTCAATTGAGCCCGGGGCGCTCGGGTTACCCGCAGTCGGCGCTTCCCTCCGGCTTGCTCATGCTGATCGCAATGGGCGCGGGCTATCTCACCTACAAGCGGAGGTGGCCGCTGCTTCCTGTGGCCGTAGCAGGTTTCGCTCTGGAGCTCGCAAGCATCGCCATCGGCCTCAAGTTTCCAACAGCTGGTCTTCCGGCTTCGCTCTGGCCCTCACCCGAGACGTGGACGTGGTCGCTGCTTGCCTACGCCTTTCTTGCGTCAGTCTTCCCAGTATGGCTGCTGCTTCAGACCCGTGACTTTCTCAACTCCCTGCTGCTCTACCTCGGTCTGGGCTTGGCTTTCCTGGGATTCTTCTTCGGATCAGACGCCTTCGTTGCTCCTGCTTTGCGCTTTGCACCTGCCGGGGCGCCGCCCATGCTGCCCTTCGTCTTTGTGATCGTGGCTTGCGGCGCCGCCAGCGGCATTCATGGCTTGGTCAGCTCGGGCACCACGGCCAAACAGCTCAACCGCGAGCCCGACGCCGTTCCGGTGGGCTACGGCGCGATGATTGGCGAAAGCCTACTCGCGCTCTTAGCCGTTGTGGCCTGCACCGCCGGACTGAAAGACACACAAGCTTGGCGTGCGGTGTACAGCGACTGGCATGCCGTGCAAGCGCTGCCAATCAACATCGACGTTTTCATTCAAGGGACCACGCATTTTCTCAGCCACCTCGGCTTGCCACCCGCCCTTTCGCAAGCGCTGATCGCGATGGTCGTGGTCTCCTTTGCTCTAACCACGCTCGATTCTGCCACGCGTCTCCTACGCTTCAACATCGAGGAGATCGGCGCTTCCCTTCACCCGAGGCTCCAGCCCAACCGCTATGCGAGCTCCGCGCTGGCCGTGGTGATCATCGGCTTCTTCGCTTTCTACCAGGTGGAGACGACGGTTGGGGCACACGTGGTCATGCGCCCTGCGGGGCTCGCCCTCTGGCAGCTCTTCGGCACCACCAATCAAATGATTGCCGGGCTTACGCTGGTTGTAGTCACCCTTTACTTGCGAGGGCGCATGGTTCCCTCCTGGCCTACCGCGATTCCGGCCATCTTCATGCTTGTCACATCCCTTGCCGCCATGCTGCGCAACCTATTGCACTTCACGGACCCCCTGATCATCGGTGTCGGCTTCCTGCTCTTGTTCATGGGCCTCTGGCTGACCGTGGAAGCCGCGCTCTGCTTACACAAGAAGCCTCCACAGAGCGCAGATCTTGCGCCTTAAGCTCACAGCGGGACTTTTGTAAAGGAACCTTTACAAATATCCCGCTGTGAGCTTATTATTTTTTTTGCCTCCGTCGTAGGGCTTCCTGGTCGAAAGCCACTTACTGGTTAACAGGTGAGCAACTTACCAGGTGAGCAACTTACTAGGTGAGCAACTCATTAGCCAGAGACGCTCAATCCTTGCGAGGGCTCGACAAGCCGACGGCGCCATGTGCCGTACTCCGCCCCAGTGAACCAAAGACTAATCAAGGCCACATTGAACCGGAGGCTAATCAAGGCGCCAGTGAGCCGGAGGCTAACTAAACAGGGGGGCGAGCTCTCGCTCAAGGTTTGGGTCGATCGCCTCGCGGTTGGTGAGTAATGCTGCCTTTGCTGCGCCACGGTAGACGCATGCACCTTCCGCGGGAATAGCCGCTACTGCGTGGCGAATCGTCCTTTGCGCCATCTGCACGTTCTGCTTGAGCACGGCGATCACGCTCTCAACAGAGACGCTGTCGTGCGCGTTGTGCCAGCAGTCGTAGTCGGTTACGAGAGCCATGGTCGCGTAGCAAAGACCCGCTTCGCGCGCCAGCTTGGCCTCCGGCAGGTTCGTCATGCCGATAACGTCCACACCCCAACTGCGGTAGAGCTCCGATTCCGCACGCGTGGAAAACTGCGGGCCTTCGATACAGATGTACGTGCCCCCTTTGTGTACCACGGCACCGGCCTCCCCGGCCGCGCGATGCAACACGCCTTGCAAGTCGGAGCAGATGGGGTCAGCAAAGGGCACGTGTGCGACGAGGCCTTGGGAGAAGAAGGTGCTTTCGCGGTGCTTGGTGCGGTCGATGAACTGGTCGACCAGCACAAGATGCCCCGGCGCCTTGTCTTCTTTCATGCTGCCCACGGCGCTCACCGATATGAGCCATTCCACGCCGAGCTTCTTGAAGCCGAAGACATTCGCTCGGTAGTTGACTTCGCTCGGGCTGAAGCGATGGCCGCGCCCGTGCCTCGGCAGGAAAGCTACCGGAACACCGTCAAGCTTGCCGAGAATGAACGCGTCGGATGGCTCCCCGAAGGGCGTCGTGACCACCTGCTCCTCAACATCCGTCAGTGCCTCCATCTGATAAAGGCCACTTCCACCAACTACGCCAACACGTATACTCAAGCGCCCTCCCGGTCCCATGCCGTTATTGCTTGGCCAGACTTAGCGAACATCGGCAACCACGCAAGCTGAGGAAACGTCTTGAGCTCTCTGAGATTTCGCTATTTCTTGCGCCACGCCTACGGCGCGCCTCTGGGATACGGTCGTCTGCGTGCGCTCGCGTTGGCATGGCAGGCAACACAAACCCAACTGACCGATGACTCTACACGTTGGACAAAGCGCTGAAGCAAGCAAGTACAACACTCGAAGGGGACGAACGCGTCGGGGCGAGAGCCATGGTCGCGAGCCTCACGCACGATGCCAGCTAGCTTGATGCGGCCGTCTCCAGACCGGCAGCGGGTTTAACGGCTTCGATGGAAGCCGAGGCCACGTATGCCTCTACCCCCGAGCCCGGCATCCACTCGCGAATGAACTCAGCGCTCGCGGGGTTAACTGTGATGCCGATCTTGTTGAAGCCGACGTCCACCAGCATCTGCTCAAGCGACGTCACGCTGGCTGCGCCAGCGACGCAGCAGGTGAGCGCCTGCACGTCGGACTGTAGCGCCTCGGGCAAAGGTTTCGTGGCTACGACATCGGAGATTGCGAGTCGCCCGCCTGGCTTGAGCACCCGGTAGGCTTCGCTAAACACAGCGCGTTTGTCTGGACTCAAGTTGATGACGCAGTTGGATAAGATTACGTCGGCCGTGTTGTCAGCAACGGGAAGGTGTTCAATCTCCCCGAGGCGAAAATCCACGTTGTCTAACTCAAGTTTCGCCGCGTTGCTTCGCGCTCTTGTGAGCATGTCGGGGGTCATATCGACGCCAATCACGCGTCCCTCGGGTCCCACCTGGCGCGCGGCAAGAAAGCAATCCAAGCCGCCTCCGGCACCTAAGTCGAGCACGGTCTCGCCCTCGCGAAGTGCAGCAATGGCCTGCGGGTTGCCGCACCCGAGGCCGAGATTCGCGTCCGTCGGGACGGATGCTAGGTCGCTCTCTGAGTAGCCCAGTGCCAGGCTCTCCTCCGAGCCAGGTCCGCAGTTGGCGGGTGCGCAACAATCAGCGCCATCGCCGCGTGCCACGGATCCATACTGCTCCCGCACCAGCTTCCGAATGTTCTCGTCGTGCCTCATTTGATGACCCCCAACCAAGTTATAGTTCCTGCTCATCCGGCGTCGACCGATCTCACATCGTCGACCAGTCCCACATCGTCGACCAGTCCCACATCGTCTACCAGGTGTAAAGCTAAGCAATGCACCGGGGTGAAAGGTGGTCGAATGGGGCGCGGGCGAGAATCTACGCTTCATGATTGCAGGAAATAGCGTCAAGCAGCCCCTGCACGTCCGCAACTTCAGCCGGGTCAAGCGTTTGATGGGCCAGAGCGCGGTAGCGCCGGTCGCGGTCGCTGAGCAAATCAGGATAGCAGCGACGCAGGGTCTCGTGAGCCTCTTCGCTCCCTAAAGGCCGGTACGTATCACCCCAAAGAACGGGCTTTGGCTCATCCAAGTAGCGTTCCAGCAGTTGTTGATGGCGCCCCTCGGGCACCGCGAGGTAGAGCACGTGCGTCTTCTGCCGCAGCTCGCCAAGCAGCGCGTCCGGCAGGTAGACGACACTTCCAGTGGTGTCGACCACAGACGACGCCTCTTGCGACACCGCAGCATTGAGCATGTTCCGCGTGGCTTTCGCCTCAAGCGCCAGGTACCGCGCCTGACGCGTGGGGTAGCCATCTCTCCAAGGCATACCCATCCAGCGCCCTACTGCATGCACCGGAGCTTCATCGGCATTGAGCGAGAGAAGTTCAGTGAGGCTATCCGCGATGGCTCGGTCGCAATCAAGCCAGGTGAAGCCTTCCTCGCGCAGGCGCTCAGCCCAGAAGCTTTTGCCTACGCCGGACATCCCGATCAGGGTGAGGGACTTGATATTCACTGAGCACTCATACCACATCAATGGCTGAGTCAGCACGGCGCCTCTTCGGTTGGAAGCAGGCGCCGCTGGCCCCACCGCTACGGCTGCCTTGAACAACTCCTCGCGGGGTTTTATCGGCACCGAGCGGCCGACCTCAAGCAATCCAACCTGGTGAGCCTAACAGGCCGTGGCGCGGGCGCTCGGTGGGAGCGCGTCAAGCAGGCGGCCTAGGCCAGTGGCGTAGCGGGCAGGGCAAGCGTGCCTAAAATGAGTGACACATCAGCAGGATGGGCGATCTAAGCGTCCTCCTGAAGAGGGTCGTCTCCAGATGCCGCCGTGTAAAGTAACCTTTACAAAGACGGCGCCTCCGCTGTGGCAGAGGACGACGACGCCTCAGCCGTTCGAGGTTCTGCATAAACTAAACCGGGAACCTGAGAGAGCTCACACTGAAACGAGCCTGAGCCCCTCGGCGAAGTCGACTACGTCCCCCCTTCCTAAGCGCCTTCCAGCATCCCACACAGGCCCGAGGGCAGACGCTTTGCGAGCGAACGTTTCGGGGGGACCGCGCAAAGAGCGGTGGGACCCGCTGAGAGAGCCGCAAAGCGTCTGCCCTCGGGCCTGACACGAGCTGCATCGCCAGAGGAGTAGGATGATTCAGACCTGCCTCCATGTTAGATGCTGGCGTAGCGGGCCAGTGGCGTCGCGCTCTACGGCAGAAGTTGCTTGAGGTTGCGGATCATCGCAGGGCTAGGCGCATGCTCGGCGTCGTACCAGCGCACGTCGATGCGGTAACCGGCGGCGCGCAGCCGCTTGATGGAGGCTTTGGCCAAGGAAGGGGCCACCAGGGCGTCGCGCTTGCCGTGGAGGAAGGTGATGCGGAGGGGGTGTGTGGCGCTTGCGCGCTTGAGCGGAACCTCGGGCGGGAGCCACGCGCCGATCACCGTCACCGAACGCAATCTCCTTGGATGCATCGCCGCCCACGTGAGCGCCACCATACCACCCTGCGAATACCCCAGCAGGTGCACCCTATCCTGCTTACCGGCGTGGGACCGCAGCCACGGGCTCAGGCGACGCACAGCTTTGCGCAGGTCCTTAGCAAGCGCCGCGGATTTGCCGCTACGCGAACGGATGCGCGACCAACCGAACCCGCTCCCATAACGAAGCGGCGCCCGAGGCGCCACGACGCGCGCAGAGGTAACCTCTTGGGCGAAGTCCGCAAAGCTGTCGGGCGCATCGCCAAGACCATGAAGCGCCACCACCAGGTGCCGCCCTTGTCGCCCCACACCCTCTTTGCCATGAGCGACAACCTTATCGCGTCGAGGCACATCCGAAGCGGATGCTCTCGACTGGTGCTCGGGTCGGCACGCGACGGGTGCGCCGAGAAAAAGAAGGCAGCCAAAAATGCTGCCTAAGCACATCCTTTGCCACATGACATAGTCACCCTTGCACGTTCCTGCTCTTAAGGAAACTCTGCCTCGTCAACTGAACTTGTCAACTGACCTTGTCGCTCCACACACTGCAATGCCTGTCAAATGAGTCACGTCGCGAGCGCCAAGCAAGCGGCCGACGAGCTCAGAAGATTCCGTCACTTCCTACGCCACGCCTACGGCGCGCCTCTGGATTTCGACCGCCTACGCACACTTGCTTCCAGCTGGCGAGATACAGAGCCGGCTCTTGAAGCTGATCTTGAGCAGTTTGACGCGTTTCTTGAGCAGGTCTACAGACGCTCCACTCAAAGCTACGGCCGCGACGGTTAGTAGGGACGGTTAGCGGGCTTCGGGCTGACTATGCACCTGGCTTCTCCGCTATCCAACGCAGTCGTGCACTGCGCCACACCTCAGGCTCAAGATGAGAGGGAAGCGGATGGACGTACGGCGCGGAGGTAGCGGCCTGCTGCATTAAGTCCCTCCGAGTCCCGGCCGTATGATACCCTCCCTTAGGATGTCGGTGGTTCATAGCCTAGTCGTCCGATTACAAACTGCACCCAATCTAGACTTAGCGGTGCTTTTTGGCTCCTATGCAAAAGGCACTGCCAGCGCAAAGAGCGATGTTGATGTGGGTGTACATTTCGGTTCGACGTCGATGACAAAGGCGTGTCGCTGGAGCGAGCTATCCCGATTAGAAATCGACCTCAGTCGCCAAGTTAGCAAAACGGTTGAGGTGGTTGACCTGGGCGCCGCACCGCCGCTTTTGCGCTTTGAGGTCGCAAAAGACGGTGTTCTTCTCATCGACCGCACAGGCCGGGGTTGGGTCAACTTCCGCTACCAAGCCATGCGTGACTGGTACGACTGGGCACCTTTCGCTCGGCGCATGCATCGCCACGCCATCCGCCGACTCAAAGAGAAAACAAGCCATGGTTCGCAATGACATTGCCCGTCAGAAGGTGGCGCGTGCAAACGCGTGGCTGAGCGATGCGGAGATGTTGCTGAGCGCTTCCACCCCCACGGTTCGGGACCTCGACCTCGCATCCTTCTACCTCTTCCTATCCATCCAGGAATGCATCGATCTAGCCGCCCATTGGATCGCCGAGGAAGGCTGGCCGCCGGCCGACGAAGCGGGGGCTACCTTCGACATACTGGCAACGTACAACCACATCACACCGCAGCACGCCACCGAGCTTCGAGCCGCCACAGGTCTTCGTAATCGCATTGCGCACGGATACGCCAGGGTAGATCATGGACGAATGATGAAAGAATACCCTTCAGGAGTTTCCGCACTTCGAGAGTTCCTTGTTGTCGTTGCTGATAGAGCGGAACGCTAGTCAGTTCGATCCGCCTGCCTCGTTCATCTCAGACATGGTAATCCGGTCACCCTTTTGCTCCCCAACGTATCCCTCATCGGCTTGCGGGCATCCTCATCGACTTGCGCGCATGCACCACCGCGACGCCGACGCGCTCTACCGTACGATGCTCCACCTCAGGCAGACTCCTGAGGAGCGCCTCCGCCTGGGATTGCAGCATGCCCAACTCCACCCTAAGCATCGAAGAACAACGCTACTTCCATGAACTTCAGTCGCGGAGGGTGCGGTTCAGAGCCTATCGCAAATACGGCTCGAGTTGAGACTTGCGCCAAGAGAGGCTGACGCGTCTGCTCACACCTTCATAGATCAGAACGCACTATTTCAGGTTCGCGCAGCTAATCTGAGACCGCGAGTGCTAGGACGTCCGGGTCGCACCGTAAGGCGTCCAAGCATTGTCGACTCGGCCCGTCTGGTGTTCATCTTTACGCGCTGACACGAGCGCCCCGAAGCGAAGGTCCCAAACCCTGCCACAGCTACGACGCTCTCAAATATAGCAGGTGAGAGGCCCCCAGCCTGGTCCGTCTCCGCATGATAGTTTATCATTGTGGGTACTAGCCGGCTTTTCTGCTGGTCAAAGCAGGAAAAGCTACGGGGACTATAGGGACTAACCAGGTACACGGGGACCGCGGGGACTTCCCGTCCCCGGGTGGTGACTGGTGGCTCCTCCTTATGAAGACGAGACAGGTTGCTTTACGAAGGGAGCCGTAAAACCCGGCAAAAAAGTGAGGTTTGGAAATGGCATAGCACTTGCTTCACGAATAGTGCGTTGGCGGTACGTCAACCTGGTGAGCTTATCTAGCTTGCGGCTTGGGAAACCGGCGGTGGGCAAATGTACGTAAGGAGAAGGTAATGAAGTGTCATAAGTGGTTAGACAAGGCTACGAGCCTGATGTTGGTCGCCGGCTTCAGCGCTTGTGGATCAACCCAGGAAGCTGGAACGGGAAGTACTTCTGCAGCGGCAGAGGACACGCAAATCCCGCAAACGCTGCAGCAATGGTACGCGTGCGCGGCAGCCGTTGTAGCTTACAACGATCAGGAGGCGCTGACTCTGGCGGAGATGAACACCAGTACAGAGTGGCAGACGACCACCTTTGCTGAAGGAGATGTTGCAACAGATGCAACGGCTTGCGCGACCTTCGCCTCAAGAATCGATCGCCTGGTCAGGACCAATGTGGGCGGTTTTCCTGCTATTGTTGCTGTGGGATACCCACGCGAGGGTGAGGAAGTAGTTCCTGGAGAACCTGCCGCGTTCACCATCTACGCTGGGTGGAAACCGGAACATCGAAACAATGAGGATGCCTCATCCATGTTCCTCATCAACGGGCAAAACGTTCCTGTGATCACCGCAAATGCAGACGCAGACAGAGCGATTGCTTTGGGAATGAATCTGGCGCGCGTAACGACGGGCACGGAGACACAGGTCGATTACTACTCCGTCAACGGCAGCGAGGATGACGGCCCTTACAGTGAAGCGTCGAGAGGCAACCTTATCCTCACGGCGAATCTCCCTGCGAGCGGAGCATGGGATGCTCAGGTCGATGCCTCAATGCTTGACCTGAGAGAACAAATCGTCATGGCAGGAGGACTTGAGAGCTTCGCCGACACGGCTTCTACAGAGGGCGGCCTTATCGCCATGCCAGGCGTATCTGCACTCAGCATGTTCGTAGCAACCGTGCTTCCGGATTTCGTGTGGCTTGTTGACTCCGAAACGAACACCCGCGCAACGAACGGCTCCGTCTTCGATGAGGGCACGAGGTGGCGATTCAACCTTCGTGATTACGAGCAGCTGGGCACGGTGGCATTCTGGTCGGCAGATCCTGACGAGGCCTGCAGGCTCAACTAAGGACAGTCCAAGAGACGATTCGGGATATGGCCTACACCAACCTACTTCTGTTGATGGCAATCTTTGCAGTGTGTAGTTGCGGCTCTGAGGAGAGCAACAGTCTATGCGAAGCACCGTACACAGCAGTAGGTGTAGAGGCCACCCATCTTACGTCACCATGCAATATCTGGATCGAGCCTCATCCGAGACTCACCGCAAACCACTTTGATCCTTACGATGACTCTGACGCAGCCCCGGTATGGAACTCGAACCCTCCAAGCATAGGTTCGCACTTTTACACCTGGGCTGCGTACGGAGAGTATCAAGAACCGGTGGATCGGCGGTACTATGTTCACAACCTGGAGCACGGAGCGGTGGTCTTTCTCTACAAGTGCGAGGAAGCAGCTGGGTGCCCAGAGGTGGTTGAGGCGCTGCGGGAAGTTGAAGCTTCCATACCCGACGACCCGCTTTGCACTGGAGAAGGTGAAGGAGTCAGAGCCAGAACTCTGATCACGCCGGATCCGCTAATTGACGTGCCCATAGCAGCAGCCGCGTGGGGCTGGACGTACCGAGCGGAATGCATGGATAAAGAATCCCTGATGCAGTTCGCGCGCGAGCACTACAACCACGGCACAGAATGCACGTGTGTCGATGGAATATCATTTTTCCCTACTGATGAAGAATTCTAAGAGGCCCCTTATGAGTCAGTCCAATACACAACTTCGGCAAAAGACCCTTTTGCAGATAAGCCTGTGCGCCCTCGTGGCGGCTACGTTTGGCTGCAGCAGCGAGTCTACTGCCGGCAAATCAAGTTCCTCTGCTCTGCAGGACGACGGCGGCGCCGGTGGCGCTGGCGCTTGGGATGACAAGCTTGAGAAATGTTTCTTTGAGGCTGCTCACTACGCCGTGACTCAGGCTGGCTTGAACACAGCGTCTGCTCCACCTTTTCAGTGCGATAGCTATGCGTGCTTTGTTGCTGTTACCGAAGAAGGTAGAGAGGTCACATGTGCAGGCAGAGACGACGACGGGGAAGATGGAGTTGGCCTGGTGGCCATGCACACGGGAGTCGTCAAGATTGTGACGCCAGCAGGCGTAGGTTCCCGCTGGCAGACGCTGCGTGCGCAGGTGAGAGACGCAGGAGGTAAAATAGCAAATGCTGTCACTCCAGGTATGGTCACCAACGCCGTGAGTGCGGCGTGTTCTGTAGACGCGGCTACAGGACTCTCAGAGGGCACGGGCGCCGAGGGATGGGTGCCGCTGGTATGTGCAGTCAACAACGTTCTGGGCGACCTGATCCCGGGAGCACAGGTAGCTGCGGTAGAAACACCGACTGATCGCACCGATGCCCAGATTTTTTACGCCTCGTCCCTCGACGGCGAGGGAACCGACTTCGTCGATGATGACGATCTCGTATTTCACATCGTAGGGAGCAGCAACGACGGTGCCGATGCACTCCCGGCAGGGGAGGGCAACAACTACCTGCTACCTCCCGTCGACAGTGCCTACGATCAAAACACGGACTTTGTAGTTCTTCCGCCGGGCTGTAACTAAAGTCGTCGCTACTTGAGGTCTGGAGAGGAGTATCGAGTGGTAAGGGCAGGCAAAAAAAGAAGGCTCGCATGCGGCCGTGTTGCCGGAATCCTGCTCGTCCTCGCCTCCATGATGTATGTCAACTGCGCTCAGACCGAGGAGAACTCCACTACTTCGAGCGCGCAAGTGAGTGAGCCCGAGTGCATGTTCGCGGATGAGTGCCCTCGCCTCTACGCAGAGCAGTGCGCAGACGGAAACTGCATCTGCGATGAAGGGCGGTGCGAAGTTCCGACGGGTGATCAGTGCGCCGACTTTTCGCTCGCCGTGCAACCCGCTCCACTGGAGGATGACTCGGGCACGGCAGAATCTATGCCTCAGGTCTTAGACAAGCAGGCCCTGTTCGCAGCCATTGCCAGGGATGTCTATGCTCCACGCGTCAACGAGGCAGTGGCCGGCTGGGCAAAGTTGGTGCGAAGTACTGAGGGCAGTGAGGCTGAGTTGCGCCGACTGGCCGCGAGGATGGCGGAATATGAGACCCGTAAGGACGTCCTAGGGGAGTTTGTCGAAACAGTCGACGAAGTGGAAGACTTTAATGATCGATGGGCACCTCCGGGAGCTTCCTCATCGGCAATGGAGAGCCCGGTGGATGAGCTTATGGGGCGGGGGGATCGTCCAGGCACCGAGTTTCTCTTCCGATGTGAGGAGGAGATAGCCGCCTATGTTGTGGAGTCCCAGCGGCGTCTTCCACACAGCGTCCTTGAATGCCTCGGAAAATATGAACAACTGTTGGCACAACTGCCCAGCGAGATTCCGGATGGCGACCGCGTAGTCCCGGTGCAAGCCATTCGAGCGACGGCTAGCCTGCTTTACGAGCAGGCTAGGCGAAAGGATCGAGGCTTCATCGCACCTGGGGAGCGATGTGCAGAGTTCGTGCGCATTCGCGAGCTTCCAGTGCTAATGCTGGCATACTTCAACACTGCCTACAGCAGTGCGCTTATGGGACGAGATGAACGCCCTATTACCGACGTCAGAACTTCGAACCTAAACCCCCGCCGGGATTGGCAAGAAGTGGGGTCCGTTGCGCAGGCTGTAGAAGCGAACGAAGAAGATATTGAGACATTTCGCAGTGTCCTTCGCAGGGGCCTAGAACGCACAGCAAAGCATCTAAAGAAACTAACGGCTAGAGTCCCTCGAGAGTTACGCGACGCGTGTCCGCACGAGGAAGGCCTTCAACTGGCGCAGAGCCTCTGCCCGGGCTCCTCAAACCCGTGGTATGATGAGCCATTCGAGCAGCTCAATCAGAGGCAATACCGGGCGATGTTCTCGCTGGCACTTCTCACTGAGTTTTGGGAATTGCATCCTGAGTTTCATCAGCTGATGAGACGGCAGGAGTTTTGGAATCAGCTCTGGGGTTCGGTCGAGTTGGGAACGGACTTTGCCGATGACTTTCTCTCCGGAACGTGTGTTAGCTGGGGCCTGAGCGGAGCGCGCGGTGGCCCCTGGGGCCTAGCCGGTGCAACTCTCACGTGTCTCGGTGCCGCCTACCTCATCTACGAGGGCTTTAGCGAGGCTTGGTATCTTCATCGGACCGCCGTGACGCACTACTTTTTCTCAGTCGAGGACGCCTGGGTGAGTTCAGACATGGTAACCCAATCATTTCGCGAGTCGGCCGTAGAAGCTGTCGTCTCGGTGGCGGGGGTAGCGGGTTTTAAGTGGGCGGAGGCGAGACGCATCCGAGATGTCCGGAGCTTGTTCCGTGTTGGACAAGGCGTGGTTGTGCTGGGCGACTGGTTCCAGAATCTTGGGGTGGATCGTACGCCGATTCAGGGGAGGGTCGTAGCCTCAACAGGAGGAGCGAGCGCACCTTCTGTTGAAAGTAACGCGTTTGACACGCCTCTCCGATGCGACTGACACCATGACGCAACTGGGACAATGCCTGCCTAGCACAACCGAAGGAGGCTTGGCTTCCGCGCGTGGAAGATGCTGGAGTTTTCGTAAGGGGTTTCTTGCGCTCGCTGCTATTTTCCTAGGCGGCTGCGCGGCCGCTGTGCACGACGAAGCCCAAGTTTCGTCAGACGAATTTGAGAGGAGTAACTTCAGGCGGTGGAAGACGGCGCAGCGCGAGGCTTTTCTTCAGGACTCGCGCGTGGAAGCTCTTGCTGCTGAACTGAGTCTCCAACAGATTATGTCTAAGCGCTACGCCAGGGCCGATATGCTGATCAGCGAGTGGAGAGGAGAACCCGAGCTTCTAGCAGTAGAGCAGGATCCGTCGGATCCCAGTCTAGAACGCACGGTTGTAAAGGCGACGGCTATGATCAATGATGTGGTCTACGAGGTTGTGGCAGAGCTCCAGGAAGCGCGTGATTGTCCCCGCTGGCGTCCCTGGGCATGCTGGGATCGCTGGACGGCTGAAGACTTCGCGGTGAATGCCGTAGGTGCCCATAACGAGAATGATGGTGCCGTTTGGCATATCAACCAGTCGGGAGAGTTGGAGCAAGCGCAGCTTCCACAGGTTCCTCTCTACCTCATAACATCCGCACTCGGGCGGGAACTTGTCTCTCTTGAAGAAATGGCAGTTGTCATGGCCGAGAATGAGGAACTTCATCAAGAGATAGAAGCCTTACGCAGAGAGCTTAGTGGTGTTCAACGGAAGCTCCGGATGGAACAAAGTGGCGCCGACTAGTAGATCCCGACCCACCCAGGTTAGTTTGGTGGGTTAGTTCTAACTCAGGCAGGTGGTTGCCTTGTACCTGGCCGCGGCTTGCCAACTTCGTGCGGAAGCGGGTCGTTTCAACCCGCATCTGGGGTGCGACGACCTCATCCACTTGCTCCTCTGGATCCCTTTAAAGCTCGCTCAAGTGTGCGGTCGATGGAGGTGGCTGTACCTGTTACGCATGCATCGTAACGGCGGCTAAACTCACCCTCGATTGGAAGGGGGCGCGGCGCTTGCATGGCTTGAGAGGATGCTACGAGGTGTTGTTTCTCAAGTTGTGCTATTGGCTGTGCTCGCGGCGTGGGGGCTTGCGGCGTGTGGGCTTGCTGAGACGCAAAGGGAGCAGAGCGCTTCTGAGGCGAGTCAAACGGACTCGCCTCCGTTGGAGTTGCGGTTGGTGGCTGCCGCACGCAGCGAGGGTGAGGATGCCGGCACGCGCTTTACGCTTCGAGTTGGAAGTCAGGGAAGCAACGAGATAGCAGGACGGGCATACGTTCGCGTGCTGACTTCCAACGATGGCATCGACTACGCGATGGAGCGGGTTGTTCCGATGGTGGACCATACCCTTGAAGTGAACTCGCAGGGTCGCTCGGAGTGCTTCCACCTCAAAGTTGAGGCGCACGATGGAGGCGGCCTCTCCTCGAACGCCGTACGCCTCTGCGAGGTTGAGTCGACGTACCTCGAAGAGGTGTCTGGCGCAGAGCTCTCGATGCTAACGGGCGCGACGCCCTTCCGCGTCACGTTGGAAGCGCATCTGCACTATCCCAAGACGCATGCGGCGAACCTGCCGCTAATCGTCGTGTTCCACGGCCGCGGCCCGAACTGCCGAAGCGAAGGCAGCTTACTCGCCGTGGTTACGGATGAAAATACCCACGGCGCCTACCGTCACGGATGCGGCGGGGCTGACCGCGATCCCGTAGATCAAGCTGAGCAACTCGCCTACCTCGCTGATGCGCTGGCTGCGCAGGGGCATGTGGTCGCGCTGACGCGCAGCGGCGCGTTGGATGCTTTCTACAACGACGAAAAACGAAGCACCTCGTCTGGACGATCCTTCCTCGACATTGATGACGAGTTTGCCGCAAGGCGCGAACTAGGCGCGCACTACCTCCGCTGGCTTTACAAGCTTGGCCGCTCAGTAGAGGGCGCTTCTAATGCGAAGCAGCTAGATGAGGTTGACTTCTCCAACATCGGCCTAATCGGGCTCTCACGTGGAGGGCACGTAGCCATAAATCTCGCGGCGGATGTTGAATCGCATTCAAACGCTCCGTTTGCCGTACGCTCGGTTGTGGGTCTTGCCCCACGGGTACACACCGCGCCTCTACGCACGTGGCCTTATCTGCAACTGACCCCGGGGTGCGACGGGGATGTTCTTCCGCACTACCAGCTGAGCGACTTTGAACGTGTCTCGCGACTCGCTGTGCCGGTCGCTGGGGCGACTTGGCCGGCAAGCCTACTTCTGATGCAAGGGGCCACGCACGAAGGCTTCGCGCCGGGCGCAACACAACCTGACCGATTATTTGAAGTTTATCCCTGCCGGCCGGAAGCGCGGGAAGCTGAGCCGGCGGGGCAGCAGCAGTTGGTTGTAGCTGCGGTGAGCAGCTGGTTTACGTCGACGCTCCACCGCCCGGCAGCGCTACCCATTGAACCCTTTCTTCGCGGTGAGGGAGACACTCGGAAGAGCGCCTGGCCCGTTTGGACGCACCCGGGGCACGACGATGTGAGCACAGTTGGGCACGCGTATCTCACCGAAGAGCACCGCCTTGATGATGTGACTCCCGGTATAACTCGCCAGGCAACGACGCCCGGCTTCTCTCCGGTACGCTACCGAAACTTGATGCGCTCTGAAATGAGCTACAGCGGCTTCTCGCGCGTTGGGGAAGTCGCGCACGGGCCCCGAGGACATGACGTGGATGTTATGGCGCTTACGCCTTCAGGCTCGGCGTCAGAGGCGGTAATCACCGCAGAGTTAGGACGCGGATGTGCGACCCTAGACGCCTCCGATTTTGATGTGCTCTCCTTCCGCATCACGCACGGATCGTGGGGAGTATGGGGAGGGCATGATGACTCGATGAAACTCCGTGTGACACTGAAGGATGCCGACGGCGCTGAAGCCTTTGTCGACGTAGGTGACATGAGCCACTTGCTCTACTGGGATGCTTACTACCACGGCGAAAAGCCACTGAACATGCTCCAGACCGTACGCACCCCGCTCAGTGCCTTTACAGGCGTGAACCTTGCGAAGCTTACCAGCTTGGAACTCGCTGTATCGGGTACGTCAAACCAGCTTCTGCTGGGCGAGATGCTTTTGACACACTAGCGCGAGCGCCCTCAGGCAGGCGCGTATCAGCCGCAACTAAATTAGCCTCAAGCAGATAGGATTTGCGGCAACAGAAGCGAAGGCCGCGCAAACGCGTATGGCGACCGCCAGCCTAAGAGACAGTTTGGGTTCTCTGAGAAGGCAGCTACTGTGAGCACCCATGGACCACAGCGTTTTCCGCGACGGCGGCCTCGTCTGCTCCATCAACAACGCCATCAAAGTTGACATCCTGAGGAATGCCAAAACCGCAGCGGCCAAGACTGAAAATCACGCAGGCGCTATCGGCATGATTTATACATCCGTCGCCTCCCGTTTGGCAGTCTACACCCGCATTTCCTGAACCACCGAGGCCGGAGGAATCCCCACTCGAGTCTTCCGTCTTGAGCGCTGCATTGTCACCAATAACCGGAAACCGATCGCACCCGTCAGCTAGAGTCGCTTTGGCCACGGTTGACGCAATGGTTCCTTCCTCCAGATAATCAACCCGCCCCAGGTCAAAGACAACGGAGGTGTTCGCGTCGCACCTAAGATCGTCCTCTGGATCAACGAAGAGAAGTGCGTTGTAGCTCCCAAGCGGAAACCCCTCGATGTTTGAAACAGCCTCACCTCGAACAACCTGTGTCTGGCGGACCCCCAGCCGGCGCCCATCCGCACCAAACCACAGGTAAGCGCGCTTGCCCTCGTAGTTCTCTAAGCCGCGCACTATCATGCGGAACATCCAACCTTCTGAGACGCTACTGCAGGACTTTGTGACACACGAACCGTCCGCAGAACAAATCTCACCATCGAGACAACGGTCGTCTCGAGGCTCAAAATGGCACAGGAGATCCTCGCCACATGTTGCCTCAAAGCATGGCAACTGCGACCTACACCCATCACAGGAAAGCTCTTCTACAGCTTCTCCGTGAGAACTGCGAGCAACAGGTTCAGGATTGAGTGGAACAGGGTCGTAGCCGGCGCGGCCGCACCCAAAGCACATGGTCAACCCCACCAGCACGACGCATCTCACGTGCGCCCATGGACGCGTAATGTGTTCAGCCAGGTAGCGCTCAACAGGAGGGAAGCGGAGATAATCAAGCATCGGTCCCAGCGCAGCTAAGTTCCCTTGTGTCTTCAGTATCAGTCCTCATCATCACCTCGTGAGCCTCACGGAAAGCAAAGTTCCCATGTCGTAGCGCGTTTCGCCGCACGCGGGCGCGCCCCTCTCAGACTAGTTGCAGTTACCTAGGAACAACCTCGGCGCAAATTACTCTCGATGAGTTCCCTGTCGCGGCTGTCAACCACACCGTCAAAGTTCACATCGTGCGGGATACCAAAGCCGCAACTGCCCAGACGCTGACTTTGGCACGTCCGTTCGATCGTGGATACACATCCATCTCCCTCTAAATCTCTGCAGGCTTCCTCGACGGCCTGTAAGCCGTCTAAGCCGTTGTCCGCGACGTAATCACCAGGTAGCGGATACGCGTTACATCCTGCAGCTCTACGGGCCTCGGCTGACACCTTGTACGTCGTTCCGGGAGCTGAGTAGTCGATGCTGCCAAGGTCAAACACGTCGTTTGTTCTTGAATCACAGAATACATCCTCTTCGGGATCGGCAAACAACAGCATCTCGTATTTCCCCAGCGGTACGCCTTCAATTTCGAATACGGCAACAGCGTTACTAACAACGGCTCTACGAATCCCGACACGAATCCCATCTTGACCCAGCCAAAGATAGGCGAAATAGCCATCGTCGCCCACCAGATTGCTCACCCGGATGCTAAGCACCCACGGAAACTCAATGCTTTCGCACTGACGCGGCACGCAGCTGCCCAGCGCAGAGCAAATCTGCTCCGGCTCGCAGGCCGAGTCTTTGGGGATCATCTCGCAGGTGAGGTCCTCTGTGCATTGGGCTTCGAAGCAGGGCTGCTTACTTCTACATGCGTCGCAGGCCGCGAGATTCTGCGCTGGGGCGCCTTTCTCCGAATCCGTGCCGACCTTGGTGGGCGCGTCTGCGGATCCCTCAGCGCCAGGCTCACTGCAAGCTGTAGCGAACCACATAAGATAAGCGGCGACCGCACAATGTTTCAAGAAGTACACCTAAGCAGGCTACCTTAGAACGCGGACAGAGGCAAACCACTCTTGCACTCCTTGTGACACTGCCGACTTCCTGTAGATCCCAGGCATTCCGCAGGCCCAGGTTGTCCAGTGCCGACCGTTGCTAGCTCTGTACTTCACTGGCTCTGTAACTCACGAAGGATGGGCGACAGGGAAGCCGAAGGCACATAATGGAAGTCGAAAGCGGCCCGCCCCGGCTCAAGCAGACTAATATTAGAGGCGCCGCCCGCAGATACTCTATACACGCAGTGCACTCTACACGGTCGCCGGGGCGGGCCGTATCCAGCGAGTGCGTTGGCATATCGGTGAGATGACAGGTGCGCGGTGGGCGTTCTTTGCGGTAGACGTGCGAGAACACGGAGCTCACCAGGTCGAAGCCGTGAGGCAATCGGTGCTTTGGAGCACGTGGGAGCTACTCGCAGGTGCCTTTGCCATACTGAGTCTGAAGAACGACGGTATCCGCTTCATCTACAAAGCCGTCGAAGTTGACGTCTTGCGGGAGACCAAAGCCACACGCACCCATTTTTGACGAGGTGCAGGAAAGGTCTAACAAGTTCACGCAGCCGTCGGTGGTGCCGCTTCCACACGCGCCACCTCGTGCGTTATCGCCAGGGTATGGGAACTGCTCGCACCCGCTCGGCGCATCCACTGCGGCATGTACATTCAACGTGGTGCCAGCGTTGGCATACTCGAAGCGGCCGAGGTCGAAGACGTCGTCCACGTCGGCCTGACACAGAAGGTCGTCGTCGCTATCTAGGAAAAGCAGCATGTCGTAGTCGCCAAAGCGCAGGCCTTCGATATCAAAACGCGCGAGCCCACTTGTAACCGTTGCAGCACGGATGCCGGTGCGCACGCCTTGCTCGCTAAGAAGGAGGTACGACGGCCGCCCCTCATGCTCTGATAGCCCTGTCACCTCGATGCCAACGACCCAGGGAAACGCTGAGCTCTCGCACGCACGCTCGATGCACAACCCTTCGGCCGAGCACATGCCATTGGTGCCACAGCCATCGTCCATAGGCACCAGCTCGCACTGCAAATCGCTGGTGCAACTGGTGGTGAAGCAGGGGAGTTGGGTTTGACACGTATCGCATGAGAGCTCCTCCACAACGCCGCCTGGCGAGCTTTGTGCTGACGGGCGTTGAGAGACGGCGTCTGGGTCAAACCCCAAGCGGCCGCAGCCCGCCGCGAAGCATAGCAACAGGGTCATGCGCGCCAGCGATGTGGAACGGCTAAGCATGTCATCATTATAGATTCAATCGGAGCCGAAGTCTACACTTACAGTGTAAGCTGATGAGTGAGAGACACGCACGCGCTATCGTGGAACCCATGACGACTCAAGGCGGGTTCCACAGCTCGCGCGGCCGTTGCGCGGTCGAGAGGCGCGCGCAGCCAATCTGCGAGAGTCTCCACCACGCGCGGCGGGTCGCGCAGTGTCGCTGCGTATGCGACCTCAAGGACCCGCGCGTGGCGTCGCCCGCGAAGGTGGCGGACAGTTTCCTCTAGCTCCTGCTGGTACAGCCGCCGGAGGCGGTCCTCGTCGCGGGTCAGGTTGCTCGCTGTGTAGCTGGCAGTGCCAAGCATGGTGGCCTGCGAGGCCATCACGGCCATGAGGGATCGACGCATCAGGATGACGTCGATCGCTTCATCGGGAGGAATGTGAGGAAGCAAGTAGCTAATCACTTTGACCGCCTTGCCGCGTGCCTGCGGCAGCCATTGCGCGTCCTGAGGTAGGCCTTTGACGGCAGCGTGCTCAAGATATCCCCGAGGATTATGGGCGTCCGGCGCGCGGACGCCGTCGCTGAAGATGGGAAATCCCCCAGCGCGCAGCATTTGCATCATGAGAGAGGTGCCGCTGCGAGGGAGGCCTGTGACGACCGTTATGATGGCATGAGGTGACATAGCGTCTTGACTACTGAACATACGTTCAGTAGCTTAGCTTCAGGCGATGGGGAACTATGTACCGCTGTGGGTAAAATCCCACTACAGTTTTCTGGAGGGCGCGAGCTCCCCTGAAGAACTCGTCGAACAAGCAGCTGCACTTGGCTATGCCGCCGTCGCGATCACCGACCGCAATGGCTTATACGGGCTGCCGCGTGCGCATCTTCATGCCAAGAAACACGGCATCAAGCTTCTTGTGGGCGCCGAGCTTTCACTAGAACTTCCGCGCACATCAGGCAGGGCATCACGCATTCAGAAGGTAGGTGCTCCGCGGAATATGCAACCTCAAGCTGCACCGCTCGTGCTTTTAGCTCCCGATGCTTCCAGCTACTCGGCACTTTGCAGGCTGATCAGCCGAGGCCACACGCGAGGAAAAAAGGGCGAGTGTCTCATCGCGCCTGAAGACATTGCCGAGTTTTCCAGCGAGCTGCTCGCACTCTTGCCGCACCCCGAGCTGCTTGGGGCGCTCAAGCCCATCTTTGAGGAAAGGTTGTACGCGCTGTGCGTGCGCCACTTGCGCCCCAGCGACAAAGACAGCGAGGTCGCACTTCGAGAGGAAGCCTCGCGCTGGAACGTGCCGGTCGTTGCCTCAACCGAGGTGCTCTACCACGAGCCGTCGCGAAGGCCCTTACAAGATGTGATCACGTGCATCCGTGAAAAGTGCACGTTGAGCACAGCCGGCCGAAAGATCAAACCCAACGCCGAGCATTTTATCAAGAGCCCTGCCAAAATGGAGAAGCTTTTTGCCGACATGCCAGATGCACTTTACCGAAGCGCGCAGCTGGCTGAACTTTTCACTTTTGACCTCTCGCACGTGCGCTACCGCTACCCAGCAGAGAAAGTGCCTCATGGGGTATCGGAGCACGATTGGCTGAGCTGGCTGACGCTCAAGGGGGCCAAGGAGCGGTACGGCGGCGCGATCCCAGACAAGGTGTACAAGCAACTCAAGCACGAGTTGCACTTGATCGACCAGCTCGACTACGGCGGGTACTTCCTCACGATGCACGACATTGTGATGTACTGCCAGAAGAACCACATCGTGTGCCAGGGCAGGGGAAGTGCGGCTAACAGTGCCGTTTGTTATTGCCTGGGGATCACAGCGGTTGACCCGATACGCATGGACTTGCTCTTCGAACGCTTCATCAGCATGGAGCGCGCGGAACCGCCCGACATCGACCTCGACATCGAACACGAGCGACGGGAAGAGGTCATTCAATACATGTACCGCCACTACGGGCGCAGGCACGCTGCCATGGTGGCCAACGTGGTGCGCTACCGCACGCGTTCCGCTGTAAGAGATGTGGGCAAGGTGCTGGAGCTGCCAGCAGGCGATATCGATGCAGTGGCTAAGCTGCTGAACTACCACAGCCTGACCATTGAGCCAGAGGCCATTCGCGCCACAGGATTGGATCCAAAAGCTCCGTTATTGAAGCACTTATTAAAGATTGGGCATGAGCTGCTTGACCAACCTCGGCATTTGTCGATTCATCCTGGCGGTTTTCTCCTTGGTCATCAGCCTGTAGATGAGCTGGTGCCGATTGAACCGGCTACCATGAAGGACAGAACGATCATCCAGTGGGACAAAACCGACGTTGAAGACCTGGGCTTGTTCAAGGTGGATCTACTGGGTCTGGGGGCGCTTAGCTGCATCCGTCGAAGCTTCGAACTGCTAGCGCAAAAGAGGGAGCGAGACCCCAGCATCACAGCGCTTGAAATGGCGCACGTGCCTCCTGAAGACCCAGATACCTACGCCATGATTTCGGCTGCAGACACCATGGGGGTGTTTCAGATCGAAAGTCGCGCGCAGATGTCGATGTTGCCAAGGCTCAAGCCCCGCACCTTCTACGACCTGGTGATTGAAGTTTCTATTGTAAGGCCGGGTCCTATTCAGGGCGACATGGTGCATCCCTATCTGCGGAGGCGCTGTGGACTTGAACCTGTTGATTACCCTCATCCAAGTCTCAAGAAGATTCTGAAGAAGACGCTCGGAGTGCCGATCTTTCAGGAGCAAGTGATGAAGCTTGCCATGCAGGCCGCTCGCTACAGCCCAGGAGAGGCCGATCAGCTGCGACGCGACATGGCAGCATGGAGCTCCCGTGGACGCATCGAGCAGCACCGCGAAAAACTCATCAACCGCATGATTGAAAGCGGAATCTCACCCGATTTTGCAGAGAAGGTGTTCTCACAAATCAGAGGCTTCGGAGAATACGGATTTCCGGAAAGCCATGCCACCTCCTTCGCTCTGCTGGCGTACATTACAGCCTGGATCAAATGCCACCACCCTGAAGTGTTTCTCGCAGCCCTGCTTAACTCTCAGCCGATGGGGTTCTACTCACCCTCGACGCTCATTCAAGAAGCTCAGCGTCGAGGCGTTGAGGTGCGTCCGGTGGACGTGCAGCATAGTTCTTGGGATTGCACGCTTGAGTGGATAGAGGAGCCGACGCCCCAACCCTATGTCCACTCGCCCTACGTTCGCCCGGTGGTGCAGAGAAAGCCGGAAGGAGGAGCTACCCCTCTCCACGACGCGCAGGGGGGTCGGATTTCGAGCGCCCCCACAGGAAAAAACCGCAGTGTACCTCACGTACTCGAGGATTTTTCCCGAGGAGGTAAGCCGGAAGGAGGAGCTACCCCTCTCCACGACGCGCAGGGGGGTCGGATTTCGAGCGCCCCCACAGGCAAAAACCGTAGCGTAGCTCATCTACGTGAGGATTTTTCCCGAGGAGGTAAGCCGGAGGTTCAGTCCCCTCTCCACGACGCGCAGGCGGGTCGGATTTCGAGCGCCCCCACAGGCAAAAACCGCAGCGTAGCTCATCTACGTGAGGATTTTTCCCGAGGAGGTAAGCCGGAATCCGACCCCCCTGCGCGTCGTGGAAAGTGGGTGGTGCGCATGGGCCTGCGCTACGTCAAAGGCCTTGGCGCGGCAGAACGCAAACTAGTTCAGCCGCATCTAGGCCACCAGTGGCCCAACATCGATGCTTTTGTTCACGCCTCGAAGCTTAGATTGCCCCAACTGCTGATGCTGGCCCGGGCAGGTGCATTTCAAAGTTTCGGCATGGATCGACGTGATGCCATATGGCATCTGCGAGGTCTGGCGCCGTACCTCAACGATTCGCTTTACGTAGGACCGTCGGCCGCGTCCACACGCTTTGCGCCGCTGCGCGTTGCCGAAGCTGTTCAGTGGGACTACCAAAGCACCTACCACAGCACACGAGGTCACCCGATGCTGGAGATACGTCATCAGCTTGGTGATTCAGCGCTGGTGACTGCTGGCGAGGTGCAACAGCTCCCAGATAAAAAGCCGGTGAAGTACGTGGGTTATGTGATTTGCCGTCAGCGTCCGCAGACGGCAAGCGGCGTGTGTTTCTTCACCTTAGAAGACGAAACAGGCACGGTAAACCTTGTTGTGTGGCCAGCCGTGTTTGAAAAGTATGACATTGTCGTCCGCACCGCATCGCTCCTTGGGGTGCAAGGCACGCTACAACAAGGCGATGGCGTCACACATCTCATTGCCGAACATCTTTGGGTGCCGAATCTTGCGCGAGTCCCCTCACTTCGCTCCCGCGACTTTCACTAGCTTTGTCTGAACAAGTACGCGCGATCCCCAAACCATTCCCACACCATCGGGCGCCAAATCAATTTGAGATTCATACTTGCACGATCTCTGAGGCCCCGTCATCCGCTGGCTTACCGCGACGCCGGGCCTCGTTACCAGCCTTCTCGTCTTTCCTTCGGTCGTTCTGCGACGCTGGATAGGCTCTACGTGCCTCGGCCCTACTGCAGTTCCACTTGCTTCACATCCATTCGCGGCGCCTCAGATCCCGCCGCGACTCACACTCCCAAGTCGCGATGGTCAAGTTCTGGTCAAGCCGCTCCGGTCAAGATGCTCTTTGCAGGCATCTTTCGCTATCTCGCTTTGTAAAGTAACCTTTACAACATGCGGGTGCGGGAAAAGGGGTGGTGGCGTGAGCGCCTCACGCACCGAAGCGTGCTCCGGAATGGTCTCTGCGCAGACTTCTCGTCATTTCATGCCTGCGATGGTGACGCTCGGACCAGATTGGGCCTCACATGCTGCACCCTCGGCTGCCCGTACTTGACGTGGTAGCGGCACTCAAAGACCAGCCGCGTGAGCTAGTTCGCCGCCGCGGTGAACCCGTCACACCTGCTCGGGGCCTCCGCGAGGGCGTCGGCAAGCGGGGTATAACGCCTTACAAGGGGCTGAGCCTGCCTGAGCAGGTTGCAGTGAAGCGGACGGTTACCCGCTGCATCTGCCGCTTCGATGGCCAGCTGATAGGCACGGGCGTTGGGCCGATTCTCCAGGTTCTCAGTTGCCAGATGCAAAGCCTCCTGAGGTTGGTCGGCGGCAAGGGCGTACTCAGCCGCGTGTTCGTAGAACGCCTCGGGATGTTTCTCAAGAAGCCTCGCGTAGTCCTCCTCCACGGAGCGCCGCAACTCTGGCAACTCAGGATCTGAAGCACGAAGCCAGCCTGCCAATCGCGCACGCGGCTCTGGATCTTGCGCTTGGCGCAGAGGACGGAGCCTCGCCCTCGCGGATGCTGCTTTTCCGCGCTCATGCTCGAGCTCCGCCAGGTGCACTTGAGCCACCACGTACTCTGGGACGCGCGCGACCGCCTCACGGTAGAGAGGCTCGGCCACGCCGGGTTGGCCTGCCATTTCCGCCCACATCAGCCCGCGTTGGAAGTCTATCCATGCCACGGGAAAGGGCGAAGCGTCCCGATAATGAGCCAGCGCATGGCGGAAGTACGCGTCGGCTTGTTCGAAATGTCCAAGAGCAGCTTCCGCAATAGCAAGTTGGCTAAACGATCGGAACGAGGCATGCTTTTTCACCTGACCGGCCAGTATGCGCTGTGCAGCTGCTAGGTTTGCGCCCTGCGCCACATCAAGCAGAGCAAGAGACGTGGCAATGCCTTCAGATGGCGCATCAGGAAGCGTGCTGGCAGCTTCAATCGCCGCTCGCGCTCGGTCAAAGAGGTGCACCGCTTGCCACACCGCCGCCTGCGCTTGTAGCCGGTGAGCCTTCGTAGTTTGGGAAAACCTCTGATCGTCTCCCAGCTCCTCAGCGAGATCGCGCGCCGCGTCCAGATCGTCAAAAGTCCCGCGCACCTGCACGCGCAACATCAGTAGGTCGACCAGACGTGCGGTAACCGGCACGTCGTTCGGCCGTAGAGCACGCAAACGTTCCGCCTCGCGGATCTGCGCGTCTAAGTTTCGCAGCGCAATCTTGCTGCTGGTCGTCGCAGGCCGGCTCACTTGCGGGAGCACCATCGGCGAAGGCGAGTCAGCAGGCTGGGCAGAGTCTTCGGCCTTGCCGTTGCAATTGGAGAGCGCTAGGGCGATGCCGAGCGCCGCCCAGAATAACAGCGAGCCCATCGGCGCCAGCAGGCGCGCGATGGGCTCTCGGACCGCGTGGTTTGACAGCGTGGCCTCTACTCGCTCGGCGCAGCGAGCCAAGGGAAGTTGACAAGACTGTGCGTCGCATCGTCTGCGTCGATGCCGTCAGTCACGCCAGTGGCCACCTCTCCCGAAGGCGTCTGCAGGGCAAGCTCGGAGTAGGTCACGTCAATGACGTCCATGTTCGGTGTGCGGCCGCCGCAATCGGTGATGGTCTCGCTGCTGTAGACCACGGCGCGCTCAAGCGCCAGGTACTCGGAGCACATCGCTTTCGTCGAGTCGAGGTAGAGCTGGTCGTCAGCTAGGGCGGCAGCAAGTGGTGCATACCGCGCCTCATCCGTTTTCGCTACGTCAATGAAGAACTGGCTTCCGCAACCATCGTCGGGCGGATCCGTCGTTGGACCCACACCGTCAATGATGGCAAGGCTCTTTTGCAGGTCGGGCTCAAAGGTTTTCCAGTCAGCCGGTGCAGCGGCGTTGTATGCGTCTTTTCGTTCTTCCCGTGCATCCTCGTCCACCTCAAAGGTGGCAATGAGAGCCGTGGAGATGCCGGGGCGCCCCACACGGTCGACTTGCGTGCCGAGGTCCGGCCTGTTCGCCTCACCGAGGGGCTCGCCGTCCATGCCTCCACCGGCGCCGCTGCCACTTCCGGTGGTTCCCTGGTCGTTGCCGCTTCCGGTGCCAGGCGTGGGTTCGTCGTTATCGTCGTCGCCGCAGGCCGCAAAGGCAAGCGCGGCGGCCAGTTGAATCGCTAAAATACTTTGAATCTTCATCGGTAATCCTTTCGCGTCCCGAGTTAGTTATCGCGGTGGGTGCTGGCCCAGACGCTGAGGATGTCGCCGCCTGTGTTGACTAGCGACTTGTCGATCTCCACGGCGATCGCCAGAACGTCGGCGCCGGCGAACGTATTGCTAGGGTCGGTGAACATGTCGTCCTCTTTAGGTCCGCTCTGCAGTTGCGTTGCCAGCTCGGTTCGAGTCGCGCTATCCAAACTGGGGCATCCCGCCTCATCAAATGCGTCGTCCTCGATCAAGGCTGGTGTGACCTCGCGCACGGTCTGGGCCACGGCCTGAAACCCTTGCAGCTCAAAGAAGAAAGGGTCGTCGCGCAATCCGGCGAACACTTTGAGCGTGCCCTCGTCGTTGGCCAATCCTGCCACGTTGGAGGGATCGCCCTCGACGTAGGCATCTCCGGCCCAGCACTCGATGCCGTCGGCCTTGTAGAACTTGCACGTGATCGGCGTTTCCGTCTGGTCTTCCTGATAGCCTGTCGCGCTGTTGACGTGAAAGACATAGGTCACGGCGTCGGAAAACTCCATTGCACCACCTGGGAGCGTCATCACCAAGTTCAACTTGCTCGCGTCGGAGTTCATCCACGCGTAAAGGTCTGCCAGGTCAGCGGTCGGCTCGGCAATGGCCGCTGGCGAGTCGCTGTGATCGGCCGCGTCGACCAACCAGGCGGGCACCGCCACGGCCAGGCACGCTGCTGCGAACATCAGAGGGTACTTCAGTTTCATTCCTACTCCTTCGTATGCCGAGGGCCTGTTGGTCTACCTGCCCTCGAAGATGGTTGCGCGATAATTGAACGCTTCAGAGTAATTTGCAAGACCTATCCACAGGCATTGTCCGAATCTGTACTCCAGCACACCCGCCCAGCGACAGTATGCCCGAGGGTTTGCTGCTGAAGTCTTCAGTGCGCCACATGACGATGCCTCGTCGCTGCACGACAAAGGCCGTCCGAATGCCAACTCCTCCGAACGAGCCGGGCCCTCCGAACGAGCCGGGCCCTCCGAACGAGCCAGGCCCTCCGAACGAGCCAGGCCCTCCGAACGAGCCAGGCCCTCCGAACGAGCCAGGCCCTCGAGATAAACTGAGTGGCCGGCTTGGAGGCAGATGCGTCGTGGCTCACTCAGCGGGACCCACCGCTCTTCGAGCGGTCCCCCCAATATGTTCGCCCACGACGCATCTGCCTCCATGCCTGTTGTGGGTGCCAGAACACGCATGGGGGAGAGAGGGAGTAAGGTGAGAGCCGCGCATTCGAAACGATGCGCGGCTCTCGTGGTGGGGTGGTTGGGCTCTTCTAGAGCGTCCAGTCTCCTGGACAAGCCGAAGACATTGCAAGTTGGAGACCAGCTCGTAGTTGAAGGATTGGCTAAAAAAAGGCCAGCTTCACCAAGATCTCAGGAGCATGGAGTGCGTCTCGCTCCAACCGAGCGCGACAGATGCTCCCTAACCGTAAGTGTAACCGGTCAGTGGTTTCCGACCAGGAAAGCACGCTTCCCGAGGAGGCTACGCATTCGGCTTACGTTCTCGAACCCCATCCTCACGCACCAAAGTGCGCTCCGGTGGGGTTCTGCGGGCGCGCTCGAATGCGTAACCTCCTCGAAAACCGACTCATCAGGGGACTGACTGGACACACCGTAAGTAGCCCGCCAGCCGCTTTGCAACCCGTTCCGCTCGAACGGCGGCTGGCTACGGGGAGTCGATAACCGATGCCGATGACATAAGCATCAATGTCTGTCAAATGAGTCAGGTCGCGAGCGCCCCCGCAGGAAAAACCCGGAGAATACTTACCGTATTTGAGGATTTCTCCGAGGAGGTAAGCCGCGAGGTGGCTTATTTCACAGGCTTTGAGGAATCGATGACCAGAAGATACTGACGCACGCACGAGCAGACAGCGTCATCTTCCGCATTCGTCTCGCATTGCTCCACATGCCTGCGGAGGATGCCCGAGATGAGACAGTGGTTTGGATACCGCTCGGTGGCAGCTTCAATCTGCAGTGCGCTCCGGCGTTGCATCGCGCAGTTGGGGATGTTCTCTGACGAATCCTCGCACGAATACCCCTGCCAACACTGCGTCATCTTTTCTTCTGTGCGATGGCACGCTCGTGGTTTAGACGGCATCAGGTTTGACAAGATGTCAGGGTCACTTGACATTTTGTCACTCGGCGGCCAGCAGCGGTCGCGGGGCGTTCAGCCAGGTGCGACAGGCAGGGCGCCTTCTGCGTCGCCAGTTACCCGGTAGCTAGTCTGCCGGTAGCTAGTCCGCCGGTAGCTAGTCTGCCGGCAATAAGCACGCGTAGCGCTCAGCCCAGCTCACCCCACCCTGCTGATCCCGCGTGATGAAGTAGAAGCGGGTAAGCGCCCCTTCGGCGCCGACCTTTCCTTCCAGTTGGTCCTCGCTCACGTCCCACTCCACTTCAAGGAGTGCGCCCTCAGGAGCGTCGGCGTCGAGCACCGAGAACTTTCGGCTCATCGCGCCGAGCGTGGTGAAGTGCGAGATAAGGAGCTCCTCTTGCTGCTCAGTTTCTCCCTGCACCGCTTCTCCTTGGATCGAGCGCTCCCGCGCCCCTTCGGGATAGAGCAGCGTGATGGCCGGATCGGCGCCCCCCGCTCGCGCCGTGGGTAAGGCGCTTTCGTCGCTCCGGCACGCATCCCAGGGCGGAAGTTGTCCCGTGAGTGGTTCCCAGATGTCGCCACCAAACTGCAGCTGAGGCTCGGGTGGGTTCATGTTCGGCACGTCATTATCGGCCACTCGTACCTCGAGCAGCGCAGACACAGCCCTCCCCGCTGGCTCGCAGCGTACTTGGAAGCCGTCCAAATCGGCGAAAGGAACGCCCTCCGAGCATGCTGCGAAGAACATGGTGAGTCTGCCGTTGCTCCACGCTTGCTCACTCTCAGGCACCTGGAAGGAGAACGTCGGGGTTGGCGACGGGTCGCTTTGCTCAACCACAAATGGAGGCGATGCACAGCCAGGAAAGTCCTCGCTCCGCAACCCCGCCTCGCAAACCGCGAGCGCTGCATTAACGGGACGCGCCTCAGCCGGATGCCCGAGCAGCCACGCCACCTCCACGCGCTCGCCGGGAAGAGGCCACGCCGCGGCTCCCTCCACTCCAGCACGCACCTGAGCCGCCAAGATCCGCAGCTTGTCCACCTGCGAGCTCGGAGTGAGGTCGTCGGTGCAACCGGCGGTGAAGCAAAAGAGCAGAAAAAGACGCTTCATAGTTCTCCCCGGAGCCCGAGCGAAGGAATAATGGGAAGCCCCGGTATATCGGACTGCTCGGTAAAGTCGTAGTTGTACTGCAGGCCTTCGCGGTTTTGCTGATTGTAGGCATTCTGCACATCGAGATAGGCAGCAAGTTTCCAGGCATCGAAGCGCCACTTCTTCTCCACACGCACGTCCAGACGGTGGAAGACGGGATTACGTGCGCTGTTGTTGGCGCCGTAGAACGGTTGGTACACATCCGCATTGGCGTTGTATACGCTGCCGGTGATCGGTGTTAGCGGGTTGCCCGTGACAAAGCGGAAGGTGCTTCCAAACTCCCAGCCCCTGCCAATCCGGTAAACGCCCGAGAGCGTGAGGATGTGGGTCTGGTCGAAATCGAAGAGACGCGTCGCTTCGCCCCGGTCTTGCCGTTCGCTGCGCATGAGCGTGTAGGAGAGGAAGCCAAACCACCTGCCGTGGGGCTCCGCCTTGCCTGCAAACTCCGCTCCGTAGATGTTTCCCGTCCCATCGTTGACAAAGTAGGGCGCTGTTCCATCCGGCGTGCCAACAACGCGGTCATACAAGCGCTTGTAGAAGCCCTCGAGGCCCACATTGAACCACTTGCCGATGTCCTGCTCAACTCCAGCACTGGTGTGAATCGCACGCACCGGATCAAGGTCAGGATTACCAACCGAAGCCGTTGATTCTTGGAACTCAGGCGGCTGTGAGAATAGCCCGACGCCTCCCTTGAGCGTCGTTGTGGGCGTAAGGGCGTAGCGAAGGACCAACCGCGGGTCCACCGTCCAAGCCTCGATCTCGTTGAACCAGTCGAGTCGTGCGCCAACGATAACGGAGAGCGGGTCGATAAGCTGCGCGTCCGCCTCAAGATAGACCGCAGGCCTCGCGATAGTTGTCTCAATGAGCCGGCTTATCTGCGGCTCGGTGGAGGTGGAACCGCCCCCGCTGATACCGCTGTCGGGGTTCCCCTCCCCTTGGTCGGGCCGTGGACCGCGAAAGCGAATCGAGGCCGGTTGAACCTGCACATCCAAGCCACCGATGAGTCGGAGCTTCTTGTTTAGTCGGGCTTGCCACTCGGCGCGGCTTACTAGGTTGGTGATATCCAACGAGAGCTCAAAGGCGTCGCCAACATCGACACTCTGATCAACAAGGCCCACGTTGAGCATCGCCTTTTGTGAAATGCGCCGGCTGAGTTTGCGCTCCCACTCCAACTGGAAGTTATGAAACTTCACCGACACATCGAGCCCTCCCCGGATCCGCGGGTCGTCATCGACGGGATCGTTGAGGATCAGGCTGAGGTTATCGCTGCTGCCATAGATTGATAGTTGGAAACGATCGCGGCTCCCAAGGCGGTACGAGGCGATGGCCTGATAATCGTAATACACAGGTGCTGCGACGACAGAGAAGGCATCTTCGGGCACGACATTCTTGAAAAAGAAGTCGATGTAGCTGCGGCGTGCTGCAAAGGCAAAGCCGCCCTTGTCACCGATAGGGCCCTCCACAAGTGCGGAGGCATCGATGACGTTCACATCCACCACGCCTGAAAGCCCATTCCCTCCAGGCTCCTTCCCACGCACCTCCAGAATGCCACCGATTCTGCGCCCATAGCGGGCCGAGAAGTTTCCGGGGTAGAAATCAATGCTGCTAAGCAGGCGCGAGTTGATGAAGCTTGTCAGCCCGCCGAAGTGGTAGAGCGCAGGCACGGGCGCACCTTCATAGAATACTTGGCTGTCCTGAGGTGAGCTGCCTCGCACAATGAGCACCCCAGCTAGAAAGGGCGGACGCGCCACACCCGGCAGAAGCTCGACGGTGCGGAGCGCATCTCCGCGGGTTCCGGCTACGCGCGGCAGCACGGCGCTACCAATTGAGCGGCGCGTCACCTCCCGCGCGGGCGGATCGACCGAAGCCACCGCTTCAAACGCCTCATCGTCGACGCGAGGAGAGAGACGGTAAGTCACCTCCAATGCGTCGCCAGCTTCAAGTTGCTCCTGACCCGCATAGGCAGCAAAGCCTGCGGCATCGACCCGTATGCGGTAGGTGCCGGCTGGCAGATTCTCAAGCTGGAAGGTGCCGTCGGTCACTTTCGCACTGAAAGGCTGTTGCGTCGCGTTATCGACCGCGACGACGTCGGCACCGTCGATCGGCTTACCGCGCCGCGTCACGACACGTCCGCCAAGGGTTGCAGGAGGAACCAGAACCTGTACCCCGTCCGGTGGAAGCGGCCGCTCGGGCCGCACGAACACATACCGGTAGCGAATGCGTGATGGGATGTTCTGTTCACCCCGTCTGGCGGGTTCGAAGCGGAAGCGTCGAATAGCTAGCGTGGCTGCCTCCACAAACGCGGCCTCGTTGTCAGAGACGGCCTCCACCTCCGCCACGTCCACCTCCGCCACGTCCATCTCCGCCACCTCCATCTCCGCCACCTCCCCTTTGGCGCTGATGGTGAGGACGAAGTTGACCTCCACCCGCTCTGGACCCGACTGCTCCAAAGCAGGTGGATACGGCGTCTCGACGAAGTGCACGAGCTTCGGCGGCACAGCCTGCGCCACAGCTGTATCCTGAGCATCTGCTTCTTGCGAGGCGGCAGCGGCGGCGATGCAAAGAAACCACGTGATGGATGATGGCCGTGTCATGACTCAGCTGCAGGATCTCTTAGCGTAAACGTTCAGGCATGGTGTGCGTAGCGACAGTCATGCTCCCGCGTCATCGACTTGATTTTCAACACGCGTTGAGGGCGTCAAACAGCTGCACCAACTGAGCCGCATCACCTTCTTGTGGAGCTTCCCGCGCCATAACTGTCTCAAGCTCATCGGCCAGCGCCTCGTCGCGCTCCAGTGCCGCTGGAAGAACAGCCGGCGTCAGCGTTTGCAGAAAAGCCCAGAGGTAAGCTCGCTCGTCGTCGCTTGCCTGAGATTGCCCATCGCCGCTCGCCGGCGCCGCTGCGCGGTCGCTCTCGATCGATGCCAGTGCTTCTGCCCGTTCACGCAAAACTGAAATGACACCTGCCAATACAGCGCGGTCGAACTGATTGCGGGCAAGATCACGTCGCTCATGGTCGGTTGCGACGTCGGCGCTGTCCAGCTCGCGCCAGCAACGCACGGCAAGCAGGCCATCCCACGCCCGCATGTGCGCTTCGGGATTGGCCTCCCGGACGTAGCGCGCCAAGCCGATGCCACCGCGCATGTCGGAGTCACCCACAAGCGCATCCCGGGCGCCTGTGTAGTAAGCATAGGCAGAGTCGCAGTCACGTGCGGTGTCCGTGCAGGTCAGGCTCTCTTTGTACTGCGATGCATAGAGAAACCACAGCAGAGCCGCTTCCATCCGCGCAGCCGAGACGCGAGGCGCTTCAGGATTCGGAGTTGTCTGCGCCTGCTGAGCACCTACGAATGCACCGCAAACAGCTGAGGCAAAGTCTTCGAGTCGGCACGCGTCGTACAGCCCTTTGCGCAAGGCGCCATCGGCCACAGTGACCTCATCGTCGTCTAGAGCCTCGTCGGTACCGGAGATGATCGGCCGCAGCTTGGCGGGACCGACGCAGTAGCTCGGGTAGGCTCTAACTGCGGCTGGATCGCCGCAGTCGGTGGTTGCGGGCGCTCCGAAATGCGGGTCGTATCGGCGGTCGACGCGCGAGGCAAGACCATTCTCTCGGGTGTAGATCTCTGCGGCTTGCGCGAATGCCTCCGGCGTCGGATCGGAGGTGGGTTCAAATAGGTCCAGACCTTCAACCCGCCCGCTCTCGGCGTCGACGTAGCCCGGCCCGAGCTCTTCGAAAGCTTCCACACGCGCCGTGGTACTGGGTGGGTCGCCCACCAGCACGTATTCTCCTGTATCGGAACTTGCTGGACACGCTGGCCAAGCGTCCTCGGCGCCGGGCGTGTAGTCTGACGCAAGTGGCTCGCAGAGGGGCCCGCTGTCGGAGTAGGCCTCAGTTGCGATCGACGGCGCCACCTCCTCGCTGTCGCAGGCGCTCGTTCCAATACTTCCCACGAACGTGGCCATTAGCTGCCATGTGCTGATGCGTCGCCTCATGCTCACTCCCCTCAATGCCATTCTGTCACGCTGACATAAGTTATGACATATGTCATAACTTCGTAAATCTTACCAACCGGCAGAGAGCGCGAGCGTGGCGCTCCGGCCCGCCCCGTTAATGGATGAACCATGGACTCTATACGCGGTGTTGAGAAGATTTTCCAGCACTATCCAGCCCGACAGATGGCGACTAAAACGGCATCCGCTTCGGACATCAAGGGCGGCATATCCAGGGGTGCCTCCTGGTGGGATGCGTACGTCGTTGAGGTCGCTTGGCGCGAGCCGCGTCTGGGCCAGAGCCCATCGCATGGCTGCTGAGAAGGTGGCTCCGCTGCCGCGAGGATGCCAGCGGAGCTCCAGCGCGCCGTTGAGCGGCGGGATACGTGAAAGCGGGACGCGGCTGGCCTTTGAACTTGCACCAAAGGCGAACCCGTCGCCCGTGCTTGTGTTGCTCGCCTCGCCCCACGCGTAGGAGGTCGTCGCACGCAAGGAGACTCTTCGGGGGAAAAAGAAGGTGACACGGCCATCCGCGCCATAGATCACGGCTGTGTCTTCGGCATTGGCGAGCTGCAGTTGAGCCCAGGATGCATTACAAGAGGGCGTCTCTGGAGGGCAATCCTCGGCGCGTCTCACCGAGCGTACGATTGCTTCTTCAAGAAAAGTCGAGAACGCCCATGCGTCCAGCGACATCCATGGAAGAGACAGCCGCATGCCGCTCTCGATCGTGGTCGATTTTTCAGGCCTGAGTGCCGTATTTTCAAGTTGAAAGCCTGGGCCTGTTTGCGTGCGCGATGTAAGATCATCAAGGTTTGGAGCGCGGAAACCTTGGTCAATGTTGCTAAGCAGAGCGACGGCTGGCGTCACCTGATACGCGATGCCGGCTCGACCCACCATACTTGCAAAAGGACGGCTTACCGCTTCGGTATTGGATGCTGGGTCGGCGGCTGACTCTGCATGCGCAAAAGCCCCTCGTGCGCCCGCAGTTAGCGTCACCTCTTCGCTCGCTTCCCACTGCAGTTCCGAAAAGGCGCCCCCGATGGCGTAGGTGGATCCGTTGATGTACCTCCCACGGGAGGGACGAATCGTCAGCCCGAGGCTGGTCAACCGTCGCTCGCTGTCTGACGCGACGCGATCCAAGTAGAGGTCCGCTCCATAAAGCCACCTCAAGGCGCCCGCTCCCGGAAGTACGAGAGCCGCGCTCTGTGCTGAAAACGCAAGGCCAACCGTGTCTACGTCGTCTTCCCACTCCTGCTCCACATAAGAGCGCGGACGGAGACGCTTCATAAGCTCATGAACCTGCTGGAACGAGAGGGTCATCCGGTAAGATTCCATCGCCTGAGACGAAGCCTCACCCTTCAACTTGAGATAGCTCAGGGTGCGGAACTGCTCCTCGATTGTCAGGCATTCCGATAGCGGCGCTTCAATGGGTGGGCATTGATCGGTACGCGGAGCGTCAAACTGCCGGTATCCGTAGACGGCGGCCGTCAGGAGGAGGTTGTCATGCAACTGATGCAGCAGGCGCCCATCGAACGTAGCCTCATTGAAGCCGGTGCCGAGTTGGGTGTTCCCGTCGCGCTCAAAGCGCGGCACCTGCGGCGAGGGATACCCATCGCGTCTCACCTGACCTCCGGATGTCAGGCGGCCAACGCGACGCGCCCCACCTCCGACAAGCAGGGCCGTCTTGGGGCTGACCGAGACCTCTATCTGAGCCCGGCCTCCAAGCTCACCGTCGGCCGAGCGCGCACGGGAAAAAAGGCGAGGCCGCACCCGTTCCACCTCCCGTGGTGGGTTAAGCCACGGCTCGACTGGCTCAGCAAGAATGACGCCTCCCAACGCATCGGGTCCGTAGCGCGTCGAGGCGCTTCCCCGCTCCACCTCCACCCGCTCAAGCGTCTGCCAGTCGACGGTGAAAAAGTACTGGTTGGGCCCTTGCCGATAGGTCCCGTTATTGAGGCGGATGCCATCGAAAAGATGGAGCACCTGCTGCCCCGTCATGCCGCGCACGTAGGGACTCGCTTGTCCGTGGGCTGTTTGCTGAACGTAGACTCCGGGCTCAAAGGTTAGCGCGTCAGGCGCAGAGAGAGGCTGGCGCTCAAGCATGTCCCGGCGGGTGACAACCGACTGGCTTCCTGTGCGCGATTCCCGCAGCGCCTCGTTAGCAGCCTCGTTAACAACAGCCGCTCGTGCCGTTGCTCCGTAACTCTCCTTGCGCGTATGCGAACTATCGGCGGCTCGCTGTGAACAAACGAGGGATGGAAACCACACCGCCGCAAGCCACGTGCTCGCGAAGCAGAGACCTAGACGAGTCCGCCCACGAGGCGGGAACACGTGAAGAGAAGCTATCGGATCAAGACCAGCTGACACGCTGAATACCTGTTGCGTACGCGCCCACACCAGTCAAGCGCGTCATGCGTTGAGCGTCAAAGGATATCCTAAAAGCGCCAAAAACATCGCGCCAAGGAGCACCTCGCATCGAACTTTGAGCCGCCGCAAACTGACACGACGGGAGGCCTCCTAAACAGCAACGACGCAGTCAGCTGGCTAGCCACTGTCAACTGGCTAACGAGGTGATAGCTGAGGCAACACTGCCGCCCTTCACGCACGCTTTCTCGAAGCGGATGAGCCAGCGCTTGCGATCGACGCCTCCGGCGTAGCCCGCGGTGTTCCCGTCAGAGCCGATCACGCGATGGCAAGGGTAGATGAGCGAGAGGGGGTTTCGAGCGTTTGCAGTTCCCACGGCTCGGAAAGCCCGGCTATGACCGATGCGTTGCGCCAGCTGCCCGTAAGAGCAGGTGGTTCCAGGTGGGATCATCCGCAAAGCCTGCCAAACCTTCTGCTGGAAAGGCGTTCCTTGTGGTGCACAACGAATCCGGTCCAGGGCCGCAAGCTCTCCACTAAAGAAGGCGCCCACAGCTTGCTCAACCTCTCTGTTGAGGGTGTATGCCAGATCGTTGGAGGCGTGTGCAAGGTCCGCCTGTGGGTAAAAGCGCTCCACGTGAGCGTGAAGACGCCCTCGGTGCTCGGAGAAGTAGAGTGCGTGCACTCCTGCCGAACTGAAAGCGACATCAACGGAGCCGATTGGTGTCGTCACCTGCGTTAGAAACATCGTCCACCTTCAAAGTGCGGGTATGCATCACTACCACGGCACTCTATCACTACACGGCACTCTATCACTACCACGGCACTCTATCACTACCACGGCACTCTATCACTACCACGGCACTCTATCACTACCACGGCACTCTATCACTACCACGGCACTCTATCACTACCACGGCACTCTATCACTACACGGCACTCTGCAGCGGTCACTGCCGTACCCGTTGCAAGGGCTTCGTTTGATACATGAAGCAGCTCCTCCCGTCCTTTGCGGCTGTGCGAAGGCAGAAGCGAACGCAGGCTGACCCACCGAGAAGCCACACTGCTGCATCGAGTTCCATTGTAGACGTCCCACCTGAGCTTTTGAAACAATGTCCCTACATCCTTGAGAGGTCACCGTTGTACACGGATCTCGAAAGCTTATTCAAGGCGATGGGATGAAGAAGGCTCAGATGAGTAGCCTTGGGAGGCGGACGCCTCAGCGCACCGTGCTGCGCATGCGGATCAAGTCTGTGAGCGGCGCGGTCCCCTCGTAGGGGTCCATCGAGGTGACCTTGATATACCGAGCACGAAGGCTACGCATCAAAGCCGCTGCTTGATGATCGCGCTCAGTCCAAAGAACGCACCAGGCGCGCGGCACGTGCCGTGCGATGTGCTGCGCGAGTTCTTCAATCGAGCACGTTGGCCGATGCGCTACGTCCACTACGACCCATGCGGGGGCAAAGTCGCGTATGACATTCGCTATGTCATCGGCCGAGCATGCCGCCACAGCCTCTCCAGCAAGCTCTTGACGAACCTCATCTAGCAGGGTGACATCGGTACTAATCACCAGCACACGCCTAGGGGCATCGGCGGCCCGCAATCGGGTGGTGGGCCGGGTGCGTTCAATGGTGGGTACCGCACGGATACCCGTTTGCCATTCTAGGGGAAGGGGAGCCTGCGGGATGCGGCCAAGAGCGCGGTTTAGTGAGTCATCCACCCGTTGCACCGCCTCGAGGGCAGCAAGGTGATCAACCTTGCTCTCCAGTGAACGGAACAACGGCCCGTGGACAAAGGCGTGAAGCTGAGAGTCACGTGTGAGCGAACCCACATCCGGATCATCCATGGCATCGAGAAGAGCTTGATTGGCTGCATATGGCTCCAGCCTTTCTTCCAGCGCGCACCGGATGACCTTCATGCGGTGCTGCTGAAGATTCCGCTCACTCTCACGCCGCGTTTCAGACGGAGGTTGCGTTTCCATCCGAGTAGTGTAACCCGTTTCTCCCGCTAAAGGTTTGGGTCTTACCCATTGAAGATAAGAGCCACCCGTCGTTCCGCCCTGGTGTGCCGGCTTTACCTGAAGAAAGGTCGTGCCGGCTCTACCTGGAGAAAGTTAGAACATACGGAGGTGCGGCCGCAACGGTCGCGCCTCCCGATAAAAGCAACTTGACGAGCGGCGCACTCTGCAGGGGATCAAGAAGCTTCTGCGCTGGGCCGAGCGAAGCAACGGAAGGTGCTGAAGCGCCCCCCACCATTCCGGCAATCTGCTCGATGAAGTTCTTCTCCCTTGGCCACACGAACACAGGTGCATCCATCGGGAGCTTTGCTTCACGGCGCGCACGCGACAGCGTCGCGCTGAGCGTTTCGATCCGGTCGATCAGGCGTGCCTGCCGGGCCACCTCGGCTGTCATGATCCGCCCTTCAGCTACCCGCTCTACGGCCTTCACGGAGATCCCTCGGCCGGTTGAGACGCGCTTGAGAAAACGCTGGTACGTGCTGCGAAGAAGCTTCTCCAGCGCTGCTTTCTCGGACTCACTAAACGCGTGCAGCGGACTCATCCACCCTGCATGCTCTTGCTCCTTTACAAGCTGCGCATTGATGCCCAAACGGCTCGCGAGCTCCGACGCTTGCACTTTACCACCTACGACTCCGATCGAGCCAATCAAGCTTTCGGGCCCCGCCGCAACGGATTTTCCCGCTGAGGCGATGTAATAACCGCCGCTCGCTGCCATGTCTCCAATCGAGACGAGGAGTGGCTTTTTGCTCGCTGCTTGATGGACCGCCTTCCACATGATGTCGCTCGCTAGCGCAGACCCACCCGGCGAGTTGATACGAAGCACGATAGCCTTGGCGTTCGCATCGTGCTCGACGTCTCTTAGCTCCTGAACGAAAGGGTCGGCGTGGGTTCCTTCGGAAGCGTCATCTCGGCCCTCCATAATCGCTCCTGTAACTTGCAACATAGCGACGTAAGGTGCGTCGGGATGGTCGGCGTCTTTCTCCCGAAAAGAACTGATCAAATCGCGAAAGCTAAAGTCATCTTCCTCGTGTTCCTTCCGCTCCACATGGGTTGCTGAAGTAGCTCTTTTCGCTGCCTTGCGTGTCGCATCAAGCGTGCGAAGGTCATCGACTAGACCACGCGCTCTGGCATAGAGGCTGTCGAGTGGGCCCTGCTCAAGAAGCTTCCTCACGTCGGCCGGCGAAACCTTAGTTCGCTCAGAAACTGAAGCAATGAGCGCACGGTCAAACGTACGCACGATGGATCGAAGCTCCTGCTCGACCTCCGGCCGCATGGTTGAGCGCGTCAGCGGATCAGCCGCGCCCTTGAAGTCGCCCACCTGCATCAAGTCGGCCTTGACGCCCACCTTATCCAGAAAATCCGCCACGTGGATAACAGACAGGGCAAAGCCGGTGATGTCGAGACTGCCTGCTTCTTCCATCGAGATGTTGGAGCACACTTGCGAGGCCAGTAGATATCCAGCGTTATCTGTCGAGCCGAAGTAGCAAAAGATCGGCTTGCCCTTGCTTCTAACGTGCGACAAGGCCGAAGCCACCTCGTGGAGTCGGCCTAGGCCACCGCCGAGCGCTTCGATATGCAGAAGGATGCCTCGCGAGGCGGAGTTTTCGGCGATGTGGTATACCTCGCGCATGAAATCCACTAGCCGCGGAGGCGACGAGCCGAAAGCGCTGACCGCTCCCGCTCCTTCAGCGGGAAGCTCACGAAGGTGAAACTCATGAAGCGTCGGCTTCGAGGATGTTTCTTCTTTGGCGTCTGTACCGCAGGAACATCTGCACCCGGATAGGGCTATCGGGACGAGACTGACGAGCAAGCAAAACAGCGTGGTGTGGCGTAAGTGCACGTTCTTTCCTATCCTGAACTTGATACTATCGACGCGAGTGACGCTCCGCACCCAACCGGGTTCAATCTCAACAGCCGTGATCGGCTACAGAGCCCGGACGCCGCGTTTATCGAACTCAGCAGCGTTGATCACCCATCAGCGGCCCAACGCGCAACCTGCGAGCGGACTGGTGTAGGACGGAACACCTTACCACGCAAAACGCATCACGGTGTAGCTGATTGGCACGCGCGTCGAGGTAAGGCGAGATACACCGACCAGGGAATGACTAAGGACCTGTGTCGCCCCGCTTCTCCGCGGCCGTTGGTGCGTAGGTGCCCGCGCCTCCTTCAGTTTCCCGCTCAGGCTGCGGCTCGTGCGTTGGTTCCAAATCCTCTAGCCGCTTACGGGTATTGGGCGCTAATGCGCCGCTTGGCTTCTTAGACAAGTAACTGTTAAAGGCAGCTACAGCAGGCGCCGTCTGCCCAACTGCTGCGTATGCGCGACCCAAGCCAACGAAGGCATCGACGAAGCCGAGCTTCGTTGCGCGATCGAAATATGCCACAGCTTCACGCTCCGATCCCTGCGCCAGCGCCACGTAGCCAAGGCCCGTAAGTGCTTCACCGGATCCTTGCCTCAGCTTGAGGGCTCTCCTGAAATGCCTCGCCGCGCGACCCGTGGCACCGCTCTTGAGATAGCGGTAACCGTTATCAATATAAGAGGCATAGTCTTCTGCACGGTTTTCTGCACGAGGAGGCGTAGCCGCCGAAGCAGGAGGCGTTTCGCGTTGAGCAGCGTTAGCAGCGGGTTCTTCTGGCGTGACCGGGCCATCTGCCTTTGGCAGCACCGGGTCATCTGCTTCTGGCACAGTCGTGGGCGCATCACTCACCAGCGCACCCTGCGCATGGCGATGCCAATGCTCAAGTTGCCGCGTGATTTCTGAGTGGCTGGGGTGTTCCTTCAACGCCTCTTCAAGAAGCCTTGCGGCCTCTTTAGAGTCACCTCTTTGCCAGAGACAGCGCGCCTTTAGAAGCGACAGACGCACAGTAGAAGCTACGTCAACATCCTGAAGACATGCACCCTCACCCGAGGCTGCACCCTGGACGAGGGCATTCACCCTCACGAGCTCATGTGCCGCAACCGAATCCGACCCCGTCATACGTTTCTTTCGCGCCTCGCCGATGTAGTGAGGCGCTCGGTTGATCGCTCCGACGAGCCGCAGCGCATCGGCCATAACGACATCTGCCTCAGCCGAGCGCGAAGACTGTCGCGCTCTACGTCCGATCCGAAGAGCTTCCCGCGCGTGATAGCCTTCTTGCCGTCTAACCGACCGCGTCGACAAGGGGTTCTGTCCTTCGGCCAGACTCTCTTCGAGCTCTGCCGCATCTTCCAGGCGGTAGCGTAGCGCCTGCGCCTTAAGCGCGTGCACACGCGAAAGCGTCACTAAAGCTGCAGCTCCTGCTCCACGGCGGTAAGCCTGAATCGCGAGATCGATCGCTTGGTCGTAACTCCTTAGCCGGTCACGTTTCGCTTCTCTTTCTGCCTGAGCAAGCGCTCGAGCGGCTTCAGCCTGCGCACGCGCCTGCGTCTGGTCAGCATTCCGCGTTGTGTAAACCGCGCCCAACACGACCGCAGCGCAAAGGCACGCCACCAAGGCCACAACGGCCCAGAGCCGCTTGCTGGTCTGTCGCCGCTCTTCGGCGTGTTTGGGAGGAGTGGAAATATCGGCAGGCCGGTCACCACTCTCGCTAAGCTCCTCAACGAACGCCTCGTTGGCGTAGAGCTCCGGCCTCTCCCGCACCGTCTCTTTCAGATCACTTGGAACCATCGAGGGGGGACGCGTCCCCACACCTGATGCGGGTCGTGGAACTGCACGCGACGTGGCGGATAGCTGGGCCGTGGCTAGTCTGCGGGCTTGGGAAATCGGTTCAGCAGTTCCGCGGGCTGGCGCCTCTGAGTCAACCTTCCGGTCGGCTGGTGGCATCGAACCAGAGGCGCCAGACGCTTCGGAGGGCGCATCCGATGGCAGGGCACGGTATAGCGGCTCGGAACGGGGCGAGCTCGTGGCACTGCTCGCGCCAGATCTTGACTGGGCATCGGGCGGTGGTGGAGGCGCAGTGACTTCTTCTCTGAGCAACACGGTTTCTCCGAAAGACACGGTCGACTTAAGGTCCCTCGGCCTTGACTCCAGCGGGTGGGCTGACGGGCGTATCGAGCGAATGGCCGCATCGTCTACCTCAATGGCCGCATCGTCCACCTCAGTGGCCGCATCGTCCACCTCAACGGCCGCGTCGTTCGCTGTGTTCTGTCCAACCTCGGCACCTTCAGAAGCCTCAGGCCAAGAGGGTCGCCCCACGTGTTGAAACAGGAGCTCGAACTCAGGGATATCGCCCAGGCGCCGCCATTGCCCGCCGGTTCGCAGGATTTGCGTGCTGGGCGCAAGGGTGCCCCGTCGGACCATACGCTCAACGCTGGCCAGCGACTCCACACTCTGCACGGAATCTCCCTCTGTGCGAACCCACCAACGCACGGCGCGGGGTGGATCGCTGGGTTCCACGAGAAAGATATGCCCGCAGGTGGTGCACCTCACGCGCGTTCCAGAGCTGGTGATCAGACTCTCGTCAAACTCATACTGCGTTGCGCATCTTTGACACGTGACGTCCATTCGTTCTCTTTGCTAGTATACCAACTTCGCCACGTATTGGCCGTATTACGAGTGCCGTATTACGAGCACGCTCTGGCAACTCGTGTCGCACTTGACAACAACAGGTTTTATGGTGTCACAGGTTGGTCAGCATGTGCTCTTCGTTCCATCGCCAAGCGGCCGCGAGCCATCGCCAAGAGGCCGCGAGAGTTTGGGGTCTAATGACTAGTTCCACCGCGCGCAACGTCACGGCGAGGCTGTCACCTATGATCGAGCACACGCTGCTTATGCCAAATGCTTCTCGCAAAGACCTCATTAGGCTCTGCGAGGAGGCGCAGCAATGGGGCTTCTGTGGCGTCTGCGTCTATCCTGGATGGATCAAGACGTGCCGGAAACACCTCAATGGCAGTGCGGCCAAGGTTGTCACTGTTGTTGGCTTTCCTCACGGGCTTGCGCTGACGGCGACGAAAGTCTCTGAAACCCAACAATGCATAGAGGCAGGCGCTGACGAAATCGACATGGTGATGCCGATTGGTGCATTCCTAGACGGGCTGTTCGAGGAGGTGTCTGAAGATATTCATCGGGTGGTTGAGGCGGCAGCGGGATGTCCCGTCAAGGTCATCGTAGAAACTGTCTATCTCAATGATCTGCAGAAGGGGAAGGCTGCCTCTCTCGCGGCGGAAGCAGGTGCAGCTTTCGTCAAGACAAGTACGGGATTTGCGGCTGGGGGTGCCACTGCGCACGACGTCCGCCTGTTGCGAGCGGCAGTCGGGAGTCAGGTGGGAGTTAAGGCGTCCGGCGGCGTTCGCACCACCTCCGATGCCCTCGCCATGGTGGAGGCTGGTGCTAACCGCATAGGCACCAGTTGCGGGGTGGCGCTGGTAAACCCCGCACCGTAGACCTTCGCCATGCCCGAACTTCCGGAAGTTGAAACTGTGGTCCGACAGCTAAGGCCACGCCTGGAGGGGCGCCACATCCTGCGCATCAAAATCCTCGATGCGAAGTTAGCAGAGATCCCGATTCGGAACACCCCGGTGAGCGAGGTTCGGCGAATAGGAAAAGAGGTTGCGCTTCGACTTAGCGATGACCGAGGCGTTGAATCTCGCTGGCTGCTGATCCACCTGCGGATGACCGGCAGGCTTCTCTGGTCGCAAGAGCGACTCGACCTCTCGCAGATGACGCACCTGCGCGCCGTCGTTGAAACCGACGGAGGAGACGTGCATTTCGTGGACCCCCGGCGTTTTGGCACCATCCGCAGTGCGCAAGGCCAGCCGTCTGGTTTGGCTCCTGGTCTGGATCCCACGGCATCTTCACTCACTGCTGCTCGGCTCATGGCGCTGCTGCGCAGCACCCACCAAGACATTAAAACCTGGCTTCTGCGACAAGACCGCTTGTGTGGGTTTGGTAACATCTACGCAAATGAAGTGTTGTTTGTGGCGGGGATCCATCCCGCTACGAAAACCAACGAGCTGAGTGATTCCCAAGTCCATCGCCTACGGAAGGCAACTCGGAAGGTGCTAACGAAAGCCATCGCGAACTGCGGAACCACCTTTTCCGACTTCCAGGACGCCCATGGTGTCACCGGCGCCTATCAGAAGTACCTCTGCGTTTACGGACGCGAGGGCGCACCCTGCGTTCGATGCGCAGGAACGGTGAAACGCGTCGTGCAACAGCAACGCAGCACGTTCTTTTGCGGCACGTGCCAGTCCGGCCCATGACCCGAACATAACGGATCAGTGGCTTTCGCCCTGCCCTTCCGAGGCTGGTAGGCGGAGCGGCGCCACCTCAGACGATCTAGCTAGATGATCTAGCTACTCAACTCGACATGCTGGATGGGCGGAGCGTTCTCTCCCCAGAACCTGCCCACGAGCTCATCAAAGCGGGAAACATCTGTGACCATCAGTAGATCGCCTTGGCTACTCGCACGCGGCTCCTGTCGATCCAGTGCACGCCCAAGCTGCTCGGCGAGCGTTTCGGCAGGATCAATCAACTGCACTGGCCGACCAAAAGTGGCATCGGCGTGCTCTTTCAGCACCTCGCGAAGCAGCGGGAAATGCGTGCACCCCAGGATGATGGTGTCGACATCGCGACTGCTCTCGCGCAGGCCCATCAGGTAGTGTTCTGCCACCTGATGTGTGACAGAGTGACTGATCCACCCTTCCTCGGCCAGAGAAACCAGCAGCGGGCAGCTTTGACTAAAGAGCTCAAAGACTTCACTGCGCTTAGCGAGGCTCTTGCGGTACGCACCCGAGCGGGCAGTCCCTAGGGTGCTGAGCACCCCAATAACCCCGGTGCGTGTCACCCGAGAGGCTTCTTCTACGCTAGGGTCGATCACCGCATGCACCGGCACCTCCAGCGCGGACTCAAGTGCTTCCAAGGCAAAAGCACTTGCCGTATGGCATCCAATGACCAAGCGGGTGGCTCCGCGATGCAGAAGGAACCGGCCGACTTGAAGAGCGTAACGCTGAACGGTGGCTTCCGATTTGCTCCCGTAGGGCACGCGCGCGGTGTCACCAAGGTACATGATCGGCACGTTGGGCAGGCGACGCTTGATGGCCCTGGCTACCGTCAGCCCTCCCACGCCCGAATCAAAGATGCCGATTGCCGAGGTCATAGGGCCGATTGCCGAGGTTTAGAAATGAGCTGCAGTTAGTTGTCAAGTCTTCGCAGATTTCGAGCAGCTCGCAGAAGCCCGACCGACAAGTCACGAGATGCTGATGTCGCCGCAGCTCGCCGCCTGACTTGATGCACGACCTACTCTAGCACGCCGCGGCCAGCGTTACGTGCTGCCCCTCGAGGTGACCGCCACGCGGTGGTGATGCATGCCTCAGTTCCCGATGCCCTAAACCACCGCCACCGCGGTTGCCAAGCAGGTGTCTTCGGCTAAGCTTGCCCGCAGCGCCATGACGATCATTCAAGCAAACGACGCCACCTTTCAGGATGAAGTGCTCCAAGCGCAGATGCCTGTTCTTCTCGATTTCGCTGCCGATTGGTGCGCTCCCTGTAAGCAGATGGCTCCGGCACTTGAGGAAGTTGCTCGTGAGCTCAACGGGCGGCTGAAGGTGATTCAAGTGGATGTCGACCGCAGCCCAATGGTTGCTCAGAGTTTGCGCGTGCAGTCGATCCCGACGTTGGTCTTGATTGATCAGGGACAACTGGTCGACCAGCATATGGGCGCCTTAGACAAAGCCGGCATCCTGGCTTTCGTGAAGAAAGTTCTTCCTGCTGACGCTGCGGAAGTCAGTGCTGCTGAGCTCGCGAAGATGATCAAGGACGGGCGAGCTGTGGCCGTGGATGTGCGGGAGGAAAGCTCCTATAAGCGTTACCGCATTCCGGGCGCGGTTAACGCCGAAGCCAGCACGCTGAGTTCGGTGCCTGAAACGCTAAAGGGGAATGACGGGAGGGTTCGCATTCTCTACGCGAGAAGCGGAGATGAAAGTCGCGAGCATGCCGAAGCTTTGCGTAAGTCAGGCGTGAATGTGGGATTCCTGCAAGGGGGCTTTCTGCACTGGGAGGCCGAGGGTCTAGACGTGGAGTCGGGCTGACCGACCCATCTCCTGCTGAAGGAGACACTCTGGCACAGGACCAGCCCGCGGCAGCTTAGGGCTGAACGCTTAGGGCTGCGAGCTTAGATGTGAGTGGAGCGTAGCTAAACCTCTGACCAATGCCGCTCATAGGTTGCGACCATCTGTCGCCACTCGGGCAGACGTCGGGCCACGTCGAGCGAATCGAGGAAGGCCGTGTCGAGGTCAGACGCCGCGAGTCTAGCCTCTCCGGTGTCAGCTTCGCGGCTAGCGTCCTGTTCGCGCAGCAAGCGATCGGCAACGTGCACCGCGCCCAATGCATCTAACTCGGTTCCACCCAGGCGACCTGGATTGTGATGGTGCGCAACGGCTTCCACGAGCGGTGTCGGCGCTCCCCAGAGAGCCAGCACGTACGAACCCACCTCAGCATGCGTGAAACTATCGGCAAGCCGCTCTGCGACATGCATCGTCACACGTTGAGACTGAGCAAACTCTCGCGCGCGCTCGTAGTGCTCTGGGATCCGCTTTACTAGCACCAAATGGCCGATGTCATGTACCACAGCCAGGGCAAACGCATCGCGTGCTTCTGCTCTTCCCGTGAGAAGAGAAGCGGCGACCTGCCCGACCCGCATGGAGTGCTCCTGGATGGACCGAAGCGAGTGAGGCCCAGAGAGATCCAGCGCGTCAAGGGCAGCGGCAAGCTCGAAAAGCGCGGCGGAGTGGCCCACAGCAGCGATTCCTAGCAGCTTTACCGCGGCCTCTACATCCTCAACCCTCCCTAGCGGCGTGCCAAGTGCGTTGGCGAGCTCAAGGATGTGGTCCCTTAGCTCGGGCACGGAGGATAGGAGCCTGACAGCTTCCTCACGCCCGCTGGCATCGTTGGGTAACGCTCTTAGACGCGTGTAAACGGGAGGCGCATCGGGCAAGGCACCGAGGGAGCGAATGCCCCGGCGTGCACCAGCGTCTCCTAAGATCATTTGCATCGCGCAAGCCTGTTCAAGCACCCGAGCGTCGGTTGAGTCGGCACTTGAGACCTGAAGATGTGCGGTCTCGGCATGCGGCGTGTCACGACTGGCTACCGTCACAAGGTGAGGTGCCTCTCTCCGTGCACGCTGCAAAAGCTGCTGATTGGCGCGCTTGTTGTCGGGTAAGTCAGCCACCAGCACATGAAAGTTCGCGTGCTTTAGCGCGCACAGCGCCACGTCAGCACCTCGTACGAAGCAGACGTCCCAGTGGTGCTGCCAAAGTGTGGCAAAGCGCGACCGAAGTTGATGAAGCACCGACACTTCATCGTAAGCAAATAGCAGTCGCTTCATGGGCAACTCCAAGTGAACACGTAACCCACCCCGGAAAGATCTATCGACGCCTCTCTCTCTCGCTGAAGCTTCCTCCCAAAGAATTCCTGGTCCGTCGGAGGCTAGAGAAGGGTTGACGCGCGAGCGATAAGGGGTGAACATCCCGGCAATGCAGGTGGGGAAAGAGGGGAAGGTGGGCTCCGTTCTCTCACCAAGTCCCATAGCACAGTGGATACTTGATCTCTCAGAGCAGCAACCTAGCGCAGCTGTCGGCTTTGGAAGCAGACTCCTCATCTTCTCAGATGCGACGTGTTTCAGCGTCACTCCAGCTAGAGGTGACGAGAGGCTTTGGACGCGCCTTCAAGCCCTTGGAGTACTTCCAGGGACTCTGTCGCAGCAGACACTTAGTCAGGTAAACGTCGAGGATGAGAGCGCTCTTAGGCACTTTCTGATGTCGCAAAAGTTAGTGCCGAGGGCCGAGCTGGCACACATCCTCACCAACCTATGGGTCGAGCGCAGTATTCGGAGCATTGCCGAGGAGGAACAAAGCCGCAGCAAAGCAGTCGTCGCAGCCACACATGCCGCGGAGCCCACACCGCCGGGCGTGCCGGTGCTGACGCTGGTGCTCGAGTCGCTTCGCGCGCGCTCCGCTAGCCTGTTTCCGGAGGCAGTGCTGCACGAGGGGCAGATGTTGCAGTGGCTCGACTCCCCCCATGTCACGGAGGCCTCTAAATGGTGCAACCTCCCTCTATCACCCGATGCACTTCGGCACACCATGTCGGAGGACCCACCGGCCATTCATCGCGCCATTGCCGTTGTACGTGCGGGTGTAGCCCGTCTTGCTGCAGCGCAAGCAGCTCCTGCTCCGCCGCGGCGACCCCATTCATCCGTTCTCCTGAGACCCAGTTGGTCTCCTTCGACTTCGTGCGCCCTTGATGAGGAGCCGTTGACAGCGGATGAGCTGGACTTTCCTTTGAAGCTCCAGCAGCTCGGCGCACCGGAGATGCTGCCATACCAAGGTTCGCTAAATGATCCGCTCGAGGAAGATGAAAACAAGGTGGCCGTGCTGGAACAACAGGCTCGTCCCGGGCATCAGCGGGCCGCTATCTGGAAACGGCTGGGCCGCACCTGGCGCGGTCGGTTCCTATGCTTGGAAGAGGCTTCACGTTGCTTTCGGGAGGCTGTGGCCGCGGATCCCGAAGACAGTGAGGCCTTGCGTCTGGCGAGTTATAGCTGCGCTGCTCTTGGAGAAGACGTTCTCGCAAGGCAGTACGCGCGAGCGTGGTGCTGTGCTGCCGAGGAGCGAGATGATGCTGTCAAAGCACATCTCTTCGCCGCGACACTAGCCGCGCGTCAGGCCGACCGTGGGCGTGCGTTGCAAGCACTGCGTCGGGTAACGGAGCTGGACGGCCGAGCAAGGTACCTCGAGCTGATGAGCTTTACACTCAACGGCTACGATTATCGCTACGAAGCACAGTCTTTTGCCGTCAAGGCGGTGAAAGGGTGGAGCAAGGTTGACCGACGGCGCGCCCGCTCCCTGGCCTACTGGCTGTGGGAGAACAACCAGGGTGATCCTCGATGCGTTCAAGTGCTCGCCGAGACGCTGCTGGACTCCGGACTTGTGGAAGCTGCTATCTATGTGACAGCGTGCACTGCGCGCCGAGTTGAGCATCTCGCACCGGCGGTGGAGCTTTACAGTCAAGCTGCGTCAGTTGCTGAGGAGTATGCACGACCTGATTTAGCCGGTGACCTGTGGCTTGAGGCGCTAAGACGCTCGCCAAGGGATGAGTTCATTCTTGGTCGAGCTGTAGACGCCTACTCGCGTGCCGGTGAATGCATTGAGGCAGCGCTCATTCTTGAGCTGCACGCGCATCCTTTCGCCGCAGCCACTCGAACGCAGATGTGTCTGGAGGCTGCGCGTTTGTGGCACAAGCTTGGGGACGACGAGCTTGCCTTGATGCTTTCTTTAGAGGCCATGACGGGCCCTCGCCCAGATGTTTCTGCCGCTGCAACTCTCATTCGGCGTGTGTGCGCGACGTTGGGCAGCCGGCGCTATTATGCCACCCTTGAACGTGCAGCGCGGCTGCAAAAAGATCCCGAGGCCCAGCGGGAGATTCAGGCGCATCTTGAGGCGCTTTCGGGATCGACTGGGGCCACGGAACTGGCTGAAGCGATCCCCGTGTTTGATCCAGTTATTTCACAGTGCGATCTGCCGGAAGCGCTACGGATGGCCGACGCTCTTTGGAGTCAGCTGCGTGACGCAGAACTTCTGCGCTTGCTAGAGCAGGTTAGTGCTTTGCCACTGGGAAAGGCAGAGCAGCTTGGCCTGATCCGCCGCAGGATAGCCCTTGAGTTGGCCATTAGGCCTTCTGCAGGCGCTGCCTCTTTACTCCGGAAGGCGATGAGGCTTGAGCCGCAGAATGCGAAGATGGTGCAGAGGCTCCGACACATGGCGTTGCTGAACGGTGATCCCGCCTTATCGCGAGAGGCTGCCCACCTCCGCACCCAGCTCGTTGCGGCCCCCCAAGTTAAAGCTCGAGCATATGCCGATCTTGCTCGGCTCCTCACGCCGGATCGTCCAGATGAAGCGCTACTTCACGCAACAACGGCGCTTAAAACCGATCCGCGAAATGCGGAGGCGGCAGCTCTTGTTCTGGCGCATTCCACGCGCCTCGGTACCAAGCCTGCACTCGAACGCATTGATAGAATCCGTCGCGTCTTTGGCAGCTCCCCTCAGGTTCTTCGGTCGCTTCAACGTATGGCAGAAGAGAGCGGAGAAGTGCAGACGCACGTGGAGGCGTCATCTGCGCTGCATCAGTTGCTGCCGTACGATCAGGCAGCCGCGCATACATACGCACGGGCGATTGAGCGTTATGGGACGACCGAGCAGATGAAAAAGGTCGTCCAGGAGATGCTTAACCAACCGCGCATCGACGCAGTTGACGCATCAACCTTCGAGGCCATTGCAGCGCGTCTGGCGAGAGAAGGAGAGGGTTCCGCAGCTGCGGAACTGCTGTTTCGCCTGTGGTTGAAGGAGGGTCATCGGTCAGAGCAGCTCCTCAGCCTTCTTACCGCATGCGTCAGAGAGACGGGATCTGTGGATTTGATGATCCGCCTTCGAGAGGTTGAGCTGAGCGGAGAGGAACCTCCTCGGTCTAAGCAACTAGCGCAACTGGGCCACCTTCATCTGGAGCGAGGAGAGGTCGCGGCGCAGGCGCGGATGTACCTGCGCGTGCTGGCGGTGGATGCCAAGAACACCGAGGCGCTTGAGGAACTGACGCAAATATATGCGCGATCCCGCAACTTCTTGCGTCTGTCGGCGGTTCTCGGCCTGCTATACGAAGGCGCACCAACTGCAGAGGAAAAGCTTCAGCGCGTCACGTGCCTTGCGCTAACCTTCCATACCCATCTAGGCGACACCCCATCGGCACTTCGCAGTGTCCACCGGTGGCTTGATCAACCAGAAGCTTCAACGACCTTCGCGGCGGAGTCCGCTGCACTGCTCGTATCGCTAGGTGAAGTAGAGCGCGCGGTGCATTGGCTGCGGAACGCGCGTGCGAACGTGCCAAGCAGCAGAGCAGCCGAACTCTCGGTCTTGGCCTCGCGTCTGGCGTTCGAGAAACTGCAGAACGTTCCGCTTGCGTTGCGCCTGTGCGCCGAAGGCGATGTAGGTGCATCAAGCGCGATCTGCGATGCGTGGTTACAGTACCTTATGCACTACCTGCAGAGCAGAGGGCTTAGCAGGCACCGCTTGCTGGCACTGATCGAGGAGCTTCCTTCGCAGGATCTAAGAGATCGCGTGGTGTGCGCAACTGAGGGCAGTGTACGCCCCCCCTCGCGCGCAGGCCGCGCGGACTCGGGCGTCCACCTGCGCGCAGTTTCAGAGAGCGGATCGCCACATCCGTCCCAGAAGACCCTGAGTCCGTCCCAGAAGACCCTGAGTCCGTCCCAGAGGGCAGAGCTGCTCCGCCAGGTTGAGACTCTCGACTTGACGCCCCAAACCTCCCAGTTTCTGCTCGATAGCATCGCATCGCCTACGTTCGCTTCCCTTGAGGCCGTCCCACCTTCGATCCTCCGATGCGTCAACCAGCGGCGTGCACAGCTGCAGATGCACCCGCTCCTCCGTGCACTCAAGCTCCTCTACACCACGTCCGGCGTTCCTCTACCTCTGGCTGCCGAACCACCAGCGCCTGCGTGCAAAGCGCCCACTCACGCGACATGGGTGGCCGCCGCTGAGGTCGTAGCGAGTCGAGTTGATGCACCGGCTCTTGCAGTGAAGTTCGTCAGCGGAGGGGACGGCCTGTGTCAATTCTATCCTGCCAAACCGCCTGTGCTGCTCGTCCCGACCGGCTCAACACCGACAGCTGAGCAACAAGCCGCAGCTGGAATGGCACTTGAAGCTGCTCGCGAGGCGCACCTGCTTCTCGCTGTGCTCCCCCCAGCAAGTTTGCATCAGCTGCTGGAGGGTGTTCGCGCGGCGTTTAGCGCTCCCGATGACTTGCCTCGCCTAACGGCTGAGGCTGCAGAAGTAGCCAGCGCGCTTTGGCGTGATGTGCCTCCTAAGCAGCAGAGAGCGCTCCGCGACGCCGTGTTGGAATGGGACGTGCTAGAATGGGAGGAGCTGAGTGCTCCGCTGCTAGGACACCTGCGCCGCGAGCTTGCAGCCCTCCGGTTGTGCGCCGGATGGATAGCCTGCACAAGCCTTAGCGCGGTGTGGTCAGCTGCGTTCGGCGTACTTCTGCCCGAAGGCGAGGATGAACGCGCTGACGTCTTAGCGTGCGCTCTGACAATGATATCCGAAGGCCTCGAAGCGCCAGATGCCCCGGCGGCATCGCGTGCGCGCTAGCGCTGCTTCGTGGAGCCGCTCCCCCTCTCTAGACGGAGTACAATACGAGTCAGAGCGAGGGCAGATTTCCAGAGCGCATGGCGCTGTGCACCGGCGGCAAGCGTGCAATGCCGTCGACCTCCGGTCCTTGGCTAGGTCAGAGCAGGTACGTGGCCTCCCGTTGGCAGGCGCTAAGAGCAGTCGTCCACGGGGACGGAGTTGTCCTGCCCGGGGTAGCAAAAGGTTGTCTCTGCTGAACCTGAGTCAGCGCATGCCCGCAGACAACCAAAACACAGCTGAATAGGCCAGAGAAATGCGTCCAGCCTAACTCGCGTGTCGCCTAAGGTCCTTCCGAAGGCTTCAACAGACGCATAAATGGTACCGTCTTGACCGACGCGGTTGAGAAGGTCGGCGGAGACGCTGGGTGGGATGATGCGAAGGTCGCCCACGGCCCGTCCTGGACCGTCCGTTCCCCCAGACGGCACTGTAGTCGTGCCGTCTACTGTGTATCCTCCGTCTCCGGCGCCGTAGAGCGGGTTGCGGTCTGCATCAAGCACGCGAACCACCGCACCCTCCACACGAAACGGATTAGGGTCGGGTCTCGGGGGTGCCGTCGAACTGCGGTTAAGCAGCTGATTGATGTAAAGCGCGTGTAGCTCGTACTTCACCTGCTCGAAGGAAAGGTCGAGCCTTCCGGAGCTGATGAGTGCATTGTCCGGAGAGACAGTGCACTCATCATCAGGTGCCACATGCCCCGAGATGTAGACGCTCACGCCATCGGCGTCATCAACACACGCCGAGAACAGAGCTGCCAAGGCTGCCAGGCACGCACTTAAAGATCTTGCCACAGATGGATCGTATCGAGCCGCCTTCCCAAACTCAAGTTCTTTAGTTACTCAAGCCCAGGCAGCTAAACAAGCCCAGGCAGCTAGCCAGGCCGAGTTAGCTAAACAAGCCGAGTCTGAAAAACGGCTCCTCTTCAAAAGCATTGGTGAACGTCGTTCACAGTAGAGTATCCGGTGCACCCTCAAGTGACAAATGCCTCGCCTTCGTCGCAGCTCTGGTGGCGCTGCAAAACTGAGCTTTCTAGAAAGTACCAGCTCGAGGAACAGCTGCATGAAAGCGATACCGGCTTCCTCTACCGCGCCCACCTGCGAGCTGACCCGGACCAGTGGGTGGCTCTGCGCGTCTTCCGCGTCGATCGCGGCGGACTGAGCACGGCTTCAGTCTTAGGTAAGCTTGAGCAAACCCATGCTATTCCGCACCCGAATCTAGCCGCACTCCTTGATTTCGGCGCCCTATCCGAAGATATATTCTTCGTTGCGCACGCCTGGACAACCGGGCTTCATCTAACGCGTTGGATTAGTCAGAGGGGGTTGCCTGCGGTCGACACGCTCGTTCGACTAGCTGCGCAGGTCTGTGGGGCGCTGCAGATTCTTCATCAGCAAGTCGCTCATGAAAACCTGGAGGTGAGCAACGTCATCCTTCGAGCAAGCGGAAACGGAACAACCGCCTACATAGTGAGCAGTGGGCTGCCCGGCGATTGCAAACGAAGCAGCGGCTCGCCAGAGGCGAAGCACGCGGACATTGAGAGCCTTGGACGCATCCTCTTCTTCATGGCCACCGGTCTGCAGGTGGAAGCATGCGATGTACCGGACGCGCAGCGCGTGGGTCATGACATTCAGAAGATCAACCCTGACGTTCCTCTCAAGATCGCCACCATCCTTGCAGAAACCTTCTGTGAGTCCGCCCGGCAGAAGGCGCGATCCGCAGATGAGTTGCGCACAGCGCTTGAAGAAGCACTTATTGAACATCTCGCCCGAGCCGCCTCGTTCGGAATGGATTCGCGGCGTTCACGCATGCGCTCCGGTGAACAGCTCCAGTCGAAACACAACATGAGAGGTCTCCCGACTCGCGCAGTTAGCTACGAAGAAACTAGCATGTACGAAAAAGCTAGCGGAAGCAGCGGAGACTCCCCGGTTGGGTTGGTTGAGGGCGGCGCCCAATCCCTTCGGCCCACCTTCCGTCCGCATGCCTTCGACTCGACTTACTATTTCCGCTCAGACGAGGTGACACAGGACACTCTCAAGAGCCAAACCGTCGTATCTGAACCACCCGGGCAGACTCGGTTTGCACCCTACGCTGAAGGTCCAGTCGTCACCATTGATTCCACTCCCCCTGACAGCTCCGCTGCTAGTGCTTCCGCAGATAGGTCCGCTGCTAGTGCTCCCCAGAATAGTCCCGCTGCTAGTCCTCCAGACATCCCCGCTGCTAGTTCCACCTCGAATAGTCCCGCTGCTAGTGCTTCCGCAGATGAGCCCGGTGCTAGCCCTCCTTATCGACCCCAGGAGTCGCAGATCGATCCGGACGCACGCTTGCTGCATACGGATCGAGAGAGGGACCACCTATTCAGCCTCACGCCGACACCACAAGCCCGCTGGAGAACCTGGGCCTTGCTCATCGCGATGGTCATCGCGTCCGCATTGTGCGTCATGCTCCTTCGCTAAACACCGGCAAGCTCGCCGAAGAATCTCCGAGTTAGGCACGTTGAGGAAGATGCTTGATGCCTCGACGCAGCAGTGGAAGCAGCTCATCGACTGGCAGCTTGAGTACCTGGTTGTGTCCAGCCGCACGTGGGAGGATGAAGTTTATCTCTGACCCTGCGCGCTTCTTATCAGCGCGAAGAAAACCTTCAGCAGTCTCGAGCTCCCGATCATCAAGTTGCACCGGAAGCTGAAGCGCATCGAGAAGGTTTACCACACGCCGTGCCTGCTCCGCCTCCATCTCACCTAAGCCCATGGATACTGCACACGCCGCCACGATACCTAGCGACACGGCCTCGCCATGAAGTAGGCCTTGGTACTTGGCAGCTGCCTCCAGCGCGTGGCCGAAGGTGTGACCGAGGTTCAAGAGCATTCTCTCGCCGGTGGACTCTTGCTCGTCAGCAGTCACGATGGCTGCTTTGAATGTGACGCAGCTTCGGATCGTCCACTCCAGGCTCGTGGCATCCCGAGCCAACAGCTGGAGCGCGCGTGCTTCCAACTCAGCGAACTCCGCATCGCCGCATAGCCAAAGAGACTTAACCACCTCGGCTAATCCGGAACGGTAATCTCGCTCTGGCAGCGTCGCTAAAACATTCGGATCACAAATGACAAAGCTCGGCTGGTGGAATGTTCCGATGAGGTTCTTTCCATGCCGCGTGTCGAATCCTGTCTTACCTCCAACCGCACTGTCGACCATCGCCAGCAGAGAGGTTGGCATGTGTCCGACGCGCAGCCCACGAAGCAGCGTGGAAGCACAGAAACCCGTCAGGTCACCCACTACGCCACCACCGAGCGAGAGCAGCCAACTTGAGCGGGTGACCTGATGCTCGAGTGCGACGTCCCAGATCCGCTGCACGGTGTCAGCGTTCTTATGTTCCTCACCAGCAGGCAGCAGAAGGCGCTCTGCTTGGATCCCCGCGGTCTTCAGCGAGTCTTCCACTGAAGCCGCCCAGGATGGGCCCACATGTTCGTCGGTGATAAGTAGAGTTGATGACGTGGAGGCATCAGGCATTTCCGCGGCCACACGACGCAGCGCGCCCGACTTGACGCGCACCGGATATGTGCGTGTGCCAAGCGGTACCACAATGGTGGGCACTTCGAGCAACACCATGATCCGCGATACGACCTCCGCCGGTGTCAGCTCATCGGTGTCGATCTGACCGTGAGATTCAGCGTAAGCCGCTGAGCGCTGTTGCAGAACGTGCTCCACCCTACCTAAAGAGAGATTGGCTAGCAGGGGGCGGTCCGTCGCGTCCGACTGCAGACGTCGGAGAAGCTCCTCTGCAGATGCAGCCAATGTGATGACGGTGGCGGCGCGAAGCACCCGGTGTCGAAGCTGCGCGTCCAGCAAAGCTCCGCCGCCCAGCGCCACCACGCGAGGTACGGGGTGGGTCAGCAGCTCCTCGACCAGGTGGCGCTCGCGCCGTCGGAACCCCTCTTCACCTTCAGAGGAAAAGATCGCTTGAACTGAAAGAGCCGAGCGAGTCTCAATTACGGCGTCTGTGTCCACGAAGGGAAGCTGCAGACGGGAAGCCAACATGTGACCTGCGGAAGACTTACCTGTGGCCATCATCCCTGAAAGGAAGATCTGCATACGCCGGTTGTACACCAGTGGCCCTCGTGCTGCCACGCAACGTAAATCTCCCCCCTTCATCCGCCATGCCACGCCAGCCGGAGCCGGGGCTGTCCAGGGCGACGACAGCTAAGGGTAGTAGCAATAGCGGATGCCCAACCCGAGGAAATGAGCCTGAGCCCGTCGGCGAAGTCGACTACGCTACTCTCCCCCGCTTGCCGGCTTCCACGACGGGCCCGCGGGTAGATTCGATTTCTATCGAGGGTCTGGCACCCAGACCCTCTGCACGGGAGTCAATCCCGAGCATTCACCCAAACTCCCCCGCCCATCACGAACGTGTTCAGGTAGCAGGAATGACGACGCGGTTGCATCTATACGTCGCTGCAAAGCAGTGGGATCCTCACGTGAAAAAGAGCCTGAGCCCCTTGGCGAAGTCGACTACGCTACTCTCCCCCGCTTGCCGGCTTCCACGACAGGCCCGCGGGTAGATGCATCGTGAGCGAACGTATTGGGGGGACCGCCCAAAGGGCGGTGGGTCCCGCTGAGTGAGCGGCGATGCATCTACCCGCGGGCCAGCCATTACGCCGCACGCCTTCCCGAACTGCGTCACAAAGTTTAGACAGTTCGTCGTCCCTGCCACCCCAAGCCGGGCCCTAGCTGCGAAGGGCTCGCGAACGGTTGACGATGCGTGGAGTCAAAAAGATCAGCAACTCGTTTCGCTCATCACGAACAAGCTTTCGCTGGAAGAGCACACCGATGATTGGGATGTCGCCGAAGAAAGGCACTTGATTGACCGTGCGGCCGGTATTCCGGGTAAAGATGCCGCCGATGACAGCAGTTTCAGCATCGAGCACAAGCAGGTCGGTCTCCGCTTCACGCTTCAAAATGGTCGGGTCGCCTCGGGCGCTTGTGCGGGTGAAGTCAGGCTCATCCCGCGTCACCTCCACGTGCATGCCCACGGACCCATCGCTAGTGACATGCGGGCGCACGGAAAGTTGAAGCTTGGCTTCTTGAAAAGCAGTTTGTACACCTTGAGCACTGACCTGCGAGTAAGGGATCAGTGTGCCTTGCGCGATATGTGCCTCATGATTGTCAAGTGTGAGGATGCGCGGTGAGCTGATGATACGCACCACGCCATTGGCCTCGGCAGCACTGAGCCGCACGTTGAGATTGACATTGCTTCCTACGCTGCCAAGAGTGATTCCCAGCGCACCGCCCTGCCCGGTTCCGGTAGTGGCGGGCAGGTTGACGGCAAAGTTCGGTGTTGCAACCTGGCTCTGAATAGGCGAAAGGCCTTGTGTGGGTGTATTGGCATCGTAGTTTCCCCCTGTGACGCCTACATTGGCAGGGAATACCAAGCCAGTCGGGTTACCCGTAGCTTGTCCGGCAGTGACCGCTCCGCCCCATTGAATGCCGAGGTCTCTTGAGTGCTGACTTGATGCTTCGACGATGCGCGCTTCGACCAAAACTTGAGGGGTCTGCGTGTCAAGCGAGCGGACAAGCTCTTCAACGTCGTCGAGATTCTCAGCCAGATCGCGGACAAGAAGGACGTTGGTCCGTGCATCTGTGGACACCGTGCCGCGCTCGCTTAGCAGTTCCCCTACCCGAGCTTTTAGCTCGTCAGCTGTGGCGTAGCTGACAGGAACCAAACGCGTCTCCAGGGGCGCCAGTTCGAGGTTCTGCTTCTTTCGGGCGATGGCAGCCTCGCGCTCTTTCTCAAGCTGCTCGAGTGGCGCCACTCGGATCATGTTGTCCTGGCGCGTCATGCCCAGCCCCTTAGCTTGCAAGATAACCTCTAGGGCTTGATCCCAAGGCACGTTCTGCATGCGCAAGGTGACAGAGCCTTTGACCTCGTCGCTCGTCACCACGTTGACGCGCCCCACCTCTGAAATAAGACGCAGGATGTCATGGATATCGGCATCCTTCAGATCAAGATCGATGCGTCGCCCCGAGTACCTCTGCTGTGCGCGTCGGCCTCCAACCTGGAGCGGAAGCTTTGAGGAAAAGCCGGCGACTTCAGGTGCTGCGAGCACCTCCATGCCAGCTTCAAGCTCTATCGGCTCCTCCTTGGCCAACGTGGTGGTGGAGGGTCGTCCGCCTTCTTGCTGACCAGGCGCAAAGAGCCAGACAATGCGGTTGCCCTCACGAATGGCCGTGCCCGTTGCTCCGGATGCTCGATCCACTTCCACCTCTACGCCGAGGTCGCGGCTGCTCAGCGTGACGTGGCGGACAGTCGAGCTTTGCGTGCCGTGGAGCGCCTTGGCTGCGCTCCTCGCAATCCGCGCCTTCGGAATGTAAAGCTTGGCTGGGCCCTTGCTGCCAGGCTGTATGCGAAAGGGTGCCGGTCCGTTGAGCTCGAGGACGACCCGCTCTCGGCCCCCGCGCTTCTCTAACACCACGTCTCGCACGATGGCGGAACTTCGATGCCGTGCCTCCTTCGCGTCGGGAGCGCCGACCATCGGCTCCAACCGCACGATGATCTTTGTAGGTTGCGTCCGGACGCGGTACGCCACAGGACGACGCGTCCGAATCGCCACTTGCACATTCTGCGCTCTCTTGGATGCCGTTGTGCTTGCGATGAGCGAGCTCTTCCCGAGAACCTTCAGCCCTCCCTTTGGCAGCGACGCATCTTCCACGTTGACGACTATCAGCCGCCCCTGCTCGCGGCTACGCACAGCGTAGGTCGGAATCTTGGAAGCCCCGCGGATTACCACCTCCGCTTCCCCCTTGGATCGGCGGATCTGAAGATCTTCCAGCACCCCATCCGCTAGGGCGATGGGTACAACAAACGTGGCTGCAATGGCAACTGAAACGAGCGATGGTCGCCGAAACATTCGACTCCTGAGGCGTTAGGGTTGCCGGAATTTTCCTCCGAATGGCCTGCGCAGCGCAAGTAACTGGCGAAAGACGCAGCCAGGAGCAGCAGGCTCAACGTCCCACAGCTACGGTCTCATCAAGCTCATGCATTACGATTCGGCGAGTCAACGGAGGCCTCTCGGGGGCAGTCGGGTCCTCGCGTGTCAGGGTCACTTCGTTCTGCTGGATTTGGGATACACGCCAGTTGAGAGTGACGGGCACGCCATCCGCTCCTCCAACCTGCACCACCTCCGCGCGGCCCAGGTAGTCGCCACGTCTCACCACGTGGCCCACACCTGTGTTGTCCGTTAGCATCACACGAGGGGGCGATATGCCTGTCACAATGGCTAGCAGCCGCATCTCCTCAACTGAAGTTTCCGGCATGACCACGGACCGCTGCGGAACAGCTCTAACTTGAGAAGCCATCTCATCGCTAAAGGTCCGGAACGGGTCACGGTTAGCATCCGAATCTAAGAAGTCGTGGTCGGCTAAGACGACATCGTCGCCAAAGACGGGCGGCGGCAGCTCCCCCGAATCTGGTGCGCCAGCGGTACCCGCAGCCGTACCCGCAGCCGCGCCCGCAGCAGCACCTGTGGCTGCAACGCCAGGAGGCACTGCGGTCCCGCTCTCATCGGCGTCTCCACATCCCAGAGCGGTCATGCTGCCCGCCATCAGCAGTGCGAAGGCCGGGTGGAACACGTTCCTAACTGACACTGATCTCCAGGTCATGAGGGCGCCTGTGGCGTCGCCGCGGGCATGGTGTCTTCTGCGCGTCTGAAGGTGGTAGCCGACACATCCACCTTTAGGTGCAGCTCACCGTCTCGTTGCGTGGGTTGAGTCAGGCGGATGTTCTCCATGTTGATGGCACGTTCAACCTGGCCTGCATTGTAGAAAAACTTCATCACATTGTGATAGGTTCCTGACAACTTGAGAGTCACCGGAATGCGGATGTAACGCTCTTCGACTTCCTCCGCCTCAGGCTCAACAAGGCGTATCTCAAGATCGCTCAGCTCCGCGAGACGGTGCAGATCATGCAGGAACGAAGCGATCTCTGCGTCTGTCGGAAGCACGCGGAGATTGCGCATGTCTTCTTCCCTCCGTTGAGTCAGCTCTTGACGAAGTGACAGGTACTGTTGCTGAAGCTTACGAGCCTCCGCTAGCTCCTGCTCAAGCTGGTTGTGCTGCTGTTGCGTTGCCTCAAGCTCTTCGGCGACGCCCATGTACAATGCGAAGTAGAAGACAGCACCGATAACAATGACAATAGCTGCTAGGACTCCCGCCTTCGTAGGAGACGAGAGCTGCGCGAACGTCGCCTTATTACTTGCCACACTTAACTCCGGGTTGCTTCCTAACGAAGCGCTTGCTTAGAGCGTGCAGCGCGTGGAAGAGAGGTTGCTGACTGACGTTCAGCTCCGAGTGAGTGCTACCGGAAATCGGAAGCCTGATCGCGCGACGCGGTAGCATCCAAAGCGAGAGTTTAACGACCGGGGAGCAGGGGAACGGATGCAACACGAGGCTAGTACCTCACCTTGCATGAGAGGAGAAACTCAATAACGGACAATCCGCTTTGCTCGTCGATCTCAGCCTCGGTCTTTTCCAAAGTGACGTCAGTAAAATACTCTGAGACGTGGAGTCGGCGGAGAAACTCAGCCACATCCTCGTTGGTGCGACCCCTACCCCGTATTTTACACTCGCGGCCTTCTTCCTCGAAGGAGAGTAGCCACAGTCGGCGCACATCCCAACTTGTATTGAAGCCGGCAAGGGGATTGTCCTCACGCATCTTCTCGAGCTTGCCGGGGTCAACGGTGGGCATACCGCCCACGCTGAGCACGCGCGTCAACTCCTTCACAATGCGAGTGGGGCCGAGCTTTGCGCGCTGAAGCCGGTCGACGACTTCGGCAAGCTCCTGGCGCTCACCAAGCTCCTTTTTTAAAGCATCAATGTCGCCTGCTTTGGATCTAAGTCGCTCAATATGCTGGGTGACACGTGCATTCTGCGCCTGTTGCTCTTCCACCTGTCCTGAAGTGGCGATGTAGAGGACGGCGAGCGCAGCTATCCAGCCAGCTGCCACTATGAAGTACGCGACAGCCCAACCTGCACCGCCTCCGCCGGCCGTTACTGCTTTCGACCTTCCCGTCTTCTTAGCCGCAGTGGGTAGTAAGTTGACGCGAATCATACGCGGCGCTCTCGCTCTTTGCGGAGTGCCAAACCGCAAGCGACGACTGCCTGCGCCGTCCGCCCCTGGAGTGCGATAAGGTCTAAGCGCTTGGGATCTGGTACTGCCGCCCGCAGAGGGTCGATGAGCGAGACTGGTACGCGCGCGCGCCGCTCAATGGCGGATGCCAAAATTGGCGAGTTCGCCGTACCGCCCGAGGTGTAGATGCGATGAATCGTCTGGGTGCTCGTGGTCGCTAAGAAGAAGTCCAACGACCGCTGCACTTCACCTGCAAGTTCTTCCATCGACTGACGGATGATCTTATCCGCCTGAGGAGGGATAGCCTGACCGTCTCCATTTTGGCACTTGAGTTGATCGGCTTGCGTGCGATCAATATCAAGCGCGCGTTGGAGCTCCTCTGTGACGGCGTTCCCCCCGTTGGTGATGTCGCGGGTAAAGCTTGTGAGTCCATTCGAGAGGATATTGATGGTGGTAACGGAAGCGCCTACGTGCAGAAGCACGATTGTTTCGATAGCGGGCGGTGGTCCGTATGCCGCTTCAAAGCAATTCTGCACGGCAAAGGCATCCAGGTCCACAACACGGGGCTTTAACTTGGCTTCTGTTAGCAGCTGCGTGAGGTCGTTAACTTCGTCCTTTTTCGCAGCCACCAGCAGCACCTCCATCTGCCCCCGATCCTCATGCCGCTCGAGCACATCATAATCGAGTTGCACCTCTGTAAGATCGAACGGGATGTGTTGTTCAGCCTCCCAGTTGATCTGTTCGCTCAACTCCGCATTGCTCATAAGCGGAAGCGCGATCTTCTTAATGATGACCCCATGCCCGCTGAGTCTCACCGCCACATCCCGGCGCCGGCTTTTGTGGAAAAGCTTCTGCAGACCTTCAACTACAGCGCCCGCGTTCATGATGTGCCCATCCACCACGGTCTGAGGTTGAAGGGAATGGATCCCGAAACGACGCATCACCCGCGTGCCTTTGCGCCCTTCGGTGACTTCGCACACCTTGATTGAGTCGGACCCTATATCGACGCCAACTAAGTTCCTTCCTTCGGACATTGGAGAAGCTTTACTCCTCCTCGCCGAAGACCTGCACCCGATCGGCCAGACTGAGACCCAGCGCCTCTAGGATCTTTCTCTTCGTATCCATGCGGCACCCGTACCCCTTCTCAACGCGGTCGACCGTCAAAACCGAAAGGTTAGCGCGTCGAGCCAGTTCCGCTTTTGACATCATGCGCTCGATCCGAATCTTCCGCACATTACTGGTCACACCCGTGGGCGCGGGCTTTCCGCCACGAGCGGAACCTGCTGGGTACCGGGAAGAGCCTTCTCCGCTCGCGGCATCGCCCGTGCCAGCACCACGGACGTCAGCATTTCCAGTGTCAGCATTTCCAGTGTCAGCATTTCCAGTGTCAGCATTTCCAGTGTCAGCGCGGCTCACGGCAGCATCCCCCGTCTCCGCTTCCCGTTCTCGGGACGGCTCAATCACCTGCGACTGGGGTGCGGACGTGGGCTTGACGGCTGCCGAAGAGTCCCCGGATGTCGAGGAGCCCCCAGACGTCGATGAGATCCCGGAAGAGGCCCCACGCTCTGCCGACCCGGCTCGATCGCTTGTGCTTGTCTCCGTGCGACCGCCGGCGCTGTTGTGCTCAGGGTCCAAATACCGCCTCATCTATTAATTTATGCTGGTGCCTGTAGCGGCGTCAAGCCATGTTTTATAAATATCGAGCAAGTTAAGCATAACTATGCTAAATGTATAGCATGTTATGGGCGGCGCCGAAGATGTCTCAGAGAAGAGAAAGACGGCGGCTTCGCACCTGTCTTGATCCCTGTCGGCGCTACATCTAACTCAAATACTTGATTCCGCTCTGCTGCACGCAATACTCCTCTGGCATGAGAGTGAAGAAGCACCTAATCGTTTTCCTTCTCCTCGCGAGCCTCGGCATCTGGCAGACGGACGCACACGCCGCAGCACGCCGCAACCACACGGTGCAGAAGGGGCAAACCCTCTCCGCTATCGCCCGGCGCTACGCCGTGCCGGTTCCATCCTTGGCAGGCGCGAACAGGCTCGATGAGGAGACTGTTCTAAAGCCAGGCCAAGAGCTCGTTGTACCCAACACCAACGAGATCTTTGTTGCGCCGGGTCAGACACTCTCTGAGATCGCGCAGTCATTGGGTGTGAGTGTGGGCGAGCTCTGTCGACACAACAGAATAGACGAGGCGGCGGCCCTTAAGGTTGGATCTCGGCTGCGGGTGCCTCCAGAGGGCGCCGGAAGAGAGCGGCGGAACTTGAGGCGCAGGAAGGGACGGGCGGCCCCCGACCGTAGCACGCGAGCTATGTTCTACCGCGCTTCGTCGCACCAGCGACGCACCATTACGCTGCTGGACCGCAAGGGAAGAGTGCGACGCGCGGCTCGACGCCAACTCGGTCAACTCATGCGTTCACGGAAGTCGCACAAGGTTCGTCTACCCAACCAACGCTTGGTGCAGCTGCTCGCCAGGATCTCGGATCACTTTGGCAACAAGCCCATTCACATCATTAGTGGTTATCGGCAAGCTGGTGGATACACCCATCGCACAAGCCGGCACACGATGGGAAGAGCCTTGGACTTTCGTATTCCTGGGGTTTCGAACCGCCGTCTACGGGACTATTGCAGAAAGTTACCAAAGGTAGGTGTTGGCTACTACCCCAGGAGCACGTTCGTGCACCTGGATGTCCGCGGCTCATCGGGGTATTGGGTGGACGTTTCAAGGCCAGGTGAACGCCCGCGCTACCGCCGCGAGAAGAAGTGGGCGGAGGCTGACAGCGCCAACGCGAAGATTAGAACAACGGTGGCAGCCGCTGCGCCACCCTCCCACAGACGTGCCGAAGAAGCCGACGAAGATCCTGCTTTACCAGCCGAAAACTAAGGCGAGCAGAAACACAAGGCGCGTCAGCGCCCTCGACGTCTCGTCGTGGCCGTTATTGAGCGACTGCGGTTCCAGGCGGAGGCACATCGACGCGCGCGAAAGCCGGCGCAAAAACGGGCGCTCAAACAGAGTGGTGCGCTCTTCGACGTGAGGATAGGAGACTGAACCGGAGCGCCTAACATAAAGAGCACGATTGCGCGCATCCCGAGGCCGCGGTGACCTGATACTGAACGTACCCTAAGAGGAGGCAGAGGTTAAAGGAGAGGAGGCAGAGGTTAAAGGAGAGGAGGCAGAGGTTAAAGGAGGTTGTGTTGCTTGAGCCTGCGGTAGAGGGTGCGCCTCGGCATATCGAGGCACTTGGCTGCTTGCGCTTTGTTCCCATGACACGCCTGCAAGGCCGCGACAATGGCAGCCTTCTCATCGCGCGGAGGCCGACCGGACTTTGTTGGAGCGCCAATCGCTCCAACAGAGAGCTGCGCTCTGAGCGCTTCCTCCGTAAGGACACCGTCGCGCGAGAGCGCAGCTGCTCGCAGCAGTGTTTGCTCCAGCTGCCGGAGGTTGCCACTTAGATCCGTCCGTGCGAGCAACCTCAGGCTTTCCGCTGTAAGGGCAAGATGCTGCCGTTTAAGCTTCTTGGCATGTACGGCGAGGTAGTGAGCGCATAGGACGGGCAAGTCCTTCTTTCGCTGAGCCAGCGAGGGCACCTCGAGCGTAAGACCCGCAAGACGGAAATACAGGTCCTCCCTCAGCCTCCCGCTCTGCACCAGGGAAGCAGCGGGCTCGCTGAGGCTGCTAACCACGCGCAGGTCCACCTTGCGCGGTGTGCTCGACCCAAGGGGATAAACCTGACCATTTTCGATGGCGCGAAGGAGCGCAGTCTGCATGCGAAGCGACATCGAAGCCACGTCGTTGAGGTAGAGAGTGCCGCCGCTTGCCTCGAGCAAGATCCCGACCTTTGCCCCCTCTGCGCCGCTAAAGGCGCCCCGCTCGTAGCCGAAGAGCTGGGCCTCAATCAGCGAGTCAGGCACAGCTCCCGGCTCCAGCACGACGAAAGGCTGATACGGATCTTCGGACAGCGTGTGTAGGTACTGGGCCACTTGCTCCTTCCCGGTGCCATTGTCGCCAAGAATAACTACAGATATAGGCATCGACGCGAGCTGCGCGCACCTCTCGCGAAGTTGACGCACCGCTACACTATTGCCCATCACCGCGGGCAGGTCGTCCGGAGGCGAGGCCTTCACTCGGAGGGAACGTAGTTCATCCCGTGCTCGCTTCAGATTCCTATCCTGTTGAGTGAGCCGCCCTTCGAGCTCACGGTTGACCAGTTGGAGCTCCACATGGGCTTGCTCCAAGGCAGCCTCCCGCCGCTTCTCTTGCTCAAGCAACCGAAGGGTTTCCACAGCGACAGCAGCATGATCAGAATAAGCCGAAAGCAGAGCTAGCTCCAGGCTGGAAAAAGCATGCTCCCGCTCGAGATAAAGCACGCCTAGAACGCCCGACCGGCTTCTAACGGGAAATGCAGCGACGCTTTGGAGTCGGCGCAGATGCACCGATTCATACTCCGCTAGCCTCGGGTCCACAGTCGCGTTGGATGTGATGATTGCCTCGGCATCACCTACGACTGCCTCGGCTATTGATCGGCTGTAGGCGTCCGTGCTGGCGTTGGCTACCACATCAGGTGACGCGCATTCAAGAGCAGTGGGAGCCAGCTGTCCCGAGTTCTCCAACAAGAGCAAGACAGCACGCGAGGCCTCAAACAAGCGATACGCGCTGCGCGTAACCTTTTGAAGCAAGGCCGCTTGGTCGCCTTCCAGGGCAAGGCTGCGGGTCAGCGCGAACACTTCAAGCATGCGTTGCTCTCCAAACCGACCATCGGCAGAGCGACCATCGGCAGAGCGACCATCGGCAGAGCGACCATCGGCAGAGGATGCCTCGCAGGGCAGCTGCGAAGTTGAGCGGTCAACCGCCTCCGCAAGCTCAGCGCGCGCCTTGTTGCGCCAGAAGGATTCGCGGCAGTCGGGAGACAACGCCGATGCCAAAGACTGCACCACACTCAGTGCAACTTGCCGGTCGATCTCAGCCTCATGTCCTTGGCCAAGTTGCTCGTGAACTTGTGCGCGAGCGACCAGAGCGCGCCACTCCAACTCTCTTTCTCCCTCCGCCCGCGCCGCTTGCAGCACCTTCTCTATCATGGCCATCGCCCCATCCTTCGAACTGGCCGTGTTCGCCTCAAACAGGTCAAGTCTTCGCTCAAGGTCATGAAAGTTGTTGTTCCTGACCACTTCTTTGGCTTCCTCAAAAAGAGCGTCTAAAGGAGGCTGTTCGTCATCCACACTCTGCGCATCCCAGAGACCGTCCGCTGCGTGCTGCCGAAGGTCCAATATGAGCTCGGCTCGCTCGCGTAACAGCCCAAGTTGCTTATAGATCTCAAGAGCGGTTTGGTACTGCGATTGCGCCTGCGGGTATACGCGAGAGCGAAGATTTGCTTCCGCCAAAACGGCGAATGCCTGAGCCGCCGCACTTCGAAGGCCACGTTCTTCTGCCTGAAGCTTACTGTCTTCGGCGAGACCTTTAGCGCTCTCGTACAGTCCGACGTAGACGTTCCAATAGGCTAGGTTGTTCGCAGCGTATACAACGGTGTTAATTTTCCCAGCGCGCCGCGCCGCCACTAGAGCCTGCCGGTAGGCCTCAGAAGCCTCGCTGAGCATGCCGAGCTGGAACTTCACCGTCCCCAGGTTGAGCGTGACGGTGGCAAGGCTGCCGAAATCCGCCAGCTCTTGTGCGAGCTTCAAGCATTTTTCGTGCATACCCTTGGCTGCTCCAAGTTCTCCTTGGCGCTGGTATTCAATAGCTAAGTAGGTGCTCGCGATAAGTTCATCCCTTTGTTGGCCTGACCGCTCCGCAAGTGCTGCAGCATCCTGGTAATGTCCGGCAGCGTTGGTGTGTTGTCCGAGGTAGCTTGCCGACATTCCAGCTGTAGTCAGCAGTTCGACCACTAGACTTACATCGGCCAGATCCTCAGAGAGGCCGCGTGAGGCAAGCTGTCGAGCCTCCGAATACGCGCCACGGCGCAAGTTGACCTTCGCCAGTTCGACACAGATCATCCCGCGTTCTCGCGCGGTTGGCGCTTCATCAAGCAAGGGCGTGAGGCCTCGCACCGCTTGATCATATGCACCGATGGCAGCGTGTGCGCGACTCGCGGTAACCGCTGCCTCAATTGACTGACCCTCCTGCGTTGCGAGAAGAAGGTCGGCCTCCTGAATCGCACTTGCATATTCACCAAGTGCGAGGTGACTTCTCGCCAAACGGAGCAACGCATGATGCCACCCTCTAACGTGACGCATCTCTGCAAGCACCTGATAGAGCTCCGCTGCACGGCTGTAGCGTTCCTCCTCGAAGGCGGTGTCTGCTGCCGAAGGGATTATCTCTAGGATAAGATCCTCTCGCTCGGAGACTAACGCAAGGCTTGCCGAGGCGAGAGTGAACTTGTCCGAGGAGGGCTTGATAAGCAGCTCTGCAGCACGCTCCTTGAGTCTCAGCGCCGGCACACCCGCCAGCCACGGACTGCGCGGACGAACCCGACCGTGCTCCCGCACAACCAAACCTCGTCGTTCAAGTCGGTCGACCTGCGCCTCAACCCGGTCCTCTGACAAGGAGAGCGCGTCAGAACAGGCAACCATGAGTGATTGGTACGATAGATCTCCGCTCAAAAGGAGCACCAGCTTCAACACATCAGTCTCTTCCGCAGTGAGCTGGTCAAGTTGCGTCGACAAAGAGGCGGCCAGCGTGGATGAGAGACTCAGACTCTCTACCTCTCGCTCGGTAGCCACGCCTCCTTGCTTGAGCAACCGCAAGACCTCAAGCACTTGCTGAAAGATGCCTTCGGTCCTTCGCGCGATGCTGGTGGCAAGAGAGTCGCTCAGCACCAACTCCAGCGAGGCGCCCATCTCTTTTATCTCGCTCTCAGCTAACGCGGGAATGCGATATATCTGACGGCGCGAGAGGTTCAGGCGGTTGATGAACGCGTCGTCAGCCGCGGTGGCTACAACGCGAAGAGAGTGTTCAGAAGCGAGCCTCTGAAGCTCTTGGGCGACGGCAAGCTCCTCGGCATCGGCATCTTCATAAATGAGAACAAGGGGCGCCTCTGCGTGACGGAAGCGCAGTTCCTCCCCGAGAGAGAGACCGACATGGTCCGCCTCTCGTCCGCTGTTGCGCATTCTCCAAAGGGTTTCGGCTAGGCCGTCCAACGACTTGCGCCCTGGAAGCCGCGAAGCGCCGAACTCGAGAACATCAAAATGAAGCAGCTGCAGTCTCCACTTCAGCTGCAGGCATAACGTGCTTTTTCCCGCTCCAGGCGCGCCGGAGAGTAGGATGAAGCTGCCCTGAACGAGCGGCTGTGTCTCTTGAAGCTGCTCCTCCACATCTTGAATGAGTCGCGTGTGCCGCTGGATACGTACCGTCGAACGCGAGATACGTACATCTGCAACGGGAAGGCCTAACAGCCGACGTAGACTCACGGCAAGTTCCCAGGCCGAGGCTACTCGAGCCTCGGGCGTGGCGTGTGCCGCTTGTGAGGCTAAGCTGCGGACCCTTCGGACTAACTCTCGATCGCTCCAGGTTGTACGCTCCTCCAGCACATACTGCAGCATGACGCCGAGCGCGTAGATGTCGGAGAGAACGCCTGGCGCCTTACCCTCAAAGAGCTCAGGAGCCATAAACGAACGCGTCCCGCCAACGGGGCGGTGGTGAGCTAAAGCAGAGAACGGCGCCGCCAGCCCCAGATCGATCAGATGGGGCGCTACCTGTGGGTCCACAATCACGTTCGCGGGCTTCAAGTCGCCGTGAGCGATCCCCTGCGCGTGAAGGTCTGCCACAATAGCGCAGGTGGTGGCGAATACCTCGAGAAGCTTATTAGCTTCAAGCAGCCGCGCCGCTCCCCCGAGCGTGGCTCCCGGCACATACGAGCGCGTGAAGTAGGGCCGCGCTGGTGAGCTGCTCGAGGCGGGCTCAAGTCCGAAATCAACAACCGGTACGACGCCAGGAATGTTGAGTGAGGAGATAAGCGAGAACTCATGCTCGAACGAACGTCGCAGGAGCTCGCCTGCGTGGGCTACGATGCGCTTGAGAGCCAACTTCCGTCGGTGAAGGAAGAGATCCTCAACCAGAAAGACGGAACCCGCCCCGCCCTTACCTAGAATCCGTAGAACCTCATACCGACCGTACAGTGGTGTCATCGTTGCCGACTGCCCTCGCTCCAGCTACGTTACGCTTGTAATAGCAACAGGCACTATGAAAGGCATTACGCACTCGTTCTGTTCGAGGAGGCGTCATCACCTGACTGAGTGACCTGGCGCCTTACGCAATACTAGGCGAAGTGCTTAGCCGGGATGGCGAAATTGGCATACGCAGGCGACTTAAAATCGCCCGCCTTCGGGCTTGCGGGTTCAAGTCCCGCTCCCGGCACCCACGCACTGGCGCCTTATAAACCGAGGGCACGCCGCGCCCACCGCTGGTCAAGCTCATCCTCACCGGTGAGACAGCCCTGTTCGACGTTTAGCGGAACTCCACGCACCGCTGGTAAGGGAATGGCAGAAGGGCGCTCGAGTTAGCATCAACCTGAGCGCGCAGCATCAACCTGAGCCTGCTGCTCCGTGTCCCCCACCCTGCGAGCGACAGACGGCCTTCCTCTCGAGAAAGGGAGCCGGCGACGCCGTCCTAGCAACGTCTCCAGCGTGTTAAGGTCGTGATCGGTGGAGCGGAACGAACTACCCCGCCGTTCTGAGCGGTCCGGATGCCACTTCCCCCAAACGCTGGCAGAAGCCCAAACGCGGCGCTGGCACTAAAGGCACTAGACCGACTACATACCCATGCCGCCCATGCCGCCCATGCCGCCCATGCCGCCCATGCCGCCCATGCCGCCCATGCCGCCCATGCCGCCCATGCCGCCCATGCCTGATGGTGGGGCCGCTGGAGCTTCTTCACTCGGCTTCTCGGCAATCATCGCTTGCGTGGTGAGCAGCATACCTGAAACGGAGGCTGCATTCCGCAGCGCAGAGCGAACCACTTTGGCCGGATCAATGATGCCGGCCTGCACCAAGTCCGTATATGTCTCCGACCTGGCGTCGAACCCGCGATCACCCTTACAACGTGTCACCACTTCATCGACCACGATTGAGGACTCTTTACCAGCGTTCTTGGCGATCATCCTCAAAGGCTCCTCAACAGCGCGGAAAACGATTTGAGCACCGCGCCGCTGCTCTTCCGGCAGTTGCAGAGACTCGATGACCTTGCGAGCTCGCAGTAGAGCAAGTCCACCGCCAGCGACAATGCCCTCATCCACAGCGGCACGCGTGGCGTGAAGTGCGTCGTCCACGCGGTCCTTCTTCTCCTTCATCTCCATCTCGGTAGTAGCGCCGACCTTCACTAGAGCCACACCGCCCGACAACTTAGCAAGCCGCTCCTCTAGCTTCTCGCGGTCGTAGTCGCTCGTGGACTCACTGATTTGACGGCGGAGAATATCTTTGCGACCCGAAATGTCGGCTTCGTTGCCCTTCCCGTCGATGATTGTCGTATTTTCCTTGGTAAGAATAATTCGAGAGGCCTGACCCAAGCTCTCAGGCTGAACGTCTTCTAAACGCATCCCGAGTTCCTCGCTCACAAGATGGCCGCCCGTTATGACGGCGATGTCCTTGAGCATCTCCTTTCGTCGGTCCCCGAAGCCCGGCGCCTTGACTGCAGCAACCTTGAGTGCGCCGCGCAACCTGTTGACGACGAGCGCAGCCAATGCCTCACCCTCAACATCTTCAGCCACAATGAGCAGTGACCGGCCTGCCCGGACTACCGACTCGAGCAGCGGCACCAGGTCACGCATCGAGCTCAGCTTCTTCTCGTAAAACAAGATGTAAGGATCCTCGAGCACGCACTCCATGCGCTCTGGATTGGTGACGAAGTATGGTGAAAGGTACCCGCGGTCGAACTGCATTCCTTCAACCACCTCCAGGACCGTCTCGGTGCCTTTGGCCTCGTCGACCGTGACGACTCCCTCACGACCCACACGTTCCATGGCGTCTGCTAGGATCCTGCCGATCTCGGTGTCCCCATTTGCACTCACGGTGCCAATCTGCGCGACGTGCTCTTGCCCCTTAACAGGCTTTGCCCGTCGCAAGACCTCAGCCGCCACCGCTTCTGCCGCAGCATCAATGCCGCGCTTGAGTTGCATAGGGTCATGACCTGCGGCCACCATCCGTGCGCCTTCGCGGTAGATCGCCTGAGCGAGTACAGTGGCTGTGGTTGTCCCATCGCCTGCAATGTCCGCTGTCTTGGAAGCTACCTCGCGCACCATCTGCGCGCCCATGTTCTCGAACTTGTCGTCAAGCTCGATCTCCTTGGCCACCGTTACACCGTCTTTGGTGACCTTGGGAGCGCCCCAGCTCTTTTCAAGCAGCACATTGCGTCCCTTAGGTCCAAGCGTGACCTTCACCGCATTGGCTAGGGTGTTCACTCCTCGAAGGACGCTCTCCTGAGCGCGCCGATCGTATTGGATCGTCTTAGCAGCCATCATTTCCTCCTAGCTTCGCCACAATAGTTGTCGCAAAACATAAAATCGTCTCGATTGATAACGTGTATTGCGTTTCTGTCAACCACACTGAACTCGGCGGCTGCTACTACACCCAGCTAGGGGGTTGCTACCATAGGAGCGCCCCGTGCAGAGGGAACCGCTTGCGTCGAACTTTAAATGTGGTTTGCTCCGCGTATGTTGCAGATCGACCTTCGCGGAAAGAGAGCTCTAGTAGCTGGAGTCGCTGATGACGCCGGATATGGCTTCGCTATTTCACGCGCGCTAATCGAAGCAGGAGCGTCTGTTGTAGTGGGCACTTGGCCACCCGCCTACGGCATCTTCACGAAATTGCTGGAGCGCGGGAAACTTGACGCCTCACGGGTTCTTCCTGACGGCAGCAAGCTCGATTTCGAGCGGATCTACCCGCTCGACGCCGAATACGACTCACTTGATGATGTTCCTCAGGAAGTGCGGGAGAGTAAGCGCTACCGTGACCACGGTGACTTCACGATTGGTGGTCTCAAGAGCCGCTTACTGAACGATTTCGGCGATCAAAGCGTGGACTTCGTCGTCCACAGCCTGGCTAATGGTCCCGAAGTAAAGCGACCGCTCATTAAAACCACACGCGCTGGCTATCTCGCAGCGTTGAGCGCTAGCAGCTATTCCTTCGTCTCAATGGTTCGGCACTTGGGGCCGATGATGCGTTCGGGTGGAGGCTTCCTTTGCCTGTCGTACTACGCCGCTGAGAAGGTCGTGCCAGGTTATGGAGGCGGGATGTCGTCAGCGAAGGCAGCGCTGGAATCGGACACACGTGTTCTCGCTTACGAGGCCGGGCGAGAGTGGAAGCTTCGCGTCAACTGCATCTCGGCCGGTCCGCTCGCCTCGCGCGCTGCAAGTGCCATCGGCTTTGTTGACAACATGGTCGACTACTGTCAGCGGAACGCCCCACTCGCGAACGCCACCAAGGCATCGGAGGTTGGTCAGACAGCAGCTTTCCTGCTGAGTCCATTGGCCTCGGCCGTCACCGGGAGCACGATGTATGTCGATCAAGGCTACCACGCCATGGGCATGGCCCTCGACTCGGTTCCTGACTCAATTGAGACTCCGCGCGGCTGATCCAGTTGAGACTGCGCGGCTGATCCAGTTGAGACTGCGCGGCTGGCGCGACCCGCACCTACTCAGCGTGCCTTCGCAGCAACGGGTTTCGCGCGCATGTGATTTATCTAGGCCACGACTCGGTATCCTTCGGCGTCCAATGCGTCGCGAACCTGCTGAATGTGCGTGAAGCTGCGTGTCTCAAGCTGGATCTCCACCGTTGCTTGATCCAACGCCAGCTTAGAGGCCACTCGGTCGTGCTGAATCTGCAGGACATTGGCCCCTTGCTCTCCAATCACCGACAACAGCGCAGCCAGTGAACCGGGCACGTCGTTTAGCTGCACCTTGAGCGGCAACTTCCTGCCCGTCTTAACCAGACCGCGGTCGATGACCTTCGCAACGACGTTCGCATCGATGTTGCCGCCCGATATGATAGCCACCACGCGCTTCCCCGGAAAGGAAAGCCGCTGACCGCTCAGAGCAGCCACGCCGAGGCTACCTGCACCCTCCGCTACAGTCTTCTCGAACTCCAGCAGGAGCAGTATCGCCTCCGCAATCTGCTCTTCATCAACGGCTGCAACTCCATCCGCATACCGGTCGATAACTTCGAAGGTGTGTGCGCCGACGCGAGCAACAGCAGCGCCGTCTGCAATCGTCTTCCGCCGCTCTACCAAGATTGGTCGCCCCGATTCATAGGCACGCGCAAGTGACGGCATGGCAGCCGGTTCAACGCCGAGCACTTGCACCTCTGGCCGTTGCTCCTTTAGAGCAAGCAGAGTTCCGGCTAGAAGACCACCTCCTCCAACACAACAGACGACTACATCGACATCAGGCACCTGCTCAAGGATTTCTAAACCTACGGTTCCTTGGCCGGCGATGACCGCCGGATCATCAAACGGGTGCACGAAGTTTAGCGCCTCCTCTTCGCTCCAGCGGAGGGCAGCCTCGTACGCTTCTTGGTAGCTTCCGCCCTCAAGAACCACCTCTGCGCCGAGACGACTCGTTTCGCTCACCTTGATGAGCGGCGTGGTCGTGGGCATTACGATCTTCGCGCGGACACCAAGACGGCGCGAATGATAAGCCAACGCTTGCGCGTGATTCCCAGCGCTGGGTGCGATGATGCCCCTGCTTTTGTCAGCTTCGGCGAGCAGAGCCAGGTAGTTCGAGGCGCCACGCTCTTTGAACGAGCCCGTGATCTGTAAGTTCTCGAGCTTCAAAAAGAGTTCGCAGCCAAAGCGGTCCGACAGCCTGTCCGCACGTGCGCAAGGCGACATGTAGATGTGTGGCTGTATCCGTTCGCGGGCAGCTTGAATGGCTTGTAACGATAACATGTGTAGGCAATAACCGAGGTGGTTCAGTTGCGTTGGAGCCGCTTCATCGGGTACGGGAGAGCACCAGAAGCCGCCATATCTTCCGGTCTCCGGCGGATTGCTTGCTCGTCCGCTGAAAGCCCTGGCTCCTCGAGATGAGAGAGCAGCTCATCGATCTCTGCCTCTACGACGCTTCCCGCTTCCGAGCGCAGATCACCTGCGTGTATCTCGCCCAAGTCCCCCGACAGGATATCCTGACGTCTGCTCTTCTGCGCAAGCCGAGAGAGCGTCGCTGAGAAGCTGGAGTCGTGCACATTTCGGCCTCTCGCCGCATCCGCGGTTGAGGGACTTCGTGCTGACGCAGATGCGACTAGCTCTTGCGACACCTCTTGCACACCCGCGAGACGAAGGTGGAGCGGCTTGAGCAAGCAGGAAAGCGAACGGGAGCTGAGCGAGAGTCGAAGTCCAACAGCAGCCTCCTCGAGCGCATCTGCCAACCGGCTTGCGTCAGGCGTGCGGTGCGCAGGTTCCTTCTCTAAGGCGTGCATCACCACGTCACTGGCTGACGCTGGAATTGCGCCGTTGATGCTGCTCAAGGGGGGAATGGCGTGCTCCACTATCTGGGTGGCGACTTGGGCTGGCTCACCTTGAAACAGCGGGAGACCTGAAAGAAGCTCATACATAATGACGCCGACGGAGAAGACGTCAGCTCGCGCGTCGACCTTGCAGCCCCTTATCTGTTCGGGCGCGGCATACCTGAGTGTGCCTCTGATTAGGCCCGATGGTTGTTCGTGAAGCCGCGTCTGGGAAACACCAAAATCGAGCAACTTGACGTATCCATCTGCAGTAACCAACACGTTGCGAGGCGCCACGTCGCAGTGAACAATGGCTAGCGGAAGGCCTCCGTCGCCCTCGCGCTCGTGCACGTGAGAAAGCGCCAGGGCAAGCTGATGGGCGATAGAAAGAACCGCTGCGAGGGTCCACTGCCCCTCGCTCCGTGCGAGACATTCCTGCAGTTGCTTGAGGCTATAGCCGCGGATGAACTCCATCGCGATAAACCAAGCACCATCAACGCGTCCAAAGTCGTAGACGTGTGGAAGAGCCGGATGAGTCAGTCTTGCCAGGACCTCTGCCTCCCTTTCGAACGTGGCCACCGCCTCTGGGGATTCGGCAATGTGTGGGAAGAGCCGCTTAATCACCACCTCATGCTTGAAGTGCTGAGCTCCCACCTTGTGGCCCATGAAGACCTCAGAGGTTGCACCGACTCCTACCCGTCGCAGCAGCTCATACGACCCAAATCGAATTCCTCGAACCACAGGGCGAGTTTAGCGCGATACGAGCCGAGGTAAAACGCTCATCACCATGTGCGGTGCTCACAACGCAGACCCGCCGCGTCATGTCCCTGAGTCGCGCTTCGTGCGCGTCGCCCGCTGAGAGGCCGAGGATCCCAGCTAAAGGTCGATAATGATCGAGCCCCGATCGCCGTCTTCTTCCCTGTTTGGCTCCTTCTGACGGGTCGGGTCCGGTAGTGGGAGCTCCAAAAAAGGCCGGTTATCGCGCTTTCGCTCCGCTTCTTCTCTCTTGCGTATCTGGTCTATGATGAACGGCGGTAGCATGCAGCACCTTTCACACTCTCGCTAAGATGGCTTATACGCTTAACCTAGCAACGCCCTCCTCAAATACAAGAGGGCACCGGGGTAAGTTATTGAAACGGCACACGCGTGCAATCCTTGTGGCAGACTCCGACACTCTCCGTAGTTTTTCTCTCTCCCGACGCTTTGCGAGCGTTCTCGCCGGGCTTCGGACGTAGCTAGGCTGCCCCCACGTGCTACCTTCTGTTTTGAGTTCCTGTCGCACAGGGCATTACCGTGAGTGGATGCGCGTGCCACCTGAGCGGGAGTTAAAGCCCCTGTGGAGAAGACGAAACATTCAAGTTGGCTGCACCCAAAGCGGCAGCTCGAGGTAGAAAACCTCCGCCCGAAGCGCTCCTTATCACAAAACTTCCTCACATCGGAGGCGACATCAAGACGCATTGTGAAGGCCCTGGAGGTGCAAAGGGGCGACCATGTGGTGGAGATTGGTCCAGGCACTGGAAGTCTGACGCGGCTGCTTCTGGAGCACCCCGTCGAGATCACGGCAGTCGAACGCGATGCATCACTTGCCAAGCTGCTTCGCACGGACCTTGCTAGCAGCCGACTGCGCGTGGTGGAGGGCGACGCTGCAGTGTTCAGCTACGCCGACGCCGCTCTCTCTGCAGCACGTCTCCGCGTCATCGGGAATCTACCCTATGGGTCAACCGGCGCCATACTGAGAGGGGTGATGAGAGATGCAGCTTTCGTGCGCCGTGCGGTTTTCATGGTGCAGGCTGAAGTGTGCGACCGGATTCTTGCTCCCGTGGGCTGCAAGGCTTACGGGGCTCTCACCGTCTTCTGTCAGGCTGCGTTCAAGACGAAGAAAGTTTTCGATGTTCCCCCTGGCGCTTTCTACCCTCGTCCGCAGGTGGTCAGTTCCGTGCTAACTCTTGAACCCTACCCCGTCGCAAGAGCGCCGGAAACGGAGGAGTTCCAGGAAGTGGTCGGCACGGCGTTCCGTTTCCGGCGCAAGACCCTTCGCCGAGCGCTGGCATACCTCCCAGAACCTCACCTCGTCGCTGAGTTGCTGACCACCTCAAAGATCGATGGGCAGCGTCGGGCCGAAACTCTCTCCGTTGAGGAGTTCGCTGAGCTGGGCACGACGCTTGCGACAGTGCGCAAGCGGTCTACTGAAAAGCCTAAGAAGGCAGCCGATGGGGGAAAGAGTCGCGGCTGCATTCCTTCCCAGGTGCGCTGAAGCTCGGCATCACAGCTCCGCTCGGCATCACAGCTCCGCTCGGCATCACAGCTCCGCTCGGCATCACAGCTCCGCTCGGCATCACAGCTCCGCTCGGCATCACAGCTCCGCTTGGCATCACAGCGCGCCATGGACAAAAAAGAGCTTAGCGACACAGCTCGACGTGGCGAAGAAGCAACGCGCTCATACCCGCCCTTTCTCGGATGTCCTGCCGCACATCGTCATCTCCCGCGAGTGTCTTGAGCCGACCAATCAAGGTCCATCTCCTTGCATTCGAGATGGGCAAACATCTGTCTTGCCCATCGGCGTAGGAGCGGGCGATCTGGAAGACTGCACGGGACGCAACCGGTGCCGCCCAGGGGTCTCGGGTACCGGAGAGGGAAACGAGGACGAGCATGTTCTCGCTGGAGGGAGATGCTGTGGCTGCATCCACCGCGAGCTGGATTGCCGCTGCGGAGCCCCTGCCACGGGTAAACTCGCTCAGGTCAAAGTCGGGTGCGCCCTGCAGACGCATCAACAGCCTGTCGCCGTGTGGCAACGAGGAGCCCGGAGCACTCTGTGCCGGGAGTCTATGAGAGACAAGTAGCGTCAAAACCAGAGCCGCTGCCGCTGCCGCTGCCGCTGCCGCTGCGAGCAGCACCTTCTTCCGAGATGTCAGACGGCGCCCGACTCCCACACCTCTCGGAAGCCGTGGCGGTGAGGCGGGCCTCACTCCAACAGCCCCGAGAGATTGTTGCGCTCAAGATGACGTCGCGGATGCATGCTGTGCTTCACCGTAGTACCCGAGCAGAGGGCGCACGCCGCGCCCGACTTCGCTAGTCATATCTTTCGGAATGAATACGTTGACGCTTCACGGCGCATCGCTCTTTGAGGATGCGCCGTACGTCTTTGACCATGGATGAGAGTCCGCAAATGTAGACGTGCGGAGCACTGAGCTCTTGGTACAGCGCCTCCACGTGCCCCTGCACGTAACCCGTCCTGCCGGTCCACGTCGCCCCTCCTCGTGAGAGGCTGACATGCAGGTTGAACCGTGAAAAGCTGGCCCACTCCTTGAGCTCTGTGCGCCACAAGATGTCCTTCTCAGTCCGACAGCCGAAAAGCAGAGTCATCGGCGGCCCTTCGGGCTTCCTCATTTCCTCTTGAAGCATGGCGCGGATAGGGGCCAATCCTGTTCCAGAAGCTACAAAGAGCGCCTGCTCGCCAATGGCGTCGGGCTCCCGCAGAAAGTATCCCGCCGGCTCTTCCACCTCAACCACCTGCCCGACTGCAAGCTGATGAAGCGCGTTGGAGACTGGTCCGTCGGAGACCCGCGTCACCGCCAACTCGAAGGCGCCGGATGCCGCGTGGCGAGGTGCCGAGGCTAGGGAGTAGGCTCGGTGTTCCAATCCCGGCAGGAAGATGTTGACCCACTGGCCCGACTGGTACTCAAAACTGCCGCCGTCGCGCACAGAAAATGCGAGGCTGCGCACTGATGCGGATAGTTCGGATACCGCTACAAGTTCGGCTGTTCTGCGTACCAGTGGCATGGTTAGCTTGCTCTTTGTGCACATTTAGCGCGAAAGACGCTGTCGTGGTAGCGTTTCTCTCCTCGAAGGGTCCACCTTCGAGCGTTCGAGTTATGATATACAGAATCATTGCCTGTGCTGAGTCGTCAAGCAGAGCCTTCCCCCGGCGCGTGCTCGTGTGGCCCCTTGTCCTTGCACTCTTCGTTCCGCAGGGATGTGCCCACGCTAGGGAGACGACGCGCACGCACGAGCAGCTCATTCCCCCGGATGAAGATGCAGCTGCGAGTAAGCTTAAAGAAGCCCGAGAAGCGAGTGAGGCTCGGGAGACAGCACGAGCCCGTAGCCTGCTTCATCAGCTACTGAGGGAGCACCGGCGCCAAGAAGTGGCGGCAGTTGCTCGTCTGCAGCTCGCCGAGCTGGAGCTTCAAGAAGGCAGGGTGGACGCAGCAAGAGAGCACGCAGAAGCCGGTCTTGCTCTTCGCCCGGACGATCCCGTACGAAGTCGACTTAGGTTGATCCGCGCGGAGCTCATCCTGATCCACGACGCGCGTACGGGTTTCGGTGAGCTGAGAGCTCTTCGTGACCAGCCCTTTGAGCCGCAATATCGGCAGCGCTACGTCAGATCAGTTTCAGACGCAGCAAAAGAACCCTCACTGCGCAAGGAGGTCATCAAACTCCTGATAAGCGTAGAAAAGGCCGTTTCCAAGGGGGATGAGCAGAGGGATTATCTGCATCAGCTCAGGCGCGTTTTACAACAGACCGATGACGCAGAGCTTGAGGCTGTACTGCAGACGGCGCCCCGCGGCAGTCTTGGGTGGAGAGAAGTCGCCCTGGAGCTTCTCAAACGCCTTACCGACACCGGGCAGGAGCAACGCGCCGCGTCCCTTAGAGCGCTTGTCAGACAGCATCACCCGAATGCCTTAGATGCGCTCAGCGAGCCCGAAGCCGGCGAAGTCAAGTTTGGGGTTATCTTACCGCTCAGCGGAAAGAGCGAACGCCTCGGCAGGAAAGTTCTCAACGGTCTGCTTCTGGCTCAGCAGGAGGTAGCCAGTAAGGCCCATCTGGTTATTAAGGATAATCGGAGCGACCCTCATGTGAGCGTGCGTCTTGTTGAAGAGCTCATCAACAAGGATGGGGTGCGAGTGATCCTTGGCCCGCTCAGCAGGCAAACCGCTCTTGCTGCCGCCCGACGCGCCAGTGAGTTGCACACGCCCATTGTGACCTTCACCGCGGAGCCATCCGCGGCCAAGCTAAGCCCGCTCTCATTTCGCATGTTTCTATCGCTCAGGGGCGAGTTGGAAGCACTCGTATCGGAAGCTGTCCATCGCGGTGGTAAACGTATTGGGATTATTCATCCCGAGAACTCCTACGGAAGAGCAGCTCATCAGGCACTTAGCGAAGTGCTTTCACAGCATCGGCTCGCCCCGCCAATCACGAGGACCTACGTTCCCGGCACGCGCAACTTCTCGGACGTGGTGGAAGGACTGACCAAAGACAAACTCGACGCCGTGGTACTTGCTGACGGAGCGGTCGCGGTTGCGCTCATCGCCCCGGCATTGGCAGCCTCAGGCATCTGGAGCTCCAAGGCCGCTCCCCAGGGTCGCCAAACAACGTTCCTTGTCTCAAGCGCTGGTTTCGACCTCCGCTTGCTGCAGAAGGTGCAACGGTACATCGACGGCGCTCTATTCTCTGTGCCTTATAACGCTCAGCTCAATCGCGACTACGACAACTTCAGTCACACCTACTTCAGCAACTTCAGCGAAGAACCGGATGTCTTCTCTGCTTTCTCATACAACGCCTACCGAGTAATCGACGAAGCATGTCGCTCGACATCGTGCAAGGGAGACGACCTTGCCCAAGCAATGAAGACCGCAGCGCCACAGAAGTCGCTTCTCACGTTGCCGCCCCGCTTTGGATCAGACGGCAGCCCAGCACAGGAAACCGAGCTATACCAGGCGACCCTCGATGGGTTCAGGAAGGTAGGCGAGTAAAAAGACGCCTTCCATGTTCTGGCGCCAAAGTGCGTCGGGTCCTAGTGGATGGTCATCCAGATAATCCACAAGAGGAGGCCTGCTGCCAACGCAACTGCGACCCAAATAGCTAGCCGGGACGCAGGTTGCCTAAGCGGCTGCAGGCTGCCGTCACCCGTTACGGAGGACGTTGCACGTGCGTCTTGCGCCTGCTGGATACGCACTCGCACCTCGCTTAGCGGCATAGCGGCGACTTCCTCAGGGGTTCCAGCGCACCCGAATGCGCGAGCCAGTGCTGCGGCAAACTCTCGGGCAGTCGCCGTACGTGCAGCAGGATCGCGAGCCCAAGCGCGCATTAGCACGTCGTCGGCCGCATCGGGGAAGGTTCCGCCGCCTCCCTCAACCAGCATCGGCGACGGACCCTGGACGATTTTAGCGACGATGTCGCCCACATTTCTCCCACGGTAAGCAACCGCTCCCGTCAGTGATTCGAAAGTCACCGACGCGAGGGAGAAAATATCGGTTCTTGCGTCGAGATCCTGCTGTCCACGAGCCTGCTCAGGCGACATGTAATAGGGCGACCCTAACGTGGTGCCAAGAGCTGTAATATGGGCTTGCTCCTTCTGCCTTCTCTTGATGGAGCCGAAGTCTAAGATCTTCGCAGTGGGTCCAGCATTGCTCTCGGCCAAGAAGATGTTCTGAGGCTTAAGGTCGCGGTGTACGATCCCGGCCCTATGGGCGTACTCAATCCCCAGGGCGACTTGAGCCACCAGTCTCACAACCGCCGCAGCCTCGAGTCCGCCGCCCCGTATGTCCACATCTAGCTCGTGTCCACTCAAGAATTCCATGGCCAGGAAGGGTGTGCCCTCCGGAGTGGCGCCGCAGGTATAAGCTTGTACGATGTGAGGGTGGCGAAGCTTTAGCAGCGTCTCACATTCTCGCCTGAATCGTTCCACCGAGACTGGATCACTGGCGACCCAGGGATGAAGCACCTTTAGTGCCGCGTGCTCCTCGGTCTCGACGTGATATGCCTGATAGACTCGACCAGTTGAGCCGTCGGCAACAGTTGCCTGTACCCGGTAGTCGCCTACTTGAGAACCTAGTCGGGAGTCGTCGTTAGAGTCAGATGGTTGCATGCAGGCCCTGACTCCTTAGCGACTCCGTCAGAGCGAAGGCTCTTTCGCCAAAGAGGCGCGTTCTGGTGCGTCGTCGGGACGCCCCGACCAAGGTCTACATCAGCCTTTGAGCGCTTCCTCGATTTGCTTGGACAGTGCTTCAAAATCCGTGGGATTGGCCACGCGCTCGCCGTTGATGAACATCGTCGGCGTTCCGCGAACCGAGATTTCCTCTCCAAGCTTTTTGTCAGCTGCGACAGCCTTCTCATAGGTGTTAGCCTCCAACGCCTTGGTGAACTGCGCAACGTTCAAGCCTTGCTCCTTGGCAAACTTTTCGAGTGACTCGCGGTCGAGTGAGCGCTGGTTCTCAAAGAGAGTGTCGTGGAACTCCCAGAACTTCCCTTGAGCGTGAGCAGCCAGCGAAGCTTCCGCGGAATCCTGAGCATGAGGGTGCATGGGTAAGGGAAACTGACGAAAGACGAAGCGAACCTTGCTTCCATACTTATCCTTGAGCTGATTAACTACCTTGGCAGCGCGCTCGCAGTAAGGACATTCAAAGTCTGAGAACTCAACAACGGTGACCTTGGCGTCCTTCGGCCCGAAGGAGGGCGCATCGCCTGAAACGAGCTTTGCCTGCATCTCTTCGGATAGAGGCTTGTTCATCTGCTCACGCTGCTTGAGCTCCTTTAGAACGTCGGCATAACGCCCAAGCATCATGCTGCAGCGTTCGGCGGGGAACTGCTTTGTCTGCTCCCGAACAAAGGAGCATGTCTCCGTCTTCTCACCGATGTCCTTGCAGAGCTTGCTCGCTAGCGAGTCGCAGTCCTTTCGCGCCTCGGCCAACTTCTTCACCGTGAAGCTCACTTCTTCTAGAGCTTCTTCGCAAGCTTCTGGTGGCATGAGAGGAAGAACGGTGTTGAAGGCACTGCACGTGGGGGACTTGTCGCCCGCTTCTTTGCAAACGCGCTTGGCGTACTCGCCGCAAGGCCCGGCGAGCTCACTTTTTCCGGAAGCTGCTCCAGAGGTAGCGGAGCCGGAACCAGCCTTTGAAGACTCTTCTTTCTTCTTGTCACAGCCTGCAAGCGCCAAACACGCGAGGGCAGCACACACTGCGACGCCGCGGAACGTTGGCAATCTTCCAGAGGCCGTGCCCCCCGGAGAAAAAACTGTGGATGTTCGATCGGTGTAGGACAAGTTAGAGGTCACTTTGGTGCTCCTGAAAATAACGTTGGCGTAGGGTTAGCCATGGAGGGCCCGCGCGTCAAGCCGAGAGAGGGGCATGCAGTCGTCACCAGCGCTCCCGCATCCACGTGTTGTCGCGCACGTTGTGTATCAAGTTCATTTCGCGTCCGTCAGCACCACGCACCCGAAACCCACGCTGCTGCTCCGCGCCGGTCCGGTCGCTCTCCTCCCACCGCCCAAGCACCGACTCCACCCGCTGCGTTGCGGGTCCGTCGGACACCTCAACAGGAACGTAGGAGCCGCGGGGATCGGGGTGTGTAGCGACCTGCACAGGCGTCGCCTCAGGATGGTACGGAGAAACCTCCAGCCCCATCTCCTTTCGTAGAGATTCTTCCGCAGTCATGATGGCCTGGTTGACGAGGGAGGTTGGAGGCGACTCCGCTAGAACCACCGCGAGTGCGTAGTCGCTTCCCACACGACGCACGATAAGTTCACGACGTTCCGTAATTAGGTGCAGCGTACCAGCGCCTTTCGATGCGAGCAGCTTAGGGGAAGCGGCATCCAGCTGAGAGAGCAGGAGCGCAAGATGTGCACCTGCCAACTTTGCGTCGTAGACGCTAAGTGATGTGCAATAGTCAATACATTCCCCTTCGCAATCCACCAAGCACGCGACCAACACCGCCTCACTAGAAAGCCATATCTTGCGAAGGATCGGCGTGAATGCCGATTCCAGTTCGGCGCGTGGTGTCTCGCAATGCGTTGTATGGCCTTCACGCGCTATCTGTAGTTTCCCATGGGACACGTCTCAGCAGCCGTTATAGATCAACTTGGAGCTGAGAGGTACGGGTTCAGGTGTACCACCGCCTCACCGCTGTAAGTGTTCAGCCCCCCTCGAAGGCCTAAAAACCACGGTTTCCGAGGATGTTCCAGCATCGGCTTCGTCCTCGGGCGTCGTCGTTACGCACAAAAGTGCGCGCCTCCTAGCCGTACGGGCGCGCTCGATGCCGAAACACCCTCGAAAACCGCATAGGCTTGGGGGGTGAACGCTTACTCACAGCTGCTAGGCCTCAATCTTCATTTGCAAGATGAGGTTCAGAGCCGCCGGAGAACGCTGAACGGGGTGTCGACGGCGAAGCATCTTGAGCAGTTGTTGTGTCTCTTCTGACCTCTGCTCCGTGGCCAGTTCACGACGGATATCCGGCTCCGCTTCGCGCACAGACAAAGCTTGTGCAGGCAAAACATGCGTCAGTGCGATGGCGTGCCAGCCAAACTGACTCCGAACGACACGAGGCACAGGGCCTGGAGCAGCGGCATCAAACAGGGCGCGAAGATAAGCAGGATCAGCTTGAGCGTCCCTGGCCAGCGGGGGTACCCGCTCCACCCGAAGCACAAGTTGAGGACCTGCGCTGCGTGTTGTGAACGCTTGAAAGGTGAGCAGCGGAGCGTCAGGGTTCCGAAGGAGTTGTTGCAGGGCCTCCTGGGCAATTGCGGCCGCCTGCCGCGCAATTTGAGAGCCTGAGCCGGAGGTCTGCACTAGCAGATGGACGCTTTCACGGAGCTCGGGGTGAACGAAGCGAGCACGCTGCTCTTCATATCTTCGGGCCACCTCCGCCTCGTCAACAGCCGATGGGGTGACCTCCCGCTCGACGTGCCTTTTGAGTGTCTCTCTTGCCGCCTCCTGATGCACGGCGCGACGAACCCTCCAGGCATCATCAAAATGCAACCTCTCGGCTCGATGCCAAAGAAACCGCTCCGTGCCAACACGCTTTGCATCTCGCTCTGCCTCTCGCTCCGTCCGACGAGCTTGCCGGGATCCTGTACGCCCAACTGACGGTAAGGTCGTTGCAGTAGCCTTGCCCGCTCCTGCCGCATCCGATGGGTCCCTAACATCAACGCGGCCATCTCGACCACTGCAAGCCAGCGGTGACATGATCATTAAAAGAAGCCATGAATCCTTCATCGGACGCAGCACCTATTGCCCCCGTCAGGGTAAACGTTCAGGTATACTAGTATGCGGTTTTGGAGGCTCTCTCCTGCCCAGAGGGTACCTGAACGCATACCCTCAGGATGTCCTGCCGAGTCGCTAACTCTTACGACTTTCCAGTCGCGCCTGAACCGCCATCGCCAGTGGCTTGACCTGCGACCATCGCGCGCTGCCCTCCTCCCGCTCGCTCAGCTCTTCGATGGCTGCAACAGCTTCAGCTGAACCCTTGGTAGCGGCCTGATCGAGCGCGTAAAGCAAATCCGCACGGGCGCTTGAAGCGCTTGATCGAAGAGCTTCCACTAGAGCTTGAACGACTTCAGGCTTCCCCCGACCAAAGCGTACTGCCATGTACGCTGCCTTACGAACAGACTGGGAGTCATCCGACTTGAGCTTACCCAACCAGCACGACAACTTCGAGTCGCATGCGGAAGCTAATGACAGAAGTGGAAGGTATTTCTCAAAACTCTTTCGGTAGTCTGCCGCCTCACCCTGAGGTTTGGCAGTCAAGATCGGGCGCAACGCATCTGCTTCCTCCTTATTAGCCAACAGGGCATAAGCGTGAGCCGCGGAGAAGCGGATGTCGGGTACCTCAGCTTCGTTTCGGCTAGCTTCCTCCAGCAGAAAGGGGAGCGTTTCCGCATCAAATATCCGTTGCATGGTCGAAAGCAGCGCAGGACGCTCGGCCTTCCTCCGGTCGCGGTAGAGTTTTACCAGAGCGCTCCGGATGGGACCCCGATCATCCACTCCCCATGAGAGCCACACCAACGCGAGCGCAGCCGCGTCACGCCTCGAGGAACTTGACGCGCTCAGCTGCTCAATGAGCGGCTTGTAAGCTTCTGCAACGCCCAACTGACCTAGAGTGTAGATCGCTTCTGTGGATGTAAGAGTTGCCACATCCATACCCTCTGCGGCCGACGGTTGCTTCGCCTTTAGTGTGTTGATGTAGGCCTGGGCGATGGCATTGACCTTGGAGTTCCTTCCTTCCATCACATCGATCAGTGGTTTGACTGAAGCACGTCCGATGCGCACGAGCGCTTCAGCGGCCACATCGTTCATCCGCTGCGTTGGATTTTGATGCGAATAGACAAACAGCGACTTAATGAGGATCGGCACTGCGCGCGGATCCTCAAGTCGCCCAAGCTGCTCAACCGCGAGGCGATTGATCAAAAAGCTCTGCTCTCGACGCTGCGACGTCGCTATCTTGGTGAGAATGGGTGTGGCGCTCCTGTCGCCCAACGCTCCAAGTGCGCGGATGCACTCAACGCGGATCCGATTATCTACAGCACGCGCTCCTTGGACCTTCCCAACAGCCTTCCCTATCGCTTCCACAACCTTTGTGGTCCGACCGTCTTGCAGATCCAACTGGCGGATCGTGCGACACGCCCTAATCGTATGCTCCTCGTTGACCTCGGTGCGCCAATCAAGAGCCTTGACTAGAGCCGGCAGCGTTCGCGCGTCGCGCATCTCAGCGAGAAGGTCGAGAATATACTGACCTGTACGCACCTCATCGTTGCTCACGTAAGCCTCAACCAGCCGCGCGTGACTAGCGTCGGCAATAGCTTTGACCGCCGGTGCATCTCGGCGCCCTCCGTGTGCCGCAAGTGCTTTCGTGTAGAGCCGTGTCAGGTTGCTGATTGCGTTCTCACGCCGAACTGGATCCTTGAGTTCCTTGGCCTGCCCAACAGGGTCATCAGGTCGCGCATGACAACCCACTGCAACAAAGGAGGCGAGAGCGCACAGATGCAGCAGTTTACTTGTCTCGCGCCGTAGTCGGCATCCCTCGCGGGCCTCTGCGCTGGCTCCTCCCGGAAGAACGTTGGCTCTTCCTAGAAGGACGCATGGTCCTCCCCAAATGCGTCCGATCATTTCACCCCCGTGGGATCATTACTCCGTTAGCGTCCAGAGGTTCAGCGGATCCGCGTTGCGAGGCGCTCGCCCTGCGTCCATGAACCCGAGCCGATGATAACGCTGTGCCAGATCGAATGTCAATGAGCCTAACATAGGCACGAAACCCTGCCGCAGGCGCGCCCGTCCGGAGGCGTACGCTAATGAATAAGGTCCCAAACGAGATCGACCTTCCCCTCCGCGCTGGAGAAGCGCAGAACAGCCTTATCTGCGTCCGCCGGAAGCGTCGGCTGACCATCTACCTCTACGGGGAAGCTGATCCTAAATGCCCAACGTTGGGAGGATATGGAAGGGAAGTAGGTCTTCACAAGCGCGGTGGGCCGGGAGATCCGCTCAATAGCCTCTGGTTCAATGGCCGTCCGATGCTTTGGGCTCATCAAAAGCACTCTCCATGAAGCGCTTCTATCGGTCAGATCGGCTTCGCGGTAGACGGAACCTGCCATGGTGACAAAGAAGCGGTGGTGTTTCCGTGCATCCTGAAGCGACGTCGTGAGCGCCTCTTGCTTTTCCTTGCGGGTGAGACTGTAGTCGCTGGCAAACCGGGTGACATAGGCCCACCGGAACTCCCAAGACTCAAATGTGGCTGTGACTGCCAACATGTCTCGCATATGCCGCAGCGAGAACGCCCGTTGCTCGCGTGTCCACCGTTCGTAAGCCTCCCAATAATCCTCCGCTTCAAATGTGTGCTCCTTACGCTCCAAGGAGACGCGCGGCGCACCGCACGCCATCAGTGAGAAGCAAGCGAGCCACAAAAGAAGGTGCACTCTAGTTTGGCTAGCGACTAGTTTAGAAGGAGCCAGTTTAGAAGGCTCCATTTTAAAAGGAAAAGGTTGCATGCTAAGCCTCAAGGAAATCCCGACGACGGTAGAGAGCCACAATGTGCAGCCCCGCCGACTCGAGGGCCTCCCGCCCCCCTTCCTCGCGATCGACGACTGTCACAACGCCACTCACCTCGAGGCCTGCTGCACGTATGCGCTCGACCGCCAGAAGCGTTGACTGACCCGTCGTAATCACGTCTTCGAGCACCGCGAGACTCGCTCGCTCTGGAAGGTTGCTGACGCCTTCAAGCCAGCTGCGGGTGCCGTGGCTTTTGGCTTGCTTTCGCACATAGATGGCATTCAGGGAAGGAGATTGCTGCAGGAAAGAATATAGCGACACTGCCGAGGCGAGGGAGCAGCCTCCAAGTGCCACTCCTGCCACGGCCACTGGAGCGGGAGACAACGCGAGTGCAGCTTCATACATAGCCCGACCCACTTCGAAATGTCCCTCAGCGGTAAGCACCGTTTGCTTGCAGTCGATAAAGAAATCGCTTCGTCTTCCTGACGCCAGAACGATCTCCCCCCTGCGGAAACTTTTGTCACGTAGTAGATCCAGCAGCCTGTCCATCTGGCGCACCATACTCAAATTACGTGTGCTTGACCACGTCCCTCTTGAGAACCTTCGCAGAGCCGCGCTGGACCGGAAACATGCTTGACGGGTGCAGGGGTTCAGGCGCTCGAAAGCCTTAAGGGGAAGAGGAAGGATTCAATCGCCCGTCTCCAGTGACTTGAGTTTCTTCGCGCCTCGCTTCTTGTGAACAGGCTACATGCGTTGTGAACAAGCTACCTGAGCAGCTGCAATTATCCCATGACGAGGGAGTGACCTCGACTAGATGACGCTTTGCCGTCTCACTACCCTTGCTCGATGTGGTTGAGACTGGTATGTGCCCATCGCTCGATGACGACGCCGTGGCTCCCAAATGCCCTTACGTACCTCCCGCGGTCGCTTAGACCTACGTGCACCCTTCGAACGCGCTGCTAAGCCCCGCGAGGACTGGCGCGTAGGACTCGAGGCGGAAAAGTTTGGAATCGCACGTCAGGCCTCGGCGCCACTCCAGTTCACGGGGGAGCATGGAATCGAGGCACTCCTCGGTCGGCTGGTTGAGCACAAACAGTGGCAACCGTCGGTCGAATACGAGGGTGGGCCGGTCGTCTCTCTGGTGCGGGGTGCAAGTTCGATCACACTCGAACCGGGCGGACAAGTGGAACTCTCCAGCGCGCCGGCCAAGTCGTTAGTGGCACTACGGGACGAACTGCAACAACATCTCAATGAGCTTGAAGATGTTGGCCATCCTCAGACGGCCTGGCTCAGCCTCGGATTCCACCCTTTCGCGCTCCCTGAGGAGCTTCCTTGGGTCCCGAAACTGCGCTACCCAATCATGCGTGAGCACATGCCCAAGCGTGGTCTCCGTTCGCTCGACATGATGCAGCGCACATGCACAGCGCAGGTCAACTTCGACTACAGCAGCGAGGAGGACGCGCTGCGAAAGATGCGGGTTAGTCTGGCCCTGCAGCCGGTCGTTACTGCCATGTTTGCAAACAGCGTATTCGCGGAAGGTGTGCGGAGCGACCTCCTATGTCAACGAGCTGACGTTTGGCTTCATATGGACCGTGATCGGAGTGGCCTAATCTCCTGCATGTGGAGTGACAAGGCCGACCTGGAGACTTACATCGACTGGGCGCTGGATGTGCCGATGTTCCTGATACGGAGAGGCGAGCGCGTCCTGCGGAACACCGGGCAGACATTCCGTGAGTTCCTAGCTGAAGGGTGTCAGGGCGAGGTGGCGGGTGACGCCGACTGGAGCAACCACCTAAAGACACTGTTTCCTGAGGCGCGGCTGAAAGAGACGATTGAGGTCCGGGGTGCTGACGCACAAGACGTGCCTTTGACCTGTTCGCTGATGGCTCTCTGGAAGGGTCTGCTTTACGACGAGACATCCCTTGAAGAAGCACATGGTCTCGCTGCGAGCCTTGATGTTGCAGAAGTTCAAAGGCAACGGCCGAAGATCGCCAGGTACGCCCTGAGGGCCGAGCTCGGCGGGCGCTCGCTTCTGCATTGGGCCGAGAGACTGGTTGCTCTGGCGGAAGAAGGACTCTCGCGGATGAAGCAAGAGGAGGAAGCCGCAATGCTTGCGCCGCTCAAGCACCTCTTAGCGGAGGGCATCTGTCCCTCGGAACGGATGCTGAGACAGATCGACGCTTCCAAAGAGCTAAGACCGCAAGTTGTGGATCTGGCAACGCCGCACGGGTTAGACCTTCACAGAAAAAGAACCGGTTAACCCTTTGTGTCTGGATTGACTGCGCCCGGATTGACTCTGATTTCGACCCAAACCTGCTTACCCGCTTTGATGATGTAGGGCTGGTCACGAGGCAAGAGCGCAGACCCGACATCGCTCAGACGCGCTTCATCGACTCGCACAGCTCCTTGGCGGATACGGCGTCGCGCGTCGCTCTTGGATTCGAGGGCGCCGCTTTCGACGAGAGCGTCAACCACGGTGATAGCTCCGATGTGAGTCCACGACGGCATATCCACGGGAACCTGCCGCCTGGAAAATTGAGCCAACCATTGCTCCCTCGCTTGAGCAGCCTCCTGGGAACCATGGAAACGCGTGACCAGCTCCTCCGCCAAATCTAATTTCACATCCCGCGGGTTGAGCTCGCCTGCTGCGCATGCATCCCGTCTACGCTTTTGCTCCCCCATCGTGAGGTCGGAAAGCAGCTCGCTGTATCTCCACATCAGGTCATCACTGATGCTCATCAACTTACCAAGTTGCTGCGCAGCAGCCTCCTCGACCGCCACATAGTTATTGAGCGACTTGCTCATCTTTTCGCCCTGAAGCTGACCATCAACCTCCCGTGCTGCTAAGCCTTCCATGATGGGCAAAGTCAGCACGACCTGGGGCTTGCGCCCGTAGTCGCGCATGATCTCTCGCCCCACCAGCAGGTTGAAAAGCTGGTCGCTTCCGCCGAGCTCAACGTCGGCACCGACACACACCGAGTCGTATGCTTGAACTAGAGGATAGAGCAACTCGTGAAGACCCAAAGGAGCGTGCGACTCGTACCGCATTTTAAAATCTTCACGCTCCAGCATCCGAGCGAGCGTGTACTTGGCGGTGAGCTGAATGAGCTCGTCCAGGCGCAGATTATCGAGCCACTCGCTGTTGTACCTCACTTCTGTTCGTTCAGGGTCCAGCAGTTTGAGCGCTTGACGCTGGTACGTAGCAGCCGCCTCCTGAATCTCACCGTGTGTTAAAGCTGGCCGAGTCGTATTGCGTCCGGTCGGGTCGCCGATGCGTGCGGTGACGTCCCCTACGATGAAGACGACCCTGTGCCCCAGCCTCTGAAAGGTCTGCAACTTCCGAAGCAACACAGTATGGCCTAAGTGGAGGTCCGGACGCGTTGGATCGAATCCTGCTTTTATCCGGAGCTCTCTTCCGGAACGCAACAGCTCCGCAAGTTCCGACTCCACGTGTAAGTCAACCGCTCCGTCGCAGATGTCCTTTAGCGCACTGTCTGACGTTGTCATTGCCGTTGACTCACTTGACGCGCGTGCGAAACCTGCCGGACAGATGGTCCAAGCCGTGAGAGCCGTCTGAGCATGACCCTAAGGCGCGAAGATAAGTCATCGGGCTAGATTTATGCGCCGCCCTCAGCAGTAAGTCCAAGCCGGTGATGTAGACCGGCATCTAAGTCGCATTTTTCGGATAGGCTTGGGACGCTGTCACCACACCCGAAGTTGCCTCGACGTTGGAGTTGGAGTTGGAGTTGGAGCAAGCGCCCGCCCCCGTTCCTTGTACGTCGCTAGCTTCCGCATAGCCTTTTTTGGTCCCTACAGACATTGTCTGCTGACTCATTGAATGCCCTTGCACGGCGGCACGCCCCGAACCGGAAGACGACTCTCTCTGCGCCTTACGACCAGCTGCACCGCTAGAAGTGTCACTAGAAGCCACTCCAAAGATGCTCGTCGACTTTGCCTCAACTGCATCTTCCGGAATACGGTTTACCAGCTCCTTCAACTCTTTCCCCATTCGAAAGAATGGCAGGCGCTTGGCTGTTACTTCAACCGTGTTTCCCCTCTTGGGATCGCGCCCGGTGTACGCCTCATAGTGCCGCACAGAGAAACTCGCGAAGCCCCGAAGCTCAACCCCGTCACCGCGCTCGAGCGCCGCTGTCATAGCGTCAAACACAGTGTTCACCATAGCCTTCGCTCGACCCCGCGTTAGATCAAGCTTTTGTGCTACTGCATCGATAAGCTCAGACTTCGTCACGCTCCGCCTCCTTGCGGGAAGGTAGTTCATCGCCACAAGAAGATCAAAGGCTGTCAGCGATTTTCAGCACTGGCTTTTCGTGGTATGAACTCTGACAATAATTTTATGTGGCCGAAGTACTCGGGCTTGAAGGTAGAAGTATGACGCGCAGGGATCACACCGGGAGAGACGAGCTGGGACGACCCTCGATGCGGCCGTCGCAAGCTTCCCCGCCTGCAGCGACAGCAGCGTCCTACGCTTCTGAACCCGAAGGATCTGTCGAAGAGGTTGCGGCAGGCGTCTCGGAACTTCACGCACATGACCTGAGCAACTTTGAGCACACAGCGAAGGCTGGCCGCTTCAGTACGCTCAGTGCACTGAGCACCTTAGGTATCCTCGCGTTGGTTAGTCTGTGTGGGCTGCTCTACTGGCGCCAGCACCGTGGATACGAAAGCCGCATGGACGCAGTCGAGAACGCAGGCAAGGCACCCAACCGAGCGACCATGCTGACGCAGCTGCGCGACGCGCTGAGGGATGCAACACATCGCGATGTAAAAGAGCGGATACTGCTCAACCTAGGCCACTTCCGCGACACTGAAGCAGTTCCTCAGATGGTTGAGGCCCTCCAGGAGCCAGGCGTCGTACGCCGAGCGGCCGCGACTGCGCTTGCTCGCATTGGCCTACCAGGAGCACAGGCCGCCAAAGAGACCCTTTGGGAGGTCCTTCCGGAAACGTCAGCAGTCGATCGTCCGCAGGTGGTGTGGGCGCTTGTGAAGCTTGAAGATGCCCGTGTTGAACAGGCGCTACTTGAGGAGTTCGGGAAGGGGACACTTCAACATCAACCAGATTTCGAGGTGCGCGCTCTCGCGCGCATCCTAAAGCCCGCCAAACTGGCATCATCTACTCTGCTCAATGACCCCGACGCCTCTGTTCGCGCTCTGATTGCTAGAACGTTGTCCGAAGCATCTGATCAGCAGGAGGCAGTCTCTTCACTTATAATCCTGCTGAACAACGAACTCGCGAGGCCGGATGGAAAGCGGAATACCAGCGTCATACGAGAGGCAGTCGCAGGACTGGGACGCTCGGGCAGCGAAAGGGCCGTGACGGCGCTTTCCAAGTTGCTAGAGCAACAACCGACCTTGCACAGCGAAATCATGCGTGCTCTGTCCCGCTCGGCGGATGCCCGCGTGCTCGGGCCGCTAGCGGTTCAGAGCGAAGATCCGGGAGTGAAACTCGGACTCGCTCAAGTGCTCTCCCTTAGTCACGATCCCGCTGGCGCCGATGCAATGGTCGAGCTGATGCGCTCATCTGATAACGATGTCCGCCTAGCAGCGGCCATGGGACTGGCAGCCATCGGCGATAAGCGGTCAGTTCCACAGCTTCTAGAGGTGATGCGTTCAGCCACTAATGATCGAGCCCGAAGCGTTGCAGCGGCACTCCAGGAAGTGGTGGGTTCCGAGCATGTGGGAGCACTCAAGGCACTTCTGAAAGATCGTGAAAGCTTGCGAGCTGCCGTGCTGCGGGCACTGGGAAAGACCGGCGCTTCGAAGGTCGCCAGTACACTTCGCGCCCATCTTGACGGAGAAGACCACCGCGCAGCAGCGCTTGCTCTGGCTGACCTGCGTGACAGAAAGACGTATGAGAGGATGCTGTCCGATGTCGCTCGGCAGGATGGCACCGACATGTCGAGCATGAGCGCGCGCTACGAAGGCATCTACCGCAACAGGCTTGTGGCGATTCAGTTCTTGCAGGCGCAGCCACAGCTTGAACCCAACGCACAGCAGGCTCTCGTAACGGTGCTGTCGGACAGCAAGGATGAAGCGAGACTACGAGAGGCTGCAGCCATGGCTCTGCAAGGCGCCACTCACGCAGACGTTCGCAAAGAACTCGTTGCTCTTCTCGTCGACGGCAATCAATCCACCCGCACGCGCGCCCTTGCGGCACGCGCTCTCTCCGGCCAGGCGGGAGCTGTTTCCACACTCGCTGAAGTCATCGCATCGAGCGCGGAAGACGGAACTAAGCGCGAAGCTGCTTTCTCAATCGGAAGAGTGTGCGACGCTTCTACGAGCGTGGCTTCAAAGCGGCTTCTAAACAAGCCCGCGCTGGCAACTTACGGCGCAATAGCCGCACTTGTCGCCGGTGATTCCACTCTCATAGGTCAAGTTGGCCGCTTTGAACCCGGCGCGGAAGAGGCCTCTGCATTTGAAGAGCTGCGAGGAAGATTAGAAGAGAACGAAGACCTCTTCACGCGCATTAGTCGGCATGATTTACAGAGCGGCTGCTTACTCAAGCGGGTCTTAACTGCAGCAGGCATGGGCGAAGCGCCAACAGAAAAAGGCCTACAGTTCGTAAAGCCCATGCTAGAGCAAGCCTTAGCAAAGGCGCCGGTGGTTCCAGGAGATCCTTCGACAAATGAGATTCGAACGTTCTTTGTTGAGGCAATGACTTCAAAGGATGCATCGGAACGTGGGTCTGCCGCTCTCGGCCTCATGCTGATGAAGGAAAGGGGCGTGTTGTTGGCTATCAGGAACCGCGGCAAGCTCGGGGCAAGCGAAGCAGAGAGCGCCCTCCGAAAGAGATAGACATGACAGCACAAGGAAGCAATCTCATCTTCATCTTTGGCTCTCCACGAAGCGGCTCAACGCTCCTGCAAAGGATGGTGGCATCCCACAGCGCGATCGTCACCCATCCCGAGCCACACCTTATGACGCCCCTAGCCTACCTTGGCTATTACGACCGCGTCGAGAGGGCGCCCTACGACCACATCAATGCGGGCGAGGCTATCCGCGCGTTCGTAAGCAATCTTCCAGGTAAAGAAGAGGACTACCTCGAGGCACTCCGAGGTTATGCGTCCACACTTTACAATCGTTTTCTGTCGGATAAGGACGCTGCCTTCTTTCTCGACAAGACGCCAGCGTACGCGCTCGTCTGGTCCTTCATCATACGCGTGTTCCCTAAGGCACGTTATATTGCTCTGACGCGGCATCCCTTCGCCATCTTTAGTTCCTACGCGAAAAGCTTCTTCTCAGGCGATTGGAAGCTAGCATACGACTTCAACCCCATCCTCGAACGCTACGTCCCGGCCATTTCCGGTTTCCTTCAACAGAAGGCTGTACCGTACCTTCATGTAAGGTACGAGGATGTCGTCACCGCGCCTGAGGAGACGATGGAGAAGGTATTCAAGCATATCGGGGTGGAGGTCCAGCTTCAGGCTGTAAACTACGGCGCGCAGTTTCAGAACGTCAAAGGGATGGGGGACCCAGTGAGTGTCGGTCGACATGCGCGACCCAACCCAGACCTAAAGAACGCATGGCAAGAAGAGATGCGGCAGCAGCCCGACCGTGCTGCGCTTGCGGCCAGGATGCTGGCAGCTCTCAATGAGGCCGATCTTGCATCTTGGGACTACTCGAAGGATGAACTAAGCCAGGCGTTGCGTACAGGATCCGAGGTGCCCAGCGTTCGGCCTCGCAAGAAAGTCCCGCTGACTTCCTATCAAGTTAAGCGCAAAGTCATGTTGGCTCTAAAGAAGAACATTGATCATCGCCTTCATGGTAAAGTCGTCAGGCGGGTGCGATACTACTGCGACGTGCTTCTACGTGACGTATCGTAGCGAAGCCTTGCAGAGTCTGGGTTTACAGAATTCGGGTTTGCAGAGTCTGGGTGTGCGAGTCTAAAGGAGCCGTCTTGGCACCCACGGCGATCGTCTGGGTGAACCGGCACCACATCATGCTCTCAAGTTGGTCACCGGTCAGTCCCTGGGGAGTTGGTTTTCGAAGAGGTTGTGCATTCGAGAGCTGTGCATATTCCAGCGCTGGGATCGCAGGAGACGCAGTCGACAAGAACTCCACGCACAACCCACCGGGGAGCACCGACTTACCGGAACGCCCTTAGACGTGTGAGGAAGGGGCTTGACGAAAGGACTCAACGAAAGGGAGCCGAGTAGACAACCTCCCTCGGGAAGCGCGCCTTCCGAGTCGGGGAGCCACTGAGCGGTTACCTCAAGTTGATTCCTCGGCACAGTGCTCTATAGTGCTGGCCGAAGGAGACTTTGAAGGTCTTCAAGAGGGCGCCGTAGCCAAGTGGTAAGGCAGAGGTTTGCAAAACCTCCATTCACCGGTTCGAATCCGGTCGGCGCCTCCCCTAGTGACGCACCTCCGCAGCTGTTGTTGCACCCGCCGAGTGACCCAAGCTGAGTGACCCAAACTACGTTCACTCAAGCCGGCCACTTCACTGATGGCCGGTCTTTTCATCCGTAAGAGATCCACTTTCGCTAACCCTGGCGCTTGGCAAATGCAGGTTGACCGAGATATCGCCATACGTGAGAGTGGCCGGCAGCATCGTCACTGACGGCTGATAGTCTGGAGCGACGCGCTGTTCCCAATGGACAAGCTCCCCCTCGATAAAGTGGAGTCGCACATAGCCTCGCGCCGAGCGATGGTGGGTGTGTCGCAGCTGGCGCGGACCGGTGCCAAGACAGGGAACACTCACCAGATGGAGTGAGTTGAGTAGCCCAGAATAGTAAACCTGATGGTGTCCGCTAAATACGTGCGCCTGGTGATCGTGCAGGCTACTCAGAAGCGCCGCATCCGATGTAACTTCAGAGTCGCGTCCCACGGAGAAAGGAAACAAGGGGACGTGACCGAACACCACCGGGCGCGGAAGCATGACGTTGGAGGCCATGGTTCTCTCAAGCCAAGCACGTTGCCTGCCGTCCAGTGCTCCCGCTCGAGCCAGGTCCATCGCAATAAAAAGAACGCCAGAAAGACGGAAGGCGTAGTAGAGAGGATACTCACTCTCCTCAAGAAGCTCGAACTTCAGCGGACGTGACTGCCATGCCTCAACGTAAGCCTCGCGTTCGGCAGCGTAAGCACCAAAAGGTGAAGCGTCATGATTGCCCGGTGACACAGCCAGGGGAACTCCGGCTTTCCGCAGCGGTTCGGACACCGCCTGGTGGAAGGCCTCCCACATCGCTTCGTAATCAAGGCCGCGGCGCTGTCCCGCGACCATGTCTCCAGTGCAAATCACTAGGTCTGGATGCCACGCGACGATATCCTCAACCGCCTGGTGAACGGCGGGAACGTAACGCGTTGATCCGTATCCGCTGTTCAAATCGCTGATCACTGCGACTCGCAATACGCCTGCTTCGGTAGCAGCGCCTTCTCGTTGAAGCACCGGACTTGGGGGTTCCGCTTCTCGCTGCGTGCCCTTCCGGATGACCTGGTCCGGACCGACAGATGAAGCGCGTGGGGGTGACGGCGCCTGGCGAATGGGAACCTCTGCGGTTGTCTGCGGCGATGCACATGAAGAAGCAAGCAAGAGAAGGGCGACGAGAAAGATCCGGCGCGTCGGTTCCCGACAAACTGCGGTGGGCAGAAGAACCAAACGTGGTCCAGCACCTGCACGGACGCGAAAGCTCCTTGCGGGCGCTCCGTTTCGCGGCTTTAGATGGCGTAGCATCATGCACGTCGAGCTACGGTGGCACGGGCGCATCCATCCGCCAGGAGCGTCATCTGCTTCCGCAAAGCAGTCGCTTACAATGCCCATCTACTCCGCAGCCACGCCTGCAGGAATGCTGCCAGCGCGTGCGGCTCCAGCCGGTTGCTGCTGAAAGCCTCGGATCGACAATAGCCGTCCATCGCGACGAACGGCCACAGCGACAACATGCTCTTCATGATCTAGAGCTAAGAAGGTTTCCTCAGGACAGCTCGCATCGGCTTCCGGTTGCTTGCCTTGCCGCAAAGCCATTGCCTTATCCATTGACAAGGTGACGGAGGGCATACAGCCTTCACCAGCTTCGCGGAGTCCAATCAGGGCTTGACCACCCGGCTGATCAAGCCCGGTGCAGGTCGTGGCATGCTCCACACGAAAGCCTCCAACGCGGGTGCGTCTGAGCGCTGTGAGATAACCAACAGTACTCAAAGAACGTGCTACGTCACGGGCGAATGCGCGGACGTAAAACCCCTTGCCGCACGTGAGGTGAAGAGTGGCTGACTCAGCACTGACCTCTGTGCAAACCGCCTCTTTGAGCCACACCTGACGCGGCTCAAGCTCCCTGACCTCGCCCGCCCGGGCTCTTTGGTAGGCGCGCTGCCCTTCGACCCTTATCGCGCTGTACCGCGGTGGCACTTGTAGCATTACGCCCTTGAGACCGTTCAGCATCTCGTTCAGTTTATCTTTGTTCGGGAGTCGGAAGTCAGGATCTGATGCAACCACTTGGCCCTCAGCGTCCAGCGTATCGGTTTCAACCCCAAACCGCACGACGGCCTCGTAATCCTTAGAGGCGTTCATAAGGTATTGGCTGAGTTTGGTCGCTTCTCCGACCATGCACAACAAGAGGCCCGTTGCCGCTGGGTCCAGGGTTCCTGCGTGACCCACTTTACGTGTTGCCAAGGCCCTGCGAACCTTCGCCACAACGTCGTGTGAGGTGAACCCGAGAGGTTTATCTACCGGCAGGACACCAGTCGGGGATCCACTCATCTCCCTACCCCTGCACGCCGTCACGGCACGCGTTGCTGAATTCTACGGCGGCACGATGGCCCATCTGTGCGCCTACGGATTCGACAACGAGATGCTTCGCCTCCTGAAGTGGCTTTCGCAATGCAGCTCCCGCCGCGCAACGATGCCCACCCCCGCCGAGCCTTCGTGCTGCCATAGCTGCGTCAAACTCAAGGGAGGAACGTAAGCTGAGCTTCACTAGATCCCTTTCCGTCTTCTCCCACAGTAATCCAGCTACCTTCACCCCCTTTAGACGACGCCCGTAGTTCACAAACCCCTCGGTCATCTCGCTGGTGGCTCCAACGGCCTCGATCATTTTCTTGGACACGGTCATTAAGGCGAACTTGCCATCGAAGTGAAGCTGAATGCTCTCCAATGCCTCGCGGAGTAACATGAGCCTCTCGTAAGGCCATTCCTCAAAGACATGCCTAGCTACCTTGGCCGGTTCAGCGCCAAGGTCGATCAGGTCAGCTGCGGCTCGAAGCAGTGCAGCATTGGTAGATGGGAGCCGGAAGCCCGCGGTATCCGCAAGGATCGACGCGTACAGTGCATTAGCTGACGCAGGTGGTAGAGCGCGTACGCCCAACAGAGGCGCCAGTGTGATCAGGATCATCCCCGTTGACGCCGCATTGACATCTCGAACGTCGTAATCTGCAAAACGCTGAAACATCCCATGATGATCAATAGTCACAAGTGGTCCAGTCACCTCTGCCGCAGGAAAGTCCTTCGGAAGAAGATCGCGCGCAGCGGTGTCGACAATAAATGTCCCGTCGTAATGATCGGTGTCACTAACAGCCGACACGATCTCGTAGGGATCTGAGAGGAACGCCAGCGCGTCGGGGACTCTGTCGCTACTAAAAAGCGTAACGTCCTTGCCCAAGGCCTTGAGGATTTCACCGAAGGCGAGCATCGAACCCACAGCATCAGCGTCCGGGGCGATGTGGCAGGTGATCAGAAAGCTCTTGCCTGTTTCTACCAGTCGCGTCACTTCATTTGGTACGTTCACGTCTGCTCATCCTCAGCTATTTCAGTGAGCAACTGCTCCATGCGCGTAGCGTGGTCCCACCCCTCATCCCAGAAAAAACGCAGTTCTGGGGTGTACTTCAATTGGAGTCTCTGGCCAAGCTGTCCTCTCAACCTGGAAGCACGTTTTTGCATCTCCTGGACGGCACGTGCCCGCAACTCTGCTCCCTCGACACCATCAACGAGAGCCTGGCCGGCTACCCGCAGGTAGACTCTGGCTAAACGTAGGTCATCGGTCACTCGCACTTGCGAGATCCAGATGTCCAGAGTGTCCGCGTGCTCTGACCGCTGCCTTAGGATGAGGTCCATCAGCTCCGATTTGATCTGCTGGGAAACACGCTCGGCGCGTTTATAACCTCTCTGCTTCAAGTCTACCTGCCTTAGCCGCCTAGTCCCGCAATCGAGGGGCTCCTGCTTGCAGCTCACCGACCTGGATGATCTCGGTGGAACGGTTCATCAAGGGGGCTAGACCGGTGCTCGTCATGTAGTCAGCTGCAGAGTCCACCATCGCGTTGGCGTGAGATGCGTCGTTAGAGAGCGCAGCAAGAGCGATGGTGGCCCGTCGATGTGCATCCTGCTCTGCAACTTCTGCCACTGCCACGTTATACTTATTGCGTGTCCGATGGATGAGCCGCTTCACGATAGCCCTCTTCTCTTTGAGCGACTGTATCCCGATGAGCTCAAAGCGCAACTTGCTCACCGCAACGATCATAGGAAACTACGCCTGCATCCAGCGGCACACCACTTCGCGCCTCTTCTATCGCTAAAGATGATTCTCTACCTCTAGATTTGGCGCTCAATCTCCTCAAGCTCAAAGCACTCGATGACATCTTTCTCTTTGATGTCGTTGAAGCCCTGCAGAGACAAACCGCATTCATACCCGGTAGTTACTTCACGTACATCATCCTTAAATCTCCTGAGCGCAAGGATGTCGCCTTCCCAAACTTGCACCGAATCTCGCACAAGTCGTGCCTTTCCGTTGCGCACGAGCTTACCTTCGGTGATGTAGCAACCGGCGACCATTCCCACCTTCGGAATCTGAAAGGTCTGACGTACTTCCGCAGCTCCGAGCGGCTTCTCTCGATACTCCGGCTCAAGCAGGCCCGCCATCGCCTTCTTTACATCATCAATGGCCTCGTAGATGACGGAGTAAGCCCGCACATCGACACCCTCAGACTTGGCCGTTGAAGCTGCGTTTCCAGCAGGACGCACATTAAAGCCAATGATGATGGCCTGAGATGCACTGGCCAGCATGACATCGTTCTCGGTGATGCCGCCGACGCCCTGATGAATGACAGTCACTTTAACCTTCTCAATCTCGATGTCAGTGAAGGCCTTGGTGAGCGCCTCGACCGAACCCTGAGCATCCGCTTTGACAACCAGCTTGAGCTCTCGGACCTCTCCCTCTCTCATCATCTCGTAGAGCTTGTCGAGCCCCGTGACGCCCTTGGCTACATTGGCAGGTTGCTTGCGTCTAGACTCCGCAATCTCTTGCGCCTTCTTTGCGCCCTTGACCACGTAGAAACGCTCTCCTGCCGATGGCAAATCGGACAGCCCCAGAATCTCCACCGGGGTAGACGGAGTGACCGATGAACTGGGCTTACCCTTGTCGTCGCGCATCGCCCGCACCTTACCCCAGGCGGAGCCTGCGACGATATGGTCCCCAGTGGACAAGGTGCCGTCCTGAACAAGGACGTTAGCGACTGCGCCGCGCCCTCGGTCAAGATACGCCTCAAGAACAACACCTTCAGCAGGGATCTTTGGATTCGCCTTGAGCTCCAATATCTCAGACTGCAACAGAACGGCTTCGACGAGCTTGTCGAGTCCCTGCTTGGTGTGCGCAGACACTTCGATGAAGATGGTATCTCCACCCCACTCCTCCGGCTGAAGGCCCTCGGAGGCAAGTTCCCGTTTAACAACCTCCGGCTTGGCGTCAGGCTTATCCACCTTGTTGACAGCAACTACGATTGGGACCTTGGCCGCGCGAGCATGGTTCACAGCCTCTTTGGTTTGCGGCATGACGCCGTCATCGGCGGCCACTACCAACACGACCACGTCTGTCGATTTGGCCCCACGCGCACGCATAGCGGTGAACGCTTCGTGACCCGGAGTGTCTAGAAACACAACGGGCGCGTTCTTCGTCTCGACCCGATAAGCACCTATATGCTGAGTGATGCCGCCAGCCTCTGAGTTAGCTACCTCAGCAGAGCGGATCGCATCGAGGAGGGACGTCTTACCATGATCGACGTGACCCATCACGGTGACCACCGGCGGACGCGCATCGCGGTCATCCTCTTTGTCCTGGTATTCTCCTCGGGCCTCACCGATGAGCTCCTCATCGCTCTTGGCAACATTCTCAACTTCGTAGTTGAACTCGCTCGCTATGATCTGCGCCGTGTCCGTGTCCAGGGTGCTGTTGATGTTGACGTTGGTCATGCCTAGCTGCATGAGCTTCATCAGCAGGTCCGTCGCCTTCAGACTCATCTTCTGAGCCAGCGCCTGAAGCCCGACCTGGTCCTCGATGCGGATGACGCGCTTCTGCGCGCTGGGCGTCGTGATCTCTGTCTTCTGACCCTTCTTTGTCGGAGCCTGCTTGCGACGGGCTGGACGCATCTGTTGGGACCGGTTGCCCTGTCCGAGCGCGGCGCGTCCCAGCTCGCGACGGCGAGGCCTAGCCGTGTCACCCAGGCCGGGCCGCGAGCTAGGCCCATGTTCGGAGACAATACGCGACACGGCGGTACGCGAAAGCGGAGGAGCCGCTGGCGCTACCTTCTTTCCGCGCGCGACGACGCCCGGGGGAAGATTTGCGTGCGCTAGACGCACTGAAGCGGGAGCAGGTTCGTTAGAGGCAGGAACTTCAGGCGGTGCTTCAGCTTCTGATCTCGAACCTGTGGGCGCCCTGCGGAACGAGCGCGCTGCTTGCGTCGCAGTCTGTGGTGAAGGCGACTCACTGCCTCGGGCAGCCGCGGCGGGCGTTTCAGAGGCATCCACTGGTGCCGAGGCAGCACGACGTTCATCCGTGCTCGGCGCCGAGCTAGCAGCTGCGGCAGCTGGAGCTGGTCCGGTTCCCTCAGTCGTTGCAGTAGAGGGCGACGCTTCTGTCGACGCGCCACTAGCCTGGGCCTCTGCTGCAGTTTCCCTAGCATGCGCTGCTTCCTGCGGCTTCGGCTCCTTTCGAGCCACGCTTCTCCGCCTAACCACGGTCGGTCGAATCTTTTCTTCAACAAGCTTTCCGGATTGCTCCTTGGCCACAGCGCGCCGAATGCGTTCTGCCTCTGCACCTTCAAGAGCGCTCATGTGATTGCGAACCTGAAGACCCAAAGCCGAAATACGCGACACCAGCTCTCGATTCTCTAATCCCAGCTCTCGAGCTAGTTCATACACACGCACCTTAGACATGCCTCCTCCAGCTACTTGCATAGCAAAGCCTTTCTCTACTCAAGACGTTCTTACGCCGTCTGCTGCAGATTGCCGCGAAGAACAACGTTCTACAAGCAGCAACTCCCTGCGGGTAACTCTTAGATGAGCGCGCTGTCGCCGCGCATCGGCAAGCTTTTTCAAAGCTCGTCCACCCCTCATTTCCTGACCAGCGCGGCCACGCCGCAGGTTCACGAGAGTATGCCTGATAAATGAGATGAGCTCACGCTCAACATCGTCAGAGCACGAGGGTGCCACTCGGTCACACCCTCCGAACCCCTGACGTGTGCGTCGCTTACTTCCACCGCCGGAGCGTTGATTCTCACCCTGCGAACACTGAAAAGCCTTCATAAACTTAGACAGGCAGCTCGCATCTGGATGCACCGAAATGCCTCGGCCCGCTAGCGTTCCGCCCAGGTCTAGCCGCAGCACGCCCTCATTCCCCGCGAAGCGAAGCAGGTCTCTTTTGTCTGCGCGCTGGCGGCAGATGCTGCACATGCGCTTCGGTTGGGTGGTGCTTGCCAAACTCAGACCTTCTCCTCAAGAGCCTTGCCTTGCTCGGCTTGACCCAGTGCCGCACCGTTGTCGGCGTCGGCTGCACTGGCCACACCCACCTCTTCACTAGCGCCCTTGCCTTCTGCGCTGGCCACACCCACTTCTTCACTAGCGCCCTTGCTTTCTTCACTAGCGCCCTTGCTTTCTGCGCTGGCACCGTGGCCGCCAGTTCCCTCGGTTTGTAGGGCTCTTTGCTCCTCGTCGCGTGCTGCAGCCTCCACAGCCTCGCGTTCTGCGGCTTCTTTCGCCGCAGCTTCACGCTCCGCGGCGGCTGCCGCAGCTTTGCGCTTTAGCATCTCTGGCTCTTCGTGCTCTAAGTAGTGCTTCATCGCCGTGACGAGGCGCTCTGCTACGGGAGCGGCGAGCTTAGAACGCAAGGCCAACTTGTCCGGGTCTTCCTGGGAAATAGCTTCCACATTGCGAAATCCAGCCTGCTCCAGCACATCAAGCATCCGTTTGCTAACACCTTTGACCAGCAGCAGGCGGTCTCTGTTGTTCAAGGACCCGCCATCCTCTCCAGCAGCGACGAGCTGCTGTTGCCTCAACTCCTCAAGCGCCTCCGCGACCGAGTCGCGAAACTGCTCGAGTTCAACCTCAGCCATCTTCGGAATCGATTGCAGCTCTTCATCGCGCGCATCGACTATCTCGTCAAGACTACGAAAGCCTGCCTTATAGAAGTTCTTAGCCATTGAAGCATCGACGTTTTCAACCATTGAGAAGGCGTTTAACGTGTGTTCTTCAAGCTCTCTGAACTTCGCCTCGCTAATGATGTCCAGTCGCCACCCAGTCAGCTGCGAAGCGAGACGTACATTCTGCCCTCGTCTACCTATGGCCAAGGACAACTTGGCGTCAGGGACAACCAGTTCCATTGAAGCGCCCACTTCATCAATAATCACCCGCACGACCTCGGCCGGAGCGATTGCGTTACAGACAAAGCGCGCTGGGTCACGGTCCCAAGGCACGATGTCAATTTTCTCTCCCCGTAGCTCTTGCACAACGGCCTGGACGCGCGACCCCTTCATTCCGACACACGCGCCGACTGGATCGACATCGGAGTCGCGGCTGCTCACGGCGATCTTTGACCGAGCGCCAGCTTCGCGAGATGCTGCCACTATACGCACGATGCCCTCGTATATCTCGGGCACCTCCATTTCAAAGAGCTTGACCATCAGGCCCACGTTGCCGCGTGACAGGATAATCTGTGGACCTTTGGCTTCACGATCGACGTCTTTGATCAAAGCCACGATGCGGTCGCCTGGCCGGTAGCTTTCCCGCGGCGTCTGTTCCCGTGACGGCAGCACTGCCTCGGTTCGGCCTTGGTCGAGGTCAACGATGATGTTGGAGCCTCGCTCGAAGCGCCGCACAACCCCCGTAATGAGTTCGCCTTTGCGCTCAACGTACTCGTTGTAGACCCGCTCGCGTTCGGCATCCCGCACCCTCTGCAGGATGACTTGCTTGGCCGTCTGGGCGGCAATACGTCCGAAGCCGCGACGATGCTGCTCAAGCTTGAGAAGATTGCCGAACTCTTGATCCTGTTGACGCGCTCGATCTTGGTCGTCGCTCAGGTAAAATACTTGAAAGCCAAGCTCTTCTCCCAACTCTGCGTCAAGTCCATGCTTTTGCGCGATGTCGAGCGGGATCTCCCGCTCCTCGTCTTCGGCTTCTGAAACGACGGTCATGTATTGGAACAAGTCGACCGCACCAGTCTCCTCGTTGAAGCGCGCTTCGAGCTCACGATTGGCACCGAATGTACGCTTCGCCGCGGTCAGAATCGCTTGCTCAGTCGCTTCAACCAGGATCTTCGCGTCGATCCCTTTTTCGCGGCTAACCTGTTCGATCACGTTGTTTAGAGAAAGCATTGCTTGCATAGTCCGTCCTCGTTGACAGCTTCAAAATCAGTGAGCACCGGGTGTCGGCGTAGGGGGTGTCGGCATAAAAGAAGGCTGAAACAGTGGAAGTCTGAAATCCGCTCTGATGCCTCAAATAATCCGGAGCGGAGCATCGCTCAGAATGGGTACACCACGTGGGCTTTCTTAATGACGTCATGCGGTATTCGAAACTGCTCCCCATCCACCGTCAGCTCCACCTGGCCTTCGCTTACCCCATCGAGCCGCCCGGTAAAGCGCTTGCGTTCATGAAGCGGCTCCAGCGTCTCCACCTTGACCTCATGACCTGAGAAACGCACGAAATCATTGAGTTTGACCAGAGGCCGATTAAGTCCCGGTGAGCTCACCTCGAGTCGATAGCTGTCCCAATCCTGATCGAGTTCGTCCAACACCGCAGAGACGTCGCGTGTGATTTCCTCGCAGTCTTGGAGCGATACAGCGCTCCCGGTGGGCTGAAGACCGCCTTCAAGTTGACGTTCTTCTAGCTGAACTAAGGTAAGAGGCTGAGTCATGATGGGTTGGTTTGTTTCAGCTGAAACTGAGGGACCAGTTGCTTTTGTGTCGGCCGGCGACACCTGCTCAGGACCCTCCTTATGCTCCAACTCCTTGTCGATCACAACGCGGAGCACTGAACCTCCACGTTCAGCTTTCTTCTCTAGATTGACAAGCTCGATACCTCGAGACTGACACACCGGTTCCACAACTTCCCACAAATCCTTGGTGCTCATCATTGGCATGCTTAGACTATTCGCCCGCCTCTCAGCCAGCTTAAACAAAAAAGGTAGACCTTCCGGGAGGCCTACCAGGCACTGACCGATGCGCGGGTTACTACCACATCCTTCCAGGCTGATCAAGCAGCTGCCCGAGCAGGAGAGCAGGAGACTCTCAGGACGCGCCCGGGCGACCTGCCCACAGCCTATCCTTTCGCATCTGATCGTTTGAAGTCACTGCTTGCTCTTCCACCCCGCTTCTCGAGTGCAGGAGCGTTCCGAATCGTGAACCGTTAGGGCAAGCTCCAAGTCGCATATGTGTCTTCGCGTATGCTCGGGCTTTGCGTTTGCAGACTGTATGTGATGCGGCGCATCACGCGTGGGAAGATGAGCGCTGGGAGCGTCGTGCCGCCACTGGAACGCTGACACGGAGAGTCCGTCTTAGTTCTCGATCCATCCTCGCAGGCCTTGCCCGAAGCGAATGCCGAGATGGTTGCTGACACGGCGCGCTCTACCATCGGAGGGCTTGTTTTGCACTCCGCCTTCCGAGCGCACAAACAGCTCGGAGGAGCCCCCTCCATCTAGATTCACAGCGTCGTGCGCGCCGAACTCCAACATGAGGTTCGTTAACTCCACACCGTTGAGCCCAGCAGCATCAGCCCGCCGACCATCTGCCACTAACACGATGAGCGTGCCCCGATCCTGCGTTAAACCCAGTGCAGTTCGAGGATGCCGATAACGCAAAAAGCGTGGCCAGCGATGCTGGTAGCGGCCGAGACCATGCCTGACTAGCCAAGGTTTCCCTGAGACCACGTGACGCATCCATGCTCGAGGAAGAGGTCCGCGAAACCAGTCTGACGAGTTGAAGGCGACTGCCTCGTTGTCGGCGCCAAAGCCAAAACTCATCACGCAACCGCTGCGGTACGAATCTCGCCACACCCGTCCGTCACCCGCTGCCAACCCGCAGGCTCTAGAGTCCACGTGGTAGTAGTTGGCGTTAAACGCGATGTCTGCCGCATAGTTCCGCGCGAAGTTTCGCACGGTGCGTCGCCTGTCGTCGGGACGGGTCGCCACAACGGAAACATCCGCATACTTTAGGTCTATCAGGAGGACGTGCAGGTCGATGCGATCTTCAAAGCGGTGCAGATGACTCACCCCGGGATAGGGTGCGGTCCATACGTCCTCGGCGGCTGCTGATTGTGCCCCAGCACAGACCGCTGCAACCAATGTGAGGGCTAGGCATTCCAGCCCAGCCCGAACCAGTCGGGTGCCAGCCAGCCCGCTACGCTTCCAGCGTGAGAAGAAGTGCGTCCGATCGAAGGCCGGTTCGCACAACCGGCGCCAGATTCGCCTTACCACGTGATCACACTAACACGACATGCTCAAGATGGAAGCATTCGCAAGATGCCACTACCCTACGCTCGCAACAGCCTCGCCGCGAGTCGGCATGTGCAGGTGGTTGCCGAACCTTCGAATCAGGCTTTCCGCGTGTGCATGTGCCCCTGGCGTGTCGACGTCAACCCAAACTGCGTCGCCCACATCTACTGCACGCATTAAGCCTTCTTCGGCTAAGCAGGCGACGCCTTGTGACAACGAACATCCATGCTCTGGATGATCGACACCCATGAGTGCTTCAACGAGTGCAGGTGTAATCTTGAAGACGCCCGTATCGAGTGCCTCATAATCCTCAAGATTCTTTCCGATCTCAACAACCCTTTGCCCTTGCACATTCACTTTCGTTGCGTCCGGCAGATCAAAGCACGCATCGATGTCGTAGTCGACTCCCAGCACGGACTCAGACTGCTGCAGAGGAAACGCTGAAACACGAAGCAAAAGGTCCGGTGACCATAGATGATCGCACATCATCAACAGCGTGGGCTCCGTAATGAACTCGCGCGCGCTGAGCACGGAATTTCCGTTGGGCTTGTCCCATTCATTGTTATAGATGAAGTGGAGAGTCATATCGGAGCGAAATCGGCGCATCGCACGCTCAAGCGTGTCGCCCATGTACCCGCAGACGACGGCAACTTCCTTCACTCCTACGCTAAGGAGGTTGTTGAGGATGCGGTGTACGAGTGGGACTCCCATCACGCGCTTGAGAGGCTTGGGAAAGTCAAACCCACTCACTAGTCGCTCGCCTCGTCCTGCGGCCAATATCAACGCACGTTGCATATCATTCTCCTCATCACTTCTGCCTGCAGGTCGTTGCTACCAAGTCGTTGCTACCAAGGAGCGTCCGAGTAACCTTTGCGCAACGCTTCTCAATTTTGAGGGGTCTCGACTGGTCGAGAGAGCCTCTTGTTCCGATGCTCCCTCTCTTTCTCTCTTCGACGCGTTCAGCGACAGCCTCGACGCGTTCAGCGACAGCCTCGACGCGTTCAGTGACAGCTTCGACGCGTTCAGTGACGGAGCTATTTATTCTCAGACCTATTATCCTCTAGGCGAGGGAATGTTGGTTGGGCACAGTTTGCCCTCGAAGAGTCCACTTCGCAAGGAAGTTTGGGCGTTTTTGTCGGACTTACCGACGCAGGCTTGCGCCACACCTGTATACTCGTTGAGAGCATGCTACGCTCACGCGAGTGGACCAGGCTCAAATCCGTCCCTCGCCCCTGGGACGTTCGCTTGAAGAATGGCAAGCACGTGTGGTCAAGCGCGGCATGCCAAAATACCGAGGGGCGCAGGTCTTTCGCTGGCTCCATCGCAGCGGGTCGATTGACACGCACGCGATGAGCAACCTCCCGCCTAACCTCCGAGGTGAACTCGCTGCGGAGCTGCGTGAGGAAGTGCTTGAGGAAGGCAGCTGTGCATCGACCCATGACGGGGTGCAGAAGCTGGCTTGGCGCCTCTACGACGGCGCAGTCATTGAAACAGTCCGCATTCCGTGGAAGCATCAGACGTGGCAGGATCCAACGTCTCATTGCACGGCGCCCAATGAGGAGGTAAATGCCTACTCCATCTGCGTCTCCTCTCAAGTCGGCTGCGCGATCGGCTGTCCCTTCTGTGCGTCAGGCGCCGGAGGACTTGTGCGGAACCTAACCGCCGGCGAGATCGTCAGGCAGGTCTACGCAACCTGCCAGCGTGCACAACCTCACGAGACGCTTCGCGGCATCGTATTCATGGGAATGGGCGAGCCACTGCACAACTACCGTGAAGTGGCTCGCGCGATTCAACTTCTCACGCATGAAGAAGGTCTCGCGCTCTCGCCTCGCAGGATCACAATCTCCACCAGTGGACTCGTGCCGCAGATGCTGCGGCTTGCACAGGAGTTCCATGGTCGCATCAACCTTGCGGTTTCGCTCCACGCGCCAAACGACATGCTCCGTCACAAGCTTGTACCAGTTGCCAAGCGGTATCCAATCGCAGACCTAATGCAGGCGATCCAGCGTTACACCCAGAGCTCACAACAACGCGTCACACTGGAGTACACCCTGATCCGTGACCTAAACGACAGCGCAGACCATGCGCGTCAGCTCGCAAAACTGGTGAGAAGCGTCCGTTGCCGCATCAACTTGATTCCGATGAACCCAGTAGCGAATAGCGACTGGCAGGCCCCGACGGAGGCCGCCGTGCAGCGGTTTTGGTCTATGCTTCACCACGGCGGCGTGGCAGCTTTTGTCCGAAAGGTGCGAGGCAACAGCATCGACGCCGCGTGCGGTCAACTTGCCCTGCGCGAGGGAAAACGCTTACGCGAAGGTGTTGTTCCCCTCCGCCTAGCCCGCCCGTAAGCCGGCCGCCTAACATCGCACCACGCGGCCCCATTCTTCGAGTGCGCCCGCAAGCGACGGCCAGGCGCGTATCCACCATACGTAACGAGCCGGTGCGCGGACGATGCTGAACCTCGAGCGCAGCACCTCTAACATCGCATCATGCGGCTCCATTCTTCGAGCGCGCCCATAAGCGACGGCCAGGCGCGTATCCACCATACGTAACGAGCCGGTGCGCGGACGATGCTGAACCTCGAGCGCAGCACCTCTAACATCGCATCATGCGGCTCCATTCTTCGAGCGCGCCCGTAAGCGACGGCCAGGCGCGTACTCTGGTACGTAACGAGCCCGAGCGCGGACGTAAGCCGAAAAATGGGGCCGCGTGGTGCGATGTTAGTCGTAGTACTCGTGGCCGAGATGAGTAATCAACTCCTCACCACGCATCCAGCGGAGCATGTTCTTCAGCTTCATCAGCTGAATGAACAAATCATTCTCGGGATAAAGACCAGGTGCCGTCATCGGGCTCTTGTAGTAGAAGGATAACCACTCCTGAATGCCCCCGATACCGGCCCGCTGCGCAAGATCAGTGAAAAGCGCCAGATCTAAAACAATTGGAGCGGCAAGGATGGAGTCTCTGCAGAGGAAATCGACTTTAATTTGCATCGGATACCCCAGCCAGCCGAAAAGGTCGATGTTATCCCACCCTTCCTTCTGGTCTCCGCGCGGCGGGTAATACTCGATCCTGACCTTGTGGTACATCTCTTCGTAAAGCTCTGGGTGGAGAGACGGTTGAAGAATCGTCTCAAGCACACCAAGCTTGGAGACTTCCTTGCTTCGAAAGCTGTCGGGGTCGTCCAAGACCTCGCCATCGCGGTTGCCAAGGATGTTCGTGGAGAACCACCCCTTCATGCCTAGCAGCCGTGCCTTTAGTCCAGGCGCGATGATGGTCTTCATCAGCGTCTGACCCGTCTTGAAATCTTTGCCGGAGATTGGGATCTTCCGCTCTCTAGCGAGCTCGACCAGAGCCGGGATCTCCACCGTGAGGTTGGGTGCGCCATTGGCGAATCCCACGCCCTCTTGCAAGCATGCGTAAGCGTAAATCATTGACGGGCTGATCGAGGGATCATTGTTTGCCAACGCCTTCTCAAAGGCCGCCACCGATTGATGGGCTTCCGTCTCGTCGTGATGAACCTCTGTTGAGCCACACCAAACCGCTACGCATCGCGCAAGCTTGTTCACTTTCTTGAAGTTGCGGATGTCCTCACGCACTTCCTCAGCCAAGTCGCCTTTATTCGTCGAGCTCTTGATGTGGTTGCCACGAAGCCGCTTCACATACTCCGGGAAGAACACGGCCTTCATCGGCTTGATCGCAGAGAGTTCATCCCGAATCAGCTCGGCGTGCTCGGACGTCAACACGTCCGCGTTTCTCACCGCCGTGTAGGCGTCGTCCTGGAAGAGGTCCCAGCCACCAAAGACTAGGTCGTCAAGACCGGCTATCGAAACAAAATCGGAAACCTTCTCCACTCGGCCGTCGGTGCGTTTCCCCAGTCGCAGAGTGCCCATCTGAGTCAAAGAGCCCACAGGCAACGCAGCCTTGCGCCTGGCAAGCAGGCATCCCGCAATGAAGGTGGTACCAACAGCGCCCATGCCAGGAAGCAGAATACCTAGCTTGCCTTGCGCCTCAGGAATGGTGTCTGGTCGTTTCACGCTGCTCGGATCAAGCGCATGGTAGGTGACGTATCGCTAGTTGTAGTGCACGTCATTTGCGCTCACTGTTCGAGAGCTGGGGTAGCAGAAGGTCTAGACGCATGCAATCAACGGTAGACCCCTCGTGTGAAAATAGGTTGTCGTTTGCCCGCGACGAGGACCGCTCTGCACGGCACATCCGGCCAGACACCAGGCAGTTGAGCACTTCGTGCTCTCGAGCCTTCCCGCGCGTACGGTTGGGGTCACAGACAGGGCTGAGATCGCGATAGCGTGCGAAGGGGCATGCAGCAGGCTTAGTGACGGGTGCCCGGTGTCCCAGCGGCCCCTGCGGCCTCACCTTTTAGGCGTCTCCCCCCGGACTACAACCGTTGTGGCTTCGCTCTCTGACTGCGGAAACACACCATGCCACCCCTTCGGCAAGTGTGGTTCGCTCCACTCGAAAAGCCACTTTGCATCGCGTGGAGCCATATTGACGCAGCCATGGCTCTTAGGGCGGCCAAAGCGGTTGTGCCAGAATGCCGAATGCACAGCGTAAGCCAGTTGAAAGTACATGACGTAGGGAACATCCTCGATCGAGTAGGGACCGTCTACGGCGTGATCACCGTCCATCGTATGTGTGACGTGCTTGGACGTGATCTGGAAGGTGCCCTGGGGCGTCCGGTGGTCAAGCAAGGGGTCATCCAATTTCTGCACGCGCCCGCTTGAAATCATCGTGACGTACACGGGCGTCCTTCCTTGATACGCGACGAGGCTTTGGCGCTCAAGATCAATGTCGATCCACTGACCGTCTCCTACGCTTTCCGGCGGCTCTTGCCGCCGCACCACCGCCACACGACGCGCCTCGTACCACTTCCCCTCAGGATCGATCACGTACTTGCGGCCTTGATGCTCCTGCTCATCCACCACCGCAAAGCTGTCGTGGTACTCCGGCCGGCCGGCAGAGCGCAGGCGACCTTTGTCATTCTTCTGATAGGCGCGAACGCGTTTGGTCAGCACAAAGGCGTAAGGTAGACTCACAGCTTCCTTTAGCTCGCCCCCCGAAAACGCACTGCCCTCGAGCAGGTAAAGTGAGCGGGCTGGAACAAACCCATTCGACATCGTGCGCCAATACTCGCGTCCATGACGCTCATACTTCTTGTCCAGGCTCACCAGGAAGCCCTTTTCAAGGGACCGTCGAAGAACGGACGCATCACCCCCAAGGAGCGAGTCCAGCGTAGGTGGCGGCAGCTCCCCCTCGGCTTCCGATGTTGACACGCCCGCGGATGTCTCCACTGGCTCGGCTACGCCAGCGTCATGCTGCTCTGCCAGGCGGCTCAGGATCGACCCTCCGATGCTCTTGCTCTGGCTTTTCGACGCCTGCGGCACCTTCCCGTGCTCGAAGAAATCGGCCTCAACCTTAGAGGGCAGGCGTCGGTACATCGGCGACCTGGTTTTACGCGTATGTGCGTACACGTAGGGAAGCGGCCGCGAAGAATCGGGTTGCGCCGCGCGCATCTCCGGAAGCTTGTCCCCTTCGAATGGGATGACCCGGTTGGTGGCGCAGATGTACCCCCGAGTTGTCAGTTGGTACCATCCACCTTTGCACCCTTCAGTCGACACTGGTGATGCTTGAGCGGCGACGACGGCTCCAGCACGGAGGTAGCCCAGCCGTGCGCTCTCATAATTTGGCTCCGTGTGTATGTTGACGACAAAGCGTTTCGCAAAAAGCTTCACATGGCGCACCGGTGGTGCTTCCTCCTTTTTGCGCTTCTCTTGTTGCCCGGAGGTGGCCACACCACCTTCCTCCTTGGACGCAGGAGCGTCTATATCTTCATCGCACGCTGGTAGGCAAGCGGCCAAAGCCAGCAGAATCATTAGATGGACCGGATGTTTCACACTCGATGACGTACTCGATTCCGGGCGCTTCGCAACTGTGGCTTAGTCAACTGTGGCTTAGTCAACTGTGGCGGTGAAAGTGCGGCGGCACGCCGAGCAGGAGGGCGGAGGTAATCGGTCAGTTCTTGGTGCAGCTTTCGAGGGGGTTGTGCATTCGAGCCCTGTATGCATCCACCGGAGCGCGCTTAGGTGCGTGAGGATAGGGTTTGGATCGGTCAGTGTCTGACGAGGGTGATGCGAGTGCCATCCGCTGCTTCGCCTGAGGCAAGGCTCAGGGCTCGTGTTTGATCAGCGATGTGCTAGAGCCACACGTATAATGGCTTGTGCCGCATGTCCTGTGTGGGGGACCCCCAACTCCGGCTACGTCGATCAAACAGTCGAGGAGAATCACCCGCTTTTCCTAGTGATGCCAGGGAGCCGACGGCGTCTTAGCAGGCGCCATGGTGGCGCAGGACTGCTTCCAACTCGTGGTGGAATGACTGGACCAGCCTCTCGAGCGCGCCAATGAAACACCCGCTCCTGCGCCGCTCTCTTGTATGGTCTTTAGGAACATCGCTCATCCTGCACGCCGCAGGCGCCGCGTACGTGTACGTTTTCACGGAGGCACCCGGATTTGATTTCGAGCTGAAGCGACCGAGCGAGGTGTCCTTCGGCGTCGTGGATGGCGCGGCGGATGCCGCTGTTGCACCCGCACGGTCGCTAATTGCCGACTCGGATGAAGCAGGCGCAGAAGCAGCAGATGGCAGAACCGCCGAAGACGCAAGCCAGGACGCGCAGAAGCTTCAAGACGAGGGAGCGGAAGGAGCAGAGACAAGTGCCACAAGAGGACGTGCTTCGACGTCCGAAGCCGTGGACGCGCAGACGCTTTCAAAGGCGCTTGGCCGCGACGGAGCACTTATCGTAGTGCGCGCGAATATGAAAGATGTGCGGCGATCTCCGCTTGAAGCTGAGGTGAGAGATTTGCTCCAAGCCATTCCAGAGTGGTCTACCATGCTCGCAGGCTCAGGTGTCAATCCGCTGAGTGACCTCGAAACCGTGTCACTTGCCTCCGCCGACCTCTCGATGGGATCGTGGGTGATTGCCGGACGCGCGGTGGGTGGAGAAGCGACGGTGCGCGCTGCCACCAAGAGCATCAACGCAGCCCGCGGAGAGACTACAAGCTGGACCGATGTGGATGGAGTGACGCAGGCGCCTTGGCACGCCAGCGACCATGCCGCTCGGGTCGTCGCTCTCTTATCCAACCAGCGTTTCGTCATCTGCCGACCCACTGACTTACCATCGGTGCTAGCCCTTGTTGCTGCGAGATCTGGCGAGAGCCCGCTCTTCGGCCTACATCGCTCCGCACCCATCTCGCTAACCGTGGAGGGTGCCCGGCACTTCGTGGCTGGCGGCCCGATAGTCATTCCCGAATCGATGAGACTCAGCATTCATATGACGGAAGAACAGCAGGTTGGAGTCAAACTGTCCGCGCCGTTTAAGGGCGCAGCGCAGGCTCGCCGCGCGCTGGCTTACTGGGAGCAGCAGAGGCAGCGTTACGCCACCAATGGTTTCGTGATCCTGCTAGGCTTGTCCGCTCCGTTAGAAGACACAAAGCTCTCGCAACGCGGCCGAGCAATGCACGCCGAAGTTGAAATGCGCGTCGATTCCGTGCGCAGCATTCTCCTGCAAGTGGCTGGACTGCTAAGTGACCTCAACGCAACCTCGCCGCGAAGCGCTCCGCCGTAGCGACCGGATGTGGCGATCCGCCGTAGCGAACCATGAAATGTGGTACCGAGTCAGCTCCCGGTCAGTCGGCTCCTGTCACGCTCCTGTTACGACACGTGGCCGCGGCGTAGGCCCTAGAGGGTCCAGCAGCTGCGGCCTTGCCGGTTGGCTCCCTCCCGCGGAGAGGCCCGCCGCGGCGGAGGCACGCCGCCGGCGTGTGGGTCGACTTCTAGCGCTTACCAGGCGCCTCTGAAGGCGTAGAGAGACGCGCAAAGCGCTCAGCAGTCTGCCTTGTGTTGTCCAAGAACTCCTCAAGTGCTCGGCCTGTTGCTGGATCTTTGTGTGCTTTAAGACTTCGAGCATTGTGCAACGAGCGCGATGCCTTTTTCCAATAAGCTTGGAACATGCCGATGTCCGAACAACCATCCTTGATCCGATTGGAGCTGAGGATCTTCTGCGGTGGTTGCCTCAGGTCTCTAACCAGTCGGAACCAGCTCATCACCCGCAGCACATAATAGGAGAGGTCGATTTCCCACCAATAGAAGCCCTGCCTTGCTGCCGCTTGGTAGTAATGATGGTTGTTGTGCCAGCCCTCACCATTGGTGATCAAGGCGAGGATAAACGAGTTACGGCTCGTGTCGTTGGTTACGAAGCGTCGCTTACCCCACACGTGAGACAATGAGTTGATGGTGAACGTGCCGTGGTAGAGCAGGACCGTGGAGAGGAAGAACCCGATGAAGAGCATGCTCCAACCGCCAACGAGATAACACGTAAGCCCCAACGCTACCGGTGGAACTAGATGAAACTTGTTGAGCCATCGCAGCTCTGGGTACTTGCTCAGATCCTTGATGCGGTCCCAGTCTGTCTCGGAGTAGTCGGGAACCAGAACCCATCCCATGTGGCTCCAGAAAAAGCCCTTCTGAGGTGAGTGGACGTCTTTTTCCGTATCGGAATACTTGTGGTGCGCACGATGATGCGCAGCCCACCAGAGAGCACCCTTCTGCGCTGCCGTGCCACCGCCAAAGGCCATCAAGAACTGCACGAAGCGGTTCGTTCGGTAACTGCGGTGCGCGAAGTACCGATGGAAACCAGCAGTGATGAAGAACATTCGACCGAAGTAGAGCGCGATGCAGACCCAAACGTCTACCATGCGCACGCCACTCCAGATGGCACCTAGCGGTAGCATGTGGATGATACCAAACCTGATGGTTTGGTAGGAACGGCTCTTGTGGAGCACGTCACGCCAGCTCAGCGGAGCGTTATCATTGGAAGCCTCCCCATCGGGGGCACCTCCACTGGGAGCACGCTCTCGGGATATCGGGGCATCCAACACTGGATCGCCGGACGTGGAGTCGCCGGACGTGGTGTCACCGCGTACTGCAGCAGGTGCTGCAAGAGCTTGGTCGGTATAGGTTAGTATTTCCTGCATTCTTTCGCCTTATGCCTCACACGTCGCACGTATTGAACGTGCCAACACCGGTCCATGGTGCAATCGAAGGATGACTTATGCCAAGCTGGCCAACAAGCTCCGTTTCAAATCTGTTCGCCTTCTATCTCTGCTCGCCCCTGCCGCTCCTCTTCTACCAGGCTCTTCTACCTCGTACTGGTAGAGATACTAGGGTAGTACAGCGGTCATGGGAAGGCCAATCGAAAGAATGTGGCACCCGACGTACATAGTCAGCCCCTCCGGCGTGGCGATCCCCGCAGTGCCCGACGATGCATGATCGCAACGCCGCGCATCGAGGCTATGGTGGCGAGCAAGTGGCCGCGACGCTACGTAGACTACTAGCTGGCCGTTTCCGCCTATGTCGAAGTTCCACGCACACGCTCAAGCAGACCTGAAAGCCCCACCGAAGGAGCGCTGGCTGGGCCTTGACCTTCTCCGCGCCCTTGCAGTGGTGCTGATGGTGCAGGGACATACACTTTCCTCGCTGCTCCGCCCTACCCATTCCGGAACGGGTTGGCTTCGATGGCATAGCTTCGTTCACGGTTTCACCGCTCCGCTCTTTCTGATGGCTTCGGGCCTCGCCTACGGCTTCACCACCTACCGCAAGTGGGAGCAACACGCGCGACCGAGCTCTGCGACGACCAAACGGTTGCGACGCTATATGCTTTTGCTGCTCATTGGCTTTAGCTTTCAGCTTCCACGCGCCTCTCTCTCCTGGTTGATGCATCATCCGTCCGCGATCTTTGCGAACGGGGTGAGGGTGGGACCGCTTCACCTCATCGCTGTCACCCTCGGAGCGATGGAGTTGCTCGTTCTCCTGGTGAAAAAGCGCAGAGTCTTTGTGCCAACTACTGCAGCTTTGATGCTGTTTGTCCTAGCGATCTCCGACCCAATCTGGCGGAGAGGATGGTCCGCAACGTTTCATCCCTTCGTCGCCAGCTGGATCGACGAGACCTCAGGATCGCTTTTTCCTGTTTTTCCTTGGGCATCTTTCCTGTTGGCTGGTGTGCTCTACGCCCACTTCACCGTGAGGCGCGGGACGAGGCCAATGCTTCGGAAGGGCCTCGGACGTACGGCCCTCTTGGCTGGAGCGGCCGTAACGGGCGCAGGATACATGGCGTGGAAGCTTAAACTCGCGCTCACGCAGGACCCTTTGTTCTGGCGTGTGCATCCAAGCTTTCTCGTCTTCCGCATGGGGGTGGTGCTGCTGGTACTAAGTGTATGTACGGGCGCGCAACACCTGCTTCGGCCAGGAAGGGATGGCCGTTATTCGGGCTGGGTGCGGTACATCGTGATGGTGGGGCAAAGCACGCTGGCGGCATACGTCATCCACCTGATCATCTTGTACGGCAGCCCACTTACGAAAGGTCTCACGAATGCCTACGGCAAGAGCCTATCGCTCCCTGAGACGATTGCAGCATGCATCGGTGTCTTGGCAATTACATTGCTCCTAACGCAGCTGTGGGTGAAGGCGGTCAGCACGCGCCATGGGTTGAAGATCCGTTGGGCGATCTTCGTCCTCGTGGTGGCCGGAATGCTCTTGCGAGGCTGCTAACCACCTCTCCATCCGCCGCAGAATGACGGGGAGAGGAAATCGCTTACGATCGGGTGCCGGAGGAGCCTTCTTACCGCGAAAGAAGGCGATCAACACCGAGGTACCCGCAGGTCACCGCAAGCACCAGCAACGCACCTAAAAGCTTAGGAGGCGCAGGAACAGGCAAGCGGAACCAGCGGCATGCAGCTCCAAACGCTACCGCAAGCAGCAACGCGACCAACGTGCGTGACATGATGTCAAACTACCAGCGAGGAGGCGATTTGCAAAAATATCCACCAGCGCGAGTTGATATGCCGCTCAGGGTGCACGATCGACCTGATGAAGAGTCACCCGGGTGCGGTGCCAACTCAAAACAGAACAAGCCCGAAATGCTTGGAGACCCCACAGCTCATGCCACCGCGTGACGGCCGAGTTCGACGCCGAGGTCTACGTGCTGCACCTGCACTGCCGCGTCCGCCCGCTCGAGCGCTACGGCTAAGAGGCGTGCCTGCGCCAGATGTATAAGCTCAAAGTGCCACTGCTCCAGCACCTGCCCTCCTATGCCGCAGGCTCGAATCCGGTTTGATTGTCGAGTGATGCTCAGAGCAGCGCCCTTCGCACCGAATCCCAGACCTAAGGCTTTGGCGTAAGCTTCCTTTAGCGTCCAAAGCTCGAAGCAGCGCATCCGCCGGTCGCTACCCGATAAACCCCTAAGCTGCCGCTTCTCATCATGTGTATAGAATCGTCCAGCAATGGCTTCGATGTCGATCTCGCGGGAGGTGCACTCGATGTCCAGACCCACTGGCACGGATGCGGTGGCGCAGGCGCACCATCCGCAGGAGTGCGACAGACTGAACTCAACGACGGGGCCTTCTGCTTCTAAGGATGGCTTGCCGTGCCTTCCGATGACAATCCGGAACGTGCCTGGTGGTTGCTCCAGCCGATCGGAGAGCGCTGTGCGCAGCAAGAGCCTGGTTGATATGTAGTCGGCGCGCGCGGAGTTCACCCGGAACCGCGCCGCGCGATCCTGCTCTGCATCCGAAAGGGCCTCGACCCAAGGGACTCGCGTCAAAGCAGAGGTCGATAGCGAACGCGCCACCCTCACCTGCACCAAAGTATCCCCCATCCTCACCGTATAGACCGCCGGGCCTCCCGCGCACTCGCCTCTGCGCTCGCTTCTCCCCCTTACTGCCTGAGGCGAGGCTGCCTGACGCGAGGCTGCCTGACGCGAGGCTGCCTGATGCGAGGCTGCCTGACGCGAGGCTGCTTGACGCGAGCATCTTGCGCTTGCCCTCGGCAGCATGAGTTAGGCCGCCGTCGGTGTCGAGTCTCTCGCCCTCCAGTTCCAGCCGCACCACGGTCGAAGAGCAGCAGAGGGACACGTCCTGAAGCCTGCATCAGTCGCACGGGGTCAATACAACTCTCCGCTGAGTTTAAAACGCATCCTTCCGAAGATGCGTGCCGCATATCGAGTGTGAGAGTGCCCCCCGCCAGCATTGAAGACGAATCGAAGACAACTTGAAGACAGTTCGAAAATGAGGTGCTCGAGCGGCCATGGCATGCGTTCGGATTCTCCCCATCTATATTCCATCGCTGACACAGAAAAGTCGCCTGCATCTGCAAGCGGAGTGCAGCCAGGTCAGTCATACTGCGCACATGTAGTTTCACGGGGTGATCTCGACAACTAAAGCACCAAGGGCACCGCCCACCTCCTTACGCACGCACTTGCATCTCTTATAGGTTCGGATCATGTACCGGCAGCTAGCGAACTCGGGACATAGCAACCGGCGGCTTTTCTTAATTGGACCCTAAACCAGCTCTCAAGCGACTCAGAGCGCTTTTGCCGTTCATGGTGGCCTACCAGCCGCTGGCTTTGAGCTTGCTTGGCCGCGTTCTGCTGCATGCTGCTCTGGTTGGTGTCGTTGCTGGACTCGTAGGCTCCCTGTTCTTTTACGCCATCGAGGGTGCTGAGCGGCTCATACTGGAAGGGATAGGGGGATACAGCGCGCTCCGTGCCGCGGGCGAAAAGGTCGTAGAGGGGAGCGAAACACATCAGTTGCGACCGGGCATCTTGTGGCTGCTGCCGGGGCTCGGCGCGCTCGTCGCGGGTTTCATCTCCAAGCGTGCCCCAGAAGTGCAAGGCGGGGGGGCAGACGCCACCATCCAGGCGTTTCACCGGTATAATGGCGTGATTCGTCGTCGTGTGCCGTTGCTCAAGTCGCTCGCAACCTTTGCAACGCTCTCCACGGGAGGCTCGGGTGGCCGAGAGGGACCAACCATCCAGATTGGAGGTGCGCTCGGCTCCATCATCGGGCGCTACCTCCGCGTCTCGCCAAGAGAGCGGCGCATTCTGCTGGTGGCTGGTGCAGCAGCAGGCATGGCGGCGGTCTTTCGGACCCCGCTCGGTGCAGCGCTGCTGGCGGTTGAAGTGCTGCACCGCGACGACTTCGAGACCGACGCACTCGTGCCCTCTGTCTTGGCCAGCGTAGTTTCCTACTCCATCTTCACGTCGTTCTTTGGCGAGGCTACGCTGTTTGCGCACGCAACGCACTACCCCTTCGTTGCACGGCACCTCCCGCTCTACGTGCTACTAGCCGTGATTATCTCGGTGGTGGCAAGTCTATTCTTGGCGTGCCTTGAGGGCGTAAGCAGACTTTGCCGCGCCCTACCCATCCCCGCCTGGGTGAGGCCTGCCGTGGGAGGGCTTGCACTGGGCGTCATTATCACGCCGATTCTAGTCTTCGTCGCGCCGCGCTTCGGCTTTGACAAAGGCTTGGGCATCTTGGGTAGCGGGTATGGGGCAGCCCAGCTGGCCATCACCGGAGGTGATTTCCTTGTAGGGTGGAACGGGGTCAAACTCTTGATGCTGCTCGCTCTGCTAAAGATCGGCGCCACCTCCGTCACGGTCGGCTCCGGAGGAAGCGCCGGCGACTTCGGACCTTCGCTGGTGATCGGAGGATTGGTGGGCGGTGCGTTCGGCCGTGCCGCCTCGCTGCTCCTGGGTGACCCTCAGATCAATGCGGGCGCATTCGCATTAGTTGGGATGGGGACGTTCTACGGAGGGCTAGCTCACGTGCCACTCGCATCCCTGGTGATGGTTTGTGAACTCGCTGGGAGCTACGATCTGCTGGTGCCTCTCATGCTATGCGGTGGCATCGCCTACGTCGCATTGCGCCACCGCAGCCTCTACCCCGTGCAGCCGCCCACGCGACGGGAGTCGCCGGCGCATCGCGATGAGCTCATACTCGACGTACTGCGCGGCGTGCGGGTCAAGGAAGTGCTTAAGCGTGAACATCCGTATCGAAGCTTTACGGTCAGCACGCCCGCTAAAGAGGTCATCGCCCGCATTGACGAAGCCGACTCGCAAGATACCTTCCCCGTTGTCTCCGAGGAGCGAAAACTTGTTGGAGTGGTTACCTCGGACATCCACAGAAGGATCGCTCACGCGCCGGAGTTGGCCGACGCACCCAACGCGCAGGGGCTGATGCGCAAGGCCCCCTGCGTGCATGAAGACAGCGATCTGCACGCTGCGTTGGAGAAGTTCCTCGAGCATCGCGTGCGCGAGTTGGTTGTGGTCAACGCTAGCGGAAAGATCGTCGGCTTTCTTGACGAAGCTGAGATCACGCAGGCCTACCATGCCTTGACGCTGGAAGGGCAGAAAGCGCAGGCAGAACTCCGACCCATACCCGTCACGCATCAAACCCACCCGTGACCGCGAAACACGCGGTACCTCTTAACGCCCATCGGAGCGAGCTCCTCATCGCTCGTTACCACGCTGAGGATGCTCAGCTGAGGCAGCACACGGCTGGTGGCGTTCACTGGGAGCACGAGGGCGGTGGTCAAGCCCAGTACTGCAAACCTCTCACTTTTGTAAGGCAACCTTTACAACGTGAGGAGTTGTCTACCCTGCGTTCATGTGGTGATTTTGACTAGCTGCTCTGGCTTAATGAAGTTGACGCACGTCTCCAGCACCGGGTCCGCCTGCCCCCAGCCCCGGGTCGGCCCTACCCCGGTTCAACAGTGTCTACCCTTCTCTCGTTTGGCCTCTGGGGGCCGGTGGAGCATTCGTATTCCCGACCTACGGTGAAAGCCCAGCGTCGCGCTCATCCCATCGAGCATCCGTTGGTGATGACGCTTAGGTCTACCGCCGCCGTGTCTCCTACCGAAGGCGCTGCCCTCACCTTTGAGCGTCCGGACCTCGCGGCGTACCGGGAGCTAATTGGCACCAACAGTTGGCACCGTCATACGTCACGCCCGAAAGGATGCGCAACCAGAAGCGGGCCTTAGAGACCTTGACAGCGAAAGGGAGCGCAAACGGAGGGAGAATGAGGTCATGGCGTCCAAACATCGTCGTGAATCAGTGGGATCCTCAGCTGGAAATGAGCCTGAGCCTCCCGGCGAGGTCGACTACGCCACTCTCTCCCCCGTGTCGCTCGTCGGCATCCACGACAGGCCCGATGGCAGGTGCATCGTGAGCGAACGTATTGGGGGGACCGCTGCCTGCAAGGCAGTGGTGGGTCCCGCTGAGTGAGCGGCGATGCACCTGCCATCGGGCCTGCCACCGCGCTGCACCGCCTCCGATACTGCATCGCCACATTGCTAAGGCAACGCATCCCTGCCACTGAAAACGGGAGGTTTGCTCGGTGGAAACTGTGGTCAGCGCTAGCGCTGGTAGTAGCTTGGCGCATTGCCAGGCTTCCACTTGATGTTGCAACCCACGCTAGGTTGCTGACTTGCGCGCGGCTCCTCATCGGCCACCACGCGGTTTAGAGCGTCTCGCAAATCCTCCCCGCTTACCGGTATTCCGTTACTCGGACGACTGCGGTCAAGCTGCCCTCGGTAAACCAGCAGATGCTCTTTATCAAACAGGTAGAACTCCGGTGTGCATGCTGCTTGAAAGGCTTTAGCCACCTCTTGACTCTCGTCGTACAGATAAGGAAAAGTGTAGCTCGCCTCCTGCGCCTCACGGACCATGGCTTCAGGAGCATCTGCGGGGTAGTGTTCCACATCGTTGGAGCTGATGCCGACGATGGAAACTCCCTTGCCTTGAAACTCGGAGGCAAGGTCAGCGATGTGCTCGCGAATGTGCTTGACGAACGGGCAGTGATTGCAGAGGAACATCACCAGCAACGGACCTGACGGCAGACTGGAAGAATTAAAACTCTCTCCCTGCGCCTCGGCATCAAATCTTGGCAAGGTGAAGCTGGGTGCCTGAGTACCGAGCTCGAGCATCGTGGAAGAGGTAGCTGCCATCGCTCAAGGGTGGTCTGCTCTCGCTCCATGCGCAAGCGCTGTGTAAAGAGGACGAGCATGCGTGTTCTTGAGCTGACTAGAGGATGCCGACCAGGGTCGACCATGCTAACGGTGAGGCCGTGGGAAAATATGATCCGTCTTCAATCGAGCCTAAATGGCAAGCCTTCTGGGACCGCGACGACACCTTCAAAACACACAAAGGTTCAAAGAAGAAGAAGGCCTACATTCTCGATATGTTTCCCTATCCATCAGGGGCTGGACTCCACGTCGGTCATCCTGAGGGATACACGGCCACAGACGTCGTAAGCCGCATGCGCCGCGCGCAGGGCTATGAGGTGCTTCACCCGATAGGTTGGGACGCCTTCGGCCTTCCTGCTGAGCAGTACGCGGTTGAGACGGGCACCCACCCGCGCGAAACCACCGAGCGCAACGTCACCACCTTCAAGAGGCAGGTCAAGGCACTCGGCCTCAGCTACGACTGGACCCGCGAGATCAACACCACCTCCAACGACTACGTGCGATGGACGCAATGGATCTTCTTGAAGTTGTTCGAGCGAGGCCTTGCGTACCAAGCGGAGGTTCCGGTGAACTGGTGTCCCGCCTTGGGCACAGTACTGGCCAATGAAGAGGTCACCGGCGGGGTCAGCGAGCGTGGCGGTCATCCGGTCAAGCGTGTGCCGCTTAGGCAGTGGATGCTGAAGATCACCGCCTACGCTGATCGGCTCCTTCGCGACCTCGACGAGGTCGAATGGCCCGAGGGAACCCGGCGAATGCAAGAGGAGTGGATCGGACGCTCCGAAGGTGCCGAAGTGCGGTTCCCGCTCAACGACGCAAGCAACCAGACCATCGATGTGTTCACCACGCGGCCTGACACACTCTATGGCGTGACCTTCATCGTTCTTGCACCCGAGCATCCCTGGGTGCAGCAAATCACCACGGCTGAGCAGCGCGATAAAGTACAAGTCTATTGCAAAGAGGCGATAGGAAGAAGCGAGCGCGACCGAGCGGCGGCTGACAGCAAGACCGGCGTGTTCACCGGAGGGTTTGCGCAACATCCGCTCAGTGGACAACCCGTCCCCATCTGGATCGGCGACTACGTCCTTGCGGGTTATGGAACGGGAGCTGTCATGGGTGTTCCCGCACATGACCAGCGCGACTACGATTTTGCCAGCGCGTTCAACCTACCGATCATAACGGTCGTTGCACCGGAAGAGGGAGAAGCCAAACAAGGCAGCGCATACGCAGGCTCTGGCATTGCTGTGAACTCTGGCCGCTTCAGTCAAATGAAGACGGCCGACTGCAGGGCTGCCATCACCGCCGAACTTGAGCGCAAGGGAGCGGGCAGGGGAAAGGTGCAGTACAAGCTTCGCGACTGGATCTTTTCGCGGCAACGCTACTGGGGAGAACCCATTCCGATATGCTTTCCAGTTCACACGTCTGGAGATCCTCGTAAGGGCGATGCCTTTAGCATTGATTTCAATGATCCCATTGCCGTTAGTCCCGAAGAGTTGCCACTCGCTCTGCCTGAACTCGATGACTTTCGTCCTGGCGAGGATCCCGCAGGTCCGCTGGCGCGCGCGAAGGAATGGCGTTTCTTCCAACGTGAGGGAAGCTGGTACGCGCGTGAAACAAACACGATGCCTCAATGGGCTGGCTCGTGCTGGTACTACCTGCGGTATCTCGACCCGCGGAATGACCAGCAGCCTTTCTCAAAAGAGGCAGCCATGCGTTGGCTACCGGTCGACTTATACGTGGGCGGCGCTGAACATGCTGTGCTGCACCTGCTTTACGCGCGGTTTTGGCACAAGGTGCTCTACGACGAGGGCCTCGTGCCCTGCAAAGAGCCCTTCCAGAAGTTGGTGCACCAGGGCATGATTCTTGGCGAGATGGAGTTCACAGTGCCGGCTAGTCCCACAGTGCTGGCTAGTCCCACCGTGCTGGCTAGTCCCACCGTGCTGGCTAGTCCCACAGTGCCTGCTAGTCCCACAGTGCCTGCTAGTCCCTCCAAGGCAACGCCATCTCCTGATGGTGCGTCGGTGGACCGGAGCGTTGCCGCGCGCGACGTCATCAAGCGCGGCGCAGGGTTCGTCCTCAAAGAAGATCCTTCGGTCGCTGTGGAAGCTCGTGCCCATAAAATGAGTAAATCACGAGGCAACGTAGTCAATCCCGACGATGTAGTTGCGGAACACGGAGCCGATTCCCTCCGGCTATTCGAAATGTTTCTCGGACCTCTCGAGGCTACTAAACCTTGGAACCCGCAAGGCATACAGGGCATGAGACGATTCTTGGACAAGGTTTACAACCTCGTGCAGAAGCCGCTCACCGAGACTGACGCTGACCTCGATGTGCAGCGTGCAGTCCACCGCACTATTCAGAGCGTCACACGTGACGTGGAAGCTTTGAAGATGAATACGGCGATCAGTTCACTGATGGTGCTATGCAACCAGCTCTATCCCGCCGCTACGCCGTCGCGCTTCAGCGTGGAGACGCTCGTTAAGTTGCTGGCACCTTTCGCTCCTCACCTCGCCGAGGAGTGTTGGGAGATCTTGGGGCACACGCCGAGTATCTCGACGTGTGCCTGGCCCGAGGCGCTCCCAGAGCTTCTCCAGCGGGATGAAGTCACGGTACCTGTGCAGATCAACGGGAAGGTGCGAGGTCGTATTCAGCTGCCTCTCGGTGCATCGGAAGAGGAAGCCGTGACGGCTGCCATGGGTGATAAGCATCTAGCCTCTTACCTCCAGAAGGCTCCGTCAGACGTGCGGTGGGTCTCCGGCAAGATTCTTGTTCTGCGCGTACAGTAGCTGCCTGTGGCAGAGGAAATGCCGCTGAACTGTAAAAAAATCGGCCTGAGGCTTGTCAACAGCTCCTCTAGGCATCATGACACGCCCCTAGCTATCCCGCGGAATTGGCACAGTAGAGAGACATGAGCTGAACCGCGGGAGTCCCTTCCCGCGTATCGTTCGATCAAGGCGCGGGAATAACCGGCATGAGGCGAGGCTCGAGCGCCAGGAGCGCCATGCCGGACAGGCCGAGATTGCAACGCATCTTTAGGAGTAAACATGGGCTCAGGTGACCAACTGCTTCGCGCATTGTTTGATGCTGACCGGCAAGCCAGAGTGGCAACGCAGCGGCTGCTCGACGAGGAATCGCCCTCGTTGCTGATATCTCTCTTGCAGGAAGCTACACTCGATGCGCGGCGCCTCGAAGACCGCGACGAAGGCATCACGCGGCTACACCGCCTCGCCGAGCTTTGCGCGCAGGTCCCGGGGCCGGAGATGGTTGATACCCTGATCGAGATTCTTGATGATGAAGATGCCGGTGTACGAGTCGCCGCAGGTGAGGCGCTCCTTAGCGTCGCCTACGAGCGGTATGCCGAGGTAGCGCGTGGCGTGGAGCGCTGCCTGGATCAGCATCGTGAGGGGGTTGCGATGCGCGAGCTCCCCTTTCTCATCGCTGAAGTCGGCGAACCTAGTGCACTGCCGCTAATTGTCCGCTTTCTAGGACGGGAGGATGAGGAGACGATCGCCTCGGGCATCGAGGCTCTAACACAGCTAGAAGATCCTGCTGCCCTCAAGCACCTGCGGCCTCTGGAAAATGATCCGCGCACTGTGATGCTGCACGACGCAAAAAACAGCGCGACAACTGTGGGCGCATTAGCCAAAGAAGCTATTTCTTACCTGGAACAGCTTCAGTAGTAGCATCAGGCTCAGTCGTCGTAGGCAGCTCAGTCGTCGTAGGCAGGCTCAGTCGTCGTAAAGAAAGCGACGGCGGTCCAAGGCCCGTAGTTTCGCTCGCTTAGAGCGCTTAAGATCTCGAGTATAGAGTGTAGGGTAGTCTACCGCCCGCTCAGGTGGTGCGTGACGCTTAGGCGGCAGCTTCTTGACCCTCCGCGAAAGCAGCCTACCGAAGCTGCGCAGCGTAGTTTGAATGGGCTCATCGGTTGAACTCAACTGCTGATTTACGCTCTCGATTAACTGCTCTCCCGCTACTGCCGATAAATGACCTCGATGTGCAAGATCAAGAAAGGTAGCAACCAGAGCATCAGCTGAGAAGCGGTGCTCGATGATCAGTTCGTTGGCGACGCGCAGCGCAGCCTCGTAACTCAGGGCGCCCTTCTCTGCTAGCACCAACGCCGGTTGAAAGTAGTTGTAGAAAGGACACACGCTGTGACCGAAATCCGAGAACGCTGTAGGTGCCGAGAGGCGCTCCAAATGGATAAAAATCTGCTCCACACGTGGCCCGCGCTGGACGCGTGCAGCGGACTCTAGAAGTTCGTGCTGCACTTGCTGCGGAAGCTTTGACACGCCCAGGGTCTGACGTAGCGTATCGAGGCTGATCGAGTGATCGCTCAACCCAGCGTAGAGTGAATAAACGAGTGCATCCGATTCGGCATCATCCCCGAACAGGATTTCAACCACGTCGCGCGGAAGGTCCGCACGCGACTGGAGCAAGGCCGCGAGTTTGTAACCGATCTGATCGCGCAGGTAGTAGAACTTTCCTCGCAGAAGACTCCTCAAGCTCGGCTTTAGGGTGAAAACATCCCACTCAACGCCATCGAGGCGCAGCTTCGCTTCTAGAGCACGTCGCATCTGCTCAGGACTTCCGCTCAAGATATGCAAAGAGGCAGGACGCGTGCGCTGGATCTCATTGAGCAAAACCGATGCACCGGGAACCGTCCGCTTCAGCGATGGCTCCTCGAGCGCTGTGCGAACTAGGTCGCTAAACGAGTCAAACTCAGTGGTTAGGTAGGTCTTATCAAGATCCCACCGGTAGACAATTTTGCTTCGGTCCATCATGGTTGAGGCACGTGGGTGCTGCGCGAGCGAATGTAACAGAGGCAGAGCTTTTGCGAAAACCGTTAGTGGTGGCAGCGGATGCTTCAGAGCTGGTCGGCGTTCCCGAAGACCTCGCGGCTGTGGTAGGTGTGGGCATCCTCACTTCAGCGGCTCAGCTCACCCGCTGCTTGTGTACGTCTTCTGCTACGTGCGTCATCCTGGTCGGGTCATGTGGCGCTTATTCGTGGGCAGAAAAACTTAGGATCGGCGATGTCGTTGCACCAAAAGCTTTCCGCCTCGTGGACTGGGGCGCCTGCACGGGCCGCGCCCAGGTGCCCGACGCAATGGTTCAACATGCCTGTGTTGACGCGCAACTCTACCAGCTTCTTATCACTCGGTGCACCACGCGTGTCGTCACAGGACTGGCTTCGGCAACCACCATGGGCATTTCGGTAGCAGATGACGTCTCACCACTCAAGCAGCATGCTTGCGATGTTGAGAACATGGAAGGAGCATGTCTTGCGGCAGCGAGTGCGCTCTGCGAGGTTCCCTTTGCTGCACTTCTTGGCGTGACCAACTTCGTTGGCAGTCAGGGAAGAGGTGATTGGAGCAAGCATCGGGCAGACGTTGCAGAGCGCGTGACCCGAGAGCTGTTGCACGTGCTCCGCCCTCTCTAACTGCCCAGACGTCTGATCCCTCCGCCCAAGCACGCGAGGCCAAACTCAGCCTCTCCGAACGCGTACCTGGGCAGTCCCCGGTGAGTCGGCTTTCGAGCAGGTTGTGCATGCAGCGCTGGGGTCGCAGGAGCCGCAGTTGGAAAGACACGCTCAATTCCAACGGAGCGCATTTAGGTGCGTCAGGACGAGGTTTGAGGACGAGGCTTGAGACGACAGCCGAATGCACAACCTCCTCGGGAAGCGTGCCTTCCTGGTCGGAAAGCCACTGACCGGCTACCTACGCCCCACTTACGCGGTGGGCTCCTCACGCATGGAGTGGTCAACCGAGCCCATCGAAGCCGAGTGAAGAGAAGCTGGCGGCGCAGACCCGCTGGCGATGTTCTCCAGCACTTCATCCAGACATTGAAAGGTCATCGCATTGTCTTGAGGGACGTAGCGCTGGATGGCTGTGCTGTAGTCTGACACTTTCCTGAGGAAATCCGCAACCTCCTCGTCGGCAAGATCAGACGAAGAGGCGCCATAACCAAGATGGGCCAGGTAGAACGCATTTAGCTCCTGCTCAAACTGATTTCTCACAGGAACAGACAAGGTTGGAACATGAAGGTGAACGGCTTCGCACATGAGCGAGAAGCCGCCGCCTGTGATCAGTGCCTTGGCGGTTCGAAGGTCGTCGACGAATGTAGTTTCCGAAAAAGGGCAAAAGGTTACGTTTTTCTGAGTCCCTTCTCCGTGCATGCCATACACCCTAAACCGGCCTGGCAGACGCTGAAGGAGCGGGATGAGGTCGCGATTGGCAGGGGACGTCTGGTAGACGAGCACGTGCTCCCCGGGCTCGCGCTTAGCCTGCAGAATTGCCGGACGCAGAATAGGTGGAACCAGCGTCGTTCGCGGCTTCATCACGTGCGGATAGAAGAAACTAGTAATAAGGAAGTGGTAGCACTTCGGCAGCTTCATCCTCACTGCCAGCTGCGTTAGTCGGCGCGCAAAGCGGCCTCTCCGTTTAACTTCGGGAGGATGCTCACAGCGGGTGATGATAGACTGGTTGTCTAAGCTAACCACCGGGAGGCCGTGGGCGCGCCCATAGAAGTAAGCCCAGGACTCGAAGTCACTGATCACAAGCTGAGGCTTCAGGCCCTTCTGCGCCACCCTCGCGTAGCTCTCGAGGTTTCTGATGAGTCCACGAGGCGCGCTCCAGAGATTCTCAAGCACGCTTTCACTCACATCCAGACTGTTGCCTTCGTAAATCAGCTTAAGTCCATGGATCTCGACTAGCTCAATTCCCTCACGCTTATCAAAGCAGTTTTCGAGAAATCGATGCGCTTTGCCAGAGACCACCACACGCACTCGGTGTCCGCGGCTAAGCAGATGTTCGAGAATGACGCGACTTCGCGTCGCGTGTCCCATCCCTTCTCCAACGACTCCATACAAGATGTGCATAAGCTAGAAGGCTCCGCTCAAACAAACGTGTCGCTTCAGCTATCGGTCGCCCATGCCTGTAGGTTGGCCGAGCTGCTCTGCGATTTGGTAGAGACCGTGCTTCGGCATTCGAACAAACCCTGACCAAGCAGCCGCAGCTAGAGTCCCATCCTTCATCCAGTCCTGCAGCCACTCCGCCGTGTAGCGCACGTCCTGCTGACTGAAACCGACGCCGTTCTGAATCACCCAACGCCGGTTGTACCTCTCATGCGTTCCTACTGGAGCAGAGCAGATTAGCGGAATACCGAGCGCACCGAAAAACGTCATCTCACTTGGCTTGGTCCAAAGCAGATCCGTGCGTGCGAGCGCTTTGTTGACAGCGGTGAAGTAGGCCTCAATGGTGTCTTCAGCGAGAATGGTGATCTGCTCCCCGAGCAGCGACTCCAATCCATGCCGATGGACTGACGCCTGAAGCTTTTCAGCCACTTCAGCACGTGTTCCGGCCACCAGACACAGTCGCAACTTGCCCTCGTAGAGCAAACGCGAGAGGCTCGGGAGGAAGCGGTCGGCCATTCCCGCTTGTGCACCTGTCCCACCAACAGCGAAGGTCAGCTGAGGACACTCGGCTGCGCGCGATGCGTCTTCACTATCAACTAATCCACCAAGAAGCTGCGACATCTCCTTGCGGACTTCGGAGCGGAAGACGCCTTGCGTGTCTAGACGCCTGATTCTTTGTGCCAAGTTGGATTTCAATGCCGGAAGCTCAACGCCGCCTAGCAGCTCGTGGGGCAGCGGGAATCCTGTCATGATGATCTGTTTTGCAGGTACGCCGTAAGCACGTAGACGGCGGCGTACGCGCTGGCTCGGGGCGAAGTAGGTAATGCGGGTGTGCCGTGAATCTGCAGGAGCCCAAACCCGATTGACATCGCTGTCGGTCACGACGCAGTACACATCTGAGGCGCCGAGCCGGTCTGCAATAATAGCGGGAGCGAAGAAGGTGCTCACCATCGGCCCTTCATGTTGCTGCAGGTACGAAACGAAAGGTTGCCCCAACCCGTGGCGGATCTCACGGTCGAGAAACCAGGCGCTTATATTTGGTTGCGACAGGTCGCGCGAGGGGTAGAAGCGAGGAATGCCGGTGATGAAATCCAGCACGCCCCGTAGAGGAGTACCTAATACCGGAATCTGCGAAGTCTGACTCAGCCGCTCGTAGCGGTGGCGAAGGCGTGACCAACGCGCTTGCTCGCCCTCATCTGCCAGCGGCGGCTGATCCACTTCGAGCAGCGGCACCTGGAGATACGAAGCCAGCGCGTGCGCTGCGCGCAGATGACCGTAGCCCATATTGATAGCAACAACGCTCGGCTTTCCCATGCCACCCCTGAATCGTTGGAAAGTTAGCCGTCCCTCGAAGAGAGCCAGCCCTCAAAGAGGAATAGGTCCTGGTGGGACTACTCGGCACTTCCGCCCCAACGGAGGCCGAGGCCGAGTGAAAGCGAAAGATACCGATCACTTACGCCCTCTGCGACTACAGCATCCCCCTCCTGCGAATCGGGATCAAGGGAAAAGAAGGAGCCTGCCAACGCTCCCCGCAGTTCGAACGCCCTGGTGAAGGCGTATGCCGCACCCAATGAGCCTTCCAAGGCGCTGCCGCCGATGCGCGAGAAATATGCATCGCTGCCAAGCACGCCGAAGTCGACCACCGAGTTGTATGCGAAAGAGGCAAGCACGTGCACCTGCTCAGCCACTTGCAGACGACCCGCCAAGCCGAAGCGGAACATCTCGTAGCCAACATTTGGGACATCTGAAGGCGTGTCGCCCGCGTCCTCAACCGAGAAGGACCGGGTGGCGTATTCCACCTGCGGCCAAAGCTCAACCGGTCCCAGACGCAGGAGGTAGGTCAGGCCAAACGCGATGTAGCGGGTACTTGTTGAGAAGCTAGTGGATGCCTCATCACTCTCAAGCTCTGAGTCAGGTGCGAAGTACGTTTCGTATCGGAAAGAACCGCCGATGCCCTGGAGAAGACCGAAGTCCCCTCCCCAAGCGAAAGGTAGCAAGGTCGCATCAAGGTAGAGTCCTGGTGCACCCGCTGAATACGGCGGCAGCTCACCCGCTATCGGGTTGGAGTAGCTTAGCTCTCGGCGAAGCCCAATGATCCCTATCTCGAGGTCGGCCTTTAGAGCGTCATTTGACGCGGCCTTTAGAGCGTCATTTGACGCGGACGCCTCCCCCTGCGAAGCATCTTCTTTTCCATCCGCGCCGCTATCTTCGGCGTCATCATCCTCAGCTGCAGCTTCCTTGGCTGATCGCTCTGCCTTAACCTGCTCTGCCTTCGCCTCACCCTTGGCGGCAGATGGCGTTGCCTCCTCCTTCTTCTGATCCCGAGCTCGCTCTTGTTTTGAAGGGATCGGCAGAGGCTTGCCTGCATACGGAGGCGTTGCAGCCTGCAGTTCAAGCTCGAAGGTTTGCCACACTCCGCGCCGCACCTTTCGCTCAAGCGCAGAAAGCGTCCGCGCCGACCACGTCTGGTCCGATAGAACTTGGCCGTCTGCGCCATTGTAGAGAGTGATCGTGGCTGACCACTTGCGACGACGCTTCGACGTGCTCCCGTCGATGAAGGCGCTGACCTTCATCTCTCCTGCTACCGTCTTCCGCCCCTCGGCCGAGGACACATCTGCCTTTTGCTCTTTTGCCACCTTACTCACGTCGCGTAGTCGCACCTGCGCGAAACCCTTCTTGCCCCTGAAGGAGGCGCCCGCTGCCACTCGAATCTTTCCTGCCCTTGGGCCGCTGAAAGAGAGGACGGCCACCCTCTGATCTTCCGCTCGCACTACGCGGGGCGAAAAGAGTAGGCACGCGAGTGACGCGACTAAGAATGGAAAGCAAGAACGCGGCAAAGACATACTCTTCCTCCAAACGTCGACGCTGTGCGACTTCTGAAGCGGGGGACTCACCTTAAGGGCATACGTTGTCAGACTGGGAGCGAGCAAGTTTGGCGTCTGTCTCACCTGGTCGAGCACCCACTCCTGTTGGCATACCAGATCTGCCGCGCAGGTGGAAAGAAACCGTTCGGTGGCGGCCGGCCGGGGTGACCTAGGTGGCTGGCCCGCGGGCGGGTGCATCGCCGCTCTCTCAGCGGGACCCACCCATGCCCGCATCCGGTCAGTGCCTCTAGTTGCGATGATGCGCTTACCGCTCCTCAAAAGAGAGCTCGTCAGCAAAGGTAAAGTGCACTAGACAAGACGCAACCGGTCAGTTCCAGCGATTGCGGACCCTAGTTACACCACCCTCTGCCGGACCCGCCGAGTGCGAGAAGAGTAGCAACTCCCTCAGTGATCGAGCCATGACAGAACAGATTCACGAAGAGAGCCAGGCGCGGGTTCTGGTCGTCGACGACGAACGCTCCAACCTTACCTCGCTTCTGAAGATTCTCGAACGCGAGGGATTCCGTGTTGAAGGCGCTAGCAGCGGTGAAGAAGCGTATCGCCTTCACCGCAAGGCACTGTTTCACGTGATCCTGTCGGATCTGATGATGCCTGCCATGAGCGGCATCGAGCTGATGCGTGCAGCTAAGACGCTCTCGGCAGACGTGGAGTTCGTCATGATGACCGCTTACGGCACGATTGAGGCAGCTGTTGAGGCCATGCGTGAGGGCGCCTACGACTTCATCGAGAAGCCGCTAAAGCGGGTGCAAGTGGTACGCGCGATCCGCAAGGCAGCGGAGCGGCATAGCTTGGTCACGGAGAACCGCCGGCTGCGGGGCCAGTTGGAAGCGCTCGAAGATAAGACGTTGGTCGGTAGTTCACCCGCGCTGCGTCAGGCACTCGAAACTGCGCGCCAGGCCGCTCCATCTTCGGCCAGCGTGCTGGTGCTTGGCGAGAGCGGCACTGGAAAAGAGCTGGTAGCGCGGTACATCCACAAACACAGCGAACGCAAGGGAGCATTCGTCGCCGTCAATCTTGCCGCTCTGCCCGAGTCCATTGTGGAAGCCGAGCTGTTTGGCTACGAGCGCGGCGCCTTCACGGGGGCTGTGGATAAACGCAGCGGCAGGCTCAGCCAAGCCGACAGGGGAACGCTGTTCTTAGATGAGATTGGGGATCTGCCTCCGCACGTTCAGGTGAAGCTGCTTCGGGTGCTGCAGGAAGGTGAATACGAGCCGCTCGGCGGCAAGACGCAACACGTGGACTTCCGGCTTATTGCCGCAACGCACCGCGACCTGGAGCAGTTGGTGCAGGAAGGGACATTTCGAGAGGACCTTTACTACCGACTTAATGTCATTGCCATTCACTGTCCGCGGCTGGCCATGCGAAGAGACGATATTTCTATCCTCGCCGAACACTTCATCCAGCTTTACTGCAAGAAGAACGAGCGAACGGCGATGTCCCTTACGCGTGAAGCGCGCGAGATGCTGATGCGGTACGACTGGCCCGGCAATGTGCGCGAACTGGAAAACATTATGGAGCGAGCGGTTGTGCTCGGCCGCGGAGCGACCATTGGTGTCTCCGACCTTCCCCCAACCATCTCAGGTTTCACTTCCACCGATGCCGGGATCATGCAGTTTCAAGTAGGAACGCCGCTCGCTGAGGTGGAACTCGGAGTGATTGTTGCCACGCTGGAGCACACCCGGGGCGACAAGCAACTTGCTGCACAGATGCTCGGGATCTCCGCGCGCACCATTTACCGGAAGCTCGACGAGGACGAGGCTGAAGGTGCCCTAGAGGCTTCGGAACTGCCCCCGGAGTGACATCGTCACCGGCCAGTAGACTTTCCGACGAGGAAGGCACGCTTCTCGAGGAGGTTCTGGCTGTGATCTCAAGTCTGGTCCTCGAACCTAACCCTCAGTTACCGAGGTGCGTTCCGGTGGAGCCGGGCGCTCCGGGGGGGGTTCTGTGTGGATTTCGTTGACTGCGTATCGCACCATCTCCGCGCTCAGATGCACAACCTCCTGGAGAGCCGATTCATCAGAAGTTAACCGCACGTGCGACATTTTGTCAAAAGTAGGCCATTTCGAGGCCAATCGTCATGACATTTTGTCAAGTCGAGATGGACTGGTCATACCGGTAAGATGCTGTTATTAAAGGAAAACACGAACTTCTGGCTATCGGCATGCCTTTTGCGCTAGGTAAACGTATCATGGGTGTCGTCCGAAGAAAGCATTTCCTCCTCACGACGGTGGGTCTCACGCTGCTGATCTGCGCCTTCTTCTTCGCGCGTGGTGCCAGTGCGTGGCTTGCGCATCGCGTGCTCAGTGTCCCCGAGGACGCGGTGGGCAATGCGCGGCGCACGCCCCTTCGCCCCACACTCGCATCTCAGAACACGTTGAGTGATGAGCGCGACACGATTCTTAAGAGAAACTTCTTCGACTCGGAAACAGGTCCGCTGGATGGAAGCGCCCTCGACCTGGCGCTGGAGGAGGAAGGGGCCGCCTTTGATCCCAATGCACCGCCTCCGGCGTGCAGCAACGGCGCTACCCTGGTTGGCGCGCTCTACCGCAAGCAACAGCCAGAGCTGTCATTTGCCTCGATCAAGGTCTCCGGGGATTCGGCAAAGGTTTTTCAGGTTGGCCAAAGCATAAGCGGGGAGGAGGTTGTTGGGATCTACCCGCACGCTGTTTACTTGGGCAAGGGTAGTCGACGGTGTCAGCTCCAGATGTTCGCCGACGGCGCGGAAGTTCCTGCCGCTCGGCCATCAACTTCCCAAGCTTCAGCGCCGCCAGCCACTGCGAGCTCCTCTGGTGAGAAGCTTGCGGGAGGTCTGTCCGAGTCTGAGGTTGACCAGGGCATCAAGAAGGTGAGCGACACCGAATACCATGTCTCGCGCACGCTGCTAAACAAGATTCTGGAAAACCAAGCCGCACTTACCGGGGGCGTCAAAGTCTCCCCTCGTCGCTCGGGAGGTCAGGTCACAGGCGTTCGGCTCTTCCGAATGCAACGTGACAGCCTGCTGCGTAAGATCGGCCTTGAGAACGGTGACGAGCTCCGCACCATCAACGGCTTCAACATGTCGGACCCAAAGAGCGCACTTGAGGCTTACACCAAGTTGCAAACAGCGGACCGTCTGACCGTTTCGCTGGTGCGTCGGGGGAACCCAACCACCCTCGAGTTCAAGATTCAGTAGCAAACTGCTATGCGGTAGCGACCTTCATCTAACGAGATAGCATTTTAACAGGATGGGCATGAAGAACACAACTAAGCTTGCTTTACTCTTTGCCGTGGTGCTGCCTTTCTGGCACCTGGGCACCACGCTGCTTCGAGCTCAACCTAAGCCTCCACCCGCACCAGCGGACGCGCCTGCGCGCCCGGGCGCTCCAGCTGCGCCGTCCACTACAACACCACCCGCCGCGACGCCACCTACGACCGGCGGCACCGCTCCGGAAGCTCAAGATCCGGAAGAAGACTACAAGCCGATGCCGCCAAGAGCGCGCGTCACGTTTAATCTTGAGGACGCAGACCTCCCGGAGCTTGTGCGGCTGATCTCCACCATTTCCGGACGACGCTTCATCCTTCCAAGCAAGATGCGACCGATCAAAGCCACCATCGTCGCACCGACGAAGGTCACTGCTGCTGAAGCCTACCGCGCCTTTCTCTCTATCTTGCAGATTAACGGAATGACCGTGGTTCCGTCGGGACCTTACCTCAAGATTGTCGAGACGGAAGCCATCGAGAACGAAACAATCCCGGTCTTCACCGAGGGTCTCGCGCGCGTGGGCGACGACCGGTACATCACGCAGATGCATCGCCTCTCTAACGTGTCTGCCGAAGAAATTACGCCGCTGCTTGAGAAGTTCAAATCCAAGGAGGGCAGCGTTTCGGCGTATGCTCCGACGAACACGCTGATCATCACCGACACCGCGGCCAACATCCGCCGCATCATGCGGATTGTGCGGACTCTGGATGTGGCGCAGTCGGGCACGCAGATCTGGGTTGAGCCAGTGCACTACGCCAATGCCACGGAGGTGGCTGGCATCCTGGAGGAGATATTTCCATCGGAGAGTGGCGGCGGGGGGAACAGCAGTTCAGCGCGCCCTCGTCGGCCACCGTCAGATGGCGGAGACAACACGCCCAGCCGAACGATCGCGCGTGCCTCATCTTCAGACACATCCGAGGGCGGCGGCAAACTCACCAAGATCTTCCCGGATGAGCGAACAAACTCCCTCATCATCATGGCCAACGAAGGGGCCTACCTTCGCGTGCTTGAGCTACTCAAGGAACTCGACCGTCCGCAAGAGGGCGAAGGTCGCATCCACGTTCACCATCTGCAGCATAGCGATGCCGAGGAGGTGGCCACTGTGCTCTCCACGCTCGTCAGTGGCAACACCCCGTCGTCCAATGAGAACAAGGGCAACAACGCGGCAGCCGGGCAGGCCGATGTATTTGAGGGGCAAATCAAGATCACCGCCGACAAGGGAAACAACGCCCTCGTCATCACCGCCTCGCTCCACGACTACAACGCGCTACGCAGCGTGATTGAGAGGCTCGATGCTGCCCGTCAGCAGGTCTTCATCGAAGCGGTTATTCTCGAACTCACCATCGACCGCAACACCACTTTTGGAATAGCGGGACATAGCGGCGTTCCCGATTTCCCATCCGACGACTCCAATACGATCTTCGGCTTCAACGCGGGAAACGAGATCTTCGGACCCAGCGAAGAGGCCTTGACGTCGCTTGCGCTCAATGTGCGCGGACCCGCTCTTGAGGGTTCTACTGAAATCTTTGGGCGAAGCGTTCCTTCTTTCGGCGTCGCCCTCACTGCAATCGCAGGTTCAAGTGACGCCAACGTGCTTTCCACGCCGCACATCATGGCGATGGACAACGAGGAAGCCGAAATTACCGTGGGTGAGAACGTTCCGTTACAGACCTCGGGCGGCAGCTTGGGGGGCTTGGGCAGCCTGGCCGGCATCGCGGGGGCCGCTCAGGGCGCCGGCGCAGCCGCGGGAGCTGGCGCGCTGCCTTTGGGAGGCTTGGGTTTCGGGTCCAACATCGGTGTCGCGCCGAGGCAAGATATCGGTACCACGGTCAAGATCACGCCACACATCAACGAAAGCGATCAGGTGCGATTGGAGATTGCGGAAGAGATATCGGAACTTCAAGGCAATCCGCTCGGCACGCTGGGCGTCCGCACCATCTCCAAACGTACCGCCAAGACGCTTTTGAGCGTGGGAGATCAGGAGACCATCGTCATCGGCGGGCTGATGCGTGATCGCAAGGTCGTTGAAAAGCAAAAAGTGCCTGTCTTGGGCGACATTCCGCTGCTGGGCGCTCTCTTCAGGCGCACCACGACGAGCAAAAGGAAAACCAACCTGCTGCTCATCCTGACCCCCTACATCATTCGGGCGCCAGAAGACCTCAGGAACATCTACGAACGCAAGATGCGAGAGCGCCAGGACTTCATTGACCGCTATTTCGTTTTTGAAGGCGACTACGAGCCGCCCGTGGACTACAGCCGCACGCGCGGTCTTCTAGCAGAGATAAGCAATGAGTTTAATGATCGGGACCAAGAGCAGTTATTGGCCGATGAGCTGGAGGCACGAAGGCCGCTTGAGCACGCGCCCAAGCCCCCCGTGGGCGTCCCACCGCAAAACGTGCCTCCTCTTCCAGGGCTGACCTCAACCGAGGAGGATGAGGGTGACGGACAGCCGCGCACTTCTGCTGAGGCCCAGACGGGCCAAATCCAGACGGGCCAAATCCAGACGGGCCAAATCCAGACGGGCCAGATCCAGACCGGCCTAGCAGGACGCACTGCAAGCGCAGACGCAGACGCAACCGGAAGTCCCGTAGGCGCAGCTGAAGGAATGGAAGCCTCAGCAGAAGCGTTCACGTTGGAGAACTAATGCATCACCCGTCAATTCCAGAAGCATCGGAGGCGTGGTCCCACCGACTGCCAGCAGCTGACGGGCTACGCCCATGATTGCCGGATCCACGTATCTCGCCGACGTCTTAGTGCGACGCACCAGCCTCGAGATCGAGCAGATGGCGGAGCTTATGGAGAAATCCGCTGATCGCAACGTGCCTTTGCTTGAATTAATTGCGGCGAGCCATCTTCTGGAGGAAGAGGAGATTGTGCGCGCTCTAGCAGCGGAAGTCGGCATGCCACTGCTAGAAAAAATTAGGGCCGAGGATGTTCCAACGGAGCTCATCGCAGCGGTTCCTATTAACTTTGCGCGGCTGCACCGCGTCTTGCCCATCTCAGAGACCAATGGCGTGGTCCTAGCTGCAGTAAGCGACCCGCTTGATCCGGTTCCGCTTGATGATCTTCGGGCTCTGCTGGGAAAGCCGGTCAAAGCGGCTGCAGCTCCTGGCAACGTCATTTCCGACACAATCAACCGCGTCTATGAGCGACGGGATGAAACAGCGCTTGCCGAGTCGCTCGAAGGCGATGAAGAAGAAGAGCTTCAAGACCTGATCGACATGGCGGACGAAGCGCCCGTCATCCGATGGGTCAACAGCTTGTTCTATAATGCGGTGCGCGAACGCGCCTCAGACATTCACATCGAGCCAGCGGACAAAGAGGTCATCGTGCGCTACCGAATCGACGGCGACCTCTACCCCATTAAAACTGCACACAAGGGCTTCCTGCCCTCCATCGTGAGCCGCGTGAAGATCGAGGCGGGTCTCAACATCGCCGAAAAGCGGCTTCCGCAAGACGGACGCATCACCAAGAAGATCGCCGGTAAGCTCATCGACGTGCGCGTCTCTACAATTCCCACGGCCAAAGGCGAGCGCATCGTCATGCGTCTCTTGGACAAAGCGCAGATCCTTTTGAACCTTTCCGACCTCGGCTTCAACGAATCGCAGCTGAGCACGATGGAACACCTCATCTCTCGGCCCAATGGAATCATCTTGGTCACGGGCCCCACGGGTGCCGGTAAGACGACGACGCTGTACGCGTGCCTCAACAAGGTCAACACCCCCGACCTGAACATCCTGACAGTCGAAGACCCGGTGGAATACGAACTTCCAGGCATCGGACAGATGCAGATTCAACCAAAGATCGGGCTCTCCTTTGCGTCGGGGCTTCGAAGCTTTCTGCGTCAGGACCCCGACGTGATCATGGTCGGCGAGATCCGTGACCCTGAGACCGCCGAAATTGCCATTCACGCTTCTCTCACCGGCCATTTGGTGTTTTCGACGCTGCACACAAACGATGCGTCGAGTGCGGTCACGCGCCTTGTCGAGATGGGAATTCAATCCTTCCTCATCTCATCTTCGTTGTTGGCGGTGCTTGCTCAACGTCTGGTGCGCAAGTTGTGCCCCATGTGCCGTCAACCCTACACACCTTCTGAGGAAGACCTGCGTTCGCTCGGCGTCAACCTGAGTACGCTGCCTAAACGTGCTGGACTCATTGTCACGGGTGGCGCGTATCCTGGCCTTGCCGACCCTCCGGTTTTTTACCGTTCTACGGGCTGCGAGGCATGTTCCGGAACGGGATACCGCGGACGCATTGGCATCTATGAGTTGCTGCCGATTGATGAAGCCATTCGGCGAGACGTACTCAACAGCAGCGACTCGAAAACGATCCAGCGCACGGCCATGGCGCGAGGCATGATCTCGCTGCGTGAAGACGGCGCCCGTCAGGTCGTCAGTGGGATGACGAGTGTGGATGAAGTATTAGCTGCGACTCAAGCTGGGGAGCTTGAGTAACGTGGCAGTCATGCAGTGGCGCGGGATCGACGCCCGAGGCAAAAAGGTTCGAGGCGCAAGAGAAGCCGACAATCCGAAGGCTCTGCGAGCCGCCTTACGGCGTGAGGGCGTTTTGGTCACGCAGGTCAGTGCGGGAGGGGAAGGCCGCAAAGGCCCTTCCAAAGATATTCAGCTCGGCAAGCTATTTAAGCGCGTGTCTACGGCGGATGTGGCTCTGGAAACGCGGCAGCTGGCCACCCTACTCTCTGCCGGAATTCCCTTAGTTGAAGCATTGGGTGCCATGATCGATCAGGTCGAAAACGCCGACCTAAAGGACGCACTGGTTCAGGTTCGCGCTCGTGTGAACGAAGGGGCCAACTTTGCTGATGCGCTGCGCGCTCACCCTAAGATTTTCTCGCCCCTTTACATCAGTATGGTCTCCGCTGGGGAGGCATCCGGTCACTTGGAGACGGTTCTTACCCGCGTCGCCGATTTTCTGGAGAACCAGGCACGCCTAAAAAACAAAGTGTTTAGCGCGATGGCTTATCCGGCTTTCATGGCTGTCATCGGCATGCTCATCATTTGGATCATGATGGTCGTTGTGGTGCCGAAGGTCACCGCTATCTTTGAAAGCTTCAAGCAGTCGCTTCCGTGGTACACGCGTGTCCTTATCTGGACAAGCGACTTCATCGGGACGTTCAAGTGGGTCATTGTGATTGCGCTGGTGGTCGGGATCTATAGCTTCCGGCGCTGGCGCAAGACGGCGAAGGGACGAACGCAGTGGGATACGTTTGTCCTAAAGGCGCCGCAGATTGGAGAGCTAACTTTACTTATCGCAGTAGGTCGATTTGCTAGAACCCTCTCCACCTTGCTAGCCGGTGGCGTGCCTCTGCTAACGGCGCTCGAGATTACAAAGAACGTGCTGGGTAATACCATCTTGATGGCCTCCATTGAAGAGGCTCGCGGTTCGATCCGTGAGGGTGAGAGTATCGCCGCCACCCTTAAGCGAAGCGGCAGGTTTCCGCCCATCGCCGTTCATATGATCGCCATTGGAGAGCGCTCGGGGCAACTGGAGCAGATGCTTGATCACGTGGCAGGCGCCTTCGACACACGCGTTGAGAATCGCCTTACCGCCATGACCGCTCTGCTTGAGCCGCTGATGATTGTGCTGATGGGAGGCACAGCAGGTCTGATCGCCTTCGCGATTCTCATGCCCCTACTCAAGTTCAACGAGTTCATTCAATAAAAGACGAACCCGATGAGATTCACCCGATCACGAAGGCGTAGCAGCGTCACCCTTCCTTGGGAAAGCCATCGAGGGTGGCTTCACGATCTCTTCTCGGGCCGGCGAAGGAGACTGCTCTTTGTCAGCTTGCTGACCGTGGGCGCTGTTGTGTTCCTCTGGCGCGCTGAAACTGAACGGATGCGAAGACGTGAGACGTTCATTCATATGCGTCTGATTCGACGCACGCTGAAGCAGTTTCATCTCGAGCATGGACGGTGTCCGGAGTCGACGTCTGAGCTCCTGCGCGCCAGCAGCTTACCCTCCTCTGCAGCGCCTCTGCGCGACGGATGGGGAAGTCCGCTGCACATCCGCTGCCAGACGCAGCAGGATGCAGTTGAGCTCTGTGTGATTTCCGCGGGTCCAAGTGGATCGCTGATGAAGGACGACAACATCTATTGAAAAGAGGAAATGTGAAAAGAAATCAAAGCACTAAACGCAGGCTTCGCGCGCGCGCTCAGGAGGGCCTGACTCTCGTCGAACTGATGATCGTCGTGGCCATCTTGGCGGTCATAGGCACTGCAGTCACCATTGCCCTTGCACCCATGTTTGAAAAAGGAAATCGGAAAGCCACCATTGCCGATGCGCAGTCGATTCGTTCGGCAGCCATTCTATGGCGGACCGATCATCCTGGCGAGTGCCCTACGGTGCAAAACCTCGTGGATGACAATATCTTAGACAAGCAGCGGCGACAGAAGGATGCGTGGAACCATGAATTCGTCCTGCAGTGTGAAGGGACTGAAGTGATCGTCATCTCTGCTGGACCCGATGGTAAAGTCGGCACGGATGACGATGTGAAGTAACAGCATGTTTCCAAGCCCGGAAAGCAATCGCCACCCGAGGCGAGATTGGCAAGGCGCGGAAGGGGAACGCACTCCTTCCGGTGCGTCAACTTGCGCGCAGCCCGATAGGGTGAGCGAGAGCCAACCGCCGGACAAGCAGGTCGCGATGCTGGCGTGGACGCGCAGCGAGAAAAGGCGGCGACGTCAAGGAATGACGCTGATCGAGCTCATCCTTGTGGTCGCGCTGGTCGCGCTGGCTTCAACCGGTGTCTCGTTCGCCTTCGCGGCTGTCACTCGCTCGCAGCTCCGGTCAGCGTGTCTCAAAGTCATCGCCGCGTCCCGATTCGCCTACAACCGCGCGATTGTCAAAGGAGTGACGGTGCGAATCGTCTTGGACTTTGAAGAAGACACCATCTCGATTGAGGAGAGTAGCAGCGCACGTATTCTGCTCTCTCGCGACGCCGACGGCGAGGGAGGTGGCGTGGTGGACCCGTGGGAAGCGGCTCAACAAAGTGTGGAGGGAACGCTTGCGCCGCGTGGTGCAGAGTCGCCTTTCCACGTCATTTCCACAGAATCCGGCGAGGCCATTTCACGCTATAAGCCTCAGAAGCTCGGCGCCAACATTGAGCTGAGGAAGCTCATCGCAACCCACCTCCCCGCAGCTACGTCTGCGGGACAGAACGCCATCTACTACTTCCCGGGCGGCATCTCCGAGTACGCGGTGCTTCAGCTCACCGACGGCAGCGACGACGTTTACACCGTGGAGCTCCACCCATGGACCGGAAAGGGCAAGGTTTATGCGCGTCCATTCGAGGGCACCAGCCATTCGGAGTCAGCCCTCGGACTTGGCTCTGAAGTGCGGGACGACGGATAACTGCTGATGCGCCTCACCTCTTCCCGATATTGCCTCACGTGTTTCAGCCTTGGGTGCGCCCGCAAGCATAGACGAGGCCATAGACGAGGCGCGTATTGCCCATACGCAACGAGTCGGAGCGCGGACGTAAGCGGAAGAGCGGCTGGGCCCCACTTTCTGTCGCGGCAGGCTCAGTCGATCTTCCAGCGCGCCCGCAAGCGCAGACAAGGCGCGTATTGCCCATACGCAACGAGTCGGAGCGCGGACGTAAGCGGAAGAGCGGATGGGCCCCACTTTCTGTCGCGGCAGGCTCAGTCGACTTCAGCGCGCCCGCAAGCGCAGACAAGGCGCGTATTGCCCATACGCAACGAGTCGGAGCGCGGACGTAAGCGGAAGAGCGGCTGGGCCTGCCGCGGCAGAAGGATTTTCACTACTTGAAGTCATGATAGCCGTCGCCATCTTAGCTGCTTCCCTCACCGCGATTTTCTCCAGCCAGGTCGGTGCAGCTAAGGTGTCACAGCGAGCAAGAATGATGCGCTTGGCTACGTCCTTGGCGCGTTGCAAAATGGGAGAGATCGAGGAAAAGGTGGCACGGGAGGGCCTGCCCGCCATTTCAGCGGAGGGCACCGATTCTTGCTGCGACCACGGAGAGCTTGAAGGCTTCAGCTGCTCTTGGTCCCTTGAGCGGATTGTTCTTCCTTCAGCGGCCACAGTGGACCCAACCGCAGAAGGCGCGGGTGAAGGCACCGAAGGAGGAGATGATGAGGCTTCAGCAGGTGGTCTTGTCGCGGGAGCTGGTCTCCCGAGTGACCTGGGTGCAAGCGCTCTGAGTGACCCTTCAAGCCTGCTCGGCATGGTGTCCACAGGAAGTCCGAGTGACATGCTCGCCCAGGCAGCAATCCAGTTCGCTTTCCCTCTGCTAAAACCGATGCTTGAGGAGCAAGTGCGGCGCGCACACGTCACTGTGGAATGGAAAGAGGGAACCTCTTCGCGCACCTTCGAGCTTGATCAATTCCTTGTTTCTGAAGCGCAGGGGCTCAGCCCTACGGGTTCCAATCTAAACAATCTCGAGGGTGAAGAAATAGGTGAAGGGCCCGCAACTCCAGCCTCGGACGATAGCTTCTAGAATGGCAGCAGCACCGCAGAGCGCCCGTGCGCATGAGGGAATGACGCTGATCGAGGCGCTCATCGCGATCGCCATTTTGAGCGTCGTGATGACACTGGTCTACAGTTCCTTTTCCCAAACCTGGAAGGTTAAAGAACGAACAGAGCTTCGCTCAGATCACAACCACTATGTGGAGGCTGCGCTGCAGCGCATGGTGGACGACCTGAGCATGGCGTACCTATCGGCCCATGTGAACGCTGATGACCCCATTCACAATGCGGAAACTGCATTCGTCGGCAAAGACCGAGGCGACCAAGACCGAGTCGACTTTGTCTCTTTCTCTCATCGTCGCCTCTATCAGGGCGCAAAAGAAAGCGATCAGCAGGAGGTATCCTACTTTATTGGGAGGAGTCCCGACAACTCAAACCAGAGGGTTCTGGCTCGGCGAGAACAGGCGCGGGTAGACGACGACCCACAACACGGTGGCGCTGTGTACGTCGTTCTCGAAGACGTCATCGCTTTGAACCTAGAATATTTGGATCCGCTTTCGATGGAGTGGCAGCGGGAGTGGGATTCTACCCAGGCAGCTGGGCAGCCCGCCCGGCTGCCTTCTCAGGTGAAGATTTCGATTGAAACACCTGACCCGCTCAATGCTAAAAGAACCATCCGCTACGCGACGCGAGCTCGTGTGCGGGTGCCGTATGCACTTAACCACGCGGTGTACAGCCCATGATCGGTCGGAGCACCCAGATGCGCAAACAGACAAGCACCCAAGGGAACACACAGACGAGGAGCCTTCGTTTCACTCTGACGGGATCACCGGGGTCGCAAAAGGGCGGGCGGGCGGGCGTTGTCCGTAAGCAGCGCGAAGGAATTGCGCTGCTTATTGCGCTCACAGCCATCGCAATTCTCACGGTAACGCTCACGGATTTGCACGAGCACACGTCTACCTCATACGCCATCGCCACGGCTCAAGCCGATCGCGTTCGGGCGGAGTACTTAGCCACAAGTTCGATCAATCTGACGCGCCTGCTAAGCGCGAACGAACCTGCTCTCCGACGGGTCGTGGGTCCAATCTACCAAGCGATGTTGGGAAGAACGCCCCCACAGATTCCGGTTTGGAAGTTCGCTAACCAACTGTTGATGCCGTTCTGCGACTCCGAGGCGCTCAAGATGTACGCCGAAGGCGGCCAGCTTTCGCTTGCCTCGGCTCAGGGCTTCGATGGCATTCAAGGGCAATGCGAGATTGCCGCTGCCGCGGAGAACGGTAAGATCAACGTCAACAAGGCGCAGGCGCTGACCGGTGACGTGGCACGCGCAGCAGCGGCATCTCAAGTTTACACACTGACGGGTGGTTACCAGTCGCCAAGCCCTTTTGATGCTCTTTTTGGCAGAACCAATCAAGATGGTCGAACATACCAACGACTCGACCTGGTAAGCAATATCATTGACTGGTGGGACTACGATCAGAATCGCACGACTTTTGACCCTGTTCAAACGCAGGTGCTATCGGCAGGCGCAGAGACCGATGCCTACAGCTCGTTCGATGATGCTTACAAGGCGAAGAATGCGCCTTTTGACTCACTCGAAGAGCTTCGATTGGTCGCAGGAGTGGACGACAGCTTCTGGGCCACGTTTGTTGAACCCGAACCAGGGCACCCCGACCAGGATATTCTCACGGTGTATGGCTCCGGCGCGCTAAACCCCAACGATGCCCGTCCAGAAGCTATGCTGGCTCGCCTCTGCGCTTATCTCAAAACGCAGCCGCTCTGCGCCGATCCCTTAGAGTCTGCCAAGTTCATTCAGCTGGTCAAAACGGTGCGCTCCATCATGCCCGTGCCGTGGTTCAAGACCTCGGAAGACTTTCTAGGCTTTCTCGAGGGAAAAGGAGGCGACAAGGACCTGTTTAGCACCCTAACTTCCTTCCTCGGGGCGGACAACGCCCTTCTCTTCCACCCGGTCACCATCTCGCAAGACGAGCGAAGACAACTGATTCCTGCCTTTGAAACAGAAGCCAAGGTGCTCACGATCCAGTCGACGGCAACAGTGGGCTCGGCGACGGTCACCATTCGCGCGGTCGTCAACTTTGACTCGCGTTGGGTTCCACCGCCGCCCAACGCTGGGACGATGCCACCCCTCGGAATTATCTACTATTGGCGGGTGAGCTAGAGCCCGATGCTATACTGCTACACGCTCATGATGATGCGAAGAGGAAAAACGTCGCACCTAGCTCGACGCGGCACGCGCTATCTGCAAACACAGGCAGGGAGGTAGAAGGTGCCTCGGGTTCTAGGCGTAGACATTCAAGATCGTTCGCTTCGGGCGACGCTAGTGCGAACGAGTCTACGAAACTGTCAGTTGCTTTGCTACGTCGAGGTAGAGCGGATGCCTCTGCCAGGCGAGGAAAGCGACGAAGAGCTCGCACGCTCCATGCGGCAGATCATCGATGCCATCGGACCGCCGCCTGACTGGGTTGTCGTGGAACTAAGTGGCGACAAAGCGTCGATCCACCGTCTAAGTCTCCCCCGGTCAGCAAGTCGCGACTTGGAGCAGGTTCTCCCGTTCGAGCTTGAAACGCGGATCCCGCTCAGCCTGGATGACGCGGTCATCGACTACCAGTTTTGCACTCCACCTAACAGGCACACGCTCGCGCTCATTGCAGTCGCCACGGAGAAGCGTCACGTTGACGGTCTTCTCAGTCGGCTGAAGTCAATCCAAGTTAATCCGCGGCATGTGGCTGTTGACGCGGTGGCCCTGGACGGGCTTGCGCAGTGGTGCGCGGAACTACGCGAAGAAGAAAACCGCCTGGTGATCGACATTGGTCACGACCAAACACAGGTGTGTCTCATCCGCGGAGGCCACTGCGAGCTTGCAAGGACGATCTCCGTTGGCGCCTGGCCCTGGCCGCATAATCTTGAGCAGCTCAGGCTTGAACTGCGCCAAACCTTCGCTTCGGCAGCCGTGCAAGCGGGGCAGCTTCCTGTGGAGCTACTTCTATCGGGTGACGGGGCCGCCAATCCCCAAATCGTGGAGTGGATGGAACAGAGCTTTGACTTGCCGGTGCGGCGACTTTCTTTACCCGAAGCGCCTGGTGCGGACGAGGTCCGCCGGCCTCTCTTCGCGCGAGCTGCTGCTCTGGCCGCAAGGGGTCAGTCTCGAGGGAAGCGCATCAATCTCAGACGGGGGGAGTATGCGGCTCGACCGAGTGCCGGATTCGTGCGCCAACACGCGCGCCTGCTGATGGTCTGCCTCTCGGCCATTGTCTTCTCTGCCTCCGTCTCAACATGTGCGCGCGCTGCGGTGCTCAAAGAGGAACGGGAAGGCCTCAGGGTGAAGCTTCAGCAAACCACTGGAGCTGTGCTTGGCAAGAGCACCGATAATGTCGAGGAGGTGGAGAGCCTCATGCAGGGAGGCAACGGCGCTGATAACCCGTTGCCTGAGTACGACGCCTTTGATGCTCTGGTCACTCTGTCGAGCAGCATCGACGAGGGGATAACCCACGACGCTAAGTACCTACTTTTTGAGTTGGGCACAGGCGAAGAAAGAAAGGGCCGACTTGAACTGCGCGGCACCGTGGCATCGATAGGAGAGCGTGACCGGATCGCCGCCTCATTGGGAAAAGCTAGTTGCATTCACGAAGTAACCAAGGCCGGTGTCAAGCCCGCCATCGGTGACAACCGCTTAGACTATGAGCTTGAGGCTGAGGTGCGCTGCAACTCCACCTCATCGACAAGCTCCACCTCATCAACAAGCTCCACCTCATCAGGAGACAACTAGTGGCTCTCTTTGGCTTTGATACAGAAGGCCTCCTTGAACGCTCACGTGACAGCTGGGACGCCCTAAGTGGCCGCGAGCGTCGGTTGGTGGCCGCACTTGGCGCGGTGCTGGCGTTGACCTTGTTGCTCTTGCCTTTGCTTCTCGCCTGGAATGCAGTCGCAGCGATAGACGATGAGAATGCAGCCATACGCGCCGCACTCCACCAAATGGAATCTCGAGGCGACGACCTCGCCCGGCTTCAAGCGGAACGTCAAGCAGTGGAGCGAAAGCTCAATCGCAGGGTCCCGGCGCTCGGTTCCTTTGTCGATCAGAAGGCGCGCTCAAAAGGTCTGACTCTCGGGCCTGTCACAGATGAACCTGACCAGCAGGACGGCAGCTTCGTTAGGAAGAGCATCCGGGTTAAGCTGGATAAGGTAGACCTCGGCTCGCTGGTAAACTTCATCCACGCGATTGAGGAGTCAAACTATCCGGTGGCGGTCAGCTACCTGAAGGTGGAGCACTACCAGGCGGGCGACACGTATAACGCTGATCTTGGTGTTGTGGCATACGAGAGGCGATCTTCTTCGGGTGAAGGATGATTCGGCGCCTCTGGAGTAAAATTGGTCGGCAAGGGCTGCCAGTCCTAGGCGGGGTGGGCTTCTTTCTGCTCTGCTTCCTCCTCTTCGTCTACTTGACGTTCCCCTATGACCGGCTGCGCGATTATATCGTCTCGCGAGTAGAGGATCCTCCAGGAGCTGTGCTGCCACCGTCGCGCCGCCCGAAACTCCGCGTCGGAGAGCTTTATCCCTCGTGGCTCACAGGTGTGACCCTGAAGAAAATCGAGGTCACGCAACCGCCGGCACAGCCGAGCGGAGAGCCGATTACACTCGCATTTGATGAACTCACGTTGCGCATCTCTCCCCTTCGACTGCTCTTCGGCACCACCCGCCTGGCGTTTGGCGGCGAAGTTGGCGACGGCGAGGTTGATGGCGTGTACACGTCTAAAGAGGGCTACACCGAGGTTGAGTTTGAGGCAGACGCCCTCGACCTCCGAAGGACGCTTCCCGACGGCGTGAAGGGGATGCCAATCTTTGGCAACCTCACAGGTGAAGGAGAGGTGGTCCTCACCGAAGATCCTAAAGACAGCGTCGGCTCTGTGGCCCTCGCGATATCCCACGCAGCTTTTGGAGATGGAAAAGCGGAGGTCAAACTCAAGGGGACGGGGTTTGCGATCGACAAGGTTCGCGCTGGAGACCTGACAGTTAAGGCCGCCATCGAAAATGGCGTTGCTCGCATTCAGGAACTGCGATCGACGGGTGGAGATTTGCAAGCGTCAGGCAAAGGAACCGTTCGTTTGACGCAGCCTCTCAAGCTCTCATCTCCCGACGTCCTGCTGCGGCTGAAGCTTACGGATGACTACCAGAAGAAGCACAGCTGGGCTCAGGGGCTGATGGCACTTGCCAAAATAGACCCTGCTCAGAAGAAGATGGTGACGAGTGACGGCGCGTTCCAGTTTCGGCTTCGCGGCACGATGGGAGGTTCTCTCCGCGCTATAGCTGCCGCAAGCGAACCCCGCCCGTGAGTAACTGGTCAGTGGTTTTTTAACCAAGTGGCTTTTTAAACCAGTAAGACGCGCTTTCCGCAGGGTTGTACACTCGGCTCCCTTCGTTGAACCCCATCCTCACGCACCTACCACGCTCCGGTGGGTCAGTGCGCTCCGGTGGGTCAGTGCGCCGGGGACTGGCCAGAGACGACCGTGATGTTGCTCGTACCGTCGTACCCGCACCGACAAAATGAATGAAACGCTCGTGTAAAGCGAGTAGCATGGGGGGATGCAGGTTAAAGAACTTTCACTTGAAGTTCAGGGGCTAAAGGTTGCAGGGAAGATCTGGAACGCGAATGCGGAAACTCCGGTACTTGCCCTTCATGGATGGCTGGACAACGCAGCTACCTTCGACCGTCTCGCCCCGCTGCTGCCAGAGTTGCGCATCGCCGCCATCGACCTTGCCGGTCATGGAGCGTCGTCCCATCGACACATGTCGGCCTCATACGAGTTCTGCCAATGGATACCTGAAATAGCCGCCACCGCCGAAGCCCTAGGCTGGCGACGCTATGCTGTGATGGGTCACTCGTTGGGAGGCGCCATCGCCCTGTGCCTAGCGGCAGTGCAGCCCGAACGAGTTACGAAAGTGGTGGCGCTCGACTCGCTCGGTCCGCTCGCACGAGGCGCCGATGAGGCTCCCACGGTGATGGCGAGCGCCATCAACGAACGAGGTTCTGCGGAGGTAACTCTGCGCAAGTCCGTGTTCGCAGATCTCGAGGTGGCCGTGAAGCGGCTGCGGAAACATAACCCCCACTTAACAGCCCCTGCCGCACGCGCGCTGGCAGAGCGCGGCACGCAACGGATGGGAGACCTATTTACTTGGAGTTTTGACCCGCGCGCGCGCAACCGCTCCTTGGTCTACCTCACCGAGGATCAAGTTCAGGCGTTTCTCAAGCGAGTTAGCTGTCCAACTCTCATTGTACGCCCACGTGATGGGTGGCCGTTCCACTCGGTTGCGGAGCGTCTGAAGTGCATCCCGCAGGCGCGTGTGCATCACGTGGAAGGCGCGCACCACGTGCACCTCACGCATCCTGAGAGGGTAAGTGCCGAGGTACGGCAGTTTCTTCTGAGCCCGCCTTAGCAGGAGCAGGAGCATGCACCTTTCAACTCGCCTTCTGGCTCTTGCACGTAGGGTCAGCTAAGCTTTCAAAGTGCCTACGTCAAAACTAAAGCTCCCTAATCAAGAGGTCGGTAACGGCGCCGTGCCAGTGTCAGAAGCGCCCAAGGGTGAACCTGCAGGAAACTGGAACCCCTATACTTGGAAGACGCGTCGGGCAGAACAGCTTACGCAGTACGAGGACCCGCAAGCTCTTGATGCCGCTCTTGAGAAGCTAAGCTCGCTGCCACCTCTGGTCACTTCCTGGGAAATCGAGCGCCTAAAAGAACTTTTGGCAGAGGCCCAACAGGGCAGACGGTTCATCCTGCAAGGAGGAGACTGCGCGGAGACCCTTGCCGACTGCCGTCCACAGGTGATCAGCAATAAGCTGAAGATCCTTCTGCAGATGTCGCTTGTGCTCGTTCACGCAGCACACCGACCTGTGACGCGCATCGGCCGTATTGCCGGGCAGTACGCCAAGCCTCGCTCAAAGCCGCTGGAGACTCGAGCAGACAACGGGGTTGAGCGAACACTTCCTAGCTACTTTGGAGACTTGATCAACGACGCGAACTTCGATGAGCAAGGCCGTCAAGCTGACCCGGAGAGGCTTGTGCAGGCTTATCAGCACGCCGCCATGACGATTAACTTCGTTCGCTCACTTACGAAAGGTGGATTTGCTGATCTCCATCATCCCGAGTACTGGGACCTCTCGTTCATGGAGCACGCAAGTCTGCCGGAGAAGCGGCGACAGGAGTATCTAGAAAGCAGCCGCTCTCTCTCCCATGCGCTCCGCTTCATGGAGGCGCTAGGAGAAACATCTGTTACGGAGCTCACGCGCGTGGAGTTCTTCACAAGTCACGAGGGGCTCAACCTGCATTATGAGGCGGCACAGACGCGGCAAGTACCTCGTAGAGAGGGATTTTATAACCTCACCACCCATCTTCCATGGATTGGGGAGCGCACACGCCAGACTGATGGAGCCCACGTGGAGTACTTTCGCGGCATCCGTAACCCGGTGGGGGTGAAAGTTGGCCCCACCGCATCAGGCGACGACGTGGTATGCTTGTGTGAGGCGCTCAACCCGAGGAACGAGCCGGGGAAGATTGTGCTAATCGCGCGAATGGGCGCAGAGAACGTGGCTTCATCACTTCCACCGCTGATCCAGGCCGTGAAGGCGAAGAAGCAGCGGGTGCTTTGGGTCAGCGACCCCATGCACGGCAATACCGAGACCACGCGCCGAGGCATCAAGACGCGCCGGGTCGACAGCATCTTCAATGAGATTGAACGTACATTTGACGTCCATGAAGCGGAGGACTCGACCCTCGGCGGGGTCCATTTTGAGCTAACGGGTGAGGATGTGACTGAATGTATTGGTGGCGCAGGCGGCGTGACGGAAGAAGACCTTGAGACGAACTACGCCTCGCCCTGCGACCCTCGGCTCAACTACAGGCAATCGCTGGAGATGGCGTTTCGCGTCGCACAGCGGCTCAGCAAGTAGCAGCGGCTCAGCAAGTAGCAGCGGCTCAGCAAGTAGCAGCGGCTCAGCAAGTAGCAGCGGCGCGTACTACGTGCCAACGAGTCGCACGGTCTCGTCCGATCGCTTACGCCGGGTACGTACCTTTGACCGTTCCTCTCCATCGGGATGCGCGATGCCGACCGCCGGGCTGCTTGGAAACGACCCTACCCGCGAGGCTGCACCGTCATGCTCTTCTGCACCGTCATGTTGGGGATTCTTCTCGGCCTGGGTCACGGGACGATGGGACTTCACGGAGGCGCTGTGACCGGCTTGAGGCGCAAGTTGACCCTGAACATCCTTGCGTGTGGATGCCCTACCGTCTCCCCCGCCGGCGTCGTCGATATGGCATGTGCGCTCTTCATTCGGAGGCTGGTGCAGCTCATGCGGAGGCTGGTGCAGCACAGACGTTTTTCTAAGTGCTGCGCGTCCCCCATGATCCAGATGCTGGTCCTCCTCGGCAGCCGAAGGACGCACGGGAGGAACAACCCGCGCCACTACCTGCCCATTCTTGAAGATGCTAATTGATGCTCCCAGGCTTGCGCGACGCACAAGGGAATCCCACAGGGTGCTGGTCAACTTGGAGTTGGCTCGCTCAAGCTTAAGGCGCACGTTCTAACCACCTTACTGGTAGGCGAGCGACGGCTAAGTCAACTCGCCTTGATATAGAAAAAGTAGCAGGTTGCTCAATCCCACTCAACCGGCGCCACTGATTAGGTGGATGCCACGCGCACCTTAACGTCGTTCTACCCGAAGCGGGATACAAGGTAGTGAAAGCACGTACGCAGGCCCATGGCCTCTCCACCTGCTGGGCGCCCGGGCCGCGACGTCACATTCCAAGCCATCACATCGAGGTGCGCCCAGGCTACAGACGGTGCGACGAATGACTGCAGAAAGAGCGCTGCAGTAATTGCACCGGCGTATGGCGTATCTGCATCATTATTTATATCGGCTATCTTGCTGTCTAGGTGGCGGCGGTACGATTTCCAGAGCGGCAGACGCCAAAGCGGGTCTTTGACCTCTGCAGAAGTCGACAGTAGCCCTTGCGCGAGCTCGTCGTGGTTACAAAACAGCGCTGGCAGCTCCGGACCTAGCGCGACCCGCGCTGCTCCGGTGAGCGTGGCGAAGTCAATGAGCACGTCAGGCTGCTCCTTTGAAGCCTCGTAAAGCGCGTCGCTAAGAATCACGCGCCCCTCGGCATCTGTGTGCCCGATCTCGATGGTCGACCCCTTACGGGTGGCGACCACATCGGACGCACGCATTGAGCTTCCCGATACGCTATTTTCTACGGCTGGAACCAGCACGCGTAATCTGATGTTGAGGTTGCTGGACATCAGCCAGTGTGCCAACGCCAAAACATGCGCAGCCCCACCCATGTCCTTCTTCATCAACTTCATGCTCTTGGCGCTCTTGATGTTCAGACCGCCCGAGTCGAAACATACGCCCTTGCCGACTAAGGTGACCCTCGGCGCGTCCGGTTCCCCCCACTGCAGGTCCATCAGACGCGGTGGACGACTACTGCCCTTGCCAACGCACTCGATCGCAGGGTACTCGCGCAACAGCTCCTCACCTAGGATGACGGTGCACGTGGCTGAGTGCTGCGCTGCCAGATCGACCCCGCACTGCGCAAGCTCCTCGGGTCCAAGTGCGTTAGCTGGTGCGTTGACGAGGTCGCGCACCATGATGATAGCATCTAGTTCAGCTTGAGCTGAGTCCCGGATTCCGCTGTGGCACAGCGCGAGCTTCGCTGTGGGCTGTGCCGTGCTCTTGTAGCGGCCGTACTGATAAAGCCCCAGTTGAAACCCGAGGTAGAGTTCCTTCTCTATTTGCGCCTGGACCTTCTCTATTTGCGCCTGGGCAGAGCCGCCTGCAGTGCCGCCCGCAGAACCTGCCAGGTGCAAATCACTTAGGCCGTCCGCGGAGAGCCGGTAGGTGCCGGGTGGAAGCTGCCGGGGGAGGTGTCCGTAGCTCCAACGGGATGTGGCGTCGTCGACCCCAACGAGCACGCGTGCAACCCCGCCGCTCTCCGTCGGAAGCACGCAGGTCTGACCCGCCTTTCCATAGAATGCGTGGACTTCGCACCACCGCGCCTGCGCGGGCGGAAGTGTCGTCTTCACCCGCGCCCAGCTTTTGGTGGAGACAACTTGAAGCGAATGTGCTGCATCGGGAGCCTGATGATCTTTCATGCGCATCTGTCTACTCGCCGTTGCTCGATTACTCAACCATGACATGAGAGTCCGACTAATGCGTCACGAGGCGAACCTGGCACACAATCATATCGGACAAAGCATCAATGTTTTCAACCACTTTGACCTGGCACGCGTCGTGCTCTACTGAGCAGTGTGCGCAAAAGAGGGGCACACTGCTGGGACGCAGAACGCTTAGCTTACGATACAGTGAAGCCTCACGTCATGCCTCCATTGTGGTTACGCATGGCGTGAGGCTCATTCTACGGCGCGGGCAGATGCATCGCCGTGGCTGGCCCGCTGGCAGATGCACCGCCGTGGCCGGCCCGCTGGCAGACGCATCGCCGTGGCTGGCCCGCTGGCAGACGCATCGCCGCTCACGCAGCGGGACCCACCACCCTGCGTCATTTAAACCAGGGCTGGGCGGTCCCCCCAATACGTTCGCTCACGATGCATCGGCCAGCGGGCCTGTCGTACATGCCGGCATGCGGAGAGAGTGTGGCGTAGGCGACTTCGCCAGACGCTCAGGCTCATTTCCACAAGCCTCCCGACGATTCGCAACACTGTATGGATGCCATGACCGTCCTCCCTGCTACCCGAACACGTTCGTCCTGGAGGTGGAGTTTGGGTGAATGCCGCTGATTGCAACTACTTTTAGATGCGATTGCTCTACCTGGTGCGGAATCCTTGACTCTCGCCGCATAATGCATGATCACTGCGGATATGGGCGCAGCAGTTCTAGTACTAGTTGCGGCGGTGGCGGGATTCGCCTTCTCCGCCGTTTCCACACACGACTTCGTCGAGCACCTCGACCGGCAGGTTCACAGCATACACTGCTCCTTTGTTCCTGGACTTGGTAACGACGCCACAGGCAGCAGCGGCTGCCACGTCACGATGATGAGCCCCTACTCGTCGATCCTCCGAGAAAGCTTCTGGGGCGGTCTACCGATTTCCCTTCCTGCCATGTCCGTCTTTGCTTTCATCGCCTGCTGGACAACCGTCTTACTGGTGCAGAAGCGCACCAACGACCGGCGAATGACGCAGGTGCTGTTCGTCTCGACCTTTGTACCGGTGATTGCATCTTTGGTTATGGGATATCTGGCCTTTGCCAAGCTGGACGCAGCTTGCAAGCTCTGCATCGGCATCTACATCTCGAGCTTGCTGGTGTGCATTGGCGCCTTTTTGATGATGCGGCACGCGCGCCGCTCGGGGCCCGTTTCACGCATGGAGCTTGAGCGTCAGCAAACGGTGGAGGTGTCAAATCCTTCTGCGAGTGGCGCGGCCTGGGGAATCGGCGTGTTCCTCCTTGCGGTGTTCGTCGCAGTACCTGCTGCGGCCTACGTAGCCCTGGCTCCTGACCACGACCCCTACTTGGGTCGCTGCGGGGAACTTGAGCGTCCGCAGGGACTCGACAAGATTGCTATCGACGTGGGCGGATCCATTCGTGGCCGAGACGCGGTCGAGGTGTTCGACCCGCTATGCCCAGCGTGCCGCGCGTTTGAAGAGCGCCTGGACGCTTCTGACCTGGGTGAGCAACTCAGGCGTCGGTTGGTCCTCTTCCCACTCGATTCTGAATGTAACTGGATGGTGGAGCAGGCTGTGCATCCGGGTGCATGCGCGATCAGCGAAGCGATATTATGTGCTGGAAGGGATGCGCCGCTCGTCGTCAAGTGGGCGTTCGAACATCAAACGGAGATTCGCGAAAGTGCTACAAACTCTAAAGACGCAGCAGCCCGCATGGCAAAGGCTGAGTTTCCCAGCTTGGCATCCTGCATCGGCTCGGCCTCCGCGAAAGCCAGCCTCAACCGCTCGCTCCGCTGGGCAGTCTCCAACCATCTGCCCGTGCTAACGCCACAACTCTACGTGGACGGGCAGAAGCTATGTGACGAAGATACGGACTTGGGTATGGAGTACGCTCTCGCTCAGCTCCTTAAGAAGGGAGGCACACGATGAAAGCGCTGGGCTGGATAGTCGTTGCACTCTTTTTAGCTGTTCCAACCGTTCTCATCGCAGCGTGGACTGGGTCGGCAGATAACCGGCTGCAACAGCAGAGTATGCAGGCAAAAGATGAGGGCGGAGGCGCCGCGGTTGCGGCACCCGCCAATGAGACGTACTGCACGCCCGAGCTAAAGAAGATCCTTCGGCGGGTTCTGCAGAGCTGCGGCTTGCTCAAGGAAGGTGGAGGTCGAGGTTGCCAACCACTGGAAGCTAAGAGTGTGGCCACCATGAGCGGCACGGATTTCAACGCGCTGTTCCGTCCAATGGCATCACGGGGTGGAATTGTGCAGTTTGATCTGGATTCCGCGCAGCTGGACACAGAAGCACAAGCCCTTACCGAGTCAGTTTTCTCCGAACAGAAAGGCGCCTCGTACTTCTTCGTCGTCTCGCGGGCATCGCCCGAGGGTTCGGTGCAGCACAACCGCGAGCTATCCAAGCAACGGGCCGAGTCCGTGCTCTCGCACCTGACGCAAACTTTTCAGGATCCGGACCTGGAGAGGGAAATCGGCCTTCTGTGGTTAGGCGAGGAGTTTGCTCAGCTTGAGCAGGAGTTCTGCGGATGGCGGCGGAGCCGCGACGGTGGGGCTTGTGGCGATCGGGAGCTCAATCGCAGCGCATTCATGGCGTGGATCGACTGTAGACTGTAGGACAGCTGGACGTGGTGAGCGACATGCACTCGAGGCACATCTTAGCTCTTTGGTTGGTCGGGACCCTCTTCTGCATCGGATGCAACAAGAGGTCTGACGAGGTCGGTCAAGTGAGGTCGCGTGTCGATCGCGTTGCTTCCACGATGAACACAGCTAAAGCGTCCGCCGAGCTGTGCGATGTACACGGAAACGAAGCCGCCAAGCTTCCTGCGTTTCAGTGGCCGCCTCTTGCTGAAAAGGAGCGTGTCGCGGATACGACAGGGGAGTGGCAGTGGGTAAATGTATGGGCCACCTGGTGCAAACCCTGCGTCGAGGAACTCCCTTTGATTCAGAAATGGGCTGCGGAGTTCAATGCGAAGGGTACGCCCGTTCAGCTCTCACTCCTGTCGGTGGATGCTGGCGAAGCTGAAGTGATGAAGTTTTGGTCGAAGCATCCCAACCTGCCCACCAGCTTACGGATCCGCGAGCCGGACGACCTGAAAGCCTGGTTAGGGTCGCTTGGTTTGCCTGAAGATGCATCCATCCCATTGCACGTCTTTGTGAATAAGGCAGGTCAACCTCGGTGCGTGAGAGCGGGCTCGATCAGCGACTCGAATAAGCCAGCTCTCGAACGCGTGTTGCGGGCGGGCTAGCGAAGCCTCGGGCAATCCAGCGAAGCCTCAGGCAATCCAGCGAAGCCTCAGGCAACCCGCAGCTCTAGGCTAGCTGGCGCAACGGCTGGCGATTGCTGGCTCAGGCACGTCAAACGGGTCCGGTGTTCCGGTCAATGCCGTCTAGCCGCAAAAGCAGCTGTGCTAAGCTCGCATGATGAGCCCGAACGACGCGCGTGCTTGTAGCAAAGCTAAGGCAAGTCGCCTCAGCAGAAGGGGCACTCAGGAGCCTAGCCTACCCACTCGCTCGGGGAGCTGCCGTTTGCTCGTGCTCTTGCTTTCACTCGCTGGCCTCTCTTGCCGGTGCGGAACCCAAAGCAGGTCAACCTCCGACCCAGTAGGCGCTCCTCACGCAGCGTCTGCCAGTAAGGGAAGTACGAAGGCTGCCGAGTGGGGCGCTCAGAAGTGGCTTGCTGCCAAACGCGATTGGCGCCTGCGCGATTTGCGCGGCCAAGTCGTGTTACTGGATTTTTGGACGTATTGCTGCATCAACTGCATGCATCAGCTTACAGAACTCGCTCGCGTTGAAGCTACGTTTAAAGGTGAGCCGCTTGCGGTGGTCGGCGTTCATAGCGCAAAGTTTAGCGGGGAGCGTGATCCAAAGCGGATCCTGGATGCGATGCGTCGCTACGGTGTGAAACATCCCGTGCTGGTCGACAGCAAGATGCAGCTCTGGAGGGCGTACGACGTGCATGCGTGGCCTACGATGGTGCTCATTGGGCCTGACGGCACTGTGGCCGACAAACTCTCTGGTGAAGTCTCTGCAGAGGAGCTTACAGCAAGGATCCGTCAGCTGATGGCCGACGCGAAGCGCCAGAAAACGCTCGCCGATACCTCCCTAGAGCTCTTTCGGGAGCCGCCTCCGGTCGAGAGCGTTCTGGCATTCCCCGGAAAGGCCATCGGCCTGTCGCAAGGCCGGATCGTGGTGTCTGACTCCGGCCATCACCGACTGCTCATCGCCAACAAGAACGGAAGCGTAGTCCACGTGGTGGGAAGCGGAGAGGCCGGCATGCGCGACGGCAGCTTCAAAGACGCACGCTTTCGCGACCCGCAGGGGCTAGCCGCGCTCGGCCAGCGAATTTACGTAGCGGATACTCGCAACCACGCCATCCGGGTAGTGAACCTCCAACGACGACGGGTGTCCACTTTAGCAGGCACAGGAACCCGCGCTGAAGGCCGACCCGGTCTCTCGTTTAGGCAAGCGCACTCCGTTGCCTTGCGTTCCCCCTGGGACCTTGCCGTAGACGCAAAGAAGCAGCAGTTGTTCGTAGCTCTGGCCGGCAGTCACCAAATCGCACTGGTGGACTTAAAGACGAGCAAGATAAAACTCCTAGCAGGCAGCGGCCGCGAGGACCTGCAAGATGGCCCTTTAGAAGACGCTGCCTTTGCTCAACCGTCGGGGCTGAGTCTGAGCGGCAGCTCACTCTTTGTGGCAGACAGCGAAACATCCTCGATCCGACAGGTCAGGCTCGACAAGGAGCACGTGGTGACACGCGTCGGCGAGGGCCTCTTCGACTTCGGCGACCGCGACGGCGAAGCAACGGCTGCAAGGTTGCAGCACCCTCTGGGTGTATCTGTGACGCGGGAGGGTCTGTTGATCGCCGACACCTACAACCACAAACTCAAACACCTTCGGCGAGATGAAGTTCAGACCATAGAAGTTGACGGGCTGCTCGAACCTGGTGGCGTGTCCCGCTTGGGAACAGACACATTCTTGGTCGCTGATACCGGTCATCATCGGGTGCTGAAAGTCCGCCTCAAGCGCGACAGGCCAAAGACTGAGAGAATTGCTCTTCATTTCCCAAAAACCTTATCAGATACACCTCGCCGCCGCCTTTTAGCTGATCAGCCGGCGGTGAAGGTCAAGCTTCAACTCGGGGCGCCCGAGGGGCATGAGTTTAGCCCAGGGAGCCCGATCGACTGGGGGGTTGGGTTGCGCGGAGCAAAGACCTCCATCGCAACCCGGTCCACTGAGGCAAAAGGGGGGCGCATAGAGAGGCTTGCCCTCGAGGCTGACCTGCCGCCGGCGGAGCTGACTATTTCCATCAGCGCGGTTCTATGCGACGCGAGGGACCACGCCTACTGCACACCGGTGAGTCAACACGTGGAGGTGATCCTGCCCAGCAATGTGCGGGAGATAGAGGACTCGGTGGTGCTGCAAACTCCCGGCTCCTGAACAGCAGCTGCTGGTGGTCGGTTAGCTGCCTCTCGGCGAAGGTATGGCGCCTACCGCGATTGTGCGGCTACCGCCGCTGCGGCTGCCTCCGCCTCTTCCTCTCCGCCGAGATAGGACCTCTTGAGCGGCTGGAGGCTGTCATCAAGCTCGTACACCATAGGAATACCGGTTGGAATGTTGAGCGCCGCGATCTCTTCGTCTGACATTCCATCCAGATGCTTAACTAAAGCTCGCAAACTATTGCCATGAGCAGAAACTAGAATCCTCTTCCCGCTCCGGATCGCTGGAGCAAGGATCTCGTTCCAGTACGGCACAACGCGCTCTACCGTGTCCTGCAGCGACTCGGCTAGAGGAAGCTCGGTGAGACTTGCATACCGTCGGTCGCTGCTTGGCACGCGCGCATCATCAGGTTCAAGAGCAGGGGGTCGTGTGTTGTAGCCGCGCCGCCACTGATGCACCTGCTCAGCTCCATGCTTCTCAGCCGTCTCCTTCTTATTGAGACCTTGCAAGGCACCATAATGTCGCTCATTGAGTCGCCAGCTTCTGTGCACCGGTAACCAACATGCGTCCATCTCCTCGAGCGCAAGCCACAGCGTTCGAATCGCGCGCTTTAGCAGCGACGTGTAGGCCACATCAAACTCGAAGTGTGCATCGCGTAGAAGCACGCCTGCACGCCGCGCCTCTTCGATGCCAACCTGTGTAAGGTCGACGTCGGTCCACCCTGTAAATCGGTTCTCCAGGTTCCACTGACTTTGCCCGTGGCGCACTAGTACAAGCTTCGGCATAACAGCCTCCTTATCGCGGCGAAGTCTCGCATATCGCCTGCGCCAACACAAGTCTGCCCCAAGCAGCGACTTCGTAGGGAAGGAAAACGAGCAAGGGGCAGGACTAGAAGCTGCGCGGTTGACGATCTGACTGGGCCATCCGGAGCACAGCTGGGTGCTTCCTGCAACTTCTGACTGAGGTGCGGGCATCTGATGAATCCCCTCGTGAGTCGGCTTTCAAGGAGGTTTTGCCGGCGAGCAGCACTTCCTAGACCCAGGCCGACTGTGTTATGAAGGATGAATATCTTTAGTGCCCGCCTCGTCTCTGATCGGGTGTCACATTGGGAGAATACATGAAGCATGTAACGTTCAGCCTCGCCATCGCCCTTGGAATGTTCTCGGCCGCACCGTCCGCCCTAGCAGACGAGGCCGATGTTAAGTATCGAATGGCACTGGCTCACAAACGTAAGGGGCAGTTTAACGAGGCGGAGAAGTTTGCCAAAGAAGCGATTGCTCTGAGACCGAAACACGCCGCCGCACACTTCACCCTCGGGTCGATACTGCGGCGCAAAGGAGAGCTTGAAGAGGCTTTGCTCGCTTATCAGCAGGTTACGCGGATCCAGAAGGACTACGGGCCTGCCTATGCCATGCAGGGAGCGATACTCCTGCGCCTGAAGCGGTACGAGGACGCGGTGCGGCCTTTAGAGCGGGCTCTCAACTGGGAGCTTGACCACAAAAAGCGTGACCCGAGCAACAATACCCTCAACAACTTGGGTGTGGCGCTGCGTCGCACCGGCAATTCCAAGCGAGCGGTGAGGCTCTATGATCATGCCGTCAAGAAGGACCCACGAAACGCACAACTTTACAACAACCTTGGTGTTGCCCTACGCAGCGAAGGTAGACTCAAGCACGCAGCTAAGGCGCTCAAGCGCGCCCGTGAACTTGAGCCGAATGTTTTCGAGTATGCGTTCAATTTGGGCGTGACTTATAGGCGAGGCAAGGCTTACAAGGCGGCAATTCCTCACTACGAAGACGCGGTGGAACTGGACGGCGACCACGAGGGCGCGTTGTTTGACCTCGGCGTTTGCTACGAAAAGTCCGGACAACCCGATGCCGCCGTCGACGCGTACCAGAAGTACCTTGCAGTGACAAAGAGCAAAAAGTCCGATCTGGCCGAAGAGACCCGCGACCGCGTTGAAGCGCTAAAGAGAAAGTAGGACTGCCGACAGCTCACGCCTCATCTGACGTCAAACTTTCGGGCTAGGATACGGCGAGTGTGTTAGCCAACGCCTCTGACCTCTACCACGCGTTGGCCTCCCTCCTCGCTAATATGCCTTTGGGATGTAAGCCTGTGCAGCAGGAGAGGCTCGCGGACTGTTGGGAGGGCTGACTCCACAGGGAGCTGGATTCGCAGAAAAATGGAGCCTGACGTGCTCCACGACGACTCAAACCACCTCCTGCAGGCAAGGGAACACCACGCGTGCTGGTCATCGCACCGGGGCAGCTACGACGCGGGGTGCGCGGCAGGCGACTCAAGCCCGGAGAGCTCGACGCCAGACTCGTTGCGAACGATCGCTTTTAACGTCGTGAGGAGCTCGTCGTTGCGCCCTTTGTCGTCCATCCATTGCTTCGCACCCTCGTCGTAACTGAAATGCCAAGCCTGCTGACCGCCCGCGAGCCAGACCTGTTTGGCGGCCCGCTGTGTGTTGATGACGCAGCGTTTGCCGCTGGCAAAGGTGATGGTGAGCACGTCGCCCGTACTCTCAAGGTCCGCCTCATCCGCGTCGACATCCTCAAAGGCATCGAGGATCTGACGGAACGTCGCATCGGCCGCCTGCTGATATGTTTGCTCATCCATTATCTGACCCTGCTCTGAAACTAGCGCACCGGAACTAGCACTCTGAAACTAGTGAGCACTTAACCGCCGCTTCGCGAGGTGTCAGGTCGAGAAGCGCCCAGCAAGCTCACGGCTCCGCACCTACAACCACCGGTTGCACAAGCGGCGTTCGCGGCTTCACGCCTCCCCCATCTGGGACTGGCTCACGGGCATGACGCGCGTGAACTCCTCGATTGGGGCATCAAACTCCACAGCCATCCGGTAAGGCCAAAGCCCCTTCGGGTCTTCTTTGTTCAGCCCGGCGCGTACAACGCGTCCTGTCGCCTCGCAGCGGGCCTTCTCCTGGACGCTCCGGCAATAGTTGATCACCACCGGCTCTCCAGGCTGAAGCATCTCTGTGGAGACAAGAAGCACACCCCGCTCGCTCACATTGTGCGTCATGCTTATTCGCGCGCGCGCGTGGCTTGATCCCACCGTGACTGGCATCCAAGTCGAGAGGCGGTTAGACCGTCGTTGCTCTTGTGCGTCTGCCATGAAGATCCTTGATTCCCCTCTTACCCTTGAATATGCCGCCCTTTGAGGATCCAAGATTCCTCAGGCTTACCATAACTTTAAGCATCCGTACACAAACGGCAAGACGATGCCCAGTTACTCGCTGTTGATACTCATGATTTAGGACGGCTTACCCTTTAGATGTTTATTTTGAGGATGGGGCACGAGGCCCTGGAACTGGCAGACCAGCGGGTCGCAGGCGCCAATGGTCCCGGGCAAACGCTTCGGGTGGATGGCGCCCCCTTTTGCAAGCCTCAAGAAGCTGCTAAATAGCCGCAACATCATGATTAATCGGTACACCCCCAAAGATTTTGCAGCTCTCTGGTCGGAAAAGCGAAAGTTTGAGACCTGGTTTGACGTCGAGTTAGCCGCTTGCCGCGCGATGCAAGATGCGGACATCGTCCCGCGAGGCACCGCCGAAGAGCTCAGCGTGTTGCGCCCACGTCTCGAGCCGGATCGGATCCTCGAGATCGAACGGGAGGTGCGGCACGACGTGATCGCCTTTCTTACGCACGTTGAAGAGCTCGGCGGACCTCCGGCCCGATGGCTACACCGCGGCCTCACCTCCTCGGATGTGCTGGACACGTCTCTGGCGCTTCTTCTCGTCGAATCCGGCAGATTGATAGAAGAACGCCTGCTAGGGCTGCTCGAGGCCTTCAAGCAAAGAGTCGAGGAGCACCGGCACACATTCATGATCGGCCGCTCTCATGGCATTCACGCGGAGCCGACCTCCTTTGGCATCGTGCTCGCTGGGCACTACGCAGAGCTAAAGCGCGCGGCAACTCGATTTGGTGAGGCGCACAAGGGTATCGCCTACGGCAAGATCGCGGGTGCTGTAGGCACATACGCACACCTCACGCCGGAAGTTGAACAGGCAGCTCTTGAGAGGCTTGGGTTGTCGCCGGAGACGGTGGCAACGCAGGTGGTTCCTCGGGACCGGCATGCGGACTATATGTTCGGCCTCGCGTCCGTCGCAGTGGCCATTGAGCGGTTCGCGGTGAATGTGCGGCACTGGCAGCGGAGCGAGGTGGGTGAGGCGGAGGAGCGCTTTGGCAAGGGCCAGAAGGGCTCGAGTGCCATGCCCCACAAGCGCAATCCGATTCTTAGCGAGAACCTGTGCGGCTTGGCTCGAAGTGTTCGCGCATGTGTCGCGCCCGCCCTGGAAAATGTCGTTCTGTGGCACGAGCGCGACATCAGTCACTCCTCGGTGGAGCGCATGTTGATGCCCGATGCAACGAGCACCACCGCTTTCATGCTCGACCGAGCGCACCGGGTAATTTCGGAGCTTGTCATCAACAAAGAACAACTTCTAGAGAATCTCAACCGCAGCCGCGGCCTTTGGGCCAGTGAAGGGGTGCTCCTGGAGCTGGTCAAAGCGGGGTTGGAACGGCAGAAAGCCTACACCCTCGTGCAAGGGCATGCGATGGAGGCCTGGCACTCTGGGGCAAGCTTTAAGGAGCTGCTCGTGGGCGACGAGCGCGTGACCAGTCAGGTTTCACCTGAGGTGGTGGAGCAGCAGTTTCGACTCGAGCACGCACTCCGCTACGCGGATGACATCATCGACCGGGCACTGAAGTAGGAAGGGGAGCGGTGCACGCTTCATTCACAGTGCGCGAAGCGCTCCGCAGAGAGCTTCAACCCCATCTGCAGCAGCCACTCCGTGAGACGAACCTTGACGACGCGAGCCTGGAACGAGGTAAGGTCCGGGACAGCTATGCAGGCCGTGCGAGACGACTCATCGTCACCACCGATCGCGCCAGCGCATTTGACCGGCTGGTTGGCACCGTCCCACTCAAGGGGCAGGTCCTCTCTCAGCTTTCGTTCTGGTGGTTTGAGCATCTTGAAAAGATTGTGCCGCACCATGCTGTGAAGCTCTGGCATCCAAACATCATGGAGTGCAAGCGGTGCAAACCGCTTCCCGTGGAGTTCGTCGTGCGTGGTTATTTGACGGGGGTGACGTCCACCAGCATTTGGAAGCACTATGCAGAAGGAAAGCGGGAGTTTTGCGGCCACCATCTTCCAGAAGGGTTGCGGAAGAACGACCCTCTGCCTTGCCCCATCCTGACGCCGAGCAGCAAAGCCGCTCAAGGCAAGCACGACGTAAGTCTTTCACGAGAGGCACTTCTTGCGTCTGTTGATGTAGACCCTGCCCTATTTGATCGCGCAAGTGCCCTGGCACTTGCCATCTTTCGACGGGGTCAGGAGCTGAGCACTGCGGCCGGTCTCACGTTGGTTGACACCAAGTACGAGTTTGGCGTGGATGATGGTGGTGAGCTCCGCCTTATTGACGAGGTCCACACCCCTGACTCCTCCCGCTTCTGGCTCAATGCCACGCTGCACGAGCGAACGGAGCTCGGCAATGAACCCGACTCAATGGACAAAGAGTTTCTTCGGCTGTGGCTGATGCAGTCCAACGCCCGGGCTTCAGCACGCGAGTTGCCAGAAGAGGTGCGACTTGAAACCGCTGCAAGATACATCCACGTCTTCGAAAGCTTGACCGGCCACGCCTTTCCCATTCCTAAAGAAGCCGTGTCGAAAGAAGTAGACTACGCTCTTCGCGTTGCTCTAGAAGCTCAGAGGAGATAAGAACGTCGTATGCCAACGCGGATCAAGATTGAGGTGATGCCTAAGGCTGAGGTATTGGATCCTCAAGGGCGTACCGTTCGACGCACGCTCCAGTCGCTGGGCTTTGGCGACGTCGAAGATGTGACCATAGGCCGTCTGATCGAGGTCAAGGTGGCTTCAGACGAGCGTGAAAAGGCTACAGCCTCAGCGCAGCAGATGTGCGAGCGCCTCCTCGTGAACGACGTCATTGAAGACTACCGCATTCGCGTTGAGGACCCGGCCTAGCATCTGGCGGATCAGCGGCTAAAGTCAACGGCCCACATCCTCGGCCCACATCCTCGGCATCGTAGAAGGCTCAGTGAAAGGCTACCATGCGTTACTCAAAGCTCTTTGCGCCGACCACTCGAGAAGTTCCTAAGGGCGTTGTGTCTGCGTCGCATGAGCTCTTACTCCGCGGGGGCTTCATCCGCGGTGTGGGAGCTGGACTCTACGAGCTCTTGCCTCTTGGCGTACGGGTTCTCCAGCGGGTCCTGGGCATCATCCGCGAAGAGATGAACGCTGCGGGTTATCAGGAAGTGTCGATGCCGGCGCTGCTACCAAAGGAGTACTTCGAGGAATCGCAGCGGTGGGAGAGCTTTGGCGACACGCTCTTCCGGTTGAAGGATCGAAAGGGAAGCGATTTCCATCTGGGGCCCACGCACGAGGAGTTGTTTACCGACCTCGCGCGTAAACATCTGAAGAGCTACAAGCAGCTTCCGCTCCACCTATACCAGGTACAAACCAAGTTCCGCGATGAGCCACGACCCCGTGCCGGCCTCCTGCGTTGCCGTGAGTTCTTAATGAAAGACGGATATTCGTTTGACATCGACATGGACGCAGCAGCGCAGAGCTTCAACTGCATGCGTGAGACGTACCAGCGCATCTTCACTCGGCTGGGTCTCGACTTCCGCATCGTGGATGCTGACTCCGGCTCGATGGGTGGAAGCCATAGTTCGGAGTTTCAGATCCTAACGCAGAGCGGAGAGGACGCCATCGTCACCTGCCCGTCCTGCCGGTACGCAGCCAACACAGAGGTCGCTGAGAGCGCCGAAGCTTCAGTTATTGAGGAGGCAAAGCTCGGCATCGTGCCGGTGGACACGCCTGGTGTGTCAACCATTGACGAGCTGGTTGCGATGATCAAGCCGCCTCGCGGCGCCAAACAGACCATCAAGACGCTGATCTACCATTCAGGCGCAGGTCTGATCGCTGCCGTTGTGCGCGGCGACCATCGTCTCAGCGAACACAAGCTTCTTCGCGCAGCGCAAATCGACGCGATGCGATCAGCTAGACTGGAAGAGGTAAAGGAAGAACTCGGCGCCCCCTTCGGTTCTCTCGGTCCTCGCGGCGTAAGTATCCCCATCTTCGTTGATCCACACGCTAAGGAGGCAGTCAACGCGTACGCCGGAGCGAATGTGGCGTTTAAACATCTCGCCAACATCAACTTCGGTCGTGACTACACCGGTCATGTCGTGGATCTGCGCCTCGTCGAGGGTGGAGACGCCTGTCCGCGGTGCGGAGAGCCGCTTGAGGAATACAGAGGCATCGAGGGCGGCCACATATTCACCTTGGGTACGCACTACAGCGAACGGATGAACGCCCTCATCACCGATGAGCGTGGACAGTCAAGACCCGTGGTGATGGGGTCCTACGGCATAGGTGTCTCACGCTTAGTTGCCGCAGCCGTGGAGCAGAACCACGATGAAGACGGCATCACATGGCCTCGACCTCTCGCGCCCTTTGACGTTGTCGTGGTAGCCGCCGGCGACGATGCAGAGGTGGTGGCGGCAAGCGAGGGGCTGTACGCAGAGCTCATGTCAGCCGGATACCGCGCGCTCCTCGACGACCGTAACGAGCGTCCAGGCGTGAAGTTTAAAGATGCCGAGCTGATCGGCATACCGCTACGCCTGACTGTCGGGAAACGCGGTCTGAAGGAGCGCCAGGTAGAGGTCCAAGTCCGCAAGAAGAAGCAGGAGACGTCCTTGCCGCTTGAAAATGCCGTCTCGCGGCTGCCGGAAGTGCTTCAGTCGTGTCCGTAACCATGGACAATAGAAGGCCGTCGCTCCGCGACCCTGCCCGCTCAAGCCGCTTCAAAAGTTTGAGTCGATGGCGTCGACATGAGCTAACCCTCGTTGGGGCCGGCTACGTCCTTATCGTGATCCTCAGCGTGCTCACGGTCGTCGTTCCAGAGCTCACCGACGCTCCTCCTCCATCGGCTGCCCAAGCAAACTAAAGGGCAGTCATGTGGCGCGACATCTTCACCGGTTGTTCCTTGCTGCACGCCACGGGCTCACGCGGGTGAGGTGCGGTAGCTTACAGGTGCAGATGCCTCGCGTGGCCGGCGCGAGGGCCGACCACTAGCCTCCGCGCGAACTGTAACCATACCTCGAACCGATCTACTTCTCTGCGTTTTCGGACTTACGTGAAGTTGTTTCGCCGGAAGATTGCGATGCACCCTTGCCTGCCTGACACGGGCATGTTGTTGGAGCGTCTTCACTCTCCTCCTCCATGCCAAGCATCTCATCCGTCAACTGCGCCGACTTTTGATGGAGCTTGTGCCGCATTGGCGTCGTCTTTTCCTGCACCGAGCGCGAAGAATCGTAACTCGACTCACGTGCACTCGAGCCGCAACCGACACACAGCAAGGCCACGGCTCCAGTCAACATGACTCCAGTTGAAACGGCTCCAGTTAGACCAGCTCTAATCATTTCTATCATCACCCGAACCCTCTAAGCTTCGTTCATAGTCAACTTCCTTCGCGGCACAAGGCTCAAATATCTGTTCGCTCCCGATCACCCTACTGGCGTGCGCTCAGCCCGTGGGCAGATGCGTCGCCGTGGCTGGCCCGTGGGCAGATGCGTCGCCGCTCACTCAGCGGGACCCACCACCCTTTGGGCGGTCCCCCCAATACGTTCGCTCACGATGCATCTGCCAGCGGGCCTGTCGTACATGCCGACATGCGGGGAGAGAGTGGCGTAGGCGACTTCGCCAGAAGGCTCAGGCTCATTTCCAGTTGAGCATCCCACTGCTTTGCGACGATGTATGGATACAACAAGCGTGTCCTCCCTGCTACCCGAACACGTTCGTAATGGCGGGGGAGTTTGGGTGAATCGGTCCCTCGGACCGAGAGGGTTTGGGTGCCAAACCCTCGGTGAAAGTCGCAGCGGTCCCCCCAATACGTTCGCTCACGATCCATCTGCCAGCGGGCCTGTCGTACATGCCGACATGCGGGGAGAGAGTGGCGTAGGCGACTTCGCCAGGAGGCTCAGACTTATTTCCACAAGAGGATCCCGAACACGTTCGTGATGGGCGGGGGAGTTTGGGTGAATACAGCGGGATTGACTTCCGCGGTAGAGGGTTTGGGTGGCTGGCCCGCGGGCAGATGCCTCGCCGCTCACTCAGCGGGACCCACCACCCTTTGGGCGGTCCCCCCAATACGTTCGCTCACGATGCATCTGCCAGCGGGCCTGTCGTGGAAGCCGGCATGCGGGGGAGTGTGGCGTAGTTGACTTCGCCGGGAGGCTCAGGCTCATTTCCACAAGAGGATCCCACGGCTTTGCAACGACGTATAGATGCAACCAATTTGTTGTCCCTGCTACCCGAACACGTTCGTGATGGGCGGGGGAGTTTGGGTGAATCGGTCCCTCGGACCGAGAGGGTCTGGATGCCAGACCCTCTCGGTCGCACAGCGTCTGGGTGCAGACCCTCGGTAAAAAGATGCATCGCCGCTCACTCAGCGGGACCCACCGAGAGTACCTGAACGCTTACGATGAACAAAACCCGAGCGTTAAGGTGCAGCAGCTCCCGTCGCTGCGACACCTTTGTAAAGTAACCTTTACAAAGGTGTCGCGCCTGAAGTGACACCGCGCCTGAAGTGAGACTGAGTGGAGTGCTGGGCGTTGGTTTATCAGATGGCACCTAAGCCTCACACTCATCCCCGATCTTCCGCCGAGCGCGCAGCTCAAATCAGCTGCACGAGGCTGCTAAGACGCCAGAAGGCGTGCCGCCGGGAGATCAAAGAGGAGGAACTCCGACGTTTGCTCGCCGCCTACCATCGCAAGAGGCTCTTCGTCGCTCTCGGAGAAAACCGCATCACCCGCCTCGAGCGTGAGGTCGTCGCAGACCATGGTGCCACGGGTGAGTTGGAGCCAAAGCAGGCGACCGGCGCCCACCTGGTGCTGCAACGTCTCACCCGCCGACAGCGATGAGGCGTACACCCGTGCATCCTGATCAATGGCAATGGAGTCCTCTGTCCCGTCGGGAGAGACCACTAGATGAAGCTGATTGTAACGCGAAGCCTCCGAGAAAGTACGTTCATCGTATCTCGGAGGCCGATTCAACTGACGCGGAGCGATCCAGATCTGAAGGAGGTGGACCTCTTCGCTGCTAGAGTGGTTGAACTCGCTGTGGGTGACTCCACTGCCTGCGCTCATGTATTGCATGTTACCGGGCACAATGACCGAGCCGTTGCCCATGCTGTCGCGGTGCTCCAGCGCTCCGCTCAACACGTAGGTTAGGATCTCCATGTTCCGGTGAGGGTGCGCGGCGAAGCCCTTGCCCGGTGCAATGCGGTCCTCGTTGATCACACGGAGTGGTCCAAAGCCCTTCCGCTTCGGATCAGCGTAATGGCCAAACGAGAAGCTGTGCGACGACTTCAACCATTCAAGCTCGGTGCGACCACGCTCGCTCGCGCGGCGCACCTTCCATCGATCGCTCTTACCCACTACGATTTCTGCTCTCCGCTCCGTCGAGCCCTAGGCGCGTTCACCTAAAGGAGTCGGCGACGACGGCGGCTCATAAACAAGCCACCGAGTGCTAACAATAGCAGTCCTCCAAGGGTTTCTTCAGCACTCTCCGAGCGAGATACTGAGCAGCCGGGCCCTCCTTGAAGTCCCTCGACCGTGCCAGCCGCTGCAGGCGCCTGTACCCCCGAGTTACCTGCTCCCGATCCATTTGCTCCTGACTCTCCCGAGCCGGACGCTCCCGTCACAGGATCTCCCGGCGCAGAGCCCGAGCCGCCGCCTGTTGAGCCGGGCTCCATACATATGCCTGCCTCACAGGTGCCGTCGCTGCAGTCCGTGCCGTCTGCCTGCGTGGCGTCCTCAGGACACGTCGCGGCGCTCCCATCGCACACCTCGGCCACGTCACACTCACCCGACGCGGCTCGACATTCGGTGTTGGCCGCCACAACCGTGTCCGCGGGGCAGTCGGTGCTGCTTCCGTCGCAGACTTCGGCTACATCGCACAAGCCCGCAGCCGTTCTGCACTCTGTGTCCACCGGTGCGAGCTCATCTGCTGGACAAGCCGTGCTGGTGCCATCGCACACCTCCTCCACGTCACAACCTCCCGCTGCCGCACGGCATGCAGTGTCTGCAGCGATGGGAGTGCATGTTCCTTCGCTTCCAGACACATTGCATGCCTGGCAGTCAGTCGCATCTCCGTCGCCACAAGCGGTGTCGCAGCAGTACCCATCGACGCAGCTGAGTGAATCGCCGCACTCGATGGCGTCCGTGCAGGCCTCTCCCTGGCTGCCACGGGTGTAAATGTAGGTCGTTCCCTCGGATGTGGAGTCGCTGTCGCTGTCGCGGCCTGGCGCGCCCAACAGCACGGTGTCATCTGACACTGCTACTGAGAAACCAAGCTGGTCGTTCTCCACGGGAGAGGTCTGGAACATATTGGCGACTTCCTCCCACGTGATATCCACCTTCTGAAAGACGTGCGCGCTCCCGGTATTCAAGACGTCATCTCGACTGTAGTCGGGACTGCCAATTATCACGGTGCTGCCGTTGACTGCGACACTGCCGCCGTTCCTATCTGATGCCTCACCGGCAGCGGGGGAGAGGTAGCCGCTTCTCACCCAGTCGGTACCGTCGTACTCGTAGACTTCGGCAGCGCCACGATCCAACTCGAGCTCAACGTCTTTGCCTGGAGCGCCGACGACGAGCGTCGCTTCTGAAATTGCAACAGCGCGGCCAAAGTCGTCGCCGCTTTGCTTGAACGTCACCTCAAGCACCTGTTCCTGACTCCACGAGGAGCCTGAGCGCTCGAAGATGTAGGCGCGTCCCTCTCCGGACACACCCGGGGCCCCGACAACCAGCGTATTCATCGCTTCGTCCACGGCGACAGAAAGTCCAAACTGATCCCCGCCGGTACCACCCGATGCCGTGATGACGCCGCCTTGCTGACTCCACGTTCCGCCGCTTCTAGTGTAGATGTACACAGCTCCCGTACCGGTGTTGACCCCCGGCGCTCCCACCGCAAGCGTATTACCCGAGACCGACACAGAGCGGCCGAACTCGCTCTGTGCGGCTGGAGTGGCGACAGGCAGAGCCACCTGCTCCGTCCAAAGCGGGTTGGTACCTTCATCCCTCACGTAAACGTACGCCGCGCCGTGGGCTGTGATCGGTGGGTCAGGGAATGGGAATGTCGAGGTGAAGGGCGCCCCGACCGCCAGAGTGTCTCCGCTCAGCGACACCTTGACGCCAAACTGCGCCGGAAATGGGCTCAGTGTGTTGCGACTGCCCGTGAGCGCATCACCCTCTTGGCTCCAGGTGCCATCCGTCCCTCGGGCGAAGGTGAAGGCGGTACCGTAAGGCACACCCGCTGCAGCTGGGACGCCGGTGAAAGCGCCGACGACGGCGTAGTCACCGCTGATCGATACGGAGGCGCCATAGCTGGCGTTGTCCGCGATCGCGCTTGGAAGAAGCTGCTCACTCAGTGAAATAATAGGATCAATCGTAATGGGGTACTCTGCACCCTCATCGTCAACACGAAGAGCGAGTGTGGTGGTAGCTCGAGCGTCCTCTTCGTCTTGCACGACAACCAACTCTGCCGGCAGTGCGCGCTTGTCGGCATCGTGAGCGAAGAGCTTGGCGTAGCTCATCTCACGGCTCATCTCACGCGAGGACGAGGCACTCCGCAGCAGGACAGAGGTGCGACCCGCTTGCGCGACCTGTCGGACCCCCGAAACAGCGACTCGGATTTCGATGGTGCCCTTTCCTGCTGGAGCTCGCTGCAGCGTATATCCCTGCTCCAAGCCCAGAGGGCCATGTACATACCACTCCTGAGCGTCAAGTTCGCTACCATCCTTTGCCTCGACTTGCCAACTCACCCGATTGCCTTCGTGGCTAACCTCTCTCGGAGCTCCGAGAGCAACAACAGATGCCGTCTCCCGGCCGATTGATCGCGTCCTGAAGGAGAGTGTCGCTGGGCCGGAAGCGGAAGAGACGTCAACGGACCCCTCACTAATCGAGAACTTGGGACCTCGGTGGCTTGAGCGGGCAACAAACGCCGCTTTCGCGCCTTCGTCCGCTAAAGCGAATGCAAAGCGCTGGCCTGCCGCGGCTTGAATCTCCGCAATGGCAAGCCCGTCGACTGCCCCATCAGGGCTACTTGCCGTTTCGCTCGAAGACTCAGATGTATGGGCCGGAGTGTCGACCGCGTCGGAGCGACAGCTCGTGTGCATCCAGACTAGACCGATACACAAACACCAAACGTTACGCGATATGTACACTGAATCTACTCCTCGGAAAGTCGCCCGCTCGTCTCGCATTCGGAAACCTCTACCTCAATCAGGGTTTGGAACCGCACACCATACCCCAAGTCATGCGTCTGAGGGAAGAAATGCTCGAATCTACTGCCTCTCGTCTGACACACCCAGCTGCGACACACCCAGCTGCGACACACCCAGCTGCGACACACCCAGCTGCGACACATCCAGCTGCGACACATCCAGCTGCGCTGAAACCCTACTGCGTACTAGAGCAGATTGAGTCGCTTTTACATCAATGCCGGATGCGTCGACGTCGCACGAACAATGTCGCCACGATAAGCCAAAGCCAGGCATCATGCGTTGGCGCGCCGTGAACCGAGCAGCTCCCACAACCGCCACTCTCCGCGTCCGACGCTTCGTCATGGCTATCCAAGGAGCCCGGTACGCTGCCGAGACCTATCTCGCCTTCACCACGCAGCAAGAGCGCCGGGTCGCCGAGGAGTTGTGTCGTGACCACTTCTTGAGGTGAACCGTCGTTCGCCAAGTAGGTGTTCGCGCCTGCCATGAGAGCCAGTCCCAATCGCGCGTGGCTCATACCATCAAGGTATGGAAGCGTCGCTTCAGCTAACAGTTGAGACGCTGCTTCTCGGGACAGACCGCTCGGCGCCCAAACCGCCACGGCGCCTTTGTCTGGCTCCAGTACAAGAGCCTCACCCAGCGACTCACCACCCGGAACATCGAAGCGGTTGATCAAGCAGGCGCTTGCCGTCACCACTGGCAAACGATGAGGCGCTGCCAACTTCGGCACGTCCTCTGTGCTGAAAATGCTTGTCTTACCAAGTTGCGCCATGCCGCCGTGTCCGGTGTAGTGCAACAGACGCGTATTGCTTTCGAGGTGCTCAAGTAGTGCTTCATGGGCTCCTTCGAGGCCGAGGGTGTCGACGCTGAGGTCCACAACCTGGTTGTGTATCTGCGGGGCCACGTGCTCGCTCAGGCGCCGGTTGCTGCCGGCGTATGAGTGGTGCTCTTGCTTCTCAGCGCGGTCCGATGCGAAGACGAGGTCGCCACCTTCGCGCTCCTCGGTCGAAAGCGACTCGAATACGATGATCTTATCAATCACGGATCGAAGCTCGTTGGCGTTGGTCACAGGGAGACGTCCTATCGCCAAGTCAAGCCTGTCCCCCTTCTCGCTCATCCCGATCAGTGTATCTGCGGCCCCGGTCATTCCCGCAGAACGGTGAAGCATCGGAGGGATCTGTTGGTCTTCGGTGGCGAAGCCGTTTCTGCTATCCACCGAGCCATCCCCGACAAGAAGCAACATGCTTGGAGTGCATTTCCATTTGGCCTTCGCGTACCGGACAAACCGCTGAAGAGCGGATGGATCCAGTGCGCCCGCAGAAAACCCGTCGTAGACGTCTTGCAGATCAACTTCGAGGACCCGAAGCCCTTGCGCTCGTCGATGCTCGAGCAACTCGCCAAGAGGAGCGCTAAGGTGCGCCGGGCGTACTGCTACATAATCTGCGCACAAGCTTTCATCGCGGGTCCTCTTCGGGAAAAGCGCCATGGCCTCCGCGACGCGTACGAGGCCAGCGGGGGCAACTGCGAGGTAAGGGGCGCGTGACGACGGCGTGAATGCAACCTCCCATTCGTCACCAACCTTAACGATTTCTGCACCTTCGATGCGCCTCGGTGCGCCGACATGTTCGAGGTCGAACACATAGGGTGCGCCGCCGCGGAAGTTGGTGATACGCACAGGTTCAGCAGCGTCGACCTCAAACTCAAGCGCATTGTCAATGGCCCGGAAGGTGCGCGGGTAGCTCAGGCGAAGAGAATTGATGTAGACCACGTCAGCAGGTTCCTCGGGACTGGCCGAAGCGCGGAGCTCAATGCTGTTTGAACCATCACGCAGAAGGGAGCTGCTGAAGTTTGCAACCACCATTTGCGCGGCCTGACCCCAGGTCGTCAGGTCACCCACGCTGGTTCCGTTGACGTTCACTAGGAACTGATGCTGCTGAAGCGTCGCGCCCTGCAGCTCTACCTCAAGCTGAGCTGTCGCGTTGGAAGGAGTCGAGCCCTCCAGAGCGAGCCCTTCGAGATTGATCTCAAAGCTCTGACTGGCGGCAGCTTCGCTGGTGGAGGCCAACGTCTTCCAAAACCAAAGATCGTCGTAATCTCGTGGAGCTTGAGCGACGGCAAAGAATGTGTCCTCCTCCACGGTGACATGGGCTAAATAGCTACTTGCGGACCTCGACTCACCATGAGCGCCTTCAACCACGCCCCGCTTCATCTGCCGACCCGTTCCAAGCGCAACGGTGACGGAGCGACCATTCCAACTCATCTTGGTGGGGGCAATGTGGAAAGCTAACCCTTCATTGACGGATGCCCACGAAATCTCTTGGTCGGCATCATGCACGGTGAGGTCGCCGCGCCCTATTCTGCTTTCAATGTCCTGCAGAGGGCGCCCCAGCGCCTTTGCCAGGGTTTCGGCCGAGACAACGTGCATCCCAGCACGGTTGACGCCCAAACGAACCGCTTCTGGAACCTCACCACGATGTGCTCGGCGGTCGTTGCCTGCGGAAGTGCCAGCGACAGAGGCCGGCGAAGGGCTCGCCGATGCTGTCAGCGCGTCTTCGTGCTGGCGAAGGCCGCGCCTTCGCCAGTCTCCAAACTGTGCAACCTCTTCAGACTGTGCCACCGAAGTCTTGCGATGAACCGACTGTAGCATTCTCGGTTTTGCATCAAACTGCTGGGCCAGCGAAAGGGGCTCGCTGAGCGGGAGCCAGGCGATGACATCGTAGTCATCGTGAACCCGCTCTTCGCCATTCTGCTCAATCTCGACGAGTCGGTAGACGGCGCTCTCGCCTGGCTTAGCCAGTGAGTCAACGAGGCGGTAGCGCCCACCCGAGGCAGCACCCGTGGCGGGCAACATCTTACCCAACGAAACAAAGTCTCTGTTCTGGGCAGAGTTAGCCGCATGTGGGCCGGAACCTTCTCGGCGTGTGCGACGAAGCACGCGAAAACCGAGGGTACCTAGCTCGCTCGATGTCTCCCAAGTGAGCACAACGCGGCCATCATCCAGTCGCGCATCAAAAGAAAGAACCGAAGCGATGTTGTCGAAACTCTCGCAATTCGTGAAGGAGACGTAGTTATCATCTTTACAGCTATCGGCGGAACTGCTGTTGACCACCAGGTCGCCGTCGATGCGGTCTCCGCCGCTACCGCCACCATTGACAAGATCGGCTCCAGCTCCGCCATAAAGCACGTCGTCGCCACGATCGCCGTAGATGGCATCGCTTCCGCCGTCGCCAAAGATGGTGTCGTTGCCATCGCCGCCGGTGACAGGGCTGTCGTCTTCACTTCCTGCAGAGATGAAGTCGCCACCAGCTCCACCGTGAATCTCGTCGGCTCCACTTTCGCCGTAGAGTGCGTCGCCATCGTCTCCACCAAGCAGCTGGTCATCTCCAGCTCCACCGTAGATTTCGTCGACACCGGCGCCGCCCTGAAGGGGCACATCGTTTCCGTCGTTGCCGTAGATGGTGTCGTTGCCGTCGCCGCCGCTGATCGCGTCCGCTTCGCTCCCGCCGTAGAGCGAGTCTGCGCCGAAGTCACCTGAAAGGGTGTCGGTGCCAGCGCCGCCGCAGATCAGGTCATTATCATTTTGGCCGTATAGAGAATCACCGCCAGTGCCACCGAAGATCTGGTCTTCTCCATCTCCGCCGAAGACGAAGTCGTTGCCGCCACCGACGATGATGAAGTCGTTGCCCCCAAGACCCTGAAAAAAGTTGGCGCTTGAGTTGCCGATCATACAGTCGTCGCCCTCGGTGCCGTTACAACCGAAGCTGCAGGAGCACCCAGGCGTCACGTTACACACGATAAGATTGGTTCCTGCCGGGCAATCAGCGGAGCTGGGCGGTTCTGACACGGACACTGGGCACTCTTGCCCACGAGCGACCGATGCGCTCAGGAGCATCCCTAGGGCCACAAGCAGCGTGGCCGCACTGGAAATGAAACGTGTACTACCCATTCATCCTACCTACGTGGTGACTAGCCCATCGGACGCACTTCGTGCGCCGGGCTCTCGGAACCTATAGCAGAAGCGGGGACGCCGCAAAGAGAATCTTGCAATGGGTGGTTCAAGGCCCGCTACTGTCCTACCGGTGTGTCTATTTGAGTGCAGCGATGAGGATCTGCACTGCAGAATACCCGGAAGAACCGTCTAAACCTTCTGGCGACGCAGCTTGGGAGGCGTGCAGTGTGGTGTGGTGTGGCAGGCCCGCTAGCAAAAGCATCGCCGCTCACTCAGCGGGACCCACCGCCCTTTGGGCGGTCCCCCCAATACGTTCGCTCACGATGCTTCTGCTAGCGGGCCTGTCGTACATGCCAGCATGCGGAGAGTGTGGCGTAGGCGACTTCGCCAAAAGGCTCAGGCTCGTTTCCAGTTGAGCATCCCACTGATTTACAACAACTTATAGAGGCATCATGCAGTTGAACGTACTACCCGATCACGTTCGTGATGGGCGGGGGAGTTTGGGTGAATGCCGCGGGATTGACTCCCGCGGCAGAGGGTTTGGGTGCCAAACCCTCAGTAAAAGTCGGAGCGGTCCCCCCAATACGTTCGCTCACGATGCTTCTGCTAGCGGGCCTGTCGTACATGCCAGCATGCGGAGAGTGTGGCGTAGGCGACTTCGCCAAAAGGCTCAGGCTCGTTTCCAGTTGAGCATCCCACTGATTTACAACAACTTATAGAGGCATCATGCAGTTGAACGTACTACCCGATCACGTTCGTGATGGGCGGGGGAGTTTGGGTGAATGCCGCGGGATTGACTCCCGCGGCAGAGGGTTTGGGTGCCAAACCCTCAGTAAAAGTCGGAGCGGTCCCCCCAATACGTTCGCTCACGATGCTTCTGCTCCGTGTATCTGCATGGAGCCTGTCGTGAACGTTGACATGGGGCATGGGGCATGGGGCATGGCGCGGTCAACTTAGCCGAGAAACTTAGCCTAGAAACCGAGGATCATTTCCTCGGGTTGGGCATCCGCTAATCGCAACTACTTTTTGATGCGATCCGCCTGAGAACACATCCTTTCCACTCCGTGTTGTTGCTCCACTTGTACAAGAGAGGCTTGCCTCTGAATGGAGAAGGCTTAGGTGCCCTGGAAAAGGAGGCGTTATGTCAGAGTCCAAGAAAACGACCAATCACCAAACGATTCGGAGTTGGGTGGAGGAGCGAGGCGGCTGCCCGGCGCGTGTCAAAGGCACCGAAGAGGGGAAAGGAGCCGGCCTATTGCGTATCGACTACACCGGTTTTAGCGGGAAGGACGACCTAGAGAAGATTAGCTGGGACGACTTCTTTGACACCTTCGAGCAGAGCAAGCTTGCCTTCGTCTATCAGGAAGAGACTGCCAAGGGCGAGGAGAGCCGCTTCAGCAAGCTTGTCAGCCGGGACAACTAAGGCTTCCCCCAGCGCCCGATGCACGAGGTCGTAACTGGTCAATGGCGTTCCAATCAGGAATGTATGTTTCCCGAGTAGGTTGTGCATTCGGTTCCCTTCGCTGTTAGAGCTGTGCCGAAGCGCAGGCCTCACGGACCTGGTCCTGGGCTTCGTCAAGGAGCAGCGCACGGAACACATCGAAGGCAGGCTTGGATGTGCCCCGGTAATCGACCAGCCCCAGGTGGTACTCATTCTCGTCCACGTGAAAGCCTTCGATTGCATCTCGGTCCGGGTCGAGGTCCATCACGCTGTACCAGTAGACGCGAGGTGAGGGTGCTGCGGCCGCCTCCCGTAGGCAATCCGCCTGAAGCTGATAGCGGTGATGCTTCTTAGCGAATAGGTCCCAAGTAGCAAGTCCGGTTTCGGTGATCCAGATCGGGCGTCCCTCAGCCTCAGCCGCGGCAACTGCAACTTTGTCGTTCCAGCCGCGCCAGTGCGCATGCCAATCCCAGTTGGGATATGTTGGCCACCACATCTGCGGGAATCCATGGATGGCTACGGCGTCAACGTGCTCGAGCGCTCCCTGCGACCGCACCAGCCTCAGCCACTCCGGGTCGACGGGCACCATCCCACCCAGCACGCTGCGTTTGCCACATCGGCCAACGCGCTCGGCAGCGTAGGCAATCATCTTCGAGAACTTCTCCCACTTTGGGTCAAAGTTTTCAAAGTCCCATTTGAGTCGGTTGTTGGGTTCATTCCAGAGCTCAAAGGTGTCAAACCTGTCTCCGTACAGCATGGTGATGTGCTCGAGGAACTCGCCGTAGTCCTCGAGGCGCAGCGGCGGTCCAGCGCATTTGGCTCCCTCCGCAATGGAAGGCGGCGTATGCCAGACGGAGAGCAAGACCTCGAAGTCGCGCAGCATCTCCATTTGATGATCATACCAAGCGCGCCCCTCTGGCCGATGGAAATCAGCCCACGAGACACCCGTTCGCAAATGCGTCACTCCCAGGTTGCGCAGCGCAGCCACTACCCGTTCCAGATCGTCAAAGGCCTGATAGTGAAACCACTGGCAGATGCCGAGCCTTTGCTTCATCGGTTCGCCGCGCCTTCACCCGTATCCGTGGAGCGTTTCGCGCACAGATAGGTGTCTTCGCTAAGCCGCCCGTCGATGCGAAAGCCGGCACTGCGAAGCATGGCCTCAGTGCACGCTCTATTTGGAATCCACCAGTTCGTCGGATCACCTGCATATCTATGCTCAACAAAGTGCAGCTTCGGGTAGCCCGGCCCCGAAAAGTGGTCGGTCTCCTGGAAGTCGTAGTTCTCTTCAAGCTGGACCGGCTCCTCATAGCCGCGGGTCAAGCTCTGGAAAAGAAGATGCCCTTTGACGACTGTAGACAGCTTATCCAAAGCCAACAGGGGGTGGCGCAGATGGTAGAGTACGCCCATGAACATCACGAAGTCGAACGTCTCGCCAAGCTTATCCAAATTGTAGACGTCCAACTCTCGGAACTCGGCCGATTCAATTTCGAGCACTTTGGCGGCAAAGCGGGCTTGCTCCAGATAACGCGGGTCGTGGTCGAGGCCTAGCACCCTGCTGGCTCCGCGCCGCAATGCTTCAAAAGAGTGAAACCCGGCGTTGCATCCCACATCGAGTACCGTTTTGCCTTGAAGGTTGGGCAGACCGCCAGAAAGGGCTTGCCACTTCGCGCGCGGATGGTCGCCTAAGAAATGATCTGGAGCTGTCTGGACGCCCCTGAGGTCAAGGTTGTGAAACCACGGACCCAGGGATTTGACGTGTCGCACGAGCTCGCGCTGTTCTGTTGTAGTCATACCACTCTCCTTTCCTGCACGTGCTATTGAGCAGCGCCTTCAAGCGCGTTCTGTGGGTTGTGAGGCCTGAGCACCTCCATGATGTGGAGCTCAAGCTCACGCGCGCGATCCTTTGCGGTGTGACGCGCAAGCACGCGCTGCCTGGCAAGCGAAGCCATGCGCAAGCGCTTTTCCTCCGTCCAGTCACGCAGCACACGCAACACATCGTCCGCCGATTCAGCGACCACGACCTCCCTATCGCGTTCGAAGAACGTGTCCAAGCCGTCCCAGTAGTCGCTGATGATTGGGGTGCCTGCAGCGGCCGCTTCGAACAGCCGCACACTCGGCGAGAACCCGGCAGCAATCATGTCCTCTCTTGTGACGTTGAGCGTGAAGCGCTGCGCGTTGTAAAACTCCACGTGACGGTCTGGCGGGAGATGCTCGATGCGCTGCACGTTGTCGGGAAAAACCACGTGTTGTGGATATTGCGGGCCTGCGACGACGAAGTGACCCGCCGACCACCGGCTCGCCACCTGCAGGCACAGCTTCTCTACGGTTGGCTGTCGATCGTCGCTGTACGTTCCAAGATAACCGAGGTCATAGTCCTTCTGCGGACTAGGCGTGGGGTAGTATGCCTCATCGTCGACCGAGCAGTGAAGGGCGCGCGCTCTCTTCGCGCCAAATGCCGTCTCGATCTCTTTGAGAATCGGGCCGCCGCTAAAGGAGAGGTAGCTGTCAAACTGGGGGATGAGTGCCGGCTCCAGATACTCGCAGGTTCCGGCGCGGAGGTGTGCCAGGGTCGCAGGCGTGTCAATGTCGTAGAAGACCACCGCGCCATCGGCCTGATTGATGGCCCAGCGTGCAACGTCCTTCCCATCGGGAACGTACGACCCGACAATCACCACATCCGCTCGTCGTACCTCTTCTTGATGCTGCTCACGAAGCTGCTCCACACTCTGATAAAGCGAGGTCCTACAGAAGGATGGCTGCGCCATGTCGCGGTGCGCCGCATACCACGGCACGTCACGCTCTAGGAAGTGCACCTCGTGCCCGCGCTTGGTGAACTCGCGGACCAGTGCGCGGTAGGTGGTGGCATGGCCGTTACCCCAAGATGATGTGATGGACAAACCAAGCACCACCACCTTGAGCGGCTCCCGGGACCCGTTCTGCACCGTCGGTGCACGATCACGAGTCGCTCTAGAACCGGAACCAGTTCCGACTGCAGAGGCGCCCGCAGGCACAGAAACTTGAGCGCCCGCAGGCACAGAAACTTGAAGAGCAGACTTCCATTCTAGAGCGCGCTCAAAATCCACAGCACGGTGCGCGTACGTATGCTCGACCAACATACGCTCGCGAGCGCGTGCACCAACTTGAGAGGCTTGTTCGGCTGTTAGCTGCGCTAGGCGTTCGACAACCTCCTCACCACTCCGCACCGCGATGACTTCGTCGTTCGGCTCCAAAAACTCCTCAAGCCCCACCCACGCATCCGTGAACAGGCATGCACCTGCACCTGCAGCCTCGAAAACACGCGTGGGGGGACTAAAACCGTAACGCGCCATGCTGTCTCTGTTAATGTTGAGCACCGCCTTCGGTGTGCAGTTGAATGCGTTGTGATCTGCCGTGCCGACATGACCCACGTACCGGATGTTCTCTGGCAGCTCGCTTGTGACCCAGCCGCTCCCGCCGAGGATGAAGGTTTCCTTCGGAAGTCTCAACGCCGCTTGCACAAAAAACGCGTAGACCCTGGCCTCGCGGTCGGGCAACCGGTTGCCCAAAAATCCTAGCACGCCATCGAAGCGCGGATTCTTCGGCGTAGGATGATGGGTGCTTGGATCAAGCGCATTATAGATCGGGATGCATTGCTTGGCGCCTAATCGCTGGTAGGCATCAACCACTGGATGACCACCTCCATAGGTCAGCACAGCGTCATACCGCGGAACAAGAGACCGGAATGCGTCACTCTCATCGCTCTCGCATCGATCCAGTGTCGCCGGCGCATCCACATCCCAAAATAAGGCCAGCGTACTTTTGCTCTGTAACTCAAGCACCTCCCGCTCAAGCCATTCATCGAGCACGCCCACACCACTTGTCTTGGCCACCACATCCGAGCTAGCAGCTAAGGCGAGCGCCTTGCCAGCTGCTTCCTCGTTCGCCGCATAGACCACGCTCTTGGCATAGTGAGGGTCATCTATATCGCGATGCTGCTGCCGCTCATAAGCATCGGGTTCGTAGAACGTAACGCAGTGGCCTCGCTCATACAGGGCGCGTGCCATGCCGCGATAGTATGTTGCCGCACCATTCCAGTACGACGAGACCAAACTTGACCCGAAGATCGCGATATCCATGCCTTTGCTCATCTAGCATTCTGCCTTGTTTGAGATTGACCCAATCCGTTCCTTGCTAGCTGCTCCTCATCGCTAGGTGCTCTGAGCTGGGGCAGGAAACCTAGAAGTTCATCGACGCGATGCGCACATGTATGCCGCGAGCGAATTGTTGCGAGACCATGCTGCCTAAGAGAAGCTGCAAGGTCTTCCTCGGTGAGCACGGCGTGCAACGCATCCTTCATCTCCTCGGCCGAGCGCACCATGAGGAAATCCGCACCCGGAGTGAATAGCCCTTCGGCATCCTCCCATGGGCTGCTCACCATCGGTATACCGCAGGCCATGGTTTCAAATGGACGAATGGTAGGAATCCCCGGCAACATCTGTGTGTACGGACGTCTAGGGACGTGAGGTGAAACCCGATGGGAAGCAAACACCGCAGGCACGCGCGTGTTTGGCAACCACCCGTGGTACTCGATTCCGTGAAGCTCCAGCTCTTGAAGGGTGGCAGGGGGATACCGCACCCCCCATACATTCGCTTTCGCTTTGAGCGGCGCACATGGCTCAAGCAGGAACGTCTTGAGCTCCGAAGTTCGTTCTTCATCACCAAAGTTGCCCACCCATACGACGTCTCCTGCGGGCATGTCTGAAGTGTCTCCTACGGGCAAGCCCGACGCGTCAGCTGCGGGATGAAACAGGAACGTATCGGCCGCTTCATGCCAGACGAACACTCTGCGAACCCACTGCTTCTCGCGGTAAATCTCCGCCAACACCCGCCCAAACACGAGCGCGCCATCGTAATGTTCTAAGTCAAACCGCTCCATCTCTTCGGGAGCACTGACAGCTCGATGGTGCGTGTCATGAAACAAGAGCGTGAAGCTATTCCAGCGAAGTCGAAGCTGCCCCAGCTCTTTGACTACCTGGGGGTCATTCCACTCGTGCACAAGCACCAGGTCAGCCTGCTCAAGTTCAGGATAGACAGACGTGACACTCTCATAGGTTGTGCTCTCGAGCATGGGGTACTGCCGTTGGTAAAGACGCGTCGCGTCAGGGCCGTGGTCCTTCACAAGATTCTGCACGCTCCAAGCGTCTGCTGGCTCAAAGACGTTCACGTGATGCCCACGCTGGAGCAGTTCACGGGTGACTCCGCGGAGAAAGTGCGCGTTGCCGTGGTTCCAGCAAGACCTTAAAGAATGGCAGAAGATCACGATGCGCATGCCACCTCCCCTTCACGTGCCGCTTCTCCCTTGAGCACTTCGGCGTAGAGGCGCAGGTAGGCCGCCGCCATTTTTTCCGCGGTGAAGTGAGACGCACGTGCACGCGCTTTCGCTTGCATGCTTACTAGAAGTGTAGGGGATTCGATCAGCGAAGTGAGTGCTGCCCGTAGTTCCGCGTCGTCATCAGAAGACACATAGAGTGCTGCCTCTGCCCACACCTCGCGAAGTGTCGGCACATCGCCAAGCACAAGAGCACACCCGGCTAGTCCAGCTTCCAGAGGCGCGAGACCAAAGGGCTCGTAGCGGGCAGGCAAGGCAAAGATCGCGCTATGGCCTAAGCGCTCAGCCAAGGCCGACGACGAGAGCGGCCCGAGCCACTCTACCGCCCGGCTGCCAGCTACGGGAGCACGTGTGCTGTCTGGAGCCACCCTACTCGCCCCAGCTAACCGATTTGCTCCAGCTACGTGTGTTGGCCACGCCAACTCCGGTGCCACGCGTACAAGTGCAGCAATGTTTTTGGCTTCATCCCAAACGCGGCCGGCAGTTAGGATCACTGGCCTCTTGGACTGCGGAAGTGAAAGCGGGTTCCTTCCATTCCATATCAGACGTGTGTTCTCGATCGGGCCGTACAGCTCATTGAGCCAACGAAGCATGCTCGGCGTCGGTGCAACTACAGCATCTGCCCCGGCGATCCCTTCTCGCACGTGCTCGGCATACGCGTGCAGTTGCGCCTGCTCCTGCCATGGCTCCCGCTCCGCGTCTCGCACCTGCGCGTGCCAGGAGAGCACACACGAGTGTCCAACCACCACGCACGGCGCATGAAACGGCAACTTCCCATAGGTGAACTGGTTGAGGTGCACCAAGTCTGGGCGGATCCTCTCTGCAAGCTTGAGAAGTCGTTCACCCGAGCATCGGAGGTCCTCCCAAGGGTCGTCCATCCACTCCAACTTGAACGCACCAATATCATGTACCGTTACGTTGAGCTCCGTGAGCTGGGCCCGTTGCGCCTTTGAGGGCGGCAAGCCGAGGAATACAAGGTGGACCTCCACCTCCTTCTGCCAGCTGCGCAGCAGTTGCTCTACATAGGTGAAAACGCCTCCCACCGCATCCGCCGTCATCAAGATGCGAAGGTTACCCACGACGAAGCTCTTGGTAGGTCGCATCGAGAAGCTGCGCGGAGTAGAGAAACTGGTGAGCCTCTTTGCGGAATCCAGGCGACGCTGTGAGTGCCTTTGCCCACGCGGTGATCGCGCGTCCGCTCCACGCATCGGGTGGGTGAGTCAGCGAACGCGTTGATGTGCCGGTGTATTGCTCCGCAGCGAAGTCGTAAAACGAGCCGTTTACGTTACTAAAGCAGAGCCCGCCTTCCGTGCCGAAAAGCCTTGCCTGGATCACAGCATCTTGACCTGCCGGAAGATTCCAGGAGCACGTGATCCGCGCCACCATGTTTGCGTTCAACACGAACTGCACTTCTGCAAAATCCTCAACCTGGCCGTGACTCGCTGCCTTTCCGCGGCAGAATAGACGGCTGCAAACCTCCTGCGGAGATGGGAAGTTGAGCCACCAGCCGAGGAGATCGATGAGGTGAATGCCAAGGTCCATGACGCAGCCCCCACCAGCAAGTGCCAAGTCGTAGTACCATGGTTTATCCGGCCCGTAGGCGTTGTGGAAAGTCAGATCTGCCGCGAACGGCTGACCTATGGCGCCCTCGCGAATCCGCGAGCGAATAGCCTGCGCAGCTGCAGTGAAGCGGTAGGAGAAGTCGCACCCTAGAAGGCGGTCTTCTGCCTCTGCGGTCTGGATGATCTCGCGCACCTCATGGGCGGACCGGGCCAGTGGCTTCTGGCAGAATACAGGCTTGCCAGCACGAAGTGCTTGCAGACACTGCTCTCGATGCAAGGCGCTCGGAGTTGCGATGACCACACCGTCTACATCATTTGCCAGCAGTTCTTCAAAACTGCTTACTGCCCGCACATTGGGAAACTCCTGGAGAGCTCTGGATTGCGCTTCCGCATTGGGTTCAAAGCACACCGATGGCAGAGCCATGCGCGCTTCTAAAAGAGCGCGCATGCGGCTCATGCCAATCCACCCTGCACCCGCGAACCCCAGCCGAGGCATCCGTACTTCTGCACCCAGGACGGTCACGGCACCATGACGAGGCTTTTGAGGTAGCCGTCCGGCTTGTTCTCAAGCGCTTCGAATGCTTGTTGTATCTCGCTCAGGCCGAATCGATGAGAGAACGCACCGGAAGGTCGCAGCTCAGCACGCTCCATCGCGGCAAGCGCCGCTCGCATACCCGCGAGATACTGCTTCGGATCCCGCTCATGTGCATTCACAATGTCGATGCCGCGCCAGTTCCATGACTGCAGGTCCACCTGCCTCGGGCCGTCTTGATGGAAGCCAGCGATGATGAGTCTGCCGCGTTCGGCCACCAGACCGGAGGCTAGATCAAGACTCTCTTGGCTTCCCGCCGCCTCGATAACCCGCTCCGCGCCTCGATTTTCCGTCAGTGCCATCACCTCGTCATGCACCTTTGCAGCATCACTTTGGAAGGTGTACTTAGCGCCAAACTTCGTCGCTGCATCCAATGACGATGAGCGGCGAGAAACCGCCACCACATGCGCTCCATGCTCTGCGGATAACTGGATGAGCAATAAACCGATGAAGCCCGCGCCCACCACGACCACAGTTTGACCGGCGCGGATGTCGCTTCTCGCGAAGATATTCATCACGCATGCAAGTGGCTCTGCCGGCACATCAGCATCCCTGAGTCGCTCAGGGATGCGCTCAACCTCACCTTCGCCGGCGATATCGTACTCTGCGAATGCGCGTTGCGCGAGCGTTCCTACTCTGTCTCCCACCTCAACCCTAGAAACACCAGGTCCGACAGCAACAACCTCGCCCCAGCCCTCATGCCCCGGCATACCGCCCTCGAGCGGATAATCGAACCATGGACGGCCTTGCCAGACCGGCAGGCTGGACCCGCAGACGCCGCACCCCTCGACTTTGACAAGCACCTCACCCCGCTCCGGCTCTCGGAGTCGCACTTCGCGGACCTCGAAGTTTCGTGGCCCAACGAGCACCGCCGCCCGACACGTTTCAGGCAAGGCCCACTCGTGTTAGCTGTTGCTCGGGCACGCGCTCCCGTGGAAGTCGGATGCCGAGCCACTCTGCGATCCACGCGCTTAGCCTGTCCAAACCTTCTGTGACGTTAACCTGCGGCTTCCACCCGAGCGCGTGCTCCAAGGCAGATGTGTCTGACGCGTAATACCGCTGATCGCCCGGTCGCCAATCCTTAAATGTCACTGAAGGCTCAAGTTTCCATTGGTCGCCGATGTAGTTCAATAGCTGACGAAGGCTTAGTGACTGCGAAGGGCCTCCACCCACATTGAAAGCACGACCAGACAGGCGATCCATCTGCTGTTGCGCGGCAACCATTGCACCGACCAGGTCATCAACATACAGAAGGTCCCGGGCCTGGTACCCATCGCCGTACACCGTGATCGGGCGTTCTTGCAGCGCTTGCACGAGAAAGTGCGCCACCCAACCCTGGTCTTCGGTGCCAAACTGCCGCGCTCCGTAGATGCAGCTCATGCGAAAGACAGCCGCCTTCAGGCCAAAGTGCTGCGCGTAGTCAAGTACATATTGGTCGGCAGCTCCCTTTGAACAGCCGTACGGGCTTAGCAGCTGAAGCGGACGGCTCTCGCTGATCCCGCTGCTTCGCGTCGCAGCATCCGCAGGCACGTACATGTCTCCTTCCCGAATCAAATCGACGTCACCGAGTCGTCCATAGACCTTGTTTGTGGAGGTGAACAAAAGAGAAGCGGCAGGATTGTGGTGGCGAAGCGCCTCCAAGATGTGAAGCGTTCCCCGCACGTTGACTTCCTCATCGTAGAGTGGATCAACCAGGCTGCTCGTCACAGCAACCTGCCCGGCGAGGTGAAACACCTGCGAAGCTCCTTCGACAGCACGACACACGAACCCGTAATCGCGGATGTCACCTCGCATCACCTGGAGCTGCGGGTGCTGCTCCAACCACGCCAGGTTTCTTTCAACGCCCGGACGCGAAAGATTATCGACTACGCGAACAGTCGCCCCTTGACTGAGGCCATGGTGCGCCAAGTTGCTGCCGACAAAACCGGCGCCACCAAAGATCACCCTGGTCCCCGTAGAGGATAGCTTGGTCCCCGTAGAGGATAGCTCGCTCCCTCCGTTGGCGTGGAGCCCATTTGCCCTGTTACCCATGCGCCGAAACTCCTGACTGCGCGGTGGCGACCTTTCCTTCTGCAGTATTTTCGCCGCCTACCGTCAGCCCGCGCTCGATAAGCTCCTGGTGCGCACTTTCAACACGGTCTTCTGCCTTTTGGTGCTTCAGCCACTCGACGAGCTCACGTGTTCCCTCCTCAAAGCCGACCTGCGGCTGATAATCAAGGAGCTTTCGCGCTTGCGAGATGTCAGCAAAGCAGTGGCGAATGTCTCCGATGCGGAACCGACCCGTCACCTCCGCTCGAATCTCGGGAAGTCCAAGAGCGTCCGCCATGCTCTCGGCTACCTGAAGAATGCTGCGCGGCTCACCACTACCTACGTTGATGGCCTGCCCCACCGCTTCCTTGCGCTCTAGAGCTAGCGCACAAGCACGCGCAATGTCCTTGACCGACACGAAATCACGTCGCTGATGACCGTCCTCGAATACCAAAGGAGGCCGCTTGTTGAGCAATCGCGACGCAAAAATCGCCATCACTCCCGTATACGGATTCGAAAGGGCCTGCCGCGTTCCGTACACGTTGAAGAAGCGCAGAGCAACAGTGGGGATGTTGTACGCGCGACCGTACATCAAACACATCCGTTCCTGGTCATACTTGGAGAGCGCGTAGACGCTCTCGATTGCCAACCGCTTCAACTCAGGAGTTGGCCGGGGAACCAATGCGTCCCCGCCTTCGTCTATAGGATCCCACTGACGTTGCTTCATGGCATCCGCCGACCGCGCGGCATCTTCAACGGAGGCGCCGCGCGAGTTCTCGTAGAGCCCTTCCCCGTAGACGCTCATCGAAGAAGCAACAATCAACCGCTTGAGCTGCTTCGAGGTGAGGGTCTCAAGCAAGCAGGCTGTACCTGCTCCATTGACGCTCATGTACTCCTGCGGCTGGTACATGCTCTGCCCCACACCGACAAGAGCAGCGAGATGCACCACGTTATCCACACCCTCTAAAGCTTCGCGAACCTTCGCCGCGTCGCGAACATCCCCAACCACGAGCTCCACATCCGAGCTCAGGTAGGCTGGAGGTTGCTGCTCGGCGCCATGCACCTGCGGATGAAGGTTATCGAGCACACGCACGGTATGTCCTCGAGACAAGAGAAGATCGGCAAGGTGAGAGCCAATGAATCCAGCTCCGCCGGTTATCAGTGTTGTGTTGTTCACCGGCCTTACATAGCAGGTGATGCAGGAGATAACACTTTTGAAGAGCAATTCCCAACCAACACCTTCGCTCTGGTATCCGGTCAGTCCCTGGTGAGTCGGCTTTTAAAAGGTTGTGCCGCGAGGAGGTTGTGCATTAGAGCGCTGGGATCGCAGGAGACGCAGTCGACGCGAACTCCACGCACAACTCTACCGGAGCACAACCCGCCCAAGAGCACAACCCCGCCCAAGAGCACAACCCCGCCAGGAGCACAACCCCGCCCAAGAGCACTGGCCCACCGGAACGCGCTTAGGTGCGTGAGGACGGGCTCAATCAAGGGAGCCGAGTGCGCAACCTCCTGGGAAGCATGCCTTCCTGGTCGGGAAGCCAATGGCCGGCACTTCGCGCTACGTCGCAGACGCTGCAGAAGATGCGGCTGCTGTGGCTGCGCAAGTGCCACAGTGTGGCCTAATGCAACACTCCCTGAGCTCCGTTCTTCGCTTGACGGTGGGTAGGTTGCTAATCAATTACGCTGCATGCAGCATTCACCAGAAGAACCCCCATGGCCGCGCTTGGGATTGGGAACATACGAGCTGGAAGGTGACGTCTGCACCGAGGCCGTCACGGCCGCACTCGACTTAGGCTACAGACACATCGACACAGCCCAGGGCTACAACAACGAAGCGCAGGTGGGGCAAGCCGTTGCGTCGTGGCGCGGACCTCGTGAGGAAGTGTTCATCACCACAAAGGTGTGGCCTGACCATCTGGTGGAAGACAGCGGATGCGTGAGGAGATCACTCGAACGACTTCAAATGGATCATGTGGACCTCCTGCTCGTCCATTGGCCCAGTCAGCGTTTAGAGATGGCGCGCGTCTTGTCCGCGCTTGAGAAAGCAAAGCAGCATGGCCAAACTAGGCACATTGGCGTCAGCAACTTTCCGCCCAAGATGCTTTCTTTTGCGACCAAGTTAGCTCCGCTCAGTTGCAATCAGGTGGAGTTTCATCCCTACCTACAACAACACGACCTCTTGCGCGAGTCATCCGCTGCGGGTATCCATCTAATGGCTTATTCACCTCTAGCACGCGGAGCTGTGTTCGAAGATGCCATCTTGCAGCGTATTGCAGTAAAACACGGCGCATCTCCAGCCAGCGTGGCTGTCGCCTGGCTTTTGCAGGTTGGGCTGTCTGTCATTCCGAAGGCTAGTTCAGTCAAGCACCTGGAAGATAATCTCAAGGGGTCCACTATGAAACTGTCGGAGGAGGATCTGAAGCAGATCTTGAAGCTCAATCGAAATCAGCGCATCTTCAACCCCTCCTTCGCACCTGACTGGACCCAATGATAACCTACCAGAACGTGATGAACTCTAAGAACGCTCAGCTCTCCAAGAACACTCAGCTCACCAGTCTCGCAGCCACGTCCATGCGAGCTCACCAGCACCTCACCAACACCGGGTGCACCAATGGCCTTGGGCTCCAGCATCGCGCGCTCGCCCACAGGTACGGTGCTGAACTTGGTTTGGATTTTGCAATTTCGGCGCCCCTATGAAAAAGACTTTGGTCACAGGTGGCGCCGGCTTCGTCGGCAGCCATCTTTGCGAGGCCCTTCTCGGGAAAGGCCACCATGTCGTATGCGTCGACAATTTCTCTACGGGCTCGTGGAACAACATTACGTCGCTTCAACATGACTCCAACTTCGAGGTGGTGGAGCACGATGTGCTGGAACCCCTCCATCTCGAAGTGAGTCGGATCTTCCATCTCGCGTGTCCAGCTTCCCCTGTTCACTACCAAAGCGACCCGATTAGGACCTTACGGACGGCAGTGGAAGGGACACGCAACATGCTGTCGCTCGCCCATGATCAATCCGCTCGGATTTTGATTGCATCCACCAGTGAAGTCTACGGAGAGCCCGGCGTACACCCTCAGCCAGAGGCGTATTGGGGGTATGTCAATCCGATTGGCAAGCGTTCTTGTTACGACGAAGGTAAGCGTTGTGCTGAGGCGCTGGTGGCAGCCTATGTCGAATCGTTGGGCACAGCGGCCCGCGTCGTGAGGATCTTCAACACGTACGGCCCTCGCATGGATGAGGCCGACGGGCGCGTGGTTTCAAACTTCATCACTCAGGCTCTCGCCGGAGAACCTCTCACGCTCTACGGAGAGGGCGAGCAGACACGCTCGTTTTGCTTCGTCAGCGATCTGGTCGATGGACTGATGCGCATGATGGAGCATCCGAACGATCCCGGACCCGTCAACTTGGGGAATCCAGATGAACGCACGGTTCGAGAACTTGCCGAGCTTGTGCTCGAAAAGACCCGTTCTCGTTCAAAACTCGAGTTTCATCCTCTTCCTAGCGATGACCCGACGCGGCGATGCCCCGACATCAGCAAAGCCACACAGTTGCTTGGCTGGAAGCCGACGGTCCCTCTGGCAAGCGGAGTTGAGCGCACCATCGCCTACTTCCGCAAGCGACGCATGCCAAGCGAGACTCAGCCGGGCGCGGGCACACGTGGGCGACTAGCACATGAAGATAAACCGTCGGCTCAGCTGCACGAACGCACTGTGGCATGAGCTAGACGCACTGTGGCATGAGCTAGACACATGGTGCGTCTCGTTAGTGAACGGCTAAATTTGGGTATAGCCTCCATCGACGACGAGCTCAGCTCCCGCAACATAGGATGAGTCGTCCGATGCAAGAAAGAGCGCAGCTTTTGCGACCTCTTCAACCGTCGCCATCCTCTTCATTGGTATGGACTGCACAAGATTTCGTAGCATCTCGTCTTGCTCTTCCTCCGATGCACCCGTCTTGCGCAATCCCGGCGTCTCCACCAGTCCAGGTGAAAGAGCATTAACCCGAACTCCCCGCGAAAGCAGCTCTGCCGAAAGCGAGCGGGCAAGAGAGCGCACTGCCGCCTTACTGGCGGCATAAACGGACATGCCAGGCTCACCCTTGGAGTTTGAAACTGCGGTCAGAAGAACCACGGATGCACCCTTGTTGAGGTGCGGGAGCGCTTTTTGAACTGTGTAAAAGGAACCCTTAATGTTGACATCTATGAGCTCGGAAAAAAGGGTCTGATCCGTTTGTTCAACAGGCGCGACTTTGGTTACGCCCGCATTCGCTATGACGATATCAATGGTACCGAGCTCTTGCACCACCTCGCGAAATAGTTTCTCTAGATCCACCGGTTTGGCGACATCACCTGCAACCGCTAGCGTGCCTACGCCTATCGTCGAAGCAGCGTTCTCCAAACCTTCCATATCCCGTGCGAAGATACAGACACGCGCGCCTTCCTTTCGCAGCTCGCGAGCAACAGCAAGCCCAATCCCGCTACTTCCACCGGTGACTACTGCCACTTTTCCTTCAAGCCTCAATTTGTTATCTCCTTTGCACTTCTCTCCAAAGCGCGATTGGCTACGCGACCAAGCTTGAGCGGGCTGACTACGATGTAGATGCCCTCCAGCGTCGCAATGCCTGTCAAATAAGCCACCTCGCGGCTTACCTCCTCGTAAAAAATCCTCAAATACGGTAGGTATTCTCCGGTTTTTTTCTGCGGGGGCGCTCGCGACCTGACTTATTTGACAGGCATTGATGCTTAAGTCACCGGCATTTCCTCTAGCGTCGTTATATAGGGTAGCGCCCTTCGATTGCCACTACCAAGGCGTTGATCACGCTACTGTCTGCAAAACCTTTGCGTAGCAAAGCACACTCGTGAGATCCTACTTAGATGAAGGAGATGCTCTGCGCCAGAATGCGCTGGGCCGCGTGCATTCCACTGCTTTTCGCCGCACAGGCGCACGCATGGCTACCTGAAGGCGATCGTGCCGCCGCAGTGGAGGCAGCCGGAGTTGCACCAGAAGCGGTGCAGGCAGAAGAGGCGCACCACGGTGTGCCAACCATCCACCAGGCTCGCATCGCCTTTGGCTGGGCAAAGTCTCTCGCCTCGCGCGGCTTCTACGCGAGCGCGGCGCGGGCGCTAAATATCGTGGAGCGCGCGATACCTCGAGTGAGCGACCATATCGCGCTGATGCGGGGCAAGTGGCTGCTCGTAAGCGGCGAGATCACGCAGGCCTGCGCGGACCTCAAGCACGCTTCTGAAAGTCATCAGCACAAAGTGCAGACGCTCGGCCGCGTCGGGTATGTGCACTGCACCTTGGTGGCTCGAGACAAACGCGCACGAGGTGCTCTTGACCGCCTCACGAAGCTCTACCCCAACCTTCCCGAGCGGGCACTCCTTAGGCTGGAGCTGGCCCGGGCTATGGAAGAATGGCAAAGCCCTTCCTCTGCAGCCAATCTCTACCGCGCGTTAGACATCGAACTTCCCCATACCTCTGAGGCTCGCACCGCCCGCGAACGACTCGCTGAACTCAGCAGAAAGGGAACGCATGTTCGTCGGCTTTCCGCTAAAGAGAATCTCGAACGCGCTGAAAAAGTGGTGGCATGGGGAAGTCCCAAACAAGCCGAGCAGGCACTTGGAGAGGTTGCGGTGGCGCAACTAAGCGATCCGCTCAAGCAGCACTACATCCAGCTCAAGGCGCGCCTGCGCATGCGCGCGCTGCCATCTGAAGAGGTGACTCGCACACCAATCCGTTCGCTCGTGCAGGCGGGTCAAGAGGAACTTGAGCAGCAAGCACACGCCCTAGCACAGGTCAAAAAGCTCAAAGGACGCTCGCGGTGGTCCCGCCTCCCTGCCAGACGGTTGCTGCCTATCCTGCGCATTGCAGGTGCAGCAAAACTCGAAAAGGTCTGCTCCGAAGCTAGCGAGGCCGTGCTTCGTTCCAAACGAGGTGGTTCCTCCCTCCCCTTTAAGGCTGCCATGCAAATAGCTGGTTCTTGCGATGAAACGACGGTTGAGGAACTCCTTCGTCTCGCGCTCAAGCGAAACAGCCACTCGGAAGGTATCGCCTATCACCTTGCCCGCTCTTTCGAACGGTCCGCAAAGCGCGATCAGGCGGTGAGGCTTTTCAGGCAAGTCGCAGCGGGTGAACAGAGCTATTACGCACTGTGGGCCGGACAAGGCTTGCTCAGACTAGGGGAGAAACCCAAGGAACTTCGCACCCAAGAGGGCGAAAGTGTACAACGTCTGACATACGACGAAGCCGAAAAGCTCTTTAAAACGGTAGCGGCGCAGCATGGAGGCGCATACCCGTCGCTTGTGCGAGCGTATGACTTGATGCGGTTGGGAGCCTACCAGGCCGCTTCCGATGAGCTCTTCGAGACTTACCAGATTTGGCGGCAAGCGCGTGGTCTGTCCGTGCGACGAGCTGGGCTGTCCGCCCTCTATCGCGGTCGTAGCGACCCAAAGATCAACATGAGTCGCCAGAAGAAGCTGGCGCGTCGCAAGCTGAGTATGGCAACTGCCAAGCAGATCGCGAGGGTCAGCGCAGCCATCGATGACCATGGCACCGCACTCCACTTCGGCGGCAGAGAGTTCTATGACGCGCTGCCCTTGGCGCACTCTGCTGCAGTGCGACACGCGGCACGCTCAAGAGGAATGGAGCCAAGCCTGCTCTTTGCGATCATGAGAACAGAGAGCGCATACCAGCACCGCGCCATCTCACGAGTTGGTGCACTGGGTCTGACTCAGATCATGCCACGAACTGGACGCGCCATCGCCCAGAGCATGGAGCGAAGGTCCTTTAGCGAATCTGAGCTTTTGAATCCGCGCGTGAACCTGAGTTTCTCGAGCTGGTATATGTCCAACCTCATCCGGCGATTCCGTGGGCAATATCCGCTAGCCATTGCTGCATACAATGGCGGACCCCACAACGTATGGCGCTGGCTGCAAGGCAGTCCGGAAGGCATGCCGCTCGATGTCTTCCTCGAAAACATTCCGTTCCGCGAGACGCACCGCTACGTCCGCCGCGTGCTCACCGGCTACCTTGCCTACTCCGCAAAGAGCGGAAGCCGCGTAGCCAAGCTTGACGTTGACCTGCCAAAGAGCCTGAAGTCTGGGATCTCATTCTGAGTTCTGCCGTCCTCGGCTTATCAGTACGACACCCTGCAAGTCATCCTTGCGTAGGTAACCGGTCAGTCCCTGGTTAGTCGGTTTTCGAGGAGGTTGTGCATTCGAGTGCGCCCGCAGAACCCCACCGGAGCGCACTTGAGTGCGCGAGGATGGGGTTTGAGGACGTAAACCGAATGCACAGCCTCCTCGGGAAGCGTCCTTTCCCGGTCGGAAAGCCACTGACCAGTTACTTGCGTAGACCCAGATTTCCGGCGTGGCGCGTAAGCTCGCATCGCGTCCGTGCTGCAGGCCGGCGCGGATCAGCGATGACGCGTAGAACCTAGGGAAAGCCCACGCTACGGCGCGTACACGAACCGCAACTGGAGCCACTGGGCGACGTCGTTGGCCTTGCCTCCGCCGCTCGTAGCCAAAAGCGTCTGCATGTGGCGGTAGCTCAGGTCAAGCATCACTGTGTTACTCACCCGCAGAGCCACAGAACCCTCGCCCCCTAGGGCAAGGGCGCTCGAACTTGCGCCTAAAACCCCCAGCGCTTCATCGACAAAGACGTAGGCTATCTCGGGATACAACGCGACGCGAAACTTGTCCGGGAGGAAAGGAGCAACTGCCACGCCCCGCACAAAGGGTCCGGAGAGCGCGAAGTCGGGGATCGAAATGGGTTGAGCTGACCCGAAGAGTTCAGCTCCCCATCCACCTAAGATGCCGAGCCGAACTGCGCTTGGCTTAGTGGGGTTTCGCCGAATAACGCCAGCGCTCACATCCCAGTGCTGTGCCCTTGCGTCGGTCGTACGCACCGTGCCGTCGCCCCGCTGGTCTTGAACGCCCATTCCCACTGACGTGCGGTAATCCACGGCGAAGCGGTAGCTAAGCTCCGACTGCGCCTTAGGTAGGTAGTCGAAGCCAAGCGCAACTCCAAGGGATGGGAAAGCACCAAGGTCAAGCCTGCGAAAGCCGAGGTCTGAGGGAACACGCAGGGAGCGGAGGCCAATGCCGCCACCAAGCGAGGCGAACGCATTGAACACAGCGCCGCCTTCTATGTCGGTGATGCTTTCATCGCCCGCTTCTGTCGCCTCGTCACTGTCCGTGGTCTCGTCACTGTCCGTGGTCTCGTCACTGTCCGTGGTCTCGTCAATCTCATCCTCTTTCGGTTCCACGGGCGTACCGTCCGGCGCTTCTGCTGGCTTATCCGTTGGTGTTTTGAGGTCTGTTTCGTCCAGACGAATAACCGCGGCCGGCTTCGCTGGCGCTGCAGACGTGAGAGCATCGCGAACCTGGCGTCGAATCCGCCGCTGCGTGCGTCTTCTGCTTGGCCTGCGATGCGTATGACTACTCACAACATCGCCGGTCTTGCCATCTCGAAACACCAGACGGAAGCGGCTTCGCCTACGATTGAGGACTTCAATGACCACGGCCAGGTCAACGTTCTGCTTGCGAACGATCCAGTAGTATGCCTTCTCGCTGTACCAAGGAAGTCCTGCAGCACGTGAGTCGCGCATGTAGTCCGCTTCGGAGGCTACATTGAACTCGTCTTCTATGGCGCGAACGACTCCTTTCTTATAAGTCTTGTCAACGCGTCGCCCGCGCACCACCAGAACGCGTGGCTTGCCCTCATCTGCACGCACGCCCTGCGGCTCAAGCGGGGCGGCACCAAAGGCAACTGACACAAGCAATGGGATGCAGAACTTTCTATTGAAGGTCATAGTTCCAGCACCGCGGCCATGGTCAACTCAAGTGCGCGAACTGTATCGAGCCCGATGAACTCCGCGTAGTTAAAGAAGACGCCGCCTCCTGAAAGCGTTGCATGTACAACCGGTCCAGAATCCAAGAGATCAAACTCCTTCTCGTAGGTGAGGGCCACCCGATGCGCCGTCATTTCTGACAGCTCCCGGTCTCGTGTGATGTAAGGCTCTTCGGCCGAGGGAAGCTCGGGATAGAGGGAGCGATAGAATTCCACGGCACCCTGTGTGTGGTATCGGTAGCGTAAGGCGAGGCTCGTTGTGTTAGCGACCAGCCAGGTGACGTCGCCAAGCGCCGTGTGGCCCAATAAACCCCAATCATCCATGTAGAAGCGATAAGAAGCAGCGCCCGAAAACCGGCGACCTAAAGTCTGAGCGACACGAAAGACGAAGGCATGGCGGGTCCGCAAGTCGGGATGCGCTTCACGCAAACAAAAGCTTGCGGTGCCCCCGCAAAGGCCGTTCCCTCCAATGCCGACGAAGCGATACGGGCTCGATTGGTAGCCGTGAGCCTGAATGCCCTCATAGACGGCCTGCATGATCGCGTGCTTCGTCAGCACCTGCGTAAGGGCGACCTGCGCGGCTCCGGTCGTGAGGGCCCTGTCAAAGGTCGGATCACCGGAACGACCGACTTTATCGTAGGCGAGCGAGATGCGCGAGTTGAGCGAGGCGCTTCCATCAGCAAAGTCGAAAGCCGCTGAGAGCGATCCTGTATGCGAGAGATAGTCCGGTTCGCTGGAGTAGCGGAAGCCCGCCCCGAGCGTGATGTCGTCGAGTTCGTGGTTGACACCGAAGTTGAGTTCATCGCGCTGCTCTGTCACCCGCTGCGTGGCCGCGGTACGAATGTCGATCGACGCACTCGTCCAGATGTCGGCCGCGTAGGCGACGTCCAGCGTGGTTTCGTCTTCCACAAGCGCGATCTGAGAGCGCACACGCGGAGTCACCACGTCGGTCCCATCGCTATCTGACCATACCGACAGGCCTGCTCCTAGCTTGTTCGCGGCGGCGCGGCTCGGCATAAGGCACAGTACGCAAAGCATTGACAAGAACCAGACTGCACTTTTGCCTCCCATATTGGCCATGGTGATTCACACCTCGGGCGGAACTTCAGTTGCAGCCGCAGCCACCGCCGCCTGTCCCAAATCCGCCGCTCGTACCTTCTCTTACGGCGATTGAGTGAGCTTCTGGAGCTGCAAGATCCGGATTCTCGTCAAAACCCATTCCTGGACGCGCCAAAGCCTCACGCTCGTAAGGCTTGACGGTGGCGCAGGCAGCAAACTGAACAGCGAGCAAAAGCAAAATGCTGTTAAAGCATGTAGGCCTACAGCACGTAAGAAAGCGGCGCATGGTGTCTCATGGTCTCAAAGCCGCGCCAGAAAGTCAACGCAGCTGACCGGCTTGAGCACGCTCCTGCTCCGATCCACCACTTCTGCTGTTGCTACACAGCCGCTACACAGCTAATGCACAGCAGCCACGCCCACCGAGACTTCAGCGGGCCCGCTGATTCAGCTTGGGGGGATGCAAGACGTAGCTAATGAGCTAAGACTAGGGAAGAGTTAGCTTTCACGTCGACGCAACAGGTGTAATTCGTGCAGGACTTCGGAGTCAATCAGGGTTTAGTAGAAGAACTGTATCTTCGGTATCGGGAGAATCCGCGCTCGATAGAAGAGCCGTGGCGCAGGTATTTTGCCGCTCTTGAAGAAGGAAACGAAGTTGCGGTAGAACACACCAATGGGCTTCAAGAGGCCGGATTTGGCGCGCCTGGAAGCGCACCATCCCGCTCCAGCGCTCGCAGCGCCGCCAACGATCTTCAAGGGAGAGTCTCCCTGTTGATTCATGCCTTTCGCTCACGCGGTCATCTCTCCGCAGGGCTGGATCCGCTTGACCGGGCCGATAGGGAGCCGGCACCACGGCCCCAGGACTTCGGGCTGGAGGACGTCGACCGGGGAGCTTCCTTCTCCACCGATATCGCAGGGCGCGGCACATTATCACTCGAGCAGATCGTCGAGACGCTAAAGCAGGCATACTGCGGACCCATCGGGATTGAGTTCGACGGTATCGACGACGCGAACGTGCGCGCTTGGCTTCAAGAGCGCGTGGAAGATGCCTCCTTCGCAGCCGCATTCCCGCATGAGAAGAAGCGATGGATGCTTGAGAAAGTGACTGCGGCGGAGGTCTTCGAGCAGTTCCTTCATACAAACTACGTGGGCGCCAAGCGCTTCTCCCTCGAGGGGGCCGAGAGCACCATACCCGCCATCGAATCGTGCATCGAATCGCTGGCTGACCTCGGCGTACGAGAGCTGGTGATTGGGATGGCGCACCGTGGCCGCCTCAACGTGCTGGCTAACGTGATGAGGAAGAGCTTGCGCGAGATCTTCTGGGCTTTTGAAGATGGTGATCCCGAGCATAATCGCGGCCGCGGAGACGTGAAGTATCACCAGGGTTACTCATCCGACCGTGTGACGGCGCACGACAAGGACATGCACCTGACTCTCTCCTTCAACCCGAGCCACCTTGAGTGGGTTGACCCGGTGGTAGAAGGCCGCGTGCGAGCTAAGCAAGAGCGCCGAAACGACGGGGAGCGCGGCTTTGTGGTGCCGCTTCTAATCCACGGGGATGCCTCTTTCATTGCTCAGGGCGTCGTGGCAGAGACGCTCAATCTGGCTCGCCTACCAGGCTACACCACGGGGGGGACGCTCCACTTGGTAATTAACAATCAGATTGGATTTACCACCTCAACTAGGGACGCCCGTTCGTCACGCTATGCCACCGACCTGACGCGTCTCCTTCGCTGCCCCGTGTTTCACGTCAACGGCGACGACATTGAAGCTGTCGGCCGTGTGGCGCAGCTGGCGTGCGAGTTTAGGCAGAAGTTTCATCAGGACGTGGTTATCGACCTCATATGCTACCGACGCTACGGACACAACGAGTCGGATGAGCCGCGCTTTACACAACCGCAGATGTACCAGGCGATCGACGACGAGCCCACGGTCCGGCAGAAGTACGCCGACCTGCTCGAAAGCCAGAACGTCATCGAGGGGGGCTTTGCCGATGACTTGGTCAAGGCGCAGCGCGACGAGCTAGAAGCTGCGCTAGAGAAGACGCGCGGCTCCGACTTCACCCCGCCAAGTTACTCTCTGCAGGGCGTATGGAAAGACTACTGCGGCGGGCGCGATGATGAAGTCGACCGAGTCGAGACGGGCGTCAAGCATGAGGAACTTCTTCGCCTTATGGAAGGTCTCATCAAGGTTCCGGACGGCTTTAGCATTAACTCCAAAATCGACCGTCTGATGAAGCAGCGGCTCGAGCGTGTGCAGGGGAAGAAGCCGTTGGATTGGGGCACGGCAGAGGCGCTGGCCTTCGCAACGCTGCTAACGGGCGGCACCCGGATTCGAATCAGCGGCCAAGACTCCAGGCGCGGAACGTTTAGTCACCGCCATGCAGCAATCTACGACACGCGTACAGGAGATACTCACTTCCCCGCGGCACATCTTGCCGACGAACAGGGACGCTTCGAGGTCATCGATAGCCCGCTCTCGGAAGCCGGCGTGCTCGGCTTTGAATACGGCTTTAGCCTCGATTCACCCGATGCTCTTGTCGTATGGGAGGCGCAGTATGGGGATTTCTTCAACGCGGCTCAAGTCATCGTAGACCAGTTCATTACCTCATCGGAGGACAAGTGGCATCGGCTAAGCGGCCTTGTTCTTCTTCTTCCACACGGCTTTGAGGGCGGAGGACCCGAGCACTCGAGCGCGCGCCTTGAACGGTTCCTAGCTGCAGCAGCGGAAGACAACGTTCAGGTCTGCAACTTGACTACGCCTGCACAGTTTTTCCACTGTTTGCGGCGGCAGATCGTCCGTAAGTTCAGGAAGCCACTCGTGATCATGTCGCCCAAGAGTTTGTTGCGGCACCCGGAGGCCACCTCGGACGTTGCTGAGCTCACGCGCGGGATGTTTCGGCGGATCCTGCCTGAGGTCCAGGTCAAGCCCTCCAAGACCCACCGCATCCTCTTGTGTTCGGGAAAGGTCTACTACGACCTGATGAAGGCGCGTGAGGAAAACCAGGCAAATACCGTCAGCATCCTGCGACTTGAGCAACTTTACCCGCTGAACAAGCCGGAGCTCGAAGAAACTCTCGCTCCCTATGCAGATGGTACACCGCTCATCTGGGTCCAAGAGGAGCCGTGGAACATGGGGGCGTGGTACTTCATCCACGCGCGCCTACCCCGCCTTCTAGGGGATCGGTTGCCCTTGCGATGCGTGACGCGCCCCGAAAGTGCGAGTCCTGCCACTGGATCCATGGCTTCCCACAAGGTGGAACAGCAGGAGCTTGTGAGGGAGGCACTGGGGCTGGAGAAGTCGTCGTGAGCAAACCGAGAAAAGCCGTTGCGGCGGCGTGTAAAGAGACCTCCGGTCTGGTTGGATTTCTCCTCTTGCAACTGACGCCGGTGCTGCCGATGAACAGTTGTGTGGTTGACTCCGGCTTCAACCCCCGCGGCGACGATGTGTCGGCGTCCAGTCAATGGACTCTTCGCACCGTGAACGGGCTCGAACCGGCTTCGCTCGAGGAGGGGTGCGAGCGAGCGCGGATCAGCCAGGTCAAGGTCGTCTTTTTCGATTTTGGGGGAGAGTTTCAGGATGATCGCTTCTCCTTTCCGTGCGCCTATGATGCAGGCCCGGAGGTTACCTGCGCCTCTGGGAGTTGTGCACCCAGCGCAGCGTTCGACACCTCGCCTCAGGCAGTGCTGGAGTTCGGCATCTATGAGACCGAATGGCAAGCCATTGATACCGAGGGCGTGATCGTGGCACGCGGCCCACGGCTTGAGCTTGAGACGCGTCCACCGGACGCGCACGTTGACCTGACACCGGTGGAGTTCGAAGTGTTCCAGCCCTTCTACAGTGACGCATCTTTGGAAGCCTCGTGGACCATCGACGGAAGCGGAGAAGCGCTGGCAGAAGCATGCGCAGCCGCAGGTATCGCTGAGGTGGCGCTTGAACTAAGGGAGCAAGGCTTTCCCGATGAAGACGGCTTGGAGGTGGCCCGCGAAGCTTGTGACGCTGGAGTCATCGCCCCCTCGGAACCCACGCTCGCGATGGGGCGCTACCTCGCGTCCTACGTCGGATACGATGAGGATGGAACACGTGCGCAAGAGACAGGCGCGCAACCTTTCGAGACGCTCGACCTTGGTACCTCCGTCGTTCCAGGTGCTGACTTCCAAAGCGACTAAAACCCTCGCCGGGTGTCAGACGGCGCATGCCAGCTCTGTTCTAAAGGTCACATATGAATCGCGGCTTCTTCTTCGCAGTCCCCCCGCTCACAAGCTTCGTCAAAAAGCTCATCGCAGCGCTTTTCCTTGCGTTTGTGCTTGAGCTACTGGGGCAAAACTGGCTGGGTCTGCCTATCTTCGAGACCTGCGCTTTATGGGTCGGCCCGTCCTACAACATCAGCACCCTTTGGGCCCTCTTCACCTATGTCTTCATTGAGCCTCCCCAAGCGAGTTCGATTCTGCGGCTAATCATCGGCTTTCTCTTTCTATGGCTGATTCTCTCGCCGTTTGAGGAACGCTTCGGATCACGGCGTACGTTGCAGCTCTGCATCACGTGCGCGATGACCTCGGCCCTCTGCAGTTTGCTTCCAACACTATGGCTAACGCAGAGCGTGCCTCTTTTTGGAAGCACCCCCTTTAACCTAGGAGGCATTTCTGCGCTGGCGATAAGCCTCCGCTCATCGCGTCTGATGTTGTTCGGCGTTTTTGCTATGAAAGGCATTCACCTGCTGTGGCTGCTCATCGGGTACAGCGTGCTTGTCTTCTTAGCCTCCGCGAACTCCGTGATCCTCTGCTCATCTTTGGGCGCCATCGGTGGGGGTGTGCTTTTCATGTGGTGGATAGGGCGGACTCCGCGTCGCCGGAAGAAGAGCTCCAACAAGAAAAAGCCTGCGTTCCGCGTCATTCAAGGAGAGCAGCGCGAACCGCCCACCTGGCTCAACTGACGCGCTCGGTTCAGGGCAGTGACCGGTCACTGGCTCTGACGAGGAACCTTGGCTCCTTGTAAAGGTTCCTTTACAAGGAGCGCGGGGCAGTTGCATCCAGCTTGGGAGCAGAGATGAACCGTTTGAGCCTGGTGGGGACGCCGCTTGAGAGGCCGTGCAGCCGAGTGGCTGGCCGGGGTGGCCTGCTTGAGCGCGGGTGTGTGGCTGGCCCGCGGGCAGATGCATCGCCGCTCACTCAGCGGGACCCACCGTCCTTTGGACGGTCCCCCCAATACGTTCGCTCACGATGCATCCGCCCGCGGGCCTGTCGTACATGTACATGCCGGCATGCGGGGGGAGAGGGGCGTAGGCGACTTCGCCGGGAGGCTCAGGCTCATTTCCACGAGAGGATCCCACTGCTGTGCAACAACGTATAGATGCATCTCGCGGTTGACCCTGCTACCCGAACACGTTCGTGATGGGCGGGGGAGCTTGGGTGAATGCCGCGGAACTTCCGCGGTAGAGGGTTTGGGTGCCAAACCCTCGATAGAAATCGAATCGCCGCTCACTCAGCGGGACCCACCGTCCTTTGGACGGTCCCCCCAATACGTTCGCTCACGATGCATCCGCCCGCGGGCCTGTCGTACATGTACATGCCGGCATGCGGGGGGAGAGGGGTGTAGGCGACTTCACCGGGAGGCTCAGGCTCATCTCCACAAGCCTCCCGGCGATTTGCAACACGGTATGGATGCCATGACCGTCCTCCCTGCTACCTGAACACGTTCGTGATGGCGGGGGAGCTTGGGTGAATGCACGGGATTGACTCCCGTGCAGAGGGTCTGGGTGCCAGACCCTCAGTAAAAGTCGCATCGCCGCTCACTCAGCGGGACCCACCGTCCTTTGGACGGTCCCCCCAATACGTTCGCTCACGATGCATCCGCCCGCGGGCCTGTCGTACATGTACATGCCGGCATGCGGGGGGAGAGGGGCGTAGGCGACTTCGCCGGGAGGCTCAGGCTCATCTCCACGTGACATGCCAATGATTTGCTGCGACGGATAGAGCCAATACCTCGTCGTCCCTGCTACCCGAACACGTTCGTCCTGGAGGGGGAGCTTGGGTGAATGCCGCGGGATTGACTTCCGCGGCAGAGGGTTTGGGTGCCAAACCCTCAGTAAAAACAGCGCGCCCCACACCAAACGCCCTCTTAGCACCCACCGGCTTGTGAAAACAACATAGCCGCCACCACCTGAGTACGCAGCTACGTAGGGTGTGGCTCGGGCCTCGAATGCGTTTGGGAAGATGAGCTGGTTTCTGCGCCCTCTGCAGCTTGTGTCCTGCGGTTGGCTGCAGCATCGCCACTTTGCTTTCGAAATCGCTGTTGCTTTTGAAGTCGCTGAAGCCTCATCGAATCTGTACGCGCCTTCGGAACCACCAGCCCAACCACGTAAACTCGGAAGAGCAGCCAAAAAATGCTGGGCTCGTTGAGCCGTGGATCGATCTTGGCTGAAATCTCCGCGTGAGCTGCTGGTGTGCGGCTCCAGTGCAGGCCCGGTTTATCGTGGTGTACGGTGTGGTACCCATTGTTGAATAGGAACCAGTTGAGCGCGGGACCCACGATGTTTCGGGAGTGGTTGACGTCGGACTCCTCATCGGCGTGCACGTGTTGCAGGTAGTTGAACACCAAAATGCTAAAGAGAGACACTTGCTGCGGAATGAAGATGTAGAGAAGCGCTTTCTTCCAGTCGACTAGAAACGCCACGAGAAGAAATACCGCCAGAATCACGTACTGCGAGATGCAGTACCAGAAGCGCGACTTATTGGTCTGCGAAAGCTTCTTCAGGTAGCTGCGAATCGGCTTTTGCTGATGGATGCCGCTAACCGTTGGGTAGCTCAGTAGCGTCATCAGATTATTGGCTTCGGTATAGCGATAGGTCAGGGTGTGGTCGCCCTCGCGGTTGTTGAACTTGTGGTGGTTCATGTTGTGCGTTGGAATCCATCCGAACACCGGAAACCCGTAAAAGAGTGTGATCCAATAGTCGGTCAGCGCGTTCATGAACTTCGACTTCCACATCCGCAGATGGTTGTGGTTGTGAGCCATCACACCTACCGCTACCGCCATGAGCAGAGACCAGCAAAAGAGCAGAGGGCTGAAAGTCTCCCGCAACCACTGAGCAACGAGCAGCGAAGTCGTGATGATCATGTAGATCACAGCTCGTACATCTTCTTTATAACGCAGCATATCGTGTTCCTTTTCTACCCGCTCTTACTCCTGATGCGCCCGCTCTTACTCCTGATGCGCCCGCATACCCGCGTGCGACGCTGCTCGACGAGTCTCACATCAGCCGTGCGCGAGGAAAGCCTCAAGCCCTGCATCATCTCATCCCGCCGTTAAGGGTGCTTGGCCGTTGGAAGCCGTCTGTCCAGAAGGCGGTCATAGGGTCTCGGAACGGCCTGGGTGCACCCTTTCGCTGGAAGGGTCCTGGCGCAGGCATGGCGCGATTGGGGAAGATTGCACCGAATCCTACTGCTTGTCCAGCTTCAACGCTTTCCGGTCGGCGCCCTCGGACGCTTAGGCCGCTGGTCGCGTACCGCCCGTAGAAGGCCTCTGCACGCTTACGAGACGACTGCCATGTTGGAGGTTTGGTCAAGCTCGCGTAGAATGGAAAAACGTGTGTCGCCTATTCGGATTTCACTCTGCCATCGACAGCAGCGTGCATCGCTCTCTCATTGCCGCCGAGAATGCCCTTGCCAGACAGAGCGAGCGGCACGGCGACGGCTGGGGCCTTAGCTACTACATCGATGGGGTTCCTCATCTGATACGTAACGACCAACGGGCATTGGGCGACTCGATCTACCGCGAAGTCAGTGCAGTGGTTTCAACCCGCACCTTCATCGCTCACATCAGGAAAGCCACCATCGGCCGGGTCAACGTGCTCAACTCACATCCCTTCCAGCATGGTCGCTGGAGCTTTGCGCACAACGGCGAGGTCACCGGTTATTCCACCGACGCCGCCGTGCGTAAATACCTCCTCAATCGCGTGGACCACCGCTTCCGGCGCTACATCCTGGGCGAGACGGACAGCGAAGTGCTCTTCTTCATCTTTTTGTCGCGCCTGCATAGCCGCGTAGGTCCGTTGATCAACATTTCTCCGAGTCTCGACGCAGTCACATCGGCGCTTCGCGACACGGTGGCCGATGTTGTGCGTTCCTTTGATGACACGAACGAGAAGCCGCACCGCTTGAACATCCTCGTCTCTAACGGTGATCTGCTTGTCGGCTATCGCTACCGCGAGCAGCTGCATTGTTCAACCTACAAGACGCAATGCCCTGAGCGCGGCACATGCCCAATGTTCGACCCCGCGATGTGCGAGAGCAAACCGCAGAGGGGGTCCGAACTTCGCCATCTTATTGTGGCTAGCGAGCCTGTAGCAGAAGGACCCAACGTGTGGGAAGAGGTCCCTGAAAACACCTTCGTTGGCCTCGACCAAAACTTGCGGTTTCAGCGCGGGCAGCTGATTTAGCACTCTTGGTTCGACTTTGAGCGGATCCGTTCAGTCTCTGGTGAGTCGGTTTCCAGGAGGCATGCCTTCCTGCTCGGAAACACACGAATCGGTTACGTTGCCATCCGTCCTCAGTTAAACCTCCACCACGCCCAAGAGTGTATGTGAGGGGCGGCCTCTCCGGCAGCAGTATCAACCGGTCATTCGTCTATAAGTCATTGTAAATCAACTGGGTCCCCATCCAGAAGTGAGCCTGAGCCTTCCGGCGAAGTCGACCATGCCACCTTTTACTGAGGGTTTGGCACCCAAACCCTCTGCCGCGGAAGTCAATCCCGCGGCATTCACCCAAGCTCCCCCGTCCATCACGAACGTGTTCGGGTAGCAGGGTCAACCGCGTGATGCATCCATACATCGGTGTAAATCAGCGGGGTCGCTCCGGAGATGAGCCTGAGCCTCCCTGGCGAAGTCGACTACGCCACTCTCCCCCCGCTTGTTGCCGGCATGTACGACAGGTCCGCTGGCAGACGCATCGTGAGCGAACGTATTGGGGGGACCGCCCAGCCCTGGCTTAAATGACGCAGGGCGGTGGGTCCCGCTGAGTGAGCCGCGATTCGTCTTTTACCGAGGGTTTGGCACCCAAACCCTCTACCGCGGAAGTCAATCCCGCGGTATTCACCCAAGCTCCCCCGACCATCACGAACGTGTTCGGGTAGCAGGGTCAACCGCGTGATGCATCCATACATCGGTGTAAATTAGCGGGGTCGCTCCGGAGATGAGCCTGAGCCTGCCTGGCGAAGTCGACTACGCCACTCTCCCCCCGCTTGTTGCCGGCATGTACGACGGGCCCCATGCAGATACACGGAGCTGATGCATCGTGAGCGAACGTATTGGGGGGACCGTCCAAAGGACGGTGGGTCCCGCTGAGTGAGCGGCGATGCGATTTCTATCGAGGGTTTGGCACCCAAACCCTCTGCCGCGGAAGTCAATCCCGCGGTATTCACCCAAACTCCCCCGACCATCACGAACGTGTTCAGGTAGCAGGGTCAACCGCGTGATGCATCCATACATCGATGTAAATCAGCGGGGTCGCTCCGGAGATGAGCCTGAGCCTCCCTGACGAAGTCGACTACGCCACTCTCCCCCCGCTTGTTGCCGGCATCACGACAGGCCCCATGCAGATACACGGAGCCGATGCATCGTGAGCGAACGTATTGGGGGGACCGTCCAAAGGACGGTGGGTCCCGCTGAGTGAGCGGCGATGCATCGGCGCCGTGTATCTGCATCGGGCCAGCCACTCCGGCCGGCCACTCCGGCCGGCCACTCCGGCCGCCCACCACACTGCACGTCTTCCGATTGCACGAAGCTGCTCTTGTGCCTAAGAAGGTCTAACCGAAGTGTAGGCATGCGGCTCAACCTGCGTTGTGAATCTTCGGCCCCGACCCAAAGCTCCCGGAACACACCACACTGAGCTCAGCGCGACACACAGAGCCCGTAGGGAGAACCATGTTGAATAAATATCTTAGACACGCTGCAGTTGCCGCCCTGGCGGTAGGTGCGCTCTGGTTACCAGCGCACGCTTCAATCGCTGGACCCTTTGATCAAGGTAATGTGCGTATATCAGTCGGAGGCGGCCTTGGAAGAGGATTCGACCAGACCTACTTCATCGTTAAAGGAGCCGCAGCGTACTACCTGATCGATGGGCTCGAAGTAGGTCTCGAAGCGGAGTCGTGGCTTTTCAACTCACCCTCGCAATTTCGCATTGGGCCGCAGACGCGTTACATCCTCCACTTTGTGCCGATTGTGAAGCCCTATGCGGGCGTCTTTTACCGCCATGCTTTTATCAGCGATGGTTTCGCTGATCTCGACTCTGTTGGCTGGCGCGCCGGCGCGTTCCTCACACCAACGTTTAATACGTTCTTTGGGGCAGGCGTCGTGCAGGAGTTCTACCTCGATTGCGACGAGGACGTGTACGCCAACTGCACGCTCCTCTACCCTGAGGTCACCTTCTCGATAGCGTTCTGATGTCCGCCAACGCATCACTCATGTCACGCGCCGAGGGCGTGCTGGTCGGTGGCGTCAACAGCCCCGTCCGCGCCTTCAACTCCGTCGGAGGCACGCCCCCATTCATCGCTAGGGCTGAAGGCGCCACACTAACGGACGTCGCAGGTAAGGTCTATATCGATCTTATCGGCTCATGGGGCCCGATGATTCTTGGGCATGCGCATCCGGACGTCCTAGCAGCAGTGCACGAGGCTGCCGACCGCGGCACAAGCTACGGCGCACCCACCGAAGGCGAGGTTCGTTATGCCGAAGAGGTGTGCGACGCCGTCGATTCGATCGAGATGCTGCGCATGACCTCCAGCGGCACCGAGGCCGTGATGGGTGCGCTGCGCCTTGCTCGGGGCTTCACCAAGCGGGACATCGTCGTAAAGTTTGAGGGTTGCTACCATGGAGGCGCGGACTACCTGCTCGTCGCCGCTGGCTCGGGTGCCGCAACCCTCGGCACACCCAACAGCGCAGGCATTCCCGCCTCCATCGCCAAGACCACGCACGTGCTGCCGTTCAACGATCTCGAGGAAGCGGAGCGCTGTTTCGCGCAGATTGGCGACAGCATCGCCGCTGTGATCGTGGAACCCGTCGCTGGCAACATGGGATGCGTTCCGCCCAGCCCAGGCTTCCTGGAGGGTCTGCGCCGCCTAACCAGCGACGCAGGTGCTCTTCTGGTTTTTGACGAAGTGATGACGGGCTTCCGCCTCGGGCGCGGTGGCGCTCAGCAGCGCTACGGCATCGCTCCGGACCTGACGTGCTTGGGCAAGATTATTGGCGGCGGCCTTCCCGTCGGCGCGTTCGGTGGTTCACGCAAGATCATGAGCCAGCTCGCCCCGTCGGGCCCTGTGTACCAAGGAGGCACGCTGAGCGGCAATCCGCTTTCCGTTGCCGCCGGAATGACCACGCTCAGAAAGCTCACGCCGTCGGTCTATGAGCAGCTCGAGTCCAAGGGCGCTTACCTAGAGGCGGGACTGCAGAAAGCAATCAGTGACCATGCCGCAAGAGCGCGGGTGCAGCGGGTAGGTTCGATGCTCACGGTTTTCTTCTCTGATCAGGAAGTTCGAAACTGGAAAGACGCTGACGCCTGCGATCGCAAGAAGTTCGCAACGTGGCATCAGAGCCTGCTGGAGCAAGGCATCTACTGGCCCCCGTCGCAGTTTGAAGCCGCTTTCCTGTCCCTGGCGCACACCTCAGCGCAGCTCGACCACATCACTCAAGCTGCCAGCCACTCCTTCCGTGCCACCAGAAGCTAAGCCGGCTCTACGTCAGGAGTAGGTCAGCAGAGAACAACCCACCCAAGAGAACAACCCCACCGGAGCGCCTTGGGTGCGTGAGGATTGGGTTTGAGGACGGGGTTCAATCACGTCCGCTCCCTGCAACTACTTTCAGATGCGATCGCTCGACAGCTCGGCAGCTCGGCGTGGGAGCTCACCGTTGGCTGGCATCTTGCTACCTGCTGGGAATGATGGGGTACGTAGATCGATTAGGTGCTGCATGTCTCGGCATATTGGCCGCAGGTTGCGGTGTATCGGCCTCCGAGGGGTTGGAGAGTCATCAGGTTGATGGGGCTTTCGGGCTCCAGCCGGCGCCTCTGGCGAATCAGATTGTGCTTACGCAGCACCCGAGCGCGTATGGTCCGCTTTGGTGGCACGTCCACGAACGCAAGCCGCTTGACAGCATTGTAGTCACGCCGGACGAGCAGATCGCTTCGGGAAAAGAGGCATTCACCATTGGTCCGAGCAGCTACATGGTGGACTACGAAGGGAAGGTCAACGACATCGCCTCGATGGCCAAGCTCGTCGAGTTTGCCACACCCGGCCTCGAACTTCACGACGCAGTCTACAACATGCTGCATGGCGAGCTCATGACGCGCATCTTGTCAGAGCAGGGCTTTCAAATGACGCGGGATTGGGAACCGAATTCGGCGGAGCCGCAGGACGCGGAGCCGCAGGATTATGCCCTTGGTTGGTGGCCTGATTTTCAAGCTGGCGCCGAGCTTCCGCGTGCAGACCTGCGCCGCGAGATCTACGTTCGTCTGCCAGACCGCAGCAAGACATCCGGCATATCACGTCAGAACGTCATCGAGGAAATCGCGCGGATCAACTACCGTTATCTCAAGTTTCTACAGGCAGACCTATACGGCGCGGACGGTCCGGAGTGCGGCGAGGCACTCAAAGCGCAGAAGCCATCGCTTTCCGCACATAATGCAATCGTGCGGCTGATCGAGCCGCAAGCGAAGGAAGGCGAGGCAGGTCGCGCGCAAATCCGCGAGATCAACGAAAGCTACGACGAAGCCTTCGCCAAGGTGGCTCAGCTTTACCAACAGAAAGACCATCTCGAGGAGCCTGCCTTTGTGTACCACCGAGGCGACGCGATCCTTCCGCTCTATCCGGTGCAGGGCGTCGCGCTGCTTGAAGACCCACAAACAATCGTGGAGGGCACGTACTGGGTAGAGGACTACATCACGTATTACCAAAGCCGCTACGGAGACACGCCTCCATCTGTTATACTCTTTGTCGCGGGCTCGGATCTCAACCGCATTGCGGGGCCGGTGGCGGGCGAGTTGCTGCGCAGCGTGATGATTAGTCGCATGCATCGCCTGCAGAAAAAGTACCCAAAGATCCAGCTCATGGTCTGGCTAGGGTCCGGCGGCGGGCCCATTCGCAGCGGCCCCGGGCGTGTGGTGACGCGTGATGGCGCGGACCCAGTCTTTGTGGAGTACACCGGGACGAGGAAGCCCACTCACTCCTGAACGTGGGCATCCCGCGGACCTTCCAGCCCGACCATCTGGAGTCTGCATCCTACGCCTTATATGGCGCTCCATCGGCGACTAAGCAGACAGACAGAGCACAAGTGCAAATGGTGTACGATGCAGCTCGCTCGCTAATGGATGCAGAGGCGCTGGCTTCCACTGCGCTATCGGAGGCAGAGGAGAATCTACAACTTCTCTGGGCGGGCATCACGATGTTCACCCACATCGACCGCATCAACCGCTACGCGACGCCGCTCAATAACCTTAAGGCGCTGCTCGAGCGCCACAACCAAGTGGGACGGGTCAAGAGCGGACCTTCGGCGACGGCATCAGCGCAAGCTCCTGCAGGATACGGTCGAGAGTGGCCCGATGTGTACGGATACCTGGAACACGTACTCGGTTACTCGAGCACCGATGCCAGCACCGGCGGCGCTACGGCTCCGTTCGGCTTCGACCCTCAGTTTCACTACGTCAATGATCAACCCAATGCAGAGCTTGGGGAGAGCACGCGTCAAGCATTGGGCCACCTGCTTCACACGCTTCAAGAGCGCCTGGAGGCAAGCAACTGGACGGGACAAACGCAGTCGACGCGCGCCATCAACGATGCGTTTGGTCGATACATTCTCGGGACACCTCTGACCACCGTGCATGGGATAGGGGCGACGCTGCGTCTATTGGATAAGGTGAAAGAGCCTAAGGAAGAGCTGGTCGTCCACAGCAGCTCAGCCGACGTCGCTTCGCTCGTCCGAGACCTGAGAAGCGGGCTCGGTCTACCGACAAGCAATGGAGAACCGGCGACCGCATCGTCCATAGAAGAGGCGCCACTCCCGGACGAAGCGCTTTACGAGGCTGTGCCTAGCAGCATCAAGCGGCTGTGGGCCTACTACGTTCGTGCTGAAGGTTTCACGATCTTGCGCAGCGACCCACACACTGCGCCCGCTGTGAGTGATGATACACTGATCCAATATCGCATCCGCAGAGCATTTCCCAATGTGGCCGAAGTCGAGCGCATTGCGACATATCTTGGTGCCAATGCCGAGAGCCTAGGCGTCAAGGATGCTGAGAGCTTTTACAACTACCTCTTCAAGGAGTACAAGCGTGATGTTGAGGTCCTGGAGGATTTCCTCACCTACCTCAACGGCGGCGTCGTATGTCGGTTGTACATGCCATGCTCGGGAGTCGATCCCGACGATGCCCGAGCCTACCGCAATGGTCTCTACAATCTGCTGCAAGACAACACGTTCCAGAGCGCGATGAACCCTGCGGGGGAATCAATCAACCCGCCGAGCTACATGAGAGAGGAGGCATGGTTTACGCTCTTTCGAGAGAAGATTTTGCCTTTACTCGCCATCAAAGGGTGGAACCGCATTGGATAGAGCGCGGCAAAGGCAGCGGCCCTACTTGATGCGCCGCTTGATGACCGCCTTGCGACGCAGCTCCCGCAGGAATACTTGCTCCTCCTTCGCCATCGCCTGCTCCACCATGGAGCGGTAAATCTGTTCCCGCACCTCGGCATACTCGGGTGCATCGCCGCCTCCACGTTGCACGTCGTTCAGGAGGAAGATGTGATAGCCGGAAGGACCACGTACAGGTTGGCTCACCTCCCCCGGTTCCAGCGCAAGAATCGTGTCTTCAAGGTTAGAGGGAAGATCGCCTTGCTTTAGCCAACCAAGGTCGCCTCCACCTACCTCGCTTGCTATTTGCTGAAAGCCTGCCGGTGAAAGCTGCTGGTGCACTTGACGCATCTTCTGCTCGGCTTCAGCGACCTCTGTCGCGCCGGCGTCATCAGCAAGCGGAACGAACACGTGGGCTGTGTTGTAGCGCTTCGACCGGCCCATCTTCCGCACCGAATCTTCGTAACGCTGACGAATATCCTCCTCACGTACGCTAACCCGCCCTCGAACGCGCTGATTGAGCACCTTCAGCCGCAGGATCTGCCGCCGGATGTCCTCCCGATAGGCCGCAAGGCTCAAGCCTTGCTCACGCACGGCTTGCCAAAACTGTTCGGTACCCATGCCACTCTGGGCTTGGACATTCTGTATGGCGCGATCGATATCACGCTGCTCAACCCGAATATCGAGATCGCGTGCAGCATCAGCAATAAGCTGCTCGTCAATGAGTCGGTCGAGCACGCCGCGGTACAAGTCGGTTACCTGCTTCATCCGCTGCGATTCTGTGGGCGCCTGCATTGCCTGCGATATGCCTGGCGCTGCACGTTGACGCACGTCGGAAAGAAGAATCGCCCGGTCGTTGACAATGCCGACGACACGCTCAATGAGCTCAGCCTTGGCTGTGGGCCCCCAAGCGAGCAGTGCCGAACAGAGCAGTGCCGAACAGAGCAGTGCCGAACAGAGCAGTGCCGAACAGAGCAGCCGCAGAGAGCCGTGAGCGTAGGCAACTTGAACCCGTCGCCTCACTTCCCGACCTCGACCTGTTCTAAGAGCTTCATGTTCTTGGTGACCTTAGTGTGCTTCTGCTCATCCTCAATCAGTTGCTTGATCAGACGATCACGCTCCCGCCGGTAAAGACGGTTGCGAATCATCCGAGAAGCTTCGGAAAGCGTTCGTGAAAGCGCCGGTCTGCGTTGCGCCAGCATGACCACATGGAAGCCGCGCGGTGTCCTTACCGGTGCTGGATAAAGGTCTCCGGCCTCCTTTAGCGCGAAGGCGGCTTGCACCAACGAAGCTGGTCGGTCCTCGCTGTCTTCGTCGCGACTGAAGAAGCCAAGATCACCTCCCTCTGCTTTGGTGTTGAGGTCGTGCGTGTAGTCGTGCGCAAGGTCTTCAAAGCGCTCCCGATCCCCTGGACGCGCCATCCGAATGACCTCCAGCGCCTCGGACCGGCTAGGAAGCAAAACATGGAAGGCGTGGACTTGCTCTGGCTTGGAGAACTCACTGCGGTGGGCGTCGTAGAACTCTTTGACCTCCGCATCGCTGAATTTCTTCTCAGACACTTTTGCTTCAACTGACTCCTGCAACATGGCTTCGATAGAGAGCTTCCGGCGAAGCTTCTCCACCGACGGGAGCTTATCCAGGCCCAGGCGTTTGGCTTCCGCCACCAAAAGCTCAAACTCCACCATGTTGTCCAGCAGTTCCCTTCGCCGCTCCGGACTTCGAAATCGCGCGCGGATGTAGGGCGACATATGATCGAGGGTGCGAGCGAAGTCAGCTAGGGTGATGACTCGGTCGCCCACCCGTACAAGCTCGGTGTTCCTCTCCTTGGCGCTTAGCGCCTTTTCAACAGGACCCTGTCGACCGCGCTCTGTTCCGGAATGTTCGCCTTCCGAGGTCGTCTTATTGTCGCAGGTGCACCCCGCGATCCACAAAGCCGCGCATGTGAGGATGCACAGGTTTTCTAGCATTCGTATCAGCACGCGTTCCGAGGCTCCGCCATCCGCTGGTTGCGCTTCAGTTGGTCATGATGCTTGGAGTCGAGACCTAAGTCGATCCCGATACGGGAAAGCCGTATCATAAACACGCTTATTGAGCAATGCCGCCGGAGCGACCTCACCAACCACCCTACTTGCGCGCCTTTAGCACAAAGCGTGCTTCACCTGCCGCCGCCTGGACCTCCCGCTCCTGCGCCACATGTGCATTGAGTGAGACTTTGACCCACACGGCGGCCTGTCGGATGGGGAGGGTCACGGTGACTGGCGTACGCTTGCCGATCAGTCGGCCATTGATCCAAACCTGAGCACCCGACGGTTCGCTGATAATGCTAAGGCGATGTTCGGTAGGTGAGGCTACTTCAGCCACATCCTCACGCCGCTCCAAGTTGGGCGACGCCGCCCTGTTCGGCGTCCTCAGCTGAAACACCAGAAGGATAGCCAAAACAGCGGCAAGTGCGATCAGAGGCACGACCAGGGTGAGTCGCCGTATCGGGAAGCGTCGAGTCATCGTGTCGCTCGACAGCGGTTGCGAGTGCACGACGACTCGAGAGGAAGGCGGGCGACGCTTCGCCCTCTCACTTGCACGACGGGAGCCATCAGCACGGTCGGGTGGCGCCCGCAACTGTTCCGTGAGCTCGGAAGCGGGTACTACGTCGAGATCAAGATCCGGATGAACTTCAATCGTGCGATGGGCGCTGTCGACCGATGAGGGAGGTCCCACCGTCGCCTCCTCCGTCCCAGCCGAAGCCGGAATGGGCAACGTGTTGAGTCGCTGACGCGCCACCGACTGCGTCGATGTGGGCTCCCTGCGGGGGGCCTGCAGCACCGAAGAAATGGTGCGCTTGCGCAGCGGAGCAGGGCCGTCGCGATCGGGCACGAGTTCGCGCGTAAGCGCTGCCACGTCGCTCATCGTTGCAATCAGCCGCTCATCCGCTACGTAACCAATCAGCGCCCCGATTAGTGCCGGAACATCTTCCGGGCGACCTTCTGGATGAGGCGCTAAACACCCGCTTATGATGCTGTCTAGGGCTTGCGGCACCCTCGGATTCACTTGCCTTGGCCGCTTGTAGTTTGCGGCAAAGATGCGCTCCAGCAGCTCCTGCTCGTCGGATACGTCAAAGGGGTGCTTACCCACCGACATCTCATACAGAATCACGCCGAGCGCGAAAATGTCTGCTCGATGATCCACCGGCGCTGCACTGGTGAACTGCTCAGGAGCGATGTAGCCGTACGTTCCTTTGATCACGCCGGTGCGTGTTTCGTAAACCCGATATGCTGTTTTAGCGATGCCGAAGTCGATAAGTTTAACTGCACCGTCGTAGCTGACGATCACGTTGGCCGGGTTGAGGTCGCGGTGCACGATGTTCAAACGGCGCCCAAGCTCGTCGTGACGCTCGTGCACATAATGCAAAGCCTCCGCGATAGACACTGCGATGCTGACGCTCTCCCGAGGAGGCAGACCGTGGGCGAACTTCCGAAGCGCTGCTTGCAGGAGCTCTCCAAGGGTTGGTCCACGGACATACTCCATCACGAGGAAATAGGAGGAGTTGATCTTGCCCACATCGAAGACCTGGGCAATGTTTGGATGACTCAAAGCCGCCATCAGACGCGCCTCGTCGAGAAACATCGTGACGAACTCATCGTTCTTTGAGTAACGAGGATGCACGCGCTTGAGCACCACTGTGCGCTCGAGCCCCTCAAGGCTTCGTTGTCGCGCGAGGAAAATCTCAGCCATACCGCCTGTGGCGATCTTCCGAATGATGCGGTAGGGGCCTAAGTCAGTTTGAGTCATGTGGCGTTGGTTTAGCTTCACGCGATCGGCCGGCAACGATGTCTTTACTGAGGCGGTGTCTTCGCGGGAAAGCGGTGTCTTCGCAGGAAATTGCAGCGGCCTGTTGCTTCCTCAGCAGCTGCTTCAAACTAGGGTGGCAAGCGGATTATAGCCAATGCTGAGAAAATATGCGGGAATGCTGCACGAACGTGTCCCCTAACAGAGGCATCTACACGCAAACACCGTAGGCAGCGAGGTGGACCGCGTAACCGTCGGCACGTCGCCCTAAGCGATGCCGCTCACGCAGCTAATCCGCCCCGGTAGGGTTCTGCGGGCGCTATTGGATGCACGACCTCCTCGAAAACCGACTCACCAGGGACTGACCGGATACTTGAAGGGAGGTGTGTAACTTCGTGTCGTGGATAGGCGGGTACGGCAGCTTACCCAAAGATCTTTCACCCGTGATGTTCGTATACTATTCTACGAAGAGCGACGCGATATGACATCCCACCTTACCCGGGGATTGGAAGGAAGAGCGCGATAGAACCTGATACGAGGAACAGCAGCGACTTGTACGTCGATGATCTCGCCAACCGGCTTGAGGAAAGTAGCGGGCGGTCCAAACACGAACTGGATCTCGTGGATGAGCGCGACGATGCGCCGCCGGGAAATGGAATGCCGGAAGAGGATAACTCCATACCGATAGCTCCCGAGAGTTCCGTTCCCGGCTCCGATCCTTTCGCTCAGTTTGAAGATGACCTGGAAGGAGATGCAACCCGCATCGACTCCGAGGACGAGCTCGCTGAGGAAACGACGAACATCATGGAGGAGGGTGAGCCGCCTCCGCTGCTCGTGGTCCAAGTCGGCAAAGATCTTGGCAGCGACTATGTGCTTAATGAGGGCGAAAACACCCTCGGCCGAGGTATCGATAACGACATCATTCTCTCCGATGCCGCCGTGTCTCGCCGCCACCTTCGGATAAAGGTGACGGGAGGCAACATCCGCATGCTCGACGTCGGTAGCGGAAACGGAACGCTCGTGAACGGCGAGAAGAAGTTCGAGCACGACCTACGCGAGGGAGACCGCATTGAGATTGGCAACACGAGGCTTGTGCTTCGCCTACCAGCCGGCCACCCCTTGCGGATGGGGGCTCCGGTGCCGGGAAGTGAGTTCACCACGCCTCCTTCGGCGGCGTCTCATGGTCGTGCAGCCTCCGATGCGGCACACGCTGGTCACGAGGTGCCCGGCGAGCTGATCCCTCAGTCGAGCACCCATACGGCAGCGGTGCTGATGCCTCGGGGCTGGATCATAGCTTTCGTTATTCTCGGAGCCACTCTAGTGGCCCTACTAGGGGCGACTGTGACGGCACTTGTGCTCCGGAATAAGCAACCTACAGGCACGAATTCCGCCGACGCGAGTGTTCGGCGCCTTCTGGCGGACGGCAAAGCAGCCCTCACCGCACGACAGTGGAGCAAGGCAGAGGCGGCTTACTCGGAGGCTCTGAGTCAACAGCCGGGCAATCAAGCCGCGATGAATGCGTTGCGCACCATCCGCGACGCACGGGAGCATGAGCCAATCATCGCATCGGCACGTGCCGCGCTTCGCATCGGCGATGCACGCACCGCGCTTGATGAGGCCTCATCCATACCTGACACAAGCCCGCTCGCCGCAGAAGCTGAGGCTATTCGTCTCGCCGCACGCGCAAAACAGGTGGCTGACCATGTCAGTGCCTCCGAGGCGGCACGCAAGCGCGGCGACATCAAAGAGGCGCAGAAACGGCTTCGAGCAGCACAGGCTATTGATCCTGACGGAGAGCTGGTGCAGGCCATGGAGCGGAAGTACGGCAAGGTTGACGCCGAAGACCAAACGCACGAAGTCGAAGACCAAACGCGGGAAGAGGAGAAAACATCGTCCTCTACGCGTAAAGGCGACAGAAACTCCTCTAGTAGCCGGCGGCATGCCGCTGGCAAAGGCGCCTCAGCTGCTGGTGGCGCCTCAGCTGCTGGTGGCGCCTCAGTTGCTGGTCGCAGGGCGCATGTGCTTGAAGAGTATCGAGCCGGCGACTTTGCCAGCGCCTCTCGCAAAGCCCGCAACCTAGCCGGTTCTACCACCGGTGCCCAGGCGGAGACCTACGCGACGCTGGCGGAGAACATCGACAGCTTCGCCAAGTACTATGCTCGGACGAAGGCGGCGAGTAAGACGAGCGCCGTGGTGAGACAGATGCACGCTGCCATTCTACTTGATGAACAGATCAGCAGCGGTCACTACTCCGTCCAGCTGCGCGACCCCCTGGTTCAAGAGTATCTGCGCCAAGCGGCCCAGCTCTTCCGTGGCTCGCGCGTTTCCACCGCCTGCCAGCGCGTACGCCAAGCCATGGCAGTGGACGCTGACCATACTGACGTCCGCAAGCAAGCCAATCGGTGCACGGTAGAGGCACAAAAGATGTACAAGCGCGCGCGGGCGTTTGAGAGCAAGGAGCCAGAACAAGCGCGCGCGCTCTACCGCAACATTCTCACCATCGTTCCGCAAACGGTGGAGACGCATCGGCAAGCGTTCGAGCGGCTGGAAGCTATGTCAGCACGCTGACTTGGTGCCCACCCTTGGAGCTACGGTCACCGAGCACCTGACCACTGCTGGCTCGGGTTTGGTGCTGGCTCGGGGCTTCGCTTCTACCCCGATACTACTCTTCTACAGAGCCAGCTGTGTCTGCTGCACCATCTTGTTCCAGCTTGGCGGCACGTTCAGTTACTACCCGATTGATCTTCTCATCGAGCTCCGCGAAATCGAACGGCTTGTCCAAATAGTCATCGGCGCCGTAAATCGGCGAGGTCATCTCGTTGAGCCGCTCACCAATGCCCGTGAGCATGATGACTCCGGTGGCATCCAGATCGGGGTCCTCGCGAATCGCTTTACACACTTCCCAGCCGCTCATCCCGGGCATCATGACGTCGAGCAGCACCAGGTCGGGCTCTGTCTGCTGAATAAGCTCCAACGTGCTCTCGCCGTCGGCACATTCGATGACCTCTGCACCACGCGCCTCTAGATGGCGCGTGATCATCGCAAGAATCTCCGGATCGTCATCTGCGACTACAATCCGCGGGACTTGAACTGCCTTCTCATTCATCGTTCTTCCTCAAGTTACTAATCTGCTACGTAACCCCGACGAGAGCACCATACGCGCCACTCGTCGCTAAGCAGCCCCCGTTCTAACAGATTCTCCCCATAATGATCCACTTACTTTTGTCGTAAGCGATCAGTCCATGCAAAGAGGTTTAGAGGCGCGTGTGCGGACGACGCCAACTTTTGCGCCTCCTAGCGGAGAGGCAGCAACGAGGCCACTGCACTGCGCTCTATCCATCCTGTCCGCTCTGAGTCGAGACTAATCAGGCGGTGTACTCCGCGCCGCTTCGCTTTTAGCCGGACGAGAGTTCCCACCACCAGCTCCCTATCGCTCGCTGTATCAATATCCGCACTCTCCCGCATACGCGTGGTTTGCACCACGATCGCGGGAGCGCCCAAACCGGCGAGGTACTTCTGCGTCAGGAAAGCACTCCCAGTCAACACGATGCACGCCATACCCGCAGCAAGCACAATGCGGTTGATGCGCCTAGGCAGGTTGCGCCTCGGTCCCTTGCGCCTCGATACCTTGCGCAGCAAGAAGCGGCGCATCTTCAGGCAGCCGAGCGTGAGGAGCATGCCGATGAGCAAGAGCCACACCGTAAGCTTTTTTACCAATCGCGAGCGGAAGACGATCTCCCAAAGCGGAAGCGTGTCGTCCGTCGCCTGCGTAGCTAGTGTCGTCATGTGTGTACGCACCAGTTGGTTTCTCGGCTGATAATGGAGAGCGCGCGCGTAGTGTGCCAGAGCACGCGCATGGTCGCCCTCTGCTTGATAAGCTGCTGCAAGATTGTGCTCAAGTGAAGCTGCCCGAACGCCAAAACGTGCAAGTTCACGGTACTGCAGAACCGCCTCCCTCGCCCGTCCTCGCTTGAGGGCGCGGTCGGCGTGCTTGTGCATTTGGTAAAGCGAACGCTCTTCTGCTCTTCCCAAGCTGGAGAGCAGGAGCATCATGACCAAAATAAGAGGCATGGCGCTACCGATGCGACGCAACGTGGCTATCTCCGAGTGCCGTAATCAGCTCTTGAGCGTCCTGATCCAGTGTCGTGGCGGTTGACCCAGCGTGGGTCCCGCCGAAGTGCATCGCCTGCTCGGCCTCCAGGTGCTCCCGCACAGCGCGGGCAGTGGCTGCTGGAACACCTGCTGCTTCCAATCGCGAGCTAGCAGCATCGGCGGACATTCCGCGGACTGGACTGCCAATCAGCGTCTCGATTCTCGCACGAAGCTCATCATTTACGGACTCGGGCGCAGCTACAGCACCTGATGCGCCGCGCCGCACCTTTCCTCTCCGGCGCATCTGGATGTGCCCATACACCGCCTCAGAGGCAAGGAGGGCCAAGACGAGCAACAAACCTAGCTGAAAATAGCGACCTTCGTCGAGCGGAACGTCCGCCACGAGGAGTTTGCGACGGGGCGAGAGCAAGGCGGGTGGATTCTCTCCTCGCTCAGCGCGAGCTCGGCCGCTTCGATCAACCTCCCTCGAGGGCCCGGTTGCAATAAGCTGTGGTACTTCAGCTAACACTACCTGGGTCTGACCCGTCTCGGGGTCGAAGACGTGTTTGGTGAAAGGAGGAACGCTGAACGTGCCGCTCTGCTGCGGCACGAGGAGCCACCGGAAGGTACGGGTGCCTCCAACCTGCCCCGCACTGACATCCAACGCGTCATCCACTGTAGCACGTAGGACGCGTAGGCCCTTCTGCGCTGGAAGCTCAATATCCAACTGCTCCAAGTTTCCTCTACCGGCGGCAACCACCTCGAGTGCAACAGCCTCACCGGTTTTGGCCGTCCGCTTGTCGATTGACGTCGTGAGCTCAAGCTGCCCAACAAACACCTGCGCACTGCCTTTTTGAACGGGGAGAGGCTTGACCTGGAGCCTGACTCTCTCACCTTCTCGCGTGAGCTTCCGCACATCACCAAGCAGCCCCGAGCCGACTGATGCAGAGACTTTCAGCGGGTCTAGCACATGCTCGCCGGGTGCCATGGCAAAAAGAGCGAAACGTCTGAGCAAGTAGGCGCGGAAGCGATGCTGCCCTTGTTGAACAAGCGTGCCTTGGGACTGCTTAGTCGATGGGAGGAGGTCATGACTCCAAAAGCCGCTCATCGACGGTTCCTGCACCACGGCAGGGGCGCTGACCAGCGGCAACCGCGTGTACAGAAAGTGCGACACCGTCACTTGCTCACCGACATAGGGGTCTAGCTTGGAAAGCGTCGTCTTGATGAAGGCATGGTCATCAGGCGTCGCAACATCAACGCTTGGCTGCCCTTGCCCGTCGCCTGCCAAGCCACCCTGACCAGGTGTGACGGTAAGCTTGACCCTGTTGCTCGTGTAGATCTTACTTGGCGTCATCAACTTGGCCGGACCGAGGGTGTATTCTCCGGGCTTATCCGCAGCTAGAAGAAGCCTCCTGATGGTGGACGAGCGGACGTTCGACCGGCGACCGAATGAAAACTGAAAGCTGACGGGTGAGGAGCGCTCCTCACTCAGAATCGCGAACCCGCCAAGGTCGGGGAGTTCGACCTTGGCGTTCAGCTCGGCACTTGATGCTTCAATGGTGACTAGGAAACGCTCACCTACCGCAACATGCTGGGGCTCTACCGAGAGTTCGACACGTGGTTTGTAAGCGCGGGCGTGCCAGGGAATGAGTGCCAGCGCACAGGTACCCGCCAGACTCAGCACTACCCTGACGCGTGCAGCGCCAAAATAAGGCCTGCGGCGTACTTCTGAACGGGCTCGAGGTGGGTGCCTCACGCTACCAGTCCTTCCCGCGCGGCGGTCTACGCCTTCCTGCACGAATCCGGGCGCGGTGCCTTTCCAGCGTTTGCTCCTTGCGTTGGAGAGTTTCCAGGATCTGCTCACCTACGGCATCAAGGCGCTTGCCTTTGCCCTTGATGCCCGCTTTTGCGTCAGGAGCACGACCTGCCCCACCTGACGGCGCTCGCTCCGGCGAACCTGATTGCTCGCTGTTTACCTCACCGGCCGGATCTCGCCCCTCCACATCGTCCATACCATCCTGAGACTTCGGCTCGACAGGACGCTCAGGCTCCGACTGCGGCTGCTTTTGCCCTGGCTGCTCCTGCCCTGGCGGCTCCTGCTGTCCGCTCCTGCCCTCCTTGTCCTCGGGGTGAGGCGCGCTCTTCTTCGCCTCGTCCAACTCTGGTCTTTCATCGCTCCGAGTAGCCGCGCTGTCACGCTCGTCGCTCTCTGAGTTTTTGTCCGACTGAGGTGTCTTTGTATCTGGCTGAGATGAGTTCTTATCGTTCTTCTTCGCCGCCTCCTTGCGAGCCTGCGCTCTGGCCTCTGCGGCTTTTCTGGCCGCAAGCTCCATATTGAACGCCGCGTCCTGACGACCCGGTTCGTAGCGCAAGGCCCTGCGCGAAGCCGCCGCCGACTGCTCAAAGCTTTTGGCAGCTGCCTTCGGATCGCCCTCCTTGAGCTTAGCCAAGCCAGCCTGATGGTGCACCACCCCAAGGTTGTAGTAGGCGTCCGCCAGCTCATCCCGGTTATCGGTCAGCGATGCCGACTTTCGCATCGCCGCCGCTGCCTGCTCATGTTCTCCCCCTTGAAGCCATGCGAGGCCTTGATTCATGTGGAGTTCTGCGGACGCCGGATGCCTCAAAAGGGCGCGTCGGTAAGCATTCAGGGCGCGTTGATGATCGCCATTAGCCTGAGCACGATTTCCTTCCGCAACGTCGGGATCGGCCTTCTGGAACGGATTCCAGGCCGAGCAAGGATGAGGTACCACCCACAAACTCAGCATCAAAGCAGCCGCGCACATCAGAGAAGGACGAGCAGCATCTGCGCGCCACCCGGGCCTCATTGAATCACCTCGGCCGCTACTGACTCAAGAGGAGCCGCCGTGTCCGGAATCAGCGACGCTGCTAGCAACAGCAGAAAGGCCAGAACGAGAGGCAGCTCGAAGCGATTCTCTCTCACGGTCACCCGCTTAGCCTTTAGCTCAGATTGCTTGAACCGCCGAAGCCTAGCCAGTGTTTCGCCAAGTACGTCTGCCCCTGCCTGGGCTCGCGCATAGGTGCCACCGGTCTGTTGCGCCATGCGCCGAAGGCGCTGTTCGGCGTCTTTGCTCAGTTGGGTGATCACGCGACGACCCCGCGCGTCACGAAGATACTGCCTACTTCCTGCTGAACCGGCTAGCGGGATGAACTCACCCCGCTTCGACCCGATCGAGATAACAAAGATATGTGCGCCCGCCTTTCGAAGTAGCGCCTCTTCCGACTCCTCTTCCTGAGCATGATCTTCACCGTCGGTAAGAAGCACCAGCACCTTTGAGCGAATCTTCGCATCCTCCGCCCCCTCCGGAAAAAGCAACTGATGCGCGGCAGAGAGTGCCGCGGCTAGTGATGTTCCGCCTACCGGCATCGTGAGCGGCGAGAGGTCCCGCAGGAAAAGTTTGAGCGCCTCGTAGTCTGTGGTGAGGGGAAAGCTCATTGTCTCACCTGCAAAGGCTACTACGCCAACGCGGTCGCCCGTTAGGGTGTCCAGACCAGCGATCAGCTCCGCCTTAGCTCGCTCGATGCGGCTAGGTGTCACATCTTCGGCCAGCATGCTCTTGGAGAAGTCCAGCGCGAACACCAGGTCGACTCCTCTCTTGTGGCTTTCGATGGTGCGCCCGCCGAACTGCGGACCCGCAAGCGCCACCACGACACAGAGGTACGATGCCGTAAATAGCCCACCCCGCGCTGCTCGGACCTTCGAGGAACTAAGCCTAGTAAGCTTCAGGTGTGCAGCTTTCCTGCCAAAGTTGCGCCAGCTTGTAGCCTGAATCCTCTTCGATCCAACGTAGGCAAGAGCGAATAGCGGCGTGGCTAGCAGCAGCCATAAGGCACCTGGCGCATTCCAGGTCATGGCCACCTTCGTAGGAGCAAGTTGCTCAGCAGAAAATCCAGGAGCATCAGCAAAGCAACGGGCGCAAGAAGAGCGCCAGAGAGCGATCCAAAGGTGACGGTCCGATCGGAAAACGCGCTCTTTTCCAGACGGTTCAGGATTGTGTGGAAGCTCCGCTCGAGGCTCTCACGGTCTGCCGCTTGAAAGAAACGTCCTCCCGTTTCTTTTGCCATGTGCCGAAGCAAGGTCGGATTGATTGGGAAGTCGCGTTGACCGCGCAACAAGCGCTCCAAGATGTCTCCGGAGGGCTGCTTCTGACGACTCTGCCCCATAAGGATCGCAAAAATTTTCACATCCAGCTGATCCGCCAGTTCGGCTGCCTGCTCTGGCGAAATGTTGCCGCTATTGGATTCGCCGTCCGTCAACAGGACCAGCACCCGACTCTTCGCTTTTGACTTGCGTAAGCGGTTGAGCGCAGTTCCTACAGCGTTGCCGATGGCGGTTCCTCTTCCGTCCAAAACACCCAGCTGAAGCTCCGCCACCATGCGGCGGACCGTGTCCGAATCCAACGTCAGCGGACTCAGCGTATAGGCTTCTCGACCGAAGACAACCGTTCCGACCCGATCCCCCTGCCGACGATGCAGAAAATCGTCCACCACCTCCTGCATCGCTCGAAATCGATTGGGTTCAATATCCGTTGCCCGCATCGAGATCGAGAGATCAAGGGCGAGCATGAGGTCTATCCCCTCGGTGTCCTGTCGCGCGTGGACATGCATAGTCTGAGGACCCATCAACGCGAACACCATGAGCAGAAGCGTAGCAGCTCGCATACCGGAGAGCGCCCGACTCAGATGCAACCTGAAACCTGGGCGCCGCTCATGAAGCACTCTAAGCGTTGGCAGCACCACGCGGGCCTGGCGCTTTACCTGCACCTGCGCTTGAAACCACCACACCAAGGGCAGGGCCGTAGCCAGCGACAGTGCCCATGGACGCTCAAACTCAAAACGCCCCGTCTCGAGCTCCGACCCGAACCACCTGGCGGCGATGCTACGAACCATCACGAACAGGGCGAGGGAGAACGCGGTGAACCACGCCACACGCTCAACAGAAGCGGAGGCAGAGACATGGCGTCGAACGCGCGGCAAGAGTTGCGGTTTTACCGCTCGACCAAAGGCCTCAGGCTTGATCATCGTCTGCTCGATCTCTGTGCTGAACTCGGCGAGGGTGCTCCGAGAGAGTGCTCGAAGTCGTCTACCCAATCCTTCGCCGTTTCAATCAGCAGCTGTTCTTCACCTGAAAACATTGACTTGGCGAACTTTACCGTGTCCGCACGCTGCAGAACATCCCAAAGCTTTGCACTGTTTGCACGACCGAAAGCATCTTGAGGCACTGCGCGCATCAGCTCCTCGGTGGTCAGCTCAAGCGCAGGAATCGACAAGCGTTTGCCGACGTAGCGACGCATGACGTCGCTCAGCCGATCCGCCCAATCAGCGTGCACATCCGCATCGGATTGAAGCGGGAGTTCGCTGCCTAAGACATGCAGCGTCGCCGATGCTTCTTGGTGTGGCGTCAACTGCGGCTTCAGCGTTCGTGGCTTCTCGCGGTAGCGACGCCGCAGGAGGAAGCCACCGAAGAGCAAAAGCAGCAGCAGGCAGCCCGCAACGAGGCCCCCAATCAGCCCCCTACGGATAACCCACACATCCTTGGCCGCCGTGGGCGGTTTGACCCTAACCGCTGCGTCGGAGGACAGAACACTTCGCACGACTAGCTGAACGTCGGGTGCGGAGAGCTCGACCACCCGGCCCTGCTGATCAACCCACTGAGCCGAAGCGGAAAGCTGGAACGTTCCGCCACGAAGTGCCAGTAGCTGCAGCGTGGTGGAGGCTGTTTCCTCAGCGGCATCGGCATGCTTGCCGAGCAGAGTGAAATTTTGGTCCAGCTCCACGTGTACATGAAGCTTGCCTCGCTGCCTTGTGCGGTAACGATAGGTGAGTTCTAGGGACTCACCAACCCGTAGCCTTGACCGACTAGCAGACGCTTCAACGTGCGGCTGCGCCAAAGCTTCGGGTTGGTGTGCCACCACGCAACATGACAGCGTCCAGCCAAGGACAAGTCGACGTGCTCTCACGAGAACGCCCTAAGCGCGCGAGACCGCCTCCGAAAGAAAGAGACTAGATCGTCTAAGTACGATTTGCTGGTACACAGCTCTTGCAGCTCCGTCCCTGTCCGCTGGCACAAACGCCGAAGATGACGCTGACGCGCCAGCCATGCACGTTCGTACCGCACCCGCGTGGTCACGTCCGACGTGTCGACTTCCCCGCACTCCCCTGTCTCAGGGTCCACAAAGTGCGCAAACCCAACTGCTGGAAGAATCCGCTCGTTAGGATCACTTACGCGCAACGCTACGAGCTCGTGACGCTGAGCAAGGTCGGCCAACGCACGCTCGAAGTTCTCAGCGAGAAAGTCGCTGATAACGAAGATGGTCGTTCGACGCTTCGTCAGTCGGCCGGTGTAGCGCAAAGCACCCGCTAGATCCGTTCCACCTGGCAGGCGCGGTGACTGGCACAGCGCCTTGGCGATGATCATCGCGTGCGCTCGACCGCCGCCTGGCGGAAGACGCTTCTCGATTCCGGACGAGAAGGTGATTAGACCCACCCGGTCGGCGTGCTTGACTGACGCAAAGGCAATGAGAGCTGCTACCTCGGCTGTTGCACGGGCTTTCATTGCACCGGTCGATGCGAAGCTTTGACTGGTGGAGACGTCCACGAGCAACAACACCCGAACCTCGCGCTCCTCTGTAAAGATCTTCACGTACGGTTCGTTCATTCGCGCACTGACGTTCCAATCGATAAAACGGACGTCATCGCCCACCTGGTAAGGACGCACCTCGCTGAACGTCATTCCCCGTCCATGGAACAGCGAACGCGTCCCGCCGACCGCCTGCGCCTCAGCCAAGCGTGCCGCGCGAAACTCCACCGCGTGAAGGCGTCGCAAGAACTCCTCTGTCAGTAGGCTCTCGTCCATTCACCTACCTCTACTGCAGCCATCAGAAGGGATCATGTGCCTAAGGCACCTCGATGCGCTCAAGGATGCGGCGCACAATCTCGTCCGCCGGTATCTGCTCGGCCTCAGCCTCGTAGCTACGCACGAGTCGGTGACGGAGCACATCGTAGACAATATCCTTCACATCGTCTGGCGTGACGTAGCCGCGGTGTCTGAGGAACGCTCGCGCTCGCGCGCCTACGCTAAGAGCGATAGTGGCGCGTGGAGAAGCTCCGTGCGCGATGAGTGGTGTCACCGAGTCAACTCCGAATAGCTTTGGCGCTCGCGTCGCTAACACGAGCTGCACCATGTAATCTTTAACGCGGTCGTCCACGTAGATCTGCGCGATGTGCTGCCGCGCCGCTAGCACCTGCTGGGGGGAGACTACAGCCGTCACGTGGTTGAGTGTGCGATGTCCCGACAAGATCTCCCTCGTGGCCACATCCATGATGGCTTTCTCTTCGTCAGCTCGTGGGTAACCAACGTGAACATGCATCATGAACCGATCGAGCTGGGCCTCAGGAAGCGGATAAGTGCCTTCTTGCTCAAGAGGGTTTTGCGTAGCCAACACCATGAAGGGCGCCTCCAGCGGAAACGTAGTTTCCCCGATGGTAACCTGTTCCTCCTGCATCGCCTCAAGCAGCGCGCTTTGTACCTTTGCTGGTGCACGATTGATCTCGTCCGCTAGGATCAGGTTGGCAAATATGGGCCCCTTCTTGACCGAAAACTCGCCTCGCTGCTGGTTGTAGATCACGGTCCCGATCACATCCGCCGGCAGCAGGTCAGGAGTAAACTGCAGGCGCTGAAACTTAGCGGAAACTGTTTGGCAGAGGGTCCGAACGGCGCGTGTTTTGGCCAGGCCAGGGGCACCCTCGAGCAGAAGATGGCCGCCCGTAAGCAGCGCCATCAGCATCCGTTCGCCCATGCGTTCCTGCCCAATCACCACGGTCTGGAGAGCCGTGGTAATGTCATCGACGAAGGCGCTTTCCTTCTGCACTCTTTCGTTTATTGCTCGAACATCCTCATTCATCGGCACTCCCAAGACGCGGCGCATCGGCCGGTTGATTACTCAAGACGCCACCTTTCGTGATCGACTGCGCCTGACATGCTGATCTACTTGCCTTTCTGAGCGGAGCAAGTCGTGCAAGCTGAGCGGAGCAAGTCGTGCAAGCTGAGCGGAGCAAGTCGTGCAAGCTGAGCGGAGCCACTTGATCGAGGTTCAACGCCCCAACCTCCACCAGTCACCATACCCCTTGGCACGGGCAGGCTCCCTCTGGAGTTTCGCTGTGACTTGTCGACCTCAGCGTGATGCAATCCCCGGCACTGGTGTAATCTCCTGCACTGTGGTGCAACCCCCGGCACTGGTGCAATCCCCGGCACTGGTGTAATCTCCTGCACTATGGATCGCCATTCTCCTCGCACGACGGGCGACGCCCTTGATCTCTATATTCGCACCTACTATTCCATGCTCCGCAGTTCAGGGGAAGTCAGGGTGCGCGCCTTTGAAGAGGCGCACACGTACAGCAACACCAGTTTACATGCGGGCGCTCGCGACGCGCGCGCCGACGTGGCTGCATTCGCATACAGCGCGGCGCGCCTGCCGGAGTGTACCCCTCTGGTGGAGCGCTTTGTTCTCGGCCAATCCCACGAACAGTTTGAAGCAGAAAACATTCCTGTGCGAACGTGGCAACGCGTCAAAACGCGCGGTCGTCGCCGGCCTCTCTACTGGAACGGCAGCGACACCATGGCCGCCTTCGTCACCAGCACAAGCGACATCGACGATCTAGTTCCTATTCTCACGGCCTACCAGCTCGAATGGAACAAGCTCCATAGCCAACTTAGGGATTCCAGCCTACTCGAGGACCTACAAAATGACGCACTGACACACGACGAGCGCTGCGAGCGCATTGCGGGCTCGCTCGACCTTACGCGGCCGGATTCGCAGAACCTATGCCGCGCTCTCGGTGATGCGTGGCAAGAAGCTCTGGCGCAGATAGCCGCTCATCCCTCCGATCGCTCGGTGCGACTGCTAAGCAGTTCATTCAACGAGTACCAACGGGCGGCGCAGCGCTGGTGGGGAGGCATCGAGCCAGCGTACGTTCAGGACTCCGTGCCGCGTCGACCTCCCGTTTACTTCATCTCGTCCAACACGCACTCTATGTCAAACCTACTTGGGGGCTACGCCAAGGCCCACCAGTCCGAGGTTCTTGACTTTGCTCGCAAGACCGACCCGGAGGGACTGTGGAAGTTTCTGGAGGACGCAACGCGGGAAGGGAGGGAGCATGAGGTAGCCAACCTCACCTACTACCTCTTGCGTTCGTTTCTACATCATCCGCAGCATAAGTCGGAACACCGAATAGCGGCTGTGCAGGCTTACGAAGCTGAACGTGGGCTTCGGACGATCGAGGGGCCTGGAAAGATTGACGTAAGTGCTCAAGTCATTGAGCTAAACAAGATTAGATACGCCGATGTCGACTCCCGCGTTCGAGTTAATGAGGTAGAGACGCTCGAGGCAAGTCAGGCCACGATCATCAACATCGACTATCCGCTCGGCATGGCAGCCTACCATCATCTCTCCCGGCTGGCCCAAGGCGTGGGAGAGGTTCGCGGAATTTATGTCATGGGCAAAGCAGCGACGCTCAACGGACGCGTCGGTGACGTGATGATTTCAACCACAGTCTACGATGAACACTCTGAAAATACCTACCTCTACCGGAACTGCTTTAGCGCACGCGATGTGCAACCGTGGCTTCAAGAAGGCACCGTTCTTGACGGCCAGAAGGCGCTGACAGTCCGGGGTCCTTTCCTGCAAAACCGCGAGTATATGAGCGACTACTACCGCGATGGCTACACGGTGTTGGAGATGGAGGCGGGGCCTTACCTATCCGCCGTTTTCGAGCTCGTCTCCCCGAAGAGACATCCAAACGATGAGATAGTGCACCTCTCCAACCTTACGCCGTTTGATGTTGGTGTCCTGCACTACGCATCGGACACACCCTATTCCCGACGTCAAAATCTGCTCTCTAAAAGCCTTTCGTACTTTGGCGTCGACAGCACGTACGGATGCGCCATCACGATCCTTCGACGCATCTTCCGCCAGGAACTGGAGCGCTTGCGCGACGACAGCGACAGTGCCAGGTGATCCCGCTCCTCCTTGCAGAACATCCGCGATGTTCTTATACCCATGAAAATGCATCCGGCTGGTGCGACGGCAGCGAGCGCGATGCAGTGACAGCTGAGGCACTGCCGTGACAGGATAAGGGCGGCGCCTGCGCCAACATCTGCAGAGCGGAAAAGGACAAACTATGCAAATCGACATCGGAATTGGAGCGGATGACAGGAAGGTCATTGCCGATGAGCTCTCAAAGCTCCTTGCCGACAGCTACACCCTCTACATCAAGACGCACAACTTTCACTGGAATGTGACGGGTCCCTTGTTTCAAACCCTCCATGAGAAGTTTGAAGAACAGTACACGGAGCTTGCAGAGGCCGTCGACGTTGTGGCTGAGCGCATTCGCGCGTTGGGACATCCCGCCCCTGGGAGTGCATCCGCCTTCGCTCGCCTGGCGACGGTCAAGGAGACTGACGGAGTGCCGAGCGCGAAGGACATGATTAAAATTTTAGTGGAAGGTCATGAGGCAGTCGTGCGCACCAGTCGCAGCGTGGCTGAGGTCTCTGAGAAAGGCGGAGATGAAGCCACTGCCGACCTGGCGGTGCAGCGGTTACGTGTCCACGAGAAGGAAGCGTGGATGCTTCGAAGCCTGCTTGAGGAACCGTCCATGACTGCCTGAAGTCTCCCTGACCACCTAGAGCGTCGGGCCCCGAGCGGAGTTCCGCTGCGCGCTGCTGAGGTTGTGGCGTTTCCACTCCGTTGCTCGACTGTAAACGTTCAGGTATCCGAGCATGCGGTTTTCGAGGCTTTTTGATCCGCGCGCTGGGATCGCAGAAGCGCAGCCCGAGTTCTCGTCGTTTCACTCCTGCGATCCTGGAGAACTCCACGCAAAGATCTCCTGGAGCGAACGTAGATGCGTGAGGACAGGTCTTGAGGGACGAAGCCGGAGCAGGGAGAGCGGAGCAGGGAGAGCGGAGCAGGGAGAGCTTTGAGACGGAGTTCTCGTTTCATTCCTGCGATCCCGGTGGTTTTCTACTGCCCAGAGGGTACCTCAACGCTTGCGCTCGACCAAGCTCGCCGCGGGACGCGTGTACAAGTCTCCTGTCGAACTTGCAGCAAATCACCAGCGGGCGCGACCACGACTCCGCGCGCACTGGCCGACGCGCGCGGGGATCAGCACAAGGTCGTCCGGCTGAGAACGCCGAGCACCTGGATAAGCCGCTCCACCTGAGCTGGAAGGTGAGTTGCACTTGGAACGATGCGCAAGCGGCTTGTGCCGGGCGGGACCGTAGGAGGACGGATCCCCTGAACGAAAATCCCTTGCTCCCACAGCTGACGCGATGCGGCCATTGTGCGCGCTTCGTCACCTATTATGAAGGGAATGATAGGGTGCCTTGAGGTGCTTTGATCGCAGGCATCGACTCCGGCCCCACCCAACTCGCCCCACTCGGCGTGACGTAGGGCTTCTCTTATTGCGCAGACGTGCTTCGCCAACTGCTCCCGCTTTCCATCTGCCTGCTCAACCATGTCGATCGCAGTTGGGATCGCGCCCGCCAACGCTGGAGAGATGGCCGTTGTGTAGACGTAGCTTCGCGCTCGGTTGCGCAGCAGATCAACCACCGGCAAGCTCGAGGCTATAAAAGCTCCCGACAGCCCAAAGCTTTTACCTAAAGTGCCCACGAGGACATCTGGCACGACCTCTCTGTCGTAACACAGGCCTCTGCCCTGCGGACCCACCACACCTAGAGCGTGCGCCTCGTCGACGATCAGAGAGGCTTCAAACTCTTCGCAGAGGCGCTTGAGCCCAACAACTGGCGCTGCGTCGCCGTCCATAGAGAACACAGCGTCGCTCACGACGAAAGCATGTGCAGCTTCTTTTCGGTGGACGAGCAACAACTGCCGGAGAGCATCAAGATTCTTGTGGGGATATATATACTTTCTTGCGCGGCTGAGACGGGCACCGTCAATCAAGCTCGCGTGGTTGAGCTGGTCACTGAAAATCAGGCTGTCGCTGCCACACAGAGTAGAGATGAGGCCCACGTTTGCGGCGTAGCCGCTGGAAAAGAGCACCGCGGCAGGGTGGCGGACAAACTCTGCCAGTCGCATCTCTGCATGGCAGTGGATTGACAACGAGCCCGATACCAACCGCGAGGAGCCTGCTCCCAGCCCGTGCTCCCTGACCGCTTCAATTGAGGCCTCTTGCAGGGCGGGTTCGTCGGCAAGGCCAAGGTAGTTGTTTGAGCAAAAGCAAAGGACCACACGACCTTCGTGCCGCATCTCTGGCGCCACGCGACCTTGTAAAACGGGCGGTGAACGATAGAGCCCATCCCGCACCATATCATTGAGACGCATGCGCGCGTGGTGCTCTGCCTGCATGTGCCGCAAGGTAGACCTCGCCTGACGCAAATCAAGCGCAACCGTTCGGCCACCCAGCCGTCAGCCACCCAGCCGAGCCTCATCGGCCGCTTGGGCTACTGCACCCCTTGCATCACCGTGAGCAGCTCCTCGGGCTCTACGAACTCGGTGATTCGATGAGCTTCGTCGCCTTCGCTATCATGCAGAACAACGAGCGGAAGGCCTCGCTGATTATACGACTTCAGGATGGCCTTCTTCTTCGGCGTATCTTGACCGGGGGAGAGATCCACCTTGACCGCGACGAAGCGCTGGCCTTCCTTAACCACCCGAGGGTCACCGAATGTATGCCGCTCAAGTTCTCCGCACGCACCACACCACGACGCTCCAAAATCAACGAGAAGTGGCCTCGACGACGCCTTTGCCTCGGCTCGCGCATGGTCGTAGTCATGCATCCACTCAAGCTTTGCGCCTGGCGGTAACGCTTGAAGGTAGCCCACCACCGCCAACAGTCCCGCCGTGCAAAGTGCAATCCCCGCTCCCTTACGCAGCCGTGTGATCCACGAACTTCCATGGAAACTGAGATGAACCGCGCCTGCCAACACACCCGCAACGATTAAGCCAAAACCAGTCACGAGGAACGGGGGCGTACGCTCGGCCAGTTCAGTGAGTCCAGGTATGAGATCGCGCACATAGTAGATAGCGGCCACAACCATCACGATGCCAAAGACGCTCTTGACCCACTCAAGCCACCTACCCGACTTCGGCAGTGTCACCGAGAATGTTCCCACCAGCCAGAAGAGGAGCCCAAGGCCCAGTGAATAAGTGAAGAGGCTGAGGGCACCAAAGATCACGTTCCGAGACGTGCCGACCCAGGTCAGCAAAAAGCCGAGCACAGGGCCGGTGCAAGGCGCCGCAATGACTGCACTAACCAGGCCTAGCGCAAAAGCTCCCTTAAATCCCACACCACCTACCTGCGCTAGTCGGTTCTGCAGGGCCGGCGGAAGGTTGAGCTCAAAGGCTCCAAACATAGAGGCAGCCAAGGCCAAGAACACAATTGCCAGAACGACTAGCACGACTGGGTTGGCCAGCGCGCTGCCGAACACGTCGCCCGTGAGCGCTGCTACCAATCCTAGCGGGGTAAATAGAGTGGCGATGCCGAGCACAAAGGCTGTGCTGAGTGTGGCACCTTCGAGGCGGCTCTTTACCTGTCTTGCTCCGAACACGCTCACAGTGATCGCGATCATCGGATACACGCATGGGGTGAGCGACGTTGCGATTCCGCCTAGGAATATCAGTCCGAGCGCAAGAGAGAAACTCCCGGACTGGAGGGCATCCCGAAAGGGCGTCTCAAGATCACCGAATGCCGCAGCTTGGGCACTCGATTCAACGCCGGCACCTGCCACGAGGACAAGTATCGGCGCAATCCACCGGAGGGAAGAAGCGGATCTGCGACCGAGGGAGAAAACGAACGCTCTGAGGCCAATTTTCATTCCTAACCTTTCGTATGGATTGGAAGCTAAGTGTCGATGATCACGTGCCAATGCACATCATACCAAAGTTGCTCCGGTTGAAATAGGATCTTTGGATGCTCGGGTGAAGTTGCCTGACGCACCAAGATCCCATAGGTTCATCTTGAAGTCCTTGATTTATCTCTTGATGCCCCAGTTGCCAACAAATCCCCCTGAGGGTAAGCATCTGCCGTTCTTCTTCGGACGTGCTGCACTGGCGCGCTCTGCTGCACCTAAACTTCAGCTGACCGGCATGCGTGCCGCACGCGCGCAGTTAGAGCCGGTAGAGTTTGTGAGGAAACTTCTCTACATTCCGCACGATATGATCTTAGAACGCGGTGTGATCGCAGGAGAGGCATGCTCCCCGCTTTCTAGCCCACCAACCGAGCGGCTGAACAACGGGTTGAGGACAGGATGGTAGCGTGGCCCAAACCGCGCACCCGCTCAGGCTTTATAAATACCAAGTGAACAGGGGCGACCAGACGTATGAGAAGCAATAGAGCGATTCGACAGTGGCGCCTTGGCCGGTTCTATCTAGCTGCCGCCGCATTGTTTGGCATGACAGCTGTCATCTTGGGGGCCTTCGGCGCTCACCTCCTGGAACCTCGCTGGCGTTTGCTAGGGGATGGCCTCCAGCGGCTTGAATGGTGGCAGTTGGCCAGCGAGTATCAGCTTGCTCACGCCATCGCTCTTGGGCTTCTGGCACTCCTTGCACCCTACGCGCGCCTCAAGTGGCTGGCGCTGTGCGGCGGAGCCATGTGCTGTGGCATCGCCGTCTTTAGTGGCTCCCTCTATGCCTTGGCGCTGACGGGGTACCGCCAGCTTGGTGCGATTACGCCGCTCGGCGGAACAGCTCTGATTCTGGGTTGGTTGCTCTTGCTTGTGATGGCAGTGGCAGGCCCTCCAGAAGACGCCTCCAAAGAGGCCACCGCATCCGTCAGCCAGTACTAGTCTCGGTGTAAGCGTTCACCCCCCAAGCCTATGCGATTTTCGAGGGTGTTTCAGCATCGAGCGCGCCCGCACAGCTAGGAGGCGCGCACTTTTGTGCGTAACGACAACGCCGGAGGACGAAAGCCGATTCTGGAACATCCTCGGAATGGAGTTCTCGTCGTTTCACTCCTGCGATCCCAGTGGTTTTTATGCCTTCGAGGGGGGCTGAATACTTACGTCTCGGTGGACACCAGCGTCAGTGAATACTGGATCGGCACGGATACAGGCAGTCAACCACCATAGGCAGCCTGTACTCAGTAGGCGCTCAGCGCCTTACTTCATCGGTGAAGGCAAAAGTCGTTCCTGACTCGCGCTCCTTGGCGCGGAGGAAAAGTGCTTCAGCCAACACCAGGTCTTGAACCGCAAGCCCTGTCGAATCAAATACCGTCACGTCCTTCCGTTGCTGCATCGCTGATGCGCTTGCCACACACTCACCGAGCGTGGACTGCACTTCCTCCGCACGGAAAAGCCCCTCCCGAATCGGCACATTGATTTCTCCGCTCGGCGCAGCCTGCTCGATATCGTCCACCACGACCGTTGCGTTCTGCACGACCACTGACTCCAGCTCCTGCTTGCCAGGTGCGTCAGCACCCATCGCGTTAATCAGCACACCGGGCCTCAGGAAGCTCCTTTTGACTGCAATGGAGCGTCCAGGGGTGGCCGTGCAGATGATGTCGGCCTGACACACCTCCTCGACTGGCGTCGCGCGCACACCGTGTGCATCCGCAAAGGCCTGTGCGCGCTCCTCTGACACATCGCAAACCCGCACGTCTTCAATGCCGGGGAACACCACACGATGCGCTTCCAGCAGGTAGCGCGCCTGCACGCCGCAGCCTACCAGACCGAGGGAGGCTGCGTCAGGTGGCGCGAGAAACTTGCTAGCCACTGCGCCCGCAGCGCCGGTTCGGTAGGCGGTCAGCTGCGTGGCATCCATGACCGCCAGTGGGAGCGCAGTCTCCGGGTCGCTTAGAATGCACATGGCCATGACCGTCGGGAGGCCGAAGCGCGATGGGTTTTGCGGGTGGGAGTTGACCCACTTGAGCCCGGCTGCGCCCTCAAGTGCCGCTGGCATTGCGCGAAAGTCCCCCTCCACCTTTGGTAGATTGAGGTACACCTTGTGCGGCATGCTGACCCGTCCCTCGCCGTGCGCTCGAAAGGCGCGCTCGACCTCTCGTACCGCAAGCGGCATGTCCAGGAGAGCTTGCACATCTTTTTGAGAGAGAAGTCGAGTCAACACGTTGTTCTCCATCCACTGAGGTGCGCCGTTGCCTGGCGCCACCCGCTACTCTCCTGAGCCTGCAGATCTTCGCGAAGCCGCTAGCTGATCCTCTAAGACAGCTTGACGTGCACGCAGCATGGCCACCTCTTGCTCTAGCTGCTTACGTCCGGTGCGAGCTGCGTCGAGCTCCTGCTCAAGCTCGAAGTTTCTCGAGCCGGCAGCTGTCAGGTCTTTGGTAATCTCTTCGACCTTGCGCTCAATCTGGGAACCTGCCGTTCTCGCTGCGCTAAGCTCTTGGGCTATGCGCACAGCTTCGGCCTCGCTTTTGGTCAACGCGGTGGTGAGCTGCGTTGCACGCGCGCTCTCTTTCGCCAGGCTCGCCGTCGCTGCGCTGAGATCCTTCTGCGTTGCACCAAGCTCGTCTTCGAGCTTGGCACGTCGACGTCGCGAGCCGCTCAGGCTCTCGCCTAGCAGGTCCACCTGCCGTTCAGTCGTAGCGAGCTTTGAGACTAGCTGGTGTCGGTTGAGGCGGCTCTTCTCATACTTTCGCATGAGGTCCTCGTTTCCTTCTTCAAGAGCTTTGCGTCGGGCTGACTCCACACTGAGCACCGCCCGCACATCCTCGGTCTCCGAACGTGCTCGAAGCGCTTCCAGCTTCTGGACCTCATTCCGCTTCCACAGCCCGTAAACCACAGCCATGAACAAGATAAGGACGGTGGTTGCCAATGGACCCAGCCGTCGAACTGTCGCTCGACGACGCGCCCTCTGCTCTTCGGGGCGCGTGAGGATGGAAAGCTCCTGCGCGAACTGCTCAGCCGTAGGACGCTCGACAGGGTCGAGAGACATCCAACGACTGAAGCTCTCTTCCATGTATCGAAGCTTCTTGTGTTGCGGAGGAGAAGGTTGCTGACGCGTCCGGTGCTCAATAAAAGCATCCACTGCTGATGCAGGCACATCCTCCTGCGTCGACGGCTCAAGAGCATTACGCAACGAGAGTGCCAGCGCAAAGACATCTGCTTTGTGCGTGATGGGAGGTGCATCCTTAATCGAAGCAAAGCGTGCAGCTACCTCCGGCGCGAAATACATGGGTGTTCCCGCTACCAACACCTCCGCCTCGCGCGCTGCAACGCCAAGGTCGATAAGTACGGGCAGGATGTTATCTTCGCCCTCGCCGAATCCAAACCGTCGGATGTGGGCCAGAAAAATGTTATCTGGCTTGATGTCTTGGTGGCGAATGCCCGCTGCGTGCAGTGTCGCAAGCGCGTTAGCCAATGGTTCAAAAATCTTACGCGCCAGTGCGGGCGTAAGAGGCTCCTCGTTGATGCGAGTCTCGAGGGACTCTCCCTCGTACCAGGGCATCACGAACCAAAGGCGCTCTTCAAACCATCCATGGTCTTTGAAGTGCACCACCGAGGGATGAAAGACGGAGGCAATCAGCCTCAGCTCACGCAGGGCTGATTCCCTGGCCGCCTCCGAAAGGGAGGGCTGATGCAAGAGCTTTAGGGCGACGGTGTGTCCCGGAACGGCGCTGTCGCGTGCCCGGTAGACATCGGAAAACGCCCCCACTCCCACGCGCTCCTCCACCACAAAGCGTTTGCCGAGAAGAGTGCCCGGAGGGAGAGGTGGAACATCCCCCTCTTGATGGTCGAAATCTACTGCCTCCGCACGAAGCGCAAAGGCTTCAACAACAGCTCCTCCAAGCCCTGGCAGCTGACTCGGTGGAGACTGCCCCACGATCGCGCGAGCCCGCCGCTCGGCTTCGAAAAGCTGCTCGGCCACAGAGCTTCCGTCTGCATCGCAGACGAAAGCGACTTCCTCAAGACGAAGCTCACGCGCATAGCGCAACTCCAAGAGCTCTGCGTCCAGCTCCGGCAGCGTGAGGCGGAGCTCCTTGATGGCGCGAACGTACGCGCTAGGAGCCTCCGGCTTGAGAGGACGCCAGGGGAGTACCGAGCGCGCGCCAGAACCCTGCCGAAGCTCCTGCTGCTGAGCAAGACGGCGAGCCGCCTGGTAGAGCAATGCGCGTGGACTCGGAGGCTCAAGCAGCTTATGGGCAGGCCAGCTGATCACCTCTTGCCGAAGCGCCGCCATCACGTCCGCTGCCGTATCGAGATCGCGCAGACGAATCGCTAGGTACTGCTTGAGCCCTTCGCTGTAATGACGCAATGCGCGCCCGCGAATGACATCCGCAGACGAGGTGTGCATATCCACCCCCTGCGCAGCTGCCAATGTCTCCATGGCAACGGTGAGAGGTGGCGGTATTCGGGACGGGCGAGAGGCAGCTAACATTGCGCGGCAATCATTGGACAAGACGAACCGCAGGATGAACACGCACACCCTGACAGGTGAAGCCTACGGTTCAACCGCGCTAATTGCAAATCCACTGCTCAGTTTGTGCGCAAGTTTGCTCAGGGGTGCGCGAAACGACGGGAACTCTGGCTGCGCTTCTGTGATCCCAGCGCGCGGATCAGAAAAAGCTTCACAAACCGCAGGCTAGGATACCTGAACGTTCACGAAGCTGCGCGGTCCGGGACGTCATGTGGTCCGGCCTCCGTCATTGGGACCCGTCATAAGATCCGTCCTCGCGCACCGAAGTGCGCTCCAGACGCTCTCTGCGGGGATGGTTCTGGGGGGAAAGGTCTCTGCGCAGGCTTCTCGGACGGGGTTCAACAAAGCTCGGACGGGGCTCAACAAAGGGAGCCGAATACGCAACCTCCGCGGGAAGCATGCCTTCCTGGTCGGAAAGCCACTGACCGGTTACTGAACGTTTACTATAATGAAGGGACAAGGAGAACACCCGAGCTGTTCATGAAATATCGCGGCTACACCCTATCCATCTGCCTGTTGGCGCAAGTTTCTTGCGGCGGATCATCGGCTTCCGTTCGCTCTGCCAAACCAGCACCCCTCGAATCGGGAGCGCCCTCCAGCAATCGACCCCATCAGGCGCAAGACACCCGTGCCCCGGCCCCTTCAGTGGCCGTTCCTTTCTGGACTGCGGGTGCTTCGAAGGCGCCCGTGGACGCCTCCAAGGCCGATGAGGAGGGGACGCTGGTTCTCGACCTGGGCGACGACTGGACGCCATATATCTTCACGGAGCATGATGGTGTTGCTGCTGAGGCGGTTCCGAACAGCTACCGCCAGACGTATCTGCAACTAGCCCGCGGCGAGTATCCCAACGATCAGCACGGGCGCCGTGCCAAAGAAGACAAATACCTGGAGCTCTACGGAATACTTCCCACGCTCACTCTTTTGCGGCAGCGGTTCGAAACGGTCGAAAAGCTCCCATGCGCTCAGAAGCTCGACCTTGCACCGCTCGAAGCTTTTTCAGGATTCATTGTTTACAAGGGCAACAACGAAGCAAAAAAACGGGCACGTCGCGCTGCTGCATTGGACCGGGAGTTTCGCCAACTTTTACAAAGAAAAGGTGCCAAATCAGCTCAGGAGCTTTCTCAAGAAACGCTTTCTAAGCGCGATCAGCGAACGGTGGCGCAGCACGAGAGGTTCGTGCCGCGATGGAAAGCGGTCAAGGCTGCACAAGCCAGACTACGTTGCGAAGGCTATTTGAAAGGTAAGCATCGGCCGGTGGAGGGCGGGCTCGATTGGATCACCCACGAAGCTTTAGCGGAGTTTGAACGACGTCACCGCGTCTACGCTTGGGGATACATCGGGAAGGAGACACTAAAGCGACTGCGGCAAGCTCCTCTCTCGCTTGAACATGAAGCCGTTGTTCGCGTTCTGACGGAGCGAGCCGTTCATGCAGCTGGCGTCCTCGAAGATGGCAGCGTCACTGGGAAGGCCGGAAGGCCGGTGACTTACAAGGGCAAAGACGGCGCCCGCCATTCCGTGCCAGACTTAGAAGCTGAGCTCCGGAAGAGGGTCGTCGAGGCCTTCGGCCTCCACGACCCCGAAAGTACCCTTGCCTGGCTCAAAAACCTAGGTGATCTCACAGGGGAGGAGCGCCATTGGGTGGCGATTCCACGCCCTGCACTACCCGAATACTACAGCCCAGACATGGAACTGCAGGTGGTCATCAACCGCGGTGATGTCTGGTATGACTTCCCGTACGACAGCGGAGGTAAGGAGCGAAGCCAACCCGTACGATACCGGCCAGCTCTCACCGTGCTGGTAAAGTACCAGGGGCAGAACATACCGCTCGTGCGCTACGGCACCACCATCGGCGGATGGCGCAGCGAGATGGTAGGTGACACCGTGATGTGGAAGTACAAGGGCTCTCCGACAGGTCCTCGGCTGTGGACTCAGATCGTAGCGGCGCCGGTCTGGGTTCCTCCAGAGTCCACACCACCGCAAGATTTAATGTCACGGGTTCCCGGTAAGCGGGGCAAAGAGCGGTACGAGGTCAACATGCACGAGGTGGGGCCAAGCTACGCCTCTGCATACGGTTTAGTTGCAGCTTATCACCGCCTCTACCGACGACTTCCGGACGGGAAGTTGCTAATCCGGGGCGATCAGGGCATTCGTACGCACGGGTCGGTCGACTACATGAGCATTCGGAGGCGGCATTCGCACGGGTGCCACCGACTCCACAACCACCTAGCCGTTCGTCTCATGTCTTTCATGCTGGAACACCGGCCTCACACGCGTGTGGGTCAGGACCGTATCCGTTACGAACGGGTGCTACCTTTCGAGGACTTCGAGTACACGATGACCATCACCGAAGGTGGGTACATCTATCAGCTTCTTGAGCCAATACGCGTGACCGTACTGGAAGGGCGGATACGCGGCGCGCAGAAGTCTCCCATCCCATTTGGCATTCCCAAGTACAACGACGAGGCCGGAGCCTTTCTCATGCCCGACGGCCGGGCCGTGGCACTCCGTAAAGGTCGTCTTGTCGAGGTGCCCTACGAACCGAAAGATGATGCCGCCCCGTCTAGCCAACGCGCCCCCCGGGCGCCCGCACCTCTCGCACCGCAGCCAGGCGACGAAGCCTGGAGCCCCGCAACTTGGTGACGGCTTCAGGGGTGCGCGGAGAGCGGCGCCAGGTCGAGAACACTCAACTGCGGTCGCTAGCTGCGAACCTGTAGGCGCTCAACCTCACCGGTAGCGAGGCTGTAATAGGCGGCCAGCACCTCAAGCTTCCCCGCTTTCTGCGCCGCGCTAATGATAGCGGACTTGTCCACAAGGTCTTGTGCGGCTAGCTGCGCATTGGCTTTCACCGCAGCTTCAACAGCGGTTGTGTCCGCACCGTTTGCTTCCGCAGGAACGACTGGCTTGATTTTGTGCGTTATCTGAGGAATCTCTCCCGGAGGTTCACCGGCTTCGAAAGCGGCTTTGACAGCCCCACAGCTTTGGTGCCCAAGTACTACCAACAGAGGAGTTTCCAGCACACCCACTGCGTACTCGACGCTCCCGATGACCTCAGGAGTGACCACATTGCCGGCAACACGTATGACAAACAAGTCCCCAAGCCCCGCGTCAAAGAGCAGCTCCGGACATACGCGTGAGTCTGCGCAAGTTAGCACGACGGCCTCTGGTTTTTGGCCATTAACGAGTTCATGACGGCGCGCCTGATCCTGGTGAGGATGTGTCACCTCGCCGTTGACAAAACGCCGGTTTGCCTGCTGCAACTTGCTCCATCCACCTGCCGCTGTGTTCATCCATCCTCCTTATGCCGTTAGCCTCAAAAACATCCTGCAGACACCCGTGCCACCTACTTGAAAGATGAGGGAAAGCCAGCTTCATTCACACCAGGACGCGATGCCCATGGACGCTGGGAAGCTCTCCACCCGCGACGGGTTTGCCCGCTCGAAAGTGGGTGCAGACGTTAACAAGATCAGTTCTAGGCTCTTAGCCGCCAAACTGCCAGTGCAAAACCCAGAAGAAACCCCACGCCCAGTCCAAGCCAGATGCGGGCAGATTCTGCACGCTTTCGCCCCTGCAGAAGAGATGGAAATCTCACCCGCTGCACTAAACCACGCTCCGGGTTCACCAGCAGGATGCCATCTACGGAGTACATGACAGCATACTCGAGTAGTTGCCGCCGGGTCGCGCGGGTGGTGATGCGGGGCGCCGCTGACCCTGATTTGACCTCGGCGATATAGGTACACTGGCCGTCGCCAACTAAGAAGTCAGCACGAAGTAGGTAGTCATGACCCATACCGTCGACCCACACCTGACACTGCTGACCCGGTTGACGATCTAGAATGGTGTATCCACGCCGCTCAAGGAGACGCTCCGCACTTCCTTCAGATAGGAGCGCACGTTTCGCGCGCCGTCGCGCCCGCAGACTCCTCCACCGCCGCCTCGCATTATGCAGGAGGAGTAGCAGGACGATCCCACCCACGACGAGCGAAATCGCGAGCGTGTAGAGTGAAGAGCTACGCATCCGTGAGGTGAGGGTGCAAAATTAATCTAAGATTAGTGATTGTACGATCTCTGAGGCCCCGTCATCCGCTGGCATACCCGTAGCCGAGAACGGGTGAATGGCAAGCATCTTAAGAAGATGGCAATCCTAGTTAGTCGCTCTCATTTGCGCGTCATCGAAGAAGCCAAGCCCATGCCGCCGCTGGGCGTGGATGGAAAGGACCGGGAGTCTATCGAGCGGATTGGTGAGTGGATTGACAGCTTGCAGCCCTAGAGCAGCGGTGAGACAAGAACCCTTCGCTAGAGTGGTGCATCTTAGGCAACAACTTCTGTTCAGGAACGATATCTCCATGTGAGACATTCTACCTCGTGCGAAAAGGCGGCTAACGAAACGCTGCTTCCGTCAGATAAGGATTGGCCGGATGCACTTGACGGCTTGAGCTCACCACCAAAGCAACTATTTATTCGCAGCGCTTCGCGACAAGCATGTCTGTCCCGCCCGGGCGTGGCCATCGTGGGAACCCGTGGCTCGACCAGGCAGGCTGATTGTTTTGCCGAACATCTTGCTTCACAGCTCGCATCGCGCGACATCGTCGTTGTATCAGGAGGAGCCCACGGCATCGATGCTGCAGCGCATCGGGGAGCATTGGAGGTCGGGGGTAAGACCATGGCTATCTTGCCAACGCCGCTCTCTCGCCCGTACCCCGCCGCTCATTTGCACTTGTTCGACCAAATCGCGCAGCAGGGGATGCTGCTTTCTGAGCACAACGATGCATCTCAGATATTTCGCTCCAGCTTCATCAAGCGCAACCGCCTCATCGCCTGCCTGACGAGAGCCGTCATTGTGGTTCAGGCCCCGCTCCGTTCGGGTGCTCTATCCACGGCATCCTGGGCGCGCCAGCTAGGCACTCCGGTGTACGTGGTGCCGACGGCGCCATGGGAGTCCCTTTTCTCAGGCAACCTCCGCCTGATGCAGAACGGAGGCCGTCTACTCACTTCGGTAGATGACGTGCTCACGGAGTTGGAACTGCCGACCACTAAGCACGTGGCGGTCAAGGAACAGCCACGCCTCGACGGGCTGCCGACACAACAGCAACGTATTCTGGCGCTCTTACAGAAGCGCGTATGCGACGTGGATACCCTGGCTACGGAGAGCGGATATCCAGCAGCCCATGTGCAAGCAGCCTTACTTGAACTTCGCATCTTGTCGCTGGTGAGGCAGACCAGCGACGGGTGCTTTGCCACCTCTCTTCGCAAAAGCCAACTTGCCTGAGGCGCCCTTTGCCCCCCTTCCGACCATCTTGAGGCGGGGGACCGTTCACCTCGCGAGGCGGTAGCGTTCAGAGGAACTCCTCTAGACTTCTTTGCGTAGCGACCCATGTCCGCCTACGCTCTGCCTATGGAAGTGACGGGCCCATGGAAGTGACGGTCGTTGGAGCAGGCCTTGCCGGGTCCGAATGTAGCTGGCAGTTAGCGAACCGAGGGTGGAAGGTTTGTCTTGTTGAGCAGAAGCCGCAGAAGCGAACACCTGCGCAACAGACCGACCAGTTCGCAGAGCTCGTATGCTCAAACTCGTTGCGTGGCGCCGCGTTGCACAATGCGGTGGGTCTGCTCAAGGAAGAGCTGAGACGCATGAACGCGTTGACCATGCAGGCCGCTGATGCCACACGTGTGCCAGCGGGAGGCGCGCTGGCGGTAGAACGGGAGAAGTTTTCCGCGCATATTACACGAGCCCTCCGCGCTCACTCAAACATCACGATCGCTTGCCAAGAGGTGCTACGCGTGCCGCAAGAACGGCCGCTGGTACTAGCGACGGGTCCGCTCACAGGCGATGCACTCGCGCAGGACCTAAGTCGCTGCATCGGAGAGTCTCATCTGTCGTATTACGACGCCATTGCGCCCGTAGTTGAAGCAGATTCCCTCGACTTGTCGAAGATCTTCCGTGCTGACCGCTACGGCGAGGCCGGCGTAGGAGACTACCTCAACGCCCCACTTTCGAAGGAAGAGTACGAAGCATTCGTGCAGCACCTCATCGGTGCCGACCGCGTGGCCGCACATGCTTTCGAAGAGCCTAAATACTTTGAGGGATGCTTACCTGTTGAAGTGCTAGCTGAGCGCGGTCCTCGGACCTTATCATTTGGTCCGATGAAACCAGTGGGTCTGCGCGACCCTCGCACGGGGCATCGACCCCACGCGGTTGTGCAGCTGCGTGCTGAAGACGCAGCGGCAACTGCTTACAACCTGGTGGGCTTTCAGACGCGGATGACGCACGGGGAGCAGAAGCGGGTGCTGCGAACCATTCCAGGACTGGAGCAAGCCGAATTTCAGCGCTTTGGCACTATCCACCGGAACACCTTCATCAACGCGCCGAACGTGTTGCGTGAGACGCTCGACCTGAGAGACTCTCCAGAAGTGTACCTAGCTGGCCAAATGACTGGTGTCGAGGGCTACATCGAGAGCGCTGCCTCGGGCTTCTTTGTCGGCCTCGCGCTGTCGGCTCACGCGCAGGGCCAACCGTTGACACTGCCACTAAGCACGGCGCTCGGCGCACTTCGAGCCTATACGCTTCGACAGAGTTTGAAATATCAGCCGTCGAACGTCGTATGGAGTATGTTCCCTCCCCTGCCAGGCACAAAGCTAAGAAAGCGCGCCCGGCATGCAGCTTACGCTGAACGTGCGTTACGCGACCTCGGCGACTGGAAAGCCGTCAACGGCATGAGCGACGCAGCCGAATGACGCCCCGATCGAAAAGATCGGTGTGGGATAAGCTTTGGTTCAAACTCCTGTTGGCCGGTCCGCCCTTCCTATTTGCAGCTTTCATTTTTGCGCACATCGTGCACGTCGAGGCGGCTCATCGGCGGGCTGACTGCAGGTTCGTCGATGTGGAAGTTCGTGCGCTCGGAGTCGACGTCTGGACTGAACAGGCTCGCAGATGCCTTGACGCGGTGGAAGAGCGCCGGTGGATGCTTAAGCAGCCGGACGCACCGCGCGTCGAGGTAGGTCGGCGGCGGCTCGAGCCTGCTGCGTTTCGAGGCAAGGGTTACGGCTGGGAGGTGCGCCGTGGTCAAGACGGAAAGTCCAAACTCCAAGTCCGACACGCAGAAGACGCACCCAGGACCTTCGTCTTCCCCCTTGAGCAACCGTAGCCGCCTGGGCCGAGCCACAAGGACCATTAGGCGTCTGGAGCCACTGGGGCGTCTGCCAGCTCCAACCGTCTCTCGAATAGGTGGGCGCGAAGTTGCTCGAGACCCCACTTCGGTGTGAGATGGAGAAGATGAACCACCCGGACTCCATATCAGATCAGTTTCTAGAACACCTGCACGCCGAGCGACGCTACTCAGCCCACACCATCGCCGCATACCGCAGGGACCTGTCAAAGCTCATGCCGTTCCTACGAAGTTTACCTCACTGGCACACATGGGGCGACACTTCGCTCGCTGACCTGCGCGCGTACCTTGCATGCGAGCATCGCACGTCATCTTCTGCCACGCGCGCGCGTAGAGCGGCTTCCATGCGCTCCTTCTTTCGCTACCTAAAGAAGTGTCAGATCATAGCGCACGACCCCACTGCACGCCTTGGTCCAACCAAGCTTGCACCCAAGCTTCCACAGCCGTTAACCGTGGATGAGGCCCTCGCAACGCTGCGAGCCACAGAACGCGCGTTTCCTCTTGCCAAGCGGGCTGTTCACCTTCGTAACCAAGCCATCCTCGAGCTGCTATACGGAACCGGGATCCGGCTCTCTGAGCTGGCCGCACTAAAGTTAGACGACATCAGCCTCGAACAAGCGCAGCTCACCGTGATGGGTAAGGGGAGCAAGGAAAGGCACGTTCCGCTTGGGCGTCACGCGGTCACCGCGGTGCAAGCCTACCTTGGCGTGCGGCACGAGCTTGAGCAACGTAAGGCTGAGCGAAGCTCTCGCTTTCTCTTAGGGAGATACGGCACGAACCTCACCCCGCGACAGATACAGAACATTGTGCAGCGTTCAGTTGCATCTGCGACCGGAAAACCCGACGTCTACCCTCACGCGCTGCGACACAGCTGTGCTACGCACCTGCTCGATGCCGGCGCGGACCTGCGCGCGATTCAAGAGCTCTTAGGACACAGCAGTCTTGCAACGACCCAACGCTACACCCACGTAAGTCTAGACCGGCTCCAAGAAGCCTATGCCAAAGCCCACCCGCTGAGCCGTGATGTTTCACTGGGTGAGCTGGGTCGGCGCTAGTTTCTTCGGCGCTAGTTTGTCGGCACTGGTATCCGCGGAACGATCCTTTGGCGCTAGTGGCTCTTGTTTCGATCGATGCCCGGGTGATGAGGGTCGCCAGGTTCGTGCCGAGGGTTCGCTGTGAGGCAGGTTCCACCTTGCCCTGGTATCGACATCAGCGTCTCCTTTTCGTAAATGAAGTGATCCCGCTCAACGGAGGCCGGCATATGAACGCCGGTGTCCATCCGAATGGCGTCGCATGGACAAGCCTCAACGCAGTAACCACAGAAGATGCATCGCAGTTCGTCGATGACGAATGCTTTTGGATAGCGCTCGTAGCCGTAGCGCGAGTCATCAATATCGTACTCAGCCGGTTCGATATAAATGCATTGCGCAGGGCACGCTGTGCTGCAGCAGAGGCAAGCTACGCAGCGCGGCGATCCGTCATCGCGATGCGTGAGCCGATGCACGCCGCGGAAACGCTCCGGATAGATGCGCTTCTCCTCCGGATAGCGCACCGTGGCTATCTCCTTCTGGCTCTTGGTACCAAACGTGTTCTTGAAGAACCGCTTCATTGTCACGCCAAGGCCCTTAGTGATCTCTGGCACGTAGCTCTGCTCCGAGATGGACCGCTTGGGCTTGTAAATAAGTTTTGCCATTTCTACCTTGATCCTCGTATAAAGCCTCGCCCGTAGGCCTGCGGCAAGCACCGCTCCAAAGCTACGGCTCTTGAGATAGAAACCACGGCTCGTGAGATAGAAACCACGGCTCTTGAGAAATGGTGCAGCAACAACGGGCCACGCTGCGCTACGGGTCGCGCTCCGTCCGCTTTTTCCCTCATTGATTCTCCAGGAACAACATGATGATACCAGTGGCGAAGATGTTTAGCAGGGACAAAGGAAGAATAAGCCGCCAGCAAACTTTCATGATCTGGTCATATCTAAACCGTGGCAGCGTCCAGCGGATCATCAACTGCAGCCAAATAACCACTACAAGCTTCACAATGAACGCGGATAATTGCAGCCCGATCACCGCGAGGTGAGGAAGCAAGAGCTGGTTAGAACCAAGCTCGAAGCCCGTGGCCTGCAGAAACGGAAAATGGTAGCCACCGAAGAAGAGCGTGACAACAAGAGCGGAGCTCACAACGACCTCGATGAACTCGCCCATGAAGAACATGCCGAACTTCATCCCGGAGTACTCGAGAAAATAGCCGGCGACGATTTCGCTTTCACCCTCGGGAGCATCGAATGGGATGCGTTTTGACTCGGCTATTGCGGCGAATAGAAAAAGGAAGAAGGCCAGCGGCTGGACCACAATGCCCCACAGCGGGATGCCGAAGACGTGATGGGTCATCTGCCACGACACCATGCCTTCGAGAAGCAGCGTGCCGTACACCATGAAACATCCGACCAAGGCAAGGCCGAGGGTGACCTCGTAGCTAACCATCTGTCCTGCAGCACGCAGTCCGCCAAGGAGGGCAAACTTGTTGTTGCTGGAGTAGCCGGCTATTGCTGCACCCACAATGCCAGTGCCGGCAATGGCGAAGATGTACAGGATGCCGACATTCACGGATGCAACCTGAAGCCTGACGGCGGAGGTCACATTTGGGACCGCGGGTAACACCTCGGTTAGATGATCAAGGTAGAGAACGTTGCCGAAAGGAATGACAGCAAAGGTCGCGAGCGCCGGCACAAGCGCGATGATCGGCGCAGCGGCGTGAAGAAGACGGTCTGCATTGGGCGGAACGAAATCCTCTTTCCACACCATTTTAATCGAATCGGCCAGCGGATGAAGGAGGCCTAGAAGGCGGATCTCGCGTCCGAAGATCGTGACGCCAGCCCGCACCGGTCCAACACGATCCTGGATCATCGCGCTCTGACGCCGTTCAGCCCAGACCAAAATCGGAGCGAACGTGAAGAGAATGATCAGAACGAAAGCGATTTTCGCAAGCGTTGAGCCTATGAGCAGCCAGTCCATCTTCTCCTACTCCTCGCCTCTTCCTCTACCACTTCTACCTAAGCTTTTGTCACTTCATCGTTGACATGAGCCTAATGCTTATCCATTTACGTGGGTCCTGTCTACGTGGGCCCTGTCTACGTGGGCTGAGAGCCGCTCGCGCCGCCGCCATCGGTTGTTGCATCGCCCTGAGCTGCACGACCAGAGGCACTGGCGGCGGACACGCTGCTCCGACTTCCACCTGCCTTCGCGCGTGCCGCGGCCCGTATCGCACTCAAGCTCTTGAATGGTTGCTCAAGCTCCATGAGCTTAGCTAGGTAGTTGAGCGTCTCCCACGCACTGGAGATCCCTGGCGGTGGACGAAAAGCACGGCGGAAGGTCTGATAAAGCCCTTTCGCATTGACGAATGACCCATCGACCTCACCATGCACCGCGATCGGGATCACGGCCGAAGCCGCCTCAACAAGTGGGCCTTCGTGTCCCGTCATAACAACGACCGAGGGGAGAGATGCAAGAGCACTCACCACAGCTTCTCCCTCCTGGCAATCCGCACCAAGTACGAGAACCCGCTTTACATGTCCAGCCTTTACATCCTGGGCAAGTTCGGCCGTACCGGGAAGACGTCTTCCCGCCACGCGCGTCACGCCGGCGCGATTGGGATTCTGGTCGGTATTCCGCAAGATCTCGTCGCCGCGCCACGGAGGCTTGGCCGCCATATAGTGGCGGGTGAAACCAAGCTTTTGCGCGAAGTCCATCAGTGCCAGATTGTCTTCGTTGCTGTGCTGCGCCGAGAGCACCACCGCGGTCGCTGCCTTGGACGCCTCAGCTAAGCTTATGAGATCCTGCGCTACCGAGCGGAGAACCTCTTCGGGGGCGGTCGCGATAAGTCCGCCCGCGTCATTGCGCATCAGCCCCGCCATCAAGCGGCCTTCGTGCATTCTCTTGTACGTCATCATGCCGTCGTCGCACATCCAGAACTGATTGACCTCGGGGTTATCCCGAGGTCGCAGACGCTCCGCGCGTTGGTAGCGAGGGTCGTAGTCAATGTAACTGGCGCATCCGGTGGCGCAGCCAGGGCAGACGCTGGGCGCCGCCCTTAGAAACCAAACCCGCGCCTTGAAGCGAAAATCACGGCTGGTAAGCGCTCCGACGGGGCATACATGCTCCGTCATTAGCGTGTAATCATGGTTGAGCTCGCGTCCGGGGCTCAAGACAATTTCGTTCTTGTTGCCACGCTCCCTCATATCAAGAACGTGGTCTCCGACCAGCTCGTCGCACACACGGATGCAGCGCGTGCACATGATGCATCGCTCAGCATCATAAACAATAGTGGGTCCGAACCTTACCCCTTTGGGCTTGTGCACGGGCTCCGTTGTCTTCCTCTTAAGACGGGCCTGATGGTCAAGCCAGTAGTCTTGCAACTTGCACTCCCCTGCTTGGTCGCAGATGGGGCAGTCGACCGGATGGTTTAACAGCAAGAACTCCTGCACCGATGCTTGTGCCTTCTCCGCTTCCTCACTGGTCGAGTGCACATCCATGTCCTCCGTTGCCTGCATTTGGCAGGCTGGGGCAAGCTTGGGTTTTGTGGCGGGCTGAAACGACTGCGTTGCTTCATCCCACGCAAGGATGGGCAGATTCATCGTTCGCCCACCGCGGATCTCCACCAGGCACATGCGGCAGTTAGCAGCGACCGAGAGTCCAGGGTGCCAGCAGTAGTGAGGGATCTCGATGCCCTCTCGCCATGCCGCACGCATGATGGTGTCGCCCTCCTGGAAGGGGACGTCTGTTCCGTTGAGCTTGAAAGTCGCCATATCTAAATCAACCTACGCCTCGCTTTTCTCGGCGAGCTCCTTATTCGATCCGTATACACATCTTTTTAAGTTGGCTTAACCGGAGGCCACCAGAAGGAGTTTAGAGCGACTGGCAGAACACCTGGGCTGCAGACCAGCATCAAAGCTGCGTTTACCGGTCACACTCACCACCAATCATATTGACCGAGCCAAACGTAGGCACGATATCGGCTATCATGTCACCCTTCAGCATCTGGCGGCATGCTTGCAGCCCGAAGAAACACGGCGGACGACACCGGACACGGTAGGGCGTCCCGCTTCCGTCGGAGATGATGAAGAAGCCAAGCTCGCCATTACCACCCTCGGTGAAGCTATACACCTGACCAGGAGGGGGTTTGATGCCCTCCATAACGAGCTTGAAGTGAGCAATCGTGCCCTCTATTGTTGTATAGACCTCGCTCTTAGGCGGCAATACGATGCGAGGGTCGTCGATGTTAATCGGACCTTCGTTGGGCATCTGCTCGACCGCCTGCTCTAAAATCCGGCAGGACTGACGCACTTCCTCAAAGCGCACCATGAAGCGGTCGTAGTTGTCACCATCGTGACCAATGGGGACTTCAAACTCAAAGCGGTCGTAGATCGAGTAGGGATACGCCTTCCGTACGTCATAGTCGACCCCGGTTGAGCGCAACATGGGGCCGGTCACTCCACAAGAGAGTGCATGCTCTTTCGTCAGGATGCCCACCCCCTGCGTCCGGTCCAGAAAAATCCGGTTGTGTAGAAGAAGTGACTCCGTTTCCGCTAGCACCTTGTGCACCTGCGGAAGAAGCTCAAGTACGCGCGCCTTGAGGTTAGGAGTTGGAGGGGCCGCCATGCCGCCAATGCGACCAAAGCTGTGCGTCATGCGCGCGCCTGTCTCCTCCTCCAAGATATCCCAAAGCCAATCGCGCACTTTGATCAGCCAGAGGAACGGTGTGAATGCACCTAGCTCCATGGCAGACGCGCCGTTGCACGTCATGTGGTCGCAAATGCGGGAGATCTCGCCCAGGATGACGCGGTAGTATTCGCACCGCTCCGGCACCTCAACTCCGAGCAGCTTTTCCACCGCGATGGAGAAGCCGACGTTGTTGAGCATCGGCGAGACGTAGTTGAGGCGGTCGGCGTACGGATATACCTGACTCCAGGTTCCGCGTTCGCAGGATTTCTCAAATCCACGGTGCAGATAGCCGGGTTGAATGTCGACGTCGTCAATGGTCTCACCATCGAGTTCAAGCAGCATCCGAATGGTGCCGTGCATCGCGGGGTGCGATGGACCCATGTTTAGACGCATCGGCTCACCTGGGAGCTCGAGTACGTCGCCTTCAACTAGCTGATCTGCCGGTTCCATTTCTTCCTGCTCACGTGGCCACGCCTGCTGCTAAGGTCGCTTTTGCTCTTCCCCACCAGGCGAAGCTGCAGGTTCCGCGGGCACACGAACGCTTGCCTTTACCTCACCAAGACTCCCCGCCTCCAGCTCTAATGCGGGCGCTCGATCCGCTGCATCATCCGCACCCCCTCGCGTGTAGCCAGGGGACTGACTTAGCGCCGAACGCTGAGACTGCTGCGTCGCGATGGCCGGCGAGACCTGCAAGTTACGCCCAGCTACCCGTGCGCCCCAGTCGTGACGGCTCCAAGGCTCGCCCTCATCGACTCCGAACGGCGCGAGCTTTTCCGTTCCTTCCACATCGCGGTACTCGACGAGAGGCTGAGTGCGATCGATCGGATAATCTTTCCGGAGAGGGTAGCCCTCAAACTCTTCGTAGAGCAGGATGCGGCGCAGGTCTGGGTGGCCGGCGAAGGGAATGCCGAACATATCCCACACCTCGCGTTCTGCCCAGTTCGCTCCCGTCCACAGGTCGGCCAAGCTCTCGAGCTTCTCATCCTCCTGCACCCGCGTCATGAGCGTCAGCCTCTGCCCCGTCACCTGCGAGCGCACAAACAGGACCACCTCAAAACGTGGCTGCTCTGGAGCTTGCTCAATGTAATCAACAGCCGTGAGGTCGATGAAATGATCCATTTTCGTTGACGGGTCGTCTTTCAAGAAGGAAGCCACGGAATGCCACGCCGACGCCTCGACATGAACCCGCTGCTCATCGCGGAACACCTCTTCACGGAGGACTTCAACCGGAAACTGCCTGGCGAGCATTTTGCCCATAGCCCCAAACGCTGCATGCGTCGCGACGCTCATTGCGGCTCGCCACGATGTTGATCGACAGACGGCGCGCTTGTCGGCGCCTTTGCTGTGGCGGCACCCTCCACTCCAACGGCACCCTCCACTCCAACGACACCCTCTCCCACAGCTTCCTGCCCCAGCGTTTTCTGCCCCAGCGCACCCTTGGCTGCGGCATCACCCCGCGTCTCGACGCTGCCCACGCGAAGCTGCGCCAACCTAGGCAACTCCTTTGGTGGAACAACCAATGACTTCTTCGTTCCCGCGCTAATCTTATCTTGGAGTAGCATCAGACCATCAAGCACCGCTTCGGGTCGGGGCGGGCAGCCCGGTATGTAGACATCCACTGGAATGATCTTATCGATGCCCGGAACAGTCGTGTAGTTGTCGTAAAAACCGCCGCAAGAGGCGCAGGTGCCAAAGGCGATAACCCATTTCGGGTCCGCCATTTGTTCGTAAACCCGCTTGAGCACCGGCGCCTGGCGCTGAGCAATGGTGCCCACCACCCAAAGCAGGTCTGCCTGGCGCGGACTAAAGCGCGGGGCTTCAGCTCCAAAGCGCGCCACATCGTAGCGAGGTGACGCGGTCGCCATAAACTCCATCCCGCAGCACGCCGTGACGAATGGGTATTGAAACAGCGAGTATTTCCTGGCCCAGGCCAGCAAATCTTCAAACTTGCTGGTGGCAAAGCCGGCGTCGCCGCCAGACATAACCTTCATTGTTCCCATTCCAGAGCCCCCTTCTTCCAGGCATAAACCAGGGTGAGTGTGAGCACTCCGAGAAAGGCTGACATCTCAGCAAGACCAAACCAACCCAGCTGACGAAACATGGCTGCCCAAGGGTAAAGAAAGATGGCCTCGATGTCGAAAACCACGAATAAAATGGCTGTTAGATAGAACTTTACGCTTAGACGCAAGTGCTGCGCGCCATCGCTCGGCATTCCGCTTTCAAAAGGCTCATCCTTCGCCGCGCTGGGATTGCGCGGCCCGAGTGAGGTCGTCAGCGTGTAGATCAACACCGCAATAGTCACCGCTATTGTCAGCATGAGCGCAATCGGAAAGTAAGCTGCCTGCATGTTTTTAGCCCAAAGGGGTGTTTAGCAAGTAGTACCTGCACGAACCGCTGTCAATCTTTAGATCGCAAAGGAGCTGGCTTGCAGAGGTCTCACCAACCCTTGGCACTTTACTACAGCTGCGGCTAGAACGCGTACGTGCCAAAAGAGTTACCCCAGGTGCAGGCGTGGTACCCCATCATGCGAGCAGACGCGCTGCGACACAAGCCGGTTGCTAGGCGGCTGCTGGATACGCCCCTGTGTGTGTATCGTACGCCTGCGGGTCCGGCTGCCGTTCTCGACCGCTGCCCGCACAGAAACGCGCCGCTCACGATGGGCAGTGTCATTGCGGGTGAGCTGCAGTGCGCGTATCACGGGTGGCGCTTTGGCGAGAACGGCGCAGTGAGACACATCCCGGGCCTGGCTCTCTACAATGAACCCCGGTGCGACTTCTCCAAGTGGCGGGTTCCGTCCTTTGCTACTCTGGAGCAAGACGGCCTGATCTGGGTCTACGGGTGCGCCGATGCGAAACCCGAGGCGGGGGGACCTTACCATTTCAAGCTCCGAGAAGCTCCGGGCTACGCCACAGCATCGGAGGTTCTCATGGCGCCCGCCAGCGTGAAAAACACCGCTGAGAATGCGTTAGATGTCATCCATACTGCCTATCTTCACAAGGGGCTCTTCCGTCAGGGAAGCGCAAAGCCGATCCCGGTCGAGGTCAACGTGCAACGCACAGACAAATGGGTTGAAGCGCACTACGTCGGCGAGCGCAGACCAACCGGGCTGTTAGCTAAGCTGCTAGCGCCAGAAGGGGGCGAGGTTGAACACGTGGACCGTTTCATTCTGCCCTCTATCGTGGAGGTCGAGTACCGACTGGGCTCTTCGCACATCCTGGCTGCGGCCGCACTCTCGCCTGTCACCGAGCATGAGACGCTGGTCTTCTCGAATGTAAGTCTTCGTCTCGCACGCGCCGGAGCGGCAAGTTTTCTCGCCAAAGCGCTAAGGCCTTTCGCTCTCAAGATCTTCGCACAGGATGTGCACATACTGCGTGAGCAGACCGCCATCGTGAGGGAGTTCGAAGACGAAAGCTTCCGAAATACGCCAGTTGATGTGATGGGCACGCATATTCAGCGGCTACTGCGGACGTTGCGGTCGCCAGGCAAGACGGGCACATCCGCATCACCTGGCGAGACGCTGCACTTCCAAACAACGCTCCTAATCTAGCGGCTTCGTCAACAACCGCGTCGTATATGAGGTGCTTGTTGGCTTGTCCGCGGCGTTCTCAGTCCCCTTCTGCGCCGCCGTGTTGTACAACAGTGGCAACCGTCATACCTTCTGCCGAGGGGTTTGTACGAACCATCCGCCTTCACGGATCGACGCAGGCCACCGTATAAGGGGATAACGCCATGTCAGCGCTGCTAGAGGCCAACTCCATTCCTGAAGAAAGTGGTGTCGTTCTGCGGCTGGCAGGCGTCATTGATGAGCATTTCGACGTGGAACAGCTTACCACGTTTGGCGGGTCATTCCTGGTCATCGACCTGGGCGGCGTGTATCGCATTACGTCCTTCGGCGTGCGCGAGTGGATATTCGCTCTCTCTAAGATTAAAGCCGACTACTACTGCTTTATCAACTGCCGTCCGGCAGTCATGGCTCAGTTCAACATGGTCTCGGGTTTCGCAGGTCACGGTAAGCTGCTGAGTTTCTACGCGCCATACGTGTGTCCAGAATGCGATCATGAGCAGGAACGCCTCATCGACCTGAGAGGCGACTGTCCCGTTGTCACTTCAGGCGATCCCGAAGAGATCCCCTGCTCAAACTGCGGCGCCGATTCCGAGTTCGACGATATTCCAGAAGCCTATTTTGCCTACGCCTCCGCCCAAGATATCGGGCAGTTACCTCCTCTTGTTGAAAATCTCATTGATGGCGAAGTCACCGAGGTGCGGGGGCACCTAAGAGTGCGAAAGGATGTGCAGGGGGATGTCACTGCTCTCCACCTGAGCGGACCCATCAACGACCGCGCACGACTCAAGCGCATTCTCGATGGTGTAGAGGGTCATGTGATTATTCTAGGCTCGGAGATCACCTCGGTGACTCAGGAGGGCTTGGAGAAGTTTCACCCGATTAATCATTCTGCTGAAAGCGTCTCCCTCGCAGGGCTCTCGCTGCCGCTCGCGGCGGAGCTTGTCCGGCATCAGGCGTTCAGCAAAAGCAAGCTTCTTTCTGTCAACATCACGCTTCAGTGCCATGCGTGCAACAACCGTCACGGTCTGTCCCTCGACTCACGGCGGCTTGAGGCACACGCAGAAGGTGGTCCGCTGCTCAACTGCCTGAAGTGTCAGGGGAGACCGAAGCTTGACAAGGATGCTGAAGGACAGCTGCAACAGGCAAAGGAGCTCGTTGCCTCTTCATATCCCGAGGAGGTCTCCTCCTTCTTTAGGATCATCAACCGCCGCAAAGGCAGCGGCGTCATCACCCTGGAGGACGGGCAGAGGCAGGGGCAGGGTGATGCTCGAACCTACAGCCTCCAAGAGCGCATTGGCACGGGAGGCATGGCAGAGATATTTCTTGCCAAGCAAACGGGTGCGCAAGGATTCGAAAAGCAAGTTGTGGTCAAACGCATCCTGCCGAACTTTGCAGCTAACGCCCTCTTTATCGACATGTTCCGTCAGGAGGCGCTTCTCGCTGCGCACATTACCCATTCGAACGTGGTTCAGATTTACGACCTGGGGCGGGTTGAGGAGCAATACTGCATTATCATGGAGTACGTGAAGGGACAGAACCTTCGGGAGCTCATCAACAGCACGCTGCGTAAAAGCATGGAGATCCCCATCGGGGTCGTCTGCCGGATCCTCAGCGACATATGCGCAGGTCTGCATGCCGCCCATACGTGTCAAGATCCCAAGGGGCGTCCACTCGGGATCGTTCACCGCGATGTATCTCCCGCCAACGTATTGGTTTCAGACGAAGGGATCTCCAAGCTCACTGACTTCGGAGTGGCCAAGGCTTTCGAATCGGTCTCTCTGACTCAGCCGGGGGAACTCAAGGGCAAACTGCTTTATCTGGCGCCAGAGCAAGTCGTCTTCCCTGATTCGGCGGCCAGTGTGCAGAGCGACCTCTTTGCTCTAGGTCTTGTCTTTTACGAAACGCTAACTGGGCGACACCCATTTCGGCGCTCGACGAAGTACGCATCACTATCAGCGATTGTAGCTGGCGAGTATCAAAGCGCCCTAAGTCAGCGGCCCGACCTTCCCCCTGAACTAGAGCAGATCCTTACCAAAGCACTGAGCAAAGCACCCGAGGATCGCTATCAGTCCGCCAACGAACTTCGTGCCGCTCTAGACAAAGCCGCAACTGAGCTGAAGCTTTTCTCAACGACCGGCCAGCTAGCTGATTGGATCGAGAGTATGCGAGAAGTGGCCGACGTTCAGGGCGACTCCGCCGTAGATGGGCATGGTCTCGAGGAGAGCGAGGCCACCTCCCTCACTGCGCTCAACTCGGCTGGAGGAAGCCAGGGGAGGTCGCAGTAAGCCGGGTTACTGAGTGTGACGCCTATGGTAGTTCCAGCCGACAGTTTGGCTTCTCGAAACATCCGCTTTGGCGAGCGCGTCATCCTCGTCGATAGCGACCAGTGTCAGGTGCAGCTCATTCGGGAAGCGCTTAGTGAGAGCGTCGCGAGTTTCGTGATCAAGCCTGACTTGAACAAGGTTGCATGCGAGGACGCCGATTTGCTCATCGCGAATTACGACGCGCTTTCGGAGGTTGCGCGCTTCGAGCTCGTTGAGCGGTTCGAGAGCCTCAAAGGTTCAGGCAGGCTCTTAGTCTATTCGAGGATGACCAATCGCGACGGGTACGCCGACCTCTTCGGCACCTTTGGCCTCACCAACGTCATTGCCAACTCGGAGACAATCGACGCACATGATCTGCGCAAGACCGTGATGAAGGTGCTTCAGCACGATGTATTCGGCTACGAGAAGTATGCGCCCAGTGCGCATGAAGTGGCCGTCCGACACGTGAGCGAAAGCGCGTACAAGAGTGAGCTGCTTGACCTCGCGGGCGAGTTCGCAGCGCGCTCAGGCGCGAAGCGTCGCCTCGTGCATTCGTTTCAGAGCGTCCTCGATGAGATAGTTACCAACGCCCTGTTTGACGCACCCGTGGATGAGGAAGGTCAGCCGCGGTACCAACACCTCTCTCGTCGTGTACCCGTAGCGGTGGACAGAGAGGAAGCCGCGAAGGTCACCATGTTCTATGATGAACGACAGCTCGGCATCAGCGTGGAGGACTGCTTCGGTTCGATATCTGCCGAAACCGTCCTTACCTACCTCTCGCGCTGCCTACGAAAGGGCAACAATCAGATTAGCTATGAGAAGGGCGGCGCCGGCATCGGGCTGTACCAAGTGTTTGAGGGAGTCTCCCATTTCATTGTCAATCTCGAGCGGCATCGACGCACGGAAGTCATCGGGCTCATCGATATTCGTGGTTCGTATAGGGACTTCGTTAGGCGCGGAAAATCCTTCAACATTTTTGTTCGACCGTAGCCAATCACGCATTGCCAATCACGCATTGCCAATCACGCATTGCCATCCAAGCATGGCCCTCCATCTATCCAGAGAACCCATCTTCAGGTTCTTGCAACGCGGCCAAAAGCTCCTTCACGCGCCCGGCAAGGGAGGTGTTGCGGTTCTCCCTCCGCGACCACCCCTCCTTGAGCAACTGAAGCGAACCCGCGATGAGGACGGAACGCTTCGCTCTGGAAAGGGCAGTGTAAAGCAGGGAGCGCGTCACCAGCGGATGCACCTCATGCGGCAAAAGCAATGCCACGTAGGGGTACTCCGAACCTTGAGCTTTATGCACCGTGAGTGCGTAAGCCAGCTCTAGCACCGCGCTTAGCCGCGAGTACGGATAAGCTACCAGGGCATCGCCTTGACGCAGAACGGTCATCAGCGTCTGCGATGACGCTTGATAAGCTATGATTCCCTCATCTCCATTGTAGAGCCCTCGCCGGTAGTCGTTGGTGGAGATCACCACCGGCGCACCGAGCGGCACAGGTAAGTCGGACTGTCTTCCCTCCGAGCGCGAGCCGAACCACCGGTTGACCGCATCCACCCCGTGCGGACCTTGGCGCGTGACGCAAAGCCATTGTGCTTTACGCGTAGCCTCAAGAACAGCTTGGATCCGCTTACTACGGAAGGGCACACCCTCTTCGACATCAGGATCGAGCTGACACCGCTCCTGCACATCAGTCGGAAAGAAGCGGTCGGTCCAGTGCTGCAGAACTTCAATCAACGTGGTCCGGTCGCCCTTGATTTCTACCCATTCGGGCCGATCATAGCGAAGCAGGCGCGCGTCCTCCCGCTTCTGTAGGTAGGATACCGGAAACGAGGCGGTTGCCGAAGACGCTGTCAGCTTTTGCAACACCTTTGCCGCAGGATCAACGCGGAAGTTCTTTCTTAGCTCCACCGTTAGCTGGGAAAAGGACGTGCATAGGTCCGCGAATGCCGCGCCTGCGTCCACGGAAGGAAGCTGGTCAGCATCGCCAAGGAGCACCAACCGGGCGTCGTCACGCAGCGCCTGAACGAGACGGCATAGCATCACCACATCCACCATCGAACATTCATCTACGACGACACACTCTGCCTGAAGACGACTGGTGGGTCCGTGAGCAAACCGTCCAGTCGTCGCGGAGTATCCAAGAAGCCGGTGCATTGTTTGCGGGTCGGGAAGCGACAGTGCGAGCTCTCGGTCGACAAACGTAGGTGCCGAAGTGCTGAGACGCGCATTCAGCGCACCGCGCAGGCGGTCGGCCGCCTTCCCTGTGGGCGCGGCGAGTGCGATGCTTGCGGGGCTGATGCCGAATCGACCAACGATGCTGCGGAGCACATGGGCCACGACGGTTGTCTTGCCTGTTCCGGCCCCTCCAGTGATGAGGCACAGAGAGTGTTCCAAAGCTGCCTGCACCGCCTGTTGTTGAGCACCCGAGAGACCTTCGTGCGGGTAACGGGTGGTGGGGCACTTCGTTGTCTGCGAGCGTCGCACCAGAAGCCTGGCTAGCTCCGCCTCAGCGTCCCAAAGCCGTAAACTGCTCAAGCCATAGCGGTCAACTACAAGTGGCTTCCGCTCGGCAACTCCGCCCATAAGAGATGGCCAGGGGCTGCAGCCTTTACCAAAGGCGCACAAGTACGTACTCACGCGCTCGGTTGAAGCTGCGGGAAGCTCAAGCAGAAGCCCCAGTTCTTGAACCAGGTTTGCCGCCTTTTCGACAGGCATGGCGGTATTTCCTTTACGGGTGTAGTTGAGAAAGCCCAGAACGACGCCCTCTACCAGAAGCTTCTCGCCACTCTCTCCACCCGGCGTACGCTCCGCAATCGCGTTTGCGACGAAAGCATCGTAACCTGAGGCTTCTTGCTCCATAATCCACGAAGCGAAGGCCGCTTGGGCTTTAGGAAGAATGTGCTGCGTCATCTAAACCTAATCGCAGAGCGGCTAAGGCGCGAAGGGGTTAGACAGAGGGTACCCCCACGGGCGCGTCTTCTTTTCCAGTTCACTGTTCCATTGTTCCAGTTCCGCCCAGCTCGGACGCTGATAGAAGAACGCCTCTTCGGAGCAGTCCGGCACACCACGCAGAAAGACGTAGAAGATTCCGCCGAAGACGCTGTCGAAGTTCGAACGACGCACGATGCCTAGGTGGCGCTGCAAAGCGAGGCTGTAGAGCTTGAGCTGCAGCTCGTAGTTCTGCGTAACATGAGTTGCCACTGCATCCCCTCGGTAAGATGGGAGTGTGTCGCTCTTCCAGTCCAAAACGTAGTACTTGCCATCAAGACGAAACACGAGATCCAAAGCTCCACGAATGAAGCCTCGTTCGGCTCTCTTACCCGCTGGGATAGGAAAGCAGAACCCCATCTCTCGGACAACATCATTCAATGCGGCCAACTTCCACGTCGTGGGGACTGTAAGTGGTAGGGAGAGAACCTGATACAGCATGGTGAACACAGAGTTTAGTTGCGTTTCAGGCACCCCAAACCTTGCAGCCTGGTGGGTCACAGTAAGACGCACCTCTGGCAGCGCGGCCCAAGTCGCCGCGTTCGCGCATCCCAGCGCGCTGGCGTAGTCTAGTCGTTCGAGCACACTGTGCAGAAATACACCTGCCGTTGTGCCGCCGGGAAGCCGCCCTTCGGCTGGCTCTGAGCTCGCACGCTCCTCGATGGTGGAGAAAGCATTGTCCTGTCGTCCTCCCGCGTTGGCCTTGAGTTGAGAATAGGAGGTGATGGTGAAGTCTTGCCGTTCCGCCTTGAGCTCCTCTAGCATGGGGTCCAAGCCCGGCGGGTCCGCTAGCTCCGGCTTTCCCTTGGCCTTCGAAGGGCGCTTCGTTTCCAAAGGTGCCTTGGCCGTCGTCCGGTCTTGCACCGCCGCATCGCTGTTAGGCTTTGGCACATCAACTTCAACATCACGGAACAGGTTGACTTCTTCTGGTGCGAGCTCATCGGCACAGAGGAGGTCGCGCAGTCGATGATTCACTAGTTGATACGGCCCCTTCAAGCCCCGGTAGTTATCGCGTCGATCGAGATCTTCTTCCCGACTGACCGGCCCGAAGTACGGGAGATACATTCGGTCACGCGCACGCGTCAGGGCGACGTAGATCAGACGCTCTTGCTCCTCAAGCTCACCCTGCAGGTAGGCTTCTTGAGCGGGACGAGGCAGGGGGCTTAGCCATGCTTGCCGCACCCCGTCCTGATGGCAGACTCTCGGCTCGAACTCGCCACGCATAACGCGAGAGAATCCGCCGGCGATAAAAACCACCGATGCTTCAAGGCCTTTAGCCTTGTGCATCGTCAGAACCTGCACAGCGTCGCGCGTTTCACTTGCGCGCCTGACGTTTCCACCAGCAAACGGAGGTTGCCGTCCCTTGATGTACAACTCAAGCTCACGCACCACGCGCGAGAGGCGTCCTGCCTCTGCGATAAGTCGCTCGTGCATCAGATCCAGAAGCTGCAACGTGTCGGAAAGGTGACGTTCCCCATCCTTTTGACCGGCATGGAATGCTTTCAAGCCGCTCCGGTCGCTGATGTGCAAAAAGAGCTCGCTCCACCTCTCGGCGAGCATGAGCTGGTGCCAATGATGAAGGAGATGCGTGTCAGCGCGGCGAACCACCTCCGCGGATGTGCTTCCTCTATCACTCAGACCCGTTGCGAAGAAGGGAGTTAGAAAGGCGAACTCACGACGCGCCTCATCGTCCGGATGAAGGATTGCTCGAAGCACTTCCAGCACATCCTGCGCCTCAATCGACTGAAATAAGCCCTCCTCACGGTACAAGGCTGCCGGGACGCCGCCCCGCTGAAGCTGAGCGGTGATCATACGAGCTTCAGACGTGGTGCGGGTGAGTACGTAGATATCGCGGTAGGCAAAAGATGATGGAAGGTCTGAAGGTGGCGCAGAAATGAGGCGTTTAGCTTCTTGCGCAATGTGAGCGCCTAGAGCATCACGCACCGCTTGCGCACGCAGAAAGCCTCTCAGCCTCATTCGAACGATGGGCGCTTCCTTGTTCGTTCCTTCTTCCGCTGCACCGCGGCCACTGGTGACGGCCTCGTAGGCAATATCTTTTAGGAAGAATCGGCGTCGAAAGAGGATGTTCGTCGCCTTCACCAGGGCCTGCGAGGCGCGGTAGTTTGTGCTGAGGCGGGTGATGCCGCCGCTTCGCTCCGCCACATGCTGCTTTGCACGCAGGTACGTCTCAACGTCTGCTCCCCGGAACGAATAGATAGCCTGTTTAGGGTCGCCAACTAACACAAGTTGATGCCCCTCGTCACTCTCAACAAACGCGCGACGAAAGATATCCCACTGTACGCTATCGGTATCCTGGAACTCATCAACTATCGCCAACCGGTAGCGCTGACGTATAGCGGCAAGCAAGGGCGCATCGTTCTTGGCTAAGGCGGCAGAGGTCTGCTCAAGAAGATCGTCAAAGTCGTATTGCGCGTGCTCTGACTTTCGCTGTTGCATCCGTTGGTAGATGCGCGGAAGAAACTGGTGAAGTAAGGTTGCAAACGCCGGAGAGGCATGTCGCGCGAGATCAACACGGCTGCATTGGCTGAGCAAGACCTCTTCGTCGCTCAGCTTTACCATCATACGATCCCGTTCTGGAAGCCACCGCAGCAGGTGGCCTTCCAGCTGCAAAAGCGCTTGCTGCGGCGACGCCGTAACCAGCTCGGATAACGAAGCAAAAACGGGATCAGCTTTACGCAGTGCCCCCCGGATCTCCTCCCGAAATGCTATGGAAAAGGCACGCTCCCGCTCGACACGCTCCAGCAGAGGAGCATGCAAAAGAAGCGCGTGCTCCTTGAGCAACCGCTCGCAGAAGGCGTGTATCGTGGAAATGCTGGCTGTGTCGAACTGACTCAGGGCAAGCTGCACCCAACGAAGCAAGGTCTTCGCGTGATCCGACGGGTCATCCAGCGCCTCTAGAGAAGCTTGAGCGAGCCGCGCGCGAATCCGGTGGCGCATCTCACGCGTCGCTTTCTCTGTAAACGTCACGACAAGGATGCGCTCAAGCGGGACCCCACTAAGGATCCGTTCGAGAACCAAATGCTCGATGGCGTATGTCTTTCCCGTACCCGCAGATGCCTCGACAACAGAGAGACGTCGCTGCGCGATGGTGTGGATGTAGTTCGGCAACTTCATGAAAGGGGGCTTTGCGAAGTGAAGATGCGCACTTCTCTATGCAACAGGAACATCACCATACGCGCTGGCTCGCGGTGCCGGCAAACAGGTCGGTGCAAGTCAGCAGTGGGCGCCATCGCATCTCCAACACCTGGGCCAACTGGGCCGCCTTTGGCAGGGCGAGCATCCGCAAGAGCAGCCGCTGCTCCTGCGCCCAGGGGGCAGCCATCCGCTTCTGATAAGCCTCCGCTGCACGCTCAGCCCCAGCTTCTACGCCGCTGCGCGTAAGCTCACCCGTGTCGCCGAGCGCCACCTGAACTGCCTCAAGAGGAATGAAGAGATTTTGATTGTCGTCTTGCCATTGCCTAGCAAGCTCCACGAGCTGCTCCTCGGCCAGAGTTCCGTCCAGCGCCTCTATCCGTGAGGTTCGGGGGCGCGCTTCATTGTCTCCGTATGCGAGACTCACCCGATGCTCACCCGGTTCACGGGCTCCCGAACGAAGCAGAAGCAACAGCTCGACGTAGCTGCGCGCGACGTAGCGTAGTTGGAGGAGCCGCGCCCTGGCTTCGATGGCACCCGGAACATCGAGGAAGTGCACCGAGTGACGACGCGCTTGACCCAGCAGAGAGGTGCGGCCGTAAATGTGACAGGAGAACTCTGGAGTGTTGAGATCCACTTTCTGAAACGGCACATCTTCAATGACTGACGCCGATGTCGATGCTCCGAAGCGCACAAGCTCTAGATGCCTCTCGCTTCGCCGAGGAAAGAGCGCCAAGGTCTGCGCGTGCCAACCCTGAAGAACCGCGAGGTCACGCTTCTCCAGCATCAAAGCCAAAGAGCCGGCAGGCCACCTGGCCGAAGCCGTCGCCTGGTCTCGAATCTGTCGGTAGATATCTTCGCAGGCAACGCTATCGCGTGACGCTCGAAGGTGGGCACTTCGCAACAGCATCAAGCGCTCTCCCACTCCAGCAGCGAGAGGCTCGTGCTCGGGCAACGCATCCTCCCGTTCCCACCGCACCAGCCCCTCCCGCTCAAGCCACGCTTCGTGTGGTGCCTCTAGAAGCCTCTGTAGCGTGCGGAGCGAGAGGTTCAACGCGCCCTCAGTGATCGGACCTTTGGAAGTCGCACCGTCGTCAGAGCTACTTGTCTCGGGCGCTTGGGTTGAGGCGCGGCCCTCAGCAGGCACCACTGCATAAGCAGATGGCATTCCCGTTTGTGGGTCCTCGGTGGAGGTCTCGTCGACGTGACGCACCTCGACCGACGTCATGCCCACGACCTGGGTCAGCGCAGGAGAGGGTTCAACCTCTTCTCCACTCAACTCATCTCGGCTCACGAAACTCAGCCTAAGTTGATCACGCGCAGCAAGAATCAGTTCTAAAAACGCATGCTGATCACCTTCCCGAGGACTCAGGTCCCCCGGGCGACGCGTCACGCGCCGCAGGTCCGACCAACTCAGCGCACCCTTCCCTGGAAAAGCCGCCTCAGACATCCCAACAAGGTGCACCACGCGAAAGTCTCTCGTCGACATGATGGAAAGCTCTGCGACTTCAACCGCATCATCCTGCGCGAAGGGCGCTTCGTAGCGGAGGGGAGCAAGCTCTCGCAAAAGCTGCTGACAGAACACGTCGTAACTCAGAGCCGCCTCACCCCAAGGGCGTTTCGAAACTGCGGTTAGGGTTGAGACGCACCGTCGGAGAAGTTCACGGTCGCGCGCCGTCTCGGGCGCAAGAGCCTCATCCCAGAGCCGACGACATACCGCTGCCCAGTCTCTCGCGCAGTACCGCTCACGCCTGACGCGCCGCACGTTGCCGAGTAACGTGTAAACGAACTGAACCCACGCCCGCAGAGCGTCATCTTCGACATGCACTGGATGAGTCGATGTGTTTGCCAGCGCTTCGTCCAATCCGATAGCTGAGAGTTCACCCAGAGCCACTCGATGAAGACCCTGAGCCCAATGAAAGAGCGAGCCCTCTAGATACGTGCCTTCGAACGAATCGTCATCCAAACCCTCTATGATGCCCATACGGTCGCACAGCGAGAGCCAGTGGGACTTGAGCGGCGCACCACACGCTGCTTGAACTGACGGATGCTCAATAAGGTCTAGGATCTGAAGACGCGTCAAAGGCGTGAGGGGGAGGCGCGACAACTCCATGACGGCGGCAGTGATCGATTTGGCAGCCGAAGCTCGGCGATGAAGATGGAAGGGTATCCTTTGGGCCTTCATCAGGGCCTTCTCGATGTGGGGCACGTACAGCGTCTCGCTTCCGCGAGGATACGCGATCAGGATATCGCGGAAGCGCAGATTTGAATCGCTGCCGATGGCCTCCCAGATGCTCGATGCCACAGACCGAAGCTCCGAGGAAAGGTTTGCATGAGCCTCCACCAGAATACTTCGATCCGGCGAGTCACGGTGCGCCATTGACTCAACGCGCTCCTGCATCTCATCTTGTGAAGCGCGCTCGAGCACACTCTGCTGTAGAGCAGCAAGACGACCCGAGCGCCCTTCGGTCGGCTCCTCAAACTTTGGGGAGAAGTCGCCGTCGGTCATCTCAAGAAGGCTGCTTACGTACTCACGACTTGGGCGACCCCAAAGCACAAGAGCAGAGTTGTCTTCCTCCGCGTCGACCGAACCCGCTTCAGTGTCGGCAAGAGCTTTGCGTCGCTGCTCTTGCCTGGCGCTCGGTACGTCCTCCCAGTACTCCCGGCACGGGTTGAGCGCAAGACAGCTAACCTCAGTTGCGCCTGCTACGCGTCTCATCCACCGCAGCTGAAGCGCCGACATGTGAGAGAAGCCGGCGACAATCAGTACGCGAGGAAAGTGCAGGGGAAGCGGCTCCTCAAGGAGCAGCTCATGCAACGGCGCCCTGTGGCTCGATGCTGCACTGTGGCTCGACGCTGACGCTACAGTGCCATTGGACGCTACAGTGCCATTGGACGCTACAGTGCCATTGGACGCTACAGTGCCATTGGACGCTACAGTGCCGTTAGCGGCGGATTCGCCGTGCGCGAGAAGGTTAATGCGGCGCCAGAGTTGCGCTTGAACTTGCTCCAGCGCAGCTCCCTCGGCTACTGAGGTCGTCTCCCCCTTGCTCCACCTTGTCAAGAGATCGGGGCGGGACTCCGCGTATGCGTGAAACAATGAAGCAAGTGTGTGAGCTCGATAATGGGATGCGGCGCCACCTCCTTCTGCTGAAGCGTCATGGAGAGCCCGCCAAAATAAGACTTCGAGATCATGCCGCGAGAGGTACGGCCCATGAAGCTTCTCGATCATCGCATTGAAGGTCAGGTAAAAGACGTTCGACGAAATCCCGTTCGAGGAGGCCACTGCCAACTCGAAGTATCTGCCTAGCCCTCGGCTCGGCACGAGCACGTGCAGAGGGGTCGATAAGCCGAGTTGAGTTCGCAGGTCGCGCACCTCTGCTGCCAGCTCCGTTCCCAGCAGCTCGATTCGATTAGAGAAAGTAACGCGAAGCACGGCGGTTGACTTTCCGGCGGCTAGCACTCAATGGGCATAGGGCTCACCTCGCACAATGGTGTACGCGCGATAGAGTTGCTCTAGCAGAACCAGCTTAGCAAGCCGATGGGAGTACGTCAGAGCAGACAAAGAGAGCCGCTGGTCCGCTCGCCGAACGATGCCCTTGGGTAATCCGTAAGCGCCTCCGATGCAGAAGTGAAGTGCGGCTTGACCTTCTTGCTCGCTGTGGCTGAGGAACTCGGACAACCTTTCACTTGACCATGATTGACCCTCCACAGCAAGGGCAACGCGAACTGCACGGGAGCGAGGCAAACGTGAATCAAACTGCTCTTCAAGTTGAGTCTCGCACTGGTCTTGAAGCATGAGCTCCTCAACCCGCGCATAGCGCGATAATCTTCTGATGTAGTCATCGTAGAGGTTGCGGAAGCCACCCACCCTTGACTTACCTACGGCGGCTACAACAAGTCTCATCGCCCCGCTCGCTAGCCACCCTGCGCGGCAGGCACTCCGTGACCGTCATCGACTAACACGCGGCGCGCGTCCATCCACAGCGAAGCGAGGTCGTAGTACCCTCGCGCATCTTCATGAAAGATGTGGATAACCACATCTCCGTAGTCCATAAGCACCCACGACCCTTGCGGCAGACCCTCGACGCTTTGACACCGCGACCCGCTCTTGCGCAGACTGTCGTCGATATTGCGCGCTAGCGCCGCAACATGCCTCTCCCCCCGACCGCTCATCACGATGATGAAGTCGGCGTAATCGACCTTATCTCGCACATCAATAATTTCGGTATTTTCCGCCTTGTGCTCCAAACCAACACGAGCGATATCTAAGGCCAGAGATTGGGAATCCAACGGTTTTCGCATCGAGGTTGACTTCCTTAACACAAGCTCACTGTCGGATTTCTCCATTACCCAAACCCACCCATTTACGGGCACATAGTTCCTCGAGACCCATCGGACCGTAGGCATGCAGTTTGGTAGTGGAGATGCCGATTTCGGCACCTAAGCCGAGCTGAGAGCCATCATTGAACCGGCTTGAAGCATTGACCAGCACCAAGCTGGCATCAACTTCACGCAACCAACGTTGGGATTTGGCGTAGTTGCTAGTCACAATCACCTCGGTGTGGCCACTGCCGTGCGCATCCACGTGATGCAGCGCACCATCCAGACCGCTAACTGAGGCAACAGAAATCATCAGGTCAAGGTATTCTTCGTCCCAATCCTCTTGTTTGGCCGCTTCTACATCGGAGCATACCTTTCTGACCTGGGCATCACCTCGCACAGCAACACCTGCATCCTTCAGCTCTGAGACCATCTTCGGGAGAAACTGCTCGAGGCACGCTTCATCCACAAGAAGTGTCTCGAGGGCGTTACAGACACCCGGCCGCTGAACCTTCCCGTTGAGCACAATCGCCCGCGCCATCTCGAAATCGGCGTCCGCATCGACGTACGCGTGACACACGCCCTTGTAGTGTTGGACAACGGGAACCGATGCGTTTTCAGTCACAAATCGGATCAGAGCCTCACCACCCCGAGGTATAACCAGGTCGACTTTCCCAGACTGCCGGATGAGGTGGATGATCGTCTTACGGTCAGTAACAGGTATTAGGGAAACGGCTTCCTGTGGAAGACCCTCTTTCTCAAGTGCCTCAGCAAACACCTTGGCAATGGCTTGATTCGTCTCAAACGCTTCAGACCCTCCACGTAAAATGCATGCGTTTCCGCTCTTGATGCAAAGCGCGGCAGCATCTGCTGTCACATTCGGTCGCGACTCGTAAATCATCGCTACGACGCCAAGCGGGATGCGCATCCTTCCAATCTGCAGACCGTTCGGCAGCGGACGCAGCTCATCGATATGCCCCACCGGATCCGGAAGAGCCGCAATCTCACGAACGCCCTGGACCACACCGTCAAGGCGCGCTTCGTTGAGTTCCAAACGGTCGAGAAGAGCGCCCGAAATATTTGCCTCGCGCGCTCTCTTGAGATCTTGCTCGTTGGCCGAGGTCACTTGTTTTGCATGACGCTCCAGACCCTGCGCAGCGGCCTCGAGCACGCGGTTCTTCTGCGACGCAGTTGCCGCCCTCATCGCCCGAGCCGCCCTTGCGGCGCCCTCAGCAAGGGTGTCTACCAGTGTAGCTATCTCTGACATACCGGAAGTGTAGCACCTCACGCTAAAAGTGCCTCACCTCCGACTCGGCTTCACTCAGAGCTTCTGTTCAACTGAGCTTCTGTTCCACTCGGCTCCTGTTCCACCGAGTTTCTGTTCCACCGAGCTTTTTCCACTCAGCTGCTGTGGAAGCTACCTCGGCTGTGGAAGCTACCTCGGCCGAAGCCGCTGCCGTGGAGCGTCTGCTCCCACGCCAGCTTCACCTTGGGTTATGCAGACTCTGCAGTAACCTCTACGTCGTGCAGTGCGCTCTCGCTCAACACGGCCAGATCGTCGCGGTGCACGACTACGTCACCGCGACGCCCGAGTCGCTCCCCGGCCTCACGCGTGTGGGACCCGGCAATCTTTGTTAAGTCGGAGGCCGCATAGCGCGATAGACCTCTTGCGATCTGGCGACCCGTCGAAGCATCCTCCAACACCACGAGCTCTCCCGCAGAGAAGTCACCCCTGACGCCCATCACTCCAGCTGGCAAAAGGCTCCGGTTTTTCTCCAGCACTGCCTTAACAGCCCCGCGGTCTAACAGTAGCGCGCCACGAGGCGGCAGTGCATAGGCTATCCAGTGCTTCCGGCTTGGAAGTGGCGAGCCGTGCGGCAAAATCAGGGTCCCGATATCCTCCTCACGAAGCACGCGCGGCAGCACGTCTTTGTCGCGAGCCCGCGCGATGACGACTGGCAGACCGCGGTGCGCGGCGCGCCGCGCTGCCTCTAGCTTCGAGAGCATGCCGCCTCGACTTTCATTGGTCTTGGGCTGGTGCAGTGCGGCACGGACTTGCGTTACGTCCTCCATGAGCGGGATTCGCTTGCGCTTCTCGTCGTACACCCCATCGACGTCGGTCAACAGCACAAGCAGCTCAGCGCTCGTTAGACCAGTCACTAGCGATGCAAGCTGATCGTTATCGCCAAAGCATATCTCTTCGGTTGAGACGATGTCGTTCTCGTTGACGATTGGGAGCAAGTTCAACTCCAGCATCCCGTCGAGGGCACTCTGCACGTTCCGGTAGCGTTCCCTATCGGCAAAGCTCGCGTCGGTGAGCAGCAACTGCCCCACGCCAACCCCGTACGGAGCGAACGCCTCCTCATAGGCCCGCATGAGGCGAGACTGCCCCGTGGCTGCGCACGCCTGCAGGTGCGAGATGAGTCGCGGTCGCTGTTGAAACCCAAGAAGACGCCTCCCAAAAGCGACAGCTCCAGATGACACCAACACTACCGAAACACCCGTAGACCGCACGTAAGCTATTTCCGCGGCGAGCTTCTCAAAGAGCTTTGTCGGGCCGCCCACAAGGGCGCGACTGCCGATTTTCACCACGACCCGCCGCACCCCGGCAAGTCCTTCGCGTCTGGGATCCTTCTTCTTTACTCGAGGCATGCCCTAGCCTAGCACGTGATGAAAGAGGTATTCTGACAGAAGTGGAGCTGCAATCCGCTCAGCTAGCGAGCGCCAAGCCTGCGCGCCGACCGCCAAGCCTGCACGCACAGCGAAGCTGCCAGAGGCCTTGCGAAGCTGCCAGAGGCCTTGCGAAGCTGCCAGAGGCCTTGATGCACAGCGAAAGCGGAGGAAGACGCTGGAACTGCTCAACCACCGGATTGCTCAGCCACCAAATCTACCCAACCACCAAACTTGCCCAACCACCAAATTTGCCCAGTTGAGCGGCATTGAAGTGCGCCAATCGTGCGGTGGGTGGTAACCTAGCCGCGTGTTAGTTGCGGATTTGCCTGTGTGGCTTGTGCGGGGCGGCGCCTTCGTGTTCGGAGCGCTGTGGGGTAGCTTCTTCAACGTAGCCATTTACAGGTGGCCACGTGAGCTTTCCGTAGTCAAACCTGCCAGCCATTGCCCCGCATGCAAGAAGCCTGTTCCTGCTTTGCGGAATGTTCCGATGCTCAGCTATCTCCTGCTGCGAGGACGCGCTGCGTGCTGCGGCGCACCACTGTCCCGTCGTTACTTGCTAGTTGAGGTGCTTGGGGCACTGGGTGCGCTTTTAGTAGCCGAGCACTTCCTACTCGATGGGCCACCTGAGGCACCCCTTGCCTGGGCTGTCTGCCGCAGCATCATCTACTTCTTCTTCATTGGAGGTCTGCTGATCATCACTTTCGTTGATCTTGAATGGATGGAAATTCCCGATGAAGTCTCCCTTCCAGCCGCGGCGCTCGGCCTTGTTTCAGCGCCCATGCGCCAGGTTGACCTGTACGCCATCGTCATGGGGGCAGGCGGGGCCTACCTGGCGGTGCAAGTGGGCTTTGTTTGGCTCTACGAGCACATAACAGGACGGCGAGGGATGGGCGAAGGCGATTCGAAACTGATGCTGATGATCGGTGCCTTCGTTGGCTGGAAGGGCGCCCTGTTTTCCGTGGTTGCAGGGTCGCTTCAGGGCCTTGTGGCAGCCGCTTATCTGCTGGCGGTCGGTAGAAAGCTCGAGCCAACGCGGCCCGATAATTCGGAGCCCGGTGACGAGCAGAGCCTGCAGGAGCCGCGAGATGCGGATCTTAGGCTGCGGCAGCTAAAAATGCCCTTTGGGCCATTCCTGGCACTAGCTGCAGTCGAGTACCTCTTCGTGGGAGACCACCTGATCGCAGCCTATTTCAGGCTGCTGCAGAGCACTCTGCCCAGCTAAACGTCCTGCCCAGCTAAACGTCCTGCCCAGCTAAACGTCCTGCCCAGCTAAACGTCCTGCCCAGCTAAACGTCCTGCCCAGCTAAACGTCCTGCCCAGCTAAACGTCCTGCCCAGCTAAACGTCCTGTTCACTCACCACGCACTTCCCTTGAGCTGGACGCGATGAGTGTGCAGGTTTTGCTATCCTCATCGAAGTCAATGTGTGCCTCACCGCTCCTAAGCTGCTGGAGCACCTGATGCCGCTTCTCTTGAAGCGATTGCTCGGCATGGCCATACTCCGTTCCCTCGCGGGTGATGTAGTCGTCGATGACGCCCTCGAGAGCCTCGGCGCTCAGCAGGTCGAAGGGAACTACCACTCCGCGTTCAGCAACTGCATCTGACATGGATTGCCACTATTCCCCTCGGGCCTCCGAAGTAAGGGCCCTGGTTGAAGAAGCCGTATCAACTCTCGTGCCTGTGGCGCAGGCGACGACCTACCCCGTAAACCCCCAACACAAGCACCTGACCTCCCAATGGAAGCCACGGATGCCATTGTATGGCCAGTGCACCGCGCGCAGTACAACCGGACACCATACGACCGGCTAGGTTTAGAGCGGCTAGGTTTAGAGCGGCTAGGTTTAGAGCGGCTAGGTTTAGAGCGGCTAGGTTCAGGGGCCCCGAGACGGCGCTTAGCGTGCCTCTCCCTTTGCAGCCTGCCGCTTCGTCAGCGCCCTATGCATGTCCAGCAGCCTCGGCGCGGGGTACTCCTGGAGACGCGCCTTGTAGTCAGCATCCTTGGCATGACCCTGTAGCTCGGCCACAGCGTCGACGAGCTTGGCTCGACTGGAGAAGTTCTCTTTTAGCTCCATCAGTCGTGCGTGCAGGCGCATAAGCTTCTTGTTCGAGATGCGCTCGAGACCCTTCGCACTCACCCTGTCGATCCAAAGGTCGTCCTTTGTGAGTGACTCGATGGCCTTCACCAGGGTCTGTTTATCGGTGTAAGTTTCTGTGACTTGCTGACGAGGCGTTGCTTGCATGATGACCTACCGCTGCTTTGTAGCCGCTCTCACCTTTGGGAGCGGCCTCTTCTGTTCTCACTCTTATATCTGAGGCTCTCTAAGCCCTGGGGTGTAGCACATCCGTCGATGGACGCGAAGTGGCTTACCACAATCCGTTTCCGCATCAACTCCTTGCGCCCTACTCTCCGTTGCTAAAGAACACGATCCATGAGCGCAACTACCTCAAACCTAGAGCATCCCATCGCCGCCGTGCTTGAGCGACGGCATAGCCCGCGGTTATTCTCTGATGCCGCGGTCAAGACTGGGGTGATCCGCAGCCTCTTTGAAGCCGCACGCTGGGCTCCCTCAAGCTTCAACGAGCAGCCGTGGCGCTACCTCGTGGCAACGCACGAGCAGACCAGAGACTTTCAGGCCGTTGTCGATTGTCTAGTCCCTACCAATCAAGCTTGGGCGAAGGAAGCTGCAGTCCTGGCACTCGCGTTCGCTCACCGCTTCTTTGCTCGCAATGGCAAAGAGAATCGGCACGCATGGCATGACGTCGGTCAGGCCACTGCGCAGCTTGTCGTGGAGGCGACCGACAGGGGCCTTGTTGCCCATCAGATGGCGGGCATCGACCGCGAAAAGATCCGTGCAACTTTTGCCGTTCCCGAGGAGTTTGACGTGGTGGCTGCACTCGCGCTGGGGCACCCATCAGACGACGAGGAGCAGTCAACCCGCTCTCGCCGACCGCAGCGAGAGTTCGTCTACTCGGGATCATGGAACTGCCCACTGTAGCTCTGCGTCAGGGCTTCTGCGGCAGGGCTTCTGCACCAGAGCGCGGCTCGTGCACTGAACGCGGGAGCAGCTAACGGTGGTGTTTCGGTACGTTGGAAGGTAAACGTGCAGGTGTCCTAGCTGATCCGAGCGCTGGGATTGCAGAAGCACGGCCAGAGTTCTTGTATGTTAGCAAGCGGCCGGTAAAGTGGTTGTCAAGGTGTGCCCCGGGAGGGTAGACCGTCAGAGTTCGAGGTCCTTGAGACCGTCGTGCGAGCTTGGTCGCCCTCCCGGAAGCACGTGTGGCTCGTCGTTTCACTCCTGCGACCATGGAGGACTCCACGCGAAGACCTCCTGGCGCGCACTGACCCACCGGCGCGCACTGACCCACCGGCGCGCAACTAGGTGCGTTAGGACAGGTCTTGAGGACGAAAGCCGGAGCAGGGAGAGCGGAGCAGGGAGAGCGGAGCAGGGAGAGCGGAGCAGGGAGAGCGGAGCAGGGAGAGCGGAGCAGGGAGAGCGGAGCAGGGAGAGCGGAGCAGGGAGAGCGGAGCAGGGAGAGCTTTGAGACGGAGTTCTCATCATTTCATTCCTGCGATCCCGGGGGTTTTCTACTGCCCGAAGGGTACCTGAATGCTTACGTCGGAAGCAGAGTCAGCGACAAGTCGCCTCCCCTGCTACCTGGACTTATCCGCACATCGCGCGATACCGCCCTGCGTAATGCTGGTACCCGCCCTGCGTAACGCTGGTACCCGGGCATACCGCTTACCTTTCTTGAGGGACGTCACCCCTAGTAAGCGTAACCACTCCGGATGGCCGTTACGCCAGAGATCTGAAGGCCCGATGTGGCATTCGCGTCGCCAAACTCACACGGAGTTTCCAGGGAGCCATCGTCCTGCAGGGCGCAGTCTCGGGCAAAGTAGCCCGTCCCATCCTTGGTGAAGTAGCGCTGCAAGAGTTGTGTTGTTCCCTCGGCATCCACATATGTGAAGGCATAACCACCACCCACTGCCTCGGATATGCCGGTGGGCCGTGCGCCGCTGAAGGGACACGCACCGTCGATACTTCCATCGTCCGTCAGCTTGCAGTCGCGCGAATAGATGCCCATTCCGTCATCCGCAATCATACGCTGATGTAGGAAGGTGGTTCCCTCGGCGTCGGTGTGCGTGTAGGCGTAACCGTCTTGAACGACGTTCTCCACCAGGCCACTGATGTCCCTGCGTCCGCTAAAAGGACAATCGCCATCTAGCGAAAAGTCACTGTTTAGAGTGCAGTCTCGCGAGAAGTAGCCCGTCCCGTCGCCATCGATGAGGCGTTGGAAAAACTTGAGCGTGCCGTCTCCCGTGCGGACGGTGTATGCGTAGCCGCCCCGAATTGATGCCACATTTCCCCCACCCGATGCGGTAAGCTCCAGGCCGGAGACGAGGGCGCCGCCGCTGTAGCCGCAGCCCGACTCAAGGCTCCCATCTGCCAACACGTCGCAGTTCCTCGCGTAGTACGTCTCGCCATCTTGACTGATCAACCGCTGGTTGAACACCGATGTGACTTCCTCTGCGGCGCCTGAGCCCCCAGCACCGCTGTTGAAGCTTCCGGCTGGGCTGCCGAATCCGCCGGTACCCGAACCACCACCTTCAGGCTCTGGAGATGAGCTGTCACCGCCGCACCCGGCGGCAACCGCAGACGCGGCCGCAATGACGACAACGCGTGCAAGATACGCCCTACTACTCCGGGCCGAGTTAATCCGACTGCTCGTGTACATCTGGGTCCTCATGAGAATTTGTTTCATGGATGTAGTCTACCATCCATTCCTCACCGAGCAACGTCTGAGCGTAGCGCCCTCTACGGTTCTGCTCCCCCGAGTTCAGGAGCAAAAGCACGCACTGGCTCCTAGTGCGCCATACCAGAGCTAGCTCCATTCGAACTATGGGTGCATCGCCTCATTGCCTGCGCAGTTGTGACGGCGCCTGCGTGGCTCGTTGGGCATCTTCGGCACTCTCTGCGCCGCGCCGAAGAACAACTGCAACTTCAAGGGTGGCACCTACGGCAACCGATCCCTACAAGCCTCCGTCAAGCCATCCGCAGCATGTAGCAGTGGAAAGTTGGCCAACTCGCGCTATGCCCCGCGTGGGTGGTCTCTCATGCTGCAGTCGCTATCAAACTTCGGTCCTGTCATGCAAGCGCTTCTGGCTGGCCTCTTCACGTGGGGCATGACGGGGCTTGGTGCTGCGGTCGTCTTTCTGACCTACGACCTTAGTAAGCGGATGTTAGACGCCCTGCTCGGCTTTGCTGCAGGGGTGATGATAGCGGCGAGCTACTGGTCGCTGCTGGCGCCGGCGATAGCCATGTCGGAGGGTGGAGCTCTGCCTCGCTGGTTTCCGGCCACGGTGGGTTTTCTGCTAGGAGGCGCTTCCCTCTGGGGAGTTGATAAGCTTCTTCCGCATCTACACATCGGGGCGCCGATGCAGAACGCGGAGGGGGTGAGCACCTCATGGAGACGTACCACGCTTCTTGTACTGGCCATCACGTTGCACAACATTCCTGAAGGCCTGGCAGTGGGTGTTGCCTTTGGTGCCGCAGCAACCGGTCTTCCTTCGGCCACACTCGCCGGTGCCGTGACCTTGACTATCGGCATGGGGATCCAGAATGTTCCCGAAGCCTCGGCCGTCTCGATGCCGCTTCGCCGGGAGGGATTATCACGCTGGCGGAGTTTCTGGTACGGACAGCTCTCCGGCATCGTTGAACCGATCGCAGCCGTGCTCGGCGCGGCTGTCGTGCTCCAGTCACGCGCGATCCTTCCCTACTCGCTGGGATTTGCGGCGGGCGCGATGATATTTGTAGTCGTTGAGGAGTTGATTCCGGAGGCTCAACGCCACGGCGAGACCGACTTCGCCACCCTCGGAGCGATGCTGGGTTTCGCGCTTATGATGGCTCTCGACACCGCATTTTCGTGAGCAAGCGCTAGGATGGACCGCACGCGTCCTCTTCGGCTATCTTTGCGCTAGCCGTCCGCTATGTCAGACGGGCGGGCGCCCGTTAGGGGACCTCCTGCTGCACCTGAGGAGGCGGCCGCGGTGGGGAAGCTTCTACAGCTCCGTCGCCCGCAAGCTCTTGCATCAGAAACTCATCGGCTCCGACCATGCCGGGAGGATCCACCACCTCGGTGGGTACTGTTCCCTCCACGAACACTTCATCAATCGCACCCGGCATATCCGCGTAAGCTAGCAAACCCGTCTCTGGGTCAATCTGGGCGTGAACCACGCCATCAGGCACAGAAAAGGCCGCGCGGCCTTCGGTAGGAAGGCGTTCCATAAGGTCCACCCAGATCGGAAGTGCTGTCTTACTTCCGCCCTCACCTTGCCCCAACGGCTGACGTTGGTCGTATCCTACCCAAACTCCCGCAACCCAGGCAGGAGTGAAGCCTACAAACCACGCGTCTCGCGCGTCGTTGCTTGTGCCTGTTTTTCCTGCTGCGGGCACCTTCAATCGAAGAGCGGCCTTGGCCGTACCCTCCTCCACAACCCCCCGCAATAGGTCGGTCATCACATACGCTTCGGCCTCGCCCATGACCTGGGTGGTGGTCGCTGGCGGTCGTGTGTAGACATCACGCCCAGAATGCGTGGTGATGCGACGAATGAGTGTGAAGGGAAGGTGCACGCCGCCTGCGAGAAACGTTGCGTAGGCGTTAGTCAGCTCCACCACGCGCACCTCAGAGGCACCAAGCGCAAGCGAGAGCGTCGGCTGCAGTTCGGACTGTATTCCCAAGCTGTGCGCGAAGTGCGCTACTTCTTGCGGCGTGAGTTCTTCCATGAGGCGCACTGCCACGGTATTGATCGATTGGGCCAGGGCCTGCCTTAGCCTCACCGCACCTTTGTACTCCGTCTTCTGGTAGTTCTTTGGCTTCCAGTTCTCGTAGACTTCGGGCGCATCGATGGCGATCGACGCAGGTGTGTAACGCCCCTTGGCAATGGCTTTCGCGTAAACAACCGGCTTGAAAGCGCTGCCCGGCTGCCGAAGCGCGTCCCATGCCCGGTTGAAACCGGCGATGCGCTGATAGCCGCCGACCAGGGCGACGACTTCGCGCGTGTCAGGATCCAAGACCACCACGGCGCCTTCTGGACCCACCACCACGTGCCCCAGGTAGCCTCTCTCAATCGGCTGCTCCGCAACCACCTGCACTTCCGCACCCTTGCGCGCGAAAGTCGAGGCGGGTAGACGCCGCGTGTTGTAGCGCGTCAAGGGCTGCAGCGACGCGAACACCGATTGGCCAGAAACATCTACCGTGAGTCGGTCCTCCTCAACCTCGGTGATCACGCCACGGTAAAGGCGCTGCGTCTGGAGTTCACCTCCACGACCGCGCCGCTTCCCCCCACTTGGAGAGTGCAGCCGCCCGATGAGCTTGTGGCGCCGGTCGTAGGCCTCTAAACCTCGCTGAAGCGCCTCGCGCGCGTGCTGTTGGGCCTCCAGGTCGATCGAGGTATACACCGTGTACCCGCCTCGCTTGACTGCTTCAGCGCCGACATGACGCTTCAGCTCAGACCGCACCAATCCGAGGACATCCGGCGCCACCACGTTAGTCCCCCTTGACTCCACCGTTTTGAGAGGAACGGACTCGGCTTTCTCAATGTCTTCCAGCGCAAGGTCAGGCCAGTACTGCGCTCTCTTCCTTGCAAGCTGACGCAAAACAAACGACTGCCGGCGCTTGGCAGCAACCGGATGGGTAAGCGGAGAGAGGCGCGCAGGGGCTTTAGGTATGCCCGCTAACGCGGCCGCCTCACCTAGGGTCAGCTCTTCCACGTGCTTATCAAAGTAGAGCAAACTGGCTTCCTCGACTCCATAGCGCCCGTGCCCAAAGTTTATTAGGTTCAAGTAGAGATGCAGGATCTCGTCTTTGGTAAGTTGCTGCTCAAGTCGCCGAGCCAAGATGAGTTCGCGGACTTTCCTTGAAAGCTTTCGTTCCGGCGTAAGTAGAAGGTTCTTCACCACCTGCTGCGTGATGGTACTCGCTCCCTGCACCGAGCTCCGCGCAAACAGCGTTTTGTAAACCGCGCGCAGGATGCCGGGATAATCGAGCCCGAGGTGCTGGTAGAAATCGGCGTCTTCAGCGGCCAAGACCGAGAGCACCATGACCCGCGGTATTTTGCTCAGCGGCACCACCGTACGACGCTCCGGCGATAGCTGCGCTAGCAGCCGCAATTGGCGATCCAGAATCTTGATCGTCTGTCGGGGACGAAAGTCCTTGAGTGACTCAACCGTGGGAAGACCGCGGCTATAGTGCCAAAACAGGGCAGCGACCAGTAAGAGACCTGCCGCACTTGCGGCTAGCCCGCCCCAGAGAATGCGCCTAAACCAGATTCCGAAGCCTGAACGCGCCCTCTCGCGGAATGGGTCGTAGCTGCGGTCCATCGCGCCACCTTAGCTCAATCTAATCTCCTGCGCTGTACCTGAAGGCCCGCAATGACGACCCCGCAAAAACCCACCCATATGCACCCTCTTCTCAATCTGATCGTGCACCCTCCTAAGAGGGCAGCTCTGGAGCAGGCGCAGATGCTGCAGGCGGAAGAGACTGTGACAGGAACTGCGCGAGTATACGCTTCACATCGGCCTCTGATGACGTGCCATGGCGACCTTGGGTCAGTGCATAAAGTGCCACAGCGGCGGCGACCGACACGTTTAGGCTTTCGACGAAGCCCTCCATCGGGATGCGGAATGTTCCCGCAGCTCCCGCTAAAAGCTCAGATGAAGGACCCCGCCGCTCGTGCCCCAACGCGACTGCCACGCGCGGGATCCTGCGCAACTCGTCTACCGACAGCTCGCCATCTATAGTGGCTACGTAAAGGTCAAGCTTCTCTTCCCGCAGCCTGGTTTGGCATGTTCGCATGTCATCGTGCAGCTGGAGAGTGAGCCACTGCTCCGATTTGCGGGCCACACTTTTGGCGATCTTGTAGGGATGTTCACTCCGGACAAGATGCACGTTTTGCACGCCGAATGCGTCGCAGCTCCGCAAAACCGCAGCCACGTTGTGAGGGTCCGAAAGACAATCCAACACCACGTGCACACTCGTGACCCTCGCCTGCGCTACGCGGCACATCCGTTGCCAACGCTTCTCAGTCACCCGAGGCCTCAGCAGCTCGATGAGTTTATCGGCATTGAGGTGCCGATGGTGCGAAGCCACCGCTCCGGTAGCGAGCAGCATGGCATCGGGATCATCGCGTCGCACAATGCGCCTATTGCTTCGCGTCGCTCATCACGCGAATGCCGAGGATCAGGGTCCCCTTCTTTCTTGAACGCTGCTGTTCCTTCGAATCTGCGCGCTCAGCGGGTGCCGTGACCGAGTGGCCGGCGAGAAAGACGTACTCCCCGCTCTGCGCCTTTGCCTCGACTGTCACACCCTTGCCCAAACCCTTGCCCTTCGAGTTATTATCCGAGCTGAGGTGAATCTTGAACGCATGGCGTGTGCCTGACTTGCCTCTGGATGTAAGGGCGAGGCGTCGACCGTTCTTTAAAGTCAGCGCGGCTACTTGGCCCTTCCGCAAAGCAACGCGCTTGCGCTCAAGCACACGCATGGTGCCAAACGCCTTGAACGGCATGCGCTTGAGTGCCGGAATCTTGGCAAGCTCCTTGTCCACCACGCCTGCTTCCTCTGCTGCAAAAATCTGCAGAACCTCACCCTCAACTGCAGCCGAAGTCTCAGCACGAGCTACTGGTGGCGGCAAAGCGGCTGCGATGCAGGCCCCAACAGCAGCCGATACAGCAACAGCCGACATCTTGCGCCTAGTATACCTCAGGCGTTTCTCACAACTGGTCATCTGATACTCCGTCCGAACTCGTTTGATCTTCATCGTCAGTTGCGTCATCGAGCCAAACCACTGCAACTTCAACCCCACGCTCGGTAGACACGGATAACACCGCTCCTGATTCATCGCCGAAGTCTACCTCAAGCACCTCAGAGGCGACATCCGGTGACGCGAGATCAACACGCGCGACGTGCGCCCCCCCTTGCCCGTTCTCACTGAAAATGTTGTCACTGGGGATGTTGTCACTGAGGATGACCGCCAGTAGCACGGCTGCTGCCGCTAACAGCACAGGAGCACCCCACGAGAGTGCACGCAAGCCCTTGTTCCTCTGCATCTTCAGCTGATGAACGGAGGCTGAAAGTCTCTGCGACCCCGTCTCCTTCGATGCGGCGACCATAATTCGACCGTGCAGCTCATCCGAGTTAAGTTCTTCTGCATCGCGAGTTGCGAGTTGCTGCAGCTCCTCACGGAGTGTCGTCCACGTCTGAAGCGTCCGTCGCTCTTGCACGCTCAGCTCTTGCACGAATGCCGCTTCTTCTGCTGGATCAAGCTCGGCGTCGAAATGCCGGTTCAGCATTTCCTCTCGCTCACTCACCTGATTCATGGCCCCACCTCCACCTGGCGCGTTGCGTTGTCATCTCCGTGCAGGAGGTAAGGCTCAAGAAGAAGCTGAAGACGCTTTCGCGCGTGAAAGAGCCGGCTCATCACCGTGCCTTTGGGGACATCAAGCACCTCGGCGATCTCCGCGTAGCTTAGACCCTCCACCTCGCGCAAGAGGATCACCGATCGGTGGTGCGAGGGGATCTCGCCGAGCGCCCTTGTCAGCTGAGCTGACAGCTCACGCCGCTCCGCGCGATGGTCAGGGGCATGGCCAACATGGGTCGGTGTGCATGGCAACTCAGTCGCATGAGCCGGCGGCGCTTTCTCGTCGAAATCAAACCTTCTTCTGGTGCGCTGCTTGCGGATATGGTCGATCGCTAAATTCATCAATATTCGGTAAAACCAGGTATAAAAACTTGAACTGCCAGCGAAGCCATGCAGGTTCCTGTGAACTTTGACAAACGCTTCCTGAACGATGTCTGTAGCGTCATGACGGTTCTTGACCACACCGACCGCCACCGCGAAGGCGCGGCGGTGGTATCGGTCGAAAAGCAGGCGGAATGCCTGTTGGTCACCGGCTTTCGCTTGCTCGATGATAACGGAATCAGGGGGTGACGCTGAGTCTTCCACACGGTCATCAAGCTTAGACGACACGACACCAGGTTGATTCACCACAAGCTTTGTTCCGCCGAAGGTCGGTGTAAAATACGCCGATGCGCATCCCTTTCCCGCACCGAAGCTGTTTTGAAACTCTTCTCCCAGACACCCGTGCCGCGCACAAAGTTCAAAGCAAGCGCTTGCGAGATGGGTTCGAGCAACGGCAAACAGTAACGCGACGGCGCCACCGCGTCCAGTGGGACCTGCAGTCAGCGAGCAGCCGCCTTACAGGACGACCGGCCTTGCCCGGAGCGGCGTGGCGGGTACCCTAGGGACATGCCTCCCATAGCGTCGCAGCTAGCTCTCTCTCCCACTGCGGGAGCGACACGTCCACGCGAAGAGGAGACTCGGGTGCTGATGGAAACCGCCAACTTAAACGCGGAGCAAGCAGCGGCCGTTCAGCACATCCGTGGTCCGCTGGTCGTGTACGCCGGCGCAGGAAGCGGCAAAACACGTGTGATAACGCACCGGGTGGCGCAGATAGTCCGCGGAGGGCACGCACCTCCCTACCGCATCCTTGCTGTCACCTTCACCAACAAGGCGGCCCAGGAGATGCGTGAGCGGCTAGGCTGCCAGCTTGGAGAGGAAGCACGGGATGTTTGGATCGGAACCTTCCACGCGACGTGCGCGAAGCTCCTCCGTATTCATGCAGCGGCTGCGGGTCTGTCGCCGCGCTTCGTTATCTACGACGACGCCGATCAGCGTGCACTTATCACGCGTATCCAAAGAGATCTGAACATCAGCGAGCGGCGCCTACCGGTGAAGGTGGTCGCCGGGAAGATCAACCGAGCCAGGCAAGAGCTCATCGAGCCTGATGACATGCCAGTTGAGGATGCACAGAGCGAACTGGTTCGGCGGATCTACTCCCACTACCAGCGTATGCTCGCGCAAGCTGGCGCCCTTGATTTTGACGAGCTGATCTACCGGGTGGTTAAGGCTGCTCAGCAGCACGAGGCGTTTCGACAAGAAGTGACACAACGCTTCAACTACGTCTTGGTGGATGAGTTCCAAGATACCAACCAAGTGCAGCTCAAGTTTGTAGAGCTACTGGTTGAGCGCCACCGCAACCTATGCGTGGTCGGCGATGACGACCAAAGCATTTACCGTTGGCGTGGCGCCGATCGACGCAACATTCTGCTGTTTCAAAACTATTTTCCAGAAGCGCGGGTCGTCAAGCTTGAGCAGAACTACCGCTCCAGCCAACGGATCTTGCGAGCAGCGCACGCCATTATCTCCCACAACGTTGGACGCGAGGAGAAGAAACTTTGGACGCAAAACGAAGAGGGATCGCCTGTTGCGGTCGTGCGTTGTCAAGATGAGCGGCACGAAGCGATGGCCCTTGTGCGTGGCGTGCGTCAGTTATCCGATGAATATCCGCTGAGCGATATCGCCGTGTTCTACCGGATACATGCGCAGTCGCGTGTGCTGGAAGAAGCGTTGCGGTCTGGCAATGTCCCCTACCGAATAGTGGGCGGAACACGCTTTTACGACCGCGCCGAGATCAAAGACCTGCTGGCCTACCTTCGCGCGATCACCAACAGCAACGACGACGTCAGCTTGCTGCGCATCATCAACACCCCCACGCGAGGCATCGGCGCAAAAACGATCGAGCGGCTGCTCTCTCATGCTGCGGCACGGGGAACTGGCGTATGGGACGTTTTGGCGGATGTAAAGCAGCTCACTGAGCTTACAGGCGGCACTAAGAATAAGCTTCTTCAGTTCAAAAAGATGCTGGAGGACCTCCGCAAAGAAGCAGCAATTAAAGGTCCGTCCGAGCTAGCCGAGCATGTACTTCGGCAAAGCGGATACTCCGCCATGCTAGAGCAGGAGGATTCCGTGGAGGCCGACGCGCGGCTGCAAAACTTGCAAGAGTTGCTGGGCTCTATCGGCGATTTTGAAAAGGAAAACGCCAATACAAGCCTTTCCGACTTTCTCGAGAATGTGACGCTTTCGACGAAAGAAGATGAGCTTAGCAACGTGGAGGAACGCATTTCGCTGATGACGGTGCACGCGGCGAAGGGGCTGGAGTTTCCCGTCGTCTTCGTAAGCGGCATGGAGGAGCGACTCTTCCCTTACAAGGGCACCGAAGTCTTCGACGATCCTGAAGAGCTGGAAGAAGAGCGACGTCTAGCCTACGTGGCGCTGACGCGCGCTAAGGAACATCTCGTTCTGACGTATGCCGTTAGCCGACGGCTGTTCGGGAAACTTCGTGTGGAACACCCTTCGCGCTTCCTAAACAATATCCCACCGAGCGACATCACTGAGGTGGAACTGGTGCAGTCACCGCGTATGCCAACGCCGCGGCCACCTCCGCAGGGATCGCATAGAAGCAGCTCTTCTGAGTCCTACGTCGAGCCTACACACGATGGACAGAGCGCCTATAGCGGCATGCGCGTGCAGCATCCGAGCTTTGGCGAAGGTGTCATTCGTTCCGTCGAAGATGGCGCGCCCCCTCGAGCCACAGTTGATTTCGGAGCGTCAGGAGTCAAGCGCATTGTGGTCTCTTACCTGCAACCGCTCTGACGCGCTTTGCCTCGCTTTCCCCGCTGCGAGACGCCCCAGTTTACCCGCCGCGAGATGCCGCAGTTTAGCAGCGCCAGACGTAGCTCCCCTGGGGCACGTGTGCTATACCTTCAGCCCCTCGAGAGGAACCATCAGTCAGCTGGAGCTCCACCAAAACACGGTTGTGCACCAGCGTCTGGATGGCAAAAGGGTCTTGATGGCAACCCCGGCCGGAGTTGAAGTGGACCGAGTCGAAGTGGGCCGGAGTAGGTGTGAGCCGGGCGAGCGAGTACGCCATCTCACGGAATGGACGTTTGAGCTAAGGTGGAAGTCTAGGGTTATGAATAGCAGCGCAGCGAAAGTATCCGTGCCGAGAACAGGAAGTTCAACAAAATCGACTGCTGTAGGGAAAGGTAAACCGACCGCCGAAAAGGGTTCGACCGCTGGCGGTAAAGCAAGAGCCGACGGTAAGTCAGGCTCTGTGGCAGCAACCGCCGAAGAGATCATTGCCGCATCCAACGCGGCTCTCGCGCAGCAGCAAGCTCAGGCACTACTGGATGAGCGAGACACGGTGGCCACCCGCGCAGCACGCATCGTGAGTGAGGTGGTCACACGTAACGCGCAGCTTCTTGTTGGTGCAGTTGAGCCCGTGGCTAAATCGGTGAACTCGAAGAACAGCCGCGTCGTCAGCGCGGCAGCCGAAGCGCTACCGAAACTGGTGAAGATCGCGCCTGCGCGCGTTGCTAAGCAACTTGATCATCTAACGCACGCCTTCGGTGAAGCCTCGGCCACCGGTCGAGAAGGTCTCGTCAAAACCTTTGCCGGATTGTGTTCGGCATCCGTCGCATACCAGAAGCGGCTCGAGCCAGTGCTCGGTCAAGCTCTTGGTGAAGCCGACGGCAAAACCCTCCTCCGATGGACGGAGATCGTGCTTCCGGCGCTCAAAGGAGAGCCCCATGCGCGCGCGCGCGCAGTCGTGGAAGGTCGCCTGGACACTCTGCCTCGCGCGGTGGGGCAGAAGGTTGCCACCTTCTTAGGCGTGAAGCTTCGCCCCTCCGCGAGAGGCTGAGAAAGCTGCGGTTTGACTTCACTCGTACGTGCGCGGCAGTTTGTGTGTCCTGGTGAGGAACCTTGCAGCGCAACGGCCCCTTGACGAGAGCTAGCAGGCGAACTTCTAGACCGGGCTGACCGGTAAGAGGACTGGTGGTGCTTGAGAGGGTTTGCAGTCACCAGCGCTGAATCTTGGGCGCGCCCGGGAGGATTCGAACCTCCGACCCTCGGCTTAGAAGGCCGCTGCTCTATCCGGCTGAGCTACGGGCGCTTTAACTTTGGTCGGGGAGGCCGGATTCGAACCGACGACATCCAGCTCCCAAAGCTGGCGCACTACCAGGCTGTGCTACTCCCCGAGGTCGTGTGGTTCTCATCCGGTCGCGCGGCACCTAGCTTGAGAGATGCCGCACAACCGCACCCACGCGCGTAGGCATAGCCGATGACGCTCACAGACTCAAGCGCCGTGCCTACCGCGCGTAGAAGAAAACGCGCCTTCTCCAGGAAGCGAGACATTGCAGCTATCCCACGGCGCATGGGATAGCCGCTCCTAATTGAAGGCGAGCTAGACCTTATTTCCTCTACCGCTGCTCCGGACCTCCTGCGCCATCCCAGTAAGCTGGTCGGCCATAGAAGTCGTAGAGCCGCCTCTCGTAGGTACGGTTGACCGGAGCCGATGCATCAAACTCGGGTGCGTTCTTGATCTCATCGCTCGTATGTTGCACCTGCACCGTCCGCTCTGTCCATCGCACCTCTCCCACCCATGAGGGCGAGACAAGTACCTTCCGACCCGGCAACCAGTTGCGGGTGTCCACCACGAGGTAGCGCACCTGCCACGACGCATCGTCTATGATGAAATCATCCACGTGACCCTTCGACCCATCCGTCGTTTGAACATGGTAGCCGCGCACCTCATCGGCTGAACGAAGCGAAGGGTCTCCCTGATGTGTGGTGCCAAGCGCACCCTGCTCCGCTGTAACACCAACGCCAGGCGGTGTCTCTTCACGTGCCAAGAAATTAGGGACCATACCGGCTCCCCACGGACCCGGTCCGACCCAGTAGGGTGCGTATCCATAATACCGTAGCGATTCCACCTCGTATTGACGCGACACCGGAGCGTCTGAGTCAAGCGATGGCGCCTTCTCCACCTGCTCTTTCATTAAGTCGACCAGAAGCCGTTTGGATTCCCAATCCGGCTCTCCTACGGAGATCGGCGAAATGAGGACGCGACGCCCCGGGAGCCACTTCCCCGTGTCTGCGACGAAATAGCGTACCGCCCAAACCCTCTCATCAAACAAAACATCCTTTACATGCCCCACGTCACCGTCTTTCGCTCCGATCACGTATCCCACCAGCTCTTTACTGCTTCTGAGCATTGCTTGGCCTCCAGTTAGCCCTCAGAGCACGCGCGGCACTGGATGGTGCACGTCTCAGGTGCTGTCCCTCCAGTCATCTATGCTTTAGGCGTGTGCTCTTCCCCCAAAAAGGGTAAGCCCGGCAACATAGCGGTCAAGGGACCTTGCAGCTCAGCGCTTTGCCCGTATGACAGCTGCGTGAACGCTGATCCGCCACCTGCTCCAGCTAAGCGCCGGTCCACCCAATCGCCCGGGCCCGACGCGACCTCTGACACGGTGCCTAAGCAGGACACGGTGCCTAAGCAGGACACGGTGCCTAAGCAGGACGCCCGGCAGACGCAGGAAGGCGAACCGGCGACCCTCGACCGGGCGGCACGCGTAGCGTGGCGCGTGCTGATTATCGGCGCCCTCGCATACGCCGTCGTTCTCCTGCTCCTGGTCTTCCGCGACGCGGTACTTCCTTTCATCTTTGCACTGGTTGTCGCCGCAGGGTTAGCTCCTCTAGCAGAGCGCCTGAGAAAGCTGCGTTGGCCTGATTGGCTTATTGCCCTCACCTGCATCGCCACCCTCCTAACCGTTGTGTTCGGTCTTATCATTCCCACGGTGGTCACCGTTTGGCGCGAGGCTGGCAGCCTCAGCCAGTCGTTTTCTCAGGGGCTGCGTGCGGCGAAAAACTACCTTCCCAAGGGCGCCCTCGCCGATATTCAACCGCTCGAACTTGGTGTTGACCGCATCGTACAGGAGGTGCAGGAACACCGGCAGGCAATCGCCACGGGTGCGCTGCAGGCAGCTAGGTTCTTAGTTCAAGCCTTCCTCGCTCTCTTCGTCGCCTTCTTCCTCATCAAAGATGGGCCTGACCTCTCCAAGAAAGCGCTCTCCATCTTCTCGTCACGACACCGAAGAACCGCTGAAGCGGTCGGAGAACGCAGCTGGACGGTTCTAACGCGTTATATCGCGGGCGTTTCAGTCACCGCCGGATGCAACGCCGTCTTAATGGCGCTCTCACTATGGGCCCTCGGAGTGCCCTATATTCTTCCGCTAACTGCACTGACGTTCATCGGGTCCTACATCCCGTTCGTGGGACCAGTTGTTGCCACTAGCGCTGCGGCCATCGTGGCGCTCGCCCATGGCACGCCCCTCACCGCCGCCCTGGTCGTTGTCGCTGGAATCGCGATCCAAGCCTTGGAGGGTAACGTGTTTCAGCCCCTGATTGTCGGACGTGCTGTCAAGCTCCACCCGATTACCGTGGTGCTCGCTGTGACGGCAGGCGCAGCGGTAGGCGGTTTAGCGGGAGCTTTCTTCGCGGTGCCCTTTGTAGCTGTGACCATCGCCGCGGTGAAAACTTGGCGGTCAGCGGCGAGGACCGCTGAGGGTGCAGTTGGATAGATGATCGCGGATACGCCAGGTGTGAGGCGCCAGCAGCAGGTCGCGTGGTGCTTGTCACCGCTTGGGCAATCGTCACAGGGAACCCGGTGGACGGCGAAGCAGTCGAAGGCTATGACTGGCCGCAGTTCGAGCAGGGTAGCTACGCGCGCCCATCATCGGCAACAGGAGTCGCCTTACCACGCCGGGGAGCGCAGACGTCCACCCTGCGGATAGCTAACCTTCGATCACAGACGCAGGACTGACCATGAAAAGATCGTTCAAACGCATCGGGATCCCCGCACTCGCGATTGGCGGCGTCGTTGTTGTTCTTGCCGCTCTTAAGTTTTCGCAGATCAGCATGCTGATCAACTTCGGCAAAGAGATGGAGGAAGCTGGTCCGCCGCCGGAGGCGGTCAATGTAGCCAAAGTGGAACAGAAAAAGTGGCGTCCTGAACTCACTGCGGTGGGCACAGTCGCAGCGAGCAAGGGCGTTACACTGAGTAACGACGCAGCTGGCACCGTGAGTGCGATTCGCTTTGACTCAGGTGATCGCGTGCGTAAGGGCGCCGTGCTGGTCGAGCTAGACAGCAGCGTAGAACGGGCGCAACTTGCCTCCGTTAGCGCTAGGCTAAAGCTTGCCGAGAGCAACCTCAGTCGGACCCGCGCTCTGGTGGACGACAAAGCCGTGTCTCAGTCGCAGCTTGAGACGGAGGAGAGTTCGTTCGACACGGCTAAAGCCGACGCAGCCGCTCTTCGAGCGCAAATCGCCCGGAAGACGGTGCGGGCTCCTTTCGCCGGACAGCTTGGGATCAGGATGGTCAACGTCGGCCAATATCTAAGTCCAGGCACCCCAGTGGCGGTGCTTCAGTCGAGTGAGAATGAATACGTAGACTTCAGCCTTCCTCAAACTCACCTAGAAGATCTTGAAGTTGGTCAGCCCGTTCGAATGACGCTTGGCGATCAGGAGGATAGTACGACTGTTGAGGGAACTCTGGCAGCCATTGACCCTTCGATTGATGAAGCGACACGCACCGTCAGGTTGCGAGCAACTACACCTGAGGGTCAGAGCAAGCTCAAGCCGGGCATGTTTGTGCAAGTCGAGGTTCTGCTTGGAACGAAGAGTGATGTGGTGATAGCCCCAGTCACTGCCATTGTGCATGCCTCCTACGGTGATTCTATTTTCGTGACAAAGAAGACCAAAGTCAACGGGCAGGAAAAGCTCATTGCAGAGCAGCGCTTCATCAAGGCGGGCTCAACTCGAGGCGACTTTACAGAGATCACCGAGGGGCTTTCGGGTGGTGAGGAAGTGGTGACTTCCGGCGCTTTCAAGTTGCAGAACAAATCTCCAATCAAGGTCGTCGATGATGTCGGACCCACACCACAGACGAGTCCAAACCCGGAGAACAAGTAGGGTAGGCTCGCTGCGTGCGCTACTCGGCTAGAGACACTGCACGTGCTCAGGGCGCTCAACAGCACCCTATCTTGAAGGCTGATTGGGATGAAATCGTTTACTGACATCTTCATACGTCGTCCTGTTCTCGCGATCGTGGTGAACCTAGTCATCCTCGTAGGAGGTGTGCAGGCGCTGCGATCGCTCAACGCCCGGCAGTACCCGCGGCTGGAGAGCGCGACTGTAACCATCATGACGCCCTATGTGGGTGCCAACGCCGACCTGGTGCGTGGCTTCATCACCTCTCCTATTGAGCGTGCCGTGGCAGCTGCCGACGGCATCGATTACATCGAATCGCAAAGTACGCAGGGGCTCTCCACGATCAATGTGCGCCTGAAACTAAACTTTGATGCAGCTGAGGCGTTGGCCGACATCAGCACACGGGTAGACCAGGTAAGGGGGGATTTACCGCCGGAAGCGGAGGTTCCAGCGATCACAGTCGAGCCCTCCGATTCTCAAATAGCGTCCATGTACATGAGCTTTGACTCACCGATACTTGATGAGAATCAGGTAACGGACTACCTGGTGCGCGTTGTCCAACCCCGCATTACCGCTGTGGCAGGTGTGCAGCGCGCGGAAGTCCTTGGTGGGAGAGCATTTGCGGTTCGTGCCTGGCTCGATCCAGCAAAGATGGCTGCGTTCAACATCAGCCCGAGCCAGGTGAGGCAAGCTCTGGCTGCAGGCAACTACCTCTCTGCGGCTGGCAAAACCAAGGGAGCGCTGGAAGAGGTCAACTTATCAGCCACCACAGACCTCACCACGCTCGAAGATTTCAAGCGCCTGGTAGTCCGCGAGGGCGAGGGATCTCTTGTGCGGCTTGAGGACATTGCAACCGTCGCATTGGGTGCGGACAACTACGATCAAGAGGTACGCTTCTCAGGTCGCGAGGCGGTCTTTATGGGAGTGTGGGTGCTCCCGAATGCCAACTCCATCGACGTCATCCGCGACGTGCGAAGAGAGATCGCCGCGATTAAGGAGCAGCTACCAAAGGGGATCAATGCTCATGTAGCTTACGACTCCACTACGTATATCAATAACGCCATAGACGAGGTCGTCGAGACTCTCTTAGAGACGATCATAATCGTCATATGCGTCATCTTTCTGTTCCTAGGCTCGTTGCGCAGCGCACTCATTCCGGTCGTCGCGATCCCGCTATCACTCATCGGTGCTGTTTTCCTGATGCAGGTCATGGGCTTCAGCCTCAATCTGCTCACGCTCCTGGCCATTGTTCTAGCAGTCGGGCTCGTTGTTGATGATGCGATTGTCGTTGTCGAGAACGTGGAGAGGAACATAGGGGAGGGGAAAAACCGCTTCCAGGCAGCCATCGAAGGGGCAAGGGAACTGGTTGGCCCCGTGATCGCGATGACTATTACCCTTGCAGCAGTGTACGCGCCGATCGGCTTACAGGCGGGTCTGACAGGCGCCTTGTTCCGCGAGTTCGCTTTCACCCTGGCAGGTGCGGTGCTGATCTCGGGAATCGTTGCCCTCACCCTCTCACCCATGATGGCCTCGCGTCTGCTCAAGGAAGGGCGCCGAGAGGGATGGCTTGCCGGAAAGATCGCACGCGGCTTTACAAGGGTGCGTGCGAAGTACGAGAGGGCGCTGGACCGTTCGCTTGCCCGTCGCGGTGTCACCTACGCGGTGTGGATCGTCTTTTCGATTCTCATCGTGCCACTTTACATACTTTCCCCAAAAGAGCTCGCCCCGAACGAGGATCAGGGCATTGTCTTTGGGGCCATCGATGTGCCGCCAAACGCGACCCTCGAGCGGCTCATGCCCAACGTTGACCTCATCACGGACATCTTCAAATCCACACCCGAGTTCGCGCATGCCTTCCAGATCACGTTTCCGAATCAGGGATTTGGCGGCATGCTGGTCAAGCCCTGGGAAGAGCGCGACCGGAGCATCTTTCCGATACAAAACGAGCTCTTCGAGAAGCTGTCGGTGGTCCCCGGTGTCAGAGCACCCGCCTTCCTCCCGGCGCCTCTACCAAGTCCTGGGATGTTTCCCGTGGAGTTTGTCGTGGCCTCCACGGACGACCACGAAGAAATACTGCGTTATGTGGATAAGCTGACGAAGAAAGCCATCGAGAGCGGCCTCTTCGCTTTCCCTCCGATTGTTGACGTGCGGATGGACCAGAAGGAGGCGTCGCTTCGAATCGACAAGGATAAGCTCGCAACCATGGGCGTGAGCATGCAACAGATCAGCGCCGACCTTTCTACGGCGTTCAGCGGCAACTTCGTCAACCGTTTCAACATCGACGGACGCGCGTACAAGGTGATTCCGCAGGTAAAGCGGAAGGCACGCCTAAGTGTGACGGATGTTCAGAATCTTCACGTCTCCGGACCTGATGGCACCGTGATTCCATTGAGCTCTGTCGCTTCTTTTGAAGAGACGACATCCCCCCGAACACTCAACCGATTTCAGCAGCTAAACTCAGTTAAAATCTCAGGACTAACGCCGCAGTCACTGGAGCAAGGTCTGTCTTTTCTTGAGGATAACGCTAAGAAGATCCTGCCGAAGGACTACCGCATTGACTACACCGGCGAGTCACGGCAGCTCAGGCAGGAGGCGGGAAAGTTTCTTCCGGCCATGGGGCTAGCTCTTCTGCTCATATTTCTCGTTTTGTCAGCACAGTTCAACTCGTTCCGTGATCCGTTGGTCGTGTTGGCCGGCTCGGTGCCGCTCGCTATGTTCGGAGCACTCATCTTTACTTTCCTCAAGTTTGCAGGGCCGCCCGGGCTCGCATTCCCACTGACCCAGGGTTGGACAACCACGCTGAACATCTACTCCCAGGTTGGTTTGGTTACGCTGGTCGGCCTCATCGCAAAGAACGGGATCCTCGTGGTCGAGTTCGCCAATGCGGAGCAGGAGCGCGGGCAGTCAAAGCTTGAGGCTGTTCGTGCAGCCGCTTCGACCCGTCTCCGTCCTATCCTCATGACGTCAGTTGCCACAGTCGCCGGTCACTTCCCTCTGACGCTCGTGTCGGGTCCTGGAGCCGAAGCTCGCAACTCAATAGGCGTTGTTTTGGTGGGCGGAATGGCTATCGGAACGCTATTTACACTCTTCATCGTTCCGTCGCTTTACATCCTGATCGCAAAGGACCATCAGTCGAAGCGCAGCGACCAGATCGAGGAGCCGGCAGGCGAATCAGTTCAACCTTCAGGACAGACGGAGGAAGTTGTCGTATGACCTCATCGTGGGACAAGAGCTCGGCTGGGGCTGGGGCTGGGGCTGGAGCTGGCGCGCCGAAGCTCGTCGCAGCAATCTTGATGCTGGTCCTACACGTGGCAGCGCCGGCGACTGCGCAGACCGGCCCGATGGGCGCCGCGGAAGAACGAGAGAAGCAGACCGCGCGTCCGGTCCCGACTCCACCCCCACAGGCACCACGGATGGGACGCAGCGAGGCAGGGCAAGCCCTATCACTCGACAGCTGCCTTGAAATTGCCTCCAAACGCAGTCCGCAGTTGCGCGCGTACCGCGCGAACGTGCAGGCGCGTGACATGGCGGTTAGGGGCGCGAAGGGTGCGTACGGCCCTGTACTTCGCGTAGAAGGCCTTGTGCAGCGCTGGCACGACGAGTTCGCTCCATCTTTTCAACCTCCGGGAACCGACAACAGCGACGAGCTACCTGCGGTGGTCGCAAGAGAGAAGCTGACGGGCAACGGAAGTGTCTCGCTGACTCAACCGCTCATTGGTCTCTTTGCGATTCGTCGCAATGTGAAGCAACAGAAGGCAGGACTCCAAAGTGCGAAGGCGCAGTACATCACCTCAGCGCGCAACCTGAAGTTCGAGATCACGTCCTCTTACTACCGACTTCTTGAGGGAATGGAGCTGGTGGAAGTAGCAAAGCTCTCGGTGGAGCAGCTCGACGCTCAGGTCAGCCGCTCAAGAAGCTTTCTCGCTCGAGGCGCTACGACAAAGAATGAGGTTCTGCGTGCTCAGGTGGCGCTGGCGTCAGCAAAACAAGGGCTGCTCGCAAGCGAGGGCCAAGTAGCAATCGAGCAAGCACGTTTGGCGCAACTGATAGGACTGGACCCTGGGTACCCGATTCGGCCGCAACGTGTACCGGTCGATGAACTGATTCAAACCGCGGACCTCACGTCGGAGCTACCTGGGCACCAAGCATCACAGCAGCTCTCCGGTGCGGCCTTAAGGCGTCGGAGCGAGGTGCAAGAGAGTCAGAGTGCGGAAGCGCAAGCGGGAGCCGCTGTGAGTATCGCGAAGTCTCGGCTGTACCCTCAGGTGGATCTGGTAGGGGCATACCAAAGGAACTATGGCTATCCATTCGGACAGCCGGACTGGGCAGCGTACGTCGGTTTGCAGGGAAGTTGGGACCTTTGGAACTGGGGCACTAACTACCGAGCTATTGATGAGGCCGAAGCCACTCGCGTGGCGGCCAAGGCGCAGACGGAGCTTCTCAAGGACCAACTTGGACTGGAGATTCAGACGGCGCTCATCAACTTCAAGACGGCCCAAGCGCGAATAGCTGAAGCAAAAGTGGCGTACGAGCAAGCCGAGGAAAACTTCCGCATTGAGCAGAGCCGCTACGAGGTAAGTGTGAATACTTCATTCGACGTGATCGAAGCGCAAGCTGCGCTAGCTCAAGCTCATGCCTCCCTGCTGAGCGCTGTGTACGAGACGCTCATCGCTCGAGCAGAGTGGGAGCGCGTCACAGCAACCGGCTAGCCGTGCAGCAGCCCGCGCGGGCTTCGGCCGATGGCGTCGCAGACCGAGCAGGAGAAGCGGCTGACTGCGCCAATGGAGCGGCTTCAGATCAAACGCATCGGCGTCAACTCGAAAGGTCTACTTCGGAGCGGCAAATCTCGAGTGGTATCGGGTCAGCTCCTGGTGAGGAGGTTGTGCATTCAGCTGTGTATTAAACTGTGGATTCAACGAAGGGAGCCGAATGCACAACCTCCGTGGCAAGCGTGCCTTTCTGGCCGCGAACCAAGGAACAGTTACACCGAGTGCGCCCTCGGTTACCCGCAGCGTTGCCGACAGCGCGGAAGCGTACCTCACCGGCTAGTCGACCTGCTCAACCCGAACATTTGCAGAGGACTCATCAAAGGCGAGTCGGTCACGAAGTGTCTCCGCCTCCTTATAGGGCTGACTGTACTCCCACGCCACCCGTGAAACCGTGGCTCCATCAGGTGCCCTGAACCCGTAGTAGCGGGCCAGACCCTTGAATGGACAAAAGGTTTGTTGAGCTTCCTCCAGCACGAGCTTTGCCATGTCGACATCTTCAAGCGCTACGTACCATCTCGCTGGGTAGCCTGCCTCCTCGACCGTAACCACATCCCGGCTTCGTGCGACACACGTGCCCTCCACTGTCACCTCGACCTCTTTGGCAGATGGGATGAAGGCCACACGATGGCCCTTTGCTCGGAGGTAGCCCGGTCCCCGGGTACCGGCTTGCACTGTCTCTGGCCTGCGCGACATCGCAACTACCTAAGGCCTCTTAGGGACGCGTCAAGTACTAGAAACTGCAGCCGCTCGTTTGCAAGTGCTGCATCAGTGCTCAGCCTCTTAGATTGGCGCCCTCGGCCTATTGATGCACAAGAGGGCGGTTGATGCGCAAGATGGCGGTTGATGCGCAAGATGGCGGCCGACGATAGTAACCAACCGCCGTTGCAGCATCAGCATCCCGCAGGAGCGCGAGCAGTGGTGTGCCTGCTTCTACAGCCGTGCATGCTTCTACAGCCGTGCATGCTTCTACAGCCGCGCATGCTTCTACAGCAGAGACGTGTGGCAACTCGCCTCATTGTACCATTGTGCGACGCACGCTCGGCAAACTGCTCATCGGTAGAGCCCTTCCGGCTACCGAAGCTCGGACCGCTTGGAATGGGCTTTTACGACTCACCTTAATGCCTCCTGCCGTCGAGCGAGTCGATGGCACGGTTATCGCTCACAGCGGATTGGCAGTGGTGGTGCGGCATCGTTTGACGCCCCACCGGGCGACCAACCAGCTCGAGCCTAGCTCAAGCGCAAAGGAGTGAATATGAGAATCTTGAGTACAACTTATGCTGCATTTGCAGCCCTCACACTTGCCTCGTTGACGGCATGCTCTGACGATGAAGCCGAGCTCGACTATGATCAGCAGCTCTCGACCTTAACCGATGACGACGTGGACGGAGTATGTGCGCTTCTGTCGGACGACTTCGCTATTATCGACGACGAGGAAGCCGAGAAAGCGAACTGCTACATCGCTGGCTTAGTCGTAGAGCAGCGAGAAGAAGGAACGTGTGCGGAAACGGTGCGGGACTGTCTAGACCAAGACGTAGCTGACGAGGCTGGCGATGTGATTGACGAGGTCAGCGGAGAAGAGGGCGAAGATGCCGACGTTAGTCAAGGCAACATCAGAGAGGTGGTTGTTGAGGCTCCTAACTGCGACGACGATGACTTCAGCGCGACCTTCCGCCAGGCTACCGCCTCGTGCACTGAAGCGACCGTGGGTGAGCTGCAAGCATGCTTTCAAGAGTTTGTAGGCGCCTTTGAGGGATATGCGCAGTCCGCCTCGTGCAACTCCGACCTGGAAGCGGTTGAAGCTGAGCTGACGCCTACTAGTTGTGCAACGCTCGTGGAAGGTTGCCCAGCTGTGTCCGACATCATCTACCAGATAGAGGTCGAGGAAGATTAAGTTGATAGAAACCACCTCGCCACGTTGACGAGGTGGTTTCGGTACCAACCAAGGAGGAAAAGATGAGACTAGGTGCACTGAAACTAGAGTCGATGAAGGAACTGTTGGTCCACGAGATGCAGGACCTCTATAACGCTGAAAAGCAGATAACGAAGGCGTTGCCAAAGATGCAAGAAGCGGCACAAGCTTCGCATCTAAAGCAAGCTTTTGCCTCACACCTTCAAGAGACTGAGCAGCAGATCACCCGCCTCGAGCAGGCGTTCAAGCTCCTAGGAGAGAGCACGGGAAGCGAAACGTGCAACGCCATGAAGGGCCTTGTAACGGAGGGGGAAGAAATCATCAAAATGAAGGGCGACGCAGATGTCAAAGACGCTGCTCTTATCGCAGCCGCGCAGCGCGTCGAGCACTACGAGATGGCGGGCTATGGATCAGCGAAAACCTTCGCTGGACTCCTGGGGTTGCGTGAGGTCGAGCAACTGCTCGAGCAGACCCTGTCTGAGGAGAAGGCAGCGGACGATAAGCTGACGCACATTGCCACGACAAGCGTCAACCGTCAGGCCGCTAGTTAGCCGGCAAGAGCTACGGATACAGTGCTGCATCTAGGGTACTGCGGACACTGTGCTGTAGACACTGTGCTGTAGACACTGTGCTGTAGACACTGTGCCGGAAATACAGTGCCGGAAATACAGTGCCGGAAATACAGTGCCGCAAACACGGTGCCGCAAACACGGTGCCGCAAACACAGTGCCGCAACCACAGTGCCGCAACCACAATGCTGCGGAGGCAGTGAACGAGAACATTATCGTAGCGTTGTGTAACAACACCGGCGGCCGCGACCTGAGAGAGGCGCGGTCGCCGCTTCATGTTAATCAGGGAGAGACGAACAATGGGTTTATGGATTACACTGGCTGTCGGCGCTTTAGTCATATTGGCGCTGGCTGTGCTTGCAATGTCTTCTACAAAACAGAACGCAGAGGCTGAATATGGCGGGGGGCACACGGGGCATGCGGAGCCTGCCGCTCCCGGAGCAACCGAGGATGCACCACCTCCCGACGCAGGTGGACACCTGGGCGCGGAAACCAAACCCGAGCATCTGAAGACCTCCTCGCCTTCATCGGTAGAGAGTCATTGGTCATCCCAAGGCCCGAAGGATTCGTATCGGCGAGTTCATTCGCCATGCGGTCGGAGGAATGTTCAGCATACAAAGCGGGTTGTCGTCTACTGAGCTCGTCGTCAAATAAGCTCGTCGCCAAATGAGCCAAGGCCTGCACGTGACCATCGGCACGCGCCATGCGGCTTGCCTGCCACCGCATCTGCGTCTATTGCGCCCGTGGTTCCAAACCGGCAGGCGATTCGCGGCACGCCACGGGAGGTGTAGTGGTCGCGTGGCGCACTCTGCTGCTTCGAGTGTTGTTTCGAGTGTTGTTTCGCGTGCTGCCTCGAGCGGTCCCGAGGTCGACGACGAGGCTGTGGCGCGCGGCACCTAGCCGCTCGTCGTCACACTAGCCGGCGCGCGTCGAGCCGCCAAGCTGTGCCATCACCTCTCCTGTGACGTAGCTTGAGTCGGCGTTGGAAGCGAAAAAAACGTAGGCCGGCGCTATCTCCTCGGGTTGGGCCGGCCGTTCCATCGGCACTGAGGAACCAAAAGATTGCATGGCTTCCGCATCGCGCTCGGCCGGGTTTAGCGGTGTCCACACCGGACCCGGTGCGACACAGTTTACCCGAATACCGCGCTCAACCAGTTGTTGCGCCAGCGACTTCGTAAATGCGTGGATCGCCCCCTTAGTTGCCGAATAGTCGAGCAAGCCTTTGCTCCCCTCCAACCCGGTGATTGATCCCGTGTTGATAATACATCCCCCGCGAGGCAAGTGTGTGAGAGCCGCTTTAGCCATGAGAAAGTAGCCGTGGATGTTGGTGCGGAAGGTATGCTCCCATTGGTCGAAGGATAGGTTAGCAATCGACTCAACGTGGTTTTGGAAGGCGGCATTATTTACAAGGATATCGAGCCCCCCAAGCTTAGTTACCGTCTGCTCGACAGCACGCTCGCACGCCCCCGGCTCGGTCACGTCGCAACTTAGGATTAGCGATTGCCTTCCTTCTTCCTCAACCGCGCGGGCCGTCGTCACCGCATCTTCCTCCTCGGCTGGGAGGTGAGTGACTGCCACATCCGCACCCTCACGCGCGAATAAATACGCCACTGCGCGTCCGATGCCGGAGTCGCCACCTGTAACGAGAGCTCTCTTGCCCTCTAGCTTACCAGCAGCGGAGTACGCCGGTGCGCGGAACTTCGGCGCCGGGCTCATCTCGCCCTCGAGTCCGGGAGGACCCATATGTTGAGCTGGAAAAGGGGGTTCGGGGCGTCTGTTGGGTACGTGCTCATTGCTCATAATGGCCTACTCCTCCTGTTTCCCATCCTCATGACGGTCTTCCTCCTGCAAAACATGCTGCTGTTTAGCAGCTGCGGAACGTTGCACCGGCTGCCGTGCCGCTGCGCCCCTGGGGCTGCGTACGGAAGGCTTTCTAAACTTGGCACCCGTTCCCGCTCCGAACAAAAACCATTCGCTGAAGAATCCGTCTGACCGTGGCATATCGCGCTCCTATCGGGCACCGTGCGCCCTCGCACTACACGGTATCCGCAAGGACTATACCAAACTTTGAGGCAATTTAGAAGACAAACCAGAGACACCTAACATGCCAGCCTTTGCCGCGCTACTACCAGATTTTGGCACGCTACTACAGGATCAGCGGCTGGCGTAGGCGCGTGATGGTTTCGCCACCCTGTGGCAGCTTGCCGCGATGGCGCGAGCATGCCACAGCGGCGGCGAGCAGTCGGGAGACGCTCACTTGAACCAACGTGCTCACTTGAACGCAAGCGTTCAGGTAACCCTTCGGGCAGTAGAAAGCCACCAAAACCGCATGCTAGGATACCTGAACGTATACATTTGAACTCATGCGCTCATCTGAACTCATGCGCTCATCTGAACTCATGCGCTCATCTGAACTCATGCGCTCATCTGAACTCATGTGCTCATTTGAACTAATGGAAGTGCGTGGCACTCTCTTGCAGCTCAATCCTAGGGGCTTATCCCAACCTCATGATGGAAAGAGACGAACGACGGGATGGAACGCCGCTGAAGCACCTCTCGTACCCTCACACTGAAGCGGAGGATGCACACACTCAAGGGCGAACATCGGTGAGTGCGCCTGGAGCGGCGGCAGCATCAGAGTCGACCCTTGCCGGAGAAGAAGCACACTACGGACGCATCTACGGTAGTGCTGTGGCGCCCACAATGGACACGGACCATAAGCGAGGTCATGAGACACGCACGTACGTGATGCTTGCGGTGGTGGTGCTTCTCCTAAGTGCTCTTACCGAGGCAGCACGGCTCTTCCTCCCTTGGCCAGGCATTACCGCGACGCACAGCCGCGTTACTTCAGCGCTCCTCATCATGCTGTGGGGCGGAACGGCGACAGCGCTGTTACTTCGACGCAAGAGTAGCGCCCTGGCGTCTTGCGCGTGGATTGGCGGAATGATGAGCGTGTTGACGCTGGTCGTCCACGCACTGATGATTCGCACGATGGGCACAAGCATTCTTGGTTTGCTGTACATTCCAGACGCTCTAGTTCTCGGCTTCGCTCTCAAGCGTGTGTTTGATGGCGGGGAACTTCGACGTCTTCAACGTGATGGCGAAAACGGGAGCCCTGGGCTTAGCCACGCTGACGCAAGACGCTGATGCGCACGCTCATCGTGAAGGAGGAGGACATGTTGCAGCGCATTCGACAGGAGTACAACGGCGGAGCAGAGGTGCCGGGGGTGGATGTCCCAGGCTCGCCTGGCAAGCAGGCGCCGGAACCTGAGGTTCCAACACCTAAACCTAATCCTGGTCCCGACATTCGTCCCAATGACGAGCCAAAGCCTGGGATCGACCAGCCCGATATCCCCGATAGTCCAACCAGGTTCCCTAAAACCCCCAACCAGGTTCCCTAAAACCCCAACTCTCACTTAACGGAGACCGGATACCTAACAACTGACTCAGGAGATTTCAGATGGCGAAAATAGCAGTGTTACTGGCGGAAGACTTTGAGGACTCAGAATATCAGCAACCGGTGGAAGCCCTAAAACGGGACGGGCATCAGGTTGAGGTACTGGCTACCAGCCGAAGCGAATCCCTCACCGGAAAACGCGGCAATGTGAAGGTCGACGCCGACGCGGAGATCAGCTCGCGGAAGCCAGAAGACTTCGACGCTCTGTTGATCCCGGGCGGCTACTCACCCGACCACCTGCGAATAGACCAGCATGCGGTCGACTTCGTGCGGCGGTTTGATAAACTAAAGCGACCTCTCGCCGCTATCTGTCACGGCCCCCAACTTCTGATCGAAGCGGACATAACACGGGGACGCACCGTCACCAGTTGGCCCTCCGTGAGAACCGACCTTCGAAATGCTGGAGCTGTAGTCGTTGACCAGGATGTCTGCGAGGACGGACATCTCATCACCTCGCGAAAGCCTGATGACCTACCCGCCTTCTCGGCTGCTCTACAAAAGCAGCTGGAACGCGCTGCGCGCTAGTTAGGCCAGCACTAGCTAGGCCAACGCTAGTTGAGTCAGCACCAGTTGAGCCAGCGCTAGTTGGCTCAACTGCGCGCGGATCACGGGACGTGTCGGTGAGGGGTCGTGGCATGCGCACAGCTAACGTCTATTCGCGCAAAACGAACGTCAAGCGCGACAGCGACATAACCCTCCCGACGCGGGGTGCACTCCCTTCCCGAGCCGATCTAGGCGAGGTTGAAGATGCTTCCATTCCAACTAGCTATCTACCCCAACTAGCTATCCATTCCAGGCGGGGGGATCGCTCGCTGGAAAGCTGTCATCCAGGGTCTCATCTACCTGCGACTCATCCTTACCTTTGGAGGCCTCGTCTGCGTCACGCGGTTGCTTCTTCTGCGGAGCGTCGCGCTCACCAGATTGATTCTTTTCATCCATCGCACTATCCTCCCATCCGCGTCCCTCCCGGACCGGATTACGACGGTGATATAAACGCCCTCGTGCAATACTCAAGTGCGACGGGTCCGCGTATATCCACTTGTCTGGGCCGTCTACCGATGGGCCGTCTACGCATAGGCGCGGAAGCAGGAGCATCGCAGTAGCCAACGATAGGCACCGATACTCAAGCCAACGTTCCACGCTGACATAACCATAGCGTCCTCGAACGTATCTGGGTATTCCTGACCGTAGTGGCATGAATGCCACAACCAAGATGCCTCAGGTGCGCAATCGGCGGGCTGAATGAACGAGGGGAACCGCCGCAGGCAGTCCCCCTCGTTTTCACCTTACTTCGCTAGCTGCGATGGATCCTCTGGGGAAACATCCTTCAGCTCCTCGCGCAGCTCCTTCTTGGCTGTCTGAAGCTCCTGCTTCTCTTCTTGAACTTCTTCGCTCGTTCCGCTCTCAATCCTCTGCAGACGGCCCTTCAGCTCGGCAATCTCGTCGCGGAGAGCTGCTACTTCAGCGCCTGCTTCCCCTTGGGCTTCGGCTACTTCCTGCTGCGCCTCTCGCACATCATCGGCAGCCTCCCCAACCTCTTCGTATTGTTCTTTCCGGTCACACCCGGCCAAACACAGGGCGCTAACCGCACTTGCAAACATAAGATTCTTGAACATATGGTTCCTCCTTGCAGGTCCCGCGTGATGCAAAGGACCTGCCGTTGGTGTAGCGTCCAGTCATCGCGAGCACAAGGACCAAGTGCAACACCTGACAGAGGAAGCGGTGTCATTGACTTCACCTGAGACACCTAAGTGCGGTTAGGAAGTAGGAGACTTCACGCTCCAGGTCTAGTTGAAGAGCCCAGTTGACGAAGAGCCCAGTTGACTAAGAACTCAGCTGATCGAAACGCAGCTGACCGCGACGCAGCTGCTCAAGAACCTGATGAGAGATTTCGGTGACCTGCTGAGGCATCGTCATCCTCTATGAATCCGGCTTGATGTGCTTGTAAAGGTTGCTTTACAAGCACTGCTTTTGACGGAGGCCGTCTCTCCTCGCCCTCTCCTATTGTTTGCCCGGGCGAGATGCGGTCACCAACTACGTCGTATGTAGAGACGGATCCTTCCGACCCCAAAGGAGCTCGATCGCCTGCTAAACACGCTTCTGAATGAGCCTCCGGAGAAGTGGGTCCCTCGGTGTGACTCATAGTGAGTCTAGAGCGGGTCTGATTGCCGTGTGCGGGCCTTGACGCCAGTGCCCGTCTTGGCCTGGTCGCCCGTCGTGGCCTGGTCGACCGGAGGCCGCGTACGCGCGACGGGTGCATCTGTACGGTTGAGCCGCTATATTGTTTGTTGTGAGGACCGAGGCGTTCGACATCGAGGCGGCGCGCGCCTTTCTGCAAAGGAAAGAGTCGATGCACGAGCAGTGGCTGCAAAAGCGGCTAAGTGAGGCTCGCGACGATTTTCATGCAATTGTGAGTCGACTGGTTGAAACGTATCCTGTGGAACGCATCTACCAGTGGGGCTCGCTCGTGGACGGACACCACTTCAGCGAAATCTCCGATATCGACATCGCGGTGGAAGGGACCATCAGCGCGGAAACATACGCCGCCATGCTTGGCGATGCGATCCGGTTGACGAAGTTTCCCGTCGACCTACTTGATTTAAGGCGATTGTCTCACGAGCAGGCCATGTCGATTCGAGAGCGGGGTGAGGTCGTTTATGAACGAGCGGGTCGCTGAACTCCTCGGGTTGATCGAGAAGGGCGAGCGCGGGCTGGTACAACTCTCTCGCTCCTTGGAAGAGGCGCTTAAGCACGACATCCCTCGGCTCGGCCGGACGTCTCGAGCCGCCCTCATTGCAGCCGGCCTTCTGGAAAACTACTACACGTGCTTTGAGACGATCCTACTGCGCGTCTCCCAAACTTTTGAAAACCACTTATCGGCTGAGCGATGGCACACCGATCTCCTTGAAAGGATGAGCACACCAGTTCCGGGCATCCGTGACGTCGTGGTATCGGAAGCAAACTTCCCGAATCTGCTCGAGTTGCTCAAGTTCCGACACTTCCGCCGCTACTACTTCGAGCTCGAGTACGATTGGGATCGACTCGACTTCCTGGTGAAAAAACTACGCGCAGCGCATCCAGCTGTTCTCGCTGACCTGAAGTCGTTTAAAGGCTTCTTGACGCAGCTCTCTACAGATTAGTTCGCGGACACGCACAATGCTGATCAGTTAAGAACAATGCTGTTCAGTTGAGTCAGGTTTCGTGGAGTTCTCGTCGTTTCACTCCTGCGATCCCAGCGCCCACAGGGAAAAACCGCAGCGTACGTTATGGTACGTGAGGATTTTTCCCGCGGACGTAAGCCGAAAAGTGGCTTAACTGAACAGCATTGGGGACACGCACCACCCTCAAAAGAGGTGTGTTTTCAGTAGCTAGTAATCCGAGGTGGGTCGAAACGTGTGCGTGCCCTCCCAGCCCGCATGCCTCACGCGTTGCGAACGACGTAACTGGTCAGTCCCTGGCGAGTCGGTTTTCGAGGAGGTTGTGCAGTCGAGTGCTGGGATCGCAGGAGACGTAGTCGACGAGAACTCCACGCAAAACCCCACCGGAGCGCACCTGGGTAACCTGGGTGCGTGAGGATGGGGTTTGAGGACGCTGTATAATAAAAGGAGCCGAATGCACTACCTCCTCGGGAAGCGTCCTTTCCTGATCTGAAAGCCACTGACCGGTTACACGAACGACTTTTTTTCGTCAGCGGGGTTCCTGTTTGTCTAAAGCCACGCGTTATCTAGCTGATGAACGACGTGATGGACTGGTAGATGCTGAACTTAAGGAAGAACATGACCGCTAAGTGTGGAGAGTTGGCTTCATCGCGCGCCCGTAGGCGCGTGGGTGCAGAGGTGGGTGTCCTCTTCGGAACAGCCTTGGCGTTCCTGCTGGCCCTAGGTCCGGCTGCGGATGCCGTGGCGGACTCGCGGCCTGTCTCCTATGCACTCCTGATCGGGAGTACTAAAGCCGGCCCTGGGCAAGAAGCCCTGCGTTATGCGCATCGCGATGCAACTCGCTTGGCCGACGTGCTTGATGAGCTAGGCGCCTATCCCCGATCACACCTGACAGTCCTTCGCGACCCAAGCCCAAAGGGCGTATTTGAGGCCCTTAACGCCATTGCTGCCAAGCTTAAGTCGCACCAGCAGCGGGACCAGAAGACAAGGTTTCTATTCTACTACTCTGGGCATGCGCGCGCCCGCGCTCTGAACCTAGGCACCGATGAGGTGCCGCTCGAGAGGCTGCGGGCGCAGCTTGAAGCGATGCCCGCAACAGTGACGCTGGCCATCCTCGATGCATGTCAGACCGGCGCCATTTCGGGCGTGAAGGGAGCATTCCGCGCTCCTGATTTCTCCTACCATTCAATCGACGAGCTCGAGATGAGCGGCGTGGCCGTGATCGCGTCGTCCTCTGCAAGCGAATATAGCCAGGAAGCAAAGGAACTGCGCTCCTCGTACTTTACACACCATCTGGTCGTGGCCTTGCGCGGGGCGGCCGACCGCGACGGCGACGGCCGCGTCACACTCGACGAGGCTTACCGCTACGCCTACCACCGCACGCTAATCGACACCTCGAAAACCGCGGTCGGCAAACAACACCCTACCCTCGAGACCAAGTTGACTGGGATGGGCGACATGGTGCTGAGCGAGCCTCGCATCGCATCGTCGTCGCTTGTGCTCCCAAAGAAGGAGAGCGCAGACCTGCTGATCGTGCGTGAAGATGTCCGCCATGTGGTGGCGGAGGTGCATAAGGCGGGGGGAAGTGAGGTGCGACTGGCCCTGCCTCCCGGCAGGTACCGCGCCATGCTGAGTGGCCGGGATCAGCGGCACCTGGAATGCCGCTTTGAGTTACGTCGGCAAAGTACAACCACCTTTGACCGATCGGCCTGTCGACCCATCGCACAACCTACAGCCACGCCCAAAGGCGCTGAGCTGAATCCGGGACCTGCGCCACACGCGCGCACGCAGTGGACCCACCTTTCAATGGAGCTTGGGCTGGGGCTCTCGCTTCCGCACAATGGCGACTACGCACAAACTCTGGAAGACTACGGATACGAGCGCGACGGCTACGACCTCCTGCCTAACCTGCAACTGACCGCGCTGCTCCATCTGAGCCGCCACTTCGCCGTGGGCTTAGGGGCCGCCTACCTTGGACCGCGCCACTTCTACCGGAGCCGTGAAGTGCCGTTTCCTGGACTGCCGAGCCAAGAGACCCCGGACAGTCGATACAGTTGGACGACCTACGGCCTCTTTGCCGCGCTTCGGGCGAGCTATCCGATCCAGCAGGGTCTGGTGATTCCGTACGCCGAGCTTGACCTCGGGCTTTCTCTGGCCGACCGGGAGATGCATGCAACAGGCTAGACCCAAAGAGCGCCGAGACGATGGTGTTGCGGTACGTCGATGAGTTATCGCTCGAGGAGATCGCAGAGGTTCTTGAAGTCAGCACACGCATGGTGACCAAGCGGCTCGCTAAAGTGCGGCGCGTCCTGCAAGAGCTTGTGCAAGAGGAGGAAAGCCATGTTTAGAGATAAGCGCCATGGCACGTTGAGCACCGGGCACCCTTCGTGGCTTGCACTCGAGCAGCTCGCTCTCGCCTCCGAGGGCGCGCTAGTGGACAGCGCGTTGGCGGAGAACGAGCATGAGACACATCTTGCGCAGTGCGAGAGCTGCCTCAGCAGGATGCGGTTCATTCAGCAAGACACTGCACAGCGCACACTTCGGCCTCTTCCACCACGGAACCGGACTGCCACTCAACCGGCACGAACGGCGCAGCAAGCAAGAACATCGGTTATGCGACTGTGGTGGTGGCTCGCGCCCGCTGCGATTGCGACGATGGTGGCTCTTACCGCAGTAGAACCCGCGACCGATGCACCGCACCCCGTTATTGCGCGCTACACATCGCGTGTCGGAGTTAAGGGAGGAGCACTGGCAATGACGCTCGTGCGCGAACGCCAAGGCACTCTGCACCGCCACCCGCGCCACTTCGCCGAGGGCGACCGGTTCAAGGTAGAACTCAGCAGCCCAGGCAACATGCCACGCTACTACCGGTTGATTGTCTTTCAAGGCAACGCGATGTTCTTCCCACTCGGAAGAGAAGGCATGCTGACCGGCGGAAACGCCGAGACTCTGCCCGGAGCCTTCATGCTCAACGGAAGTGGGCCCGCAACCGTATGCGTGGCCACCGCCACACGCCGCGCAGCGCTTCAGAACCGCCCCCTCAACGCAGGGTCACTGCCACCCGAGAGCGTGTGTCTCACCTTGCATGATAGCTAAGTGTTTCCGCCCTCATCGGCGCGCGTCTCCTGGGCTGTCGTTCATCGAAACTGAGGCGCCGCTTTTGTAAAGGTTACTTTACAAGGCAATCTTGAGACAGCAACCTTGACATAGACGGCTCCCATATGAGGTCGTTGCTCTTATTGATCACGCGGGTTCATAGAGCACCAAGACGAGACGCTCGAAACTTCATCCCAGAGCAAGATCCAAAGCGTTTGTGATTGCCAGGCGCATACTAAAATACCTGAACGTTTACCTCAGGTCTGGGAGGCGGGAGGCCGGACGTGGAACGACTGTTCGCATCCCGAGCAGCTCACGCATCAGAACGTCAGGAAAAAGGCTCACGTTGCTCCGGAAGCTCAAGCACCCGTTAAGCAGCTCTGCCGTTAAGCAGCTCTGCCGTTAAGCAGCTCTGCCGGATCACGCGATTCCGAGGTCACAGCCGTTCGCTTTCGAACACGACGCGCGTTCCTTTACCGTCCTTTGTGCACCCCAGCAGGCGAAAGCGCATGGTCCATTCATCTAGATGACGCTCGCACGTCATGATCCCGACGTTCAAACCCCCGTAGGGATTGCTTTTTGCATCGCCCGCTGCTTGCACCAGCTGTGCACCTTGGTACGGATGAATCGAGTCGTCTCGTAGGAGCGTCCCAAACTGCGATGCGGCCTTGGTAAACATCTTTAGCAGCGGATTTTCGCGATTAGACAACGCGCTCGAGATGAGCTGATAGAGAGGCTGAACCCCCTCGTTATGCAGTATGGCGCTTAGAAGAGCGATGTGTACATCCCCGCCGAAAATCACCATCCGTTGCTTTGGGTGAAGCGTCTGATGGTGGTGAAGAACCTCCAGCAGCTTCTCCCGACTGGCCTTAGCCGCCTCATGCGACCATCGATCTGCAATGTCGCTGCCCCAACCCGTTACCTGGAGTCCGAAACTGACGAGCCAATCAGGAACGTGCAGGATGGGGACGCTAAGACCGATGGCCAGTATCGGCAGGTCCGCATGCTGCTCAAGGAAGTTCTTGAGATTCTGCAGCTGCGCGTCGCTATAGATCTGCAGACTGTCGTTTTCAACGCGACGGTTTGAGCGGATATCGAGTATGTAGGTCGCGAGAGGTCCATACACACTTACCTGGTCAAAGTTATCGGGGCGGGAGGAGACGCCAAACTGCCTTTGTGCCTGGTAGTCCCAAAACGCATCAACCGCGCCCTCACGAACCGCCGCGAACTCAGCGCTTGAATGCGTGGGGTCAGAGCCGAAGTTATCCACGATTTCGTGGTCATCTAGGATCATGTGCGTTGCGTAGCGTGACTGAAGCTTTTTGAACGCCGGCGGGCTCCAAAAGGCTCTGTAGCGCTCATGGTAAAGCTCCCGCACCTGCTGCCGCGAGCAATGCAGCAACGATTCGCACCCCGGTCGGAGCTTAGCTAAGTACTTCGGGTCGAAGAGCGACCGCTTCGCAGGAAGGTCGCCGTACACCTGGTCTCCCATAAAGAAGACCCGCTTGACGTCATACTTCTCCAAGGCCTCATAAACGACGTCAATAAGCTCCAGCGCCACGGCATCCAGCCGTCCGGCTGCGTCAAAAGGCATGTGGCAACTCGCCACCGCCACGGAAAACTGTTCTGGCGCATCGGTCTGCGTTTTAGGCGCGGTCTCGAAGCGCCCGTCCGCAAGCTCCCTGTCTTGGACACTGAGCGTGAACACATATTGTGTGAGCGGTTGAAGCTCTCCGACTCCCGGCACATCGTCCGGAAGCAACAAAGTGGTTGTCTTGTCATTCGCTTCGGTAAGCGTGAGGCGAACAGTGGCTTGGTGGGTCCCGTGCTTTGACCTTAGACAGAGGACGAAGTCGCCCGAGTGGGGCAAGCGGAACCACAGGCGCGCGGTGGAGCTGTCGACGGCCCCGACACCTACTAGTACCTCTGGAAGCTCATGCGACACCGTTTCCCTCCGTCGTTCCTTGGCGCAGTCCGCGATGCTAGCGTTGCGTGCGCGATGCTAGCATTGCGTGCGCGAACTTGCTGCAAGATGCACAGAATGGCAAGGCGAGGGTCCCGTCCACCTTGCGTTTGCTCAGCGGAGCTTATGCTTCTACCCCAGAGACAATGGCAGACAACAATAAACGGCATACGTGCGTAGTCACGCCCAATCTTTTTCTTTCGGTCATGGTGGAGTGCGTCGGAGAATCGAGCGACCGGCAAGAACTCCACTTCCATCCAGGTGGTCAGGGGTTCTGGATCGCTCGGATGATGTGCCACCTTGAGTATCAACCCATAGTCGTCGCGCCAGTGGGCGGGGAGTCTGGCGCCGTCCTCCGCGGACTGGTTGCTTCTTGGGGACCTGAACTTGTGGCCATCGAAATGCAGCACGATTCTCCGGCCTACATCCACGACCGCCGAAGTGGAAAGCGCGAGGAGTTTGCCCGCTCGCAGATTCCGTGCCTCGACCGACATGAGATGGACAACTTCTACGGAGCGGTTCTTGATGAAGCAAGCGCGTCAGGAGCATGCGTCATCACTGGAAAGGTAGAAGGAGACTCCATTCCGCTTGATTTCTACCATCGGCTTGGCGCTGATCTGAAAGCGACCGGCGTACAAGCCATTGGTGATCTGCACGGCGCGGAGCTCGATGCCTTTCTTGATGGTGGCCCGCTCGACACGTTGAAGGTTAGCGACGAGGACCTGATCAAGGATGGCCGCTTAGAGCAAGATGCGCCCATTCAACGACGTCTCGACGCCATCAAACAGTTGCGGGAGCGAGGTGCCAAGCAGGTAGTCATTTCAGCTGCCAAGGGGCCCACCGTGGCCTACATCGGTGGTCTTGAAATGGTCGCGGAGGCACCCAGTCTTGAAGCGGTGGACCCCAAGGGCTCTGGAGACGCGATGACAGCCGGTCTCGTGGCGGGTGTGCTAGAACAACGCGAACCTCAAGAGGTGCTGAAGGTTGCGTGTGCAGCAGGGGCGGCGAACGTGACGCGTCACGGGCTCGGAAATGTTAACGGCAAGCTGGTTGAGAGCCTCAGCGAGAAGGTTTCAGTGAAGGCCACATAGGAGGACCTATGCCTAATCAAGCAAATCAGTCCAATCAAGCAAATCACCCCGAAGCGAGCGACTCTGTTGTTGTACGCAAGGAGGGGCGTCGTCCCAGCGCCAGTCCGCGCATTCTCATTACCAACGACGACGGTATTCAATCCGAGGGCCTCAGGCGGCTCGCTTACAAGCTAGCCGAAAATCACGAGGTTGTGGTTGCAGCGCCGGACGAAGACCGCAGTGGAAGCGGAACGAGCATTGGACGGTTCAATCCCAGTGAGGGCGTCGCGCTAAAGGTTGCCGAACTTGAAGGGATTGAGGCCTATGCAGTGGCTGGGCCACCTGGCCTTGCAGTTATGGCGGGGGCGCTCGGTGCCTTCGGCCGCGCTCCGGACCTGGTGGTGTCGGGAGTTAACGCTGGAACCAACACCGGCCATTCGGTAATTCATTCGGGCACAGTCGGTGGTGCGCTCACTGCACACACCTTTGGCTGCAGTGGATTGGCGCTGAGTCAGGTTCCCTCCGATCCTTGGCATTGGGACACGGCCGCTGAGATCGCGCTGCCCCTGGTCGATTGGCTCCTTAGCCAGGAGGGCGACCCGCAGGTGCTGAACGTGAATGTCCCGGCACGGACGCGTTCAGCGTTAGCAGGTGCTAGGTGGGCCAAGCTAGATTCCTTTGGCTACTTCCGGGTGGCTTTAGCCGACAAGACGAAAGGAAGGGTGCTTTTTGAGGTTTCTGAAGAGCATACCGGAGAAGAAGCGGACACCGATTCCTCGCTGTGTCAGCGCGGTTACGTCACCATCACTCCGCTCGTACCTCTCAAATCCGAGCGGAGACCTGAGGCTTCGGCAGACGCGATCTGCGGTCTGTAGCGCGTGAGAAACTGCTTGCCCGACACCTTTCGCTAAGGCGGGTGGCACAGAGAACATAGTGGCACAGAGAACATAGTGGCACAGAGAACATAGTGGCACAGAGAACATAGTGGCACAGAGAACATAGTGGCACAGAGAACATAGTGGCACAGAGAGCGGAGCGCTTCGAAGTGGCTCCGCAGGTTGTTTCCGGCTCGGCGCCGTGCTGGTGGAGGGACCGTGTCGTACAGCAGCATGCGGGACATTTTGACACGCAGCTTCGTCACGCGCGGCACGCGTACGTGCTCGGCTCACACTCGAAAGTGCGCTAACACCCTAGGATTATGTCAGCGCGCAAGGTTGGTCTAACTCTTGCTCGAATGGTGATCATGCGAACACATCAAGCCTGTAACCGCAATGAATCTCTCCCCACAAATGCAACTCGCTCGCCTTCCAGCTTCACCACGTCGGCGCGAAAGCCAGGCTCGGGAGGCCCTCCGGCTGATAAGGATCTGCCGCGGGGAAAGACTAAGCGCGAGGCACCAGCAAGCGACTCGAGTCCTGCCGTAGCAGCGGGGGCTCACAAATCTCTAGAAGAACTTGTGCTTGCCCATCGGCAGTGGGTCTCCTACATGGCCCATCGCTACTCCCGCGTTGGCATCTCCAAGGATGACCTGCTCGCGGAGGGTATGCTCGGCCTATTAAAGGCCGCGCAACGCTTCGACCCCTCACTAGGAGTGAAGTTCCAAACCTACGCCCGCTATTGGGTGAGGGCTTACATCCTTAGTTACATCTCGGAGAACTCGCGTGTGGTAGCGGCACCCGAGACGCGAATAGCACGTCGTCTGCGGCTTCACCTCGGCGACTATGAGCGCGAAATGACGCAGGCAGCGGGTGGCCCCGTGACCGACCAGGCGATGGCCGACCACATCGGAATCACTATCGACGAACTTCGCTCCGCCCGAAACATGCTGACGGCGCGTGATGTCCCAGTAATGCACACTGAACCTCAAGAAGGTCAGCAAGGTTACGAACCCATGGTGACCTCCACGCCTGAGCATTACGTGGAAAAGCGGGAGAGGACTACGTATCAGCAAGGCTTAGCGAAGAAGCTATTGTCAAAGCTCAGCCCGCGGGAGGAGAAGATTGTACGAGCGAGGGTGCTTGCCGAACGCTCCACAACCTTGTGCGCTTTGGGTAATGAGCTGGGGATTTCCCGTGAGCGCGTGCGGCAGATTCAAGCCCGTGCCATCACGAAAATGCGCGAAGCTGCAACCCAAATCATGGGGACACACTCTGACGATGTCGAGACACAGCTCCAGGCATTCTGCTAGTGACGCATCACTCTTCGTGATGTGTCCTCGTTAGTGGGAAGCGGCGAGTGCTTCTTACCTCAAGAGAGCGGTCCGTCAGGCCCCGAAATGACGAGCGACGTAGGCAAAGCGCAGTTCCGACCGAATAGGCATCGCCCACGTGCAGACTCCACTCTCGAAATCGGCCTCGTCGCTTATGCGTCTTTTCCAGAAACATGTCACTTATGCGTCTTTTCCAGAAATACGTCGACCCACCTAAGCGCGTCGTACTCCCGGCATAGCAGCACGAGAGCCATCGTGAGCGGCACCGCCAGAAGAGCGCCTGCAACTCCCCAAAGCCATCCCCAGAAGACCACCGAGAAGAGTACGAGGACGGCGGGGATGGAGAAAGAGCGGCCCTGCAGCAGTGGGTCGATCCAGTTCCCCATCAGCAGCTGCACACCGCCCACCACTGCGAGTGCGCGAACAGCCCCGCCCACGTCACCGAACTGGAACAAGGCGAATGCTACAGGCGGCACCACTCCGAGGATGGAGCCGATGGTGGGGACGTAGTTGAGAATGAAATTAAGAAAGCCCCACATGTACCAGAAGTCCAGTCCGATAGCCCACGCTCCGGCCGCCGTAGCCACGCCCGTGATGAAGCCGATGACCGTCCGCACCCAAAGGTAGCGCTGGATCTGCACGGCGATGCGGGCTGAAATGCGGCTGAAGCGGGCGCTCTTGTCGGCGGGAAGCTGCGCATGAAGCCGTTCCTTGAGCGGGGTTAGCTCAAGCAGTGCGAGTGAGAAAAACGCAACCGTGAGCACTGCGCTGCTCACGAAACTCAGCGTATGCTTCGACATCCACTGCGCGAACTCCTGGAGGGCCGAGAGGAGCTCTGAGCGGCTTGGCACTTTCAGACCGATGGTGCTCAAGCTGCCTTCGAGGTCTCCGAGCACGTACTTGGACTGCTTCACGTAGTGACTGCTACGTTCCTTGACCTCATCAACCATCTCTACAAGCAGCCAGGTGAAGAGGCCGAAGCCGCAGAGCAGCACCACTAGGCACAAAAGCATCGCTGCCGCTCGGCCAACGCGCGGCTCAGCCCAACGCTGGACCGGCCACAGCAACCCGCAGAAGAATAAGGCAAAGATAACCGGCAGAACGACAGGTGCCAGAGCACGAAGAGCAACAAAAACAGCTAGTACAGCTAAGACGTAGAGGGCCCGGTTAGGTACAGGAGAGGAGGAACGAGGAGGTGCAGGACCCGGGGATGAAGCGTTGTCTGATGTTGCATTGCGCATTTCTTCTCCAGCTGACTCGATAAATCAACGCCTCTCAAAGGTGCCAAGCGTGGTGGCACACCACATGGCACTTCCGTCTATATATGCTCTTTTGCCCAAGGGTCCACCTAGCCTGCCTAGACTAGTGCGCCTGGCATCTTCCAGTCAGGTCCCGCGGCGCCTTCTATACCGGCTATACCGGCTATACCGGCTATACCGGCTATACCGGCTATACCGGCTATACCGGCTATACCGGCTATACCGGCTATACCGGCTATACCGGCTATACCGGCTATACCGGCTATACCGGCTATACCGGCTATACCGGCTATACCGGCTATACCGGCTATACCGGCTATACCGGCTATACCGCGGGGAAGACTGTGCGGATGTGCCTCGATCGTGGCGAACGTGCAATCAGGTTTGCCCCATCGCGACGCCGCCTGGCCTCAAAATCCATCTCCGTCCCCTTGGCACACTGCATGCACACAACCCGGGCGAATGGAGGTTAGAGTAACCATGGAAAATACTAAAGTGAACAACCCAGGTGGTGCCACTTCTGGAAGTGCGGGTGAGTCGAGGAATTCGGGTTCACCATCCTCCCCCAACCCGGGTGCCAATGCAGCTGCAAACCCGCGGGCGACCAATCCGTCTACGGGAGCCAATCCGTCTACGGGAGCCAATCCGTCTACGGGAGCCAATCCGTCTACGGGAGCCAATCCGTCTACGGGTGGAAGGACATCATCTGGAGCCCAACGCGGTGGGGCACCAGATAAGCATGAAGGCAGACTTTCGGGCGGTGTGTCATCGCACGTGGCTGGTTCGTCTCACGCGGACACTTCCCGGGCGAGTACGCCGTCGCACGACAAGTTGTCGAGCAACACTCCCTCGCACGACAAGTTGTCGAGCAACACTCCCTCGCGCGACAAGTTGTCGAGCAACACTCCCTCGCGCGACAAGTTGTCGAGCAGCGTATCAGCGCGCAGCACCACAAGAGGCGAATCAGGCTCAGCCGGCCGATCAGGGGACTCCGTGGGAGGACCAGATAGCTCCTCCGGGGGCGAGTCCGTACGCGACATGGCTAGCAACCTACGTGGGCAGGCAGGGACGCAGTTCTCCCGACTCGTCGACCAGCGTAAAGGAGAGGCTGTGGATTTCGTCCACAGTGTCAGCACTGCCCTTGACAAGGTGGCAGAAGACCTAGACCAGCAGGAGTTTGGCAGCGTCGCGAAGCAAACTAAGAGCCTTGGAAAGAAGGTGCAGCAAGCGGGTGACTACATTGCCAACACAAGCACCGACGCCATGGTCAGTGATCTAGACCAGTTTGCGCGACGTGAGCCAATCTGGTGGCTCAGCGGGTGCTTCACTGCGGGTCTGCTCACCGGCCGTGTGGCACGCGCCCTCTTTAGCAGCGACGACAGGCATAGCGGCGATGGCAGGCTTAGTGGCGACGGCAGGCTTAGTAACAATAACGGGTTTAGCAGCGACGACGGCAACGTTGCGGAGGTGGTATGAACCAGGCATCCCCAGCTGCCATGACTGAAGAGACCTCTACAGCAGAACATCTTAGAGGTTTTCTCACGGCAACGCGGGACTTGGCGAAGTGTGAGATCGAGCTCACAAAGCGTGATCTCCGCAAGGAAGTTGAGTACGCGAAGAAGAGTCTGGCAGCCATCGTGATGGCGGCGGCGACGGGCGCACTATCAGCGTTGTGGCTACTCACCGCCCTGACCATGTTGCTGGCCAAGTTCATGCCAACCTGGATGGCGACGGGCATCGTCGGAGCGGGACTGCTGCTCTGTGGGCTGGCCCTTGGCATCTTCCAGATCAAGTCGGACAGCCCCGATGGGACGAAGGAAGTGAAGCGTCGCCTTGCGGCTGACGCTCAAGCATACGGAGGAGATTGATGACTACACCAACAAGGCAAACAGATTCATACGCGCATCCCATCGCGATAGGCTCCGACGGACTGGTTCCCGCCACAAACGCACCTGTCGAGAAGCGATCGCGGGAACAACTGGAAAACCAAGTGAAGCATCTTCGGGACGATATCGAGGGGCATGCGGATGTCCTGTCCGAGAGGATGAGCGGACACTACCTCAAGGAAAAGGCTGGACAGACATTGCGGAACATGAAGGACAATGCAGTCGATAAGGTAAACTCCTCGATCTCGGGCGTCTATGACCGAGTTCGTGAGGGAAGTGGCGTGGCGTACGGCCATGTCCGTGAAGGAGGAGGACGTGTGTACGAACGAGTACGTGAGAGTGGTGAACGAGGAGCAGAGGTGGCACGCAGACACCCCGCGGTGCTGAGCAGCGTCATCGCTGCAGTCGCAAGTGTTCTCTTTATGTGGCGCAGAAGAGCGAGGAGGTCGCATATTCCTGAAGGAGCGTACCTTCCAGCCGGACGACGCGTGTCGCTTCGGGAGCGCGGCAACGACCTGCGTGCGAGGGTTGGCGAACAGGTTGACTCGGTGAAGGATCAAACTCGTGATGGAGCCAGACACGTTGGAGACGCGCTAGGAAAAGCATCATCACAGGTCAAAGAAGGCGCATCTCACCTACGCGAGAGCGCTTCGGAATACGGTCAAGCGGTTTCGGAGCGGGGCCGTCATGCACTCGATGCTGCACAGCAGCGTTACGAGAGTCAACCCGCGCTACTCGGTCTAGGACTGCTGACAGTGGGCGTAGTGATCGGTGCATTACTCCCAATCACGAGCCGTGAAAGGCGTCTAGGGGAGCCCTACCGTCAGCGCGTCCGGCGCACGGCCCAGGATCTTAAGGAATCAGCTGAGAGCACGGCAAAAGACATTGCCTCAGAGATGAAAGAGGTCGCAAAGCGGCAGGCAGAGGAGCATGGACTAACGGGCGGCGCAGAAACAAGCGAGAATCGCGTATAGTTCAGCGCCCCGAGGCATGATGCAGTCACTGAGCCTCGACCCTCTCGTTAGACAAGCGACCAGGCCTAGGTGAGCCAGCGACCGGGCCTCGGTGATCCAATAAGCCCGTCTAGGTGACGCAGTGGTAGAGTCAGCTACCACGCCGGCAACGGGAGTCGGGTGACGCATGCGAGATATCCCTCGGCGCTCAATGACTAAAACCCCATGCGTATTCGGCGCGTGGGGTTTTTCTTATGCGGTGTACCCTGCTCCATCGGTCAACGCGTGCCCACTCCAAGGCCGTTCAACCGGAGCAGGGGCCACTCCACCAACAGCACTAGGCGTGGACGCGCTGTACGTCCGAGCAGAAAGAAGACACCGTGTCTGCCGGCGGGCAAAACCGTTAGAATCAGGCCCGCTAGACGAGCGACGCAAACGCTTCTTGCAGCCGCGCATAGCGGAAGGCATAACCAGAGCGCAAAGCGGCTGCAGGAAGCACACGCATGCTTGCCACGAGAGCCTCGTCGGCAAACTCACCCAGCACTAACTTGGCAGCGGCTCGAGGAACGGGCAGTAGCGCAGGCCGATGAAGCGCACGGGCGAGCAGGCGAGTAAACTCTTCGTTGCGCACCGGTTCTGGCGCGGTTCCGTTGACCGGCCCTCTCACCTCTTCCGCTTTGAGGCTGTGCAGGATGATGCCGACAAGGTCGTCCAAATGGACCCAGCTCATCCACTGCTGACCTGTTCCTAACCGTCCGCCGAGCCCCAAACGGAAGGCGGGAAGCATCTTCGTCAGCGCCCCCCCCTTCCTGGAGAGCACGATACCTGTCCTCAGCTTGACCACGCGCTGCGCGACGTCCTGCGCGCGGTCGGCCTCCGCTTCCCAATCCGCCGCTACCTCTGCGAGGAAGCCTGTTCCTCTTACGCTGCTTTCATCCAGCTGTTCATCGCCGCGGTCGCCGTATATCCCGACTGCAGAGCTGCAAACGAAGACGCTTGGAGTCATGCCGGCCTCCCGCATTCCTCGGACGAGAAGCCGCGTGCCCTCCACACGGCTTTGGTAAATGCTCTGCTTCTTCTGTGAGTTCCAGCGGCCAACTACACTCTCTCCGGCGAGATGGACGACGACATTGCAGCCCGACTGCCTTAGTGCCTCGACCTCAATCCGGTCTTCGGTGGGATTCCACTCAATGTCGGAAGGCTCCCGACGCTTGCGAGTGAGAGCGACTATCTGGGCGCCCTGACGGCGAAGTGCGTCCGCCAAAGCCGTGCCGATCAGACCTCGCTGGCCGCTGATGAGCACTTTGTACATTACGTATCTCCTGTCCCTGATGCTCCCTCGGCTCCACGCCGGTGAGCGCGCAGATTAGCACGCCGGCCATTGGTGCGTCTGCAACAACCGCGCCTCTGCAAGGGGACTTGCGTCTGCTACAGCCGCACGCCTACGGGCTGCAAGCCACTACGGTTCCAGAGCCGAACAGCTCCACCGCAGATCGCGATGGGCATTCCCCTATTCTACCTGCGCCCTACGGCTTGCCCGCGTTTAGGGAACGGGTCCAATGCTGATCAGTTAATGACAATGCTGTTCAGTTGAGTCAGTTTTCGTGGAGTTCTTGTCGCAATGCTCCTGCGATCCCAGCGCCCACAGAGAAAAACCGCAGCGTACGTCGTGGTACGTGAGGATTTTTCCCGCGGACGTAAGCCGAACGGTGGCCTAACTGAACAGCATTGGGAACGGGTCCGGACGCGATGAGGCACGTTCATGGTTTACACCCGCTGCTCCTCTCAGTCGCGCACCAGTACAGCCACTGGAAGAGGACCGCATGCCCTCAACACGCCCACCTGGCCGCGTAGAGCGTTCTCCGACTGGTGGAGCGCACTACGCCAACTCCCCGCTGGCAAGGTAAGGATGAGCGATTCATCGATTGGCGCGGCAAGCGTAAACCGTTGCACCATAACCACAATGTTTTCGCCTCGTGCGAAGGCAACGACACTCTGAGCGCCTTCCCCAGCGAGTTGGGCGCCTTCCCCAGCGAGTTGAGCGCCTTCCCCAGCGAGCTCCAGCCCGCGATAACTTCCTCTTTCATTGAAGGAACGCGGGTACTTCATGCGCAGTTTTAACACGTGGTGGGTAAGCCACAGTTTGATCACGCCCTCCCCGGCCTGCTCCATCACCTCGTCTGCCGACATGCTCTTTGTCTGCGTCAGAAGCCGGCGCCTCAGGTCAAAGTCGACGGGTCTTCGATTATCTGGATCCGTCAGGCTGAAATCCCAGAGCTCATTTCCTTGGTAAATATCAGGTACACCCGGTGAGGTCAGTTTGAGCATAACCTGACTCAACGACTCGCGGTGAGCGGCGTCGACAAGAGGCGCTAAAAACTGTCGCAGTGCATGCGTGAACTCGCTGTGCCGCAGCGTGTGCTGACAGAACTCAGAAAGAGCCGCTTCGTAACCCGCATTCGGGTGATGCCATGAGCTGTGCACCTTCGCCTCGCGAGCAGCCTTCATTAGGAAAGCCGTCAGACGCTCTTCATCGATGGGCCATGCTGCCACCAACATCTGGTAGAAGAGGTACACCGTCTCGGCATCCAGAAGGGACGTAAAGCCATGAGAGCGACCGTCATCCCTGAGCCGCGGATCCCACTCTCGAATGAAGCTAATCCAGCGCTGGGAGCACTGGGACAGCAACGAGATACGGATGCGCGCATCTTCGCTCCGCTTTGTGTCATGAGTGGAAGTGGCTGTCATCGTTTGTGGCCAGTCGGCACTCATACCCTCACAGAAGCGATGCCATTCGGTGAGGCTCAGTCCATAGTGGGCGGGGTCACCACCTACCTCGTTGAGGGACGCCAGCCTGCTGAAGCAATAGAACGCCGTATCCTCAAGACCCTTCGCCATGGCCGGCCCCGAGACCTGCTGAAACTGCGAGAGGAACTGGCGGCTCTCGGGGCTTTGATTCGGATTGAGGAGTAGCTCCTCAATGGCGGAAAGTGCTTCATCCTGGAGCTCAGGATGGCTGCGCCTAGCCGCACTGACAGCGTCACGAAGTAGTTCCCGTTCCTTCGTCGATGCCACCTCTTCCGCCCGGAAGTATGTACGGTACACCGGCAGGTGCGTGATCACTTGCACCAAAGCGTCTAGCAGCGCGGGTGCAGTCACATCACGCCACCGGACGCTTTGATAACAAGCAGACCGAAGGACCCTTACAACGCGGTGAACGTCTGCGGAAAGAAGCGAACGAAGTGCAAACTCCTTCTTTTCTCGCGCCAGCTGCGAAAAGCCAGCCTCGGCGCGATGGCCCTGCGTGAACTCGTCGTAGAAGCAGGACAGCGTGTCCTCCGAACCCGGCCAGACGAATAAGGCGTTCGCAACCCCGAGGAAGTCGTAGCCGGTGGTGCCGTCGACGGCCCAATCGGAGGGCAGCGCTTCGCCGCGCTCTAGGATCTTCTCAGCCACCACATAATCTGCTGGAGCAGCCGCTCTAAGGCCTTGGAAGTACGCCTTCGGGTCAGCCAGACCGTCCGGATGGTCTACCCGAAGGCCATGCACCATTCCACTATTCACCCATTGCGCGATGCGCTGATGGGTGTGCTGAAACACGCGCTGATCTTCCACCCGCACTCCCACCAGCTCGTTGATATCGAAAAATCTTCGATAGTTGAGTTCCGACTGCGCTACCCGATAGTGCGCCAATCGGTAGTGCTGCTTCTCAAGCAATTGGTGAAGAACATGCTGACTCTCGTTGATAGCTTTTATGACTTCAGCACGTGCCGGGTCAAGAGCGTGCGTGTCGGTGCCAGAAATTAGCTTGTCCGAGCCAGAAACAAGGTTCTTGCTCTCGGCTGCAACTTCTTCAACACTGCCGGCGCGTAGCGGAAGCTCCTTGTCGTACACCTGTAACCGTGTCTCAGCCTCTCCCGACGCAAGGCGAATGTGTCCCTCCTCAAGAACCCGTGCGTAAGCATCCCCCAGGATTGGGAGCAACACTTTGCCTCGAGCCTCTGCGGGCTCCGAATGGTCCCAGTCAATGTCGAAGAAGGCTGCGAAGGCGCTTTGACGTCCGTTAGCAAGAACATCCCACCACCAGGGATTGGCGGCAGGAAGCGCCACCGACATGTGGTTCGGAACAATGTCGAGCAGCACCCGGAGCTGATGAGCGTGCAGAGTGCGGCACATAAGTTCGAAGTTTTCTTCGCCGCCAAGTGCAGCGCTAACCTGCGACGGATTAGCAACATCATAACCATGTGTGCTTCCCGGAGCCGCTTGCAGAACCGGGGAAAGATAAACGTGGCTGACGCCCAGTTCGGATAGATAGGGCGCAAGAGCCGCCACGGACCGAAATCCGAAGGATGCAGCGAGCTGGATCCGATACGTTGCACAAGGCGCTTCAGCTTCTTTGGGCATGATCACCCACTTACCACGAACTCTTCAGAGCGCACTCAGCTACGCGTTCGTTCATGCCGCAACAGCACGACAGAGCGAGCCGCGGCATGCACCTTCTCGGCCGGCGCGGGCGTGTCAGACTCAACAGCGGCGGATGCCGGCATGGTGGCAAGCTGCGTGTCAACCATCAGCTGCCATGGACCGGGAAGACGTTTCGGAAGGTGGAAGTCCAACTCCTCATAGTGCGCGTTAAAGATGACGTAGAAATCGTCATCCAAGATAAGCCGGCCGTACTTGTCTCTTCCGGCCAGTCCTTCCCCGTTTAGGTACACTGCCACAGTCTTGGCGTAACCTGTGTCCCAATCTTTTCTACCCATTTCCTTGCCGTCTGGACGGTACCAGCGGATATCCGCGAACTGTGAGCCACGAATGGACTTGCCCTGAAACCACCTTCGTCGGGAGAAAACGGGATGCTCCGTTTTGATCCGAATCAGCCCCTTAGCGAACTCCAGCAGTGCTTGATCCGCTTCACTCCAGTTAACCCAGGAGATCGCATTATCTTGGCAGTAGGCGTTGTTGTTTCCCCCTTGGCTTCGGCCAATCTCGTCGCCGGCGAGGATCATGGGTACGCCCTGCGAAAGCATCAGAGTGGAGAGAAAGTTTCGCTGCTGTCGCGCGCGCAGCTCCAGGATTCCTGCATCGTCCGTGTCGCCTTCAACGCCGCAGTTCCACGACCTGTTATGAGATTCACCGTCGTTATTACCTTCACCGTTGGCCTCGTTGTGTTTCTCGTTGTACGAGACCATATCCCTGAGGGTGAAGCCGTCGTGACAGGTTACGAAGTTGATGCTGGCAAAGGGGCGTCGCCCATTGGAAGCATAGAGGTCAGAGCTTCCGGTAAAGCGGCTAGCGAATTCGCCCAGCGTCTGGTCCTGGCCGCGCCAGAAGTCCCGCACGGTGTCCCGATACTTCCCATTCCATTCCGACCACAGTGGCGGGAAATTCCCGACTTGGTAGCCCCCCTCGCCGATGTCCCACGGCTCGGCAATAAGCTTGACCTGACTAACCACTGGATCCTGCTGGATCAGGTCGAAGAAGGCGGAGAGCCGATTGACCTCATGCAGCTCGCGGGCAAGCGTAGAGGCTAGATCAAATCGGAAGCCGTCCACATGCATCTCGAGAACCCAGTATCGCAATGAGTCCATGATCAGCTGGAGCACGTGCGGCGTCTGCATGTTGAGGCTGTTCCCGCAGCCCGTATAGTCGACATAGTAGCGGGGATCCTCTTCACTGAGCCGGTAGTAGGCGGCGTTGTCGATCCCGCGGAAACTTAGCGTTGGCCCAAGGTGGGAGCCTTCGCAGGTGTGGTTGTACACAACATCAAGAATGACCTCAATGCCTGCCTCGTGGAGGGCGCGCACCATTTGCTGAAACTCATGCACCGAAGCGCCCGGCTCTTGCTGACTCGCATACTCATGATGCGGAGCGAAGTAGCTGAGTGTGTTGTAGCCCCAGAAGTTCCGCAGGCCGCGCTTTCGCAGCACGTCGTCGTGGATGAAGGCGTGCACGGGCATGAGCTCCACTGCGGTGATGCCAAGCTCTTTAAGGTACTGGATGACGGCAGGGTGTCCGAGACCAGCGTACGTGCCGCGCAGCTCCGGAGGGAGGTCCGGATGCTGCGCAGTGAAGCCTTTGACGCTAAGCTCATAAATGATCGTTTGATGCCACGGGGTTCGAAGAAGCTGATCCCCTCGCCAGTCGAAGTAGGGGCTGACCACCACGCCCTTGGGCGCATACGGACCGCTATCTAGCGCGTTGGGGGGCCCCTCCGGATCGTCGAAGTCATAGTCGAATAGCGCCTCATTCCACTCTACACAGTTGGAAATCGACTTTGCGTACGGGTCGATTAGTAGTTTACTCGCACTACATCTGTCGCCTGTCTTCGGGTTGTGCGGCCCATGCACGCGAAAGCCATAGCGTTGTCCGGGTCCGGTATGCGGTAAGTACCCGTGCCAGATGTAGGCCGTGACCTCTGGGAGGTCGACCCGTGTCTCGGTGCCATCCTCCTCAAAGAGGCAAAGCTCAACCCTCTCGGCCACACTCGAGTAGACCGCAAAGTTCGTTCCCGCACCGTCATACGACGCACCAAGAGGATAAGGTTCACCGGGCCAGATTTCCATAAGGCTACCCTAGGGCTGAACAAGTCGCGCAGCAACACGACAAGAACGATGATTTACGGAGCCAGGCTTAGCTCGGGGCGCATGTATACTACAAATGCGCGGGGGTAGATGGCCACTGAGATCTCGCCACTCGAAGAGAGGAAGGCTTCTGGTGGTTCATGCTCGCCACCCCACCGCTCCTCACTCGAAGCCAGAGCCCGTTGCCAATCGCCCTCGGGAATAGGCACGGTCACGGCTGAGGTCTGCTGCGAGAAGTTGAACATCATCCAGGCGATTCCGCCGCGGCGGATGGCAAGAACTTGCTGGCGCTCAAAGCATAAGACCTCGTCCGGTTCTGCCGTATGGAGCTGCCGCCGCAACAGCAAGAGGTCGCGGTAGAAGTCGTAGAGCAAGCCGTGAGCTCCCTCGTGCCTCTTATCGCGACGCAAGACGCATGAGTCGAATGTCACCGCGGCTTGAGGATCGGGAACCTCATCCGTCCAACCAAAGCTGCTGAACTCTTCCTTACGGCCCCTGCGTACAGCCTCCACTAAGGCCGCATCTGAGTGGCTCGTAAAGTACTGAAACGGCGCCGTCTCTCCGTACTCCTCCCCCATAAACAGCAAGGGAACGAAGGGCGACAGAATAGTGACACCAGCGGCAAGCTTGAGACTTTCTAGATCGAGTGACGCGGCAAGGCGGTCGCCTCTGAGACGGTTGCCGATCTGGTCGTGGTTCTGCGTACAGATGACCACGTTGTGCGGCTGCAAATCCTGGCTGCGCCGACCGTGCCTTCGCTTGCGAAAATCTGAATACTCTCCGCCGTATGTCATCCCAGTCTGCCAGGCAGCTGCTAAATGCGAGACCTTGCCGTAGTCGCAGTAGTAACCATTTGTCTCTCCCGTCAGCAGAGCATGCGCCGCGTGGTGGAAGTCATCACACCACATCGCATCCATACCAAGCCCACCACTCCGCGGAGCAGCCACTGTGCGGGGATCATTCTGATCCGACTCCGCTATCACTGCCACCTCGCGGCCTTGCCGCCGACCTGCCGCATGCACCGCCTCGGCCAGCTCCTCTAGAAAGGGCGTTGCTGAGTGGTCCAAGATGGCATGCACCGCGTCCAGTCGAAGACCATCAAAATGAAAGTCCGTGATCCAGGAGGCGGCATTCTGAATGAAAAATGACCGCACCCCTTCATTCTGCGGTCCGTCGAAGTTCAAGGCCTCACCCCACGGCGTAACGTACGTGTCGGTGAAGTAGGGACCGAACTCGCGCAAGTAGTTGCCCTCCGGCCCAAGATGATTGTAGACCACATCCAACAACACAGCTAGGTCGTGCGCGTGGCAGGCATCTACAAGTCGCTGCAGTTCACGTGCGCCTCCGTAAGCCGCTAGCGCAGCAAACGGATATACGCCATCGTAGCCCCAGTTGCGAGAGCCGGCGAACTCTGCGACCGGCATGATCTCGAGTGCGGTGATACCAAGGTCACGCAGCGACTCAAGGTGGGGAATGACCGCCTCGAAGGTGCCGTCCTTACTAAATGTGCCCACGTGAAGCTCGTAGATCACGTAGGCCGACAATGGGCGACCGTGCCAGTGTCTGTCGGTCCATGGATAGCTGAGATCCACGACCTCGGAAGCTTCGTGCACCCCGTCAGGCTGCGCGCGCGAGGCGGGGTCAGGCCGCAGCGCTCCATCGGCGAGCCGGTAGAAATAGCGTGCGCCCGGGAGAACGCGCTCAACCCGGCCACGGTGGTATCCCTGGGCGTAGCGCTGAAGAGAAACCTCGCGCTTATCGGCACAGAAGTGCACATTCACCTGGGCCTGGTCGGGCGCCCACACACAGAAGTCACACGCACCATCGGAAGGCAGCGCGCCTAGACGTGGTGTGCGCAGATCGCCACTAACTGTCATCAGACCCGGCGCTCCACTGCGGGAGGCAGCTTGATCACCGCGCGTCATAACGGATCCTCAATCTTCTCTTGATAAATAGATAGCTGAAAGGGGAGGCAAGGTGAGGTTTAGTGAGCACCGTCTTCCATGCCAAGGAACAGGAGCAGCCTCAACGCCTCCCAAGTTTCCGTGACCCCTTCCTCCAAATTCGTCGGCGTCGCTGTTGAGTATTTCATGCCAGAAACCGTCCGAATCCACTCCAACGCGGTAGTTGTGCCTCGGCAGAGGCGTGAAGTTGCACACGATAAGCACACGCGCCTCATCGTTCTGGCCCAACCTGAGAAACGACAGGACGCTAGAGTCACTATCACTTGTATCCACCCATTGGAAACCTGCGCCGTCGCAATCAAGTTGATGAAGTGCGGAGGTGCCTCGGTATATCCGATTGAGCTCCTGGACCAGCCGCTGCATGCCAGCGTGTGATTGCTGCTCCAAAAGATGCCACTCCAGGGTGCCGTCGTGATTCCACTCGCTCCACTGCGCAAACTCCGCGCCCATAAACAGCAGTTTCTTTCCTGGGGATGCAAACATGTAGGCGTAGAGAAGCCGGAGGTTGGCAAACTTTTGCCATAAATCACCAGGCATTTTTTGCAGAAGTGAACCCTTCCCATGAACTACCTCATCGTGCGAAAGAGGCAGGGTAAAGTTCTCATTAAATGCGTACAGCGCCCGGAAGGTTAGGTCACCCTGGTGGTAGCGTCGAAAGACAGGCTCTTTGCTGAAGTACTGCAGCGTGTCGTGCATCCAGCCCATGTCCCACTTCAGTCCAAACCCCAACCCGCCGAGGTATGTGGGCCTTGAGACCATGGGCCACGCTGTCGACTCCTCTGCGATGGTCTGCACGTCAGGATAATCTCGGTAGACAGACTCGTTGAGCGAGCGCAGCAGCTGAATCGCACCGAGGTTCTCCCGACCACCGTGCTGATTCGGAATCCACTCCCCCTCCCGACGCGAGTAGTCGAGGTAGAGCATCGAAGCTACACCATCCACACGCAAGCCATCAATGTGATACCGATCGAGCCAAAAGGTGGCGCTCGACAGAAGAAAGCTTCGCACCTCGTGCCGGTCGTAGTTATAGATTAGGCTGTCCCAGTCGGGATGCAGTCCCTGACGCGGGTCAGCGTGCTCGAAGAGATGCGTCCCATCAAAGTAACCGAGGCCGTGCGCATCCTTAGGGAAATGCGCGGGAACCCAGTCAAGGATCACGCCTATCTCTGCCTGATGCAGCACATCCACCAGCTCCATGAACTCATGCGGGCTTCCGTAGCGGGCAGTTGGCGCGAAGTGACCTGTGACTTGGTACCCCCACGAGCCGTAGAACGGATGCTCCATCACTGGAAGAAACTCAACGTGCGTGAAGCCCTGCTCCCTCACATACGCGGACAGCCGCTCACCAAGCTCGCGGTAACTCAAGGACCGGTATCCCTCGTCAGAAACACGCATCCACGATCCAAGGTGCACCTCGTAAATCGACATGGGAGAGGACAACGCGTTGCGCTCTCCTCGACTTTTCATCCAAGCAGCGTCGTCCCAGGTGTAGCTAAGCTCAGTGACTGCAGATGCGGTTTGAGGAGGTAGCTCTTGCGCAAACCCAAAGGGATCTGCTTTCTCTCCTTCAAAACCACTACGCCCTCTAATGAAGTACTTGTAGAGGTTTCCCACACCTACGCCCTTCACGAAGCCGTGCCACACCCCCGAATCCTCGAGCGGGGAAAGCGCATGCTTACCGCGCTCCCAGCCATTAAAGTCTCCAACAACTGAGACGTTCTCTGCGTTAGGTGCCCATACAGCAAAGCGCACGCCTAATTTGCCAGCCCGTCGCTCAATGTGCGCACCCAACTTGTTATAAAGCTGCGTATGCGTCCCCTCGGCAAACAGGTGGAGGTCCGTTGCGCCGATGGTGGATGGGTCTAGCGTCCTCGAATCCGTCTCCGAAACCTCTATGCGCGTAACTTCAGTGTCCGATGACCCTGTGCTCGATGACCCTGTGCTCGATGACCCTGTGCTCGATGACCCTGCGCTCGATGACCCTGCGCTCGATGACCCTGCGCTCGATGATGAGGCTGATGGCTGTTGAGAATGCCCCTTTGGCTTTCCACGTCGCTGCTGAGGCGCCTCATCTGACGCCCGGGTATCTTTCGGCGCTGGTGTGGTGGACGCGGCTGCTCTTGACGCTGCGCCACCCTTCTTCGGTCGCGCAACCGAATCCTTCGCCCGCTTGGCGATTCTACCCAGCGCGCTGCCGGATGTGTTTTTCTCTTCAGCCATGTTTACGCCTTTCCTCTGACAGCTGGCTAAGCACCTGCCGCACTTCTGCCAACTCACGTAAGCTATCAAGGGGATGGCTCAACCGCCGCCGCCAGTTGGGCCGCTCATGGCCCGTGCCTGGAATGTTCTGTGGTCGGGACTCGAGCCATAAGTCTTCAAGGTTGATCAAGCATAGGCCGGCCTGGCTTCTCATCAGCTCACTCAAAATCCACCGCAACGCTTGCTCAGGGGAGTTCTCATCTATTGAGGCAAGCGACAGGATCAACTCACGTGCGGCCTTTCTACCAGCCTTAGCTTGAGTCATATCTTCTAATGACAACTTGTTCTCACCGTCACGTGCGTCGATGTCGCTGCCGGTCCACCACGAGATGAAAGGCGGCATGTCATGCGTATTCAAACTCGCAACTGAATCTTCTGGTACAGATGCGAAAGGATTAGCTTGAGTGTCTTCAAGCTCGTACTGCACAACGTGCATCCGATAGATGCCATCATCGCGCATCGCCTCACGCACACCCTCAGGCACCGTTCCCAGGTCCTCGCCGAACATCACGGTGTTGTTTCGCTCCGACTCAATCTTGAGTACCGCGTAGAGTTCCTCGGGTCGGTATTTGACGTAAACGCCCTCAGTAGCAGCCGCACCATCAGGTATGCAGTAAGCGCGATGCAGGCCCATGATGTGGTCGATACGCAGTCCACCGGCAACGCGCGCGTGGTGCTGGATGCTATCGCGGAAGTAGCGGTAACCGCTCTCCCTAATCTTTCGAGGATGCATCGGAGTCGTTCCCCAGTGCTGCCCCTGACTGAACATGGGATCCGCTGGCGCTCCTAGAGAAGTTCCTTCCAGAAACTCCTCCGGCGCGTGGTAGACATCGAAGCCTGCGCCATGGACGCCAACCGGCAGGTCGAGGTAGAGGCCCATGCCGAGGGAGCGTGCATCTTCACTTACCTGATCCAGCTGCTGGGCCGCCCTCCACTGAACGTACGCGTGGTAGCGCGCCGTTGGGTCCGATGCATCGGCCGGTACGTGAGGAGTCACCGCCCAGTTCCGCCATGACGTCTTTCGGCGCTCCGTCTCCGCGCGAAAGGCAGCGTACTTCGCTAATAACGGATGGGCTTGGAAATAGCTGGTGAAAGCATCCCGCTCAGATCCAGATTGAGCAAAAAAGGCCTCAGCTAGCTGCTCTAACAACTGCCGCTTAAGCTTCATCTCTTGCCGGTAATCAAGGAAGGGAGCCTGGGCGAGTTCCTCGAGAGACTCCAGAACTGCCGGAGCTTTCTGCCGAACAGCTGCAGCGCTGCCCTCCGGCTTGCGCATGAGTTGCTTGAAGTCGAGGTAGTACTCGTTCCAAAACAGGCGACTAACAGGCGCATACGGGCTCGGGTCGTAAGGATCGTCGAGAAACGTCGGCAACAGAGGCAACGTCGCCACAGCATGCCCACCCACGTCGCGGATAAAATCGACACAACGCTGGAGGGTTCCAAAGTCAGACGGACCTTCGACCGTCTCTTGCAGAGCATAAAGAGGCGCGAACGCCCCCCACTGGCGCTTTTGGATGGCTAAAGCTTTATCGGGGGCTGCTAAGATCCATGGGGAGGCTTCCAACCCAGCGATGCGAAGATGGAGTTGATGGTAACCAACTGGGATGGCTTGGTCGACCCGAAGCAGGACACCCGTGCAGCCGGAACGGGTGCTACTGAAGCGGCTGCAGTCCGCAACGGGTACCGCATAGTTGCGGCACGCACCATCCTCGAGAAGGACGTCGACGTCAACTACAGTCTGCATCAGACCATCTGGTACTTGCATCGGAAGGGAGAGGTGGTCGGAAGCCGTAGCCAAATGCACTGGCTCGCACAGGTCTTGGCTAAGCTGCTGTTCAAGGGCCTCAAGCGCTTGCGGCACATCAGCGGATGATGCCACTGGCGCACCCAGGCATCGAAGGGTTGCTAGCAGCGACGACTCGCTTGCCGACCTCTGCGTGCCGAAGGCATCGATGTAGGACGTGTGCAGACCATAGAGGTCGGCCAGTCGATCCAAGCCAGGCGTCATGCGGTGCTACTCCCGCTCCGCTAACAGTTCCCCTAGCGCCCGGAGAGGTATGCTCACCCAATCGATGCGATTGTTCAGCTCGTACTTCAACTCATAGATACACTTATCCAGCAAGTAGAACTGCAGCATTTGCTCCAGGTCTTCAGGGGAGGCTGGCAATATCGGACAATCCGATGGCGCAGTGGATTCGGACGAAACCTCGAGATACGCGTTGAAGTAGATGGTACTCACCCACTCGGCCCATACCTTGAACCACAGGCGCAGGCCCTCCCACTCGCGTTCCGCCTCGTCGTGCTGCCGAAGCGTGGTTGCAGCAGCGTAGTGGAAGGAACGGATCATGCCGGCCACATCGGTAAGCGGCGAGCGTTTGAAACGCCGCTCGCTCAACGGCTTGGCAGGCTCGCCCTCAAAATCGATGATGACAAAGTCCTTCCCGGTGAAGAGGACTTGACCAAGGTGGAAGTCACCATGGACGCGCGTTCGCTGCGCACGCACACTGCGCTGCATGATTGTTTTGAGATGTTTTTCCACCACGCGACGCTTCTGTAGGAGCTCCTGCGCCTGATGTTGATCCTCTTCACTCAGATCGCGAACCTTATGACGCAGCGTGTCCATCGCAGCTACCCAACGGGTGCGAGACGACTGGTAGAGGGACCGCTGGTAAAGCTCTGTGAACGGTTCAGGAGCAAACTGGGTATCACGGACATCTTGCGCTAACGCCGCGTGCATTTCGGCGGTACGCTGCCCCAAAAGCCGCATGAGCGGAATCACATGCCCTAACGCCTCACGCACCGGCTCGGGTGGTTCTTCGTTGCGCCGCTCCATCCACGACCCCTCAGGCAGCGGGGGATGCTTCGCGGAAGACTGCGCTAGGGCTCTTTCGCTGAAACGGTCAAGCGTCTCAAGCATCACCTTCCAGACATCGCCCTGGTTTGGAACGTAAACCTGTAGCGCGGCAACTGTTGCCTTCTTCTTGCTCCTCGATTGATATTCGAGCGAACCCACTGACTCGGGAACGTGGCTGAAGGACGTGCGCTCGTTTAGGTAGTGCAGAAGCTCTACATCGGGGTTGACGCCTTCTTCAACGACGCGAAGCAACTTTAGGAAAAGAGACTCCCCGTAGATGATGCTGGTATTGGTCTGCTCTGCTGGACCTATGCGTGGTCGCCCAATCTCTTCCTGCAGCTTTAGCCGAGAAGTGCTCAGGAGCTTGCCCTGCTTGGTCTTCGTGCTCTTACGCTGAATCAACGTCTTGAGTAGAAGCTGTCCGAAGCCTTCCATGATTGATGCTTCGCATATGACCACACTTCCAGACTCCGGACCGCGCTCGACGCGAGCAAGAACAGAGGTTGAAGAGTCTCTTAGAATATGATCAGCTGCCTCACCCTCACAGAGAGCGAGTGGCACGAGGTAGATTTCTTCCGGTCCCTCGTAATACTCAACCCTCACGAACAACAGAAGAGCGGTCTCAGAAAGCGACAGCTCATCGTCGATCTGGATGGTTCTCACGCGCCGCGCTTTCGATCTGAACCACCGCTGTTGTTGCAAGTAGCCAGAGAGGTAGCTTTCGATGCGGCCTCTGAGCGCGCCCTGCAAAATGTCGCTCAGGCGCGTGACACCCTCTAGCGATGGAAGGTCACTGGATCCGCGTGCACTCGCTGAAGGTTCGACGAGCTCAAACCAGAAGAAGCCATACGGACTCAGCGACAGTGCGTAAGGGCTCTGCGTGATCGCGGGGAACGGCACGCGTCCAAACAGCTCTTCAGGAACCAAACCGGCGAACTCAGCCAGGTCGAGGTTGACGTGCTGGGGGTGTCTTGAGAGGTTGGCGATGACTAAGATTCGCTCGCCTTCATAAGCGCGCACGAAAGCGAGCACCTTCTTGTTCTCTGGATGAAGGACCTCGAGCGTACCTCTTCCGAAGACTTTATGGCGGGTGCGTAAGGAGATGAGACGCTTGATCCACCAGAGTAGCGACGAGGGATTGCTGAGCTCCGTGTCGACGTTGATCGCCTCGTAGTGGTATTCCGGGTCCACGATAATGGGGAGGTAAAGGCGCTGCGGGTTCGCCCGCGAAAACCCCGCATTCCTATCGGGACTCCACTGCATCGGCGTACGCACACCATCTCGATCACCCAGGTAGATGTTGTCGCCCATGCCAAGCTCGTCGCCGTAATAGATGACGGGGGTTCCGGGCAGCGAGAACAACAGCGCGTTTAGCAGTTCGATCTTGGGACGCGTGCGTACAAGAGGCGCCAGACGCCGACGGATGCCAAGGTTTATCCGGGCCTGACTGTCCTCCGCGTAGACGCGCCACATGTAGTCTCGGTCTTCATCCGTCACCATTTCGAGCGTCAGCTCATCGTGGTTCCGCAGGAAGAGCGCCCACTGACATGCGTCTGGTATCTCCGGCGTTTGATCCAAAATGTCAGCAATAGGAAATCGATCTTCTAGATGAAGCGCCATGAACATGCGCGGCATCAAGGGAAAGTGGAAGTTCATGTGGCATTCATCGCCTGAACCGAAATAAGCTGCCGCATCTTCCGGCCATTGATTCGCTTCGGCCAGTAGCACGCGGTCTTCGTACTTCTCGTCGACGTAGCTGCGCAGCGTCTTGAGATAGGCATGGGTCTCGGAGAGGTTTTCGCAGTTCGTTCCGTCCCGCTCGAACAGGTAAGGCACGGCATCCAGCCGCATGCCGTCAACCCCCATGCTCATCCAAAAGTCGAGCACTTTGAGCAGCGCCTTCTGCATCTCCGGATTTTCGAAGTTGAGATCAGGTTGGTGCGAATAGAAGCGATGCCAGTAGTAGGCCTTCGCTACCGGATCCCAACTCCAGTTGGACGTTTCAAAATCTTGAAAGATGATGCGCGCGCCGCTGTAGCGCTCGGGCGTATCGGACCACACATAGAAGTTCCGATGGCGGCTTCCGGGAGGGGCGTGACGCGCCCGCTGAAACCAAGGGTGCTCACTCGATGTGTGGTTGATGACGAGTTCAGTGATGACGCGAATGCCTCGGCGATGCGCTTCTTTCAATACCTTCTTGAAGTCAGCAAGAGAGCCGTACGCCGGATTAACATTCATGTAATCTGAGATGTCGTATCCGTCGTCTTTCAGCGGTGAAGGGTAGAAAGGCAAGAGCCACAGCGCGGTTGCGCCAAGCTCCTCCAGGTAATCCATCTTACTTGCCAGACCGGCAAAATCTCCAATGCCGTCTCCGTTGGAGTCGCAAAACGCGCGCACGTGCAGCTCATAGATGACAGCATCTTTATACCAGTGCGGCTCGCGAACGAGCTTAGATATTCCTCGACGTTTCACCGATACTCCTCGACGTTTCTCTAAGCCCAGTAGTCGAAGTCGTTCTCTCGGCGTACGAACCGATTGATTCTTAGGATGTGCGCTGGCATGGCGTGGGGGTCGAGCATGACGAAGTTGCGGCCACCATACCACGTGTGCCGCTCCTCAGATAGCAGGTCGTGCACCTGGTAGCTCTGATGCGCCTCGAGTCCAAGCTGGTCTAGCTGGAGGTCAAGCCAACCCGATTGCGTGTGATAGAAGTCCAGGTTAACCACGATTAGCAGAAGGTCCTTAGCTTCCTCGCTGACGCGGCTGTAGCAAATCAGGTGCGGATTATCCGTCTGATGAAAGAACAAGCCCTCCATCGACTGAAGTGCGACGTGGGCACGGCGGATCATGTTTAAGCGCTTGCATAGGCCTCGCAAGCTGTCAGGGGCATCGAGATTCCAGTGCCTGAGCTCGTACTTTTCGTTGTCGAGGTACTCTTCTGCGCTGGGACGCGGCACGTGGTCCATCAGCTCGTAGGCGGGTCCATAGATGCCATAGTTGCTGCTCAGAGTGGCTGCGAGCACCAGGCGTGCACAAAAAGCAGGACGCCCACCGTGCTGCAAGTGCCCGGGAAGAATGTCCGGGGTGTTGGGCCAGAAGTTAGGTCGAAAGAACTGCCGCACCTCGTCGGACGTTAATTCTTCCAAGTAGCGCTGAAGGTCTTCCTTTGACTCACGCCAGGTAAAGTAGGTGTAAGACTGCGAGAAACCAGCCTTGGCCAGAGCGTACATCAGCTTCGGCCTGGTGAAGGCTTCCGACAAGAAGATAACCTCCGGGTGTTGCTCCTGGAGGGAGCGGAGGCACCACGACCAAAACGAGAGCGGTTTGGTGTGCGGATTGTCTACCCGAAAAACTGTGACACCGTGAGAGATCCAGAACTCGAACACGCTCCGTAGTTCTTCCCAAAGAGCCTGCCAACCGTCACTCGCAAAGTTGATCGGGTAGATGTCTTGATACTTTTTCGGCGGATTCTCCGCATACTGGATCGTTCCGTCGGGCCTTTGGGTAAACCACTCGGGATGTTCCTTGACGTACGGATGATCGGGTGAGGCTTGAAAAGCGATATCGAGCGCCACGTCGAGATCCAACAAGCGCGCCGCTTCCACGAAGCCTCGAAAATCTTCGAGGCTTCCAAGCTGAGGGTGGACCGATTTGTGCCCGCCCTCCTTCGCACCAATCGCCCACGGACTACCGGGATCGCTCTCGTTGGCTTTTAAGGTATTGTTCCGTCCCTTCCGGTGTGCGAGCCCGATTGGATGAATGGGCGGAAGGTAGACGGTGTCAAAGCCGAGCGAAGCAACGTACTCGAGCATGGCTTCGGCGCTTTTGAAGGTACCATGGCGTCCTCCCGCTCCCGTTGAGCGGGGGAAGAACTCATACCAGGCCGAAAAGCGTGCTTTGACGCGGTCTACGCGAACCTCAAGCGGCGGCTCATGCCGACGTGCAGCGACCCGGTCGGGATAAAGCTCCATGAGCGCAGCAAGGTCATCACTCAGCGCGACACGTACGGCCGCTTCAGGTGCGCCTTGGCTAAAACGCTGAGCCAACTGAAGGAGACGCTCCTTATCCTCAGCACCCGCTCTGTCGGCGGCCGCCGAAACAAGGTTCTGGCCCTCCATGAGCTCCACCCTAACGTCCTGCTGTGCAGCGACCTTCTTCTCCAAACCGCGTCTCCAGGTGGAAAAAGTGTTCACCCAGGCCTCTACCATGAACCGCCAGAAGCCAGGACGATCCACCACGAAACGTGCTTCAAACCGGTCATTCACTAAGGACGACAGGGGGACCTCGCTCCACGTAGCAGCGCCTGGAGCTTGGAATAGTACTGCACCACCTACAAGGTCGTGACCGTCGCACACCAGGTCCGCCTGCACCTTGACGGCCTCTCCTACCACCGCCTTGCTGGGCCACCTCCCCCCTTCAACCTGAGGAGTTATTGCGGCAATCCACACCCGCTGCCGAAGCTCGGGGTCTAGATGAGAACGCGGAGAACCACCCGTCGCCCCAACTCTTTGGTGCTCGGCTTCTTTCAAGCTACACCTCCGAAGCTCAACATGATGCTCCCAGCCGTGCTCGCCGGTCGTCGTAAGGTAAAACGTGAAACAGGTGCATGATAGACGTGAGGGAAAACCTTAATCTGTGTCGGCTATGCCGCATCTCGAGCGCCGACGGATCTATCTGTCGAACCAGATCCCGGGACTCTACCATGCGAGACCGTGACCTTGCCACATCTGTGCACGCTGTCGTCACACTTTTCAAAAAGCGTCCCATGTACCTCAGACACCTGCCCCGATAGGTGCGAGGCAAGAGCATCAAAAGCGTGCTTCCAGCTCGCACTATCAGGGAGTGACCCTTCGAGCGCAGACACAAGCTCGTCTAGAGCCTTATCTGATTCACGTCGGCCGATGGCCTGATGACGTAGTCCACGCGTGACGTCCTCTTTCGCAGGCGCGTGGTCTCTGGAGGCTGTGGTCGTGCGTAAGCTCATCTCATCATTTCCGGCCTGTGTCGTTCGGAATGGCCGACCTCTACCGCTAAGCGCCTAAGTACACAGTTCTATCGGCAAAGGAGCTACCGGCAAGAGTGTTGACTGCGGGAACGCTAAGTACGCCGCGGAGGCGGACTGGGATGCGTCAGCGGCGTTGCGATTGCGCCACAGCAATGCATGGTAAGCAATGCATAGGACGTGCCATATGGCTGGATGATTCGAGCGGAGCGACTGGCGCGTGGTATAGATGCTCTGGGAGCTGACAAACGCTTGGCGATAGGTCCGTTGATCCCGATGAGGCCATCGTAGGCCTCATGCAACCCGCAGAGAGCATTCTGCCTGAGGGCGTAGCAAAACGTCTCACTGTGTCATCTGAGTGTGCGTCTGGAAAAAGCGCTTCTCGGTTGGGCATGGGCTGGCCCCAGGCCTCCGTATCCGTAGAGACCTCGTTTATGGGTGGAGCTCAAGCCACGCCTTCGACTTGAGATCGCGCGCTAAGCGCGTACAACAGGCGCGTATAAGAAGGAGCGTTCGCACCAGGAAGCGGACGCTTTGAGCGCAATAACCATCTGGTGGAGGTACAGATGTCGTGGGATGGCGTGAGAGACTTTCTCTCAGTGGACAGGCTTAGCGTGCTGGTGGGCGCTGCAGTCCGTATCGTTCTGATTCTAGTCGTGACCTGGTTTGTGGTGACACTCTTGAGGCGAGCCCTGCCGAAGTTCACAGAGCGCCTCAACACGCATATGACCCGCCGTAGCGGCCAGGCTTCGGAAGAGACACGCAAACGCGCGGAAACTCTCAGCGGGATCCTACTTGCCACGCTTATTGTCACAGCTTGGACCCTGGCCGGCCTGATGATCCTCAAGGAAGCCGGTTTTGACATCGGCCCCGTTCTCGCGGGCGCCGGAGTGCTCGGACTCGCGGTCGGTTTCGGGGCGCAGAACCTCGTTCGCGACGTCATCACAGGGTTGATGATGCTCGTGGAGAATCAGGTTCGTGTGGGAGACGTAGCTGTTGTCAACGGGACGGGTGGTGCGGTCGAACGCATCAACCTCCGCACTATCACTCTGCGCAGTCTAGACGGCGTCATTCATGTATTTCCAAACGGAACCATCGAAACCCTCTCCAATATGACCCACGACTTTTCGTACTACGTCTTCGAAACGGGAGTGGCCTACAAAGAGGATACCGACAAGGTTATTGACGTCTTGCGTGGCGTCGCTGCTAAGCTCCAGGAGGAGGAGGAATACAAGGCCGTGATCATCGAGCCTCTCGATGTCTTAGGTGTCGACTCTTTCGGCGACTCAGCGGTCGTGATCAAATCCCGCGTCAAGGCAAAACCCGGCAAGCAGTGGATGGTGGGCCGTGAGATGAACAGGCGCATCAAGTATGCCTTTGATGAGGCCGGCATCGAGATTCCATTCCCTCACCAGTCCATCTACTTCGGAGAAGCAAGTAGACCCTTCGAAGTTTCTCTCAAAGAGCGGTTGCTCAACGAACAAGTGCGGCAGAGGTGACGCTCGCACGCGCGGCGGGTGATACTTCCCAGGCGGCGAGAGCACCTACTCAGTCCAAGCATGCTGCACTTCATCCGCAGGTTGACTCTGAAGCATTCGCGCGTAAGGGCCTCGCATGACAAACACATTGATCACCTGGCTTATTCTTTCCGCGTCGGTGTGGATAGCAGCGGCTGTTCTTCCGGGGATGCGCGTCTCAGGACTAGGAGGCGCCCTATGGGCTGGAGCAATCTTTGGATTGCTTAACCTCCTCGTGGGATGGCTGCTATTCGGTATCCTAGGCATCGCCACTCTTGGTCTGGGTTTCTTGCTCGCATTCCTCACCCGATTTGTCGTCGACGCTATTCTTCTCAAGATCACCGATGTGATGACGAGAAAGCTGACTGTCACAGGTATGGGTACCCTGCTGCTAGCAGCGCTCATCATGTCCGGCGTGGGGACGCTCGGTCACTGGGCCGTTGAGGGATTGGGCCGTTGAGGGATTGGGCCGTTGAGGGAATGCGCCGTTGAGGGAATACGGCTAGCGGTACTAGCGGTACGTCGCTGACGGCCACGTGTCCAGACACACCGGGCGCGGCTCGGAACTCCAGTCGCCAGACGCACAGCATGCCTGTCAATCAGGCCAATAGCATCTAAAAGTAGATGCAATCGGCGGATGCCCAGCCCGTGGATTGAAATAAGCCTGAGCCTCCCGGCGAAGTCGACTACCCCACTCTCCCCCCGCATGTCGGCATGTACGACAGGCCCCGTGCGGATACACGGAGCCGATGCATCTTTTATAAGGGGTCTGGCACCCATACCCTCTGCTGCGGAAGTCAATCCCGCGGCATTCACCCAAACTCCCCCGACCATCACGAACGTGTTCGGGATCCTCTTGTGGAAATGAGCCTGAGCCTCCCGGCGAAGTCGACTACGCCACTCTCCCCCGCATGTCAGCATCACGACAGGCCCCACGCAGATACCTCATGCAGATGCATTGCGCAGATGCATCGCGAGCGAACGTATTGGGGGGACCGCTCGCCAGAGCGGTGGGTCCCGCTGAGTGAGCGGCGATGCGTCTCTTACCGAGGGTCTGGCACCCATACCCTCTGCTGCGGAAGTCAATCCCGCGGCATTCACCCAAACTCCCCCGACCATCACGAACGTGTTCGGGATCCTCTTGTGGAAATGAGCCTGAGCCTCCCGGCGAAGTCGACTACGCCACTCTCCCCCGCATGTCAGCATCACGACAGGCCCCACGCAGATACCTCATGCAGATGCATTGCGCAGATGCATCGCGAGCGAACGTATTGGGGGGACCGCTCGCCAGAGCGGTGGGTCCCGCTGAGTGAGCGGCGATGCGTCTCTTACCGAGGGTCTGGCACCCATACCCTCTGCTGCGGAAGTCAATCCCGCAGCATTCACCCAAACTCCCCCGTCCATCACGAACGTGTTCGGGATCCTCTTGTGGAAATGAGCCTGCGCCTCCCGGCGAAGTCCACTACGCCACTCTCCCCCCGCCTGTTGCCGGCGTCCACGACAGGCCCCACGCAGATACCTCATGCAGATGCATTGCGCAGATGCATCGCGAGCGAACGTATTGGGGGGACCGCTCGCCAGAGCGGTGGGTCCCGCTGAGTGAGCGGCGATGCATCTGCGCAATGCATCTGCATGGGGCCAGCCACACTGCACAGCCAGCCACACTGCACAGCCAGCCACACTGCACGGCCTCCCACACTGCGTCGTCACAAAGTGGACAGTTCGTCACTGCCGCCGAGATAGATGCGATAGCCCAGGTCTGTCAGTCGAGCGACGAGAGGATCCCGACTACCTGCTTCACCGCCTCAGCCCGATGGCTTATCGCATTTTTCTCATCCGCCTGTAGCTCAGCGAAGGTGTGGTGCATCCCCGTCGGGATGAAAATCGGGTCGTAACCAAAGCCTCGAGCTCCCGCGGGGGCTATAGCAACTCGACCCTCGACCGTGCCCTGCACCATCTCATCGAACTCAACCCCGCATAGAGCAATGACACAGCGAAAGCGCGCTGTCCGCTCCTCGGCTGGTACGTTCGCCATCCGCTCGAGCAAGAGAGCGACATGTGCCTCGTCCGCTGCACCGACTCCCGCAAACCTCGCAGACCTGACACCAGGCTCGCCACCCAGTGCATCCACCTCTAGACCACTGTCATCAGCTAAAACCAGCTTACCCGTCTGCCGCGCCGCGTGTTGGGCCTTCGCGCGGGCATTCTCCTCAAATGTCTCCCCGACTTCCTCCACCTGTTCGACCCCATGATCCGCAAGTGACTCGACCTGCCAAGCAGGCAGTAACTCTCGAAACTCCGCGATCTTTCCGGCATTGCCAGAGGCGAGGACTAGAACCTGGGTGCTAATGCCCATCACGCCGAACCCCTATCACACCAAGCCCTATCACGCCAAGCCCAGCTGCTTGAGATTACCGCCTGCGCCGGCTATGGCGCTACGCTGCGCCTCCGCCAGCGTTCCGAGTGCATTGAGACATGTGGAAGCGAGCTCTGCAAGATCGGGATAGTGGAGCGGCACCCCCTCTGCAGTTCCCTGCAGCTCCACCACCTTACCTGCGGGCGTTCCTACTACATTGAGGTCGAAGTCCGCCCTGCTGTCTTCGAGGTAGCAAAGGTCTAGCAGAGCCTTCCCTTCAACCATTCCCGCACTGATTGCCGTCACATGTGCGCTTATCGCTGCTGGCATCAACTGCTCGGGCATCCGAGATAGCGCCAGCGCCAGCGCAACAAAGCCCCCAGTTATCGCTGCTGTTCGCGTGCCTCCATCGGCATCCAGAACGTCGCAGTCAATCGTAACCGTGCGCTCACCGAGCCGCCGAAGATCAAGGGCGCTTCGCAACGACCGCCCGATCAACCGCTGGATCTCACGACTTCTACCAGGAATTTGCCGCTTTTCCCGGTCACGCGCCTGCCGTGGACCACCCGCGCATGGATGCATTTCGTACTCCGCCGTGAGCCAGCCCTGCCCCTTACCTGTGAGATAGGGCGGCACGCCTTCACTTACCGAAGCGGCGATCAGTACGCTTGTTCCGCCGCATCGGTACATAACAGACGCGGCAGGGCCTCGCATGACATCCGCCTCAATTGAGACCTCTCGCAGCTCATCGTTCTGTCGACCGTCAACCCTCAAGAAATCGTGCTCCTCTCCCTGGCGCGCAGCTCGTTCGGCTTCGCCTCAGGAACCCACAGCTCGAATATGGAACCCTGGCCCGGCGAAGGCAAGCAACGAATCCATCCCCCATGAGCGTGTAGAATCTGTCGTGTAATCGATAATCCTAATCCGCTTCCACGGTCCTTCGTCGTAAAGAACAGATCAAAAATTCTTGCGCGCACTGTTTCATCCATGCCAGGCCCCTCGTCACGCACCCGCAGGCAGACGCCCGCTTCACTGGGTTCTACTTCAATGGTGATGCGTCCTCCTGAGGGCATAACCTCACGCGCATTGCGGATGAGATTGAGCAGAGCCTGCCGCACCTGTGGCTCATCCACCCCCACGGGCGGAAGCGTAGTAGCCACGTGCACATCCAGTGCGATGCCGAACGCTTGCAGCTCTGCCTGCACAAAGGTGCCTACGGAGTGCACGATCTCGCCGAGGTCCTCCGAGCGCAGCTGAGGCTCCGGCAGCCTGGCAACGCGCAGGTACTCCTCGGTAAGCTGCGTTAGACGGTCGACTTCCTTTCGCACCGCCGCGCGGAGCTCCTTGGCTTCCACCGATGCCGGCGGCGTCTCCTCCATCAGCTCAACGTTGAGCGCAATGCTGGAGAGTGGATTACGCACCTCATGGGTGATGTGCGCCGCCATTCGTCCCATTGCCGCTAGTTGCTCGGAATGGATGAGGCGCGCCTTCGTCTCTAGCTCCTCGGTCACGTCCTCAACGATTAGCAACACGCCACAGCCACCACCGAGCGCATCGTTATCCACCTCAAATGGGTTTAGCGTTACGTTGATGCTCATGAGCGGCTCCTCCGAGCTCTTCACCGCACATAGCCTCATGCTCGGAGCGCCCCGGGCAATGGCCGCGACGGGTTCCTCCAGTGCCGGAAAGCGAAGGAAGCATCCGGTCTCCCCTAGCCTTCTGCCAATGTCTTTGCTTGTCACGCTCAGGATCGGGTCGGCGGCGGCGTTCGCCAACCGCACCAAGCCTCGCGAATCAACAATGCTGACCGCCACGTTGAGACTTCCGAGAATCTGCGCCTGCATACGTTGCAACTGGCGCCGAGCCTGCGCGGCTTGCCGAATGCTCTCATCCCGCTTCGCAAGAACCTCCACCATATGCTCGAACTGCTGAGCCAACTCGCCTAGCTCATTTTGTGGAACAGACGCCAGCTGAGATGAGGGACGACCTTCTGCGATGGCGGCGACACGTTCCCGGAGTTGGGGCAATGGAGTCACGAGGTTGTGAGCTCTCCAGGCCATCAGCAAACCCATCAGCAGCGCAACCGTGGCAACCGCAATGAACGACGTAAAGACGTCTTGGGTGCGCCTTGCAGCTTCCAAGCCTGTTTGCGCTATTTGCGCATGTACGCGGTTCCAGGCATGCGCTAGGAGCCGTTCACTACCCCGCTCCGAGTCGCGAAGCTGCGAGTTGAGGCGCTCCGACAACGCATCAGCGCGCCGCAGACGCCGGTAGAGCTGCGCGCTATCTGCGTACCGCTCTCTCACCTTGACGAGCACTTGACGTAGTTCCCGCAGAAGCCGTCTCTCCTCCGCCTCTTTGACCAACCTCCGCGCGCGTTCAACTCCGTGAAGCGCGCGCTGAATGCCGGCGTTGCGCTGAGCAAGGGCAGCTGGAAGCCAACGACTGGAGGAAGCATTCATCACCGCGCGTTGATCAACACGATCAACAAACCTGCGGAAGACACCTTGAAAGGCGCGCGCTTCGCCTAGGCTTTGTGCAACCGGAAGGTACCCATCTCGCAGCACCTGCAGGGTCTGTGTGTGCCGGTAGTGCTCGACGCCACTAAGGAGAGCCAGACCCGAGAACAAGCTCAGCACAGTCACGAAGCTGAGAAAGATTCGAGTGGAAATTCGCGATCTCATCCGTGGAAGCCGAAGAGGTCGAGCCATAGGATTGCCAGCTCACTTCCCGTAGCATGCGAAGTCCAAGGTGGACGAGGGTCCGAGAGTGAAAACAACGCGTTCGGCTAGTGCATCAACTCCACACCGCCGTCGGCGGGGAAGGTGTTGGCGGGCTTAAAGTGCACTGGGCGATCACGGTGCTCAAGCGCGGCCTCAATGAAGTGCCTAAAGATTGGGTGCGGTGCATGAGGACGTGACTTGAACTCGGGGTGAAACTGGCACGCTAGGAAGTAAGGATGATCCTCTAGCTCCACCATCTCAACTAGCTTCTCATCCGGCGACATCCCCGACAATTTCAGCCCACCAGACTCCAGCATCTCCGCATACTCCGAGTTGACCTCGTACCGGTGCCGGTGCCGTTCACTCACTTCCAGTGTGCCGTAGACACGATGCGCGAGCGAGTTGGGTCGCACATGACAGGGATAGGCTCCGAGCCGCATGCTCGCTCCCTTCTCCACAACATCCAACTGACTCGGCAGCAAATGGATCACGGGGTGCTTCGAACCCGAGTTGAATTCCGCACTGGCGGCTTCAGGCAGACCACATACATGCCGCGAGAACTCGATTACCGCCATCTGCAGCCCTAGGCAAATTCCAAGAAACGGCACCCTCTCCGTCCGGGCATAGCGCACGGCAGCAACCTTGCCCTCGGTTCCACGGTCACCGAAACCTCCCGGAACCAAAACCGCATGATGAGCCGAAAGGACCTCGTCTACTTGCGCGGGTTCAAGTTCCTCGCTGTTGACGTATGTCAACTCAACAGCCACACCATTGGCTATGCCGCCGTGAACAAGCGCTTCATGAAGCGACTTGTAGGAATCTTTCAGGTGGACATACTTTCCAACCACGGCAATAGACACCGTGCCCTTCGGCGGGTTCCGCACCACATCCACTGTTCGATGCCAAGCCTTGAGTTCAGGAGTGCGGGACCAAATGTTCAGACGCTCCACGATCTCCTCGTCGATCCCCTCGGCATGGAGCGTCAATGGAAGCTCATAGATGACGCGCACATCCTGCGCGGCCACAACGGCATCGATCGGCACGTTGGTGAAGTGCGCAATCTTCTTCTTTAACTCCCGCGGCAGAGGGTGCTCGGTGCGGCACAAGAGGATCTCCGGTTGAATCCCAAGTGAGAGCAGCTCCTTGACGGAATGCTGCGTCGGCTTTGTCTTTAGCTCTCCAGACGCAGCAATGTACGGCACGAGCGTCACATGGAGCGAAACCGAGTTCTGCGGACCAAGTTCGGTGCGGAGTTGACGCACGGCCTCAAGAAAAGGCAACGACTCGATGTCACCCACGGTTCCGCCAATCTCTACGATGGCGACATCAGCTCGTGATGCGACGTCCACAACCCGTCGCTTAATCTCGTCGGTGATGTGAGGTATGACTTGAATGGTAGCTCCAAGATACTCGCCCCGGCGCTCCTTTGAGATGACTGCGTCGTAGATGCGACCCGTCGTGAAGTTGTTAGCTCGACTCATGGTCGCTGACGTGAAGCGCTCGTAATGTCCGAGGTCTAAGTCGGTCTCTGCGCCATCTTCAGTTACAAAAACCTCTCCGTGCTGAAAGGGCGACATCGTGCCCGGGTCGACATTGATATACGGGTCGAGCTTTATCAGCGTGACTGTGAGACCGCGCGCCTCCATAAGCGCTCCGACTGATGCTGCAGCGAGGCCCTTGCCGATGGAACTCACCACCCCGCCGGTCACAAAAATGAACTTGGTTCTCTTCGAGCTCACGTTGCTTGCTCCAAAGCCATCGCCGTCATGCTACCCCGTCCTCTACGCCTGAAGTGGATCCGCCTACTCGACCTGTTACCTGCCGTAAGCGTTCAGGCACCCTCTGGGCAGTAGAAAACCATGCTTTTCGCATGCTAGGATACCTGAACGTTTACACCCTGCCCTACCTAGTTGCGCACCTCTAGCACGCGCGCGCGAGCAACATAGCATGGATCAAAGTTGTCTGCCCCATGGAAGATGACGCGCTGCGAACCTGCTCCCCGCGCCGCTCTTTACACATCAGTCTCTATATCAGCGCTGCGTAGCCGCACGGAGCGACGCAATAAACCGCTCCACTTCCGGAGCTGGATCGGAGGCATTTTCCGCTATACGTTGCACCACGGCGCTTCCCACCACAACGCCTTCAGCTTCCTTGGCAAATGCCGCAACGTCGCTAGGCGATTTGATGCCGAAACCCACCACGCGATTGACAGACGTGCACCCTTTAAGCCACCGCAGCCGAGCGCGCGTCTCTTCTATATCCAGATCCTTCGAGCCAGTCACTCCCGTTAGGGAAACGTAGTAAACGAACCCGCTCGCGTGTTCTACCAGCTGTCTCACCCGAGCGTCGTGCGTGGTGGGCGCCACAAGAGGCACGTACGCCATCGATGCTTCAGACAATGCCGAGCGGAGCGGCTGCGATTCTTCGGGCGGCAGGTCGACAGTGAGCATTCCGTCAATGCCACTCCGACCAGCCTCAGTCACCAAGCGCTTCTCTCCATAGGCAAGGATTGGATTGTAATAGCCAAACAAGATGATGGGCGTGTCAACAGTTTCCCGAGCCTTTGCAACCGAAGACAGCACGGATCCAAGGGTGGTTCCTGCTTGCAAGGCGCGCTCACTTGCCCGCTGCAGAGTGGCTCCGTCAGCCGTGGGGTCGCTAAAAGGGACGCCGAGCTCAATCACATCCGCCCCGCCCCTTGAGGCCGCCGCGATCAATGCAGGGGTCGCATCAGGGGATGGGTCTCCGGCACAGAGGTAGATAACTAGAGCGGCCCGTCCTTGCGCGTGCGCTTGCTCGAACGCCTGCTCGACGCGCTGTACGCCGCCCTGGCCCTCATTCAAAGCGTTCCTCCGAACCGACGCACCCCCGATTCGGACTGCTGATGTTCGTGCACCGTCTGCAAGTCTTTGTCGCCCCTTCCCGACAAGTTGACCAGCACCAGGTCGCCGTCTTTCCACGGAGCGAGAGGCTTTTTAAGATATCCAATGGCGTGCGCCGTCTCGAGAGCCGAGAGGACGCCCTCAGTCTTTGCAAGCAAGCCGAAGGCTTGCAGCGCCTCTCGGTCGTCGACCGAGGTGTAACGCGCGCGTCCTGATTCATGCAACCACGCATGCTCTGGGCCTACGCCTGGATAGTCCAGGCCGGCGCTCACCGAGTGGGCCTCCTCAATCTGACCGTCGGGCGTTTGAAGAACGTAGCTGCGGGAACCATGCAACACGCCGGGCCTGCCCTCGGAGATGGAAGCTGCATGCCGCCCCTTACCGATACCCTCTCCGCCAGCTTCGACGCCCACCAGCGCAACCGAGGCCTCCTCAATAAATGGCGCGAAGATTCCGATGGCATTGGAGCCTCCTCCCACGCAGGCCACCACGTGCGTAGGAAGTTTGCCCCGGGCACGCGCCAGCTGCTTCTTTGCTTCAATACCGACCACGGATTGAAACTCTCGTACCAGTGCCGGATAGGGATGCGGACCAGCAACCGAGCCTACGCAGTAGTGCGTCGTGTCCACATGCGTTACCCAGTCGCGCAAAGCCTCGTTCATTGCATCCTTGAGAGTCCGCGAACCGCTCTCCACCACACGCACGGAAGCACCAAGTAGCTGCATGCGCAGGACATTCGGCGCCTGACGGCGCACGTCTTCTGCGCCCATAAACACTTCGCACTCCAAGCCGAGCAACGCGCATGCCGTTGCCGTTGCCACGCCGTGTTGACCCGCTCCAGTTTCGGCAATCACGCGTTGCTTTTTCATGCGTTGCGCGAGAAGCACCTGCCCGATGGTGTTATTGATCTTATGCGCACCGGTGTGACACAAGTCCTCACGCTTCAGCCAAACCTCGACCCCCACCTCATCCGATAGGCGCACCGCGTGATAGAGCGGCGTGGGTCTGCCGACATACGTCTTGAGGAGCCTCTCGTTTTGCTCCTCAAAGGCGGGGTCGACCAACGCTGCAGCCCATGCGCGCTCCAGTTCCTCTAGCGCCGGTACAAGCGTTTCGGCCACGTACCGACCGCCGTAGGGACCATACCGACCGTTGTTAGACTGCGACATTGCGCCAATCTTAGCTCAGGATGTCGCTTCCAACAACGTCAGCCCTTCGCAGACACATCCCCACGCCAACGTGAAGCGGAACGCACCTGCTGCACTAAGAGCTCGATCCCTTTGTGGTCTTTGACCCCTGGTTCGACCTCAACTCCGCTGGCCACATCCACAGCGAAGGGCTGTACAGCAGAGACAGCTGCCGCTACGTTGTCGACAGAAAGGCCGCCCGCTAAGATGATTTTCCGCTCCGAAGCAAGTGGCGCCACCTTGCCCCAGTTCCAGCTAATCCCACTCCCGCCTCGCACCCCCGGCACATGGCTGTCGATGAGCAGGTAATCCCCGCCAAACATGGCTGCGCGGTCGGGAAGATCAGCGGTGTGTGCCAGGGCTTTGTAGGCGTGAGGCAGCAGCACGCTCAGCTCTTCGGGCGTTTCGTCGCCGTGGAGCTGCACGCAGTCGAGCCCGACATCCTCTTTGATCAAGCCGATCTTATCAACAGACGCATTCACAAAAACACCCACGGTCATCAACCCTTTGGCTGCGCACACAATCCGGCGGGCGTCGTCAATCGCGCAATACCGCGACGACCCCTCCCAAAAGTTAATGCCAATCGCATCGACGCCGAGCTCCCTGCAGGCAATGGCATCCTCCACCCGGCGCACGCCACACACCTTTACAGCGGTCCGCTGCTTGGTTGCCCTGCTCCCGACCACGCCCTGCTCCCTTACCAAGTGCTGCTCCCTTACAAGTGCTGCTGCCCCGCACGCTGCTCCACGCTAGTCCCGCGAAAAACGCTGGTCCCGCGAAAAGCGCTAGTCCCGCGAAAAGCGCTGCTGCCGGTTCGCCCCTGCCAACTCGCGCAGATAGCTAAAACTGTAGATACCTGTGTTGTGGCCATCTGCCCACTGCAAGCGCACTGCGTAGTTGCCAACTTCAGCCACGTCTACCAGCTCTGTATTGCCGCCCTCGACAAACTCGATCGGTCCCTGATGCCCTTGACAGGTGGCGCACGGGCAGAAGCCACGTAACTGATCGAGCGGGTATTGGCTCACTTGCCCATCGCTCCAAGACACCGCCAAAGGCTCAGCCTTAGAAGAAAAGCGAATCTCAACGGGCTCTACAGTTTTAGGATTTGGCATGCAGGCTTTCGAATAGACGGAACCCGGAGAGTCTGCGCTCGATTCGGTACTCGATCAAGGCACGCAACGCGCGCGATGCTTCCTCTACCGACGCCGAGGGCCAGTTCACCTTTATCTCACCTGAGGCAGCGTGTTGCATGAGCATCCGTGTCCGGCCCGACAGGGTGAGCGGACCACCTCCGCAACCTCGGCACACCAGCGTGCCCTTGGAGGGGTCAAAAAGTGAAGACTGGTTAGGCTCAGGCACGCGCTGACATCCTCCGCATCGGGCAAGCTCTGGAGCAAAGCCAAGAGGCGTGAGGAGGCGCAGCGCTCCAGCCCAGAGCAACATCCGGTCGGCGGCAGTCTCTGACTTGGCGAGGTAACGCATCAGCTGGACGAGTTCTTCAAAGAGCGCCGGGTCCGGGTCCATGGCTCCAGCACCCTCTCGCACCATCTCAAGCCACGCACCTGCAATGCCCATAGCCGACAGATCCTTGAGAACGCGCGGAAACACTTCCGCAACCAACGCCTCCTTCAGAGACCAGACTTCACCGCGCCGCGGCTGCAGTCTCAACTGCAAGAGCACGCCAAAGCCGCTCGCAACGAGACGGCTCTTGGGTCGTCGAATGCCGCGGGCGAACGCCGGCACCACGCCAAGCCTGCGCGTCGCGAGGGTCACAATGCGATCGAAGTCGCCGTAGTCGACCTGCCGAATGACAAGCCCCTCTGTTTCTACTTGATCAACCATCGGCCAGCGGAAGTCGGCGGCTCCGTCTAAGCCACCTTACCAAACGCAGAACTCGGTATTCCCCGGGTGCACGATCAGATTGAGAAGAGGATACATACGAGACGGTTTTGAGGGTCGTCATCCGCTGAGCGACCATACAGCAGGGAGCAGTAGGGCCGAGGCACGTAGCCTATCTACGAAAACTATCTACAAAAAAAAGGCGCTGCGAAGTGGTAAGCCAGCGGATGACGGGGCCTCGGAAATCGCGCAAGCAAGATTCTCAAAACGATTTTGCACCCTGCAACAAACGCACGATGATCGGCTGGAGCAGGAGCGCGTGATTTAGCAGGCCATCTTGGCAAAAACGCGCCCCGACGTGGGGCGATGGGTGAACTGCACATCTGCGTCGGCTGGTGATGCTCGACCGGCCAGTTCGTGATGAGCCAGTTTTGGATAATCTAGAGACGGCTTCGGCGAGGGGACCCAGCGGGAGACCTCCACTTTTGCGTCAGCTCCTCGGGGTGCAAGCACGATGGAGAGAGACGCTGCCATCAGCAGAAACAAGAGAAAACATGCCAAAGAAAATCCAGCCCGCCCGGCAGACTGCGCTCTATAGATCGCGAGTGAAGGCAACGCGCAGTGCGCATCGTGCTCTTCACCGACATGGCGGGGACTGGACTTGGATGAGCGCCGAACTCCTAAGCTCTTCTTGGGTAGGCTGCCCTTCCGCGCCTCAGGTGAAGCGCCGCTTGCTGGCGAGTCCTTGGCAGCGGGCGACCGCTTGCTGCTGCTCTTGGAGAGCTTTGAAAGGATGCGCAGCGGCTCAAGTCCGAGGAATGCGGCATACGACCGAACGAACCCGCGAACGAAAACCTCCCCAGGAAGCTTTTCGAACTGGTTGCATTCGATACGATTGAGGGCGGTCAGCGGAATCTTGGTGGTACGGGCAACCTCTTCCAAGGAAACCCGTCGCTTGCACCTCTCCTCACGGAGAACCCCGCCTACGGTGCTGGCTTGTGCTTGACTCATACTGGAGTGGCACAGTTAACACAAACATCTCGTACGATCCAGAGCAAAACGTAGGATCCAGAGTAAACCACCTCCGTGGACATAATACCCTCAACTCGCAGTTTCTAAAAATGATCGGCAGCTGCGACCTGTCTCGCTCTCGCCGCTGATCTCAACGCATCGCTCAAAGTCGTCGACCGCCTGCTCCGGACGGCCTCTTTTTACCCGCACCAAGCCACGCAGTTGCCATGCCCCTTGCATGCTTTGGCAGCTCGGATCTTCCACTTCAAGCGCAGCCGTTAGCGCCTCCTCCGCTTGCCCGTAGCGCTTCATCGAGAAGTAGTTTTGACCCATCCTGAAGTGGCCTACGCAAAAGCGCGGTTGAAGCTGCACCGCTCGGTTTAGCGCCTGCAGAGCTTGAACATGGTTTCCCTGCTCTGTATACGCCCAGCCCAGATTGCCCCATGCCAGGTGGGGCTCGCGGTTGAGCAGGTCCTGCGTGGCGATCTTGAGGTGCGCGATCGCCTTTGGAAAGTTTTTACGGTGGATGTACAACACGCCCAAGCTGTTGCGAGCCTCTGGGAAGCGCTCACGTATGCGCAGCGCTTCCGTTAGGTGCTTCTCCGCCTGTTTGAAGTCGCGCCTTAGGAGAAAAAGATTCCCGAGGAGTAGATGCGCGTCGCTATTGTCAGGATCGAGTTCGATAGCGCGGTAGAGGTGCTGATACGCTCCTGGAGCATTCTGCTCCTGCCATAACCCCACGGCGAGCTCAAACTCCTTCTGAGAACGCTCAACCTGATCAGCCTGCGGACCGGAGCCGCAAGCGGCCAAAACAGAAAGAAGCAGAAGGCGATGGGGTGCACGCATGGTCGCAAGGTTACGCAGCGCCTTTTCTTCGTCAACCCGTAGGGCAGCATTCAACGGACCGCTGGTCGACACACGAAAGCGCAGGCGCCAATCAAGCGCGGGCGCCGGTACGAACTAACCCCACGCCGCCGGGTCAAGTGGTTCGCCATGCTTTTTAAAATAGGTTTGTAAAGATCGCTTTACAAAGCACCCCCTGATCATGATGCATGCCTTGGCTTGTAAAGATCGCTTTACAAACCATGCCGTCGTGCCGGCATCCACGACGGGCCCGCGGGAAGATGCATCGTGAGCGAACGTTTTGGGGGGACCGCTGCGACTTTTACTGAGGGTTTGGCACCCAAACCCTCTGCGGCGGAAGTCAATCCCGCGGCATTCACCCAAGCTCCCCCGACCATCACGAACGTGTTCAGGTAGCAGGAATGACGAAGTGGTTGCATCTACACGTCGTTGCAAGTCAGTGGGATGCTCACGTGGACATGAGCCTGAGCCTCCCTGGCGAAGTCGACTACGCCACACTCCCCCCGCTTGTTACCGGCTTCCACGACAGGCCCGCGGGAAGATGCATCGTGAGCAAACGTATTGGGGGGACCGCTGCGACTTTTACTGAGGGTCTGGCACCCAGACCCTCTGCCGCGGGAGTCAATCCCGCGGCATTCACCCAAGCTCCCCCGACCATCACGAACGGGTTCAGGTAGCAGGGACGACGAGGTTATTGCATCCATACGTCGTTGCAAAGCAGTGGGATCCTCTTGTGGAAATGAGCCTGAGCCTCCCGGCGAAGTCGACTACGCCACTCTCCCCCCGCTTGTTGCCGGCTTCCACGACAGGCCTGCGGGAAGATGCATCGTGAGCAAACGTATTGGGGGGACCGCCCAAAGGGCGGTGGGTCCCGCTGAGTGAGCGACGATGCATCTTCCCGCGGGCCAGCCACCCAGACGCTGTGCCACCCAGACGCTGTGCCACCCAAACCATCTACCGCGGAAGTCAATCCCGGGCATTCACCCAAACTCCCCCGACCATCACGAACGTGTTCGGGATCCTCTTGTGGAAATGAGCCTGAGCCTCCCGGCGAAGTCGACTACGCCACTCTCCCCCCGCTTGTTACCGGCTTCCACGACAGGCCCGCGGGAAGATGCATCGTGAGCGAACGTATTGGGGGGACCGCCCAAAGGGTGGTGGGTCCCGCTGAGTGAGCGACGATGCATCTGCCCGCGGGCCAGCCACTGCGCTCAGTCCAGCCACTGCGCTCAGATTAGCCACTGCGCTCGGGCCGGCCACGACGCTAGATCGCCGACCCTCGAACTTCTTCTTTCACGCCCAACAACTGGTAAAGCTGCATAAGCGGACGTTGATCAGGCACCACCAACTGCTCGCCGACAATCTTGAGGTATCCACCTTCTTTCAGTTGCCTTACCGCGTCTTTAATAACATCCACGTCCAAACCAACGCGACTTGCCAGCTCGAGTGGCGAGATCGAGATGACATGCCCTAACTTATTTTGCTCGCAACCGGCACACAACTTAAGGATCGCATTGACCACGCGCGAAGGCGTGTCGCGCAACATGACGTTCTCGAGTTGCTCTTCGGCTTGGCTCAACCTCCGCACAAGCTGAGCGAGCACGTGTTGCGCCACAGGTGGGTTGCCCGTGAGAAGCTCGCCCAACACCTGCTGCGGGAGACTGAGTAAGCTCACCGGAGAGAGAGCAACTGCAGTGTTCCGTCGTACAGCTGGCTCCACCAGAGCTTCTTCACCAAAGAAATCGCCGGGCTTGAGGACCGTGATGCTGCGGTCTGCCCGGCGCACGCGCCGCACCAAGCGCACACGCCCCTCTTGCAGGAGGTAACTGTGGGTGGCCCCATCTCCTTCGGAGTAGATCACAGAGTTGACCTCCAGCTCCTTGCCGTAGCGCTGAAGGAGGCGCGTTCGTTCTGAAGTCTCCAATGAAACCATCTACGTATCCTCAACGGGCGAAGGCCATCGGCTTCCATGCCGCCGTCACTGCGCCGCAAACCTAGTATGCGATAACCCGTAGTCAGGAGGAAATACTTGAATAGACGGGCGACAGTTCCTAGCATCGGCAACACAGCATCGGCAACACGCGGCTAACTCTTCGTGACACGACGTCCACTCAGGGGCCATGCCCTGCAGAAGGCTTGATTCGCCCAGCGCCAGCTGCATCGAAGTAAACATGAACGAGGGCGGTGACGAAGCCCGGCGGGACGAAGCGCCGGCGCACGGCGAGGCCCAGGGAATCACGCTGGCACCACTCGAACACGAGACCGAATGGAGCCTGATGCGCAACCTCCTCGGGAAGCGAGCCTTCCTGGTCGGAGACTCACTGACCGGTCACCTACCTGATGCCTCTTCTGCCTTGTGGCATGCGACGAAGTGGTTGCTCTCTAGCTCACGCAGTTCAGGCTCCACGCGGTCGCACAGTCCCTTCTCGGCTAAGGGACATCGCGGGTGGAAAGAGCACCCCGGAGGCGGCGCAAGGGGACTCGGCACGTCCCCCAGCAGGGGCACTGAATGCCGCACTTTGGCAGGTTCAGGCTCAGGTATCGCCTGCAAGAGCGCCTGTGTGTAAGGGTGCATCGGCATCTCGTAGAGGCGCTCTGTGGGTGACAGCTCCACAACCCCGCCTAAATACATCACCGCCACACGATGGCTGATGTGCTGCACCACGCGCAGATCGTGAGCGATGAATAGGTAGGCGACTTCCCGAGCCTGCTGCAAGTCCATCAGCAGGTTCAGAATCTGAGCTTGAATGGACACATCAAGCGCGCTCACCGCTTCGTCCGCCACAATCAGACGGGGGTCCACCGCAAGCGCACGCGCGATGCCGATGCGTTGCCGCTGCCCGCCGGAAAACTCGTGCGGGTAGCGGTCTAGATGCTCAGCCTGCATGCCCACCTGCTCAAGCAGGGCCACCACCCGGTCACGCACAGCGCTTTTGCCGCGGGCAAGGTCGTGCACAATCAGCGGCTCGCTCACCGATGCGAAGACGGTCATCCGCGGGTTGAGAGAGCTGTAGGGGTCCTGAAATACAAGCTGAGCCTCGCGTCGCAGGAACTTGAGTGACTTTTGCGGAAGATGCGTGATGTCTTTCTGATCAAAGACAATCCTGCCACTGTCGGGGTGGAGAAGACGAAGAATGAGCCTCCCCAGCGTACTTTTCCCACAACCGGACTCGCCTACCAAACCCAGCGTCTCGTTTCCCTGCAGATCAAGCGAAAGGCCGCGAACGGCGTGCACTTCCTCCTTGGGCCGCCCTAGCCAATCGCGCGACACTGGGAATCGCTTATTCAGCTGCTCCACTTGTACAAGAGGCGCCTGCGTGGTCATGCGTCTTCCGCTCCCTGCTGTTCAACGTCATGATCACGCTGTTCAACGCCGTGATGACGCTGTTCAACGCCGTGATGACGCTGCGCCACGTGACAAGCGACTGCATGCTCGCCGCTAACCTCAACAAGTGCAGGCTCAACACGTCGACAAATGTCTTCAGCCAAATCGCACCGGTCTTGAAAGCGACAGCCCTGCGGGAGCTTACTTAGAGATGGCACCACGCCTTTGATCGTTGGCAAACGCGCATGCCGTGATGAGGTGCCCGGAAGGCTGCCGATGAGCCCGCGTGTGTACGGGTGCTGCGGATTCGAAAAAAGCTCGTCAGTGGCCGAGCGCTCCACCACCGTCCCCGCATACATGACGCAGACGCGCTTAGCGAACTGCGCAACGACGCCTAGATCATGCGAAATCATGATCACGCTCATCTTCATCTCACTCTGGAGCTCGAGCAAGAGGTCAAGGATTTGTGCTTGGATGGTCACATCAAGCGCTGTGGTGGGTTCATCTGCAAGCAACAAGCGCGGCTTGCAAGCGAGCGCTATCGCAATCATCACGCGCTGACGCATCCCCCCCGAAAGCTCGTGCGGGTAAGCCAGAGCGCGACGTTCAGGAGCAGGCACGCCGACACGCTGTAGCAGGGAGATGGACCTCTGCCTCGCCTCTCTGCGGCTCAGCTTCTTGTGGATCCTCAGCGTCTCGCCGATCTGGTCGCCAACACGGTAGACAGGGTTTAGCGAGCTCATCGGCTCCTGAAAGACCATGGACATCTGCGAGCCCCGGAGCGCGCACATCTCTTTCTCCCTAAGCTCCAGCAAATTCTGCCCGTCGAAAACGATGCGACCGCTTTCAATGAAGCCTGGCGCTGTAACAAGACGCATGATGGATAGGGCGGTGACGCTCTTGCCACACCCGCTCTCTCCGACGATGCCAAGGTTCTCGCATTCGCCCACGGAAAAAGAAACCTGGTCGACGGCCCGAATGAGCCCATTCCGGGTCTGAAAGGCCGTTACAAGGTTTTCCACCTGAAGCATCATCGCATTCACCTAGGGACGCTCTGCTGCCTGTACAAAATGGGCGCACGATCAGATTGAGAAGAGGGTACATACGGGACGATTTTTGAGGGGTCGTCATCCGCTGAGCGCCACTGCAGTAGGGCTGAGGCGCCGGAGTTCTCGTCGACTGCGTCTCCTGCGATCCCGGCCCATCTACGAGACGAGGCCCCTACGAGGCGGTAAGCCAGCGGATGACGGGGCCTCAGAAATCGCGCTCGCATGAATCTCAAAATCATTTCGCACCCGATGACCTGCGTCGCCTCCTGCGCGCTCCCACTACGATGATTGGCACGTGAGCTTACGCTCATGCAGACCAGGGCGAGGCGTCTGACGGAAGGCATCCTGAGGTGGCTCAGCATTGAGTGTCATGTCCTTGAATCGCAGCCACGTGTCAACTTTTTCAGACGGAGCCCGGTACCTTATTTGGAAGGGCATAGGCACAGCCTGTGGGGCACCACCGGCTGAAGGAAGCCACACGGAGCGGTAATCGTCGTAGGTCAGCTCGCGCACCAGTTTGCCACGGCTGCTTCGAACAATCACCTTTTGCAGATAAAGTTGCTGGTCGGAGGGCGGAGCGTTCACGTCCTGCTCACGCACATTCCAACGCATCGTGACACTGCCACCATCTTGCTCTTGCTTCACCTCGTAGCTACTCGTGGTGCACGCCTTGAGCTCTCCACGTGCGATGCGGAAAGGAACGCTGCCGAACAAGCTGCTTACAACCGCACGCGGCGGCAGCGGCACACCGAAACGTCTCCCGAGCTGGTCGAAGCACGAGCGCCCACGTAGAAACTCCTTCTTCCGTAGATCGCTAACCAACAGCTCGTTTCCGTCGAACGTGAGCGTAAGCGCCGGACCAAACTGCGTCATCGCATCAAGCCGCAGCTGCTCTTGTCGCGCAGCCCACAGGAGGACCGTGGCCTTGACCCGTCCCCCTCGACCGCGTTGCTCAACGCGGGCTTGCCCAGTCAGAGTCCGCACCTTCTGCCTCTCTGAGCGGAAGTCCCTCTGCAGGCGCGCCGAGCTCGCGTAGGGACGGCGGGGACACGGAGCACTGCCGCAGGAAAGGTAACCAACCGTCAGACAGCATAGAACCCCAACTCGGCACAGCCAGGCGGAGCACCGTACGCCGCTAATCAAGATTGACCTCTTGCCCTTCGCGAGCGGCGAAGCTTTCCGTGAAAAGCGACTTCGAGCGGCTCTCAATCTCCTCAACCTGATGATCCTCGCGCTGAGGATCATGGTGGAATAACGCTAAGCGTTTCACCCCACTCCGTTTTGCCAACGCACACGCGGCGGCATAGGTGGAGTGCCCCCACCCTCGTCGGGATTGCCCTTTCTCGCCGCTGTACTCTTCGGGAAGATACATCGAATCGTAGATCAACAGTTGGGCTCCACGAGCAAGCTCAGTGAGCCGCTCGTCGCCTGCACCCCCATGCTCAACATCTGTCGCGTAGACAACCGACTCTGAGCCACTCTGCACGCCGAACATCAACACCCCGCCGGGGTGATCACCGGATACGGCGCGAACAGTCACATCCGAGTCGAGCGTGGTCTCGCTGAAGTCGGAGAGTTCGTGAAAAAGGAGCTGACACGGCAGATCTTCAAGCGCGAGGGGGAAGTTCGGTGGCGCCATCTGACGCGCCAAGGTTTCCCGTAACGTTGCCGGTCCATACAGATGCAGCTCGGATTCGGAGTTGAAGGCGGGTTCAAAGAAAGGAAAGCCCTGCACATGGTCCCAATGCACGTGACTGAAAAACAGATGAGCGTAAACCGGCACGTCAGCGCCTAGCGATGCGCCGAGCGAGCGCAGACCAGTGCCTCCATCCAACACGACCAGGTTGTCCCCACAGCGCACCTCGACGCAGGAGGTGTTGCCGCCGACGCCAAGAGTTGAAGGCCCCGGCACCGCGACGCTGCCCCGCACTCCGCGGAAGGTTACTCGGAACATCGATCCGCCATCAGCAACAACCTACACCAACAAGAAACTCAGGGTCAGCGATTCGACGTTGTCCCCTTAGAGCCTCACGCTGCCTACCTAGAGCCGCGCGGCAGCTTTCCTTCACGCCAGAAGCCTTTGCGTGCCACGCATATGATGCAGTCTTACGGGACCGCAAGCGTTTCGCTCGAAGAGACCTAGGAGGATTCGTTGAGAGTTGACCGGGCCTACCAGGGTGGGTTCCTGAGCCAGCAGTCAAGAGGTCAGCGACACCGACATCAACCGCATCCCTTCTGAGGACATCCTGGTTGGAGACATTCCAGAACCCCTCACCGTCACGTGGGACGCTCAACATGTGCAACCGCCTTCTTGTAGCTTCACCAGCTCGGATCTCGCCACGCGAGACACCGGATCGTGCGAATCCGGGCCGCTCGGCGCCCTGCGGTGGTGGACTGAATCGGGCATCCGGTGGTCCCTCCCCCACGGGTATGCCTATGACCTCCTGGCGCATCAACCGGAACGTGCTCCCTCCTGCTCACAGCCTGAGCGGGTTTAATGACTTAACGGTTCTGAGCCTGCAAGTACACCGGCAGGTGGGCTGGGTGCAGATGTGTGGCATCCGCATCCAACCCACCTCCAGAACCTGCACAACTTGCACCCGCTCAAGCTGCGTCTGTTGGTCCTTACCAGGAATCGTGTTAGAGTAGTTTTGTGCAAGCCCGCTTGTGCAAAATAGGTGGTACGCCCGAGGGCGTCGTGACAGGTAAGCTTCTTGCTGCACCGCGCAAGGGAGCTGTCGTCGTCATTGAGTTTCCGGATGGCCTTCACGAGTACGTGACGACGCCGGTGCGGCGCGTGCTGCGGCTTGCCGACCGCGACGTGTTCTATATTGAAACCGCGAACAGCCGGTATAAACTGCACCTCAGTCAAATCCATTCCGCCGCCTTTGAGACTTCATCCAGTATCGACAGCCAGCCCGGTTGAGCGATTTCGTCCCGGTCAGCTTAGCTGCCCCATAGGTAGCAAGGATGAGCTCCGTGTCCGAGACCAGTGTCACCGCCGATAGAACCTGCGCCTCGTTGAGCAGCGAACGCGAGATCCTGCGCAACTGACTGCTGCGCGAAGCCGCGACGGCGGGTATCGGCCGAACTCCTGAGAGCAAACTTGCTTCCACCCGATCATTGTTAGTCCTTGGGGAGGGTGTCACGCAAAAATCGCGCAGACTCATCCACTTGCGTGAGCGCATGAGACGGAGATAGCCTGTGCCTTGAAGCCGGCTACCGGCTGCCTTTCGTTCTGCCGGCACGCCAAGCTGATACACTCGCTAAGTGCGTATCGACCCTTTTTACTATTACGCGTTTAATGTTACGTGGTGTATCTGTTGAACCGACACCCGCAGAGCCAGCCCATGCTCCAATCGATGAGCACCACCGGTTAGAGGTTCCGCGAATCTGATTCCACGTTCAGGCCGCTCAACCTGCCTGAAATCCCTTAGTGGCAACATCTTCCGCGCCTGTGCCTCGTTCTTCGTCGGGTCCGCCTACCCTGCCTCGGCTGCAGAGGCTTTCCTTCCTCGGCTGGCAAGGTTGAAGCAGCGCGTTGGAGCGGGGCGCGCTAGTTTAGGGCCGCCGGCGACCGAGCGCACGACACGGCAGCGCGCAGAGTACGATCCGCCGCTTCGTGGGACTTGAGAAGATGGAACGCACACACACACGAGACGGGCGACTTCCACAAAAGGATAAGCAGCAGGCGGATGCGAGCCTGATCGGAAAGCTTATTCAGTTCATCCGGCCTCACCGACGCTACATCGTCACCTTTGCGGTTGCCTCTCTACTGACTGCAGCTGCAGCTCTGTGTCGACCATTGCTCTTCCGAGCGCTTATAGATCGTGGTGTGCGGCGTGGTGACACCGCTGTTATCGGTCACTTTGGGCTGCTTCTTGCTGTGCTTGTGGCAACCGAGCAGGCTCTTGTTTTTGCTCAGGTGTACGCGTCGCAAATTGCCGGCGCTCGCGCCATGACTGACCTGCGACGGCGCGTCTTCGAGAAGCTGCAAGAATTGCGCGTCTCGTTCTTCGACCTACAGCCACTCGGCCGGCTGGTCACCCGCACGACCAGCGATGTGGACGCGATCAACGAGCTCTTTGCCTCCGGCGCACTCAACGCGCTGAGCGATCTGCTCCGCCTCGTCGGCATTGTGGTGCTGATGCTGGTGCTCGACTGGCGGCTCTCACTCATCACTTTCCTGGCCTTGCCTCCGGTGTTGTTGCTTGTGCGCTGGGCGCGGGGGCATCTTCGGCCCGCCTTCCATCACATTCGAAGCAGCACCGCCAAGCTCAACGCTACCATGGCTGAACAAGTTGCCGGTGTTGCAGTCATTCAAGCTTTTCGACAAGAGGCTGCGGCCGCTAGGGAGTTCGATACCATCAATCGCTCCTACCAAGCCGCCACGCTAAGCTCGATAAAGTACGAGTCCGTGCAGGACGCCGCCGTTGAGTTGGTGTCCGCGGTGTGTCTCGCCTTGGTCATCTCTTCCCTCGGCATCTTCGACGTGAGCTTCGGCACGATCGTCGCCTTCAACGCTTACCTCATTCAGTTTTTTGAGCCTATCGGGATGCTCGCCCAACGCTACACGCTTCTTCAAAGCGCGCTGACAGGCGCAGAACGGGTTTTTGCGCTGCTAGCAGAGCAAGCGCCCGACGCTCCGCGCGTGCAGCTGACGTCTGCCGATGAAGGACCAGCCCGTCTGGATGTCGAAAGCACGCCCGCCTTCGGCTTCCATGCCGTGACCTTTGGCTACAACGCCGACCAGCCAGTCCTGCGCGACATTACGTTTGACGCAGGCCGAACTGAAAAGATTGCCGTTGTAGGTCCCACCGGAGCAGGAAAGAGTAGTCTCATCTCGTTGCTTCTGCGCTTTTACGACCCCCAGGCCGGAGTTGTGCGGGTTCAAGGTCACGACGCAAGATCGCTACCCCGGCACACGCTCCGGCGGCAATTTGCCACTGTGCCTCAAGCAGCGTTTCTCTTCCCGTCCACCGTGGCCGAAAACATTGCCCTCTCTTCTGACGTGGACGAGGAGCGCGTTGAGGAGCTCCTTGATGCGATGGACTCCCTGGAAATGTTTGCGCGCAGAAAGCATGGGTTACGAACGCGGGTCGACGAGCAGGGTCTGAACTTTTCGCTTGGAGAGCAACAAGTGATCGGCTTTGCCAGGGCGTTATACCGTGACGCCCCGTGTGTTGTTTTAGACGAGGCAACTGCCAACGTCGACAGTCACACCGAAGCGCAGCTTCAGAAGTCCTTGATGACCCTACTCGAAGGCAGAGCAGCGCTAATCATCGCCCATCGTCTAAGCACCATCCGCTCAGCAGACAGGGTGATTGTGATGCAACACGGTCGCATCGTCGAACACGGGGACTATGCATCGCTTCTGGCCCAAGGAGGATTATTCGCGCGTCTCCATGCCCTACACTTTGGGGAAGAGGTCATCTAACGCTCGGACGGTGTAGGTCTCCCGTCGTATGGAGTTTTCAGCAGATTCGACACTTGCTGCGTGGCAGCAACCCCCTGCTGCAGTTCTTGCCACGAGTCCTCTGACTCATCGGTCACCAGGTCGCGAAGCAAACCCAGTTCGGTCAGTAGAACCAGGCGGTCAATGAAAAGTACGGTTTGCATACCGGCCAGCTCCGCAAGTCGCGTTCCAATGAGACTTGTAGCCAACTGTTGGCTAGGTTGTGTAACAATATCCGCTTGTTATCGTTTCCCTTAATCGCCTGTGCCGCCCCTCCTTTTTCAAATTAGAACCGCCCAGCGCGCTCTGAGCGCCTGCGGCGTCCCAATGCTGCTCATGCAACAGACGTCCTTTGACCCGACCCAGATCCCGTGGAGTTCTTCAACATCGCAGGAGCACAGGAGCACAGGAGCACAGCGGCGCGATGTTTGGCTTCGCTTCTGCCATCCCGACGTCCACCAAAGCTCTTTGTTTTCGCTTCTGCGACTTCGGAGAGTCGCAGCGCACCTTTAGGTTTCGCTGGCGCTAAGCCGTGCGCTGATGCTCCTATACCTCACATAGCACCTGCAGAGCTGGCTGATCGCGATCGGTCGACGGAGGGGTGAACGCAGAACCACAGGCATCTGCACCCGTGAGGACGCCGACCCTACTGGCACTGGTCCTGGCGAGCATTCATGCTACACTACGGTTACGGGAGGAGTGTTCACTGCGTCTCTTACATTTCGGTCTTGTAGTTGCTTGCGCAGCTTGCGCTAACGCCGGCACCACCCTCGACACCGCGGAACCTGATGGAGAGACCCCTGACCAGCAGATGTCCGGTGGGGGCAGCGGAGCGGGTGAGCAGACGTCAGGTGCTTCCTCACCGAGCGCGTGTGGCAATGGCGTGTTGGAGGCACCGACCGAGCATTGCGACACCGCGATTGCCACCGGCGAAGGAGCCTGTCCAACTGGCTGCGATGACAGGGATCCTTGCACCACCAATGAGCTTCTGGAAAGCGGCACGTGCCAGGCCCACTGCACTCTTAAGCCCAGGGAAAACTGCATCAACATTGATGGGTTTGGCGCCGAGGTCTGGGTGTACCAGGCTGAAGAAATTCGTGAGGACGGAGATTTCTTTCGAAGTCACACAGGTGAGAATGTTGAGGGCGGAAGGCAGGCTCGGGTAGATGATCATGACTACGGGGCGCTCACCTTCGGACCCTATACAACCGCGTGGGGGCATGGCCGGAGGCGCGCTATCTTTAGAATCAAGCTCGACGTCAGCTCCAGCTCTACGGGACACATTGCAAAGATCGAGGCAGTGGCTCACACACCGTCGGACAACTACATTCTTGCCGAACGGTGGTTGAAGGTCAGCGATTTCCCAGCTCCGGGTACATACACGGACCTAACATTAGACTTTGTTCTACCTGAGAACGTCGAGGGCGAGAGTTATCAGGCTTCGGTGATCACGCACTGGTTTGATGTCGTCGACATGACAAAGGATAAAGTCACCGTTCACGAGCTTCCGCCTGAGGAATAGCTTCAGCATTCCGTTGCTGCAGGACCACGGCCCGGGTAAACGTTCAGGCCTCCAAACATGCGGTTTTCGAGGCTCTTTCTGATCCCACAGGCTAAAGCGTTGCTGCGCATGAACCCGCTCGGTCTGGTGGTTATCTGTCGTTGCTCGCGACGGCAACTTCACCTTTGAACTGGTAGAAGTTACGCAGCACACGACGCACGTACCGCTGCGTTTCGTCGTAAGGTGGAATGCCACCGTACTTGACTACAGCGTGCTCACCGGCGTTATAGCCAGCAAGTGTGAGAGCTAGATCACCTCCGAACATGTTAGCGAGGATCCGCAGGTAACGAACACCTCCCAGCACATTCTCACGCGGGTGGAAAGGGTTCCGCACACCCATTCTCGCTGCAGTGGCAGGCATGAGCTGCATCAGTCCCATCGCGCCCGTTCGGGAGACGACGTTTGGGTTATATCCGCTCTCCACTCGCATCACAGCTCGAATGAGCGGCACTGGAATCTGGTAGAGCTTTGACGCTTCAGCAATGTATGGACTCCACGCGGCGAGGTCTGAGCCCCTCGCAACCTTCACCGGACGGAGCCGAGAGAGTGCACTGGCCTGGCTCTTCCTCTGCCGCCGGCTGCGTATGATGCGCCTCCACCTCTTCCCGCGTTTGGGCACGTTGGTGAAGTGCACCACGCCGTCTTTGTCGGTTGAACGGTAGATGTCGGCCCCGCTGTGCGCGGACCAGAAGGTGCAAAGCGCGATCACCGCTAAGTTCAAGAAGCACCTCATGCCGGTAGTGTAGACGAGGTGCTGTTCTTTAGCCAAACAGAAGGTCGTTCAACTCAAGTCACTGGCTCCTGGATAACTGGCCATTCGCTATTGACCTCTTCGAAAGCCGGCTCACCAGGGACTGACCGTCTACGCTCCTGGAACATGCTATTGTCAGACCCTTATGCAACCCTGGATAGCCAATGGCTACTTTCTCTCCGCGGTCTTTGTTCTTGTCGGAGTCTATGTAGGTCTTCCAGCGCGATGGTGGCCAGTTGATGCCGGAGCTGCTTTAGTCGTAGCGGCTCTTTGTTCCGCCGGCCTCGCACTCAGCTTCCGCTCACCCCTCGCGCGACGGGTGGCTGGCGCATGCGCATGGGTGTTGCTGATCGTCGGCGCAGCTACGCTGACAGCGCTAGTTTGGACAGCAACCTATCTCACAGGCGTTTACGGCCCCATCGGAGACGGCGGCGCGCTCATCCTGGGCACAGTGGCTGCGCTTGTGCTGCCATACCTCGTGTTGCTACCTGCACTCCATCTTGCAGCGCTTAGGCGCCTCTCGTGAGGTAACTATCTTTGCGCGCTGCTGTTCAGCTTTGGATCGGGGTGACCCTGCTTGGGTCCTTAATCATCCTGGCCACCTTCCGCTCCGCGGAAACTAAAGTTCCAGTGCAGGTCGCAGACTGGTGCCGCAGTGCGCTCAGGGCTCTTGAAGAAGGTCGACCTCTTCCGCCTGCACCTACAGCGGTCCGTACCTTCCGCCTGCCACACCCCGCGGTGCTGAGCGAATGGCGCCGGGGCGCTTTGACAAGACGAGCCGCTCCAAGCCGCAGTCCGCACAAGCTCATTGTACAGACAGCCAGGGGCCGGACAGCGAAGAGCGAGACACGTGGGGCGCGCTACGTGCTGGAGGTGGTTCAGGATACGCATCCTCTCCCTGCGCACGTTCCTTTCATCACTGAGCTAAGTCTCGTTTCCTTGCGCGATGGCCTCGTCCTGCAAAAGCGCAGGAGCAGAACAACGTACGTGACACCAAGTCAGTTGTTTGCGGCGAAGGCCTTCGGCGGAGTTCCCACACCTTTACCCGACGTCAGGTTTGGGGTGAACATCCAGAGTTGGCTCAGCGAGCCTCACCTCTCCGTGCGGCGAGCGAGATTTACGACGATCGAAGCCACCGCCGACGCGACTGGCAGGCAGGCACCGCTAGTCGAGAGCGAAGCCACCTTGGAGCAAGCTATAGAGGACGCGGTTGGTTACCTGATTCGGCTTCAACGTCCTGATGGCTCGTTCGTGTATCTTTACGACGCGGTTACCGATCGCGAGGTTCCCGCACCCTACAATCTGCCGCGTCATGCGGGAACCACCTACTTTCTGGCTCAGGCGGCAAACTTTCTTAGAGACAACACAGCACGTCAAGCTGCGCTGCGTGCGGTCGGCTGGCTCAAAACGCACCACCTGAAGCAATGCGGTGGCGCGCACGTGCTCTGCGTTGGAGACGACCGCACGGGGAACGTCGGCGCCACGGCTCTCACACTTCTGGCTGCCTCTGAGTTGCTACGCGGCAAGCGTGAAGATGCACTGGAATCTCTGGTGGAGAAGCTGAGTCGGTTCTTGCGTTCGATGCAGCGGAGCGACGGCGACCTCATGCATCTCTACAACCTTCAGAAACAGGAGCCGCTCAACGTCCAACGTCTCTACTACAGCGGAGAAGCCGCTTACGCGCTTGCCCATGCGTGCAGCGTCCGCGGACGAGGCGGAGATTGTCGCCCCTTACAGAAGCTCCTCCCAAAGATCACCACCGCAAGTTGGAGCTTCCTTGGCAGCCGCTACTACTACGGGGAGGAGCACTGGACCTGTCAGGCGGTAGCCATTGCCGATGCTCATTTGGAGCTGGCAAAGCCCCTCAGCTTCTGCAGAAGGTGGGCCGCCTATAATGGGAAACTGCAGTATACAGGAGACGTGACGCCGTGGCAGGCGCAGGGAGCCTACGGAGTGGGGCCCATTCTCGTGCCGCTTCTGGCACCTACCGCTTCGCGTACAGAAGCCCACGTCCTTCTTTACCGCGCCGTCCTGCGTCGCCAGCAGGTAGACCCAGAACTGCGTGACCAGATCAAGCGTTCCATTGGGTTTCTCTTGAGGCTGCAATGGCGGCCTGGTCCCACCTTTGCCATGCGCAACCCGCAAAGAGCCTCTGGCGGTTTCCCCGCAAGCGCCGAAAGCTCAGTAGCCAGGATTGACTATGTTCAGCACGCTGGCAGCGCCATGGTGGCCTGGGCGCGACTGCTGCGCGATGAGAGACTTGGCCTGGTTGGACACGCGCCTCGATATATGGCATCAGGTGAGCATTCGTTTACATCGCGCGAAGGAAGAACGCAGACAGATGACTAAGTTTCTTTTCACTTCAGAATCGGTGACCGAGGGTCATCCGGATAAGATTTGCGACTCCATCTCAGATGCCGTGCTTGACGCCATTATCTCTCAGGATGCACACGCACGTGTGGCGTGTGAAACGATGGTCAAGACAGGTCTGGCTATTGTGGCCGGGGAAGTAACCACCACGGCATGGGTCGATCTTCCGGAGCTCGTACGCAGCACCATTCGACAGATTGGCTACATCGATTCCTCCATGGGTTTTGACGCAGACACGTGCGGCGTCCTCAACGCGATTGAGAAGCAATCACCTGACATTGCACGTGGGGTCGACGTGGGCAGTGGACTTCACAAAGCACAGGGAGCCGGCGACCAGGGGCTGATGTTCGGATTCGCTGTTGACGAAACAGCGGAATTGATGCCGCTCCCGATAACGCTTGCTCACAAGCTGACGCGACGTCTAGCCGATGTGAGAAAGAAGAAGCGTCTTGACTGGCTTCGGCCCGACGGGAAGGCGCAGGTCACGGTGGAGTACGATGAAGCCAATCAGCCATCTCGACTGGATGCAGTTGTTCTCTCGACACAACATGAAGAGGGTGTGAAGCATCAACAGCTCCGCGAAGCGGTGATGGAAGAAGTTATTCGTCCGGTTCTCCCCAAGAAGATGGTGGACAACAAGACAAAGTTTTTCATCAATCCAACGGGCAGATTTGTTCTCGGTGGCCCTTTCGCCGACGCCGGATTAACAGGCCGAAAAATTATTGTCGATACGTACGGCGGTATGGGTCGTCATGGCGGAGGCGCGTTCAGCGGAAAAGATCCGTCGAAGGTTGATAGAAGCGCCTCCTACTTCGCCCGCTATGTCGCTAAAAACGTTGTAGCGGCTAAACTGGCTCGCAGGTGCGAGGTCCAGGTTGCGTACGCTATTGGTGTAGCCAAGCCGGTTGGCGTATACGTCACAACGTTCGGTACGGGAACGGTCAACGATGCCAAGCTATCCAAGGTCGTATCGCAAATATTTGATTTCCGACCGGAATCGGTGATCAAAGAGCTTGATCTGCTGCAGCCCATCTACCAGGCGACGTCGGCCTATGGTCACTTTGGTAGGAAAGAGAAGTCCTTCAGCTGGGAGCGAACGACGCGTGCCGAGGAGCTAGCGTCGCATTTCACGTCGACCCAGCCTGGCAAAGCATCAGGAGGCGGAACCTCTAGAGGCACCACGCGCAGCAACAGCAGCAAGAAGTCTTCCGCTGCAAATGGCGCATCAGGCCGCACATCAGCATGAGGGCCGTCGCTCGTCTACAGTTCGACTAGTGAGCCACCTGCCAGGCCCCGCTGGCAGATGCATCGTGAGCGTACGTATTGGGGGTCCCGCTGCGAGCTTCACTGGAGGGTCTGGCACCCAGACCCTCCACCGTGGGAATTCCGCGGTATTCACCCAAGCTCCCCCGCCCATCACGAACGTGTTCGGGTGACGTGTTCAGGTAGCAGGGACGACAAAGTGGTTGCATCTAGACGTCGTTGCAAAGCCGTGGGATCCTCTTGTGGAAATGAGCCTGAGCCTCCCGGCGAAGTCGACTACGCCACACTCCCCCCGCTTGTTGCCGGCTTCCACGACGGGCCCGCGGGAAGATGCATCGTGAGCGAACGTATTGGGGGGACCGTCCAAAGGACGGTGGGTCCCGCTGAGTGAGCGGCGATGCTTCTTCCCGCGGGCCAGCCACCACGGCCGGCCAGCCCGACCAGCCACCACGGCCGACCAGCCCGACCAGTCACCCCGCTGCGTGTAGGCGTTCGGAAAGCTAACGCGTGCTCACACCGTGGAACCGGAACCTAGAGTCCGGTACTCCCAAAGCCGCCTGAACCTCGCGCCGTTACTCCGAGTCGCGCAGCATCATCCACCTCTTCGAAGTGCACGTGAGCCACCGGAGCAACAACAAGCTGCGCAATACGCATCCTAGGCTCCACCGTGAAATCAGTGGCGCCGAAGTTGTACAAAAGAACCTTCAGCTCACCTCGGTAATCGGCATCGATGGTACCGGGCGCGTTGGGCACCGTCACCGAGTGCTTCGCCGCAAGACCCGAACGTGGCCGCACCTGACCCTCATAGCCTTCTGGAATGGCGAGAGACCAGCCCGTCGGCACCGCCTTCACCTCATCGGAGCCGAGCAGTAGCGGTGCGGGCAGTGCCGCCACCAGATCGACGCCGGAGGCAGCTTCGCTCTGGTAGCGTGGAAGCTCGGCCTCGGGCCGTAATCGAAATAAGCGAAGGGTGGGCCTCACAGCCTATGGTCTCCAACTGGGTTGAGCCGAACAAGCACCTCCTAGGAGAGGCGCTTGTTCGCTATCCTGCGTAACAATGTGCACGAACTACGATCGGCGCGGACCGGCGGCATCCCGTGAGCCGCCACGAGAGCCTCGGCCGCCGCGGTCTCCTCCGCGGTCGCGACGCGGTCCTCCACGCTCGCCATCTCTTCTGGGTCGGTCATTGTCGGGTCTGGATGGACGCTCCACGTAACCTTCGGGCTTTGGAAGAAGTTCCTTGCGCGAAAGTCGGATCCGTCCATCGCGATCAATGTTGCTGATCATAACCTGGAGCTCGCCTCCCATGGTCACGACGTCTTCAACCTTACCAACACGCTCCCAGTCCATATCAGAGATGTGGAGCAGGCCGTCGCTTCCGGGCAAAACCTCGAGAAATGCGCCGTAGTCTTCGATCCGCTTGACCACGCCCGTGTAAGTTTTCCCCACCTCAGGCTCCGTGGTCAGGCCTTCGATAATCTGCAACGCCTTCTGCATCGCGGTGTCATCCGAAGAAGCCACAGAAATGGTGCCATCATCCTTGACGTCGATGCTCACGCCCGTTTGGTCGATGATCGCCTTGATCATTTTCCCGCCAGGGCCAATCACCAACCGCACCTGGTCGGGCTTAACTCTGACTGTCTGGATTCTCGGTGCATGAGGCGATAACTCGGTTCGCGGCTGCTCAAGCACCTGCTTCATCGATTCCAGGACATGCAAGCGGCCCGCCTTAGCCTGATCCAGCGCCTTCTCCAAGATTTCTCGGCTCAGACCCGAGATCTTGATATCCATCTGGATCGCGGTGATGCCTTTTTCCGTTCCGCACACCTTGAAGTCCATGTCGCCGAGGTGATCTTCATCGCCCAAAATATCGGTGAGGATGGCATAGTCGTCACCCTCCTTGATCAAGCCCATTGCAACGCCGGCGCATGGGCTTTGGATAGGCACGCCGGCATCCATCAGCGAGAGAATGGCACCACAAACGGTGGCCATCGAAGATGAGCCGTTTGACTCCGTGATCTCAGATACGACGCGAAGGGTGTACGGAAAATCCTCCTTCGACGGCAGCAGTCCAGCAACCGCACGCTCTGCAAGGTTCCCGTGCCCGATTTCTCTTCTGCCTGGCCCACGCATGGGCTTGACTTCACCCACGGAAAAAGGAGGGAAGTTATAATGCAGAAGGAAGCGCTTGGTGGTTTGCGAGAGCAGCCCATCGATGCGCTGTTCGTCCTGTCCGGTGCCGAGGGTGGTCGTGACAATCGCCTGCGTCTCGCCTCGGGTAAAGAGTGCGCTGCCATGCACGCGGGGAAGCCAACCCACCTCAATCGAGATAGGACGCACCGTGGTCTTGTCTCGTCCGTCAACGCGTTTTCCCTCGTGCAGAACCTGACCGCGCATGGTGTCGTAGCGAAGTTGCTCGTAAGATTTCTTGATGAAGCCTTCTTGTTCTGGGAACTCAGGAAGCAGCTTCTCAACCACCTGACGCTTCAGCTTTTTGAACTCAGCGTAACGCTCGTGCTTCTCTGGAACACCACAACACCGCTGGATTCCTTCAAGAGCGGTCTCCCGCATTTTCGCGTCAAGACCAGTGGGCGTCGACGGTGCTTCATACGACCACTTCGTCGCGCCAACCTCTTCCCGTAGTTTGCCGATAAGCTCAAGCACTGGTTGCACAGCCTGGTGACCAAAGAAAAGCGCCTCTACCAACTCCGGCTCGGTAAGCTCTTTGCACTCGCCTTCCACCATAACAATGGCATCCTTCGACGCTGCGATGATGAGGTTGCAATCGCTCTTGGCCGTCTCTTCATAGGTAGGATTGGCTACCCAATTCCCATCCACGCGACCCACGCGTACGCCGCCAACCGGTCCGCTCCACGGGATTGGGCTCATGCTCAGAGCAGCCGATGCTCCACATAGAGCGAGCACATCCGCGCGATGCTCATCGTCTGCAGAGAGAACGGTCGCCACCACCTGGATCTCGTTTCGGTATCCATCCGGGAACAGCGGCCGGCACGGACGGTCAATGAGCCTGCTGGTAAGCACCTCTTCATCGCGAAGTTTGCCTTCCCGTTTGAAGAAGCCTCCCGGGATTTTTCCTGCAGCGTACGTCTTCTCGACGTAGTCCACGCTGAGGGGAAGGAAGTCCGTTCCTGGGCGTGGCTCCTCCGTCCCACACACAGTCACCATGACGACGGTGCCACCGCATGAGATGACACAAGAGCCTTGTGCTTGTTTAGCTATACGTCCGGTCTCTATACGGACGGTTCGATCTCCAACTTTGACATTCTCTCGCACGATCATGAGGCATCACCTTCTTTAGCCGCTATAGCTACTTATTAAAACTACGTTTCTCGTATTCCTGGCCGGCGCAAGCGAAGCGCGGTCAGGTAACTCAGCACATGCATTTCCTCCGCTGGCGGTGGCCACTGCTCGGGCCTCCACCACAACCTGCGTCATTCATCGCAAGGATGCGGCGCGGCACTAGGTTGCAGCCGGGCACTAGGTTGCAGCCGGGCACTAGGTTGCAGCCGGGCACTAGGTTGCAGCCGGGCACTAGGTTGCAGCCGGGCACTAGGTTGCAGCCGGGCAATAGATTGCAGCGCGACATTAGGCCGTGCCTCCCGAAGAGCAGAAAACTGGGGCGGCTCCTTGGTTTGAAGAGCCAAAACCCTGCTGTGCCTCTATGTGCGCCGCTCACCTAATTGAGCCTTCGCCACGTGCTCATCCGGGAACACGTGCTCATCCGGGAACACGTGCTCATCCGGGAACACGTGCTCATCTGGAACGCCTGCTCGCTGAAGAACACCCGCTCACTTATGGATGCCCAACTCACTTAGAGAGGTCCAGCTCACTTACGGATGCCCAGCTCACGAATGAGGTCGCGATACCGTCCCACGTTCTTTGAACGCAGGTAATCGAGCAATCGTCGGCGCTGGCTAACCAGCATCAACAGCCCTCGGCGCGAGTGATGATCCTTCTTGTGCGTCTTGAAGTGGTCGGTCAAGTAGGTGATACGCTCTGTGAGCAATGCAACCTGAACCTCCGGTGATCCCGTGTCGCCGTCATGCCGACGATACTTATCCATCACCGCTGTCTTTTTGTCCGCTGATAGCACTTTTTCCTCGATGTTTGCCGCGAATATGCTGATATTTGCTGCGAGTATGAGAGCGCAGCACCATGACGTCAAGTGCAAGAGGCCCATATATCTAGTGCAAGAGGATGAGTCGCCTAGAGGAGTGTCTTCTTGCTCCACATCGGCTTGTTCTACATCGGCGATTATCACCCACACAGTCGAGGCGCACATGCTGGAAGAGAACACAGCCTGGGAATCCGCGGAATTGATGGACGAGCGGGTGCCTGCCTCCGCCTAGCCAGCACCCTTTGCCAGAGCCGTCCTAGTGAGCTGCAAGCTAAAGGGACGAGCGACCAGAAGCGTCGTCTAGACGCCTAGTATCTCCAGGAGGCCTAGTATCTCCAGGAGGCGCCTTGTAAAGCAACCTTTACAAGCTTTCGACTCAGTTGCGGCCTGGTTGCGGCCAGGTGCAGTTGCGGCCAGGTGCAGTCGCGGCCCAGCGCACCTAGCCGAAAAGAATGTCTACCGCTTTCGTTGCATGAGAACGAGCGTAAGCTTAGAGTCGGCTTCGATGATGCACGTCGGTGGTTGCAGGGGGGGAAGCCTCAAAGATAGCCTGGTTCCGGCTGGACCGAGAGGCGGTGGAGTTCGGGCCTTGACCGGTGCTCGGAGCCTAACCAGCTCGTTAAACTCGACTAGCTCATTCAGCTCAACCAGCGCTTGGCGCTTGATGAGCCCTCGGACACAGGGAAGTCTAATCGGTCTTTGGCTATCGGCTCTCCTTGTCGGTGGCTGCGGCGGGAGCAACTTCAGCAACGGCGTCTACGAGGATGAGGAGGCCAAGTATCACCTGGGTACACCGCCGCCGGCGTGGCAGCGTATTGACCTGACGGGTCAGCTCGACGATCTGGCATGGCGCCACGAGCCCACCGGCGCTGTTATTCAAGTTTCAGCACATTGCGACTCCGAGTTTGATATCCCGCTGACACACCTGACAAACCACCTACTTATCGGCTTCACCGATCGCGTATTCACTTCACAAGAGGAAGTGTCTCTTGATGGCAGGGAGGCTCAGAAGACACACCTTCGAGCGAAGCTTGACGGTGTACCGAGGGAGATGCTTCTCTACGTTATCAAGAAGAACGGATGCGTGTACGACTTCGCCCTCGCAGCCTCTCCCGGTCAACGCTTTGCAACCACTCGCCCCGACTTTGAGCGGATGCTCGGGGGCTTTCGAACCATGTTACAGTGAGCCGCCGGTTTCTTAAGCATCATGGGCTTACCGAATAGCAATAACGTATGAAGACCTACAAAGAGCGCATGGAGGAGCTGCTCACCCACGTGGGAGCCATCGGCATCTTGATCAAGGATATCTGCAAAGCGCTTTTTACTACGCGCTTTGAGTTCCGACCCTTCGTGTATCAGCTCGAACAGCTTGGCGTTCGAAGCTTCGGAATAGCCGCTGCGACTTCCATCTTCGTGGGCATCGTGATGGCGATTCAGTTCGCCTTTTCGCTGGAGAAGTTCGGTGCGAAAGACAGCGTGGGGCGCATCGTCGGCTTATCGGAGACGCGTGAGCTTGCCCCCTCGCTCACGGCTCTTGTGGTGGGAAGCCGCATCGGCGCGGGCATGGCCGCCGAGATTGGTTCAATGGCTGTAACAGAGCAGATCGACGCCATCCGTGCGTTAGGTGCAGACCCTATTCGGAAGTTAGTTGTCCCGCGCGTCTTGGCGTCCATCATCATCATACCGCTACTGACGTTCTTTGCTCTACTGCTTGGTGTAGTGAGCGCCATGCTCGCATCAAGACTTACATTCGGAATCTCGATTCCGTTCTTCGTGTCAAGCGCGCTAGACACAGTGAGGATGCAGGACCTGGTTAGCGGCTTTGGCAAGACCCCCTTCTTTGGAGCAATCATTGCCATCTTAGGCTGCTATTATGGTTTCCTGACGCACGGCGGCACCGAAGGCGTCGGACGCTCCACAACTTCGGCCGTGGTGACGGTGTCAATCTGCATCCTCGTTGCGGATGCGCTACTGACGCAGATCTTCCTCAGCCTGTAGGCGGTTGAGACGCACCCTAGCTAGCTCAACACAGGGTGGCGGCTGACCGCCTGCAAGAGCGCCTGGCCATAGCGGTCAGCGCGACTGGCTCCTAAACCCGCTACTCGCACAAGCTGGGTACGCTCCTTCGGACTTTGCTCGACTAGGTCGCGAAGACAGTGGCCCGGAAGGATAACCTGCGCATCCACGCCACGCTTCTTTGCTTCTTCATCGCGCCAAGCGCTCAGCTCTTTTCGGAGCAGCTTCGCCCGTGCCCGTTCTGCCGGGTCAGGCACTTTCCGAAGCGTGAGCTTGTGCTCCTCTGGAGGCAACTCTGCTCGAGCCTGCCCTGCTCGGTAGGCCTCAAAAAGCGTCTCGGCCATTCCCGAGCGCGCAAAACGGGTGCGCTGTCGCGATGGCACAATTTGCATTAGCTCCTGCGCCGTACGCAGCGGCTGCTGCGCCAGCAGCACAAGCAGCCAGTCGGGCAGCACACGCGACGCAGGTACATCGTCATTCCGGGCACGACTCTCCCGGCAAAGCGCTAGTTCACGGAGGATGCTGAGCTGCATGGGCGTAAATCTTCCGTGCCCCTTGATGCGAGTCCAGGGTGGCTCTGCTGGTGTTTCCTTCTTTGCGCAGTCAAGAACGTACTGCGTCTCCTCGCGCACTTCTTCCTCGATCCCAGCAGCAGCCACTTCAGCTCGAAGTGCAGACGCAAGATCGCCGAGGTGTTGGACGTCCGCAATGAGATACGCAAGCGATTCTTCGGTCAGTGGCCGCTGGCCCCAGTCGGTGAGCCTCTCGGACTTATCCATCCCAACGCCCAGTCGGGAACGCACCAGTGCAGCCAGCCCAGTCTTCTTCTCACCGAGAAATCGGGCGGCCACGGCCGTGTCGTAGACTCGGCTAAGAGAGAGGCCGACCTCGCCTAGAAGACGTGCATCGAAGCCCGCATCGTGTATGATTTTTGTGGCATCACCTTGCACAACAGGGGCTAAAGCCGAAGCCGGGACGCGAAGGGTATCGACCAAGTAGATTTGACCTGTGACGTAGAGTTGCACAATGCACACTTTGGCGCGGTAGCGGTAGAAGCCGTCGGCCTCTGTGTCTAAGGACACCTCAGGAACGCCTTTGGCCTCTAGGAGCAGCGCGTCAAGCTGCTCCAGTGTGTCGACAACCTTACTCTGCATGGTAGGCTCTTCGGCTGATGGCATACGGTCGTGGACTTCGAACTCAGGGCCCGCGGGGCGGTGTGGGTCGTGCGGCACGCCTTGAGAAGGATCCGTGGTCATCGGTTGACTCAGTATGCCATTGCTGTGGTATTTGTCTTTCATCGTTCCGTGACAGAATGCGCTTCGGCAACGGCGCTTCCGTTTTTCGTACTGCCTGCGTGCTAAGAACTCGGCAAGGAGCAGAGGCATCATGAGTGACCGAAAGGGTGGTTCTACATCCAGCTTCAGTACGGATGCTCGGCAGGCCCCGAGTGCTGGGCGCTCGCCAAGTGTTGGGCACCCCCAAACCGCCCGCACACCTGACGGCGCTGAGGGTGCCATGTTTAAGCAGGGCGCGCAGAAGAGGCCATTCAAGCGCAGCGGATGGAGGCGACGTGGTTCAGAAAGCAAGCTGAGCGACCTCCTGCCAAGTGTGCTGCCGCGCAATAGCAGATCCCTCTCGATCTACCCAATCCTGGTGCACTGGAGGAAGTGCGTTCCCGCGCGCGTGGCCCTGCATGCGCACCCGGTTGAACTCCAACACGGAACCCTGAAGGTGCACACGCGCAACAACCTTTGGGCCTACGAGCTGCAGTTTCTTCGGCAGTCGATCTTGCAGACGCTGCAAAGACAAGCACCAGCGCTTCAGCTTCGGGACATTCGCTTTGTCCCAGGCCCCCTTCCTGAGCGCCGCCAGCTCGACCGTGACAAGCTCGACCGTGACAAGCTCGATCGTGACAAGCTCGACCCCCCGTCGAGCGCAACGGCCAGCGGCACAAAACCACCGCTCACTGCCACCATGGATGCAGACTTCGCGCGTTCGCTCGCGCACATACGCGACGACGACGTTCGCAACGCAGTTATCTGCGCAGCCGCAACCGCACGGGTGGAAATGTGGGATCGCTGAGTGCGACGTGGTTCATCGCACTCAACACGATGCGTGAAGCGATTCGAGATCGCATCCTGATTGGAGTGCTGGGTTTTAGTTCCATCGTCATCCTTTTCTCGCGGGCGCTTGCAGAGATCTCGCTCAACCAGGAGCTGCGGGTTCTAACCGACATCGGATTAGCCACGATGTCGCTGTCCTCCGTGCTGGTCGCAATCGTCCTTGGCGCTTCGTTGCTGTACAAGGAGATTGAGCGGAAGACGCTCTACATGATACTGCCTAAATCCATCTCACGAGGCCAGTTCCTCATTGGAAAGTTCCTCGGGATCACTCTGACCGGTGGCGTCTTTCTCATTCTCACCTTTGCACTTCTGCTTTGGTTACTCTACGTACAAGAAAAGGGGTTTGACGGCCTAAGCCTAGCACTGCTCGCCGCGGCGTTGGTCGGAGCGGCTGGATTACGCTGGCGTGGTCGCTCCCTCGCCTACCTCTACGCGTGGTCGCTGTTGACCTGCGTTTTCGCAGCGGGAAGCTGTGTGTCAGCTGGGACTGATGTGACGCCACTTGCCGTCGCTGTATCTCTCTTTTGGTTGGAGCTCTTGTTGTTAGCGGCGGTCGCCATGCTCTTTTCCTCTTTCTCAACTCCCTTCCTGACAGGACTTTTCACCTTGGGAGTGTGGCTTCTGGGCCGGAACGCCGATGTGCTCGTCACGATGAAGTCAAAGATGCTTTCGGAGCCAGTCAAGCAGCTCGTTCAAGTGGTAGGACAGCTGATTCCAAACTTCTACCTCTTCTCACCTGGTGTGCCCGCACTCGCAAGATACGAAATCGCTGCGGGAGGTGCTGTTGGCTACTTGATCGGGTGTGCGGGATACGCAGCGGCTTACGCAACCGCCCTCGTCGCTCTTGCCGCCTTGATCTTCCAACGACGGGACCTTACGTGAGGCTCCCGGAGCGTCTTGCCTACTCGAGGACGTGGAGTTGGATCTCGCTTCTCGTCTTCCTCATCAGTCTTGCTTCTCGTGTTCTGTGGCTTAGCCGCGCCGAGGCGCAACTGGGCGATCAAGCAATCAAAAGAGGCGACCCGGTTCAAGCGATCTCATCGTACAGAAGGGCTGCTCGACATTACCTTCCGCTCAATCCCTACGTGGATCATGCCCTCGCTCAGCTTGCACGACTGGGAAAACAAGCAGAACGACACGATCGACAAAGTGAAGCGCTGAGCGCTTTCCGCTCCATCCGTGGCTCGATCATGGCCAGCCGAAGCTTCTACGTACCGCACCGGAAAAGACTTCTTGAGGCGGACCGCCGAATCGCACATTTGATGGCCGCCGAACCCGCTACACCCCTGCGCCAACACGTTTCGCGCGCGGACCGTGAGCGCCAATACTTCCAGGAGCTCCGACGCCATCGTGGTCCTTCGCGCTGGGGTTCTTTAGCCGTCACGCTAACTTTCTGGATCTGGCTCTATGCCTGCATACGCTTCATCCGAGATGCCATCACGCCCAAAGGAACCCTTGTGGCTGGCGCAGCACAACGGTGGGGGTTGGTTGTCGTACTGAGCTTCGCTGGGCTGTCGCTTAGCCTGTGGTTAGCCTGACTTTAGCCGAATGTGCGACCTCCTCGGGAAGTGCGCCTTGCTGGTTGGGAAGCCATTGACCCGTTACGTTGACGCTGTGTGGCGTAGCCGCTGGAAGCGCGGCCTCTGGCTAAAGCTGCGCACGGCGAGAACTATGGTAAGCCTGCCGGCTTAGGCCAAAGGAGGTGACGTTGGACGCATTGCGGATTCAGGGTGGCAGACCGCTTAAAGGCAGCATAGCCATCAGTGGGGCAAAGAATGCCGCGCTTCCGCTGCTATGCGCCACGCTCCTTACCCGGGGGCGCAGCTTGCTCCGCAACGTGCCCGACCTTCGGGACACCCGCACTGCTGCGCGACTCCTCGAGCAGCTAGGCGCTTTTGTGAAACGTGAGGACGGAGGTCTGGCGGTCGAGATCGGCGACCACATCGGCTACGAAGCGCCTTACGACCTAGTCAAACGCATGCGCGCCTCGGTACTGGTGCTTGGACCCTTGGTGGCGCGGCTGGGACGGGCGAGGGTGTCGCTGCCTGGAGGGTGCGCTATCGGTGCTCGACCGATTGAGGAGCACCTTCGAGGTCTCGCTGCCATGGGCGCGCACGTTGAGCTGAAAAGCGGATACGTGGAAGTCAGCGTTCCTGGCGGTCGCCTAGTTGGCGCGCACATCGCCCTCGTCTGCCCAACGGTGACCGGCACGGAGAACTTGATGTGCGCCGCAAGCCTAGCCAGAGGCAAGACAACGATAGCGAACGCCGCACGCGAACCTGAAGTCGTAGACTTAGCACGAGCGCTGAAGCTCATGGGCGTTGCGATCGAGGGCGAGGGCACGGAAACTATCACGATTACTGGTCAAGAAGCGCTCGCACCTATTTCGTACGAGGTGATGCCAGACCGCATCGAGGCCGGAACTTACATGGCAGCCGCTGCAGCAACGGGAGGTTCTGTGACTCTGGACCAGATGGATCCTCAAGCGCTCGAACCGGTCATTCATCTGTTGCGCGAGGTGGGTGCGGCCGTTGAGGTTTCGGAGAGAAGCGTGCACGTCAAAGGTCAAGCAGAAGTCACTCCAGCCCGTGTGCGTACGGCGCCCCACCCGGGCTTTCCGACCGACATGCAAGCACAAGTGCTCGTGCTTCTGTGCCGGGCAAACGGACGCAGCCGCGTGGAGGAGACGGTGTTCGAGAATAGGTTTATGCACGTCGCGGAACTTGCTCGCATGGGAGCCAAAGTTCGTAAGCGCGGGCGCGTGGCGACAGTGGATGGTCCATGCCAACTTCAGGGGGCGACGGTTATGGCCACCGATCTGCGGGCAAGCGCATCGTTAGTCATCGCGGGCCTTATGGCTGAAGGAACTACAGAAGTGTTACGTATCTACCACCTCGATCGGGGATACGAGCAAATGGAGGTCAAGCTTCGCAAGCTCGGCGCTCAGGTCGAGCGGTTCGCCGGAGATCTTTAGTGCTAACGATTGCTATTCCCAAAGGGCGTGTTCTAAAAAAACTACTACCTCTTCTGGAAAACGCGTCGCTTCCAACCGAGCTTCTTCAGCACGATGACCGCACGCTGATCCGCACATCTGAGGAGCATGCGCTGCAGTATCTGCTGCTCAAGCCGGACGATGTACCCACGTATGTCGAGTATGGAGCCGCTGACTTGGGCATCGTGGGCCGCGACATTGTCGATGAACATGATCATGCTCTCTACCGCCTGCTGGATCTGAGGATTGGATTGTGCCGCATGTCGGTAGCTGGCCTTTCCTCGGATGACCTTGACGCGTGGCCGCTACGCGTCGCCACCAAGTACCGCCAGACCGCGCAGCGTCACTTTCACCAGAAGCGCATCCAGGCGGAGATAATCGATCTAAAAGGATCGATCGAGTTAGCGCCCCTTACAGGACTTAGTCACGTCATCGTTGACCTCATCGAGACCGGCACGACCCTCGCCAAAAATGGGCTTGTGGAGCTTGAGAAGGTTGCAGACATCTCTTCCCTACTGGTCTCCAATCAAGCCAGCTTGAAAATAAAGTTTGCTGAGGTGAGCCCCCTGGTTGCCCGCCTCCGCTCGGCCGTTCTCGCGCAGACCGCGACATGAAGATGCCGAAAGATTGCGTGCAGGTCGACTGTGAAGAGATTCCGTGCCGAAGTAGCGCACCACCCGACGGGCCTCTTTCGACACGGGTTCCGCAACTTGAACGAGCGCGCTGCGTCGTCTCGTGAGGGAGCGCTCGTAGCTTGGCGCTCCGCGCGGTCTACGTGCAGTCCGTTGGCATTGAGTAAACGTTCAGGTATTGTAGCATGTGGTTTTCAAGGCTTTTTCTGATCCCAGCGCTGGGATCGCAGGAGACGCAGTCGACGAGAACTCCACGCAAAGACCTCCCGGAGCGCACTCTGGTACGTGAGGACAGGTCTTGAGGACGAAAGCCGGAGCAGGGAGAGCTTCGAGACGGAGTTCTGGTGTGAGAACCGAGTCCCTCCTCCGTCGAGAGGGAGAAGCAAGCGTCAGCTTAGTCTTTCGTGCTCTCGATGTAGAGATGCGGACGGAGCTTACGAAACAGTTTGCGTCCGATTCCGCGGACACGAAGCAGTTGAGAGAGTCGCCGAAAGGTTTTTACTTTCGTTCGGTAGGTTAGGATGGCATCCGCCTTGGCAGGCCCTATTCCAGGCAGACTCACAAGCTCCGGACGTGTGACTTGATTCAGATCGAACCTCCTTGCAGCGTCAGAAGGCGGGCACTGCGCGTGCGCGTGCGGCAGCAGCAGAGCCCCAACAGGCCGCGACAAGGACAGACGATCAGGTTGAAGCTTGTCGACGCAGAGAACACCGGCGAGAACGCCTGCGATGGTAAGGTTGAACTTAAGCACATGTTTCATCTCACTCCCCTTTCGGCTGTCTCTGCCTAGGATGCGAAGACTGTGCCGCGCGGTTGCACCCAACATGCACTCAACATGCACCCAACAAAGACCCAACAAAGACGAACAATCGCCACTGATAGAGAGCGCGGCCGCCGGCGCGTCTTTGGCGGCCGCCTCCATGCGCGCCAAGCAGACAAGGCCTGCTAAACCGGCCGCAGGTGTTCTATTCCGCTTCTACTCCGCGAGCTTTCTGTCTCCGCTTCCGCTTTCAGGCACGCATGGACGTGCTAACGCTTGTTCATGAGCTCACCGAAGCCACCATTGAGCCTGTGGACTGACCAAGCGCGCAACGTCACCATCATTGACCAAACGCTGCTCCCCTTCGAACGCCGAGAGCTCATGCTCTGCGACCTCGATGCGTTTACCGAAGCTATCTGCGCGATGCGGGTGAGAGGGGCCCCTCTCATTGGAGTGACTGCAGCATTTGGTCTCGCCGTGGCACTTCAGCGCGATAGCAGCGATACGAACCTTGAACACGCGCATCAAAAGCTGCTGGCAACACGTCCGACTGCCGTCAATCTACAGCGGGTCCTGCAGACCATGAACGACCATCTCGAGACCGTTTCCTCCCAGCAACGTGCCGAGGAAGCGTGGCGTAGAGCAACGATCGTCTTCGAAACGGAACTCAGGTACTGCGAAGAGATTGGCACGCACGGGAGCAAGCTTATCGCATCGCTTCATCGTGAGAAGCAGCGACCAATCAATATCTTGACCCACTGCAATGCAGGCTGGTTGGCCACCGTAGGATGGGGCACTGCCCTGGCACCCATCTACCTAGCCCATGCGCAAGACGTGCCCCTTCACGTGTGGGTTGATGAAACGCGCCCTCGCAACCAAGGCGCTCTGCTCACCGCCTGGGAGCTCGCCGATCAGAAGGTTGACCACACGGTGATAGTAGACAACGCAGGCGGCCATCTGATGCAACACGGGCAGGTGGATATGTGCATCGTAGGAAGCGATCGCACCACAAGCCGAGGGGATGTGTGCAACAAGATTGGCACCTACCTCAAGGCACTTGCCGCTGCTGATAACGGTGTGCCATTCTATGCGGCACTGCCAGAAACAACCGTGGACTGGGAGCTCAGCGATGGCGTGGCTGAGATTCCGATCGAGCAAAGAGAGGCACGTGAGGTGACTCACTTGGGGCGGGCTGAAGGTGCGGTTCGCGTCGTGGCGCCAAACTCGCGTGTGCGAAACGACGCCTTTGACGTCACGCCCGCCCACCTAGTTACGGGGCTCATCACGGAAAGGGGCGTCTGCGAAGCATCCGCCAACGGATTACAGGGGCTCTACCGAGCTTCATGATCCGCAGCTCCACTCAGAAAGCTCTGGCTGCGAGACACGGCAAGCCACTGGTAGCTGCTGAACAGCTACTTCTGAACAGCTACTTCTGAACAGCTACTTCTGAACAGTTACGGCTAAACGGTTACGGCTAAACGGTTACGGCTAAACGGTTGCTGGGTAGCCCTTGTTCCCGCGCGGGTGCTCGTCTATGAAGACTACCACTTACTATACTTATGAAGACACAGCTCCCACACCTCGCGGAGACAAGCGGAGGTTTCTACACAGCGTTGGCGTAGGCGTGTCGCGATGCCAGGCATTGGAAGCTTCTCGTCCACAGCAAAGAGCGCCTGCTCTTGATGACAAGCACTTGTAGTCGCGCTTTGGGCGTGGCAGGATGGGTCGCTCAGGTTTTTTAGGAATGCCAGGGCTTAGGAACGCGTCGCTAGCGGCAGCACCTGAGGGTTGCGGGAAAGCTCGATGTCGTCCTCGGACTGGACCATCATCAATCGTATCAGCGTGAGGTAAGCAATCGATGAAAGTCTCACTTATTTCCGGGGCCCTTGAGAAAGCGAAGGGCATCGTAGTAATCGGCCTAGGCGAGGATGAGAAAAAGCGGGAAGTTCTTGGACGGCTAAGCCGCGATGTTCGGAAAGTCGCTGAGAGTGCGCTTAGGGACGATGACTTCAAAGGCAAACGCGGAGAGACGACGGACGTTCGCGTTTCAACCGGTTCCAGCTCATCGATGCGGTTGCTTATCGTGGGCCTCGGCCCCGCGGCTACAGCAGAGGTGCAAGCTATGCAGCTCGGAGTGGCCGTAGGTCGGCGGTGCGCGAAACATAAGCTGATGTCACTCGTATGTGACATCAGCGAAGAAAGAGAGCTCACGGCCTTGTCCACCGGCCTCGCCCTAGGTGCTTACACATATACCGAGTACATGACCGATGCACCCACAGGTGCACCCACCATTTCCGTAGTTTTAGCTGAGAAGCCGAGCGCGGCCGCAAAGCGCGCCTTCGCCAAAGGTCAAGATATCGCGCGAGGTGTGAACTTCGCGCGCGACCTGATCAATGCGCCTCCTAATGATCTTACTCCGCGCGCGATGGCTGAGGCAGCGACTACTGCTGCGTCCGATTTGCCTATTCGCTGCAAGATTCTCGATAAGAAGGGTATCACCAAACAGGGAATGAATCTCCTCCTTGCGGTCAATAAGGGAAGCGATGAAGAACCTCGCCTGATCCACCTCCACTACCGCCCTGAAAAGGCGTCCGCTCAGACACCATTAGTCGCCTTGGTGGGCAAGGGATTGACCTTCGACTCAGGCGGGTTGTGCATCAAGCCTGCGGCCAACATGGACGACATGAAGTGCGACATGGGCGGAGGCGCGGTGACTCTGGCCACGGTTCTAACAGCTGCGCGTCTCAAACTTCCTGTAGAGATACATGCCGTTGTGGCGAGCACCGAGAACATGTCGGGAGGAAGCGCTTATCGGCCCGGCGATGTGTACCGCGCAATGAACGGCAAAACTGTGGAGATCATCAACACGGATGCCGAAGGAAGATTGGCTTTGGCCGATGCCTTTACGTACACGCTCAAACTCAAGCCGCACGTGATCGTCGACCACGCCACGCTGACCGGAGCGTGTATGGTGGCATTGGGCACAACAACAGCAGGCCTCTACAGTAACCGCGATAAGCTTGCAGAGCTTTACCGTGGTGCAGCTTCAGAGGTTGGTGAATCGGTGTGGCATATGCCGCTCCTCGAAACGCTGCGCGGCGAGCTCAAAAGCTCCATTGCGGATATGAAACACACCGGCGAACGCTTCGGTGGCTCCATCACAGCAGCGCTCTTCCTAGAGAAGTTTGTCGATGGCACCCCGTGGGTTCACATGGACATCGCTGGCCCCGCAATGATGAGCAAGCCAAATCCAATCCACCCCAAGGGCGGCACCGGTTTCGGCGTGATGACGCTGCTGAGGTTCCTAGAGAACCTGGGGGCCGATCCCAAGTCTCTTTCGAACCTATCGAAAAGCGCGCGCGCATCTACGTGAACGGTTCCTCTAGAAGGCATAGATCTCTCTTGTCGTGAAAGAGGAGGAGCTGACAGTGGCGCGCCGTTCGGGTGGATGCTTCATCGTGCTCGAGGGCATCGATGGTGCTGGCACGACCAGTCACACCAAGCTTCTTGCAGGCGCTCTGGCAGAGTTAGGCCATCCAGTCCTAAGCACCTGCGAACCATCCGATGGAGATGTCGGGCGCCTGATCCGGACTTGCCTCAAGCAACCACTGGAGGAAGTCTGGTGGGAGAAGATGGCTCTGCTCTTTGCAGCCGATCGCATCGATCACCTAAAGACCGAAGTGGAACCCTCGTTGGAGGCCGGCACCCACGTCATCAGTGATCGATATGACTATTCTTCGGTCGCTTATCAATCAACCACTGCACCGGAAGGCGCATCAGGCGTGATGGAGTGGATTGCTCAGCTCAACGCGCACGCTCGGCGGCCTGACCTTACGATCGTGCTAGAAGTCTCTGCTGAGACGGCAGCCAGGCGCAGGTTGAGTCGTGGGCAGAGCGAGGTCTACGAGCGAACGGAGCTCCAGCTGGAGATTGCTGAAGCTTATCGCAAGCTGCCCCGTATATATCCGGAGGACACCTTTCGCATCGTGCGCGGCGACAGGCCACGAGAAGAAGTACACCAGGAGGTGCTCAACCATGCCCTTACACTTCTACAGCTACCCCGCTAACGAGAGTTGCGGCCGGAAGCCGGCACGCGACGCATCTAGCTGCATCATCAGGTTCTTCTGAATGCGGGAAACACGATTGCGGGGGACACGGTTGCGGGAGAAAACCTCCTCTAGGAGCAGCGCGCTCCCTTTGCACATACGCATGCGACCAAGGGCGTTTACAATAGCGCTGACCCTTTCCTGCAGCGCGTGCGGAGGCTCATCTCGGGCTTTCCACGAGCCTCAGGCGTACCCCGAGACAGCATCTGTTGATCAGGGCACCAGAAAGTTATCTGCTGACCCTCCCTCTCCATCATCAGCAACTCGTTCGGTGAGCCGCAAAAGCGTTGATGCCACCCTTGCTGCCGGCCCAGGACGCTTCCTAAGTCAGATTGAGGTTCGCCCGGTGTTGTTCAAGGGGCGCTTTAGAGGCTTTGCGATTACCGCTCTACATGGAGAGGCCCTGCGGGGAAGCGGATTGAGGTTAGCCGACGTGGTGCGTTCGATCAACGGTCACTCCATCGAGAGGCCAGAACAAGCTTGGCAGGTTTGGCAGGAGCTGACAGTGGCGAGCTCGATTGTGGTGAAACTACAGCGTGAGGGCCGCACACTCACTCTACGATTTCCTATTGAAGAACCGTGAGCCACCTTTAGCCCCCCATGTCGGCCTTCACGACAGGCCCCATGCAGATATACGGAGCCGATGCATCGTGAGCGAACGTATTGGGAGAACCGCTGCGAGCTTTACAGAGGGTCTGGCACCCAGACGCTGTGTCACCCAAACTATCTGCCGCGGCAGTCAATCCCGCGGCATTCACCCAAGCTCCCCCGACCATCACAAACGTGTTCAGGTAGCAGGGGCGCTAAGGTCATTGCATCCATACAGTGTTGCAAATCGGTGGGATGCTCACTTGGAAATGAGCCTGAGCCCTTTGGCGAAGTCGACTACGCCACTCTCCCCCCGCTTGTCGGCATGTACGACAGGCCCCATGCAGATAACGGAGCCGATGCATCGTGAGCGAACGTATTGGGAGAACCGCTGCGAGCTTTACAGAGGGTCTGGCACCCAGACGCTGTGTCACCCAAACTATCTGCCGCGGCAGTCAATCCCGCGGCATTCACCCAAGCTCCCCCGACCATCACAAACGTGTTCAGGTAGCAGGGGCGCTAAGGTCATTGCATCCATACAGTGTTGCAAATCGGTGGGATGCTCACTTGGAAATGAGCCTGAGCCCTTTGGCGAAGTCGACTACGCCACTCTCCCCCCGCTTGTCGGCATGTACGACAGGCCCCATGCAGATATACGGAGCCGATACATCGTGAGCGAACGTATTGGGGGGACCGCTCGCCAGAGCGGTGGGTCCCGCTGAGTGAGCGGCGATGCATCGGCTCCGTGTGTCTGCATGGGGCCAGCCACCAAGGCCAGTCACGCGGCTGCACGGTCTCTCATGCTGCGTCGCCACTAGGTTTGACGGTTCATCCCTGCCGGCCGAGCCGGCCGAGATAGATGCGAGTGCCCTGAGGCGAAGTTTCAGAGAAGGGGACTCAGCAAATGCGCAACGGCTCCGCGCAACGCAACATGCAGGGGTTCTTGGCGCACCTCAGCGAGCTGCACCACCCTCGCAGCCCGCTCCCGCTCCTGAAACCACTCCGCTAGATCCTCCGAAGCGTGCTTGGCGGAGAAGAAACACCCCACTTCGAAGTTGAGCCGAAAGCTGCGCGCGTCGATGTTTGCACTTCCAACACTTGCCAGAGCTTCATCGACTAGAAGCGCCTTCGCATGCATCATCCGTCCGCGCGCCTCGAAAATGCGGACGCCAGCCTCAAGTAAGGGAGGGTAATAAGAGCGTGAGGCCCACCGAATGACGCGTACATCAGGACGCTCCGGCACCAGAATCCGCACATCCACTCCCCGAAAGCTTGCCGCCCGCAGAGCGCTCACCACGGAGGTGCTAGGAATGAAGTAGGGTGTGGCGATCCAAATTCTGCTGCTGGCTGAAACGCACGCGGCGAAGAAGGAATCGTGCAACCACGGCTGAGGGTCTGCCGGCCCGGTAGCTAACACGGCGCATTCATCGCCTCCCGATTCTGCTTGAGGTCGTTGCTCAATCGACCCGTGGATCTCGCATCCGGTCGCAAAGAACCAGTCGTCTACAAAGACTTCCACCAAGCCGGTCACTGCCGGGCCTTGAACACGCAGCTGTAAATCATCCCAATCCCGCATATATGGATCGCCGATGTTGACCCCACCGGTGAAAGCCAACTCGTCGTCAACTATCAAGATCTTCCGGTGGTTCCGGAAGTTGATCGTCGGTCGCAGAAGAAGCTTGGGCGGGAGAAAAAGGGCCACCTCCACGCCGGCCTCACGCAAGGGTCGAGCGAAGGATGAGCGAAACGCGGGCGAACCTATCGCATCAACGAGCACCCGGATGACCACACCTTCCTTTGCCTTGCGTATCAGAAGCTGACGGAACGCGTCGCCGGTAGCATCGTCCTCCCAAATGTAGAAGAGGGCGTGGACGGTGTGCTGCGCCGCGTGAATGGCCTCGAGCATGCTCCGCTTGGCAGCACCTTCAGTTAGAAGGCGTAAGTTGTTGCTGAGCGAGCAGAATGCAGCCACACCGCGGGCAGTGCGCGGAACAATGTGTTCGAACTGCGTTCGGCTTTCGTCTGCTACGGGCAAAACGCGCAGGGCCGAAAGTCTCTGCGCGCTAATCGATCTTCGACGACGGTAACGCTGGAGATGGCTGCGACCGATTAGCCACCACGCAAGCACCCCGAAGACCGGGAACGCAAATACGCCGCAAATCCAGCTGAGTGCAGCAATGGGTCGTCCCCTTCTTCTCAAGAGTATGGATGGAAGCGTGATCAGAGCCAGGACATTGCCGGCGATGAGCGCCCAATCCACGGCGGTCGCGCTTGCCGCGTTGAAGAGGACGAAGATGGTGTGCATGAGGCCACTTCATATCACGCGTAACGAGCAGACGTGAGCGCCCAGAGCGCTGATCGACCATCTTTTCTTCTTCCACGCGCATCGGCGAGCCAGCGCCCACCTCATCAAGCGCACCCAGCTCCGCGGCCTCGGCTTAAGATAGATAGCAAAGCAGAGGTGGACCCCCCAAGTTGATGCAGCCTTCACCACGCAGCGCCCGTAAACTTGCGTGAGCTCGGCCCGGGGGAAGTTTGACGGGTGTTCTGCATTTACGGTTGTTCTGTAGTAGGCTCCTTACTGAAACACGCTTGGCGAACGTATGACAGCTCCACCACTACCCCCACCTCTTGATCCCTATATCGGGACGGAAATAGCGGGCCAATTTCGCATCACTCAACGCATCGGGCAGGGTGGGATGAGCAGCGTCTATAAGGCGGAGCAACCCTCCATGCACCGCTTCGTCGCCATCAAAATTCTCAATTCTAAGTATTTGGCACGGCAGGATCTGGTCTCGCGCTTCTTTCGTGAGGCGCGTGCAATGAGCCACTTGACCCATCCGAATACCGCGCGAGTATTCCTATGCGGCGAGCTGCCGGACGGGGCCTGCTACTTTGTGATGGAGTATCTCGAAGGCCGTAATCTGTCGCAAACTGTACTGCGCGATGGACCGATGAAAGTCGGGAGAGCCGTCGGTGTCATCATCCAAGTGTGCGGGGCGCTAGCCGAAGCCCACCGGATGGGAATCATTCACCGCGACCTCAAGCCGGAGAATATTCTGCTGACGCAACAGGGCGGCATTCGTGATTACCCGAAGGTTCTGGATTTTGGCCTGGCCAAGGTAACAAGGCAGCAGATGAGTCCCGGGTCAGTGGCTCTAACGCAGCAGGGAATGGTATTTGGAACGCCTGAGTTCATGAGCCCTGAGCAAGCCCGAGGAGAAACATTGGACGCCCGCTCCGACATCTACTCGCTCGCGATCGTCCTCTACGAGCTGATCACAGGCAAGCTGCCATTTGAGGGGAAACAGCCTGTGGATTTCATTCGCGGACATCTCGAAAAAGCGCCGATTCCGGTGCGGGAGCGGCGTCCTGAGGCGGACTGTCCGCCGAAGTTGGACGCAATCATCCTCCGTGGATTAGCGAAGAAAGCCGACGAGCGCTATGCGAGCGCCGAGCGGTTTGCCGAAGCTCTTGCCCCTTTCACTGAAGGAGAGCTTATACCGCAGGATTTGCAGACACCCCAGCGCACGAAGAAGTCTCGTCAGACCCGCAAAGCTCTTGCTAAAAACAACCAGATGTTGTGGCTCATTCTCTTCGGATTGGGAACGCTATGCGTCGGCATGCTGATCGTGATGCTCATTGTATTGAGCAGCGTTCTATAGTAACTGGCGACCGCTTCTAACATAGGCAGGCTGGGAATCCTTCTACTTCTCAGCCATTCAGCCAAGCAGCCATGCAGCCCCGCGCCCGCGGATCCCCCCGCTGCGTAACGTGCAGCCATTGGCGTTGCCGCTCAGCATGGCGTGGCGCCCCTCGAGTGAAGGACCAGCAACGAGGAACCAGCGCAGGCAGACGCGCGTCTGCAACCCTTCAACAGCGACCTTGAGGTCGGTGCCGAAGAGCCAGAGAGCCGGCGGCCGCAATCCGAACAACTGCGTACGCTTCCCGATAAGCTTGACGGATCAGGCAGAGGCAGCCACATTCTGCTCATATGGGGGCCCTCAGCAGCACAGCATCCGCGAATACGACCCTCGGCAAGTGGCGTGATTTCATGTCCTTAGCTAAGCCACGGGTCACTTCGCTTGTGCTCTTCACTTCGCTGGGGGGCATGTGGCTGGCGCCAGGTCGGCCCACATTGACAAAGGTTTTCTGGATGCTGGGTGCATCAGGGCTCGGCGTAGCCGCAGCCAATGCGCTCAACTGCTGGTGGGAGCGCGACGTCGACCTACTCATGGAGCGCACACGTCTGCGGCCACTGCCGGATAAACGCATTGATCCTAATCACGCCCTTATCTTCGGGTGCGTTTTAGGGGCTGCTGCACTGGTTCTCGCCTTCTCGCTAAACCTCGCTACAGGGCTGCTCGGCACCCTCGCTCTCCTGTCGTACGTCATGTTTTACACGCCGCTCAAGCAGATCAGCCCGAAGGCGCTGATCGTAGGCGCTGTATCCGGTGCGCTTCCTCCGCCGATCGGTTGGACTGCTCAAACCGGGAGCCTCGACCTGCCTGCTTTGGTGCTCTTTGGCATTCTGTTTTTCTGGCAGCTACCTCACTTTCTAGCCATCGCCATGTTCAGAAGCAGAGAGTACGCAAGAGCCGGAGTCAAGGTCCTTCCGGTGGTTCGCGGCTTCACGGTTGCGCGACAGCACGCGCTCTTTTACACCCTGCTCCTTGTGCCCTGCACGCTTGCTCTGGAGCCGCTCGGTGTCGCCGGCCGGGCCTACACCTGGACAGCGGGTATTGGAGGCGCTCTCTTCGTGGGGCTTGTCCTCATCGGCCGCTGGAGTCAGGACTCCATCCGCTGGGCGCGCACCGTCTTCACTTACTCACTGTTTTATCTAACCGCGCTATTCATCGCGCTTGGGCTGACCGCCCAATAGCTCTTCGTGGTGCACAGCGGCAACATGTGCAGCCACTGACCCGGCCTGAGCGATGGCAAAGCCCGCTCCCCAGAAAGACTAAATCACGCGCTACATGATTCAATCTTTATCAACTGCATCACACAGCGACGGCTCTCCCCTCGAGATTACTAATCTCCGACATCGATACGGAGCACGGGAAGTGCTGCGCGGTATCTCCTTATCGGTCGGACCTGGAGAATGCATTGGCCTACTTGGCGCCAACGGCAGCGGAAAATCGACCGTCGTTGCTCTCATTGCAGGAACGCAAGCGGTTCAGAGCGGTCATGTATCCGTAGGCGGTCACTCCGTGGCTAACGATCCGCGTGGTCTACGGCGTGACTTGGGAGCAGTGTTTCAACAAACAAGCCTGGATCCCAAGCTGTCCGTCTACGACAACCTCATCCTGACCGCCCGCCTGTATCGGACCCCGCTGCAACGCGTGGCCGACGAGCTTGCGCGGGTCCATCTAGAGGAGCGTCGGGACGACCAAGTCCGCCACCTGTCGGGGGGCATGAGACGCAAACTCGATCTCGCCCGGGCGTTGATGTGTCGACCCAAGCTTCTTCTTTTGGATGAACCTACCAGTGGATTAGATGCCAAGGCTCACGCATCGTTCTGGGATGAAATCGAGAAGCGCAAGCAACAAGGCTTGTCGATCTTGCTCGCCACGCACCAGCCCGAAGAAGCCGCACGCTGCGACCGACTGATGCTCTTGCACGAGGGGGCGCCACTAGCGGAAGGCTCACCGGAGGAGCTCGTGGCGCGGATAGCAGGTGACATCGTGGTTATCGAAAGCGCCCACTCCCGCGATGTGGCTGACAAGCTTTCGGAACACTTGGGTCTAGCGGGAGAGGTCCGCGACGATTGCCTCTACCTGGAGGTGGCCGAGGGTCACAAGCTGATCCCTCGCATCATCGAGGCACTGCCGGGCGGGTATGTCGACTCCGTCTCGATGCATAAGCCCACTCTCTCCGACGTCTTCCTCAAACTCTCAGGCGTGTCGCTGCAAGCGCAGGAGCTGGCCGCGTGAAACAAGCCGTCATAGAAGAACTCTCGACGATCGATGTCCTGTGGCGACGGGATATGAAGAGATTCTTTCGCGAACGCACCCGCATCGCAGGCGCCGTTATTCAACCGCTGTTATTCTGGGTGATCATCGGCACCGGCATGAGCCCATCCTTTCAGATCAGGGGCGCCTCAAACTCTAACTATTTCTCCTTCTTCTTCCCCGGCATCATGGCGATGATGACCCTCTTCTCTGCCATTTTCGCGACTATGTCTGTGATCGAGGATCGCCATAGCGGCTTCTTGCAAGGTGTTTTGATCGCACCTGGTTCAAGAGCCGCGGTGGTCATCGGGAAAGTAGGCGGAGCGAGCACGATTGCCGTTGCCCAAACGCTGATCCTCATACTTTTCGCGCCGCTTGCAGGCTTTCAATGGGGCACGATCAATGTGTTCTGGTTGCTTGCCGCCCTCATCAGTCTGGCCTTCACTCTCAGTGCACTCGGCTTCGCCGTCGCCTGGTTATTGGATTCGGTCCAGGGCTATCACGTGGTGATGAGCATCTTTCTTATCCCCGCGTGGGTTCTCTCCGGGGCCATCTTCCCCGTGCAGAACAACCAGGTCCTAGCGAGCGTTTCGCTCTTCAATCCACTAAGCTACGGCGTTAGTTTGCTCAGACGGTCCCTGGACGGGTCATCCGCAGCTCAGAGCAGTCTGCTTCTTTCCTCAGGAGGAGGCGAGCTCGCCGCGCTGTTGTGCTTTGTCTTTTTCTGCGTAGGATTGGCGACTTGGGCGTGTTACCGAAGACGATAGTGCGAGCGCCCAAGTCGGCAGTCCGCCAGCTCGCGTGCGTCGGACTGGCAGGCTTCATCGTGGCGCTTCCCGGCGCTTGCTCCAGGAATAGTGAACTTCCTCAATACGGCACCCTTCCACCTTTTTCCCTCCAGACTCAGGACACCAAGCGCTTTACCCGCGAGAGCCTCGAAGGGAATATATGGATTGTTAGTTTCATCTTCACTTCCTGTCGCACCGTGTGCCCACGTCTAACTTCCAGGGTGCACCAACTCCAGACACGATTGACGGGACGTGACGCCGTGCGCCTGCTTTCGATTAGCGTCGACCCGGAAACCGACACACCCCGCCGCCTGCGGGAATATGCTCAGAAGAAAAACGCGGACCTGCGGCGCTGGACGTTTGTAACTGGGCAACCGCAGGACATCGCGCGAGTAACCCGCGAAGGCTTCAAGCTCGCCCTGGGCGCGAGGAAGCTGCAAGCCAACGGCAGCTACGATATTATGCACAGCACGCGACTGGTCTTAGTTGACAGCCGCGGAACCCTGCGCGGCTTCTATCGAAGCGACAAACAAGGCCTGGACGATGTGCTAGAGGATGCTCGCACCCTCGCTCGAGCGAAGTAAGTGTTTGGCGACGGACTTACTCCAGCACGTAGAAAGCCTTCCCATACTTCTCCAGGCTTTCGATCGCGACATCCATATCCTCGTTAGTATGGCCACGGGTGACGTTAATCCGCAGTCTCTCCTCCCCTTCTTTGACGGCAGGGTAGGTCAACGGAACCATCAGGATCCCGCTCTCATAGAGCGCAACGTGCATGAAGAGTGCTTTACGCTCGTCGCGACACATCACGGGCATGATGTGGGTGTTGCTAATCCCGAGGTTGAAGCCAACCTGAGCGAGACCGCGCCGCATGTATTCCGAGGCAGCCTGAAGCTCTCTCACTAGCGAAGGGCCATCGGCCTTCAGCATATCCAAGATGGTCGATGCTGCCGCTACAATAGGCGCGGGAAGTGAAGCGCTGAATAGAAACGAGCGAGCGTAATGCTTGATGTGTTCGACCACATCTCGGCTGCCAAATAGCACGCCTCCAATGCCTCCAAAGCTCTTGGAAAACGTCGTCACGGTGATTGGGATCTTATCTTCGACTAAAAAGTGCTCACCCACGCCCCTTCCGTGCACCCCGAGCGTGCCTGTTCCATGGGCGTCATCGCAGACCAACACCGCACCATAGCGTTCGCACACCTCAATGATCGGTTCGAGGTTGGCAAGATCCCCGTCGAGCGAATAGATGCCTTCGATAAGCACCAGGGCGTTCTCCCGCTCCTTGGTCTTCAGACATCTTTCTAACGATCGTGTGGAGTTATGATTGAAGAATCGCACCTCTGGAGACTGACGCGGCGTCCCGGCAGCCAAAAATGTGCCGTCGAGAATGCAGGCATGACTCAGGTTGTCTAAGATGATGGTCGTGTCTCTGTCGGCGAGCGACATGATGGTGCCGACCATGGCCTGATAACCGGTTGTGAATATCAGTGCGGCCTCTGCTCCAAACCATTCTGCGAGGCGCTCTTCCAGCTCCACGTGAGGCTGAATCGTCGCCTGAGCGCGCGAGGAACCGAGCCCGCAGGCAAACCGATCAACTGCAGCTTTGGCCGCTTCCTTGACCTTGGGATGATGCGTGAGCCCCAGGTAGTCGTTGGAGCTAAAGTTAATGATCGGGCGCCCACCGACGCTGGTATGTAGTCCACCGGTCTCAAACGCCTTGAAGTAAGGGTACACCTGAAGATTTTGCGCTTCGCGGACGCGCAGAAGCTCCTTCTGCGCCCTCTGCTCAATCCAACTCATTCAGCCTCTTTATGCGAAAGCACGACTGCGGATGCGTTCCCGTAATATCCCACGGCCAGCACGAGCACATGCTTAGGAGATACAACGTTGCTACCCCGAATCAATCCCGAAAGCGGCACATCTGTCATCCAACCCACAGCTGAGACGCAGGCAAGTGCTCCTGATGCCCCGAAAGTCTCACCGTAGCGTGACTTAGGTGCCACAACCGCGGCACCCTCTCCTATGGCCTCTTCGATCCCTTCAAGCTCTGCCTCGTCGAACTGAGGGATGCCAGAAAGGGACGTCACAACTAGCTCGATGTCCGACGGTTGTAACCCTGCATCAGCCACTGCACTCAAAGATGCGCGCGCAACTGCCGCCGCTGAAGCATGCACCAGAACAGCTTCTGAATCAGGAGCTTCGAAGGCTGTTCCATATCCTCGAATCTCGATCATGTAAGGAAACTGGCGGCTCTCAGCCCCATGCCGCGCCTCAAGACAGAGGAATGCAGCGCCCTCGCCTAGACGCATTCCGGCGCTGTCGCTGGCTCCGGGATTGCTGAAGGACTCGCCCTCCGCCACAATGCCAAGCTTATCGAAAGCGAGGTAGAGTGCCTCACTCAGCGCCTCACCGCCTCCCATGAGGAAAGCGCTTGCTCGACCATGCTCAAGATGCGTACTGCACGTCAACACAGCGTCCAACGCACCGCAGTTACCGTCCACGATGGTCACGTTGGGAGCCTTAAGCTCCTCCCAAATGCTGACGTAGCCCGCCGCCGAGTTAATAACCGTGTTCGGGAAACGGGCTGGATTGAGATAGCGAGGATCCTCGCGCTCTGTGACCGTTTTGAGCTCTGTGATGGACTCGAGCGAGCCATACGCAGTGGATGAACACAGGCCAATCTGACTCCCTGGAAGGTGCGTGAACGCTCCGGCACGCTTAAGCCCCGCGTCTTCCAGCGCGAGCTTTGCTGCAACAATCATCAACTTGGTGAGCCGGTCGAAGTTGCGCAGACCTTTGGTGCCTAGGTAATCCTTCGCATCGAAGCCCCAAGCCTCGGCCACCACCGCGTCAGGGAACTTGTCCGACGATAAAACGCTCGAGTTTCGACGAAAAGCTTGATGTCCAGCCGGCTCCTTCATACAGCGATACCAGGCAGAACGCCCCACGCCTAGGGGTCCTGTGATGCCGAGTCCAGTAATCGCTAAGGGTTCCATGGATCTTACTGAGCAAGTCGACTCAGCAGTGTTGCACTGGGAGGTCAAGTTTGCCAGGTCTGGCGAAACAAACCACTGCATCGTATCCACCAAACGCCAACGCGTTGTTGAGCACGACGTCTGCCGCCCCACGTGTAGGGCCTTTATGCACAAGCGACACATCACACTCAGGGTCCGGGGTCTCGTAGCCTATGGTAGGAGGATAGACGCCCGATTGCACCGTCATCACACAGGCAACTGCTTCCAAAGCACTGGCTGCACCCATGCAGTGCCCGATGCTGCTTTTGATGCTGGAAATCGGCACCTCATGATCTCCAAATACCTTCTTCATCACCTTCGATTCGATGGCGTCGTTCGCTGAAGTGCCCGTTCCATGTGCATTCACATAGTCGATGTCCTGGGGCGTAAGCCCGCTACTCTCGATGGCGCGCTGCATGGCGACGATGCTGCCCACGCCCTCAGGGTGCGGTCGCGTGATGTGATGGGCATCACAAGCCAAGCCGTACCCGGCGATCTCCGCGAGCGGCTCCCCGCCACGGGCAACCAGGTGGGCCTCCGACTCGAGAATCAGCATCGCTGCGCCCTCACCCAGCAACAGGCCCCGCCGGTTCTTATCGAACGGCTGGCACCTCTCGGGTGCCATGGCGCCCAAGCGCACAAAGCCCGCAAACTGAAGCTCTTCAATCAGCTCACTTGCACCGGTGATTGCCATGTCGGCTCTGCCGGCCCTGATCTGATCTGCCGCGAAGCCGATGGCGTAGTTTCCTGCTGCACATGCTGCCGGCAACGTTTGCACCATCCCGCTGGCTCCAAAGGCACGCGCAATGTGGATCGGGAGCAGAGTTGTGCCGTAGCGCGGTATCTTAGCAGTAGCGACAGCATCCGTTCCGTCGCGAATCCATGCGGCTTGTAGCTCAGAAATGACATCGGCCTCACCCATCGTTGTGCCGACGATCACAGCCGTACGCTCCCCGGAAAGCTGTCGCTCTTGAAGCTTCGCATCAGACGCCGCCATGCGTGCAGCACTCAAGGCCATCGCCGAACAACGTCCCATGCGCCTCGCTTCCGCTGCTGTTAGGAAGTCGCGGGCGCGGAAATCCTTTACCTCGCCAGCCAGGTGGCGATCAAAGCGGTCGGTTTTGAAAGCCTCAACGGGCGAAATACCGCTTTGTCCTTCCAGCAGCGCCTGCCAAAAAGACTCACGCCCAAAACCTATTGAGCTGACCACTCCTAGGCCAGTGACGAAAACGCGCTCCATGCGGCGATAACCTATACTGGGGGGGGTGCCTCTGCGCAAGATGGCGTGTTGCCGAGCACCAGCCGTTCATTCGTCACACGGTAGCCACACGATTTCCGCGACTTGAAGCCTCGGCCGTTTTGAATATACTCGCGCGTTCTGGCCGCAACATGCCAAAACACCCGCAAAATCTCGTTGAGGCTCTTGAGCAGCATCAGCATGCCCCATCCCATCGCGGCTTTCGGTTTATACGAACAGACGGAACGGAGCAGTTCTTCGCCTACCGAGACCTGCGCCAAGAGGCACACAGGCGAGCGGCCTATTTCCGCAGCCTCGGCCTGCAAGTAGACGACCGCGTTGCTCTCGTTCTCGCGGATAATACCGAGTTCGTTCTATCCTTCCTTGGAGCGGTTTGCGCGGGCCTCGTTCCCGTGCCGATTTATCCACGGGCAAGCTTCAAGGCGATCGACAACTACCAGGAAACCGTTGCGCACATTGCAAAGTCGGCGGACGCGAAGATCGCGCTCACGCTCGCGGAGACGCTTCCCTTCATCGAACCCCTAAAAGACCGAGGTCTGCAGGTGGTCACGATGGACCATGCTTCTCTGGAAACCGACGCCGTGAAGGCAACTCATCCGAAAGGGGATAGCCTATGCTTTTTGCAGTACACCTCCGGCAGCACAGCGAAGCCAAAGGGTGTGATGGTCACCCACGACAATCTCGCCACGAATGCATACGCGTTCCTCGGCCCCGCCGGCATCGATAAGAACGAGGACGACCTTGGGGTCAGCTGGCTGCCGCTTTACCACGATATGGGACTGATAGGTTACGTGCTGGGAACCTTGCTTTATGACCTGCCCGTCATCCTGATGCCCACTGCCATGTTCGCGCGCCGACCGCTTCGCTGGCTTGAGACCGTCAGTCGACACAAGGCGAGCGTCATTTATGCGCCCAACTTCGGCTACGAGTTAGCCACCAAACGAGCCAAAGCGAGCGACGTTGAAGCGTTCGACTTGCATGCTGTCCGCGTTGCGGGGTGCGGAGCGGAGCCCATTCGTGCGCAAACACTCAAAGCCTTCGCCGACAAGTTTGCGCCATCCGGCTTCAAGACAAAAGCCTTTCTGCCTAGCTACGGGCTTGCTGAATCCACACTGGCCGTCACCTTCCACCCGCAGGACACGCCCCTCCTTATTGACAGGATAGACGCAGAGGCGCTTTCCGGCGGATACGCGGAACCGGCAGCGAAGACTGAGGAACACACGCTGGAGCTGGTCTCTTGCGGGAAGCCGTTCCCAAACCACGCGCTTCGCATTGCCACTGAATCAGGTGAGAGCCTGAAGGAGCGCCAAGTGGGGGAAGTGCAAGTCAAAGGACCGAGCGTGACCCCTGGATATCTCGCAGATCCCGAGGCAACGCAGACGTCACGGTTCGACGGCTGGCTGCGAACCGGCGACCTAGGCTACCTATCCGACGGCAATCTGTTCATCTGCGGACGCATGAAAGACCTGATCATCTTGCGTGGAGCAAACTACTACCCACAAGATCTTGAGTGGTCGGTGTCGGAACTTCCATTGCTTAGCCGAAGGCGCGCCGTCGCCTTCGCCGCCGATCTTCTTGAGGGCGAGAAGCTCGTCTTAGTCGTTGAAGGGGCGCGGCAGGACGCACAGCAGATCGAGGACCTAGTAAAGCAGCGTGTACAAGCTACCTCGGGCATTGCTGTGCATGACGTTGTCGTAGTCAAACCAGGTTCGATACCCCTCACCTCGAGCGGTAAGCCACAGCGCCACAAGCTGCGGAGCATGTACGAGGCCGGAGAGCTACGACCGTAAACGTTCAGGTACCCCAGCGACGTCTCGCCGGTCGGGGACAGGGGCACTCCGGCAATGCAGACTAAAGAAGTGACACCACTGGACAATGGACCTGTTTCTCGTAGACTCCGGGCTGGCAACCGGGAACAGAAGCTGTGCTCCGGACGGTGCCAGTACGGTCCTGCCCCTGATTGGGCTTGTTGAGGAAGGTCACGTCAGGAAGCTCACGTCGAGGAAGCTCAATCTGGGCTTCACTCTCTGCCTCAACTCCAGGATGGAGGAATGGCTTCTGGAGTGATGGGCCGAAAGCAACGACTCAAAATGGAACGCGATCAGTTACTCGAGCTCTTCCGGCGGATGGCAGAAGAAATAGCGGAAAAGGAGCTTAGTCAGGTCGAACAGGACAGCGCCATCGCCGATATCGGGCTCGACTCGCTGGCGATGCTGGAGCTGGTCGGGAGTTTAGAGCGTGAGCTGAAGATCAGGATCCCAGATGAGGACCTCAACGGCATTCAGTCGGTGCGGCAGCTGCTGGAGCTTGTGGAACAGAAAGCCAAAGCCTCATAAGCGCGAACGATCGTGAAGTCTTCAAGCTCAACTGGAGGAAGGCCGATGGAGGGCGAAAGATGATGTAAAACCGCCCCGAATTTAAATGCGACGGCGTCTAACTTACGTATCCACGTCAGTGTCTCTCGTGCGCATGGCGGTAAGGCGGCACGTGATTAGAAGCGGGCACGGCAGAGGCATCCTCGCAGCTAGTGCACGGAAGCTGCGACGCCTAATAAGGAAGGTGAAGAGCATGACAGCACCCGACGACATCAAAGAGAACATACGAGGCATTATCGCTGAGGTGAGCGAGATCGACGAGATCCCTGATGGCGCCGAGTTCAAAGACCTCGGAATTGACTCAATGACGGCATTGGAGATCGTCGCGGAGGTGGAGCGGACGTACAAGATTTTCATTCCCGAAGGCGACTTGACCGAGCTTACCAGCTTCGACCGTGTTGTGGCTTACGTGCAACGGCTTAAAGGCGACTCTTCTTCATTGGCTAAACAGGCAAGCTAGCGGCGCTGTGGGAGTGCTTTCTGACTGTCGGCCGACGGAGTCTCCTTCACTCTTGCGGGGCCGGGGTAAGCGTTCAGCTACCCTCTGGGCAGTAGAAAACCACCGGGATCGCAGGAGTGAAACGACGAGAACTCTGGCTGCGCGTCTGCGATCCCACCGCTCGGATCAGAAAAAGCCTCGAAAACCGCATGCTAGAGTACCTGAACGTTTAGGGGCCGGGCACCTCGCCCCAACCCTTCCGGCGCTCTTTTACCGGAACACGATGCTGTGCCGGAACACGATGCTGTGCCGGAACACGGTTCGTCTATGACGCCGCACGTGCACCGCCTCCGCGTGGCCTACAGCGACACCGACCAGGGGGGGATCGTCCACCACGCGTCCTACCTGCGTTACCTCGAGGCGGCTCGAATCGAGATGCTTCGCGAGCGCGGGGTGGACTATCGCGGGCTTGAGAAAGATGAACGCCTGGGCCTTGCCGTCGCCAACATGACCCTCCGCTACGTTCGACCGGCACGGTTTGACGACCTGTTGGACGTGAGCACCGCCATTGGCAAGGTTGGCGCGGCATCCATCACGCTCAACAATACAATCGAGCGCGAGGGTCTGCGCCTACACGAGGCTACACTGACGCTTGCTTGCCTTGACCTGTCGACCGCACAGATTAAGCGCCTGCCGGCCGCGCTGATTGACCGGCTAACCCCAGCGGAGCTTTGACCAGCTAACCCCAGCGGAGCTTTGACCAGCTAACCCCAGCGGAGCTTTGACCAGCTAACCCAGCGGAGCTTTGACCAGCTAACCCAGCGGAGCTGCGGTCTGGACCACGCACAGCCGGTTATAGTTTTCGTGCTCCGACTTGGGTAGCCTTGCCTCTACCCCGACTCTAGAGCGACGCAAATATAGAGCAGCGCGAGCCTAGAGAGGAGAAAGTCCCGTGTCGGCAAGCAACTGCATATCAGCGTGGGTCTCGGGGTTGGGTGTGGTGAGCAAGGTATCACCGTAGAAGATCGAGTTGGCTCCCGCCACAAAGCAGAGCGCCTGTGCCTCGCGACTCAGAGTTTCTCGACCAGCACTAAGACGAACCATACTCTTTGGCATAATGATGCGCGCGGTCGCACACATACGAACCAACTCAAATGGATCAATAGGCGGCCTATCGCCGAGAGGCGTCCCTGGAACGGCCACCAAGGCATTGACTGGAACGCTGCCTGGATGGGGGCTCATAGAGGCGAGCGTTTGCAGCATACGACACCGGTCATTGATCGACTCGCCCATCCCTATGATCCCGCCACAGCAGACGGAAATCCCCTGCTTTGAGACACGGCTGAGTGTATCAAGCCGCTCATCGTACGTGCGCGTCGTGATGATCGACCCGTAGAACTCACGCGAGGTATCCAGATTATGGTTATAAGCTGTTAGGCCTGCCTCGGAAAGCGCCTCGACCTGCCGATCATTGAGCATGCCCAGCGTGGCGCAGGCCTCCATGTCAAGCGACCGAATGCCGCGGACCATACCCAGCACTGACTCAAAGGCAGGGCCCTCCTTCGGGCTGCGCCACGCCGCGCCGATACAGAAGCGGGTGGCACCCGCCGCCTTTGCGCGCTTGGCCTCATCAAGCACGTCATCCACGCTCACCATCTTCTGGGGCTCCGTTGCGCTCGTGTGCCGCGAACTCTGCGGGCAGTATGCACAGTCCTCGGGACATCCGCCTGTTTTGACCGAAAGCAGCGTGCAAAGCTGCACCTTATTGGGTGGATGATGCTCCCTGTGCACGCTTTGCGCATGAAACATCAGTTCTGTCAGAGGAAGGTCGTGAAGCTCACGGATCTCTTCCAACGTTCTATCGTATCGCAGTGCGTTCATCATCATGGTAGGGTGCCGTATACCACCTCTTGAAGCGAATCGCGAGTGGTCGCGGCTGTTCCTCTCCGCAACTTTGACTTGTTTTTTCGGGTGTGCGATAGGCCTAAGCTACGGCTTAGGCTAGCCTCACCCCGATTGTTCTTGTGACACTTCATGATGCAGGCATCTGAATCTTCGCACCAGCTCCAGTTCGCGCGTGCGCTCCCACTTTCGCTCCTAGCCGCCTTTGCCGCGTCCATTGACCTTTGCGTTACACGAGGCTGGTTATGGTCGGCTGGCTCATCGCTACCAAACATGGCGTGGCTCAAAATCGCCTCATGGCTCAAGTTGACGCAAAATATCGGCGTGTGCAGCGTGCTTGTCGCGCTAGTCTTCAGTGGCTGGAACTTAATACAGGGTGTCGGCTTCACGGTCCTTCGGCGACGTTTCTTTCTCTCGTTCATACTCCTGACGCTCATAGCGGCGGCAGCTGTTCTACTGGTCCTCCCCCGCGCGTCACTTTCGAAAGTTGAGGTGGTCTACGCGCTCAGTATCGGCCATGTGGTTGTCATCTCGATAAGTCTCCTCGGACTCAAGCAGGATTTGCGTCTGGCATCCGCTGTGGCGATCGCTCTTGCCGCCACAACCTCACTCTCGGGTCTACTGCAGCTAGCCCTGACCTATAGCGCACCTCCCGCTCTTCAGGCTGCGTGGAAAGCCTCACTGGCCGAGTTGCTCGGGCAGATCGCCGAGCCGCTCTACGTGCTCACGGTTGTCGCTGGTCTGTGGTGCGTCTGGCCCCGCACGCTTCTCGAAAGGCGTCTAGTGCGCGTGGCAGCGGTAGCCGTGGCCGCAGCGGTTAGTTTCGCTGTGGCTTACCTCATGTACGCCAGCAAAGGGTACGACGACCTCGTCTTCACCATGCAGAGACTCAACTGGCTGACGCTTACCGGGCCCTTTCTATCATTTGCCTTTGCCGTCGCCTGGGTCGGCCTCATCGCGCGAGATACCGTGCGTCGGCAACTCCGCATTGCGCTTGTCTTGGTGATTTGCGCCGGCGTACTCCCGCTGCACATAGCGCGGCTTCTCTTCTTCGTGCTAGGCGTCGTGCTATTCACACGCGGCGCTACGGCCGAGGGATTGCGGCAAAACACAAAGCGTCAGGGCCCCCAGCCTACACTGGATCGGCTGCAACCGACGTAATCGGTTCCGTTCCAGAGAGCCGCAAATCTCTCGGCTGCTGGAGCAGCGCGGCTTCGCTGTTACCTTGGCGGTGCAACTTGCTCAAGACGGTAACCTATCGCAACTCCGCCACGGCTCTTCCTATACGAAGAAGTCCCTCCTGAATCCGCTCACGCGAGGTTGCGTAGGAAAAGCGGAGGTAGCCGGGAGCTCCAAATGCTGTCCCTGGCACAACGGCGCACTGCGCCTCATCAAGCAGCCACGAGGCGACGGTTAAGTCATTTTCAAGGGTGCGGGCACCCGCCTTGCGCCCGATCAGCTCCTTGATGTTGACAAACGCGTAGAAGGCGCCCTGAGGGCGCGCGCAGCTGAGCCCTTCAAAAGCGTTAACTCCATCAACGAGGAGGTCGCGACGCACCTGGTACTCGGCGCGCATGGCATCCACCGGCTTTTGGTCGCCTTTTATCGCCTCGAGTGCCGCCATCTGCGAAATTGCAGCAGCATTCGAGGTGCTCTGGCTTTGCAGCTTACTGCACGCTTTGATCACGTTGGCGGGACCGAGCGCCCAGCCGATGCGCCAGCCCGTCATCGCATATGTCTTACTGACACCGTCGACCACGATGACTCTCTCTTTGAGCTCCGGCGCGAGAGACAAAATAGAGGGGCTCTCGAATCCGTCGTAGACCAGCCTCCCGTAGATTTCATCGGCGATAATCCACATCGAATGGTCCTTCACCTGCTCGATGACCAATGCAAGGGCCTTGCTATCGTAAGCCGCCCCTGTTGGATTAGACGGAGTGCAAAGAATGAGCGCCTTGCTGCGCTTGTTCAGTACCTTCGAAAGTTCTTTTGGCTGAAGGCAGAAGTTATCTTCGGCGTGCGTGGACACGACGGTTGGCGTTCCTCCGGCCATGCGAACTTGCTCTGGATAGCTTACCCAGTACGGCGCGGGAATAATGACCTCATCGCCTGGGTCGATCAGCGCTAGCATGAGGTTGTAGAGGCTCTGCTTGGCACCGGTGGAGACCAGCACTTCGTTAGGACCGTGCCTACAACCCCTACGGGCTGTGGAGTCTGCAGCCACCGCTTCGCGGAGCGGGGCTAACCCAGGCACAGCAGTATAGTGACTCACGCCTTGCGCAAGCGCGTTCTTAGCAGCCTGTTGGATGTGGCCAGGGGTCTCGAAATCGGGCTCTCCGACGCTAAAAGAGATGATATCACGCCCCTCGGACCGAAGCTCGGCAGCGCGTTGCGAGATGGCCAGCGTGGCTGAAGGCTTCAGCTCGTTCAACCGACGAGCAAGCTCAGGTTGTATCATACGCCTCCTCTAGCGCTCCCGATGCATGGGCGCAAACTGTGAGCGTCCAGAAGTCTTGCGGTAACCGACTTGCGGTGACTGATCAGCGGCTTTCAGACCAGGATGGCCCACTTGCGGAGGAGGTTGTGCATTCAGCTCCCTTTGTTGAACCCCCCGGTCCCCAAACACCGTCCTCGCGCACCTAAGCGTGCTCCAGTGGGCCAGTGCCAGCGCTCAAAAGCACAACCTCCTCGATAACCGACTCACCAGGCACTGACCAGATACGTTTTACGCGGCTTGTGAAGCAGCAAATAGGTCATGCGTTGACAGCTTCGCGGGGGTGCGGTAGCCCTCGGTGTAGCAACGAAATGAGAGGTCTTATGAGCGTGAGCGAAAAAGCAGGGAATGTCGGAGGCGAGAGCATGCACGGTTCATCAACGTTGGGCAGCAGCCACGCGACAACGCGTTCCACCCATCCCCGAACGCGCGCTCTGAAGGCTCAGGTTCTTGCCGCCGTCGTGTGCAGCCTCGGACTGCTCTCGGCCGGCTGCGGCTCGAAGTACCCGAAGTGCGACGATGACGATGACTGCAAACAGGGTGAAGAGAAGAATGGTGTCAAAGAGTACTGCGTCAACGGTCAATGCCAGCAGTGTCGGGATAGCGGTGACTGTCAGACGGGGCAGACATGCCAGGCAGGTCGCTGCGAATCCACTCCCGGGTACTGTCAATCGGCTGGAGACTGTCCATCTGGGCAGGAGTGCCGTGGCAACCGCTGTGTGAGCAGCGGCACCGGTGACGGCAACTCATCTGCCAACGCGCAAGGAGACGGATCGTGCACGCTCATTCCGGTCTACTTTGAGTTCGATTCGGAAGTGTTGTCAACCAGTGCTCGTGACAAGCTACAAGACACCGCCAAATGCATTAGTCAGCGCAACCTGAAGCAGGTGCGAGTCATAGGACACACCGACCCTCGGGGTACGGAGGAATACAACCTGGCACTCGGCGAACGCCGAGCTCGCGCAGCATCCCAGTTCCTGGGAACGCTCGGGTTGCAGGATGCGGCGTTATCGACCTCATCCATGGGCGAAGAGATGGCTGGCGGCGAAGATGAGTCCGGCTGGTCGAGCGACCGCAAGGTTGAGTTTGACCCGCAGTGACCTTCACGCGTAAAACCAGTCACTTACCTCTACGATCCAGTCTGACGCAGTAAAGATGCGTTCAATGACAAAAGATTTTTTCCGCAAGCGGTGGACGCATGTTCTCCAGGCGTCGGCAGCAATCGGGTTACCTGCGTCGGCGTTTGGGCTACCTGCGTCGGCGTTTGGGCCAGCAAAGATGTTCGGCTCCTTCGCAGCGCTCACTTTCCTGGTCATGCTCGGCGGCTGCTTCTTCGCTTCGCGAAGTTCAGTCGACGACCTCGACCGACGCGTAAAGAAGCTTGAGCAAGGCGTGGCTGTCGACGTGGCAGAGGCGCGCGCGAAGCTTGCCGAGCTGGAGTCGCTACTTGAGCGCGCTACCAGCGTCGTTACTCGCAATAGCGCAGACCTTGGTGTCGAGGTGGATGAGATGAAGCGAGAGCTTCAGGCTCTGCAGGGCAACCTCGCGGAGCTGCGTCAGGAGTTGGATCAGGCTGCCAGCGTGGGTCAGCGCATGGAGGAGCTTGAGCAGCGGCTTCGCTCCCTCGAGGGTAAAGTGGGCATTGAACTCACGCCTGATGCGGCGCCTGAAGTCCCAGAGAGTATCGAGGCGCACTGGCAAGCTGCACGGTCAGCGTACGCGGGTGACAAATTCGCTGAAGCGCGACTGCTCTTTCGAGCGTTCGTCCAGAAGTACCCCGAGGATGAAAATGCCGATGATGCGCAGCTCGGAGTGGGGTATAGCTACCTCAAGCAGGATAAGCCTGCTACCGCTCTCGGGGAGTTCCGTAGGGTGGTCGAAAGCTACCCCAAAGGCGACGCAGCCGATGACGCTCTGTATGGCATGGCGGAGGGGTTCTGGCGGCTCGGCGCTTGTAAGGACGCTAAAACAGCGTTACAGACTTTGATTAAGACCTACCGCAAGAGCAACAGCGTGGCGAAGGCGCGTGCTCTACTAAAGAAAGTACAGAGGGCCCCCGCCGCGCAGTGTACCCGCTGATGCAGTGTACCCGCTGAGACCTGCACCCGCTGATGCAGTGTACCCGCTGATGCAGTGTACCCGCTGAGACCTGCACCCGCTGAGACCTGCACCCGCTGAGACCTGCACCCGCTGATGCAGTGTACCCGCTGATGCAGTGTACCCGCTGAGACCTGCACCCGCCAACGCAACAGACTCACCTGGTCGTGAAGCTTGACCAGTGCGTGAAGGGTTCTCCGTTGCGTGTGCCGCGCAGATGAATGAAATAGCGCTCTTCGGGTGCCAGAAGACACGGTACCATCGCGTAGAGGCCTTTGGGCGTGATCGTGCCCGGATCCTCCTCATTCTCCGAATCCTTGTTGAAGACGTCCCCGGGCTGAACCCACCGATGCTCCAGTCTGTTCCCCTGCGCATCCCAGAGCTCATGCACCTCAATTTCCATCGGTGTAGCCTCAAGCGACTGCACGGTCACGTAGGTCCCCCGGCTATCGCAACTGTCAGGCGGGGGCGGTGGCGTGGGATTCTCGTTGCCACCGACATGCGACACCGTCATGCCTTCACCTGGATAGATGGCCAGCGCCGTTGCATCAGCATCATGCAGCTTACCAAAATCAGCCACCTGCCACGTTGGACTGCTGCCTACGCCGTAGTCGGACGCTTGTGGCCGCGTAAGAGGTATGCGGTGCCATAAGGTGCCAAGCCACATGCGGATCGCAGCTTCCTGCGTATCTCCCGGCGCACCAATTTCGTAGCTCGCTCCAGTATATCCCTCTGCCCGCATGCGGTCCCAGAAGTTGACGCCGGTGAAGCCAGGGCAGGTGCTGGTCTGCCGATGTCCATCGCTCTTACAGGACGTATCCTCTCGATTGAGGTGGTAGTAATCAGCGTGACCTTGCGCCGCACGGTTAATGGCATCTACCATCTCTAAGCAGTCCAATCCAAGCGCCGAGCGGAAACCGCCAATAGAGAGCGCGGCGGCGCGCTGCGCATCCGTCAGCCCCTCAGGCACTGAACACTTCGCGACCTCAGTGCACGCGTTAGCTTCTGCAAGACCGCACACGTAACCTTCGCCACACTCGCCACAGTGCATCGGCTGTCCACACCCGTTATCAACGATGCCGCATTGGATGGAGTCTGCACACGTTTTTGGCTTACACCCTCCGGGCCCAGTGCCAACATCTGGGTCGTCCTCGAAGACCTCGTCGCGCTCTATAGCTGTTGCGCCCTCCTTTCCAACACCTGTCGAGCCGCATGCAATGAGGAAGAAGGAAGCTGTCCATACACGGAGGATACGCATGATACACAGTATAAGGGACGATGCGCGCGTTCCGCCGCAAAGGCTGCCTTTCTGCAGAGATCAGTGTGCATCCCTCCCGATATGTGTGCCAGTGTAGGAACAGCCGATGGGATTCGTTCGATTCATGCTGGTAATCATCGTGGTGACCGCGTTGACGCCGGTGACGTGGTGGCTGACGCTCCCCAACGTAGAAGAGCTGGGGCATCGCACTCCGACCACCACGGCCTTTATTGAACTGCGGCGCGAGCAGGCAGAAGAGAAAGGTGAACCGTTCAACCTGCGGTGGGAGTGGCGGAAACTGAACCGCATCTCACCCTACCTAAGGCATGCAGTGGTTTCGGCAGAGGACGCGAAGTTTTACAAGCATCAAGGCGTGGACTGGAACTCTCTGAGAGGCGTCGTGAAGACGGCTCTTGAGGAGAGGCGGCTGGGGCGCGGGGCCAGCACGCTTACTCAGCAGGTAGCCAAAAACCTCTACCTCTCGCCCTCCCGCAACCCACTGCGCAAGATAACGGAGGTCGCCATTGCCAAGCGTCTAGAGCAACATCTGACAAAGCGGCAGATCTTGGAGCTCTACCTCAACGTCGCCGAGTGGGGCGACGGCGTCTTCGGTGCCGAGGCAGCCTCCAGACACTGGTACCACAAATCAGCTGCGCGTCTGCGTCCGCGTGAAGCGGCGCGTCTCGCGGTGGCGCTTCCCAATCCGTATACACGCTCACCAAGAGTGCGCTCGGGAAAACTGCAGCGCAAAGCGGCGTATCTCGTACGCACCATGCGTTGGGCTAAGCTAACGTCAGAGTAGTCGATGACCCAATGCAGCTTCTGGTCGCTACCGCAGGGGCGCACCGCAGCGGCTGCAGTAGTTGGCATCTGGCGAAGCTTTCACCGACGCGCCGCACGCCTCACATTGTCTAGAGAGCGGCTCCGCTTCACGCTGCTGGGAGAGCTCCACGCTGATGATTCCGGTTGGAACAGCAATGATCCCGTAGCCAAGAATCATCAGCATCACCGAGCATAACTTTCCAGCTGCCGTGACGGGTGCAATGTCTCCGTACCCAACCGTAGTCATCGTTACGATGGCCCAGTAGACGCCTGTGGGGATGCTAGAGAAGCCATTGGCCTCACCCTCAACCATGTACATCACCGAACCGGCCAGGAAGGCCACCGTAAGCACGGCTCCAATGAAGACTGTGATCTTGCGCAGGCTAGCTTTGAGTCCGGCCAGCAAACGCTCGCCCTCGTTGAGGAAGTGAATGAGCTTCAACACGCGGAAGACGCGCAAGAGGCGGAACACCCGCACTACAAGAAGTGAAGACATCTCGGCTGAGACAACGCCGGCAAAGCTCGGAAGCACCGCGAGTAGATCAACAATACCAAAGAAACTAAACGCGTAGCGGAGTGGCTTATCTACGCAAATAAGACGCACCACGTACTCCACCATAAAGAGGATGGTGAACGTCCACTCCAAGACCCGCAGCTGCGCGCCGTAGGCGTCTCGAAAACTGGTGATGCTATCCAGCATCACCACCGTCACGCTTGCTACGATGGCAACAAGCAAGAGTACGTCGAACGCCTTGCCCGACCGGGTATCGGCTTCAAAGATCACCTGGTAGAGGTTGCGTCGCCACCGGCTCTTACGGTGCGTGTATTCTGCCATTGTCGGTGGTACTGCTTCCTTTATGATGTTGGCCTGCGTCACGCATTTGACACGTTAACTCACCTCAAGCCCGTCTCCGAGGCATCGCCACTCCACGCCAACCGTGCGCACGAGAGGTGCACCGTCGCCAGACTCTAGGTGAAGAATGAGCTTTAGTTCTAAGAAGCCATCTTCAGGATAGGCAAGCTCGACCGGCCCGTCGCCCTCACGGAAAACGTCTAAGTCCTCAAAGTCGACCAACTCCAGCCCAGGTCGGGAGCTCGCCTGGCGGCCTTGAACAGTCACCGACCCCTGGTGAAGCATCGCATCGATGTGGAGAGCCTCCCACTGGGTGCTTCCACTCCCACACCCAGAGAAGACTTGCGTTACTTCACCCGGCGAAACAAAGGCGCCTCGAAGTTGAGAGCCTGTCAGATCGCCCTGCACATGTGGACGCTCACCCACCTCCACCTGAGCCAGCACCTTTCGCTGTTCGAGATCCACGGCAGTTGCCACGCCTCGACCCGCATCGCCCCCTTGGCTGCTGATGACCCACCCCCGGCCGTTGCTGTCGATAGCCATCCCAACGGACTCAACGGGCGCCACTGTATGGTTGCTGAGAACTACTGTGTGGTTGCTGAGAGAGGTGGCCTGTTCAAACGCAAACGTACGCACCGCGACGGATCCGATGAAGCCGCCCGTGTGTGCGACCCATACGCGTTGGCCGTCCACGGCCACACCTCGGCCGCTTGCTGCCGTTGGAACGGCACGCCACGTGCCGCGTAGTGCATCGAAAGCAGCGGCAGAGTTGCAACTAAAGTTGCTCATGAACAGCTCACCGCTTCTGTTGCCAGTCAGGCCATACACCTGGTAGCACGCGAGCGGCACCTCGATGAGGCGCGCGCTAAGGCGCTCCGGGTGGCGGTCAACCTGCGCTAGAAAGCCGTTCTGTGAGGCGAACCACACACGCCCCCACGCATCAGCATGCGCAGCATACGGCTGGAAGTCCAGAATCGGCAACCTTCGTAACACGTCCCCTGTGCTTCCATGAACCTCCACTACCTCGCCACTTTGGTGGAGTCCAACCCAAACATGACCTCCGGGCGCCTCGGAAAAGTTGGCGTCCACCGCGAGCGCGCGAGGCACGGCATCCAGTTCACCGAGCGGGACGCCCGCCGTAAACAGAACACAATCGTCCTCTACCAGGACATCCTCAGGCCCGGTGGAGGTTTGAACGCCTGGTTCGCCTCGATCAAGACATCGGGCGGGCTCACCGGCGATCTTGGTCACTGAGCCTTGTCCACTAAAACTTCGATTGGCGATCCAGGCATCGCCCAAGTAGTCCACGGCTACGCGCGTTGGTTCGCTGCCGCCGGCCGCGTAGCGCGCGACCTCTTGCATCGTGTTGATGTCGATCTTCGACACCGTGTCCTCACCGGTATTGGCCACCCAGAGGAAATTGAAGGTCGGTGGGCTCCGCGACAAAGTGAGACCGTGACCAGCTAGCACCTCGGTGTTCTCGCCTTTCGTGAAGGGCACATCTTCAGATCCCCAGATCACGCCTTCGCAGGCCGCGTTGCACCCGCCACAAGGGCTGATGACCTGCTCATCCACAGCCCCATCGCAGTCGTCGTCTACAGCGTTACAGGTTTCCCTCTGCGGAAGCACGGCGCCATTGCACGGACCCCAGTAGCCTCCTCTGCAATAGGCCGTGCCCGCAACGCACGCTGCCACGCCGAGCGTCTCTTCGTCTGCCGTATAGCACTCTGAAACTGCGCCGCTGACGCAGGGACAACCAGGCTGCACAGGATACGTCTGGCAGTCGGGTGCAGGAACGACTGCGCAGTTATCTGTTCGCTGAGGGTTGTTTTCGTCGCAATCAGGACCGCGTTCGCAGTTGACTCCAAAGCCGTCGGAATCGCCATCAATGCAGTCTCCGCCACAGCCTACCTCACCAAGCAAGAAGACTGAAGCGACGACGCTGCTGACGACCTGTAACCGGCTCGTCGTCACGCGCTAGCAACCCGCCCGAATATGAGGGAAGCGCTCGAGTCGCAACGGGAGCTTCTTTGCGTCTCTCTCTCGATTGCCAACATGCCGCGCGTTTCTTCCCACAGCGCTATCCTACCTGCACAGCCCACCTCGGCTCAAGATGTCGTCCCGTTTCGGCAGCAAGTACATCGATGATAACTGGTCCGTGGCTTTCCGGTTACGGCAAAAGCATGGTGAGCGAACATATCGGGACCCACCACCTCGATAGCCATCCTCAAGAATGTTGAGCTCCGGGTCGTGATGATGGTATTCATACACCCTCTCCAAACCCTTTCTTCTTTGCCATGGGTTTAGCGGCCACGGAGTTGGCGGCTGACCCTAAACGTCGAATTGGACCTGGCGAGGTGGCAGCTTCTGGGTGGCCGCCACGCCTCGTTGTGTCTGCATGAAACGCGTATTTCTTACCGGCCCAGGCGGCGCCACCGGGCGTGCCCTCGCCCAGCGGCTGCAGCAAGAGGAGCTCCCGTTCCGCACATTTCACCGCGCCAAGCATGAGTCCACGCCTCTCCCGCTAGAGGAGACCTGCGTGGGTTCGCTGCAGGAACCGAACGGACTGGCAGAAGCGGCATCGGGTTGCCACACCTTTGTCCATTTGGCAGCAGCCTACCGCGAGGCCGACGAACAGACGCTACGGTGGACCAACGTGGCCGGTACGGAAAATGCGCTCAATGCCGCGCGTCATGCGGGTGTGAAGCGCTTCATATACGTCTCTTGTGCTGACGTGACCCTCACCGACAACGATCGCCTCGGCTGGGATGAAAAGCAACAGCCGCAACATCTTCTCAAGGATGCCTTCGCGTCAACCAAGCGGCTTGCCGAAGAGATCGCCATCGCCTACCACGGCAGCGCCATGGGAGTGACGGTCCTCCGACCGGCGCTGCTCTGGGGACCGGGCGACCGCCATCATCTAAGGCGATGGCAAGCAGAGGCCGCACAACGCGGTGGGCTGGCGCTCTTTGGCCGGGGCGACACGTGGATAGGCACCACCTTCGTCGAACATCTCGTCGACAGCATCCTCCTGGCGATTCGAGCTGAGCAAGACGGCGAAGTCTACTACATCACCGACGGCGATCTGGTGGAGTCGAGCCACTTCTTTGGTACGCTGAGCTCCGCGATGGGATGGCCTGCTCCTTCCGTGGGCCCGCCGCTGCTGCAAGCGCGGCTCAGTCGCAGATGGCCGAAATGGGAGCTCGTGCAACGCACCCGCGGCACCGCCTTCAGCATTGCCAAAGCCGCCCAGCAGCTCAGCTATCAACCACGGGTCTCGCTCGAGGAAGGCATGCGCAGGTGGGCCGAGAGCGTTTAAGTGTCAGGTACCCTCTGCACAGTATAAAGCCACGCTTCTCGAGCATGCTACGATACCTGAACGTTTACTAGAGCGCGGGGGCCCCGGGGCGGTCGCAACGCGGCGAGTTAGCCGGATGAGCGCATGGAAGTCGGTTTCCTCTCCAAGAGACCTCTTGTAAAGCAACCTTTACAAACCTGGCGGGTTGGTTGATGCCTTGGCCGTGAAACCTTCTTTCGATCTCCTGTGAATCCAGCCAGGGCCGTCGCATCTAACTTGGGGCAGGGATGAACCGTCTGAGCCGTGTGGCGACCCGGTCGGGGAGACGTGCGACGGCGTGGCTGGCCTGCGGGAAGATGCATCGCCGCTCACTCAGCGGGACCCACCGCCCTGCGTCATTCAAACCAGGGCTGGGCGGTCCCCCCAATACGTTCGCTCACGATGCATCTTCCCGCAGGCCCGTCATGGAAGCCGGCATGCGGAGGGGGTGGCGTAGGCGACTTCGCCGGGAGGCTCAGGCTCATTTCCAGATGAGGATGCCATGACCTTGTTCCTGCTACCCGAACACGTTCGTCATGGGCGGGGGAGTTTGGGTGAATGCCGCGGGATTGACTTCCGCGGCAGAGGGTTTGGGTGCCAAACCCTCGGTAACACTCGAATCGCCGCTCACTCAGCGGGACCCACCACTGCGCAGCGTCATTCAAACCAGGGCGCAGCGGTCCCCCCAATACGTTCGCTCACGATGCATCTTCCCGCGGGCCCGTCGTACATGCCAACATGCGGGGGAGAGTGGCGTAGGCGACGTCACCAATGGGCTCAGGCTCATTTCCAGATGAGGATGCCATGATCTTGTTCCTGCTACCTGAACACGTTCGTCATGGACGGGGGAGTTTGGGTGAATGCCGCGGGATTGACTTCCGCGGCAGAGGGTTTGGGTGCCAAACCCTCGATAAAAATCGAATCGCCGCTCACTCAGCGGGACCCACCACTGCGCAGCGTCATTCAAACCAGGGCTGGGCGGTCCCCCCAATACGTTCGCTCACGATGCATCTTCCCGCAGGCCCGTCATGGAAGCCGGCATGCGGAGGGGGTGGCGTAGGCGACTTCGCCGGGAGGCTCAGGCTCATTTCCAGATGAGGATGCCATGACCTTGTTCCTGCTACCCGAACACGTTCGTCATGGGCGGGGGAGTTTGGGTGAATGCCGCGGGATTGACTTCCGCGGCAGAGGGTTTGGGTGCCAAACCCTCGGTAACACTCGAATCGCCGCTCACTCAGCGGGACCCACCACTGCGCAGCGTCATTCAAACCAGGGCGCAGCGGTCCCCCCAATACGTTCGCTCACGATGCATCTTCCCGCGGGCCCGTCGTACATGCCAACATGCGGGGGAGAGTGGCGTAGGCGACGTCACCAATGGGCTCAGGCTCATTTCCAGATGAGGATGCCATGATCTTGTTCCTGCTACCTGAACACGTTCGTCATGGACGGGGGAGTTTGGGTGAATGCCGCGGGATTGACTTCCGCGGCAGAGGGTTTGGGTGCCAAACCCTCGGTACAAGACCGCATCTTCCCTTGGAGACTGGTGTGTTTTTTGCTTCGGTGGAAGTCATGCTTGTTGTTCCCTATCACGAGGATGTTCACAAACGGTGCTGGTCTCCCCACATCTGGCGCTACTTTTGCCTGGTCGCCTTGTTTGGCTGCGGCATGGATGCTCTGGAGTCCCACCAGCAGGGTCAAGCGTCCGCAGTAGAAGCTCCCATAGCGCCTCCTTCGTGGGAGCAGGTGTGGGAGGAGGATCAACTTTACACCGTAAGGCCTGTGGTGCTGATACCGCACCAGGCCCAAGGTGAAGAGACCGACTACTTGCGCCAGCACTTGCTCAGCGCGCTGCAAGACGTGCAGTGCTTTTATGCAGCGCACAACGACGGACGTACCTTTACCTTCGCCTCCCCACGCTTTGAAGTCCTCGAGGAGGGGCAGACACTGGAGGACCTGGGATTTGAAACCTCGGGAGAGCGCGGGTTCAATGACATCTATTGGGAGCGAGGAGGTCAAGAGCAGTTGGCAACAAGTGGCGCGCTCCCTTCTATGACTTCTTGAGGTCTCGGGGCTACGATGTCGAAGGTGGCAAGCGGACCTACCTCGCCATCACTCATGGAGCTAAGTACCACGTTGCTACAGGGTTTGTTACTGGGTTTGACGATCCAGGAGAGCGGAATGACAGCGTAGAGCAGTCTATCTTCCGCTGGAAGGATAAGGCCCTCGAGCTCTGGATCGCGGGTGAGCTGCTTCAATGGGATCCCCTCCTGGGTTTCAGGCGCACGATCGCGCACGAACTGGCGCATTCGCTCAACCAGCCGCACCAACCACGTCCCTCGATACTCTCGGTCGATTACAGTGCGACACCTAGGAGTCTGAGTAACAGCGATCTCGGCGGGATACCGGCTCGTTTTCTCCGAGCGTCGTACCCCTACATGAGCGCTCACGTGGAGATGGAGCCTGCTTGCGTCGACCGCTACCGGTCGCGTTTCGGGGTGCAGCTAACCGCTCTCGCCGTCGAAGGCACGGGCGATGCGCTCTCGCTGAGCAATGCGGCGTACCTGCAGCACCTCACCTCGGAGGCCTGGGGGTGGGTGATGGCGCGGTTGGATGAGGTACCATCCAGCCCAGAAGACCCAACCGGCGCAGAAGACCCGAACAGCACAGAGAAGCCATGGTGGAAGTTTTGGGCATCCGAAGCGCCTCCGCCAACCCTTCGAGACTACCGTCAGCTTCATCTGCTGCATCAGGGGATGCCAGGCAACGTGCTGGAGGTACCAGGAAACCTGCGCATTGATCTGACGCCAGCCAATGCGGACGGCGACAAGTCCGTTATCGCCGCTGGCATTCAGATCAGGATCAACACCGTTAGATTCGGAAGAAGCGAGCATGACCCGGGGCAACTTCTGTACGAGGTCCCGCGGGGCGCGTTGCAGGTGGTGTTCGTCGCGGGAGAGCCCGAGCCCGGTGAGAGCTTGTGGTACCACCAGCCGCATCGCATGGTGGTGCTAAACACTACGGTGCTGGATCGCAGCAAGCGCGAGGCGTATCTGCTTCAGCTGGCACATCTGATGCTGCACGCACTCAGCGATTGGAAAGGAGTGGAGGCGGCGCCAAGCCCGATCCTTAGTCCAGAGATGATGACGTCACATCAATGGACGTATGACCACCCTCCGCTTGCGGAACACCGTCTAAGCAATGAGGCGCTGCTTCACCTCAAGGGTCTTCCTAACTGGATGGAGTGATCGCCGCTGCTTCATCTCTCACGGTCATTTCACGAAGCTTCAACTGGCTTCCCCCCATCCTATCCGCGGCATATGTCGAAGTCAGATCTCACTCCGCGAGGGTATTCTGCAATTCTCTACAACCTCCTTTGTCCTACCCGTCTCCGTGATACTATTGCGAAATGGCTAGCGATTTTGAACGCATCTTTCGTGCGCTCGAGGAGGCGAATGTGCGCTACCTCGTGGTCGGCGGGGTTGCTGTTGTGTTGCATGGTCACCCTCGGTTCACCGCCGACCTCGATCTCGTGCTGTCCCTCGAGCCGGAGAACGCGAGGCGCGGAATTAAAGCACTTGAGTCGCTGGCGTACCGGTCGCGCGCGCCCGTTTCTGCACGCTCTTTCGCTGAGCCCAAGGTTCGCCGCCAATGGGTTGAAGAAAAGGGCCTTACCGTGTTCAGTCTTTGGAGCCCGAACTTTCTCGCCACGGAGGTCGATCTCTTTGTAGAAGAGCCATTCGACTTTGAGGAGGTGTTTCAACGGTCCACGGAGGCACCTCTGGGTTCTACCCGCGCACACCTCATTGCCGTCCCCGATTTAATCGCTCTCAAACGACAAGCGGGGCGGCCTAAAGACGTCGAAGACATTCGCGCTCTGCAAGCCATCACGCAGGAACAACGATGACTGAGCGGACGGCCACAGCATCGGGGGCAGAATCGTGGACACGCCATGAGACTGAGCAGCGCCGTCGTTGGCTCGATCTCACCTACCACCAGCGCCTTCTCTGGCTCGCACAGGCCAAGGCGTTTCGAGCCACGGCTCTGGTAGCGACGAAGGACTCAGCAAACGAGGCTACAAGCGTTTCGCGAGCGACCTACCACATACGCGCTTACGAGGAGAAAGACTGAGGCTGAGGGGGACGCGCGTCAACTGAGCCGTTCCAGCTGCGCGGGCTAGTTGGGCGGCGATCATTCCATCCAGATGGGAAAACCCTTGAGGTGAAGCAGCGCCTCACTGCTTAGAGGGTAGTGCGCAAGTCTTGGGATGCCGGAGCAATGCTGTTCACTTAAGCCATCTTCCGGCTTACGTTCGCGGGAACCTACTTTCTAGATACGGCCTCGTGTAGATAATCTACACTACGGTTTTTCCCTGATCGCAGGAGTGAAACGACGAGCAACGGTGTTGGTGGTCAACAAGTTTCTTCAAGTTTTGGGTTCCAGTCGGTGCCGTCGCGCAGCATGGCGTTCAGATAGGTCAGCATCTTTCGCATGCACGCTGTCAGCGCCACCTTGGCCGTCTTTCCTTTATGTCGCAGTCTCTGATAAAAGGCTCGTAGAGGAGGGTTGTGGCGTATGGCGGTCACCGCAGCCATGTACAACACGCGCCGCACCTCGGACCGCCCTCCCCAGCAGTGGCGGCTCCCTCGGTAGCCGCCACTATCTCGGTTTAGAGGGGCCACGCCGCAGAGCGACGATAAGGCCCGATGCGGCACGCAGCCTATCTCGCTGCATTGGGCAAGCAGCGTCGCTGTCAGTACCAGGCCCACACCGGGTACCTTGCGCAAAGCGGCCGCCTTGGGTGCAAACTCTTCTGTGTCGAGCTGCTCGCTTAGCTGTTTGTCCAGCTCCTTGAGTTGCTTTGTCAGCAGCTCCACATGCGCCCTGATGGTTTGCGCCACGTGAGCCACAGGCATGCTCCGCGCTCGCCCCTTCTCATCTATCAGCATTTGGCTCAGCTGCCGACGCCTTAGCACTAAGGCTGCCAGGGCCTGCTCTGCAGGGCTCTTAGGCTCCACCACCCGCGGCTTCATCGCTTCAGCAAAGTGCGCTATCACCTGCGCATCCAGCGTATCAGTCTTGGCCAGCTTCCCCGTCGCCTTGGCAAAGTCGCGTACCTGCCGCGGATTGACCACACTCACCTTCAACCCGGCGCTAAGCAACGCCCCACACACCACAGCCTCCAGTCCACCGGTCGCTTCCATCACCACCAGCGTCGGCTTCATCGCTTTTAGACGCTCACCCAACGCTCCCAAGCCTTCCTCGTCTCGGCGAGCCGTCCACGCCTCTGCTGGCGGCATCACCGCCACATCCACCTTGTCCTTGGCCACATCGATGCCCACATAGATGCCACTTTCTGCCATTGTCCTATTCCTTTCCTTTCCCATGACAGGCGTGCTGACGTATGGCATATTCCCTTTCTTGCGGATACGAGCTTAAGGCTCGGGCAACGGTACGGGCTTTGAGCCACACGTGCTTCCGGGAGGGCGACCAAGCTCGCACGACGGTCTCAAGGACCTCGAACTCTGACGGTCTACTCTCCCGGGGCACACCTTGACAACCACCTTACCGGCCGCTTGCTAACATACAAGAACTCTGGTTGGGCGCTGGGATCGCAGAAGACGCAGTCGACGAGAACTCCACGAAAAATGACTTAACTGAACAGCATTGTCCTTAACTGACCAGCATTGGATGCCGGAGCCACAGAGCACACACCCTCATCGATTTCGGCATGTTCGGAGACTTCGTTTGCGCTTGCTCGGAGGCCTGGATACTCACCACAACGCACTACGTGAAAGAAAGCGTTCCCAGGTTGATAAGAAGGATTCGGGGTCTCATCTCCCATCAAACCAAGCTCAGTGCTTCACGAAGACCGTCATTCACATTTTGAATCAGTTCGCGAGAGAGTGTTCCGATTTGCACTTCGAACTTGCTTCTATCCAGAGTTGTTATCTGATGGCAAAGCGCCACACTGCTCTTCGTCAGATTCGCCGAACCTTTAGGTAGCAATGGGGCCGTAAGTCCTCGCTTAGCTTGAGCCTGTGAAGTGGAAAGCGGAACAACCGTGACTGAACGCCATGATTCAATCTGATTTAAACTGTCAGTTGACACCACCACGACAGGTCGCTTCCCTTTCTGTTCTGAGCCTGAACGTGGGTGCAGGTTTGCCCAATACACGTCTCCGCGTTTCATGGCTCGCTCTCTAGTACGTGTTCAATACCTGCAGCTTCAAGTTCGGGGTCTAAGTCAACATCAGTGCCTGCCCACCTCTTGGCATATTCTGAAATGGATTGGTGCGCTGCCTCCCGTTCTCGTTGCTCAAGCCATTGCGTAATCACGAGCCGAGCAAGTTTGGTTGCGGGCATTTGTGCTTCCTTCGCTTCTTCGCGAAATTGGCTGTACAGGTTGGCCGGCAGGGGGATGTGGAAGTTTTTCATGGCAAGTAAGCATGGCATATAACATGCCATGAATCAAGAAGGATTGCCGAACTGCGGTGAAGCTAAGACACTCGTGGTGATGAAGCTCGATAGCCTGACGCGCTCTGCACGGGATTTTGGTGCATCAGCTCCCACTTCCCCTCGGTTGGGTGGTATGTGAATTGCTAATTCATCCGATGAAAGTAAGCCAATGTGGAAATAAGCCGATTTGGATGTAGAAAGCGGTTCTGAATACATTGCTGGTGCGACTTGCTGCGCCTGCGAGCTTCCACGTAAATGCTCGCCGCCATTGAGACCTCGTCAGTTGGCGGTCAATGCGCAGGTAATTGAAACCAGCCTTGTTTCTATTGGGTGATGAACAACATAAACCACCAGTTGGATGGAGCAGTAAGAATGCACAAGACGTCATCAAACAAGGTTGTAGTGCATGGTCTAGTTTGCTTTTTAGCATGCTCGTCGAGCTCATGTGAGCAACTTGATGGTTCTGGCCTTGATGGTTCTGGCAAGGTGGCTGCGCATGCAGAAGCTGGTGGAACTTCTCACTCTGTTGATCCTGCCGTGTTTCGCGACCGTGACCTCAACTCCCTGCTGGATTTCGAGCAGCTTGAAGACGTGCCTTCCTCTGCTCCTGAAGAATATGTTGAGCTTGCAGCGCGCGTTCCCCCGCGAGCGTATGCGAGTGAGAACGATGGGGCGCCTGCTGAGTATAAAGATCCTGAGCAGTTCGTCCTTTCGCTGCTTCAAACGCTTCGAACCCCATCGGCCCTTGGTGTGCCGGAACCTTACGCGACGCAGGCAGGAGACTTGCTTGAGCGTGTAAGTGGAGCTGAAGATGCAGAAAACAGTTCATGGGCAATCGCGCTCGAGAGTGGCCCTACTGTGCAATTGCTGCGTGATACAGGCAGGCATGGAATGCTGACATTGCTGCGCAAACGCTTTGCGCATCCAGGCGCCCTTGCTGAAGTGCGCCCCGGGTGGAAGATAGGCACAGTAACAAAAACGACCTCACATTTGAACGATCTGTTGTATGAGGCGTTACTGGATGCGGTGCTTGGTGTGGCAAACGACGCTTTACAGTTAGCTGCCGGCAAAGACGGGCAAGCTTGGCAAGTGCTTCTCGGTAAATCAGGTACGGGTAACACAAGAACCTTTAGATTACGGCCCTTTAATGCGTATCGATCGTTGATCGAGCAGCTAGGTTGGAGGGGGTATACTTGGGCCCAACCCCTGGCACCAGGAACTGGAACGTCACACCGCCTTTACGCAGAGCTCTACGCGCAGCTGTTGCTTGATCGCCTAAGGCGTAAAGCTTCGATACTCGAAGAGGCGTTGCTTGAAGATTCATCTATCCTCCTGAATGAACAAGCAGGTATTACCGCAATCAGTGTGACTCAGGTGCCTCTGATCGTGGATCAAAAGCTTCGTGATGCATTTGAAGCAAGTGAGCTTAGTGACACATATCAGTTTCATCCCGCTGAGCATAACGAAGATACTGCAACCGTATTTTACAACCTAACTCGGCTTTCAACGCGAGATTATGTTTGGAGGAGTTATCAGCGGTTGCTTGAACGAAGCGCGATGCAATCCACATCTGCTGTCTACGTTTCGTATGCTGCATTGGAGACGTTTATAGCGGAAACAGACTCAGAGTTTTTAGAAAGTGCATGCGGAAACATAAAAGATCAGCAGCGGCAATGGATGCTATCGCGCGTGCGTGAGCGGCTTGACAAAGATGCACCCGATCTAAGGAATTACTTATCCGCAAGATACTACAGTGCATACGACTTTAAGCTCGAGTGGGCAGCCGACACACCGTGGGACGAACTACCTGAGCCGTGGCAGCATGTGCCAAAAGATACGGCACCGTAACATTGTCCAGTCGGCCCATTTGAAAACGCGGATTGATGGAAGGCAGTAGTATCGGGGTTATCAGGGGACGCGCGTCACCTCGCGTCATGGGTATCGGGGGACGCGCGTCAACTTGGGGTGGTATGGGGGGACGCGCGTCAACTTGTCAAGCACGCGCAGCTGGAACGAGTCAGTTGACTAAGTTGACGCGCGTCCCCCTCAGTCCCACCCCTCAGTCCCACCCCTTAGTCCTGCGCATATGCAATGACGGCGCGACGAAAGGCCGACTCGTCCTCTTCGGTCACCTCGCGAAGCTCTAAACCGCTGCCGCCCACACGCTTTCCTCGCTTAGAAAAAGTGTGGCCTCGCCGCACGCCGGGTTCTGCTACCGTTGCTCCCTTCCAGGCCTGGCGGGTTTCACAGATCGACGTCGACGAGACCACGGCGGAGAGGGTGGGATTCGAACCCACGGTACCCTTTTGGAGCACACACGAGTTCCAGTCGTGCACCTTCGGCCACTCGGTCACCTCTCCCATCCCATGTGCTATGCGCAAATAGGAGCTAGCCCAACCTCCACGGCAGAGTCAAGTGCTCCGCCACCTTACGCGGTACAATTGCACAAGTCGCCCCGACTTTCGGGAGACGATTCGCTCTGGTATGTCCGCTCATCAACATGCCAATTTCATCCTGCCGACTTCACGCCACCCCATCCCCGTTCAGAGCAGCCAGTTCAGAGCAGCGGCCACGACGCCCCTACCAAGGAGTATCCTTGCCCGTTGATGCCTCAAAGAGGCGGTGGCAGGCGGTGGCGGAGAGCGTGGGATTCGAACCCACGGTACCCTTGCGAGTACACTTGATTTCGAATCAAGCGCCTTCGACCACTCGGCCAGCTCTCCGCCGGGAAAGTAGCAGAGCGATCCACGCTGTCAACGACGTGATCGGCGGCGAATGCCGCTAAAGAAGTCACTTATTGCACTTGCGCACGGCTCAGCCAACACCCCCCCCACCGTCTCGAATCGATGATTGAGGCGCGCGTCGCTACCCAGCGTGTAGAGCGTCTCGAGCGCGCCTGCCTTAGGATCTTTGGCGCCGAAGACAACGCGCGGCACGCGGGAGAGGACCAGCGCACCTGAGCACATCACACAGGGTTCAAGCGTCACATAGAGCGTCGCCTCGACAAGACGCCAAGAGTTCATCCTTTGCGACGCCTGGCGGAGAGCCAACACCTCGGCGTGAGCCGTAGGGTCGTGCGTTGTCTCCCGCAGGTTGTGGGCCCGCCCAATCACCTCTCCCGTACGCACAACCACGCACCCGATGGGAACCTCACCGAGCTCTCGAGCGGCCTCCGCTTCAGCGAGCGCTTCCCGCATCCACTTCTCATCTTCTGCGCCTAGCTCGTCTTGCAACACCTGCCCCTGCCTACAACGTTCGGCTTAAAGCGTCGCAGCCGACGCGAAGCGGCTACCCAGGTTGGCGGTGAGCAGCGCACCTGAACGCCTACCGAGAAGGTACATGGCGGTGAGGTGGCGCGGCCAGAAGGATTCGAACCTCCGACTTCCGGTTCCGTAGACCGGCGCTCTATCCAGCTGAGCTATGGCCGCATTTCGCAACGCATCGCCGCGAGGTAGATAAGCGATGGTGAAGCCGCTGTCAATCGCGCAAAACCAGAACATAGCTTCCGGGGGGACCGCTGCGCCCTGGTTAGAATGACGCAGGGCGGTGGGTCCCGCTGAGTGAGCCGCGACGCATCTGCCCGCGGGTCTGTCACCCGACCAGCCACTTACCACGACTGCCGCATATCGAGTCAGCTGCCGCAGGTAAAATCAGCGGAGAGGGCGGGATTCGAACCCGCGGTACGCTTGTGGCGTACGGTCGCTTAGCAAGCGACTGCCTTCGACCACTCGGCCACCTCTCCTAATATGCAATCGAACGCGAACCTCCGAGACTTAGTGGGGTCCGCTTACGCTGTCAAACCCTCGCCCTTGTCGCGTCCCGCTCGAATGCAAAACCTCCTCCAAAACGACTCCCTAAAGACTAATCGGTTGCAAATCTTGGGTTGCGAGCTCAACCCAAACGGCCTCCAATCGCACATGGGACATTGGAGCCGTGCGGGTTAAACACCGCGCGAGTCACGCCAGACTTTAACCTAGGTCATGCGCTCTTGAGTATCTTGGCTGCCTCACGCAAAAGGTCCAGACATTCGCTGCGTGACCGCTGGAATGCGTTGCGTCCCATGATGGTGCCGATACCTCCACCCTCGCTAATGGCGCGAATGTCGTCGAGCACCTCTGCCGTTCCCTTGGTGGCGCCACCAGAGAAGATGACGATGCGCCTGCCGGCAAAGGTCGACTGCACGATGTGACGCACACGCGCAGCCATGGAGTCTTTGTCGATCGTCTCGTAAGGCTTTGCATTGGCAGAGAGCTCAATATGTGCGCTGGGCAACTTCACCTTGACGATGTGGGCGCCGAGCTGGCAAGCGACGTGTGCCGCGTAGGCCACCACGTCCAGAGCGGTCTCACCCTTCTTCGAGATCGACCCACCGCGCGGGTAGGACCAGATAATGGTCGGCAGACCGGCGTCGCGCGCCTCGCGCATCAGATCACGGATCTGCTCGTACATCAGATTGCGCGTGTCTGAGCCGGGGTAGATCGTAAAACCGATGGCTGTGCAACCCAGGCGCACAGCATCTTGCACTGAAGAGGTCAGAGCCGAATGAGGCGCCTCAGGACCCCCCAATGAGTCACTGTTGTTGACCTTAAGAATGAGTGGCACCTTGCCCGCATACTTCAAAGCCACTGCCTCGATGAAGCCGAGAGGCGCTGCGTATGCGCTGCAACCGGCTTCCTCTGCCATCTCTGCGTGGTAGAGGGGATCGTACCCCGACGGATTGGGTTGGAAACTGCGCGCAGGCCCATGCTCAAATCCTTGGTCCACCGGGAGGATGAGCAACTTTCCTGTCCCCGCAAGCGCGCCCGTGTGAAACAGACGCCTCATGTTACCTATAACGCCTGGAGTCTCGCCTTCGTACTTGGCCAGAATTTGCTCTACCACCTCAGTCATTATCTACCTCCCTCGGTCAGCCTGTTGTCCAACCTGCTCTTCACCCTGAGTCCGCTGCCTGTCTCATCTCGGCAGTCACCCGCTCTCGGGAGCCACCCAATGATAAAGGACTTTAAACGCGCGCGTGCGTTACACGACCGGCGTGGGCGGAGGAGGAGGGATTCGAACCCCCGGAACCCTTGCGAGCTCGGCGGTTTTCAAAACCGCTGCCATCGACCACTCGGCCACTCCTCCAAGTTGATGCTCTCTGTATACGCGCTCTTTACACCGTATACGCGTCTTTACACTAAAGGCGACGACTCTTCACCCTAAAATCGCAGAAGCACCCCCAGGAAAGACCAGAGTCCGCGTCCCGGAGAGAACCAGAGTCCGGGCCGCCGTAGAAACCAAAATGCGCATTCCAGCCCGTCTACATGGACCCATCACACCCTCCGGTCGCTCTAGCTGGTTGGTTTGCACCAGCTCTGCAAGCCCCGGCTGTGCTAGGACGTCGGCCACGGCATTCGCACTGCCCTCAACTCTATCTTTGGCGACCCGTCATCTTTGGCGACTCGTCATCTTTGGCGACTCGTCATCTTTGGCGGCTCGTCGCGTTGATACATCAGATCTTTCTCTTTAGAACGCGGCCTTTTTAGAACGCGGCGAGTTTTCCAACGCCATCCATCAGACTTCGAGCGCGATCTTGAACAGCTTGTGCGGCGCTCATCAAGCAAATAGAGGCCTACGTGAGTACACCGCTTGAACGCATCTGGTCATTGGCCGGCATCCCGGCGCTGCTAGCTATCGCCTGGATCCTCTCGACCAACCGCCGGCGGATGCCCTGGCGCACAGTGGCCTGGGGCATCGGGCTTCAGGGCATTCTCGGCATCGTCATCTTGAAAACCCCGTATGGAAGAGCGGTTTTCGGCTCGCTCGGCGACGCCGTGGGCCACCTTCTTCGCTTCAGCAACGAGGGCGCCAAGTTCGTGTTTGGCGCCTATGTGGAAAGGGAGTTCACCTTCGCGCTCCAGGTGCTGCCCATCATCATCTTCGTCTCGGCCTTGATGGCCCTACTCTACCACTTGGGCATCCTTCAGCGCGCTATCTTGGCTCTTGCGTGGGTCATGCAACGCACGCTGCGCACCTCGGGGCCCGAGACATTGTCCTCGGCTGCAAACATCTTCATGGGGCAGACGGAAGCCCCTCTACTGATCCGACCGTATTTGCCCAAGATGAGCCGCTCGGAACTTGCCACCGTAATGGTTGGCGGGTTTGCGACGATCGCTGGAAGCGTGCTTGCAGCCTACGTCGGCATGCTGTCACCGCACTTCCCGGGGGTCGCATCGCACCTGCTAACCGCAAGCGTGCTCAACGCGCCCGCTTCTCTGGTGATCGCCAAGATCCTCTATCCTCCCTCCGGTCAGGAGGAGGCGGCCCTGCATCTTGATGCGCCCCGCCCTGACTCCAACGCCATCGGCGCGCTCACGCGAGGCGCCATTGACGGCATGCGTGTTGCCGCAACGGTGGCTGCGATGATTATCGCGCTCTTGGCTCTCGTTGCGATGCTCAACGCCCTCTTGGGTCTGCCGGCCGAGTGGCACAACGCCTCGACGTACAATGCTTTCCTCGCCCAGCACCCCTCACTGGCACAGCACCCCTCCCTGGCTGAGGCCTGTCAGCATCCTGCCGACGTGCCGGCCCTGCGCGCATGCGCGCAGGGATTCAACCTGAGCCTGTGGGAGCCGCTCTCCCTGCAGTCTATCTTGGGATTTCTTTTTTGGCCCGTGGCCTTCATCATCGGCATCAATCCCTCCGAATGCGCCACCGTCGCGGGCCTGCTTGGCGAACGCACCGTGATGAACGAGTTCATCGCGTACCTGCACCTAAGCGAGCTCCTTGCCAACGACGCCATCAGTCCGCGCGCCGCGATGATCTGCACGTACGCCCTCTGCGGATTTGCCAATGTCGCATCCGTCGGTGTGCAGGTTGGCGGCATTGGGATGCTGGCACCCAATCGACGCGATGAACTGGCGCAGCTTGGCCTGCGGGCTATGGCGGGCGGCACGTTGGCCTCCTTTACCACAGCGTGTCTGGCTGGCGTGCTGAACTAGAGACCCTAGAACACCTCGCAAGCTGATCGTGCGCCCGATACATCGCCCGGTGCGTGCTATCACCGATAGTGACAGCCCCCTTTGAAAGTATAATTTATGTCCTCACGTCTCTTTGACGTTATTGCCATCGCCTACGCGGTTGTTGCCGTTCTAGTCGGAGTGCGCCTGTTCCGCCGATGGAAGACGACCTTTGATGATTCGTTCACTCCGCGCGACCGCGCGCTGATCTCGGCGATGTCGTTCTACCTATTGATTCCTTTCGCCGTGCTCTTTCATGAGCTGGGCCATGCGGCTGCATGCTGGCTGCTTGGCGGAAAGATCACTGAGTTTCACTACATGATCTATTGGGCCTACGTCGTCCCGAAACGGAGCCCGGAATTTTTGCCACTCGAGATGGTTCTCATTGCTGCCGCCGGAAACGTCGTATCGCTAATCATCGGCATCGTTCCCATTGTGTCGGTGATGCGAAGGCCGAGAAACGCAGCACTTAATTTCCTCCGCTTGGAGTTTGGCAGGTTGATGCTGGTCATCAGCCTGCTCTTCTACCCCTTGCTTTCTCTCCTGATGCAAGGCGGCGACTTCTGGATCATGCGCGATCGCCTCAACATGCTCGCTCCACATGCGGGTGATGCAGCTGTCGGCGTATACATCGCCCTAGGCGTTGCGGTAGCTCTGCTCTGGCGCAGTCGGGCGGTTAAGGAGCGGCGGTTCTCCCTGACCTCACCGCTTCGCGACCGACGACGTCGTCTAGAGGCACAGCTCGAGAAGAAGCCTGAGGAACCAAACGCCCTACGTCAGATGGCGCGCGTGGAGGTGGCAGAGCAGGCGTACGAGCGCGCCATGCCGCTGCTTGACCGGCTGATTCAACTAGTGCCCAATGAACCCGAACACTTCTTCCTGAGAGGCACCACGTCTCTTGCTCTTTCGCGGTACGCAGAGGCCAGCGCTGACCTTCGGATGGCGGGGCAGCTTCTCGAAAAGCAAGCAGATCCCACACGTCTCTCGCTGCGCTTGGAGAGCACACTCGCGCTTTGCGCCGCTCGGATGGGCCTAGAAGATTATGAGGGTGCGTTACTCACCGCGGACTCTGCCAGGGCCCTGCGTCCGAAGGATCCACGCGCCATTCTTTTGCGCGCCGATGCGCTGCTAGCATCTGGCTCGCGTGAGGACGCTAGGAAGCAGCTGGAGAGCGCTCTTGAAAACGCCTCCGGCGTTGCGGCCGTTGAGATCCGACGTCGCCTCGACGCGCTGCGCTAACCCGCGCCAGGAGAATTGTAAAGCAACCTTTACAAACGCGGCGCGTACGGAGATGCAGCACACCTTGGCTTAGTAAAGCAGCCTTTACAGAGGTCGATTCATGATTGCGCAGAGCCATCTGACTCCAGTGACTTGGCGCGAGGCGCAAGCCCCTGGGCGCCGTTCTGTCCGTTCTCGGTCACCCTCAGCCCTATCGCGAGCAAATCCCGCACCGCATCCGTCCTGGTATAGCGCTGATGGGGCCTGTGCTCGTGCACCCATGCGATGTGCTCATCGAGCGCATCCAGCAGTATCTGTGGCAACCGAAAGGCCACCTGCTTCGTCTCACGCATCCTATGCCGCCTTTCTGTCGAGTACACGTTTGAGCGTAGAAGGGCCCCAGGTGGCCCCTGAGCGATTGTTAAGCCCCTGTGCCGCCAATTATCTTGCCAATCTTCCTCAGGCCCATCCCTGACCCTCTCAGCGTCCGCATTCTCTCAAGCACCCTTTGTTCATCCTCATGAGGCACTACGTTCACGCCATCTGGCCCAAGTTTGTAACCAAACGGCACCTCTCCGCCTGTGTACTCACCCTTGTTGGCCTTGTGCTGCAAGGCGACACTGGTTCGTTCCCCAATCGCTTCCCGCTCCCATCGGCTCACCGAGCCCAACACATTGAGCACAAGCCGCCCTGCGGCGCTCTGGGTGTTGATATTCTCCGAGACGCTCATCAGCTCCCACTTGCCCTTGGCGAAATAAGTCTCCACCAACACCCCAAGGTCACGCACAGAGCGCGTCAGCTTATCGAGCTTCATTATCACAAGCACCCGTGCTTCCCCGTTTTCAAGTCGTCTCAGCGCACTTTGCAAAGCAGGGCGCTCAAGAGTCTTTGCCGAAACTCCGGTGTCCACCTCAGTCGCAACCAGTTCCAGGTCGTACAGCGTGGCGTAGGCCTCAAGCTTTTCCCGCTGTGCCTCAAGGCTCACACCCCGGTCCACTTGCTTGTCCGTACTCACACGAAGGTAGGCTACTGCTGAGGTCATGGTTCTTCTCCTATGGATCGGTTCACACGAATAAGCTGTCCGTGTAGTGATTCCAGTGAGCCAATCTCGTTATGAATCCGGGAGGCTTGCTGACTAAAGTTTAAGTCAGACGTGCACGCTACAATGCCTGCATGGTCATCACTTTGCTTATGCAGCTGAATAAAGTCCTTCCGGTTTAGCGTTAGGACAGCCCGATTATCCCTTGTGGCGCGGCGCAACACTTCATCGTCTGGCACTTCTTGATTCGCTTCCCCTGTGTCCATCATTGTCACCACGTCATGCTCTAGTTCTCGCAATGCGAGTACAGTTGGAAGCGGAAAATTTTCATCGGCGTAAAAACGCATCGGTCAGGCCGCTTCATTTTCTGCAATGGCTTCTTCAACCTCGCTGTGGTGTGCCCGGTCGTATGACCATGCTTGAGCTAAGTCTGCTGCCCGAAGCGAAGGATAGCTTTGAAGGAGTTCAGCTTCGCTTGCTCCGAGCTGTCGTAAACGAACAAGTGTCCACACAGGTATGCGTGTCCGTACAACGCGAGCTTCCCCTCCGACAACACCTGGTGTGTGGTCGATGCCTGGAAAGGCATCGCCGACGTCCTGCAGTAGTCGCTGAAGCAGCTTCACTTTGTCCGGTCGACTCAGCCCTGTCATCCACTCTTCTGCCTTCTCAAGTGTTGTCATAGGTGTCTCCTTAATGTCGTTCTAATGTATACCAAATAGAATTAAGTTGTCAACCGCCTAACGGAACTGTTCCCGTGGCCTCATGGGACGCTACAGCACGTTATGGATTGAAAGCTCTGACACCTGGAGAAGGTCTTAGAGAGTTACGGGGGATTTATGAGGAAGAGTAACTTTGCACTTAGGCTGCTTCCATCGCTGATGGAAGCCCTGAAGAAGATAACTGCCGAAGAGCAGACCACGCTCAACCAATACATTAACGTGGCGGTAGCCGAGAAGCTCGCTGCGCGGCAAGTAGCCAAGGAGTTCTTTGCTGAACGGGCCAAGAAAGGGAACGTCCGAAAAGCGCTTCGGTTACTTGATTCGCCTGGTAACGAAGAACCACAATCGGGAGATGAAATATGACCCAACAGTGGCCTACCTGAGAGTGAGCACGGACAAGCAGCGGACCGAGGTGTGAGCTTGGAAGCCCAACGGGAAAAGCTTGAGGCCTACGCGACGCTGTACGACTTGGAACTTGTTGCTACCGAAGTAGATGCGGGTGTTTCGGCCAAGACCTTGAAGAGGCCGGCTCTCAAACGAGCGCTAGGACACCTAGAACGCTCGGAAGCCAAAGTCCTTGTGGTGATGAAGCTCAATAGTCGGAAGGAGTTGCAGAGCGGCGCGTTGCAGAGCGGCGGAGAGCGACGCGCGCGCTCCATCATCCAGGAGTCAGGCAATAGAGAAAGTAAAGGGCGTTGCGTGGTGTAAGCAGTACCCCTGAAGCTAGCCGCTTGTCCGTCACCACAAACGGCGCCTTGAAGCGCAGCTCGTCGGTGTCTGCAGCGCATGGCGCATCACGGGATGCCTCCTTTGCGCCCCCCACTCGAGCGTGATGCGAGCGTGAAAAAGCATGTGGATGCCCGGCCAGGTAGAAGTTGAAGGCATGGAAGCCGAGCTCGACCTCCTTCGATACGGGTACCGTGCGAGAAGCCTTTACCACGACCGGGGCAGATGCTGGAAGTCGGTCCCGGATCCGGCTGAAATCGGCGGTTACGCGATTGAGAAGTGTAGCGTTCTCGTACTTCTTCTGATTGAGCGAGATGGTTTGGGCGAAGAAAAGAACAACCGCTGCTAGGGAGGCTAGAACCGACGCGTGCCTCCACTTGATGAGCGAAAGAGGCACCGTAAAAAAGATGGCAAGGGCGCCTACGTAGTACACGGTTTGGAACTCATGAAAGTGGGCGAACCATCGCACAAGCGCCGCCCAGGCAAAGCCACTTGCAATTAGCGAGAGCCACACCCGCCTGCCCGAACGAAAGAGGCCAAAACGCAAGAGCGTGGCCCCTCCAGTTGCCACCAGCAGCACCAGGCCGCCTATCCAGAGGAAATGCCCATCAAGCCCCTCCCGATGGCGCGCGAGACCTGACACAGAAAGCCCAATGCGTGCGATCTGTTGCTCCAGAAAGTCGGCGGGCCAAACGGTAGGGCCCAGCCTGACCCCGGTGCGATGGAGAAGACTACCTACGCTGTTGAGCTTGGCGAACTCTCCTCGCACCACTGTCCATTCGTTAATAAAGAGACCTGTAAGCAGCGCAGCGGCCGTGGCCAAAGAAGATATGAGCGTTTGTTTCGCCACGCTTCGGCTTTGCTTTTCGGCGTTGCAAATAAGCAGACACAACGCGCCAACAACAGCAAAGACAACCGCTTGCCATCCGAGCAAAGCCGCAAAAGCAGCTAACAGCGGCACCCCCCGCGTCCGCAGATAAGCTTCGCTGCGAGAGAAGACATAAGTCACGCACATGCAGCCGAAAAGAGCGGGCATGTCGTTGAAGATCATGTCGGAGTAGTAGATGCAATAAAATCCGCTCATGGATCCCACAGCGGATGCCAGCGCCAGCCACTTATCGCGGCTGTGCAACTGAAGCGTCTCGAAAAGAAGCACAAGCGACGCCAGAAAGAAGAGCCTCATCAGCTGCCGAGAGAATGCTATTTGGCGAGCGAGGTCACCGCCTGCCATGGCCATTGATCCGCGAATCAATAGGAACGGGAGCGGACTGAAGCGGTTATACACCTCAACGCGCGTCTCTTCGTTTTCGGCAACAAGGCTTCTGTTGTACATCAACATGCGCCTCTTGATGGCGATGTTCGCTGCCAAAGCCATCCCGTGCGACGAGACCCACCCATGGTGACCCTCGCCGAAGCCGCGCAAGCCGCTCGGAAGGCAGACGAAGCCAAGGCACAGCGCAAGCAGGATCCCGCGTTGGAGTGCCGCACCTTTACGGTGCAAAAATGCGTAGGAGCCTTCCATGGGCATGGCGTTATACCGAACTGCGGAGTGCCCGGCATCTGCCGGCGCGAACCGCCTCGCGCGCCTGACGGCATGCTGTGCGCCCGACGGCGTGCCGGGCAGTGGAATCGACAAGGGGTTGCACCCTGAAGAAGTACGTGAAAGAACCCGAAGCTGTGGGCGACGGGAGCATGCGTTGAGACTCGATCACGACAGAGCCCGGCTGTGGCACAGAGCGTGGCTGTGGCACAGAGCGTGGCTGTGGCACAGACGTGTGCCTGGAGAACCGCTGGAGCCACTCCACCGTCAGCCACTCCACCGTCAGCCACTCCAACACGATGTAGATCCCTTTGGTCCGCCATCGTTGGGCCCCGCAGCTATTCCGGCGCTGATGCCGCTTTCGGCGGGCACACGGATGGACCTACCATCCTACGGAAGCTTATGAGCTATACCGTCTTTGCGCGTAAGTACCGTCCTCAGACCTTTGCCGACCTGCTGGGTCAGGAGCACATTGGCCGCACGCTCGCACAAGCTATCGTACATGACCGCGTGGCCCACGCCTTTCTCTTCACTGGCGTGCGAGGCGTTGGAAAGACGTCGAGCGCTCGGATCCTTGCCAAGGCGCTCAACTGCTTAGACACCACCAGCCCCGAACCCTGCAACGCGTGCGACCCCTGCTCAGAAATTACTGCCGGGCGCGACACCGATGTGCTGGAGATTGATGGCGCATCGCATAACAGCGTTGACGATGTTCGCAACTTGCAACAGACGCTGCCCTATCGACCAAAGCGCGACCGCTACCGCATCATCATCGTTGATGAAGTTCACATGCTTTCGAGCGGCGCATTCAATGCATTCCTCAAAACGCTGGAGGAGCCACCAGCTCATGTGAAGTTCATTTTCGCCACCACCGAGATTCACAAGGTGCCCGCGACGATTCGCTCGAGGTGTCAGCGCTTCGACTTCCGGCTGATCGGTGAGCCGGCGATTCAAAAGCAGCTTGAGCACGTTCTATCTAAGGAGTCGATTCAGAGCGACAGCGACAGCCTTCGTCTGATTGCTCGCGAGGCCGCAGGCTCGATGCGTGACGCGTTGACGTTGCTCGATCAACTGGTGGCGCACTGCCCCGACGGTCTCACAATCGACCAAACGCGCAGACTGCTCGGTCTTGCGGAAGACATGCAAGTCACCCAGGGGATCCAAGCCGTGCTTTTGCGTGACGCGCAGGAGGTCTTCCGCGTGGTGGGTCAAGTCTGCGAGCAAGGGGTCGATCTAACCCACTTCACCAAAGATTTTGCTTCTCTACTTCGAGATCTCACATGTCTTCGCATCGTTCGAGACGCAAACGGCAAGGAAGGCACGTTCAACACGCTTGGGCTGAGTGAGGAGTCACTGCACGCCCTGGCACAATGCTTGGAGGATGTGAGTCTGCTTGAACTCCAACGCGCATTCTGGGGTGTGTCGAATCTTATTGACCAGGTGGCACAATCCGTCGCCCCACGCATCGTGCTGGAGATGGGCCTTGTGCGCTTGGCCAGCTCAGCAGAGCTACGTCCTCTCTCAGAGGCGCTGGCGCAACTGCAAGCGCTCAAGAGCGGCTCGCTTACCCTTGAGCCGCAGGCGCCCGCCGCTCCGCTCCGCCTGGAGAATACCGGCCACACATCCGCTCAACCTGGTAACGCGGTAGTCTCTCCGTCGGCCGGTCCGACGCAGACAGACGATCGCGGGCGACCGGGCAATCGTGCCCAGGAGCCGGCAGAACAGAAGCCAGCGGAACAGAAGCCAGCGGAACGCACACCTGAACCGGCAGAAAACATGTCAAACACGGTGAAACGCGCACCAGCGTCGGTGGAGCGCACACCAAAGCCCGTCGTTGCAGAAAGAGACGCCCTCACCACGCCCAGTGCCAGTGCCTTAAGTACCAGTGCGAGTGAACTAAGCACCAATGCTGTTCAGTTGAGTCAGCTTTCGAGCGCCCCCGCAGCGAAAAACCGGAGCGTAGCCCATCTACGTGAGGATTTTTCGCGAGGAGGAAAGCCGGAAAATGACTTAAGTGAACGGCATTGCCTCACCACACCCGAGGCGGGCAAAGGCCCCTCCTCCCACGCCAACACCCAGGATGGGAGCACCGCTTATCCGGCAGTAGGCGAGCAGGCTACGCCTCAGAAGCATGCGCGTACGCACGCTGACCTCGAGCAGGTTTGGCTTGAGGTGATTGGCAAGCTTCATACTCACCGACCGGCCCTTGCCGCGGTGCTAGAGCATGGTCATGTCGCATCTTTAGAGGGAGAAAGGCTCACCCTTTGCTTTGCCAAGGGATCTTTTTTTGGGCAGCAGGCAAATGATCCCGCCAATAAGGCCGAGGTTGTAGCGACGGTAAAGGAGGTCATGGGCAGACCGCTGGACATTGCGGTCATCTATGCCGACGCCGATCATCTTGCGCCTACACCCGCAGCCAAGCGGAAAAAGGATGCTGAGGAATCGCGAGCTCAGAAGAAACACCGCGCGGAGAACCACCCTCATGTGCAACACGCAAGAGACGTTTTTCCGGAAGCGGGCGCTGGTGAAGTTCATATAGAATCAGAGCCAGAATAGAATAGCCACAGGAGATCGGAGTAGGCATGGCAAGTCGAGGTGGATTGGGTGAGATGATGCGGCAAGCTCAGCGCTTGCAACGCAAAATCGAGGCCAGAAAAGACGAGCTGCAGGAGGAATCGGTGGAGGCCTCGGCTGGCAATGACCAAGTCAAAGTCACCGTAACGTGCGGCGGAAAGCTCACTCAGCTCAGCGTGGCAGAAGAGCTTCTGCAAAGCGAAGACCTAGAGATGTTGCAGGACCTGATCATCGCTGCCACAAATGCAGGCCTCGAGAAGGCCCGCGAGCGGATGGACAGCGAGCTCGAGAAGGTCAGCGGAGGCCTCAAGCTGCCTGGCATGTGAAGGCCAATCCCTGGTATCCGGTCAGTCCCTGGTGAGTCGGTTTTCGAGGAGGTTGTGCGTTCGAGTGCTGGGATCGCAGGAGACGCAGTCGACGAGAACTCCACGCAGAACCTCACCGGAACGCACCTGGGTGCGTGAGGATTGGGTTTGAGGACGTAAACCGAACGCACAACCTCCTCGGGAAGCGTCCTTTCCTGGTCGGAGAGCCACTGACCGGTTACGATCCCTGTCTATCTATGACGCCTTCCACACACGCTCGGGTGAACCAATGACAGAGGCTATTCAAGATGTGGTTAAGCTCATCAGCCGGCTTCCTGGGATTGGTGAGCGGACGGCACTGCGGTTGACGTTCTTTGTGCTGGAGCAAGGTCGCGGCTATGCGCAAGGCCTTGGTGAAGCACTGACGCAACTCCACGACCGCGTCCGCCGTTGTGAAGTCTGCGGAAACTACGGCACCCACGTGCGCTGCGACATCTGCTTGGATCCTAAGAGGCAGGAAAACATTTTATGCGTGGTCGCGCGCGTACCCGATCTCATGGCGATTGAACGCATGCAGGCCTACAGAGGCCGCTACCACGTCACCCATGCTCTGCTTTCACCACTCGATGGAATCGGACCAGAGGCTTTAGACTCCTCTGGCTTGCTGCAAAGGGTACGCGCAACCCCCAACTGCGAGGTCATTCTAGCCACACCTCTCAGCGTAGAAGGCGAAGCCACCGCGCTTTACCTATCGGACGTCTTAAAGGACGAGCGCTGTACCCTCTCGCGGATAGCAAGCGGCATCCCGCACGGAGGCGAGCTTGAGTTTACCGATCGAGTGACCCTCGACCAAGCCTTCGCTGGGCGGAGAGACATGCGTTGAAGGCTTGCACGCGGACGGCGCCTCCATGTGGGACGTTGCCTCGTCGACGCCTGTGCCGCCACCGCCTCGTTGACGCCTGCGCCGCCACCGCAGGCTGAGGTAAGGGGAGCTGAGGTAAGAGGAGTCGCATTGAACGGCGGAGCATTCCAGGTTATCCTATTCTAGGCTATACTTAGCGGTGGAGATGTACATGAGACAACCCTTACTCTTAATTCCATTCCTCTTGTGTGCCGTTGCTGGATGCGGCAAAGGTGTAAGCAACCTCCGGTCGCCCGATGCGGGTGTAGGATCGGGCAGCGGCGCAGGCGTTCCGCCAGGTGGTGGCGGTGGCGGCGGCGGGCCTCAGAATGTCACGATACAAGTCTCCAGTAACGAGCAGCAGCCATTGGCCGGGGCGACCGTGACCTTGGGACAAGATCAGCAGGTCACAGATGCAGGCGGATCGGTGACTTTCGCGAACATCACGCGCGGCATTCATCCGGGAACGGCAACTGCTGACGGCTACCAACAAAAAAACTTCAACGTCAGCGTGCCTTCGTCGCGGCCCGTGCTGGTGTCGCTTTGCCCCACCGGGGAGAGCTGCGCCGGCGGAGGCGGAGGAGGAACGCCTGGTTGCAATAACCTCATCCCAGAAGGCGTGGACCAGTGGAAGATCAACCCGTTCACCTGCCCGGAAAAGGATGGTGGGCGCGACTGCTCCGGCGTGGGCTCCATCGGTGGCACAAGCGGGCGCGCACCGGAACTTATCTCATCCGACGGCGAAGCCGTGGTCGCCGTGCTTGCCGTGGACGTGCCTGAAGGAACCCGCAGCCTGACCTACACCGCCACGGCGCAGTTCGTCAATCCCACCGAGACGGTCATTGACCCGGACTCGAGCTCTATCTTGATCGACGGCTACAACTCGCAGGAGTCCCGCGACCGTGTCATGCAAGGTCAAAATGCATCATCTGCCAAGGAACCCGTGTTGGCGCCGGTCAAGACCTTCCCCAACTTCAGTGCCACCGGCACAATCCCCACTGGCTACAACTTCTTGCAGGTCTGGTTGGTCGTCAACCCTGACCGAGCTGACCGAGCGGCCAGCGTTGGTTACAGAGATGTCAGCCTCTGCCCCGAGGGCGCGCCGTAGGAAGCGCCGGACATTAAACCTAGACCCTTGACCTTACGCAGCATTCCGGAGCGCACGTGTGCGGCCGCGGCGGCAGCGTGCCGACGGCTGCTCGAGGCCGGCCCGTGTGCTGGCGCTCCTCGATCAGCCGCCGAATCATCCTGACGAACAGCGGGTGGGTTCCCGGAGTGGGCGCTCGATGAAACGTGAGGTCGAGCGCCTCAGCTGCCTCTCGCGCCTCCTCATCAAGGTCATGCAACACCTCCATGTGATCGCTGACGAACCCAAGCGGCACGACCAGCACCCGGACTCCTCCAGCTTCTCGCTTCGAGAGGGTCCCAAGCGCATCGCCGATGTCGGGGCCCAGCCAAGGCACCTGTGGAGGTCCTGAGCGGCTTTGAAAGGCCAGCTGCCAAGACAAAGGTGCTAGCTGCTCCGCAACCAGACGCGACGCCTCCTGGAGCTGCTGCTCGTAGTCGCAGCCGCGTGCCATCGCCTGCGGGATGCTGTGCGCCGTGAAAATAATGTGCGTTTGATGGAGCTCCTTGACAGGGAGCTCTTCTTTGGCGCGCGCCACCACCGCACCGATAAAGTCGGGATGATTGAAGAAGACACGAAGCTTGTCCACCTGCGGCGCTTTAGTGCCCACGGCCTCTTGCGCCCCCTGGATGTCTTCGCGGTACTGCCGGCAACCTGAATAAGAGGAAAAGGCCGAAGTCACAAAACATTGGGCGCGCCTGATCCCATCATCGGCCATTGTCTGAAGCGTCTGCTGAAGGAACGGGTGCCAATTGCGGTTGCCAAAGTAAATCGGCAGGTGGAGGCCCGCCTCCTCCAGCTCCGGCTTCAACGCCTCAATCAGCGCGCGATTCTGCTCATTGATCGGGCTCTTGCCACCACGGGCGTAGTAATGCTCCGCCACCAACTTGAGCCGCTCGTCCGGCACGTTGCGGCCTTGCACCACGCGGCGCAGAAACGGCATCACCTCTTCGGGAGCCTCGGGTCCGCCGAAAGACAACAACAATAAAGCATTGTAGGAGTGCGTCACGCGTCCTGCCCTTTCAACTCGCCAATAAGGCTTCTGCTAGGTCGACCGTAGCGCCTCATCGGTCGGGCGCTACAGATAAGGGTACAGCTCGCCCTCACTCGCCGCTTTCCCGGGTCATCCGGACCCAGCTAAGGCGCGCCCGTAGACACCACCCGGACCACTTTTCGCTACGCGAAGACGGGCCTTGGGGACGAAGCGGGACCAGGTTGCGCCTCGGAATGAAGTGCGCGTCATTTCATCCTATGATCGCGGCGGTTTCCCACCGCCCCTCGAAATCCTGAACCGTTGCGTATGGCAGGCACGCGCCCCACAAGTTGACGCATCCCAGGCTCTGGAAGGCCGACCGCCTTGCGTGCCGCAGCTGTTCTAGGGTATCATTACTAGTAGCGCGACCATATGGCGCGCACGATTCTTGCAGGATTTGAGTACATGAAGCAGACACTCCTCCGTTGCCTCGCTACCTCCGGGGCATTCGTCTTACTCGCGGGTTGCGCCAATGCCGCTCCGCCCAGCGCCAAGAGCGACCCCGACCCCAAGATCGATGCCTGCGGCGGCTGCGCCACAGGACTAACCTGTGACACGCAGAATGCGCAATGCATCCGGATCGACGAAGGCTGCAGCGCCGAGCAGGTGGTAGGCAAACCTAAGCCCAACATGATGATCCTCCTCGACCGCAGCGGGTCGATGCGCCAGTGCCGCGATAGCAACGAGTGCACCACTCCGGGAGAACAGCGCTGGGAGCGCGCCCGCACCGCCCTCAACAGCGTTCTGAACACATACGCGGGTTCGATACGCTTCGGTCTTTCGCTCTTTCCGTTCTGCGGACAGGATTGCAGCGGCGCGCAGATCACACCGGAGGTGTCACCCTCGGAAGATGGAGCGATTCAGGTGAAGAGTTGGCTCAACAGCAGAACCCGTGATGAGGACGGCGATCCGGGCTTCACGTGTAACAACCCAACCAATACAGGCCAAGGCCTCGAAGCCATGTCCCGTGTGGATACGCTCAAGGATACCAGCCGAGAGAACTTCGTCCTGCTCGTCACCGATGGCAAGGAAACAAAGTTAGACGACAATCCGGACTGCAGAGTGCCCGGTGGACAGGCCGCGGGTGACCTCCTAAGGCTCACGCCAAGTATTCGAACGTATGTCATCGGCTTCAATGACAAGGTCACTGGTGAGCACGAGGAGGACAACACGCAAGAGTTTAAGCTGGACCTTCAATCTTACGCCAACGGCGGTGGCACGGACCGACCCTACTACGCTGACGATACGAACGAGCTCACGTCATCGCTGGGCGAGATTGCCTCCGATGTCGAACCATGCCGGTACCCGTTCGACGACGAGTCCGACATCAACTTCGACAGCAAGATCCGCGTCCTCCGCGACAACGACACTTCAACCATTGCTGAAGATCCGGCCAACGGCTGGCAACTGGATAAGGAAAAGAAAATTCTCACCTTTGCTGGCACGGCATGCGAAGAGCTGCGCTCAGGGCAACTCGCCGACTTCCGCGTCGCCTTCAACTGCCCCTCCGAGGTGCAGTAGCCAAAGAGTCAACCTGCAAGCGTCCTGCGCTATCAGAAAGACACGCAGAGCCATCGCATCTAAAAAGATTGAAAATCAGTCGGACGGGCGATCTGAAGAGCCCTCGTAAGGACAGCCTAGTCTCCAGAAGCCGCCTAGTCGCCAAAAGCTCTTTGTAAAGCAACCTTTACAAGTAGACCTTGGAAAACCGCGGCTGACCTGCGCGCGTGCGCCCACCACAACGGCACACACCACCCGCAGAAGTGAGCCTGAGCCCCAGCAGGCGAAGTCCACTACTCACCCCCTCCCGGTGCCTCTTCCAACATCAGACAGGCCCCATGCAAATACACTGCGCAGAAGCATCGCGAGCGAACGTATTGGGGGACCGCTCAAAGGCGGTGGGACCCGCTGAGAGAGCCGCGATGCTTCTGCCCTCAGGCCCGCCGCGAACCTGCTTCACCTCAGGGATAGGATCGTTCAACCCTCAAAATCCTTCCATCAATCCACACCACACAGGTGGACGCGGGTGGACGCGGGTGGACGCGTGGTGCCGCAGCAGCCTCATCCATGAGAGCCGACCGCCTTTGGGCAACTTCCATCTGCCCTTCCTCAAGCTCGCCGAACCGAACGTCTCAATCAGCTGCGGAGGCACCACGCGTCCACCCGCGTCCACCCGCCCGCGTGGCTAGTACCCTCTAAGCCGAACTGTGATCCTCCGCCGAGAAGGCGGCGTGAAGCGTCAACCGGATGACGCGCGCCAGAGGGTTGGCAGTCTCGCATCCCATACCCCATGCCGAAATCAGCGCCAAACCGCGTTGACGCGCACGCGCTTATCCGGACTAAGTGGACATTCAGAGCTGGCACGGCGCTCGCAGATAGTGGCCACCATGTCTCACGTTGCGCCACGCGCTCAAGCTCCGTCACCCTCGGCTGAAGAAGAGGCCATCTACCGCTACTTTCAGCAGGCGCTGCGCCTCTTGTCGCAAGAGCAAAAGCCCACCGAAGAGGAGGTGCTGTGGCTTGAGTCTCAGCTGCGACCTTATGCGTCCCTTCAGGAGATCAGAGAGGTGGTCGTCGACCTGTGCGACCGCACCCAATGCTTCACCCTCGCCGCCCTGTGGGATCAGGAACAACCAACGCAGTCGTCCGAGCACGCACTCGCTCGCGTCCAACGCCTGCTGGAGCTCGGCGCCCCCGCTCTCGCGCTCAACTACCTGAGGCGTTTACCGGCGGAGTTTAGAGCTTCAAACGAGGTCTGCGGTGTGCTACAGGCGGCAGCAGCCAGCGACTCCGCCGAGCGGGCCCTCATCTTAGAAAAGAACCTCCGTGCGCTCGCAGGGCGCGATGAAACGCTCGCGTGCGCGATCCAGCAAACCGAGACAACCACAACTGCCCTGCGCCCCATCGGAGCAGGACTCGCGCTTGACTGCGAACCCTGTCCGCTTGTGTTTACCTTTGAGCCCACGGTGAAGCACGCGCGCACACGTGCACTTTCTGACATCGCATCGATGTCTAAAACGCCCCATGACCTCGCAATTATCGGCGTCGGCGATTGCGTGCTGCTTGCTTCTTACATAGGACGGCTTCCGGAACTGGGCGCCGGGCTCGGCAAACGCTACGCTGTGCGCATCGTTGAACCCGACCTCGCACGGGTACGCGCTCTTTTGGAGGTGGCTGAGATGTCTCTGCCTCTGGCGGAGGGACGCTTCGTTTTCCACGCAGGAGACACGTGTTACGCCGACTTTGGGTCGGCCATTGTGACTACAGGAAACCTGGTCCCTAGGCTCATTTTCCTTGATACGAACGACGATATGATGACGCGCGCGCGCGCCACGAAGAAGAAGGCCGAGACCTTCCTCAGGAGGGAGTGGGAGAAGCTAAACCAAACGCTCAACGGGAGGCGTGACGAGGTGCGGGAGCGATGGCGGCTTCACCTGCGAGATGGCGCACCTCTGCGAATCCTCCTCCCCATCTCCAATGCCACCACCTACTTGCGTTTCGGTAGCGCGGCGGTCGCATCGGCACTTCGCGCGTTAGGACATGAAGTCATCACTGCAAGTGATAAGGAGGGCGATGCATACTGGCATCTGACCGACCATTCGCTTGCCAGGCATGCGACTGAAGTGAAAGCAGACGCCATTTTCACACTGAACCAAACACGCCTTAACTGGAGCAGGATCGCTCCCGAACTCCCCTTTGTCACGTGGAACATGGACGGTTTTCACGACCTAAAGCCCGCTCTGGCTGAAGACGCGGTTGGTGCGCATGATCACGTCTTAGCTCTGTCGCCTGATGTTCCCGTCGAGCTGGGTTGGCCGGAGAAGCAAGCTCATCCGTTTGTGACCGCCTTCAACCACGAGGTGTTCTCTGCCGGCGCTCACGTCCATCCCGACGCGTGTCTCGCTGAGGTCGGGTATATCAGCAACTTCTACGGGACGCCCGAGTTCGCGCTGAAGCAGTTGGTCGTTGAGGCCGCAGGACGCAAAGACTATCCTGAGCGGTTCGAGCAGGCAGCTCGTCTCGTAAGCGCTCATCAAGGCGAGCTCCCTCCCCTCTGGAGCTCTCTGCGCACGTGCTTTGAGACCGACGATCCCGATGAAGTGGTCGAACTCAAGCGTCTCGCAGACATCTTCTTTATCCGCTTTGTCAACCCCTGGTACCGGCAGCGGTGTCTCCTCCACTTGGCAGAGGCCGGCGTTGACCTGGCGCTCTTTGGCAACCTTTGGGAAAAGCACCCCGTGCTTCGGAAGTTTGCCCGTGGACCCCTCGAGGGCCCTCACGAGCTCGTTCGCGGATACCGCTCCACCAAACTGCAGTTGCAGCTGATGCTCGGCAGCTCCCTGCACCAACGGCTGGCAGACGGCGCAGCTTTGGGTGTGCCTCTTGTGGTGCGAAGGTTTCCGACAGACTTTGCAGGTCGGGTGAGGCTGATGTCGCCGACGCCTAGCGATCTGAAACGGCCAGCGGCAATGAACGATGCCGAGTGGGAATTTCTGCTCGATAAGGTTGATCAGCGTGGAGAGCGGGATTCTGACGGCAGCAAGGCCAGACAGCGAGAGTTAGGTCTCAAGAGAATCGGCGTTGCTATTGACGAGGTTATTGAACCCTCGGTATTGGATCAGGTGAGCGCGGGCAGCCACCAAGGAACTTGCGACCTCGTTGCGGAGCTGCTTTCGGCCGAAGATGCGCGCCAAGCCAGCGCACGTGCGCTGCATTCTCAGGTGATGCTAAACCTCAACCCAGAAACGCAACTAAAAAACACGCTGCAACGCATAGCCGCAGTGGAAGCTTCAACCCCGGAGGGGCGGCATAGCAGTCGCCTGTAAAGAAGTCATATTTCAGCAGGTGATCATTAGGAGGTGAACTCTAGAACAGCCCCACCTTCCGGCGAGCTAGCTCTCTTCGCAAGACGGTCCAGTCGGTGCTAATCTTATGCAAACGTTGGTAGAGCGCAGCCACAACCTGCTGCGCTACCTCATCGTCCGGATGGCGCTCTACCCTATCAAGGACGTCATCAAGCATGCGAGCCACGTTGGCGACTTTGTTGCACAGGTCCCGCTCTTGAATGAGAGCGCGCTCGGTTTTTGTTTTCGCTGCCTTCAGCATCGCCCAAATGGATGCGTTATGGCCATGGTCCCGGTAGTAGAGAAGTGGCTCGTTGAGGAAGACGCCGCCGTTGCGGAGTGCACCACGAAAGGCGTAGATAATATCCATCTGCCGCGGCCCGACGGGTAGCGGTCCAAACGCCTCGTAGAGCGCGCGTGTCCATGCCATCGCAGCACCAAAGCAAGTCGCAACCGAGTAGTGACGGCTGTAAGCGTCGAGCGATACATCGTGCTCCTGGTCACCGTCGAACCACAGACCCAGTTCCTTGCCATCGGCATCCACGCGGACAGCATTGGATGTCACTTGATCAGCACCCGTACGATCAAAGACCTCGACTAGCCGCCGCGTCCTGTCGGGAAAGAAGACATCGTCAGCATGCCCTTGGATGAGAATGTCACCACGCGACATATCCATGATCTGGTCCAGATGACGCTCACACATGTTCTTCGAGTTGAAGTTTAGCGTGACCTGGTGCGGGCCCTGGTACTCGTTAAGGCACTGCTCAATAATCTTCTGCGACCCGTCGGTTGAAGCGTCATCGGATACTACGATCTCTAGCGGCTGATACGTCTGCCTAAACACGCTGCGAAGCGCTTCTTTGACATACCTCACCTGGTTGAAACACATGAGGAAGAAGGTGACGCGTGGAGCTACCACTGGCCTGCGTCGGGAGAGGCAAAGGAAAAGTCGTATCCGTAGGTTTCGTAGCTAGGCTGAAGCCTCGTAGCATTGAGGAAGTAGACGAAGGCTTCTTTCTGCCACGCTTCAAATTCCGCAAATGTCTCATGAGGCGTGCGCGCAGGCCGACCTTGATGCGCATTCAACGGGCCCACTTGATAAACCTGCTCAAGCAGTTCGGAATCGGCATGGAGCGCTCCCTCGGAAAGGTACTTCACCACATCGCGGAAAGTAGACGGCGATGTGGTCACCTTCTCCATCTGCACCGTGTGCGCCGTCAGCGGCACGGCCACATCCGAGGCCAGGTTGTACAGGTTTGCGCACGCGCCAAGGAACCCCAGAACCCGCGGCTCGCACAGATTGAGCTCGTACTTCTCCGCTAGAGCGAAAATATACGACTCCGCCTTCTTCATCAGCAACAGCAGAGTGCCATGAAGGACATAGAGGTCAAAGGCGAACATATCGCGAAGCTGCCCCTGGCCGGACCAAACAAAGTTGACGGGATGCCGCACCAAGTTCATCACGCGAAAGCTCCTCTTCGGCTTTCCAAACTTCTGCTCGAGTACTGGAAGATCCCGCATGCGAAGCACATGCACCGAACCGTATAGCAACGATCTCCCGTGACTCTCGATATCATCGTAGAGCGCGTCTAGCGGCCGGCTCTGCCTCTGTGTCATCGCGCGCCTGAGGCTCACGACCGTGTGGCGAAGGCGCTCAAGACGGTGCAGATTGGGTTCCTCAGGAGTGAGATTTTCGGCGCTGTGCGTACAGATAATGGAGGGGTGAAGATGAAGCGCGTGCGCTAGCCAGAAGCTCCCGCTCCACCCGTGGGATGTGACGATGAAGTAGCGTTTACTCACAACCAATGTGTAGCAGTGTACCCGACGCTCCCGGTCTTATGAAGAGGCTAATCACTGCATCTACGCGAAGTGGGTCGTGAACTTCTTCAGCCTAGTGGGAACTCGTCAAGCTAGAGGAACTCGTCAAGCTTTTCTTTATCGAGAGACGGATCAGTGGGGTCACGCGCTAGCCGATTAGATCCGTCCAACGAGTTGGCGTCGGCCTGGGTGAGGGCCACGCGGGGAGCGAAGATTGCCTGATGCCACTGCTCAAGCGTCCGCCGCACCGTCGCGTCCGTACCACCACCTCGACCTTGAGGTGACTCAATCGCAGAACACCCCATGACGCTCCCGGTTGAGCCCCGTAGGCAGAGGCGCCCTCCAGAAACTACGGCGGCAAATCCCTCACGTACCTGGTGAAACCTCGGCGACCGCTCTACCCCGGCAAATAGGTCCCGCTCGAGACTCGAACCGGGTGCGGCTACAACAACGGGAACTGCGAGCCCCAGACGACGGAACACGCCCGGGTCGCGCTGTAATGCCGACTCGTAGTGGGGAACGGCCTGCTCCATTCTACGAAGACGAAACGCGGCTTCCGCAGCCACAGCATGCGTTCGTGCGCGCAACAGAACTTCAGCTGAAACAAGACCTTGAAGTGCTTGGCTGGCCATCAGAAGTGCCTTGGCCGAGTGACCTGCACGAAGGTGCGCTTCAGCAGCAAAGGCCTTGTAGTAGCTACGCACTTCTGGCCGCTTATCCTCCAGGCGCACCTCGCGCAGAACTTGCAAAACCACCCCCGGTCCAAGCAAGTCGACGAGATCGCCAACAAGCCACGGAGGGATAACGGCGCTGCGTGCTGTTCCAACGCGGAAGACGCCGCCTAGTCGCTCCCGATTGGACAGCAGCCGCACGACCTGCCGACCGGAAAGCCATCCGCGAAGTCGCAGCCAGCCTGCCTCGAACTGGGCGACCCATCGCTTGTAAAAAGGAGCCCACGCGCTTTGCTCCAGCTCCATCTCAGCAGCGATGCGCATGGCCAACCTGTCCAACAGCGCGACAATGGCGCGGTCTTGTCCGGGGTCACGGCTGTTGTGCGCTCTGCGATCGGGAGACACAACAGCTTTCGCTGTCACTTCCAATGCATCGCCGGGACGCCCGATCGCTACAAAAAAAGCAGCTAGCGCACGTCGTCCTTCATTCCTGTCGGATTCCTGCAGGTGAGGAGGCCGGCGCAAGCGGTATCCATGGACCTCCTTGAGAGCGGCCAGTGACTCGACAAAGCGACCTTCACGAAGGTAGAGCTCTGCGAGCTCAATCCACGGATTGCCGTACGAAACTTGCTCAAGCTCAGTGGCCTCAAGAGCCAGACGCTCCGCCTCATCCAGCCGGAAGAGTGAGCGCGCCGCCTCCGATAAGTTGGTGAGATCCACTGGTGAGGGTTCTCCTCGGGCATCTCTCGAATGCTCAAGCGCCCGCTTGCAGGCATCGTAGCTTGCGCCGTCATAGCCCGCCTCAAACTCGATTGCGCATAGCGCGTTCAATGCCCATCCAACTTGTCGCTGGTCTCCGGTTTCAATGCCTGCCCTCGCTGCCTGACGCGCCTCATCGATGCGCCCAAGCTTCATCAACGGCCACGCGCGCTCGGCGACGAACTTAGGCTCGTAGAGCTCGTTGAAACGCGCCATGTAGGCAAGGCGCTCGGAGAAGCGCTCCAGATGACCATAGACTTCGGCTGTTTCCTTGAGTAAACGTGCATGCCAGGGCCACGGCGATAGCCGCGATGGCTTGCGCCCATGCTGGCTCTCGAAGAGACGCAGCGACTCGCTATAATGATAGAGCGCGCGGGGAAAGTTGGCTTCTACGTACTGATGTACCTGCCCCAGCACGAAGTGGCCGATGTACGAGCTTCTCCCGCGTTTGATGGCTTTCTCTGCCAATGCGCGTGCGCGAAGGGGCTCGTTCCTGCCAAGTGCATTCCACGCCTTGCGTTCGAGGGATGTGCCCTCAAACGTTTCATCTTCAACAGGACCGCGCTGATTGAGCCCAATCTGTGCACCCGCCGCCTGCGGCACGACAAGCGCGAGGCTCACGACCGCGAGGTATCGCTGCGGAAGCGACAGACGATGACGCGATAGGAACACAACTCTCCTCAAACAATCCCCGAGTCTCGGTAGTTTTTCGCCTCTCGAAACCTTTAGCTTGCGCGCTTGAGACTCTGCCGAGCGAGCTGCTCAACGACAAGCTTCGTCGCATCGCCTACGATAGCAGCCGTCTCATCGACACCCGATGCGCACGCGATTCGATGACTAAAGATATGTGGGGCTAATGCCTCCAGGTCGTCTGGAGCAACGTAGTCACGGTCGCGCAGCGCTGCACGCACTTGCAGCGCTGGAAGACTCATGACCAACGACCGTGTCGAAGCACCTTGCAGCACCCGGTCGTCGTTGCGCAAAGCCTCTGCGAGGTCAACGAGCCCCTGCTTGAGCGGTTTGGCAACGTGAACCCCTTCCCGCAGCAGATGCCGCGCGCGCAGGAGGTCGCGCTGCCCTACCGGCGCTACTTGTTCCGCTAGCTCCAAGCTTCGATGAGGATACTGGTCGAGCACCTCAAGCTCAGCTCCCTTGGAGATATGCTTCATCTGAATCTTAAATAGGAAACGATCAAGCTGCGGCGTGGGCAGTGGATAGGTGCCGGCCAGGTCGAGCGGATTCTGAGTCGCTATCACAAAGAACAGGTCGTCGAGCAGATGCGTTTCGTTATCAATCGTCACCTGCTTCTCTGCCATGGCCTCGAGCATGGCCGACTGCACCTTGGGCGATGTGCGGTTGATCTCGTCGGCAAGCACGATGTGAGCAAAAATAGGACCCGGTCGGAAACTGAAGCTTCGCGCCGAGACGTCGAAGATCGTGGTGCCCGTGATGTCGCTCGGCAAAAGGTCCGGCGTAAACTGGATTCTGCGAAAGGGTGACAATCTCTGGTCAGGCAGATCAGGCACCAGGCTCTCACCGAGAGCCCGCGCCAGCGTTGTCTTGCCGGACCCTGGGTAGTCCTCCAAAAGAACATGACCATCGGCCACTAGAGCAATAACTACGAGCTCAATGACCTCTTCTCTTCCGCGGATGACCGCATTGAGCCGCTGAGAGATCCTTCGAGCGGTATCGACCGCAGACGCAAGATTATTCTGCTCTGAAGGCAGGTGATTATAACTGGGCCGAGCGCTCTCGCGTGACTGAAGCATCCGGTCAACATCCTGTTCTTGTGTCATCGACTCCTTATCCAGCTCCACGGCGTCAACACCCCAAGCGCTCTTCTCCAACCGGAGGTGGATGCTTGAAGCTGGCCGCGTGAAGTGTTGGCAGCCTGCCAACTTTGCTTGGATGTTATCGCGCCTGCGCCATGTTCGCCACTTCCCAATCCAAATGCTACGCGAAGGTGCATGCGTGTCAGCTTGACGAAGGTAGGGCAATGACCGCTAAGACGTTCGGCAAAGGCTTGCGGCGTCTCACCGAAGCGGCGTAGTTGATTTACCTCCCCAAGACGGTCAAGCTCGCGGCGGTACAACAAGCGGGGCACATCCGGACCTTTGGCAAACCGCGGTGCCACACGCCGCCAGCCTTTGATAAAGTAAAGCGCCACAATAAAGGCCAGGAGCGCCAGCAGTAGGACGTAGCCCGTACCGCGAAGAACCGCTCGCAGCCAATGGGTCACTTGAGGGACCGAGAGCGAAGCGCCAGACGCCGTGGCTACCTGCCCACGCGCCATCTGCCCGAGCATGCGTTGCAGATCAGCATCTGGCGGAGGCGGAGGCGGGTCTAGCACCGTCTGTGGTGTGACATCTGTGACGACCCATCCGATATCCTCGAGGAAAACTTCGGCCCAGGCATGGGCATCATGATCAGATAAGATTAAAGCTGACCCACCCCGGCGGGAAGAGTTGCTCACCGCGTAGCCGGTGGCAACACGGGCGGGGATACCAAGCGATCTGGCTAGCAAGGTCACTGCGTGGGCGAAATGGACGCAATACCCGACGCGGTCTCCAAAGAGGAAGGACGCGACCTCCTCTGCTGCGCCCTCCCCTCGCTTTGCTAGGCTGTAGGTCCCCTGCTCGCCGAGCCACCCTGTAATCGCAAAGGTCTGGGCGAGCGGGTCACTTCTGAGGTAGTCCGGCAACTCACCAGTCAACCTCTGCGCCAACTCCGCGTAGCGCGCGTCGACGGGTCCTGCCAAATAGTGTTGCCACTCGGCATCGCTCCAACGGGGGTTACCTTTCGAGTGCCCCAGAAGCTCAAGTCGGTCGAACGCAAGGACGGAAGACTCGGCGTTGTACATGCGCCTGAAACGGCCCGGGTCTGCGTTCTGCGCGGGTTGGATGCTCTGCGGCGAGATCAGAACGAAGGGCTGAGGATGGTCGGCCAGCAATGCCACCGTAGTGTTCACACGCGTACGTGCTCCCCACGTGCGGCGTTCGCCAGGCACCTTTTCTTTAGCGGCTGGGAACTGATCAAAGACGTCCTCGTCGACATCTGAACGCGTCGACTGCACCAAGCGCTGACCATTGAACTGACTCAGTGCATTCTGACGGAAGTAGAGGGTGCCATTAGGTGGATCGAAGTCATCGTGCATCAACACCACCGCAACTGGAGGCGATGCGCGTTTCTCCGAAGAAGAGGAGCCTTGCTCGCGCTGCTGGCTCCTTCCTCCAGCTTCACCCGCCTTTTTGCTCTCGTTTCGCAGCCCAATGCCATCCTTAGGGAGATCTGGCGCAGGCAGACGCACCGTCGTGACCAGAAGAAGAAGCACGGCGGCAAGAGTGCCGATGTGAAGTGCGATCCGCGCAAGGCTGGAATCGCTGATCAGCAACGCCATGATGACGAGCGTCGCTAAAACCCCAATGGCTAACAGAGCCAGAGCAGGATCGCCGCCCTTCGCCAAGATAGGATCGGCTATGAAGAAGGGCCGGTGCGTCGCACCGTAGCGGTGGTCAAGCACCAGCCGCGCAAACGAGGCACTGACGAAAACTATCTCAGCGAAGGCCCACAAGCGGTGACGAGCTGACGCGGCACGCAAGCCCACAGCCGCCGACAGACTGCCTAACCCAAAGAACATCACGTTCGCCACGATCAGTGCCTTCCGCGCCCCCATGACACTGGCCAGACCGACAAGCTTTAAAAAGAAGCTCTGGAGCAGCAGTGCGCCCAACACACCGACAACGGACATGAGCAGGATCAGGGGAAGCCGGAGCCGTGTCTTTGCAACAGGTCGACCCAGCAGGGAACCGAGGGCAGCGCCGAGCCCGGCCGAAACCACCGTCTCAGGCGTGGCCAAAGGCAGCGCGAAGGCGACAGCGGCGATTGCATAAACAACCACCCGCGACACCTTTGAGAAAGGCGAAACAGGAGCGACGCGCGCTCGCGTCCGAGGCTGCCGGATACCGGCATGCAGCAGACTCTGACCCAAACTACGCAGCATGGCGATGCCGGTGGCTAGAGGAGCGACCGAGAGAGTTCAAGGTGACCTGCTCTCCGCTGGAACGGTCGAAGATGACTACGTGCTTTCTGACAGCTTGCAAGCTACGCACGGTGGCAGGCAGATCAGATGAGGCCAAGGCAGTGCGCTCCGGAAGCAGGATCCAGCGGCTCCACCGCCGCTCTTTCGAAGAGGCCGACCCATCGACGCCGATATAGATCCGCGTCACGAGGGCGGAACTGCGAGCGATCCGCACCACCTCGCTGACCCAAGGTCCAGGCAAAGGAGGAACAAACACATTGAGAGTTATAGGACCCTCTCCTCTCACTTGCTCAAGAAACCTTCCTAAATCAGTTCCTGGCGGGTCTTGAACCGGCTGGGAAGCGGCAAGAGACCGAAGAGCCTCCTCTAGAGAGCGCGTGGGTTGAGGTGCGCCGTCCGCCCCGAACAACCAGTCGCTGCCGTATAGTCTCTTTTCTAAGACGTAGCGCGCCAGCGCAGCGGTGGGTTCATCCCCCTCCCCAGCCACCAGATAGCATACCACCTTGCGCGACCGTGACAGAGCCGCCTCGGGGGAGCGAAGCATAAGCGTCTGGGTGCGACTGTACACCTTCCAATGAATGAAGCGCGCTGGATCGCCCGGGTAATACCGACGCAAATCAACCCTGTCACCCTCCAGCATCCCTCGGGGGTGCGGCCAATCGCCTCCGCCGCCTGGGCTGTGCAGCTCGCGCATCTGAGCGAACTGTCCTAGGTGAGGCAGAATCAGCACCTTTTGATCCTCGCTCCGCTTCGCCAGCATGATGCGGCTCAGACCGAACATCCCTTCCAAAGTGAAGAGGCGTTCGAGCGAGTGATAGAATCCCCGGTGCGAGAACTTCACCCATTCGCGCCTCACGCCACGTCGGAGGCGGGATTCCACGTATACATGCCGCCTCGTCCAAGTCCATCCAAGGCGCACCAGCGGCATCCATCGAAGTGCAGGAACTTCGAACCCCGTGTGGAGGTCGCGCCCTGTTTCTCCAACCAGATCAAGATCCGCTTCCACATGTGACAGCTTGCGATGCAACCACAAGGAGCCGGCGACGACAAACAGCACCGACATGGCGATTAGACCAAGTGCGGCATAACCCACCACAAAGAAGACGAGGTCCATGGTTCGCCTCGCGTAGCTTGTGGTGAAGACGGCGCCGAGACAGACCAGCACCCCGAGCGGCGTAAGAGGGAACACACGCTTGATGCGAATGGCCGTGCGGATCCCCACCCGCTTCAGTTGCCCTAACAGCTTCTTCAAACCTACTCCAGCGGAGGTCTTGTACAACTAACCCCCGGGAAGCTTGACATGTAACTGTTCAACCCCCAAGTGAAGCCTCAACACGCGTCGACCCAAGATCTCATGTGCAGGAGCGAGTTCAACCGAAGCCTCCGCTGCGCCGAGCTTCCAACACGGCAGTTTATTTGTGGACCGTGCGTGAACCCGCCAAAATTGGCCCATGCCACACCTACGTCGCCCCGCCTGCATAATTATCATGTTGCTGGCTGCAGGACCTGCGTCAGCTTCGGCGCAGCTAGCAGCTAAAGAAGCCTCTGGCGATGTCGATCAGGCCGAGGCGATCGCGCAAGCACGGACGCTAATTCAGCAACTGAGCGACCGCTTCCAGCGTGTCGAAGAGGCGCTGAGTGCCTCCAATCAGAAAGCAGCGGTGCCTGCTTCAACGGCCGAAGTAACTACAACACCATCCACACTCTTTGATGCCGTAGAGCAAGAGTCTGACGACTCAGGCTCTTCTCTCACCACGCCGTCTGGCGGTAGCCACTGCCTCTCCTCACTTCACGGAGAGGGTGTCGACTTTTCCTCAGTTGAAGCGGGTGATGCCGCGGATGTGGCTATTCCGGTTCGCGTCGAGCAGATTCACGGGATCAAGCTGACCCCTTCGTACGCATCAGAAGCTGACCGCCCGCACACGATCATGGACTGCCGCCTCGCCCTGGCTCTTGCCACCGGACTTCGCACACTTGATGGCCTTGATGTTAGTTCGGTCATCTACAGCTCGGCCTTTCGACCGAACGCCACGACACGAAAGACAGGACGCCCCAGCGGTCACGCCTATGGCTTGGCCATTGACATTGTCTCCTTTGGCTCCGGATCGGAGGGAACATTGGACATTGAAGGCGCGTGGGGTGACCGGAGCGGAGACCGCGTGGTATGCCAGGAGGAGGAACACCTGCCGCTGCTCCAGACCATCGCATGCCGCCTAATCGAGAGCTCCGCATTCCACGTTTTCCTCACGCCACACTACGACGCTGCACATCGCGATCATCTGCATCTGGAAGTGCGTCCGGAAACCGCTCCAGCTTTCGTTCGGTAGCTCCCGCCTACGCCCATAGAGATTACGCCACAGTGGACGTCACAGTGACTGCCATACAGTAACCACCTGATGGTGACCACTCCATGGAGTCTCAAGGCGTCTCGACGCACCCGCTTCAGAGTCTGGCCTGCCAAAGGCGGTTGGGTGGATGGGCCACACCGGGCAGTGCGCTCCACCTCACCTACCGAAGACCACGGTCTTATTGGCGTAGACCAGAACCTGCGCATTGATGTGCCACTGCAGAGCGCGAGCGAGCACCATCCGCTCAAGGTCTCTCCCTTTGGCCATTATGCTCGGGACGTCGTCTCTGTGGCTGACGCGGGACACATCCTGCTCAATGATGGGCCCCTCATCCAGTGCACTGGTCACGTAGTGGGCTGTGGCTCCCACGATCTTGACGCCACGCTCGTAAGCGCGGTGGTAAGGCCTGGCGCCAGGGAAAGCAGGTAAAAATGAGTGATGGATATTGATAATCGGCTCGCCCCACGTGCTCAGGAATTGAGGCGAGAGAACCTGCATGTATCGGGCCAGAACTAGCGTCTCTACGCGGTGTTGGTTCAGCGCATCAAGCACTGCGACCTCCTGTTCGGCCTTTGCGCCGGGCTTAACGGGCAGGTGGTAAAACGGACGATCAAAACGAGCGACAACGCTCTCCAGGTCGGTGTGGTTGCTGATCACGCAGGCCACGGTCGCGTTGAGCTCGCCCGTCTCTGCGCGCGATAGCAGATCATAAAGACAGTGGGCCGCTTTAGAGACCATCAGCGCGACGCGCTTAGGACGGTTGAGGCACACAACCTTGAACTCCATGCCGTAGCGGCTTCCCACCTCCTCTTGAAAGGCTGGGGCGATGCCTTCTTGGCTGAGATCAAACTCTTGCAAGGCAAATTCAACACGTTGAAAGAACGTGCCTGCGTGCTCGTCGGTGTGCTGCGCGGCGTGAACGACGTTGCCTCCATGCTGAGCGATGAAGGATGCCACAGAGGCGATGATGCCGGGACGATCCGTGCAGCTTATCAGCAGAACCGCTCTATCGCTTCGGTTCTTCTGCATTGCTTTCTGACCTCACTGCCCTTGAGCGCAGATAAAAAAGAAGGAACCCCCCACCCGCCAAAACCGCGAAGAGAAAGATAATGTTCTCCAGCTTCCGGAAGTCGCCAAACACGCTCTGGATATTCTCGGCAAAGAAGTAGCCAAGGCCCATGATGATGGGTCCCGAAATGGCAAGACCGAGTGCGTCCCAGAACAGAAAGCGCGAAAACGGCATGCCATGGGAAGCGGCCGTAGCAAAGATAGGAGCGCGAAGCCCAGCCACATGGCGTGCCCCGAAAATCACCCACCCTCCTTTGCGCTCAAAAAGCTCCTCGATCTGCACGCGCCGCTGGCGCGTAAGCCACCAGCGGAAGGGCCTCCTTGAGAGCACGGATGGGCCAATTCGCCGAGCAATAAAGAACAGCAACGTATCGCCAGTCAGCACACCCACGACGCACGTTGCTGCCGCTTTGTTGAGTTCCACTGCGCCATCTCGCGATAACACCCCAGCTGCAAGTAAGACAGCATCTTCGGGGACTGGCATCCCCAAACCGGCGAGCAGCAAAACGCCGAGGAACACAGCGTATGAGCCGTGGTTAAGCAACCAATCAAGCAAGCCTTCCATGGGTGGAACGGTTGTAACGCGCGAATCACTGCGGGTCGAGAAGATGGGCTGTAACAATCTGTGAGAAAGCCAAAGGACCCAGCTTGACCTCATCGGAATGGTCGGAATGGGGGGAGAAAACTCGGGAGAGGCCACCCGGATGCTGCCATCGCACAATACGCGCTTGGCGGCAGGACGGGTGCAGCTATACTCGCCGGCGTCATGGAGAGGGGTTGGTCAGGTTTCCCTCGGTGCGTGAAGCACGTGATCCATGCCTTGGACCTAAAAACCGTGCCGATGCAACGAGAGCTGCCTGATCTTCCTTGCTCCAGCGCGCAACTGCTTTAGAGGTGACCTGTGACCATGCTCAACAAAGAGAGTCTTCTAACGACGCCTGTTGTGTCAATTGATATCGCTGAACACGACGTGCGACCGCTGGTCAGTGCGATGGGGAAGATGGCCTTTCAAGCCCGCAACTTGCACCGAGCCGCGCAAATTTACGACATGATGCTCAAGGAGACTGATTGCGGCGTCATGCTGTGTCTTGCGGGGTCACTGTTTTCAGCGGGTTTGCGCAAGCTGGTTATCGACATGGTCCGAAACCGGATGGTGGACGCCATTGTGGCCACGGGAGCCAATATCGTGGATCAAGACTTCTTTGAAGCCCTCGGCTTTCGTCACTACGTAGGCAATGCATCAGCTGACGATGCACACTTGCGGGAGCTACAGATCGACCGCATCTACGACACCTACATTGACGAGGATCAACTCCGCGTCTGCGACATGACCATCGCCAAGATTGCCGATAAGCTGGAAGCGCGGCCTTACTCTTCCCGCGAGTTCATCGACGAGATGGGCCGCTTCTTGAGCGAAAAGAAGGAGAAGACCGACAGCGTCACGCTCGCCGCCTACGAGCACGGAGTACCTATTTTTTGCCCTGCTTTCAGCGATTCCTCGGCGGGGTTTGGCCTCGTGCACCATCAGTGGAACCACCCCGAAGCCCATCTCTCCCTAGACAGCGCCAAAGACTTTCTCGAACTCACGCAAATCAAGCTCAACTCGCAGGAGAGCGGCCTGCTGATGATCGGCGGCGGCGTTCCAAAGAACTTCGCGCAGGATGTGGTCGTTGCAGCGGACATCCTCGGCAAGGAGGTTCCCATGCACAAATACGCTGTGCAGCTCACTGTTGCAGACGAGCGCGACGGCGGGCTAAGCGGCTCCACGCTCAAGGAAGCAAGCTCGTGGGGCAAAGTAGATACGCAGTACGAGCAGATGGTGTATGGCGAGGCTACCCTCACCGCTCCACTGGTAATCGGCTACGCCTACCATCAGAGAAACTGGGAGCAGAGAAAAGAAAGACGCTTTTCCGAGATGTTCAGAAAAGGCAAGTAACTTCAGCTGTCGCACGCATCGACAGGTGACGCTGCACATCGACAGGTGACGCTGGGGTACTAAGCTAATGCTTGGTGCTGCGCCTCCTTCACACCTCCGATTGGCAGCTAGCTAAGCGTTTCCGCCAGTTTCCTGGTGACACAGGCGCAGCGCTCCGGCTCGCGCGCTTCCAGATGCTGCATCGTCTGGGTCAGCTGGCCATGGAACACCGCGTGGCCGCCGTTCTCGTTGCTGGGGATGTGTTCGACATGAGCACACCCCGCGAGCAGACCCTGCGAAAGGCTGTCGAGATACTTCGAGCCTACCCGGTGCCGTGGCTTCTTTTGCCCGGAAACCATGACCCCGCCCACGCAGGGAGCGTTTGGTCGCATCTGCGTGCGCTCGAGCCCCCGGCCCACCTTCATCTGTTAACATCTACCGACCCTCTCCTGCTTGCAGAGGAAGAGTTGCTCGTCCTTCCTGCCCCGCTTAGCCGCCAACGCACGCTAGCGGATCCCACGGAGGGCTTTGGCCGCATCGAGTCAGGCTCAAACATGTTTCGCGTAGGTCTGGCCCACGGCGCAGTGGCTGACCTGCTCCCGCGGGAAGCGGAACCTCCCAATCCGATCTCCCGCACCCGTGCAGTGGATGCTCAGCTGGATTATCTGGCGCTGGGGGATTGGCACGGAACCCTGAAACTCGACGCACGCACCTACTACTCCGGCACACCCGAGCCCGACCGCTTTGCCACAAACCGCTCAGGCTACGCCCTGCTCGTGGAACTGCAGAAGGGCCAGGAGCCTGCGGTCAGCGAGCTGCAAGTTGGAACATACCATTGGCATACCCTCGGCCTAAACCTTAGCGGCGACGCATCGGCTGCTGCCTTTTCTGCGGCTATGCTGCAGATTCCTGCCCCTCTTGAACATGCCGTGGTGCGCTGTCGGCTGCGCGGCAGAGCAACGCTGGCTGATCTGCGTGAGCTCCGACGTGCGCACAGCACCTGGCAAGGCCGCGTGCACGCACTTGCTGTTGATTACGACCATGTGCAAGTAGCAAGCGCATCCGTGGACTTTGACGCGCTCCGCCTCCCGCCACTCGTGCAGGATGTCGTCCACCAGCTTCAGCGGCTCGAGCAAGAACTTCAGGATGAGAGAAAGTCCGAAGTCGTCGCCGCTCTCACCCACCTACACAGCTACTTTGCCGGCGACTTGGAGGCTTCCAATGCGGCTTCATAGCATCCGAGTCCGCGACTTTCGCTGCTTTACTGACGAAGTCGCAATGCACCCTCTAGGTGACGGGCTTAACATCGTTAGCGGGCAGAACGAAAGTGGGAAATCCACTTTGCTCGACGCCCTTTTCTACGCCTTCTTTGAGCGACATCGGATGACAGGGCAGCAAGCAGAGAGCATCTTGCCCAGAGCTTCGAAGGTGCAACCTCAGGTGCAGGTTGAGTTCGCCTGCGGCGAAAGCCGCTACACATTGACCAAGCGCTTCGTCAAGCAGCCGGAAGCCGAGCTCAAAAGCCTCGGAGGGCCTCGCTTCATCGGCGACGACGCAGAGGAAAAGCTTGCCGAGCTACTCTCGTTCAGCATGCCAACCCGAGGGCGGAGCACAGCGCCGCTACAAGGGAAGTTCGGGCTTCTCTGGGTCCGCCAAACCGAAAGCTACAGCACGTTGGAGCCGTCGGAAGGGGCTTCGGCAGACATTCGCAAAGCCATGGCCAGCGAACTGCAAGAGGCAAGCCTGGATGAGCAGAGCCGCAAGTTTCAGGCGGAGATGGAGGAAGCCTACCACGCATTGGTGGACAGACGCGGACGACCCCGAGGAGCGTATCTTGAAGCGCAGCAACGCGTTGCCGAAGCAAGGCGGGCCTACGCCGCCACGTGCGAGTTGTCCAATCAGTTCTCAGGAGACGTAGCGCGCCTGGACGAAGCTGCCGCCGCGTTGGCAGAGGCTCGACAGAGTGACACACTGGTGCGCCTCCGGGGCGAGCGCGACGCGCATCGCGCGCAGCTAGCCGCTCTTGAAGGGCAACAACATCGTGTTAGGCAACTTGAAGCCGAGCACCGGCTGGCGCGAGCGCATGAGAACAAACTGCGCGAGGCACGGGAGGCGTTCACCGCACACCGCATACAGCAGCGTGAACTTGAAGCATGGCTGCGGCGCCTCTCGGTCGATTGCAAGCGACTTGAAGCAGAGGTGGAAACACAGACACGTGGCGCCGAGCAAGCCGACCGGCAATGCAAAGAGCTGGAAGAGAAGGAGGCTGAGCTCCGCGATTCACTCTTAGCTAAGCGTGAAACTCTTGCTCCATTCCGGCAACTAAGCGTAGCGTTCCACCTCTCTGAGTCTCTGAAGCCGTCCGTTAACGGCGATTCCGTTCCCCCTCAGGGCACGGTGAAGCTCGAAGGTCCATCGCGCATTGCCTTTGCAGAGCTGGGCAGCATCCGCATTCGATCAGCCGACGATACTCAGCCCGATGCACCCGAGTTGGTCAAGGCAATCGAAGATCTCGAGAAGAGCCTGCAGCACGCCTTAGCAGCGCTGGCTTCGGGGCGACAAAAGCGCAGCAATCACCAAATCGCTCTGGCATCAGCGCAAGCTCAACTTCACGTAACCCGCGAGCAACGGCGGATAAAGCAAGAGCAGCTGATAAAGCATTCCGAGGGCTCAAGCCAATCTACGCCTGGCCAAGATGCGCCTGGCCAAGATAAGGAGCAGCGAGAAGCGATTGAGCAAAAGGAGCATGATCTCTTGGGATCTCTTGAAATCGCGGAGAAGCAGCGGCTCTCCGCTGGCGCGGCTCTTCAAGAGGCAAAGGCAGACTTTGACGCGCATAAACCGGACGAACTGAAGAGCCAGGTGGCATCTGCAGAGAGAGCTTTGACACATGAAACACAGCACCGACGGGCGCTCGAGGACGCAGTGCTTTCCTTGCGGGCCAAGCTTGAAGCCACCGCTGAGCCTGCTGCTCTTGAGCGGCTGGAGGAGCTTGGAGAGGAGCTGGAGCATGCTGAACGCGTGCTCAGCCACATCGAGACGGAGGCCAAAGGGTTGAAGCTGTTGCAAGACCTTCTCAAGGAAGCACGGGCAACGCAAAAAGATGCCACCGTGACTCTTGTTGAAGAGCGCATCGCACCACGCCTCGCACTCACTCTAGGCGAGGCGCAACCATTGCTCGATAAGAACCTTCGCCTCAAAGGAGTTGCCCGGAGAAGCGAGGAACCGTTCGACGAGCTCAGCATCGGCACGCGTGAGCAGCTCTCTATCCTGACGCGACTCGCTATGGCTGAGTGCTTTGCCGACGCAGGGCACGCATGTTCTCTTGTTCTTGACGATGCGCTGGTCTACAGCGACAGCAAACGGCTCCAGTCCATGAAGCGGATTTTAGAGCACGCGAGCGCGCGGGTTCAAATCCTGCTGTTTACCTGTCGGCCAGAGGATTATGCCGACCTGAATGCCACCCGCTTTGAGCTGACACCCGCACGACAGGTCGTGCGGGAACCTGCCGCGCAGCAAAAACCCCAATGTCCGACCCGCCCCAAACGGCCGCCCAAGAAGGAGGCCCCTGCGCCACCGGCGCAGTTGAGCCTCCGCGCCGTGAGGCAGTAACTGCGTCAGCCTTCAGCTTGACCGGGCAGAAAGCCACCGCTGGTCCGCAGGAGAGTTCCCAACGGCAGGACGATCGCGTCAAAGGTAGCTGCAATCAGCGAATGCCCAACCCGAGGAATGAGCCTCACGGCGAAATCGATTACGCCACTCTCCCCCCGCATGTCGGCATCACGACGGGCCTCATGCAGATGTATCTTTTAATGAGGGTCTGGTACCCAGACCCTCTGCGACGGAAGTCAATCCCGCCGCATTCACCCAAACTCCCCCGCCCATCACGAACGTGTTCGGGTAGCAGGGTCAACTGCGTGATGCATCTATAAGTTGTTGCAAAGCAGTGGGATGCTCACTTGAAAATGAGTCTGAGCCTACCGGCGAAGTCAACTACGCCATTCTCCCCCCGCTTGTCGGCATGTACGACGGGCCCGCGGGAAGATGCATCGTGAGCGAACGTATTGGGGGCACCGCTTTCCGAAGGAAAGGGGTGGGTCCCGCTGAGTGAGCCGCGATGCATCTTCCCGCGGGCCAGCCACCCCAACCATCCACCGCGGAAGTCAATCCCGCGGCATTCACCCAAACTCCCCCGACCATCACGAACGTGTTCAGGTAGTACCGTCAACCGCGAGATGCATCCATACATCGGTGTAAATCACTGGGTTCGCTCCGGAAATGAGTCTGAGCCTACCGGCGAAGTCAACTACGCCATTCTCCCCCCGCTTGTCGGCATGTACGACGGGCCCGCGGGAAGATGCATCGTGAGCGAACGTATTGGGGGCACCGCTTTCCGAAGGAAAGGGGTGGGTCCCGCTGAGTGAGCCGCGATGCATCTTCCCGCGGGCCAGCCACTCAGCTGCCCTCAAGCAGGCCACTCGGGCCAGCCACTCAGCTGCCCTCAAGCAGGCCACTCAGCTGCACAAACGAATCTACAAGCGCCCTCACCAGCGCTGCGTAGCTGGACGGCATGGAGTATCGATGGCACCCTGGATAAAATCGATGGCATCATAGATGAAGACGCAGAAGAGAAGTTTCCATGTTCCATCGGTGTGTATCAGGTGCTGGGTGAAATGAAAGGGCGCTCGGAGCGGCGCTCGGGGCAATAGATGAGGAAGCACGCGAGAAAGCCAACAAGCAACAGCGGATCGCAACGATGTGCACAGGCATCCCAGTGGATGTGCGTCGTCGGCCTCGTTGTCGGCGCGACCCTCCAGGGATGTTACAGCAGCGCTCGCTACAGGTACATGGGCCCGCGCGACCACTACAGGCGACCTGTACGCGCGCGGGTTGCAGCGCAAATGACGTACGGCCCCTACTTTCCTTACGGCTATCCCGGCTCCTACTGGGGGCCTTGGGGCTACACCTACCCTGGCTATTTTGGCAGTGGGTACTGGGGATGGAGCGGCACCCGGTACATGTGGGTGACCTCCCCCCGCGGCTACTATCCCTACCGCGGTTGGTCCAGATCTCGCGGGGCAGGAGCCGTCAGGGGGACAGGAGCCGTCAGACAGTGGCGTTCCGGCAGTGGTCCCGGCAGCGCACCGCCGGGTTTCCGTGACAGAGGCTCACGCCGCATGCAGACACCCAGAGGCATGCGAACGCCTCGACGCTCATCGCCACCAGGATTCCGCAGCGCCCGGCCCCGTCGGTCGCCAGGTTCCTCCTGGAACCGGCGTAGCGCTCCGGGGTTCCGTCGAGCACCGCCCATGCGCTCAGGTCCGAGTCGGCAAGGTGCGCGCCGCTCGGTTCGCGGCCGCTAAAGTGCGCACTGCTGCTTAGCGGTCACAGATTTCACCTAATAACAGGTGGAGCGCCCGTCCCATAGCCGGTCCGGCCGCGCAGGCAGACCGGCAAGCGGATGCGACCTAGCAGATTTCCGTGGACTTGGTGGATTCTGTCGACGCATTGTCCGCACTCGGCCGAAGCGGCTAGATAGTCACTACCAGTCAACCTTGCATCGCTAATCCCAATCGAGTAGTGCGCTAACGATGAGAACAACTCAACGTGCGCCTGAGCGCCCCGCCTTCGCTGGTCCGCCTCCGGGAAGTCAACGTTTGACGAAGCAGGGCCTTTCACGTTTAGAGCGACTGCACCGACATCGCGCAACGCGGCGCCCGGTGCGGCACGCGGCCCCACATCTGTGCAGTCTGCATCTGTGCACTCTGCATCTGTGCAGTCTGACCAGTCTGGCCACCCGATCCCGCGCGAAACTGCTACACAGTTCACTGCTGCTGCTTCTAATTGCTGCATGCGACAAACCTCAACAAGAGGCTCCAGGCTCTGAGCCGCCGCCAGGGCAGGATGAGGCCCGCCCAGCGACGACCGACCCCGCCGATGCGAAACCTACGGCGCCCGAACTGAAGTCGGAGGAGGATAAAACGCTCTACGCCCTCGGCCTCACCCTGGGAAAGAACGTCGAGACGTTTGATCTCTCTTCTAGAGACATTCAGGTTGTCACGTCAGGCATGCGCGACGCACTGGGAAATGCGGACGCAAAGGTCGACCTCGAAGTCTACGCAGCCAAAATCCAGAGCCTGGCCAAGGAGCGGACGGAGCGACGAGCCAAAAAGGAGCAAGCGCGCGCAGCTACGTTCCTGGCCGAAGTTGCCAAAGAAGATGGTGTGGTCGCACTGGAAAGTGGCGTACTGATTAAGATGCTCACACCCGGCAAGGGCAAGAGCCCTGCGGCAACCGACACCGTCAAGGTGCACTACAAAGGAACATTGGCAGACGGCACCGTCTTTGACTCCAGCATGCCGGACGAAGGCAAAGCAGGTGAGAAGGCCGACGAGCCCGCAACGTTCTCGTTGCAGCACGTGATCCCCTGCTGGCGGATCGCCCTGCAGAAAATGAAAGAGAGCGGCCGCGCCAAGCTCTGGTGCCCCTCCAACTCGGCATACCGTGACCGCGGGAAACCGGCGCGACTTCCGGGTGACGTTACCATTCCTGGCGGAGCGGCTCTACTGTTCGAGGTCACGCTGGTGGATGTGAAGCGGGAGCCCACCTGACCGGAGCGCACGCTCGCGCACGTGGCGCAGTCAGTGCAAGTGGTGGGACTGGTGCGAACAGTGCGCAAGGGCCGTCGTTGCAGGAACGTGCGACTTTAGACGAGTTGGTGTTCGCTGGTCTGATCACGGTCGACCGGCTACTATCGCGTACGCGTCTCATCCACAGGCGCAACCGATAACTAACCAGCTCACTCACCAACCAGCTCACTCACCAACCAGCTCACTCACCAACCAGCTCACTCACCAACCAATTAGGTACATGCACATACTCTTCGTCACTTCCGAACTTGCCCCCTTCACGGGCGACAATCCATCAGCAAGCGCGGCCGGCGCTCTACCCAAGGCGCTGCAGGCCCTCGGACATGACGTCACCATCGTCGCTCCCTACTACGCTTCTGCAAACTACTGTGGGCTCACCTTCTCCCGGCGCCTCTCTCCTTGCAGCGTTCAACTTGACGGAGGGAAGGTCGATTGCCGCGTGTACGAGAGCCGTACTGCGGCAGGCGTAGAGCTCACGCTGCTCGGTAATGCCCAGTTGTTTGACAAGTACACCTACCCTCTACCTGCTTCCTCAAGGAGCGTACTGGAACTTGCTGCTCAGCAGATCGCCAGCGAGCGTGAGGTTTCTTTCGATGCGGTTCATCTGAATGGGCTGGAGTTGGCGGGCTTTGCGCACCAGCAGCGTGAAGCCACTGTAGTTATCTCGGGATATAAAAACGAGCTTGAAGAAGATCGGCTTTCAGACCTCAGCGAGCAAACGGAAGCCGGCATGCGTCAGGCCGATTGGTGGGTGCTCCCTTCACCTTCCCTAGCGTCGGAGCTCGTTGCTCGCCCTCCTTCATGTATCGCAGAAACAGTGGGGTCGAAGAAGGACTTTATCCTCGGCATCCAGGGCGGCATCGACGAGAGCTACTGGAACCCCGCCACCGACCCGTTGATTCGTCAACACTACGACTCCACCGACATTCATGGGAAGACACAGGCGAAGCAGCAACTGCGCGAGGAACTGCAGCTGCCTCCCTCCACGGAGCCGTTGTTTCTATTCATCGCCGACACCACCAAGGACGCCTCGGCTGGAGTTCTTGATGCCCTGGTTGCAATGGACAAGCGCCTCCGTGGCCAAAGTGAACGCGCGCCAGAGCATGGTCTTCAGTGGATCGTCCTCGCTGCTGATGCGGCAGGAGCAAGCGAAAGGGTCGGATCCGGCGCCAACGGTTTAGCTGCATCAGCTAGGGTACACCCGCTCGGTGATCAAGCCTTCCTCCACCGTGCGCTGGCTGGGGCAGACTTCGTGGTCATACCACGGGCGGCCTACGGCGCAGAGCAGCTCGCTCTGCAGGCGCAGTGCTACGGTGCGTTGCCGATAGGAGCCTCCGAGTTGCTCCGGGACGCCGTGGTTGACTGCGACACCTCATTGCGAAGCGGAACAGGGTTTCTCTACGACGCGGGGCCTGAGGCATTGGCTGATGCAACGGGTCGAGCTCAAGCAGCATTTCGTCAAGAAGAAGCTTTTGGTAAGCTCATCGCCCGCGTGATGCACCAGGACCACTCGTGGGAGCGCGCAGCAAGGCTCTACGATAGCCTCTACGCTGCCAAGGGGTTTACGCCTGACCTTGTGGCTCGACTCGCCTAGTTCGCCCTGCGCACGCCGCTTCTGAATCGAGTGCAGGTAGCGATGGAACATGATTGACGAAATGGCAGAACCTCTCCTGGCGCCGCCTTTGCCGTCGGTAGGCCAGTGCAATAGCATTCATGCCCTTCTACCTCAAAAGCGCGGCGCCTATCCGAGACAGCCAGACCAGCAGCATGCCGAGCGACAGAGCCAAGGCACCCTCTGCCACACGTAGGCGCGCCAGCAGGTGACACATTCCGTGAGGACGTACAGCAGCTATGGCACCCAGTAGGGAAGCCAGTGAGCAGCAGACAAAGAGCAGCGGCCCCATGGGGTGAGCGGCAAACGCTTGCGTTAGTTCAAGGTGCGCGGTGTGAGCGAAGCTTGTGGTGAGGCCGCAGCCGCCGCAGGGGATGCCGGTCAGCTGGCGTAAGGAGCACGGAGCAAGACCGAGCTGCGTATGCGTACCGTATCCGCGTCGTGATGGCTCGAGCAGCCGCGCGGTCACGATGACTGTTGTGCAGCCCAGCGAGAGCAGCAGCCACGCCGCACGCTGCAAAGGATAAAGCTTTAGCTGAGCTTGAGGAGAAGGTGCCGTCATGAGCTTTGACTGATTAGGGTAGCACTTGCACCACGCGGAATGCAGGTGCTCGGAAATCTCCTGCTCTTTGGTCATCACGGCGGCACAAGTTGGTCATCACGGCGGCACAAGTTGGTCATCACGGCGGCACAAGCTCCCGCTCGATGGACACTTGCCCCACGCGCGACTGCGTGACAAGACGTTGCTCATGCCTACGTTCGACGTGGTTTCTGAACTGGAGATGCACGAAGTGGACAATGCAGTTCACCAAGCTCAAAAGGAAGTTGCCCAGCGCTTCGATTTTCGCGGAACCGACACGTCTGTTGAGCGCAAGGAGGAGGAAATTACCCTGCGCTCTAACAGCGAGTCGCGCATCGAGGCTGCCATGACGGTCCTTCAAGAGAAGCTTGTGAGGCGCAGCGTTTCGCTCAAGTCGCTCGATGCGCAGGCAATCGCTCCCGCTTCGGGCGGCAAATACAAGCAGGTAATCCAGCTCCGGCAGGGCGTACCTCAAGACAAGGCTCGGCAGATCGTCAAGCTGATCAAAGACACGAAGCTCAAAGCCCAAGCCAGCATTCAGGGAGAGCAAGTGCGGGTAAGCGGGAAGAAGAGAGATGACCTGCAGGAAGTCATCGCGCTGCTTAGGGAGCGTGAGTTTGACTTGCCGCTACAGTTCATCAATTTTCGCGACTAGATCGAGGCAGACGGGCGCGATAATCGGCTTTCGTCCGCGCTCCGGCTCGTTGCGTACCTGGTGTACGCGCCTCGCCCTCGCTTGCGGGCGCGCTCGATTATCGCGCCCGTCTGCCTCGATCTACTTCCCCATGTGTCAGTTTACTTTAGACCGCGCTCCGGCTCGTTGCGTACCTGGTGTACGGCAAACGTTCAGGTATCCTAGCATGCGGTTTTCGAGGCTCTTTCTGATCCGAGCGCGCCCGCAAAGACCTTCCGGAGCGCACTCTGGTGCGTGAGGACAGGTCTTGAGGACGAAGCCGGAGCAGGGAGAGCCTCGAGAAGCGTGGTTTTCTAGTGCCCAGGGGGTACCTGAACGCTTACGGTGTACGCGCCTCGCCCTCGCTTGCGGGCGCGCTCGATTATAGCGCACGTCTGCCTCGATCTATTTCTCGTGTGCGCCGTGTTGCTTAGGCTCCGCCTCCCGCTCCAGCTCGTGGCGTAGCGAGTCTGCGCAACGTGGCTACTCAGGAAGATTACGGAGGGCGCGGCCCAATAAAGCGTCCCCACTGATTTCCCTTATTTTGGGGTAGGACACATGCGTCAAGTCAATGCACGGAGCAGGTCGGAGGCTTTCAACCCAAAAGGAGCCTGTCTCAAGGCTATCTTCAACGCGTTTCTGCACCACCTGTGCTCCCTCATCATCCGTCTCCGGCAGCACCGCCACCAACTCGTGCGCCCGGTTGCGATAAAGATGATCGATGTTGCGGATGCAGGTTCGAAAACCCTTTACCATTTGTGCCACTGCAGCATCCAAAACCCGTTCCTCCGCTTCACGCAGCTGTTTTGCATTGCGCAGCCGTAGAGCAAACACCGTGAGAGGGTGACCGTAGCGCAGGGCCCGGGTAAACTCGTAGTTCAAGCTGATATGAAGTTGCTGCGCACTCCCAGCACGCGTAAGTGGATCGACAAAAGCCGACTCTTGTGCTTCGGCAACAGCATGCTGGGCCGCGCGCAGGCGGAGCGTGTTGCGCAAGCGCTGCTGTATCTCGAAGACCCGGTAAGGTTTGGTAACGTAGTCTTCTGCACCGCACTCAATGCTCCTGCTCCTGTGCTCGAGGTCGTCTGCAGCAGTGACGACTATCACGGGCACGGCGCACAGCTCGGGGTCGGACTTGAGCACGCGCATCACCTCGAAACCATCTATCACCGGAAGATCGATAGCCATCAAAATGACGTCCGGCCGTTCTCGAGCGACGGAATCTAGCACCTCTCTACCGTTGGCCGAAGTTGCAACCCGGTGCCCCGCAGCCTCGCACACCTCCTGTAATAAGCGGAGGTTAAACGGGTCATCCTCCGCCACCAAGACTAGCGCACTCATGATGCCCTCTCGCCGTGAGCCTCTACCTCCATCGCCACACCCCTCCGCCGACTCCGGATGCGGGTTCAGCCGTAGTCCAAAGATGCATAACCTCAGGATGGTGCCCGTCGGGGCTCTCTCTCCCGAAGCCTGCCCTCGCCGGAGACTTGAGGACGAGGCGCCGGCCAGACATTGCTGGAGCTTCACGAGAAGCCGTGTTGCCCTCGGACCAGCGTGAAACTGCAGCTCCTACCCAGCGCCTGTCCTGCTCACTCAGCGGGGACGCTGCAAGACTTGCTGAGAATGCGGGACACCCTTTCGCATGGCGGTTCAACTGACGCCGCACGCTTGCATAGGTCTCTCCGGCATGTTTTGCACCCGATACATGGGATGCGGACAAGACTGCCTCCACGGGTCGCGCAAGGTCAAGAAAAACCTTGGTTTCGCTCCCAATGAACGCGCAGATTTTCGAGGACCTTCGAGCACCAGAGCCTGGCCCGGATGATCTCGTCTGGATAACCTCGTTTGGGCAGTGCAGCAGTCGTCTCGCCGAGGGAACAACAGATCAAGCGAAACGATGTCGACGGCATCTTCACAGCTGACCGTCCACGGCTGGCACCAGAGGTGCGACTTTTAGCCGGATTGAGCGATGTCCTAGAGACGAGTAGCGCTAGTACTTCGGCACGTCAGGATCAATGTCGTTGCTCCAGGCGAGCGTGCCGCCGGTGAGATTCTTTGCCTTATCGTAGCCCGCCGCGCGCAATGCTTCCACAGCCTTTGCTGAGCGACCTCCGGAGCGGCAGTGTACTACCAGCTCGCTGGACTTATCGACCTTCAGCTCACCCATACGCGAGGGAAGTTCGTCCACGGGGATCAACTGGTCAGCACCAATGGATGCAATCTCCGCCTCGTACGGCTGACGCACATCCAAAAGAAACGGCGCCTTCCCTCCGTCGCGAAGGGATTTGAACTCGCTCACAGAAATCGCTGGTGTTTCCATCGTTGCCTTCTCTTCCGCAGACTGCGCCTGAGGGATGCCGCAAAACTGCTGATAGTCGATCAGTTCTTTAATCGTCGGGTTGGTGCCAGTTAGCGGATTGTTTGGATCGCGGTGAAGCTTCATGACGCGAAAGCTCATCGCCAATGTGTCGATCAGCAACAGCTTACCCACTAGGGGCTGACCGATTCCGGTAATTAACTTGATGACTTCCGTTGCCTGCATGGTACCGACGATGCCAGGTAGCACACCCAGCACGCCTCCCTCAGCACAGGAAGGAACCAGGCCCGGCGGAGGCGGCTCTGGATAGAGGTCACGGTAGTTCGGTCCGTCAGGCATGCAGAATACCGAAAGCTGGCCCTCAAACCGGAATATGGAGCCGTATACATTAGGTTTGCCCGCCAGAAGACATGCGTCGTTGACCAAGTAACGGGTAGGGAAGTTGTCCGTGCCGTCGGCAACTACGTCGTAGTTTGGGATGATGTCCATCGCGTTCTGGCTGGACAGCATGACTTCATGCTTCTCCACCTTCACATGTGGATTGATTTGTGCGATGCGCCTCTCGGCAGAATCAAGCTTCGGTTGTCCCACCTCGTGGGTTCCGTGGATCACCTGCCGCTGAAGATTGCTGTCGTCCACCACATCAAAATCAACCAGCCCGATGCGCCCTACGCCAGCGGCCGCTAGATAAAGCGCCATCGGTGAGCCGAGGCCGCCCGTGCCAACGAGCAGGACAGATGACGCCTTCAGCTTCTTCTGTCCGTCGGGGCCAATCTCAGGAAGGATAAGGTGACGACTGTAGCGGCCAATCTCGTCCTTAGAGAGCTCTTGACTCTGCCAATCGGTAGGCCAATCGATAGGCCAATCGGTAGCTAACATGCCTTTCGGTATAGAGCTTCTGTGACCGGACCGCCACCCCATTTTCCCCTTCAACTGAGACGGAGAGGCTCCTCCGGTGTTAAGCTGACGCCCGCTATTTGTTTATGGGTAGTAGTCTGCGTGCACGTGCCGCACCATCCGCAAATTCCCCTGCTCCGGCCTGCGCCAGCAAGAGCGCTCCTCGCCCGTAGTCATTCACCAGGACGTCTATTGCGCATCGGCTGGCTCTCTTGAGGAGGAATGCTCAAGCCAAGAGTTTCGCTTGATGCTCGAGCCAAAGGAAGGCCTGATAACCGTCACGCCAGTTGACGAGCCAAAAGGTACCTGAACGCTTCCCGTGCGCTAGACTCCGAGGCGATGTCGCTCGAAACTCAGCGCCGAAAGCTCTGGCTCGCTTCTGCTCCGGCCTTGGCTATCACCTACGGGGCAGCAGCCTTCTACCTTGAACTTGGCCCTCCAACCTTTAGAGGGGGGCTCCTGTTGCTGATCGCAGAAGCTCTCGCGCTGCTACCCCTCATCCTTACGCTTCGCGGAATGGCTGCTCATCGTCCCCTCGCCTACGGCCTATGCGTGGCATCCGCCACTACCCTGCTTATGTGGCTACCCAAGGTGGCAACACGCACGACCTTTCTTAGGATCGGCGCGCTCGGCTTTGCTCTTGCCACTCTGTTTACGCTGCACCTCGCGCTGGTATACCCCGCGCCGAGTGGTCGGCCGCATCTGCTGGGAAAGCTCTTCCTCAAAGTGACCTACGCAGGCGTGTGTTTCATGCTGGCAGTGGAAGTTGCTGCCGCTCTGGGCGCACCAGTCGCGCTTACACACGTGAAGCTAGGTGCAGTGCTTGGCGCTCTCGCGCTGCTTGGCGGCACAACCATCATTCGCACTGTCCGCCTCTGCCGTGAGACACGGGCCCTGTGGCGCAGCGTGCATTGGTGGGGTTTTTCCGGCACGGCCATCGCAATGGCATTGGCAGCTCTGGGCCCTCTCTTCTGGCTGCACAGCCCCGACACCTCTCTCCTGCTTGGGGTGCTCGCGCTTGCCGTCCTCTGCGGTTCCCATAGCGCCATGGTGGATGCGAAGTGGCAACGAAGGTTCGGTAGTTACGCGCGCCACATCTTCGCCGCGGGATGCGCGACGCTGTTATTGGTCTTGGTGTTGGACCAGTTGCGCGACCAGTTGCGCGACCAGTTGCACGACCATGTGCACGATGCCTTCGCTTTTTCTCTAGCAGCTCTAGCCTTGTTAGTGGGTGCTGGAGCAGCAGGGCTGACGGTCATGATGGTCTTAAACCGTCGAGCCGCACCCTTTCAAGGTCGCCTGCTCCGCGCGACACGTTGCGCGGAGCAGGCAGCTCCCCTGCAACAGACTCTGGAGGATTTCTCGCAAGTCCTGCTGGGGGCCTTTCGCTCAGCGGGCAGACAGGTTACCTCGCCCAGCTTGTATACGGTCGACCCCCCGCAGCTCTTTGAACTAACCGCCTCGGGAGATGTGCGCTCGCGGGGTCAAGCCATGCCGCCGCAACTCCTTCATGCCTTCGGGCATGGCAGTTGTTGCATTGTAACGCAGACGCGCGCTCCGCGTAGCGGTGCCTGCCGTAAGGAGCGTGAGCTTCAGGAACTGCTGGAGGAGCTCGAGCTCCTGGCGGCCGTATCCTTCTGCCGCGACGGCCACTTTGAAGGCGTTGCTCTCTTGCCACGCGGCGCTCGAAGAAGCAGCCTCGCCCTTGAGGAGCTCGATGCGCTTCAATGCTTGAGTGAAAGAGCGGGAGCCTCTCTAGCGAAGCTTACAGCTGCCGCGCGCGCTACGCGCCGCTGGAACCAAGCGGAAGCCAAGGTGCAGAAACTGGACGCACACGCTCGTGACCTCGAAGGCGCTCTCGAGCAGGAGAGCAGGCGATATGCCAATGTAGTTGTTCAAAGCGCGCTCCGCCCGAGCAACCTGTCAGCCAGCTATAGCGCCTCTATGCATTCACTCTTTGCGCAACTTCCGGCTCAGCCGCTAGATCGCGCGTTGTTGCTTCATGATTGGTGGACGAGTTCAGAAGACGTAGCCTTTCAGTTCCACCTGATGAGGCGCAACAGCACGCCAGGCCCGTTCATCTCGATCGATGCCACCCAAATAGCAACGCAGCTAGCGATGAACCAGCTCTTCGGACGAGGCGACGCGTTGGGCTGGCTGGAGCGTGCCACGCACGGCACGTTGTTGATTCGCCACATCTTTGCGCTTGATCCTCACACGCAAGACGCATTGGCTGCAGGCATAAGTAAGGGCGTAGCTGTAAGCAGCTGTCAGAGCCGCAACTATGCCATGAGCGCAGCGGTTGTCGGCACCAGCGTCGTCCCCCTCCGCGGCTTAGAAAAAGGCGAAGGGGTCAACGCACAACTTCTCGACCTACTCAGTCAGCAGCTGATCTCTGTACCCTCGCTCGAGGAGCGGACCGAGGACCTGGGACCACGCGCGCTAGAGATTCTCACGCGCACATCGCGTGCATTGGCGCTTGAGCCGATGGGTATTGAACCAGAAGCTCTTCAACTTCTGGCTGACACCGAATGGACCGGGGGTTTTGCGGAGTTTGACATGGTACTGACGCAAGCGGCCCTGCGCACCAAGGGGCCGAGGGTGACCGTCAAAGATTTGCGACTTTCGCCCAGGGGTGGCGAGGAAGCCATGATGCCGCGCCTCGGCACCTACCACGAAATGGAGCGTGAGATTCTTCTAACGGCCCTTGTACAAAGCGGTTGGAATAAGACGCGCACCGCAAGGGCGCTCGGCCTCAAACGGACCACGTTGCTCGATAAGCTCAAAAGGCATGAACTAGGCAGTGCGGAGGTCGTTGGAGCAGGGTCAGAGGCCGGGTAGCTGCAGCCATTCCGCCAGCTGCCCTGGATCTTGGCTGCCCTTCGTACAGACTCATGGCGCCACCAAACCTGTGAGACAAACGTTGGGGTGAGGGAGAGGCTCGACTGCGGGTTGAAGGGGCTGCCGTTGTGATTACCGTCTTGTCATGACTCAATCACACGACAAGGTGCTCCTGATCACGGGGGCATCATCCGGAATTGGAGAGGCCACGGCGCGTCTTGCCTTTCGGCAAGGTTACCGCCTTGCATTGGCGGCCCGTTCGGAAGACAAGCTGCAGAAGCTTGCCTCTTCTCTCGACGACTCACAGCGGGTGTTGACCCATCACTGCGACGTTCAGAAGCAAGAGGACCAGGAGCGGCTGGTTGAGGCGACGGTCTCACGTTTTGGCCAAGTTGATGCCGTGTTCGCTAACGCAGGGCGCGGCGGAAGTTCAGGAGGATTTAGTGAAGCCGATCCGGACGTTTGGAAGGACATGCTCCTGACCAACGTGCTAGGTGTTGCGCTCACGGTAAGGGCGTCGCTTCCCGCCCTGCGCAAGTCGCGCGGCCACATGCTGATCACAGGTTCTGTCGCCGGACGGAAGACCCTAGCTGGTTCAATGTATAGCGCGAGCAAGTGGGCCGTCTCCGCGATTGGCTACGGCCTAAGGGAGGAACTCCGTGGAAGCGGGATCCGGGTGACCCTGATCGAGCCTGGAGTGGTCGACACACCATTCTTCGAGGAGAAGAAGCCCGAGGGTTTACGTCCTGAGGACATTGCCGAGGCAGTCCTCTACGCATTGCGTCAACCTGAGCGCGTGGATGTGCATGAGCTCCTCGTCTATCCAACGCCACCCAAAGAAAAATCGTGACTAAGGCGCGAGTCGCGCGATGCCAACACGCGAGGCGAGCCAGGTACGACTCGCGTGTGGACGCACGTTCAACTACCGCAAGAAGTGGGAGAAGTGTTGGGACCAGGTGCGGCGCTGCAGTGACCAGTGCCGTGGAGAACACAGCAGTGGAAGGCGCAGCGGTGGAAGGCGCAGCGGTGGAAGGCGCAGCGGTGGAAGGCGCAGCTCGAGCATGAACAAAGCTATTGAAGCGGCTTTGCTTGAACTAGCCAACGAGCGGGGCGTCGGCCGTACCCTCTGCCCTAGCGAGGTCGCTAGACGGCTTTGGCCCGATGCGTGGAGAGAGCACATGGAGGACGTGCGTTGCGGCGCACGTCGCCTGGCCCACCGCGGTGCTCTGCAGATCTCGCAGCACGGGCGAGCAGTGGATCCCGATGACTTCCGAGGTCCCATCCGGGTTGGGCTACCGGACAGCTCCACCAGCGCAGACTGACCGGCTAGTAAGCATTCAGATGAACCTCATCGAGCAGGTGGTCACCCCTGGAACGGCTGGAGCTCCTTGCCGGCCTCTTTCCATCCAGCAATACCAGCACGCATCACGTTGACGTCGCCGTACCCTGCGTTCGCAGCGCGCTTTGCGGCCGTATCGGAAGCGGTGCAGTCGGTGTTCGCGCAGTAGAAAACCAGCTTCGCTGACTTGTCGTCAGGCAAGACGCTCTGGGTCTCGTACTGCGAGGACGAGCTAAGCAGCACCGCCTCAGGCACCACGCCGTACTTCTTGCGGGTCTTCTCATTGTTCGCGTCGAAGACGTGCACTTTCTTGTCGCTGAGCATCGTGGAAACCTGCTCCACCGAAAGCTCGCTCATGCCGACCTTCACGGCATCCCCTTCTTCGGCCGTTACGCTCGGCAAGACGTCTTGCTCTAACCCGTCTACCTCAGCTTCTTCAACCTCGGCCTTTTTGTTACAACCAAACCCGCTCGCCATGCTCGCTATAGCCGCGGCTACGATAAATGTTCTGCTGACCCGTCTCATACATCACTCCTTCTGGGCTTTCATGCCCACCGTGTTCTGTCATCTCCACGTATCAGCCTAACGCACCGGCTGTCCGTTCCCTAGCGCACCAGATGTTCTAGGTCGCCGCCGACCAAGTGCAAGGCGCCGAGAGGTATCCGTCAGTACGTACACTCCTAACCAAACCAAGGCACAAACCGGCGACTGCGGGTCTGCTCAGTACGAGACGCCTACGCGCAGATAACGGCCTGGTCGTGAGCTTCCTGTTCAGCAGACGGCGCGGAGCTTGTCTAGCGTCTGAGGCATGTAGCTCCCACCAAAAAGATTGACATGCACTAACAAAGGGTAGAGTTGGTAGAGCGGCACCCGCTCCTGATGCCCGTCCCAGAGCGGGAATGCGTTGGCGTACTCGGAAAAGCACGCAGCGGAAAAGCCTCCAAAGAGCCGCATCATCGCCAAGTCGACTTCGCGGGATCCGCCGTAAACGGCGGGGTCGATGACGTAGGGAGTGCCATCCTCTGCACACATCATGTTTCCGCTCCAAAGGTCGCCGTGCAAACGTGAAGGTGTTTCCTCAGGCGTCACAAGATCCGGCATGCGGTTCATCAATCGGTCAAAGTGTTTGCGGAGTGCGCCGCGTTCAATGTATCCGGCATCCGCGGCGTGGCGGAGCTGCACCTCGATACGCCGCGTAGCGTAAAACTCGGCCCACGAGCTTGTGATGGCGTTGGGTTGGGGAAGGCCGGCAAGGAGATTATCGTATTCAAGTCCGAAGGTCTTGCAGGGAAACAGGTGAAGCTCTGCGAGCTTGCCGCCAAAGGTTCGGTACGACGCGTCAGTTGGCGTGGCCGCTGGTATCCAGTCCATCACCAACAGGTCTCCCTCAATGTGATGAAGTGCAGGAACTTGAACCGTGCCGGTTTCCGCCAGCCACTCAAGCCCCCGGCCTTCGAGTTTAAGCGCATCAGACCCTTCGTCCGAGCTCACCTTGACGGCGTAGCGCTTGCTCTGGCAGTGCACGCTATGGAGTGTGCCTCCAGGCCCGGTGGCCACATGTTCAAGTTTAGAAGCTTCACCACCAAGGATGGCTCCCAACCGCTCAAGCAGGCGATGCTCGACACGTTTCATCGACTAAAGCTGATGCTCGCGCCTGACGTGCGCAAGAAGCTGCTCGCAACACGCAAAGCACATGTCGAACACCTCGCGGAATCCGTCTTCACCACCATGGTAGGGGTCCGGCACCTCCAGGCCCTCTTCGCCACGCGGGTCGTAGTCCCGGAGCAACTGGACCTTCTTCCTTGACGCAGCATCCGGAGCGAGATTGAGCAGGGCGCGGTAGTTGGAGCGATCGGCAGCCAGAATGTAATCGTACCTGGCGAAGAGTGCCGGCGTGAACTGCTGCGCCACTCCAGTCAGCTTGAGCCCGCGTGTTTCGGCATGCGCACAAGCACGAGGATCGGCTGGCTCACCCACGTGCCAATCGCCTGTCCCCGCACTCTCGACGTGAATCGTCTCGGACAAACCCGCTCGATCCACCAGCTCAAGCATGATGGCCTCGGCTGTGGGTGAACGGCAGATGTTGCCGAGACAGACAAAGCAAACCCGTACCACGGGGCGCACCCTAGCACGTTAGTGCACAGTGACCCAGCACAGTCAGGTGAGTGCAGTCACCCAGCACAGTCAGGTGAGCACGGCCGCGGGAAGATACTAGAGCCAGCAATCAGCAACAGCGCCGTTCGCCCTTGACAAAATGTCAAGGCGCTTTGACATTTTGTCAAGGGCGCTCCGAAGAGTAGGTGCACCTCATTCGGCCACAGATTATTCCTAGTCCGTCACCAGCACCCGCGTAGCGACGCGCGGCTCGGTGAGTGCCGAGACGCCGTGCCACCCAATCGGGAGCTTCGGCTTTGTGATGCCGAAGATCTGTTCTGCGTCCAGTGGCGCCAGGTTTACGCACCCGTGCGAGCGCCGCAGACCGAACCGGTCGTGCCAGAACGCGCCGTGGAGCGCGAGCGACCCGCGGAAATACTGAGTCCAGGGCACATCTTCAATGCGGTAGCGGTCACCGGGCGCATCCGCGCCGACGTCGGCCATGGTGTCGGAGCGGCGCTTGGTGCGCACGCGGTAGAGACCAGCAGGCGTGGGATGGTCGCGGAGACCACTGGATATCAGGGTCGCATACGTGGGCTGCGTACCCCGGTACACCACAAGAGTCTGCTGCGCCACGTCGACGTGGAGCCACGATTCGTCGCTGTCGACTTTAGCGGGCGGAGGGTGAACCGTGGCGCGCGCAACAAACCAGGGGTAGAGATAGTTGCCGCTCTCAAGGCGGAACATGGTCTTGTTGCCGAACGTCTCGCGCTCGAGCGGCGGGAGCACGGTTTGGCGCGCGTAAGGTTCGGCATCTTCTATTTTGCCAAAGCGAACGGAACCATCCCACTTGTCGATCCGCTTGAGTGGACGCGCTGTGCGCACCGCCCAGGCGATGGGCAATGTGTGCGCGTGGTCAAGCTCCACACCATGAAAGTCTGAGTACGATCTGCGCGTGACGCTTGCACTCCAGATGTAGCTGCCGCGCACAGTCAGGATGAACTTTCGTGGACCGCGATGCACCTCCTGTTGAGCCGCCACGTAGTAGCCACGTTCAAGGAACCGCCGTACGTACGGCGGCACCGCGAGCTCCTCACCTCGGAGCTCTCCGCGCAGAAAGGCATCAGCCTTATCCTGCTCTTTGTCACGCAAGGCGCGGTATCTTTGAGTGAAGCGATGGATGTACATCTGCTCTTTGCGGGTCGGGAGCCGGTGGTACTCCGGAGCCACAATGTCCTTAACGAAATAGTACTTGTAAGGCAGAGCCTTGCCCGCTTGAGCGCGCGCCTGCTTGCTCACCGCCTCGCGGCTGATGTCGATCCCTAGACCGGCACATGCCCATCCTCGTGGGTACACCGCGTGCCAGCCGGAGCTGCACGTAGCGGTCCGTACCCGCTCCTCCTTGAGGTGGACTACGTCTCCAAAGCGCAACCAACCTAGCCGCGGCGCCTCGGGATCGGGCTTGGCTCGTACCGACAGCGCAAGCCCGGTAACGCGACCCCACAGAGGGTAACTTGTCGTCGCCGTCTTGCGCTCACGCTGCTCCTCCGACAGCGGAGGCGAAACCTCCACGGCAGCCACCGCTGCTGCTGATGCCTGCTTCTTGGTGCTCCTAGCTTTTGAGGAGCAGCCGCAAAGTGCAACCGCTACGAGAAGGGCGATAGATGGTCGCATCGCCCCACGTGCTATCGCTCTTGCCCCGAGCACGCAAGGGCGGGCTGCCTGCTCACGGTAGGCCCCTAGCCCGTCTAAACTTGGTATGGCCGACGCTATTAGGCGCTTTCATCGTTCGGCTTTGGAGAAGAGTGGAAGTAACTGGCTCACCCTAGCCGACGAAAACGAGCTCCCACATCGCGGGGTCGTACATAACTAAGCGATGACGACCGGCGACTTCAACGACCACCACGTCTCCTGCACTTCCTGCTACCCACGTCTGATTGAGTAGCTCTTGTTCATCAAGCACCGGTCTGACGAGGGTGTCGCGTTCCACTGGATGATCCCTGAGCGGCACCTCTTCATCATAGTAGGCATCGGTAACGCGTGGTTGTTCCGTGATGTCCCATTGAAGGTCGTACCTCCGAACGGGTGCCGTTTCTCCACCCGCACTCGCTGCGTCTGAGGCTCCGTACGTTGTACACCCATCTTCTAGCTTGCAGCGTAGGAGCAGCCCGCCCGGGAGCCAGGGCCAACACGCATTCCCACTGACCGTCGCATGGGCAGTTCCGCCCCTTATCGCCTCCTCCTGCTCCAAACACGCCTGGGCTTGCTTGATGAGGTTGAGCTGAGGACGAAGCGGGAGCACCTGCACCGTGCCGTAGACGCGCGATCGCAGGTCCCAAAGATGCTTGTAGCCCTCGTATGGATTAGGAACAACAGCGCCGAAGAGCTCTGCGGTAGCGGCGATTGTATGCCGCGAGCGATCGGTGGCACGCGCGCCGACGGGGACATTCCTGGCGCGGATGTCAGAAAGCGTGTCGTAGACCGGGGCGCCTCGATCCAACTCCGTGAGCGCGACGTCGTCTTGGCTGACTGCGCGCCTCAAGGAAAGCTCCGGCGCGATGAGCTCATCCAGGCACAGGGAAGCAACAGCGAAGGTGGGACGACGGCCACCATTCAACAGGTAGAGTTTGCTGCCTAGGCCGTAACCCGCCGCACGGTAGCGGCACGGGGCTTCTTGGGTCTCTCTAGTTTCTCGGGCTACCGAAGCCACTTCGGGCATGGCCGTCACCGTAAGTGGCGGCACCGGCAGCGGATCGCTGAGGAAAATAAAGGAGCGGCCCGTGTATCGGCGGAAGATGGAGGTGAGCGAGGCGTCGGAATCATGGGGCTGCCTGGGGCCGAAGAGCGGGTGGTACTTGACCGATCCTGCAACCGGCGCTGCCACGCTGCTCTCGATGTTTTCGTTTTGCTCATCGATCGGGATGCCAGGTTGAAGTTCCACGGACCCGCCCGAGCGGCTGCGCCAAACGACCGGTTGAATCGCATCATAGAGCACGCCACGCTGCTGAAGCGCGATGACCTCTTTGGAAATCACATCGCCATGGATCACCACCAGCCGGTCACTGAAAAGCAAACCGGTGCCGATGGGTCGGTCGTCCGTGACGCCTTTCAAGGTGTATCTAAGCGCGACGCCCACAGCGTGAGGTGCATTCTGCCCCGGTTCACCGCCCCGGATGGCCTCTTCGCCTGCCGACTCCGGCGGACGCACATCGGCCCCACAAGCGGCTGCGCACGCCAATACAAACGCCAACCGTACACTTGCCACACTTCGCATCATGGCAAACTTCATAGCAAATCTGGTGCCACCTTGCCTCTAAAGGTCGCTGGGCACAGGGGAGATGCCCAACCCGATGAAGTGAGCCTGAGCCCCTCGGCGAAGTCGACTACGCCACTCTCCCCCCGCTTGTTGCCGGCATCACGACGGGCCCCATGCAGATACACGGCGCCGATGCATCGTGAGCGAACGTACTGGGGGGATCGTCCAAAGGACGGTGGGTCCCGCTGAGTGAGCGGCGATGCATCTGCGCCGTGCATCTGCATGGGGCCAGCCAAACGATGCATCTCCCCGCGGCCCAGCCAAACGACGCATCTCCCACTAAACACTCGCCGTGCTAGCGACTACTAACCCGCCAGGGGCCAACGAATCGACCTGGCGATTTTGAAAACCGGCCTACGCCCCGCTTCAGCACATCCCCTTGGAAGCCAGCATCTCAGCGGGCGACGATTGTGACCCAGATGGGACGTGCATTTTCGCCCTCCGTTTGCTCAAACACGGATGTTTCTTTAAGAGAGCCGTCCGTCCGCACGCGGTACACCCCAAGCCCGCCCGAGTCTTGCCCCACGCTCACAATGAACAAGCCAGCGGGGTCCATCGCGAAGTCGCGTGGGGTGGCCGGCACAGGTATTGATTCGTCCGCGGTAAGCTCTCCGGTTTTTACGTCCACCGCGAAGTGCGTGATGCTGCTGGAGCCACGGATGGAAGCATAGAGGTGTTCTCCGCTGGGGTGGACCACTATATCTGCACCCGCAGGATCGCCGGTGTGGCCGTTAGGAAGCGCTGAGACGCTCTCCTGCGGTTGAAGCCGTCCTGTGCCCTCATCGATGGCGTAGCGCGTGACCGCGCCAGAGTGTTCCTCGACTGAGTAGAGCACCGGCAACTTGGGGTGGAAAGCCATGTGGCGGGGACCCGCGCCTTTGTCTGTGGCGACCCGGCCGTTTGCGCCCGCCACCGCTTCCAAACCTGAGGGGTTCAGCGCGTACTGGGCAATGACATCTTCGCCAAGGATCGGCACGTAGACCCGCGCCCCTTGCGGATCGGGCCAGGCGGAATGGGGTTTGTCGCCAACGCTCTCGAGCGTTTGAAGGATTGGCTCCGTGAGCTGACCGTTGGGGAGCCGGCTTAGCACAGTGAGGCTGTCGGCCGCGTAGCTCGTGGAAATCAGCAGATCCCCGCTCATGGTAAGATGAACCGGCAGCCCTGAAACCTCAACTGTGGAGCTAGGACCTGTGAGGTTTCCATCGTCGGCGAGCTCGAAAGACACCACCTTTGGCGGGTTATCGATGCCGACATAAAGCACGCCCTTGCTCGCGTCATAGGTCTGTGGGCCGGGCCCTCCGCCTCCCAGGTCAAAGGTCTGCCGTTCCGTCAGTTGCCCGTTCGCGGCATCAAGTTCGAGCACGCGTAGGTTCTTCGCACGTCGATTAGAGACGTAGACAAAGGTTTGTTTCGCAGCGCCGTTCATCTCACCAGATCCTCCCTCTGCCCCTGCTCCACTTCCCGCTTCCGCACCCACATCGCCTCCCATACCCGTCTCGCCACTAGGACCTTCCTGCCTCTCCTTCGCTTCTTCGTTGCATGCCGCAGTGAGAGCGAGAAGGACAGACAAAACGGGTGCGAAGCGCAAGGACGGGGCGGACATTGGTCCATAGTACCTCACTTGTTCCTAGTAGAGCGCACTCATTTCCCCAAACAGCTTCGGTAAGCTTACCCCGCAACCGAGCAGCGTGCCCTTCTTGTCGCTATAGCTTAGGCACTGCGTTTGGAGCTTAGGTACTGCGTTTGTAGCTTAGGCGCATTCCAAGCTAGATGCTCTTCGTGCGAAATATAAAACCACCTCGAGAAGCGTGCTCTTCTGGTCGGAAACCACTGGCTAGTTATCGGGTTAGCTGCGCTCTATTCTTCCGTGCCAGACGCCATGGAAGGATGAGATAGCCTGTGGCGAGCAACATCAGTAGGGCGGCGGCAACGAGAAGCATGCTTAGCTCGCCCGCGCGCCCAGCAATCGCGCCGGTGTGCAGCTTGAAGATCCAACTCGTCAGCTGACGCTCCTTTGCATGACTCGCGATCAACGTGCCGCCGCTGCTGTAGTAGGCCACTGTCTTCGCGTCATCCATGATGGAAAGTTCCACAGGTTGGTGCGGAGCGTGACTTAGCCGCACCTGCCCGACGGGAGCGTCGAAGCGCTTTGCTGCCTGTTCGATCAGCAGCTCCAGCTCAAGACGCGGCGCGCGTTGAAGATCAGCGGTGACCTGAGGTTCAGCTACGTGCAGCTCCCGACGGAAGACGAGCAGGCTACCTGTGAGCGACACCAGGAGCAGAAAGGCAGCCGCCACCATAGCGATGTAGCGGTGGATCTTTCGGAGAGTCACCGCTCGAACACGCACGCGTGATGTTGAGGACGAAGCAGACATGCGCTCAGCCATAGACGACGTGTCTAAAGTCGGCAAGATGAGGTCTTGCCGAAACCCTGATAGGCAGGATCCACCGCCCCGCCGAGAGGCCGAGAGCACCCCCAACAGGGGGGTCACCAAGAACTACCCTCTTCTCAATCTGATCGTGCACCCCCTGCACTTTCCCGCCAAAGTTGTTGGTTTGATTCTTGCTTTAGCTAGTCTCGTTGCACACCTTCTTCTACTACCTCCCTATCGTTCTGACCTTCGCCGGACTTCAGGCCTGCACCGATGCGGCTACCGGTAGGTCTTCCTCTAGCGGAAACGCGGACGCGCCGTGTGATGCTGTCTGGATTAAGAAGAACAACGGGGAGCGGTACGCACGAGGCACACAAGAGGCGGTAAAGGTCGGTTTTGAGTTAGAAGGCTCCATCAGCGAGAAGGCCTGGAACGGTATCCAAACAGGCGGCAATGCTATCTATCAGGAGCCCGCATTCGCCATATTCAATTTCTACCGGCACAAAAACTTGAGTGAGGACGAATGGCTAACTCTCTCTTCACAGCAACGCATAGACTATTTTCTAGATACACTCGACCCATACACGATGGCTCCCGACCCACGGAGTCGGCAGCACGCGAAGAGTGGCGTGTGGACTGATTTTGAACTCTTGTCGCAAGACGCTGTTAGTAGCCGCATACCCCCGCTCCTCTACGGCTATATGGAGACGAAGCTCGCCGCTGAGCGGCCCCATATCTGGGAACTCCGCACACGTCCGATCAGCAACATAAGCCACCTGCTACTATTGGCCACCGCACTATCCGCTGAGCTAGGAAGAGCCTTTCACCTTCACCTATCCGTTCCCGCGGAAGGCTTGGAAGTGACCCATAGTCAGCTCGCTAACCTCTGGGCTCAGGGCAACGAGTTCGCTACCTTTTCTGCGATAGCTGAGAACCCAGCGAACGCCACGCGTCAACAGTTGATGATGAAACCTGTCGACTACATCAATGCCATAGATGACATCTTAAGGGATTCGGGGTCCATACCCGCTGAATCCCAGTCAGAGTACCGACTAATGGCTTTGGGTGCGCGACGCTGGATCGTCAACGGCAAAGTGTGGTTCGGTCTCGAGCTTCGCGCCATTGCCGACCTGCAAAAGAAGTTCTCTCTCCTCGGCACGTTGATCGATGTACTTGAGGACCCGAGCCGAGCCTTCTCCTTTAGCGGCTCCGAGCGCGCATACTACCTTAGTGACCTAGAAGGAGTGGCGAGGCTAGAACGGCAGAACAACGACTTTCCCTCCGACCTCACCCCTCGGCTAATAGACGCGAAGGAGTTTGTCAGTCAGCTGAGAGCCCCGCTGGAAGAACCTCGTGACCAAGAGGTACTGGTCTCGCTGTGGCAGAGCCCCTACATAGACTACACCCGTCAACATATCCCCCTTGATACTCGACAGCGGATTCGGACGATGCGGGCTGTCTATGCGGACCGACTGCGCCATGCGCCGAAAGACAGTCTCCCCCTGACCCTAGAACTGACCGAAGCCCTGCATGACTGGGTAGTCGCAACCGGTCTCCTCTTCTCCTACTGATCGGCAATCCCTTTTACACACCAAGCGATCCACCCGCCTGCGGTGTCGCGCATGACGCGGCCTAATCACGCCAGTAGTGGCAGGTGTAGCCGTTGGGGTTCTTTTCGAGGTAGTTTTGGTGGTAGTCTTCGGCGTCGTAGAAGCCGGTTGATGCAGCTACCTCAGTCACGATGGGGCGCTTCCATTTGCCTGAGCTGTTTACCTCTTTGATCACCTTCTCGGCGGTCTTCTTCTGCTCGTTGTCCGCGTAGAAGATTGCGCTGCGGTATTGGCGTCCCACATCGTTACCTTGGCGGTTTTCTGTGGTTGGATCGTGTATTCGAAAGAAGGCATGGAGCAACTTCTCGAAGCTCAGTTTGTTGGGGTCAAAGGTGACCTTGATCGCTTCAGCGTGGTCTGTTGTCCCCGTCTTGACGTGCGTGTAGCTCGCGTTGGCTTGGCTTCCACCTGCGTATCCGACCTCGGTATCCACGACCCCGGGAATCGCGCGGAGGAGGTCCTCCATGCCCCAAAAGCATCCACCCGCGAGCACAGCCGACTCGCGATTCACCTGCGCCTTCGCGGGTTCGTCCGCGCCTTGCTGCTGACCTTCGGATCGCTCCGCCGCCTGCTTCTCATCGCCGAAGAGCGGGAGATACGCACCGTAGCCTTCGGCCTTCATTTGAGAGACCGGGACGAACCGCAATGAGGCTGAGTTGATGCAAAAGCGCTTGCCGGTAGGCTGAGGACCATCGTCAAAGACATGCCCAAGGTGCGAGTCCCCTTCGCGAGACCGCACTTCGGTGCGGCTCATCAGAAGAACGCGATCCTCCTTCGAAACAATAGCGTCCTTAGCGATTGGCTGGGTAAAACTGGGCCAGCCGGTGCCCGAGTCAAACTTGTCTATGGAACTAAAGAGAGCTTCGCCGGAGACAACATCCACGTAGATACCGGCCTCTTTGTGATCCCAATAGGCATTAGCAAACGGCGGCTCGGTGCCATCTTTCTGGGTCACGTACCGCTGGATGGCCGTCAGGTTGGCCAGCCGGTCCCCGCCTCGGCTCTCCTGCGAAGACTTCGTTGAAGTTTCTTTCACCATGGTTTCCCCCTTGGCTTGCCCACCCAAGCTCTGCTCTGCTGGCTGCGTGCTCGTATTGCACGTTCCACAGCCAGTTTGCACCAGCAACGTGAAGACAAATAGAGTCTTCGCACCGCCTCTATGCCTCATTCGAACCCATCTGAGGTTATAGCGTAGAGTCCGGCGTGCGGAGGTCAAGCGACTCGCGCTAAGGGAAAGACTCAGTCGACCCTCAGCGTCTAGCGTGCGTGCCGGTTCCTCGAGGCGACGCAGGCATAGAACATGCAGGCAGAGAGCGTGCAGGCACAGAACGTGCGGGAGGATACTGTGCACACGGCACGACTTATTTCACTAACTATATTCAGCGGGTTTTTACTACACGCCTGTGCGGTGGAACAGAGCACACAGGCGACAGGCGGCGCGCAAGAGAATCAGGACAACCCTGGCTGGCCCGTTTTCGACTCGACTTCGAGTGCTGTAAATGTTGAAGGCAGCATCACCTTCGAACGCGACGTCGACCAAGGCGCGGGACAGCTGATTTTGACTCTCGGCGTGATGGAAGAGGAAGGTCGGTCTTCCCCCGAAGCGGAGTACGGGTTGCTCGCCCGTCCGCTATACAGCAATGGGCAGTACGGAGCCTTCATTCGAGGCTACCCAGTTTCCAAGGACGCGGCTTCAACGGACGCAGCTTCAACGGACGTAGCTTCAACGGACGCGGACCCACGGGACGGAAGCGCGAAGCAAGAGAGTGAGCAGACCTATGAGGTGCGCGCCTCGCAGCTTGGACAACTGGCTGCCGTTGACATCGAGCTCTCGGGCCGTGGCGAAGACGCTGAAGAGCTGTGGCGAGTGAGGGTGCCTCTGCCCTCGGCTTTCGAAGGTTTGCAGGCGGTCCGAGCGAGTAATCGCACCAAGCTTCTTTGGGATCCATCGCTTCCAACGACCCCGGAAGGCTCGTATGAAGCAGAGCCCACGGTACGCGTTCGACACCAGGTTGAAGGCTCGGAGGAGCTGGCCGACATGTTTGCACTCGATGCAGACGGCTTTGTTCAGGTGCGCTCTTCTGCGCCCGCCCTACCCGGTCAGGCGGTTAGCGAAAGCGTCGAGCTGTCGCGCGAAGCGATGTATCTGAGCGAGAACAAAATGCAGAGGCTAGCGCTTAGCACAACGCACACAGTGGCTCTCCCTCCCAAACCCCAAAACATCCCAGAATGAGTGCGAACGGCTAAGGAGGCGCGCTGCGGGCGTCGACGCGCGCGACGCGGCGCGAGGGGCAGTGGCGAGTCCACCTGGTCTACATGAGGCCGTCGACTATATAGACGGCATGTCCACTGCAAGCGAAGCGTGCGTCGAGACCACTGCAAGCGAAGCGCGTGTCGAGACCACTGCAAGCGAAGCGCGTGTCGAGACTACGCTGCAGGAGGCGTGGACGAAGCTTCAAGCACACTGGGCCGACGCGCGGGAGCATCAGGCTTTTGTGGATCTCGCCTTCCGCCTCAATCAGCTGCCGGAAGCGTGCCGGCTCTACCGCAACGTGCAGGACGAGCCGGAGTTTGCATCCAGGGCGGAGGAACAACTGGATGCCATCACCAAGCGTGCCGTAGCCATGCTCACCAGCATGCAACGCACGCGGCAGCACGCTCCTAGACAGCGAGGTATTCAGATCCTTTTATGGTTGGTCGTCGGAATCGCTCTTGCCGTGGTTGCTCAGCGTGCGCTCTGAGTTCGAACGCATCCGCTGGCTGAAACACGAGCTGGGCGGAACTTCAGAGGGCTTCCTTGGCGTGGGCGATGATGCGGCAGTGCTTCCACCGAGCGGGCGCGCCGGCGTATGGACAGTTGATGCTGCGGTGGAGGGCGTGCACTTCAAGCGGCACATGCTCAGCTTTTTGGACCTTGGTTACCGTTCCTTTATGGCAGCCGCCAGCGACGTAGCCGCCATGGGTGCCACCCCCCGGGCCGCGCTGCTCTCGTTGGTGCTTCCCAAAGATGTCAGCGAAGACGACTTTCAACACATGGTGCGAGGCGCCAAAGCTGCCGCAGACGGATGCACCGCACCCATCCTCGGCGGGAATCTCGCAGCTGGCGCATCTATCTCCCTTACCACCACCGTTGTGGGCGAAACAGGTGACGAAGTGCTCACACGATCCGGAGCCAAGCTGGGCGACTGGGTATACGTCACAGGCACATTGGGCGCCGCCTCAATCGGACTGCACCTCTTACTTCAAGCAGATAACTTTCTGGACGAAAGCCGCATCGATGAACAACAGCTTCCTTTCGTCAGGCGATGGCGCAGACCCGCTGCACGCATCGCAGAAGGAAAAGCTATTGCCCCTGTGGCTACATCAGCCATCGACCTGTCCGACGGCCTGCTTCAAGACGCCGGCCACATCTGCGAAGCCTCGGGCGTCGGCATGGAGCTCCACCTGCAAGCTTTCCCCAAAGAACCAAGCCACACCAAAGTGGCCAAGCAAGCGAAGCTCGACCCGACGAAGGTTCTCCTGGCCGGTGGCGAAGAATACGAGCTCCTCTTCACCGCCCCGCCTAATGCGGCACTCCCCATACCGGCCACCTCCATCGGCCACGTCATCTCGCAAAAAAGTGTGCGTGTTGTCGACCCCCAAGGCCAAGCACTCGTCACCAACGAGAAAGGCTACACCCACTGGAACTAATCCCCTCCCAATTCGCCCGCCCTCCAGCTGCAACTATCTATCTCCTTTCCAAACTCACTCACGTGCGCTTGAGGTTGACGAACAGCTGGAGCAGCCTCATCCATGAGACCCGTTCGCTGCTGCCCTTCTCCGCATCAACCCACCTCAGACGCCGCTGAACGCCTGTCTCAGAAAGCTGCGGAAGCTGTTCGTCAACCTCAAGCGCACGTGACTCCCTTCACAGGAAGTTCAGGTCTAAAGAAAGTCGAGCGCCACATCAAGGCTTGGGGAGCTATGGGTGAGCCAGCCGAGCGAGATGAGATTCACGCCCGTCTGCGCCACGCTCCGCACACGCTCAAGCTGAATACCTCCCGATGCCTCCAGCACGGCGCGTCCCCGGTTGATGCCTACCGCCTCGCAGAGCATGGCATCGGACATGTTGTCTAACAGCACAGCATCTGCGCCTGCTTCAAGCGCGGCCTTAAGCTGATCAAGCGTATCGACCTCAACCTCCACCTTCACCAGATGCCCCACCCCAGCCTTTGCCCGTACCACTGCATCTGACACGCTGCCGACCAGCGCAATGTGGTTGTCCTTGATCAGAACCGCGTCGTCGAGGCCGTACCGATGGTTCTTTCCGCCCCCCATGCGAACAGCGTACTTCTGCAGCACGCGCAGTCCTGGCACCGTTTTACGTGTGCAAACAATGGATGCTCCAGTGCCTTCCGTCGCGAGCACCGCTTCGCGTGTGGCCGTGGCCACACCCGAAAGCAAACCGAGCAAGTTCAGCGCCGTGCGCTCTGCCGCCAATAATGTGCCAGCGTTACTTTCCACTTCCGCCAACACGTCTCCCGCATCAGCAAGGGCGCCCTCCGACACGAGCCGTCGGGACTGGGCTTTTGCGTCGAGATAAGTGAAGGCTTGTAAAGACGCCTCGAGCCCGGCGATGCACCCCTTTTGACGTGCAACCACTCTAGCCCGGCAACTTTTATCTCCGATTCCGAGAGACTGCGTGGTGAGGTCTCCAGCTCGGCCCAGATCCTCCTGCAGCCACTGGCTCAGTTGGTCCTCCAAGAAGCAATGACTGACCATAACTCTATGCAGCCTCGCGTAAGAAGCCCTGCGCATTGGACAGCCAAGAGTAGGAGTGACGGGCTAGTCCGTGACTGCCAACAAAATCGCTACGGACATGCGCGCCCCGCGACTCCCGTCGCGCAAGAGCCGCACGTGTTATTAACTCGGCAACCAATAGGTGCGCCCGCTTCACCACAGCGTCAGGTGGCGTACGTGCAACCATCTCCTCTTGCAGATGCAGGGCGCACTTGAGACCCTCCTCATCGCGCACCAGGCCCACGTGGTCCCACATGAGTTTGCGAAGGCTGTCGTCCACGTGTTCGTCATGACGATACGCAGCGGGGTATTCGGCGCGCGTGGCATCCGCAACGCTTTCGACAAAAGGGTTCCGACCCACACATCGCGCGACATCCTCGGCAAGCAGATCGGCCATAGCGGCTGCTTCAAGCAGCGAGTTGCTCGCCAGCCTGTTTCCACCATGCATGCCGCTGCAGCTCACCTCCCCAGTCGCCCAAAGGCCTCTCACGCTGGTACGGCCGGAGCCACCCACAGCGACGCCTCCCATATGGTAGTGCGCAGCTGGCGTAACCGGAATGGATGCACGTCGAGGATCAATACCGTCCTGAATGGCTAACTCAAAAATTCTTGGGAACCGTCTCGGCCACGCCTCACCTAAGTGACGCGCATCAAGCGACACCTCGCGCCCCTCTCGAAGCTGCTGAAAGATGGCCCGCGCAACCACGTCACGCGGCGCAAGTTCCGCCCGTGGATCGGCCTCGGCCATGAAACGATGCCCTTCGTTATTCCATAAAGTAGCGCCCTCGCCTCGCACAGCTTCGGACACAAGGGAGAGCGGGTCGCGCTGGGTAGCCAATGCCGTTGGATGAAACTGGACGAACTCCAGGTCCATCAGCTTTGCGCCAGCGGAAGCTGCAAGAGCCAACCCTTCACCCGTCGACTCGTTTGGATTGGTGGTGTGCGCGAACAACTGCCCCACACCGCCCGTGGCTAAAACAACTGCAGCCGAATGGTAGGCAACAGGCTGGCCATCTGCATCGCAGGCGAGGACGCCGCAGCATCGGCCCTTCGCGCAGAGGAGCTTCTGAGCGCGGTGGTGACTGCGCACCACGATGGCGCCCGATCCTTGCGCGGCGTCGCGGAGAGCCTTTGTAAGTGCGACGCCTATCTGGTCACCTTCCGCTCGGAGGATGCGTGCTTTTTGATGCCCAGCCTCCTTCGCCAAGAGCCGCTCGCCATCGATGCCGCGGTCGAACACGACACCCAACGACTCCAACCAGCGAGCCGTTTCTGCGCCCAATGCGGCAACTCTCTCTGCAGCTCCACAAGAGCTAAGGCCCGCACCAACCTCTACGGTGTCCGCGGCATGTTGTTTGACATCGTTGCGCCCTGTTGCCACAGCCATGCCACCTTGCGCCCATCGACTTGCACAACTCAAGCCCGGCTCACCTCGGCATATTAACAGCACCGGGCCTGCACGCATACGAATCCTCGCGGGGATTCGCGTCGCTAACCGAACGGCGGCTGCCAAACCTGCCACCCCACCGCCAATCACGATCGCCGACGCTGACTCCGCTCGTCTTGAAGCAGTTATCATGACATTCCCTTTCGATGCCGTGTCCTTGCGATGCGATATGCGATGCATGCTCACAACCACGCAGGTCCCTACGCAGCGACGCTGCCTTGAACAGCCACCATGCGCTCCACCGCACGCCGAGCACGCAAAGCGACGCGCTCATCCACCGTCACTTGATGCTCAAGCCGCTCCAACGCGCGCACCATGTTGCTGAGCGTAATGCGCTTCATGTGAGGGCAGAAGCGGCAGGGCTGAATGAACTCGACCTCGGGAAACTCAACCGACACGTTGGAAGCCATCGAGCACTCCGTAATGAGCGCCACCCGCGCCGGACGCTCTCGCCGCACAAAGTCGATCATCTGCGATGTAGAACCCACGCAATCCGCCTCGTCGAGCACGTCATCCGGACACTCAGGATGAGCAACAACCGTCAAACCTTTATGCTTTTCACGCAACGCAACGATGCCTTGCTCGTCGAACTGCTCGTGCACCTCGCATGCACCTTTCCACAAAATGAGGTCCACACCCGATTCGGCCGCTACCCACCGTCCGAGGTAGCGGTCGGGAAGGAAGATAACTTGTGGCACCCCCAACGATCTAACCACTTCAACCGCATTGCCCGAGGTGCAGCAGACGTCCGACTCGGCCTTCACGGCCGCGGAGGTGTTGACATACGTCACCACGGGTACTCCAGGGCGCTGTCTCTTCAGCTCCCGCACGTCCTGCGCCGTGATCGAAGAGGCCAATGAGCACCCGGCTTCAAGGTCGGGAATGAGCACCATCTTGTCGGGATTGAGAAGCTTGGCGGTCTCGGCCATGAAATGGACGCCCGCCATCAGAATCACGTCCGCCTCAACCTTGGCAGCCTCCCTCGCTAAGGCGAGCGAGTCACCGGTGACGTCGGCTACGCCATGGAAGATCTCCGGCGCCATGTAGTTGTGCGCCAACACAACCGCACTTCGCTGCTGCTTGAGCTGCTGAATCCTCCAAACCAACGGAGCGACGTGACGCCATCGCGATTGGGTAATGTGGCCCTTCAGCTTGGGGGGGATCGCTTCTATTGCGTCACTCGTCGCTTTTGAGATCATGATTGCTCCATTATTCTCAATCTGAGAATAACTTAGGCGCTGCGAGCCGGTGCGTCAAGTGCCGGCATCAGGTTTGGCTCGGTCTACTGGCCTCGGTCTGACTGGGCGGTTTGGCTGGGCGGTTCGAGTTGACTCAGGTGTGCTTGGCCCAGTTGATAAGGCTCTGTTGGATCTGGCTCAGCGGGTCCGATGCCAAACGCCCGGGGCCGGCCGTTCACGGAGCACGTCGCGGCGAAAGCGGAAGAGAGCAGCCGGGCGGCCCACGCCCTTGGAGGCGGTGCGATGCTCTGGCTCAACAAGTCCACCGCTGGAAATGAGACGCCGGAAGTTGGGCGAATGCAGCTGACGTCCCATTAAGGCTTCGACCACCCGCTGAAGCTGCGACAACGTGAAGGTTTCTGGCAGAAGCTCAAACACAACGGGGCGGTAGGTGAGCTTTCCGCGTAGCCTTCCGAGTGCCGTAGCCAGCATGCGCCGATGGTCAAGCGCCAAGGGATCGCCGAGGGTAGGCTCCTTTAAGGTGACTGAAGACGCCTCGCCTCGGGAACGATGCCGCTCGTCGACCAAACCTAGGTCATACAGCAGCTCGTACCGCTCCAATACGCCGGCTGGATTCCATGATGCTTCCTCTGCGCCGAGAGCGATGTCAACCCGCTCCATTTTGGGCGACGACTGCGCGCTCCAAGCCTTGGCACGAGGGCGAATGACCGTTTTTAGAACAGCGGGCTCTCCCTGCCGCCAATCTTCCCATGGCACGAGCCGATAGATGTCTCTCCATCTGTGATCGCTCTGTCCTGAGATGACCTCTTCTCGCACAAGAGCAAGATAGGCGATGGCGAGGGTGCGCGCGGCAGGATCTCGGTCAAGGTCACCAAACGTGTAAAGCTGCTCAACGTAATCGAGCTCACGGCCCGTCTGCTCACGCACAAGACGGCGGACGGCAAGTTCAAGCGTGCGGTCCCGTTCAGGCACTAGATTGTCCGCGGGAAGAGCGCCACCTTTGCCGCCTCCCTCCAGCGTCAGCAGCCTCGGCACGTCGTTCGTGACGGCCAAAATCACCACGTTCAGACGCACTCTGACTTCTCGACTCATATGCTCTCTGGCACTTCAACAGAATAACGGGTGCAGCACAGCTGGCTCTCTCTAACTAAGCGCAGCCCCAAGCAAGCGCGAATGCAGCTCTTTAGGTAAGCGCGAGCGCAGCTTGACTTAACCCCCGTGACGCTACGACGTATAGCTGGCATTGATGTGTACGTAGTCACGCGTAAGGTCGCAGCCCCACACAGTTGACGCATGCGAGCCACATCCAAGCGAGACAGTTATTGTCACCTCAGCCCCAACCAGCTCTGCCTTCACTTTCTCCAGAGCGTCCTGCGAGATCCCACGGCCGTCGGTGAACACAGTTGTACCGCCAAAGTCGATTCTCACCCGGTCTGGGTCAATAGTGGCATCCTCGCTTTTGCCTATCGCTGCAGCGACTCGACCCCAGTTGGGATCTGCGCCGTGCACAGCTGTTTTGACGAGGGGCGAGTTCACGATCAGCTTGGCGATCTTCTTTGCCTGCGACGCATCGCGTGCCTCTTGCACGTGCACTTCCAGAAGCTTCGTGGCTCCTTCGCCGTCGCGTGCGATATCTTTGGCTAGATCAAGACAAAGCTCTCGCAAGGTGCTCTCGAAGGATTCCAGATCCACGGGACCTGCTTCGCCGTTAGCCATGATCACCGCGGTGTCGCTCGTGCTCGTATCCGAGTCGATGCTAATCGCGTTAAACGACGAATCCACTGCGGCACGAAACATGGGTTCGAGCTTCTCTTGCGGCAAGGAAGCATCTGTCATGATGAAGGCGAGCATGGTTGCCATGTTGGGCTCGATCATGCCCGCCCCTTTGGCCACGCCAGTGATGACCACTTCTCCCACACGGCGCATGCGAACTTTCGGGCGGGTGTCTGTGGTCATGATCGCGCGCGCGGCCTCCTCCACTTGATGTTTCTGCAGCGCCTTAGCGACTCCAGATATGCCCTGTCTGATTTTGGACATAGGCAGATGCCACCCGATGACGCCCGTTGCTGACGGCAAAACCAGCTCTTCCTCAATGCCGAGTTCGTCGGCTACGCCACTCGCCATTTCGTAGGCGTCGGTGAGGCCCTGCCTTCCCGTGGCGACGTTAGCGATTCCGCTGACAACAGCCACCGCCTGGAGCCTCTTGTTAGTTAGCCGCTCGCGACCGATGTGGATGCACGGGCCCGCGAATCGGCTCTTGGTAAATACCGCCGCAGCTGCACAAGGAACTCGGGAGGCGAAGACGGCGAAATCGAGAGCGTCCTGCTTCACACCGATGTGCTTACCGAGAGCCACAAACCCTTGCGGGAGAAGTACACCCTTCATCCATTACATCTAGCTCGCTCGGCAGCTACATGCCAACCCGGCGCGCAGGGAAGCACTGGAAGTGGCGAAGAGAACAGCCTGCTTTTCGCTTGTGTGGCCGAGCCGCGTTATCATCCCAGACCTGATGATGGTTTTCGCACGCATCACGCTTACCTGCGGAGCGCTCTTTCTAGCAACGCAGTGCCAGAGCCGCGAGGCCGTGCGGTCGACCAAACCCTCAGCACAGCGTTCGAACGGGGCGCGGAGAACCTTGGAAGGGCCGCGTGCCTCTGCCGCCGCAGCGACCACGCTGCAACACAAGCGACCTTCTGTTTCTTCAGCTCGCGCACCCGCAGAACCCTTGAGCGAGAACTCCAGGAACGCGTTGCAAGGAGAACGAGTGGCAGGCAGGGCCGCACGCATGGATGCCGTCGCGTCCGAAACCCGGGATGTCTGTCTGCTCGAGTGCCAAGAAGAGGCCGATGACCCACACACATGCGAGATTCTCTGCTTCCTCGACTACGAAAGAAAGCTACAACAAACCTACGAAGCCCTTGCCGAGAAACTCCGAGAGTCTAGCGCGACCCAAGCTGGCCTTGAGCGAGAGCTAGCGGAACAACGCCTTGAAGCTGCCTTAGCCCGCGAAGCGGAGGCGCGATGCAGGCATGCGGCCTACGCTTCATTCGTGTCAAAGCTTGCCAGTGGCAAAGGGTCTGAAGCGGCTGCCAAAGCTGCCCGGGAGGAAGCTGCAAAGTGCACCTCTGACCTGCCGAACGAATCCTGACGACTCGATGCGGCTCGTATCCGGTCAGTCCCTAGTGAGTCGGTTTTCGATGAGGTTGTGCTAGGTGCGTGAGGGGGCGCCACGCCGCGGTCATCATCCTTAACAGATTTTGCTACGGAGCAACCCGTTGCTCCTCAGCGATGCCAACCATGTCGGACGTCACGGTGCGATAGGATGCCCGTAGCCACGCTTCCGAACGCGCCTCGCGCGCAATCCTTACCTCGTCAATCCGCCCGTCGAAGAAGTAGTTCTTCGACGGGCTGTTTTTCTCGGCATGCCTGCCAAGTTTCGCATGTGTTGTTTCCTCTGCTGGCTGCCCACCCTCACCAGCCAAAGTCGAGTTACGGAGTTCACCATCAAGGTAGGCGGATACTCTCTTTCCATCGTAAGTGCCGGCCAGGAAGTACCAGCGTTCCTCGTAGTCTCCGCCCTGGGGAATGTCGAAGCTTGCTCGGTAAAACTCATCTCCCACAGAGACAACCGCGGAGCCGAAGTCTCTTTCGGTGTGGTCCCAGACTAACTGGTAGTTCTTTTCCCGCATGACGACCCCATTCTCTCTCTCGTTTCCACTTTTCGGTGGATTGGGCGAGCGAACCCATGCCGTTACGGTCCAACGGGAGAGGTCTTTGTTGATATCCGTATCGACGAAGGCTTCTTTAGAAGAGTCAAATAGGAACGCGCTCCCAACAACCCCGTCGGTGGCTTCAACGTTCTCAGGACTTGCACGCCTATTCGTGATGATATCCCGAACTTCCGCGTCCTCATGCAGGTGCCACACATTCTCGTACGCCGCACTCCAGACGTTCTTCTTCTTGGTGTCGTCTTCGGCCCCTCGGTTGCCGTAGTACATCCAGAAGGTGGTGCACGATGACAGTTTCTGGAGGCGCACCCAGACTAGAGATTCTCCATTGTCGCGTAGCTCGTCCACGTCCTTAGCAACAACCCGAGCACCATCGCTGCTTCGAAAACGGAGCTCCTCGGCCGTCGTGCCGATAGGTAACACCCCAGGCGGGATTCGCACAAGAACCGGAAAGTCATCTAACTCATCTTCCACGGCGTCCGGTCTAACATACAACCAGCGGCGCAACGTCCAATTGGTGTTCCACCATGCTTGTTGCTCCGGAGGTTCACATTCCGGCGAAGGGGTGACGACGCTTCCTGAAGTTCCCTGTCCTGCTCCTGAAACTGGCTCAAGACCGCCTCCACCACCACCTCCGGCGACGGGCGCATCCTCTAAACCGGTTCGCGCAAGACTACAGGCCGTCAGCACAAGCAAGGTCAGCGGGAGTTTGTGCTGACAGTTCATGCCAAGCCAGGATAGCAAAGGTAGGCAAAAATGGACAGGGGGAACGCCCATCAGTGATACAGCGAAAAATGACGTGGAGGCACACCGCGTGGTCAGGTAACCTATAGGTGATGACGCGTCTTCTCTACCTGGCCTTACTCACACTTCTCATCGGAGAACGCGTGGCGGAGATGTTCTTGAGCCGAAGAAACCGGCGCCACACACTGAGCCTTGGGGGAAGAGAGGTCGGTCAGCGGCACTTCCCGGCGATGGTGGCGCTGCACACTTCCCTCTTCGCAGCGTGCGCACTGGAAGTCTACCTTCTGGAACGGCCCCTCATTCCTTGGCTTGCCGCCTTCTGTGTGGCGGTGCTCCTTCTGGCGCAGTTTCTGCGGTATTGGGCGATTTCCTCCTTGGGTAGGTTCTGGAACGTGCGCGTCATCGTTGTTCCCGGAAGCCCCGCAATAACGGAAGGTCCTTACCGATTCGTGCGACACCCCAACTACATTGCCGTTGTCTTAGAAGGACTCGCAATTCCGCTGGTGCACGGCAACTGGCTTACGGCTTTAGGCTTCACCGTGCTCAACGCAGCCCTGCTGCAGGTGCGAATTCAGTGCGAAGAAGCGGCCCTTATTACGCACGCAAGGGGATATGCGCATGGATGAGTACACGCGTTATCTTGGCCTGGGAAGCGGCGGCCACCGTGTTCAGGAGGCCACGCGGAAGAGGGCCATGCGGAAGAGGGCCGCGCGGAAGAGCCACTGCGAGCTTGCTGCCATCATCATGCTGATGGGTCTCTTCGCGTGCGATGCGTCGGGCTCAGGCGAGGGACCGGGGAGTGATCCCGGCGCGGCGTCAGGAGGCGGATCCGGAGCAACTGTCGCCGACGGCAGTCGCCTGATTATCCCCTGCTCCGTTCAGGGGGCAGCCCCTCAGTCCTTCTCCGCAGCGGCTCATGCTAATACGATGCTAGGGCTTGGCTCCTTCGACGACAGCATCACGGCTATCGGAGCGCGATTGGTGGGCGATGAGCAAGAGTTTTGGACGTACTCGGTGGAGGATATCGGCGCAGCCCCTAGCTCAGCTACCGCTCTGCCAGGTCGCTACCGTAGCATCGGTTCGGCATCGCTCGCCATTGCCGACTCAGACACAGCCCTGCTTGCTTTTAGCGGTTCGAATGCGCCAGGAGCAGAGAAGTTATGGATGCAGTGGAAGGTCAATGGCAACTTCGCTCAATCGGCGTCGTTTGAGAGCTCACTACCGGTTCTGCGTGTTGAGGCCATTCCAGTGAGCGAGGGATATGCGGTGGCGTGGACGGGTCAGTCGTCCACCTCGAACCCGCCGCTCAAGAAGCTCTTCTTCCTCGTTGCCGACCGGAGAGGCGGCGTCCGCGAGGTGGCGCGCGAGGTCATCGGGGCTGAGAACATCGCCTCATTTACCTTTTCCCGCGGGGACCGGCCGCTCCTGCTTTACACAACGCGGGAGAATGAGACGGAAACGCTCTTCATCCAGCCGCTTGAGGTCGAGTCGGGAAGCTTGGCTACGGCGCTGCGCGCTTACACTTTTCGTGACCCGCTCGTCGGCGATCTCACCGCCGTAAGGACAAGCGAATCGACAAGCTTGCTTGCGTGGACTGCTCTCATCTCGGGAGGACGCCAAGAGGTGCATCTACTGCGCGTCGACGATTCCGGAAACGCACAGGCTGAGCGTTCAGTGACGGGACAGGCAAGTCGCGCGCCCAGGCTCAGCAAGGTGGGCCCGGTCCCGCTGCTTACGTACGTGGCCGGCGATTCCAATGGCACCCAGCAGATTCAGCTTGGGCTCCGACGTGGCGATGGCGACACCTTTGGCAATGAGCCCCCGGTTACCCTTCATACCTTCGAGGGCGATGCGGTCGCGGACTACCGTTTAGCGACAACGTCTGCAGGTGGAGCGATGGTTCTTTGGTCAGAAAACAGCCAGCTTCGAAGCACGAGTCTGAGCTGCGTCGAATAGCGTTCGATTCGACTTCGCGCACGTGCATTCCGCGCGATCGACTTTGTTAATCGACTCTGTTGATGACCAGCATGTGCGCGCTCTGCGGCACTGAAAAAGATGCACGTAGTGCAAAAAGTGCACGTCGATCCGGGCACGATGTCGCAGAAACGAGTGGCTTTTCCGTGGCATGGAAGGTGCACATCACGCTGCCTAGTGCCCTCCGCTTCGATCCGCGTCACGTCTATCCTGATCCTCTTTCCACTCGTGGGAAACCTGGGCTGCTCGGCTGCGGAGGATTTACCCAACTCCACCAGCTTTACGCCCACCGCAAACGTTCCGTCCCGTGATCAGTTGTGTCTAGACATCGATAAGGACGGCTTCGGGCAGGGGTGTAAGAAGGGCAGCGACTGCGACGACCGAGATCCTGCTCGTGCCGAAGAGTGCGAGGTTCTGACATCCTCCTGTGAGCCGGGAACGGTGCAGAGTTGCTTTGTCTTGCAAAGCCTCGACGAAGTCAACATCGAGTGCTCGGAGGGCACGCGCACATGCTCCTCGAATGGGCGCTGGGCGGCGTGCAACATGCACAAGACCTACTCCCTCTCCAGCCAAGCCATCCTGAGTGCCGCCGTGACCGGACCTGTCACCTGTCACCCCTGTGACCCGGCCTGCAACCTGCACAGCGACTACCCCACCAGCTCAGATCTCGACTCTTCAAACTCAGAGGGTGTCGCGTACGAGCCAGCGGAGGGAGGCATCGTTCTCTCCGGAGGCGGTAGCGGCGGTTCTGGATACGTTGATGCCGACGGCGATGGTGTGCCAGCTCACCCTACTGAGCCGTGGGGAGACGTTGACGATTCCGATCCCACCCGCGACGGCTTCACCGAAAACGACGGCATCTTTCACGTTCTACCCTACGGCGAGTCTGCAATCAGTCCGATGGACATTCCGTTGAAGCTTTCAACAGCGGACATCTACTTCCTGATGGACACCACAGGCTCCATGCAAGGAGAGATTGATCAACTGAAGTCCTCACTCGTTTCCGGCGACTTTACGATCGACTCAACTGTATGTCCGAATCTTTCCAACGCCGAACGCGCTGGCATCATCGGAGCGATTCGCTGCGACATCACCGACGCAAACTTTGGCGTAGGCTACTTTGACGACTATCCTCTCACCGCGTACGCGTCGGGCGTCGAGTACGGAGCGGCAAGCTGCAACAACAGCGCAACTGGCACCTTACACGACCGGCCGTTTCACAACCTTCTGGCCATTTCTCCAGCTTCAACCGCAGCAGAGAGAGCTCTCATCAACACCGCGGTCAACAAGTACGTAGCCGACTGCGGTGGCGACGATCCAGAGTCACAGATCCCAGCTTTCTACTCCATTGCAACAGGTAATCGGCTGGTGAAGGGGTCGAGCTACACTGCGGGTACGCAGAAGACGCTCGATTTCCATCCAGCGCCTTCCACCCCGACAACCTACCAGCACACCCACACCATCGCTGTCGGCGCGTCAGCTGGTGAGGACATTGGCTCCGCCTACGACCTTGGCAACATCGGCACCTTCAGTGGCGCAACTCTTCAAGGGACGACGAACGGTATGGCCAATAACATGAGCGCAAGCTGCGGGGGGAGTGCCGCGGACGCGGTCTTCAAGTTCGCCGTGACTGAACAGGACTTCTATCTCATCTCCGACGTCAATAGTCAATCCGGAGTCGCACTCTACCGAAGCACCGGTGCTGAGATAGCGTGTGGCAACCGTCTAAGGAAAAAGCTCTCACCCGGCGATTACTACGTCGCTGTCGACCGTAATGGGAGCTACGAACTTCGTATCTCGCGCATGCTAGCCGACACGGAAGCCACTGCCTTTGACATTGGCAATATTTCGACAGGTTGGCAGCGGGTCGAAGGTGACACGGGCAGAGACTACCTGCAGGGGAACTACGGCGCCAGTTGCAACTCATCGGCTGGTAGCACGCGCGACGCCGTGCTGGCATTTCAAGTTTCCGAGGCGGGCAACTACAGCTTCAGCTTTGCCGAGTCCGAGTTCCGACCGGTGATTAGCATCATGAACTGGAACTTCTCCGAGAGAGCTTGTTTTGATAGTGACACGGGCAGCGCAACACTTGCTGCTGGTAACTACTTCCTCATCGTCGATGGAGACGAAAGTTCGCAAGCGGGGCACTTTGTAGCTGAGATCGGCCCCTCACATGGCGAAACCTTTGAGACGGCGCTAAACATTGGCGACGTTGCTGGCAGTTGGACCCAGTACAGCGGAAACATCACCAATGCGTTCGATGATTACAGCGACACGCCTTGCTGGAACGGCTACTCGCGCTCAGCCAAAGACCAAGTTCTTCGCTTCGAGGTATCCACCCGCTCCGACATCGCCATCATTGGACGAAGCCAACGCGTCGATTTTCGGATGGACCTTCGTGATGCCAACTTCAAGCCGCTCTATTGCCAAACCGGAGTGGAAGATGGCGGCGGCATCTTCCAAAGACTCGACCCGGGCACGTACCACCTCGTCATCCAGGGAGAGTGGCGGAGTTCAGACATTGGCGACTATTGGGTAAGCATCGGAAACTGGCAGTCGGGTTGGCATGTCAATGCTCCCCCTTCATGTGCTGCTGGAGGCTTTGGCTTTCCGTGTTTTCGCCAGGGCACCGTTCCGATTGTGGTCGCTTTCACTGATGCGCCGATGCACAACGGACCCTCGGATGCGGAAAACCCATACGAAAACCTCGACTCATCCAGTGCATATTTCTGGGCTCCTGCCTATCACGACGCGACCTGGGCCCTTCGGCGTGAAGGTATTAAGGTCATCGGAATCAACTCTGGTGATGTAGGCGCGGTCACGTGCAGTGAGAGCTGCACAGCTTCGCATACGGAGCAAGATTGCGCAGAGCGATCCAACTGCCTAGGGTTCACCGAGACCTGTAGAACCGTGACCCGATGCCAGGGCTCAACCTGCTGGCAGGAGCAACAGTGCAACAACGAGTGCACGGGGGGCTACGAGACACGTGAGCTCTGCTACCCCGTCGAGGTTTGCGACTCCTACGGTGGAAAGGTGTGCACCGGTGACGCCTCAACATCCAACTTTGCTCTGTCATCGGTCGCTTACGACACGGGGGCGGTAGACGGAGATGGAACGCCGCTGGTGTACAACATTAACGCAGACGGCTCCGGTCTTGACTCAGCTGTGGTGCAAGCGATTCATGACCTCGCACAATACAACCGGATGGATGTCACATTGCGCGTGAACGATAACGCAGACACCCCGAGCTTTGACGAAAGCCAGTTCGTAAAGCAGGTATTTGCTGCCCCCACGGCGGAGACGAATGCGCGCTGCCGCGCAACCCATGGCACGTGGTTTGAGGGTTGTCTTCCCGGGACCAACCCAATCTTCTCGGTCACCTTCACCAATGATCTTGTGCCCTCCACCACTGACTGGCAGGTGTTTAACTTCACCATTGACCTCATCGGTGATGGCACCTACACGCTCAAGACGGTTCCTATTCGCATTGTCGTTCCACCCACATCGACTTCTTCGGGACCGTCACAAGGCAGCTACGCCCGCACATACGATGCCGCTTGCGACGGACGCCAGCAACCTGACTGGGGCGTTCTGGAATGGAGCGCGCAGACACCCACCGACAGCCGCATCACCTTCGAGATACGCACCGCCGATACACGTGCCGCGCTTGATGCAGCCACGCCCGTCACGCTGGATGTGCCGGGCGACACTCCACCCGTAGACATCGGGACACTGCTTCAGGACACTGGCCTAAAGAATCACCAACAATATTTACAAGTCGTGAGTCGGCTGTTCGCCGCAACCAACGGCACCTCACCCGTGCTTCAAGGGTTTGAGCTCACCTACCACTGCGTCTCGTTCGAGTAGATCCTGCGCAGAATTGTAAACAGAGAACCGATTAAGCTTTGCCAGCTGATGTTAGCTGTATTCGGGAAGAAGCCACGCTTGACGCTCTTCATCAAAGCGCTGAATTGATTGATCAGCGGTGCGGAGCCAGTCGCGCACGTCTCCTAGTGTTTGAAGACGCGTACGAAAGTCGGCGCTGCCCGTCAGTAGGTCAATCGCCTGGCGCTCCGCTTCAAACTCGTAGGTGTCCCGCCGCCAACAAAACCTTTCAGGATGCGCATCCCTTACCTGATGAATCCAAAGGGCGTACGCCTCGAATGCACGAAAGTCGTCGTCGGCCGAAAGGTGAACTTGCACACCGGTACAGGCTTCATGTGCGTACTTGTGAAACATGGGCACGAAAACCACCTCACGTAGATGCGCGCCTTTAAGCGCTGCCAGCGGCTTGTCTGCCGTCGTGAGCCACGGCGCTCCCCAAAGCTCGAAGGGGCGCGTCGTCCCACGCGCTTCTGAAAGATTGGTAGCCTCAAGCAGGCACCCGCCTGGGTACACGCGTGCCGTCTCAAAAGCAGGCATGTTGGGCGAAGGCATAACCCACGGATAAGCCGCGTCACACCAGCGGTCGTCACGGCACCATCCCTGGACAGGAACGACAGACAAAGCACCCTCAGGCAGCTTCTCCTTGACCGCCACCATGCGCAGGATCTCCCCAACGGTCATGCCATGGCGCACCGGCACACTGTAGAGCCCAACAAAGGACAAGCAGTCGCTCTGTTGAAGCGGACCCTCCAGTTTGGTTCCACCCAAAGGATTTGGTCGGTCGAGAACCACAACTTGAACGCCGGCTTTACTCGCCGCGAGCAGCATCATCGCTGCAGTCCACACGTAGGTGTAGTACCGGCTCCCTATGTCTTGCAGATCGACCACCACCGCATCCAGCCCAGCTAACCACTCTTTCTGAGGAGCGAGACTCTCTTTGGTAGTTCCGTAGAGTGAGTAGAGAGGCAGCTTACGTTCACGTGTGCTGCCGACAGAAATCATGTCCTGCGCTGAACCATGGAACCCGTGCTCTGGACCGAACAGCGCCTGTACCGACGCTCCAGCCCGCTGCAACACACTCTGTGCACTCTCAAACTCCCGGGTCACGCTCGGAGCATGTGCCAGCAGCCCGATCCGTCGGCCGCGGATCGCCGCAGCCGCTTCACGTTGATTCTGCGCCACCGCATCAAGACCGGTCAGCATCGCACCTCGTTACTTCTTGCTCACGGTTACTTCTTGCTCACGGTTACTTCTTGCTCACGGTTACTTCTTGCTCGCATTGGCGTCGCCAGCCATGAGGTAGAGGACCGCCATGCGCACGGCGACGCCCGCTTCCACCTGCTCCAAGATCTTGCTCTGCACGCCGTCAGCTACAGAGGAATCAAGCTCAACTCCGCGGTTTATTGGACCTGGATGTAGTAACAACGCATCGGGCTTCGCTAGCCGAAGACGCTCTTCCGTGATGCAAAACCGCTGGCTGTACTCACGCAGGCTAGAAAGTAGCGGCCCCAGAAGCCGCTCACGCTGCACGCGCAAGCCAACGATCAAATCGGCACCCTCGAAGGCTTCGGGCAATGAAGTGTAACTCCGTACACCCATCCGCTCCAGACCTCGAGGCATCAGCGTGCGCGGGCCAACAACCCGTACCGTCGAACCGAACCGCGGCCAGAGCTCAATATGAGATCGTGCCACGCGCGAGTGGGCGATGTCGCCGCAGAGGACCACATTGAGGCCACTCAATGTGCCACGCGCCCGGCGAACCGTGTACGCATCCAGCAGGGCTTGGGTTGGATGCGCATGCGCTCCATCGCCCGCATTCACTACGCTACACGTCACGGCATTTGCCACAAAGGCAGCAGCACCTGCGGCCGAATGACGCACCACAAGCACATCCGGCTGCATTGACTGGAGAGTCATCGCCGTGTCTCTTAGCGATTCTCCCTTTGAAAGGCTTGAAGAAGAACCTGATATGTTCACCACGTCCGCCGATAGACGCTTGCCGGCCAGTTCGAACGAGGTGCGGGTGCGCGTGGATGCCTCAACAAAGAAGTTGATTATCGTCTTCCCACGCAGCGTTGGGACCTTACGCACCGGACGGCGCGAAACCTCGAAAAAAGTCTCCGCGAGGTCGAGGATGTGCTCAACTTCTGCACGGCTCAGCTCAGCAAGGCTGAGCAAATGCCGCCGACCTGACCATGGCGGTGCTTCGGTTACCAGGAGGTCGTCTTTACCCGCCATGCCCTTGCTAAGCCTTCTTCTAGAGTGACTTTGACGCGTTCATCGTCTGCAACTGAAATCGGCAGACCCGGGAAATCAGCTTGGATCGGCAGCTCTCTCCCGCCGCGGTCTAGCAGAACGGCAAGCCAGATTCGACTCGGACGGCCATAATCGAGGATGGCATTAATCGCAGCGCGCACGGTGCGTCCCGTGTGAAGCACATCATCCACCATGAGGATGTCAACATGTTCGACGTCGAAGGGTATCTCGCTAGGGCCAATCGCAAGCTGAGGGCGACTGGTCGCACTATCGTCCCGATACAGTCCGATGTCCACCGATCCGACTTGTACGCCTTCACCACGGCGGTCACCGAGAGCCCGCGCCAGATGCTGGGCTAGCCCCAAGCCTCCCCTGCGGATCCCAATGACGGCTAGCGTCTCGCTCGCTGAAAGAGCGGCCGTCACTGCTTGCGTGACGGAAGCTAGGGCATTCCGAACTTCCACTGCCGAAGCAACATCTCTCTCGCTCGTCGTACTTTCACCTGTCATTGAACTTCGGTAGCCGCCGACCCGTCTTAGAGCAGTCGCACCGCTCTAAGGCCCGCCAAGTGACCCTCGATGTACGCTGCTTTAGCACACGGTGCAAGCAGCAAACCTACCCGCTACCACAGGTCCATCCTACCCTTGTAAAGATACGTTACCCTGCGCCAACCCTGGTAAAGGTTGCTTTGTAAAGGTTACTTTACAAAGCTTTCCAAAGGCTCGATGGACCTGGTGATCATGCTTCGAAGCGGACGCTGCCCCGCTAGAGCGGCAGAGGAGACGTTCGTGGTCGCGTAGGGATACGCACGTAGGGATACAGCGCAGGCAACTCTGCCCAGGGCGCTCCATCAGGACGAAGTCTCGCCGTACATCAAGAACTGGGGAGCGGGGCGTGCGGCATTTCCTCGCCCTGCTGCTTGCGCTGCTGCATCTCGTACTTTGAGGGGCATCGAGGCACAACCTGATCGGCCACAAACATGCCATCTGCGCCAAGCTTTCCTTGCACCGTCACGTCGATTCCCATTCCATCGCGGAAAGTGTCTGGCACGATGCACTGCGGAAAACGCACCGGCATGCGGTGGCTAGACTTCTCGAGCGTGAAGCGCCACTCACAAGGCTCCTCTCGAAAAGCCACTGAACCCTCCTGCAGCTTACCCTCCACACGCAGCTCGCGATCGGTATAGCTTTGAGGACTCTGCATCACCTCGTCTACCAGCTTTGAGTAAACAAATGCACTGGTCGCGCCACTTCCAAAGAGGAGCCAACCCACCGCCACTGCAAGGATGGCAGCTACGGCGAGTGCACGCATCGTGGCGCGCGTACGGGTGAGTTCTGCCACACACTAATCATAGAGCAAGTTCGGCGACTTGAGAAGCCGGACTACAAGGCCCGTAAGCTATTAGTCGTCAGCTATAAGTCATAGGCTACAAGAAGGAGACAGCGCGCAGCGCCATCTCCTTCTCGTCTCTCTCGTAGGCGAGCTAGATCTTACCGATGATCTGGAAGGCGATCACGAGCACATAAATCACCAGCGACTCGATCAGCGCGAGGCCTAGCAACATGGGAACGAAGAGTTTACCCGCTGCGCCTGGGTTTCGAGCGATACCTTCTAACGCCGCAGCAGATGCTCGCCCCTGCCCCATAGCACCACCAAAAGCGGCCAGAGAGATGCCGAGTCCGGCAGCAATGAAGCCGAACATTTTCGCGTCGAAGTCGTTGGATGTTGAACCGCTCCCCTGCGCCAACGCCTGTCCGGCGGCAAGAAACGGTGCCGCCAAAGCGACAAGCGAAAACAATACCTTTTTCATGATTTTATTAGGCCTCCTACCCTTATGCAGTGCGGACTTCGAGCCCGCTGAAAACCAACTACGAGCTGCGCCGCTAATGTTCCTCATGTTGCACAGCCATTCCGATATACACGGTTGAAAGAATACAGAAAACCAGCGTCTGAACCACAACCACCACACATCCCAGCAACAAGAACACCACCGGAACTGGAAGGAAAATCGACCATGCGCCTAGCAAGGTGAAGAACAACCCGATCACCACGTGGTCGGCAAAGATATTCGCTGTGAGACGCACTGCAAGCGAAACAGGCCGGACAAGATGGCTTATTGTCTCGATTAGGAGCATAAGTAGCATCAGCGGTAGCGCGTACCACTTGATAATAGGGCCAAGAAAGTGCTTGAAATAAGCCAGCCCGTGCTCTTTGACCCCGAAGATGTGTGTGGTGAGGAAGATCACGATCGCGCACGCGGCCGTGGTGTTGAGGTTATCGGTGGGCGGCAAAAAGCCCGGGATGAGACCGAGCGCGTTGGAAAAGAAAATGAAGAAGGCGCAGGTGCCAATGAGGGGAAGAAAAAAGCGAGCTGCGTCAGGCCCCATGATGCCTTTCATCATTCCGTAAGTGGCCTCGCTCACGAGCTCGATGAAGGAACTCGAAGTGAGAGACTGCTCAGGGACGAGGGCATCATCGGCACGACGAATCTTCCGATGCGCCAGCCACGCAACCAGCAGCACCAGCACGAAAACAAGCAGAGCCCCGAAAACATGCTGCAGCACGACCGGCTGCCCAGCCAGCCAGCTGCCGTCGGGAGAGAGTTGCTGCGCAGACGCAACAAGTTCGCGATATCCTTCCGGCGATATCCGCTTAAATAACCACGTTAGCCAGCTGTCACCATGCGGCATGACTTGCTCCTCTAAGCCTAGAGTGCGGCATGCAAGCTGGCGCCCGTTCCGCCTGCTCCACCACTAGATATTGCTTCTGCACCGCTAAATTTTTTTTTTGAGTTTGCCACGAACGCCACACTTGTAGCACACCCAGGTGAAGTGCGGCGAGGGGCAAGGCCGAAATACCCACGGCGAAACCCACGCCGTCAACCTTGTACACAACCAAGACGATGAAGAACAGCGGCACCAACAGCGTCAACTTCAGGCCCCATGCCAGAAGTTGGACCCACGGGGCCACGTCCGGCCTTAAGCCGAAGACGAACACCCCCGCATGGGCCAGCGCCAGCGCACCACCCACCAGCGTTGCGGACGTTGCAAGACCTTCTAGAGCGAGCGATGCGACAGATGCCACGCCTGCCCAGATGAAGGTAAGCACAAGCATGTGCAGCGAAGCCGCCGGCACAGCTTCCCGTGCGGGGCCATCCAGCCGGACACTCGGTGTGGGCGGTTCGGAGCTATGTGAGGTCTCGGTCACGATCTTCCTGTGATCTGTACTTTCGCGAGAGATGGTAGAGCCCGCGAAATCCTGCCAGAGCTCCCACCGCAACCCCTGCCGTCATCAGGTAAGGGGATGTGCCGAAGGAGCTGTCGAGCCATCTTCCGCCGTAGGCACCCACGACCACAGCCAGCGCGGTCTCCAATCCAGTGGCACCTACGCGCGCAAAAGTCTTGAGCTGTTCACGCCCATCCGGGCCGATAATTCCCACGCCATCCTCGCGGGGCGGGTAGCACGCCACCCCACCGGGGTCAAGGCTCAGACGGCGAGACAGATCGAAATGAGGAATAAACTATGGCTGGTGGCGGCCCTTTGTGCGTATAATAACTAAAGGTGACTTATCTCCTTTTCTTCGTAACAATCATGGCTACGGCGTGTTCCGTCGACCGGCACGGTCAGGGCGAGGCTTCAAACACCTTGATAGCTAAGGGCGACACAGGGGAGCCGACCGAGGGGAGTTCAGGTAGCGGCACGCCCGACGGTGGTGGCGGCTCCGGCACGCCGGATCCCAAGCCGCTCCAATGCGCTGCAGAGGTTGTGGGGAGTGCGTGCGACGGGGACGACGCCGACCTCTGCCTCGACGGCGAGCTGACGTGCATCGATGGCGTGCCGATCTGCAACGACGATGAAGCTTCACGAAGCGAGGTTTGCGATGGAGTGGACAACGATTGCGACGGCGTGGTGGATAACGGCGCCGGCTGTCCGTGCACCATCGAGCATTGGGCGGGTCACGCGTACCTAGCCTGCGATGAGGAAGACGCCTACGCAGAACGCTTTGAGGCAGCCCAAGGTTTCTGCGCCCAGCGAGGATACCAGCTGCTAACCATCAACTCCCTCGACGAGAATGACTGGATCGCGCAAACCTTCCCTAATGAGCGGGGTTGGTGGCTCAACCTGAGATACGAAAGCGGCGACCATCTCTGGGAAGATGGCAGTGTGACAAACTACGCCTTCCCGTGGGAAGAAGGCCAGCCGACCCACCGCCGCGCGCGGCGATGCGTCCGCAGCGAAGATGGACTCTGGGCCTCCCGTGACTGCGAGCGGAAGCGGACACCGTTCATTTGCGAATCGCACTAGCCTCCGGTGAGGTGGAATCCGGCTGAACTATGCTTCGGAGCGAGGCCATGCGCTGCAGACCCCTGGGGTGCAGGACGCCGCCGCCGAGATTGCACCCGCGTCTTGCCAGAACGACTCGGGGTTGCTACCGTCGCTGATCCATGAGCTCAAACCTCTTGTGTCGCTTCATGCGGATGTGTCCTCTGTGCGCTTTGCTCCTAACGGGTTGCGGCCATTCCAACTCCGCTTCTCATCCATCAGGCGCCCCATCTGCGACGCATGATGATCAGCAGGCTGGTGGTACTGAAATCGGGCGACCAAGCACATCAGCTACGGAACCGATGTCCAGCGGCACCGCAACGGCAGGTGCAGCTCAGACAGACGGGGCTGCAGCTTCAGGCGGTGAAGGCGCATCGCCCGTTGCAGCTGCACCAGAAGACGCAGAGCTCGAGGCAACCGATACGCAGCTCCCAGAAGAGGATGCATCCGCGCAAACAGTCTCGCGCGCAGACTTCCTCTCGTCGATGAAGACGGCCCTCCCCAAGCTCATCTGCAGCAAAGGGGAGTATTTCAGACAGTGCTTCGACGTAGACGAAAAGACATGCCTGGGAACTGCAAGCCGCGCCACGCACGTCTGCCTCACCCAGTACGAACCTCAGCTTCCGGAAATGCTGAAACAGCCTGAAGACGGAAGACGCTGGGGTAGCGAGATCGGTAGCTGCACGGGACGCACGTTCGAAACAGTCCTCCTCAAGCAAAAGAAAAAGAGCAAGAAGTGCGACGATCCGAATGCATGGTTTTAGTTGGGTGAGCACCCTCTAGCCAACGCAGCCGCACGGGGCATATCGGGTTCATGCTCTCTCGGCGCGTCCTGTGCCGGTGGAGCGTGTCCGACGATGCACAAGGTAGAAGGGCAAGCCAAGGACAACAACAGCGGCAAACGCAGCCATCTCCTGAAGGGTAGCCTGAGTCATGAGCAGAGCCGCCAACACCACGCCTGCTAGCGCGCATGCACGTCCAGCCACACTCGGTGCGCCACGCGCATTCTGTGGAGGAGCGCGAAAAGCTGCAATGCTAGTAGTTAGGTACTGAGCAACCCTTCCAAGGACGGCGAATACCACCAGCGTTTGGAAGGTGCCAGTCACGGCCAGTGTTGAAGTAATGGCACCGCTCAGGACGATCGACCGGCTCGGCAGGCGCGTCTTTGCTGAGACTTGTGTCAGAGACGAGGAAAGGAAGTCTTCTTCAGCGAGCGCGAAAAGGTACCGAGGAGCGACGAAAGTTTTCGCCGCACAAGCGCCGAAGATCGAAACGAGAATGCCAGCCCCCATGCACTGCGCTGCAGTGCGGCCAGCCAACGCTTCCGTGGCATCAATCACAGGGTTGGCGGTTTGGGTCGCCGGCCCAAGTACGCCAATGGTCACTGCGACAACACCCAGGTAGATAACTGCAGCACCGGCAATCGTGAGCAGCAGTGCGAGAGGCACGTGACGCTTCGAATCCTGCATCTCACCTGCCGGAACGGTGATCACCTCGAACCCCACGAAAGCGTAGTACATCACCAGCGTCGCCTCCCCCACCGGCTTAAGCCCCTCCGGTAAGAAAGGGGAATAGTTGTCTTTGCGAAGAAAAAAGAGGCCCCCCAGGATGAATGCAACAATTGGAAACAGTTTCGCCGCGGAAAAAAAGGTCGAGACGGATGCTCCTTGCTTCACCCCCACCAGGTTGACGGCAGTAAGCGCGACAATCAGCACCAGCACCACCACCTGCATATGGGGCGTTGAAGCTGCAGATGGCCAAAAACTGGATAGTGTCATGGCGAAGCTGTGTGAGATGGCCGCCCAGCTGGTCATCATGGACCACCAACCGAGCCACCCCACTTGGAAGCCGGCCCATCTGCCGATAGCGTCGGTCGCGTAGAGCGTTGCTCCGCCCGTCCGTTGATAGCGGGAACCGAGGTGAGCGTATGACCAGCCAAAGATCACCGACAGTGCAGCGCCCAGCACCACCGAAAGGACGGCGCCCGGTCCTAGCGAAGCGTACACCAGTCCAGGAAGAAGAAAGATGCCTGTGCCGATGACGTTGTTGACGCCGAGGCCGGTGAGTTGAAGGAGGCCAAGTTCGCGGCGAAGCGCGTGCGCTTCTTTAGCGCCCGGAGCGGTCACGTGAATCCAAGGTGAGTGTGACGGGGCCATCGACGCAAACGTTCAGGTGCCCTAGCCTGCGGTTTTCGAGGCTTTTTCTGATCCGAGCGCGCCCACAAAGACCTCCCGGAACGCACTCTGGTGCGTGAGGACAGGTCTTGAGGACGAAAGCCGGAGCATCGTCTGCTGCTCCACCTCAACTGAGGCCGAGAGCACGCGTTGCACCACGACCCGCATAGCTAAAAGAGGCCTTCTAGAGGACCGCCGCGCACCGCCAGCGACTTGACCCGTTCAAGTACCCTAGGGTCATCTTCAAGAGCTGGCGCGTGATGCTGCTTTGACCTTGCGTCTGTGACCAGGGCACCGCGGCAACCCCAGTGCTTGTGCTCCGCAAAGCTTGCGATGCCGTAGGTGTCGACTGCCGGATTGGAGCGGGTGAAAGTGACCCAAAGAAAGTTGCTGAGTGAGCGGGCGGTGAAGTCAGAGTCATCGCAGACCACGATCCAGCGAAAGGCACTGAGTGGATGTTCTAGCGTGAGCTCGTCGCAAAAATCTCCGAGGCTCATGACCTGGTCGTGCGTGGGGCCGACAAGAGCGACAATGCCCGGCAGGACGAGAGTCGGGCGGTGGTATCCGGGGGGCAGCGAGAATGAGCCGAGCTCTTTTTGCAGAGTCCAACTCGCCTGCCCTGCAGCCGCTACAACCAACTTGGAACCGCGGTTGAGTTCCCCGCTTGAGTAATCGAGCGTGTCGATCGTGGTGCGCGTCTGAAAGTGCAGATCACGCCGCCAGTCAGCCCGACGGAGAACATGCTGAAGAAAAGCAGCTATGTCACGCACTGGGGGAGGCGCATCCTGCTTAGCAGCGATGAAGAGATACTTCGCCAAAGACATTTGCCCCTGACCGAGGATTGCATTTGCCTGAGTCAGCAACTCCTGCGGTTCCGCTTGCTGCTGGTAGGGTTGGTATCGCTCGCTGCCAACCGCCAGCAATAAGGGATGCACTCCAGCAGCGTCCACTGCGTGAACTTCCTCCACGCCTGGCAGGACAGTGGGAATAATGGGTCCAGTTAGCTGGTGTATTAGTTCGCCAAAGACCGTGTCTTCTTGAGGCGGCCGACCGACCGAGGTGAAGGGCCAGATAGCGCCTGGTCGATGCGTCACGCGCTCGACTTGGAGCACGGGGAAAGGATGCTGCTTTGCGTAGTAACCCAGATGGTCGCCAAAGGGCCCCTCGGGTAGCTGCTTGTTCGGCTCCACGTGGCCCTGAATGCAGAAGTCAGCATCCATGTATACAGCGGGTTGCATCGCATCAGCACGCCCCATGCGCAGACGCGCGCCTTGAAGAACCCCAGCAAAACCGAGCTCGGTCATACCTTCCGGCAATGGCATGACGGCAGCCAGCATAGCCGCCGGTGAGCCTCCTACAAAGATGTTGACCCGCAGGGGCTTGTCCTGCGCCAGTGCGCGCGTGTGGTGAATGCCGATGCCTCGGTGAAGCTGATAATGCAGTCCCACCTGCGCGTCCGGCTCATAGGCATTGCCGCCCATCTGAATGCGGTACATGCCGAGATTGGATGATCTGCAGCCTGGCTTGACGGGATCTTCCGTGTAGACGAGCGGAAGCGTGATGAAAGGTCCGCCGTCATCCGGCCAGCCCTGAACCTGCGGAAGAGCGCGCATTGTCGTGCCGTGGGTGAGTACGCCTCCTCGCTGTGCAACCGTTCGCGGGAGCATCCGCAATGCGTGAAGAGGTGCCTTCAAGTAACGCCATGGGTGGCGCAAGAAAAGCGTGGGGTCGACCTTGAGGTCGACCAGCCTCTCAACAGCCTGCAACGTCTCGCGAAAGATAAAACGAGCACGTTCCAGTGTGCCGAACAAGTTACAAACCATGGGGAACTGCGTGTTCTTCGCTCGCACGAAGTGAAGTGCCGGACCCTCCGCCTGGTAAGTCAACCTCTGGATGAGAGGCGCCTCAAGGTGGGGGTCGATTTCCACCTCAACGTCGCGCAGATGCCCTGCCTGACGCAGGTCGGCAACGGTCTGACGGAGTAACCGGCGAGCCATCAGGCAACCTCGTGATCGGATTGATGCCGAAGATGCGGAGCAAGGAGCAGGGCGCGCAGCGCGTGAGAAGACATTTGAAGGCGAGGCGCGCTGTTCATCACCCGCGCGGCATCCCGCAGGCGCCCTTGGTCGGAGAGAAAGCAGATCAGCTGCTTTGAAGGCACGTCGGCAAAAAGCTTGTACATCAGCGGGGGAATTTCAGCAGGATGCTTCAAGAAGAGCTCGAGCAAAGTTTGATCCATCATGCCCGCCCAGCGCGGTCGAGGGGACGGCTGCGAAGGAGCTTTCCCCCGGCTAAGGCGCTCTGCGATCGCGCTCGCCGCTCGCTGAATGGACAAAAATGCATATCCTGTCGAGGGCTTAATTGCGCCACCAGCCGCACCTATCCGGGTCACGTTGGGTAGCGGCCGCATGGAAAGCCTGCGATAGAGTGGGATCTGTCCGCGCTCCTCGTGGAGCGTCTCCCACTCGGAGAGCTGGTGACGTTCACGCAAATAACGCACGATGGCAGCCTCGTAGACGGAGCGCTCATGCACCTTGGGAGTGACAAACGTCGACTCCACCAGCGCTTCGGTTCGACTGAAGGGCAGCACGTACATAAAGTGCGCGCCCTTTGCTTGGTCGACGTCAAAATCCATCAGCGTGACCACGTCAGGATTGAAGACAGGCAGGCCAGCTTGAATGTGAAGCCCGCGGAAGTGTTGCCACAGCAGAGGCTTTTGCTGCGAAGGTCGGCTGTCGAAGACGTGCGCCGCTCGAACCTCTCCCAGCGACGTATGCAGCACCACGTGCCCGCTCCCCGCCTCGAGCCTATTGACTTGCGCATTCAGGCGAAGCTCAACGTTGCACTCGCGCCCTAACCGCTCGCGCGCGAACGCGTAGAACCGGTCAGCCGGAATGTGCTCGTAAGGCGCGTGCTCCCAGCCACCATGAGCGACCGTACCCTCCGCCCGTACGTCCCATCGGCACCAGCGGTGCGAAACGGCTTCTTCGAACGGGTGCGGGTGCATCCGCCAGTAGCAGAAGGTGCGGTCCCGTTGATAGGTCGACCTCGGCTCAAGTATCAGCAGCTTCTTTCGGCGAAGCACTCCGCGTTCTGCCAGCGCAACTGCGAGGGAGAGTCCAGCGCACCCTCCCCCAACCACGGCAAAGTCGACCAGCATGAACGCGGTATACGGGATAGTCGACGGCGCAGCCAGACACTTGCTCCTCTCAAAGAAACAAAAGCAGCTAAAAGGCTATGGGAGTCAACTCCGAGGCGCACCGCCATGTTGCGGCACGCACGCCTGCAGCAGCCGGGGGGAGCGACGTTGACAAACAAGACCAAACGGAGAGGCAAATCAGCTCAAGATGAGGATTTCGTTACGCCTATCAAAGATCGTGGAAAGACCGGAGGAGGGTCAGATGCTTTTGCTCATCGAAGTGGCGCCGCTAAAGAAGAACCGGAGCGAAAAGAGGAAGAAAATGACTGCGACATCATGCGCTCAACGGGCATCTAGGCTAGGTTTGCGCGCATGAGATTCGGCCGAGGGGCAAAGTTCATCCTGATAACGGCGGCCTTCGTTGTTGTTTCTGCTGGCATTAAGCTTGCAGCACCGTTACTGGTTCCTTTCCTGCTCGCGCTCTTCATTGCAGCCGCTTCCTCTCCGGTGATGGCTTACATGGTCAGGATCCGCGTCCCGCGCGTGCTGGGCGTGACGCTGACGGTCCTCATCGACATGGCTCTCTTCACGCTCGTCGCGTTACTGTTTGTGGGTTCTCTGAACCAGCTCTCCGACGCGATGCCGATCTACCAACACAAGGTGTTTGCGTTGTGGGACGAGCTTCTCTTGTGGTTGGCCGCACACGGCTTGCATGCGCCCGCCGACACACTGCAGGAGCTGATCAAGCCCGGCTGGTGGCTCGACATCACAGCCACCACGATCCGCAGCTTTGCGACCTTTTTCTCCGTCTCCTTTTTGGTCACCCTTCTGGTGGTCTTCATCCTGCTAGAAGCCACGGGCTTTGGCATCAAAGTGCGTGAGCTCTCGGACGAGCCGGAAACGAAAATGGCGCAGATTTCGCGGGCACTGCGCGAGGTGCAAAAGTACCTCACGGTTAAGGCCGCGATGAGCGCCATCACCGGCATTCTCGCGGGACTTTGGGTCTACGCCTGCGGCGTAGATTTCCCGTTGCTCTGGGGCATCCTAGCCTTTGTGCTCAACTACATTCCCACTTTGGGAAGTATCATCGCAGCCTTGCCTCCAGTCTTCCTGGCCCTGGTCCAGTACAACTTCGCAACAGCCTTTGCGGTTGGCACAGGATACCTCGCGATCAACGGCACCATCGGAAGTTTCACGGAGCCTCGGATTCTGGGGCGAGCCCTGGGACTCTCACCGTTGGTGGTACTGCTTTCGGTGGTATTTTGGGGATTCCTCCTTGGCCCGGTTGGCGCCGTTCTCTCTGTGCCACTGACCATGGTTGTTAAAGTGGCCAGCGTGAACATCGACGACCTGCAGTGGCTCGCTGTGGTACTTGCACCGGCAACCAAGCGCGGGGTGCCCCGACTTACGGTGCGTCCGGAGAAAGATATCCCTGGCGCCGGGTCGGGGCGCTGATCCTGACCTAGGTGTAACCGGCATAGCGAGCCATCTCATGCAATGTGTCCGAGAGGCTTGCCTTCGTCAGGCCAGAGGGTTCGGCTGGGAAGCGCGCCGAACAATTGTTCCACGCAACACGACAAGCGCGACGAGAAAGAGCGTTCCAACAGCGCCGAGAGCCAAGCGGTGAGCCATGCTGCTGGAGGTTAAGGGCGTGGCAAACGCGACGATGGTGCCATAGATGAGGGGACCGGCTACCGACGACGCCTTACCACTCAGCGTCAAGAAACCCATCATCTGCGCCATCCTTCCTGGAGGCGCCAGCTGCGCCAGCCAGACGCGACTGGCTGCCTGCGTGGCACCGATCACCGTTGCTGCGAGCAAGGCCACTCCCCAAAACCAGGCGCGATTGGGCGTTACCACCGCTCCTGCGACTACCATCAGCCAGACATAGAGTGTGGCTTTAACCGCACGCGCAGGGCCGCTCCGATCCACAACTCTCCCTACCCACCATGCGCCTGGCGCCGCGACTACGTTGAGAGTTAGGAAGAGTATAACGTTCTCGCGCGGCGTGAATTTCAACACGCGCTCGGTGAAAACGCCGGTGAACTCAATCACCGTGGCGATACCGTCGGTATAAAGAAAATAAGCAATCAAGAAGCAGAGGAGGATGCGCGAGCCTCTGATGTAGCGAATACTCTGCAGAAGCTCAGCGAAAGAGCCACCCGTACCTTCTCGGGCAGAGAGCTTGGGCGGCAGGTAAATCCAGGCGGGGATACTGAGAATCAAGTACCAAGCCGCCACGATCCAGTAGACGAGAGCAGCCCCACCGGCATCGGCTGCAGAATAGCTCTGCGGCAGCCAAGGGAAGCATAGGGCAAGAGCAGCAAGCCCCCCCAAGTAACCCAGCGCCCAGGCGTTGCCAGAAAGTCTTCCCATGCGACTGGAAGCGCAGAGGGCGGGTAAGAAAGCGTTATAAAAGACGTAACTTCCCTCGAAAGCAAAGATGGCGATGCCGTAGAGCAGAGCCGCGGAGAGCCATCTGCCCGGCCCTACGAAGCCGAGAGCTGCAGTGGCAGCAACGCATGTGAGCGTAAAACAGATCAGAAGCGGCTTGGCAGCGCCTGTTTTGTCCGCAACTGCGCCAAGAATGGGAGCCGAAACGGTCACACCAAGCATGGCCGCCGCGACAGTGATGCCCCAAAGCGCCTCGGCTGCCATGGGTCCTTTCGAGGCAAGCACGCCGACGAAATAGGGAGCGCCAAAGGCTGTGAGCGCGACCGTGGGGAAGGCTGAGCTAGCTGCGTCGTAAAGACACCAAGAGGCGGCAGCGCGACGAGAGGTCATTTGATGCCGGTATCATCCCGCTTCTGCAGCGTCAACAGCCGACGAGCGCGCCGATGTAGCAAAACTAACGCACAACATTCCGGCTAGCGCGATAAGGTCAGCTGCCCGGCTCAACTGCAGCTGCCCGGCTCAACTGCAGCTGCCTTCATGTGTCTAAGACCGACCTCAGGGCGCCGCAAAGCGAAGTGCGTCGGGCGCTACCTCGAGGTGGACATGGTGAAGGCATCGGTCTGATGGCAAAGGCTACGCTCTCTCTTTGCGAAGCATGAACGAGTCAGCTAGGACTCGCCGGTGAGCTCGGCAGCTTCACCAGGTAGCGTGCGTCTTACTAGCTCCACGCTGACCCTTCGCAAACTCGCACGCCTTCGTCAGAGCAGTAAACGGCTCGACCTCACGGGCATGCCGCTGGGCGCATTAGCGTTTACGGCAACCCATTTCCAGGAAGCGTTGGGGATCCCGAGTGTCCTCATCGTTCCGAGCTTGGATGAAGCTCAACGTCTCGTTGATAGTCTGACGTTCTTTAGCAAGGATCCCGTATCTTCCGGCAGCAACAAAACCTCCGGAGCTTTGCTCTTTCCACCTCTCGACAACTCTCCCTACGCGGAAGTAGCTCCTGACCGGCGCGCGCTGATGGACCGCATGTCGGTGCTGGCGACATTCGCCACCGAGCAACGGTGGTCGCACTTGGTGGTGCCGATCCAAGCTATCCTAAGGAAGGTCCCTCCGTGCGAGGACATTCGAGACGCAGCGCAGGTGCTCAGCGTCGCCGATATTGTCGACCGCGATGAGCTTGTGGGGCAGCTTACGCTGGCGGGCTACCTGCGGGTGCCCCTGGTGGAGGACCCAGGCAGCCTTGCCGTCCGAGGGCACTTGCTCGACCTCTATCCACCTGGAGCGGCTCTTCCGGTGCGCGTGGAGTTTGATGATGAGCTGGTGGTGTCGATAAGGGAGTTCGACCCCGACACGCAACGCGTAGCAAGAGAAGTTGAGCGGATCCTCTGCGGACCGGTCCGAGACGTTCTGTTTACTGAAGCTCACATTGAGAGAGCGACTCAACGCATTCGAGCACGCGCTGATGAAGCGCTCACACCCTCTCGGGTCACCCGCCGAATCGTCGATGAGCTCTCGGCGAAACACTATGCCATTGGGGTTGAGCAGTATCTTCCAGCTTTCTACCCACACCTCTACAGCCTTCTCTCCTACTGCGGAGGCGCAAGTGTCACCGTGCTTGACCCAATCGCCTGCCACCGTGTGGTGTCAGAAGAACTAGCCAAAGCGGAAAACGACTACGCCGCCAAAGTCGATAAGCAACGCCCAAGCTTCCCGGTCGATCAGCACTTTCTAACAGAAAGTGAGCTGCAAGAGCAGCTGCTGGAGCGCGACCTCACCGTGATCCACCGCAATGTGGTCAGCGGCAGTGAAGCCCGCAGGGGATGGGACCGGTTGGAACGGACCACCGGCGACGTGCTTGAGCTGGGGGGCGAAGATCAATCGGCCTTGGCTTCGGCACTGAGCACCGAGCGCAAGCACGCCAATAGCTCCTTCGATCCGCTGGCAAAGCGCATTAGCGCGTGGCGCGGCCATGGGCTGCGCATCGTCCTTGGCGCACGCTCGCAGACGCAAGCCGAGCGGATCATCTCAGTTCTTAAAGCGATTAAAGTGCCCGTCTCACCTCATCCTACCGAGTTTGAAGCAGATGCCAGATCGCAGGGCCAGGTGCAGGTAGCCGTCGGCTCCCTCCGCGAAGGTTTCGTGCTCCCGGCCGAGGGCCTCACTTTCGTGAGCGAGGAAGACCTACTCGGGACGCGCGGCGCCGCGCGTGCATCCAAACCGCGAGAGCAAAAGACGCTCAACTCGTTTCTTCAAGACCTAAGAGAACTGCAGGTAGACGACTATGTCGTGCACGCGGTGCACGGCATCGGCCGGTACGTGGGCTTAGAGCAAAAGACGCTTCCGCAAAGTCGCCTCGACGTCATGAACGGCGTGCCGCCTGTGCATGTTGAAGTGTTGGTGGTGGAGTATGCCGGAGGCGACCGCCTCTTTCTCCCGATTACTCGCCTCAACCAGATTCAGAAGTTTTCCGGGGCTGAGCTTAGCAAGGTTCGCATTGACCGTTTGGGCGGGAAGAGCTTCTCGACGAAGAAGGCGAAGGTGCAGAAGGCTGTGCGGCAGATGGCAGACAGTCTGCTGAAGTTGTACGCCGAACGCAGCTCTGTCTCTCGCGAGCCGTTGGAGCCGGTGGGAGAAGCCTTCCACGCGTTTGAGGCCGCCTTTCCCTACGAAGAAACCCACGACCAGGCGCGGGCCATTGACGACGTGATGGCTGATCTGGAAACCGAAAAACCCATGGATCGTTTGGTGTGCGGTGATGTTGGCTTCGGCAAAACCGAGGTCGCGTTGCGGGCTGCATTTCGGGTAGCCATGTCCGGACGGCAGGTGGCAGTTTTGGCTCCCACCACCGTGCTTGCTCAGCAACATTTTCACACCTTCTCATCTCGCCTGAGCGGATACCCTCTCGATGTCCGTGTGCTCTCACGTTTCGTGGACCGCAAAGAGCAGACACATGTTTTACAGCGCGTAAAGGATGGAACAAGCGACGTCCTGATCGGCACGCACCGCATCCTATCTCGCGATGTGCGGTTCAAGAATCTCGGCCTGCTCGTCGTGGACGAAGAGCAACGGTTTGGCGTGGCGCATAAGGAGCGCATCAAGCAGCTGCGTGCTCAAGTGGACGTGCTGACTCTGAGCGCAACGCCCATACCCCGCACGCTGCAGCTAGCAGTGGGAGGGCTGCGTAACCTTTCTCTGATCACGACACCGCCGGTGGACCGTCGTGCGACTCGCACCTACGTCTGTCAGTGGGATGAAGAACTACTGGCTGAAGCTGTTCGGCGGGAGCTCTCTCGAGGAGGGCAGCTTTTCTTCGTCCACAACCGAATCGAAGGGCTCTACGAGCAGGCGAACAAACTTCAAGCGATTGTGCCAGAAGCGCGTCTCGCGATCGCGCACGGTCAGATGAAGGAAGGCCAGCTTGAGCGGGTGATGACCGACTTTATCGAAGGGCAGTACGAGGTTCTATGCTGCACGGCCATCATCGAGAGCGGACTCGACATACCACGTGCTAACACGATCTTGATCGACCGTGCCGACATGTTCGGTCTCTCTCAGCTCTACCAGCTTCGCGGTCGCGTCGGCCGCGGCGGCGAGCGCGCCTTTTGCTATCTCATTGCACCGCCTCTTAGTACGGTGACCGATGAAGCCCGCGCTCGTATCGAGGCGCTCGAGCGCTTCACCGAACTGGGTTCGGGTTTCCAGGTAGCCACTCTGGATATGGAGCTTCGCGGGGCAGGAGACCTGCTTGGGGCTAATCAGAGCGGGCATGTGGCATCGGTTGGCTTTGACCTCTTTGTATCCATGCTGGAGGAGGCAGTCGCCAGTCTCCGTGGGGAGGTGCGGACAGAAGCCATTGACCCCGAGGTGCAGGCCGACGTGGAGCACTTTCTTCCGGAGCATTACGTGGAGGACGTGGGCTTACGCCTGACGCTGTACAAGCGCTTCTCCGAAGCCGCGGATGCTGCTGAGATTGAGGACATTGCAGGGGAAATGGAGGAACGATTCGGACATCCGCCCAATGAAGCGAGGCAGTTTGTCCGTGTGGTCTCACTTAAGCCGAAGCTTCGGGAACTGCGCATCGTTGGCTGCGATGCCACCGAGGGTCGAACCGTGTTCCACCTTCCACAAGATACGCGGCTGGACCCGCAAAAGACGCTTGCCCTGGTAGGCTCGGATCGCAGCCGCTGGCAACTTACTCCTGCGATGAAGCTCATTTACCGCCACGATGATGAGTCAACAGGGGACGCCATAGAGCGTGCACACGCAGTGACTGACAAGCTTTATGCACTGCTATCACCCCCGACCGACTAGCATGTAGCCTACGACACGTGCCGGGATCTTTTACGGAGACGCAGGTGTCGCCGGAACCCACTCCCCAACCTTGAGCCCCAGCCCCTTCAGAATCGCCGTGCTGGCGCCGTATCCTCAGTGATATGAACATATGCAGGGGCCTTTCCCTCAGCAGTCTTGCTTCCTCCCTTGCCCTCACAATTGGATGCAGCTCCTCTTCATTGCCGGAGAGCACACCCGAGGTCCGGCCAACAGGCGGCCCTGCTCCCGACGTCGCGGAGCCGCGCGACGGATCTGGCTCCCCCCTAAGCACGCGCGTCATAGTCCCCTGCTACGCAATCGACGCTCCGGCCGGGTTAGACCAGAGCTCGGATGATCCGGCTGGTGTTGAAATCGCCGCTCACGGTGTCAAGTTGGCCACGGCTTACGTTGTCACTTCGTTGGAAGGCGATGTGGTGCACCTTCAAGATGCTGACGCAGCCTTGAAACTTTCAGAAGGCTCCGCTGTCACCGATGCCTTCGCCTCGCTGAAATCTCCGCGGACGGCGTCGGTGCGTCAGAACGCCGCCCTGCTGGCCTACCTTGCCGCACGCGATGGCGGACCGACGATGCCGTACGTTCAGCTGATGAACACTGGGGAATGGGGCGATGAGTTTGCGCTCTCAAGCGACGGCCGCAATAGCACGCAGCTCGCCCTGACGGCGCTCGACGACAGCTATGCGGTGGCGTGGGTCAGCCAATCTTCACCACCACTCGTCGAAACGAGGTTGCTCTACGCCGTCGTCAACCAAGACGGAAGCTTACGAGTAGAACCCGCAGAGGTCACGCTTGAGGACGCGGTAGCCCACGTGCTCTTCGCATCCAAAGGGTTCTCATTGAAAGGGGAGAGCTTCGGCAACGCCTTGGTATACACCACTGTCTCAGAGAGCGACTACGCAGTTTGGCACCGGGTCATCGACCCGGAAACAGGCAAGTTGGCAGATTCGCATGCCATTACTAGCGATTTGCCGCTAACGGGCCGACCCACAGCAGCCCGAGTCTCTAGCGACGCCACCCTGGTTGCCTTCACTCAGCTTGTCGAGGGCATCCGTAGTGAGGTCCATCTGCGGCAGATCAAGGACGACGGCACACTGCTCGACGATTGGATGCTCATTGAGAAAGGGCCTCAACATTCCCCGACCCTCGTCTCGCTGTATGGGCTCGGCATCTTAGGGTACTACGCCGTGCTCGAACGCGGCCGCTTGCAGTTGCGCCTGAGCATGCGCACCCCGCGAGGTGACGCTTTCGGTTCACCTGCCGTTCCGCCGGCTCATTTGGCTGACCTACAAGCAAGTGATGCCAACTCGCCTCTGTCCGCCATCACCCGTGAGGGCGCACTGGGTTACGTGTGGAAGCAAGACCTCACGGTGTCGCGCAGGCTCTTTGCCCGCTGCATGGAATGATATGAGCCTTCTCACAAAATCGGCGCAGCTTTATCGAGTTTCTCTCACGGCTTTGATCCATGTATCCCTTGCTTGCTGCACGAGCGAGGAGCTTCCGGGCGCCAGCAGTCCCCTCGCATTTGAAGGGCAGGCCCCTGCTCTGTGCATCGATTTGGACGGTGATGGATACGGAAGAAACTGCGCTAGCGGGGAAGACTGCAACGACCGCGACGTAACGCTTGCCGAGGAGTGCGCGCCGCGGGCGGAGCCGTCCTGCACCCCCGGGGAAGAGCAAGCGTGTTTTGAGATCGAGTGGGTTGAGGAATCCAGCATCGATTGCAAAAGCGGTTACCGTACGTGCACACAGGTTGGCACGTGGGGCGAATGCAAACGTGCGAGCTACTATTCCGTCTCTTCTGAGGCACTCCTTGGCGCAGCCATCACGGGTCCGGTGCCGTGCAACGTGTGCGACCCGGCCTGCGAACTATGCCGTGACTACCCAACAAACACGAACCTGTCAGCGGACAACTCGCAGGATGTCACCTACGATCCAAGTGTTGGTGGAATCCGGCTAAGAGTGGAGGGGCTGGGCCTCACGGAAGCGGACGGCGACGGTGTTCCCGTCAATCCGACTAATCCCATGGAGTGGGATCCTGACGATGGTGACCCGACGGTTGACGGGTATACCGAACATGGCGAGCTGTTCTTTATGCTCCCGTTCGGTGCTGAAGATGCCACCGAACTCACTTTCCCCGTCAACCTTACATATGCTGACATATACATTCTTATGGACACCACCGGATCCATGGGTGGTGAAATCGGCAACTTACGTAACGCACTTACGGATCATCAGTATCTAACGCAGGACGAACGCGACAACAACTGCCCTGACCTGAGCGAGAACGCAACTCACGGCATTGTTGGAGCCACGCGCTGCTACATCCCTGACGCGAGCTTCGGGGTTGGGTACTTCGATGACTACCCAACCTATCCGTACGGTTCTTCAAGCTGCGACCACGCATCTACGGAGACAAAGCACGACGTCCCGTATTTCCCCTTGCTTCAGAGTTCGCCTGCAGTTGAAGCAGCCGACTTAGAGAAAGTGAAGGACGCGGCAAACAAGTTGGTGGCACGGTGCGGCACAGACCACCCCGAATCGCATCTGCCGGCACTCTATGCCTTGGCAACCGGAGCCGGGCTTCCAGATACTCAAGCTGCGCGCAGCAAGCCCACGGCTGTTCCCGTTCTTCCACCATTGGCAGAGGACCAAGTCACTGCATTTCCGATCGGCGACCTCACGGCGAGCTGGTCCCGCTTCACCGGGTCCACAAGCAGCATGAACAACGACTACAGCAACACCGAGTGCTGGGGCGGAGCTGAGAGCGATGCGGGTGACGCTGTCTTCCAGTTTTCCGTGTCGGAAGCCTCAAATATCGTCGTCTCGAGTGACAACAGCTTCAACTCAACTCTTCAGCTGAGGGACGCGGACTTCAACCCAATCTATTGCCAGAATGGCTTTAGCGAACGTGCCTCTCTTTTTCCTCACCTTGACCCAGGATCCTATTACCTCGTTCTACAAGGCGCTGGCTCGAGCAACGGCAGCTTCGACCTCGAGATCGGACAGTGGCCCGGGAATTGGGTAACGGAGCCTGGGCCCAACTGCGAAAACGGAGGATTTGGGTACCCGTGCTTCCGCCCGGGAACAATTCCCATCGTGATCATGTTTACCGACGCCTTCATGCACAATGGGAAGGCAGCCGACAACCGTTACACGTTTGATGCTCCGGCCTACTACGACTCTGTGCGGGCTCTCAACCGTCAGGGGGTCAAGGTAATCAGCATCAACTCAGGGTCGCCGAAAGAGCAAGAGTGCTCCTCAGCATGTGTGCGCACTCGAACCGAACGGCAATGCGAGACAAGAGAAGAATGCACAGAGTGGGAGCGCTCTTGCAGGTGGAGAACCTACTGTGGATGGGGGCTCTGCTTCCCAATCTACAGCTGCGATGACTATATCTGCACCGGATACGAAGAGACCGAAGATTGCCGTGACGAAGTGGTCTGTGAGGAGTACGGGACGCCAGTATGCGCGGATAAGAGAGGCACTACACACCATGATCTTGCGCAGCTAGCACGCGACACCGACACGGTCGACGGCCATGGAAATCCGCTCGTTTACGACATCGAAAGCGACGGAACGCGTCTAGATCAATCCGTCATCGAAGGCATTCGTGCACTCACCAACTACCACCGGATCAATGTCACGATGGAGGCCGTCGACAATCAAGCGACACCTCATGTGGACGAGTCACAGTTTCTCACCCAGGCCGTTGCGAATCACACATCAGAGGCAATGAGCCGCTGCATCAGCGTGCATCAGACATGGTTTGAGAGGTGCCTACCCGGCACCCAAACGGAGTTTAACGCGGTCTTTCGCAACGACATGATTGTGCCCACCTCCGATTTTCAGGTTTTCCGCTTCGACATCATCATCAGAGGCGACGGCATGTATGTGCTTCGACAGTTCCCGGTCACGATCGTTGTTCCTCCAACAGTTAGCCAACCGGTGGAGTCAGGCGCATACTGGCGTGACTACGAGACGGATTGCGAGGGCGACCTCCGACCCGATTGGGGCATCTTCAAGTGGACTGCAGACACACCGGCGGATTCGAGCATCGAGTTTCAGGCCAGCTTCTCGGACAATGACGACTACAAGTCGCTGGTTCCCGCTCTGACCTGGCAGGTTCCACCGAACAACGGAATCCTCGACATTGGAGCAATGCTAGATGCGCAAGGGAAACCGAACCACAAGCGCAATCTAAGACTGCGCGCCGTTTTGCACTCGTCCACCGACCGCACCCAAAGCCCCACATTGCAGGGCTTTGAGTTGACCTACCATTGCGTAAATGTGCAATAGGTAGACCGACGGACTTGGAGATGGCGCAAAGCTGACCCATACGGTTGTGCTCTATGGGAAAAGCAGATTGGCGTTCCGCGCCTTTCGGGTGTAGTAATGGGAGCGCAATGGCCGACTACATCTACACCATGCAAGGGCTCTCGAAGATCCACCCCCCGGACAAGAAGGTGGTCTCCGATGTTTACCTCTCCTTTTTACCTGGCGCAAAAATCGGCGTCCTCGGCGTCAACGGAGCTGGAAAGAGCAGCCTCCTGCGCATCATGGCCGGGGTGGATACGCAATACACGGGCGAGACGTGGATCAAGCCCGGCGCCACGGTGGGCTACTTCTCTCAGGAGCCAGACTTTCCTGACGCGGAGACAGTGCAGGATGTGATGAACCAGGCGGTCAACGAGACCCGCTCGTTGCTGCAGCGCTTCGAAGACCTGAGCATGAAGCTCGGTGAGTCGCTAAGCGACAACGACATGACGAAAGTGATTGAGGAGCATGGCAAGGTCCAAGATGCCATTGAAGCCTGCGATGGCTGGAACTTAGATCATGCAGTGGAGTTGGCCACTGAGGCTCTTTGCCTTCCGCCAACGGAAGCTTCACTTGAGAACCTATCGGGTGGTGAGCGACGTCGCGTAGCGCTCTGCCAGGTCCTGCTTCAACGACCCGATTTACTTCTGCTGGACGAGCCCACCAACCACCTTGATGCGGACTCCGTCTCCTGGCTAGAACAGCACCTCGAACGGTACCCAGGAACAGTCGTTGCCGTCACCCACGACCGCTACTTCCTAGATAACGTGGCGCGGTGGATTTTGGAACTCGACCGCGGCCGCGCCATCCCCTTTGAAGGCAACTACAGCGCCTGGCTTGAGGCCAAAGAGACGCGTCTTGCGCAGGAAGAGAAGCAAGACGAATCCAGAAAACGCAAAATCGCAAGCGAGCTTGAGTGGGTCCGCGCGTCACCTCGCGCAAGGCAGGCCAAGAGCAAAGCGCGTCTAGCCGCCTATGAGAGCTTGGTCACGGAAGAGAAGCAGGCGAAGCGGGACCCGAGCGAAATACAGATACCTGCCGCACCTCGACTGGGCGACCTCGTTGTGGAAGCCAAGGATGTGAGCAAGTCTTTCGACGACCGCGCGTTGTGTAACGGGCTCAACTTCAGCATTCCCAAAGGTGCCATTGTAGGCGTCGTAGGCCCCAATGGCGCGGGGAAGACAACACTTTGCCGTATGATCGTGGGGCAGGAAGAGCCAGATAGCGGCACAATGCGCGTCGGCGAGAGCGTGAAGCTTGCTTACGTAGACCAGAGCAGAGACGTTCTCAACTCGGATAAGAATGTCTGGGAGGAAATCTCCGGCGGAGCCGACGTGATATCTCTGGGCAAACAGGAAATGGCGTCGCGAGCCTACGTGTCGCTGTTCAACTTTCGGGGCAGTGATCAGCAAAAGAAGGTCGGCATTTTGTCTGGTGGAGAGCGGAACCGCGTGCATCTGGCCAAGGTGCTCAAGAGCGGAGGAAACTTCCTCATCCTTGATGAGCCGACCAATGACCTGGATGTCGACACACTACGTTCGCTGGAATCGGCGCTCGAGCGTTTCTCAGGGTGTGTTCTACTGGTGAGCCATGACCGCTGGTTTCTCAACCGGATTGCCACCCACACCCTGGCCTTCGAGGGGGACGGGCAGGTAACTTGGTTTGACGGGAACTTCGAGTCCTACGAAGCCGACCGCAAGCGGCGCCTGGGTACCCAGGCGGAGGGAAGTGGCAAGGCGCGGTACCGAAAGCTCGCCCTCGGGTAGCGCTCGGTAAAAGAAACCTCGTTAAAAAAAGCCGCCACGAGAAAACCCGCCAAGGCAACTATTTCAGCCATCGGTTCCAGCCCACGCGTGCTGTCAGAGACAGGCGGCTTGACAAGCTTCCGCGACGGGCGATAATGAAAATCATATTCAACAGGAACTGCATAGCTTCTATTTCTCAGCATGCTTGAAACACGCAACTCGTTGAGGCGAGCCTCTGACTCAGAAGCTCGTTGTTCGGCTGAACAGTCCCAAGGGGACTGCGACGCCAACGAAGGGAAGCATGAACCGTGTCACCGCAGCGCAGTGAACGATGTTCAGCAGACGTCCGCGGGAGTTGAAAGGGCGTGGGACCAAACTGGGAGACGTCAGCGTGCGGCTGTAAAAGTGTCCTCTCGGGTGGCGTGTCTTCCGCCGATATGCAGCTCTGTCAAGAGGTCAGGGGCGCGTGAAGTACGAGAACCGATGGCCCAGCAGGTGGCACCCCAGCGAGTGGCACCTCAGCAACTGGCACCCCAGCGAGCGGTGCCTCAGCAATTAGCCCCGGCCGAAGGTGCGTGTTCTACATCGGCGGCCAACGTATGGCGATCCCGTGGGAAGAACCCTGACCCGCAGATCTGGAATCGGCAGGTCGACGAGTCACAGGTCAACGAGTCACAGGTCAACGGGCCGCAGGACTCTGCTGCAGTGTGCAGCTCTCCGTTTGAGCTCGCTAGAGCTGCTGACCAAGCCCAGCCAGCAGCGGGCGCGCCCCCTCGATCGGCTGAGAGATGGCGGCAAACCCTACGCACCAATCAACCGTGGTTCGGCCTTGCTCTGTCGGTCGGACTTCATCTTCTGGCGCTTACCACCCTGGCACTACTTCCCGATAGCGACGAGCAGGTGGCGTCCGTCAAAGCGCCTCCTCTCGACTTCCAAATAGTTACAGGAGCCCGTGAGGGTGCAGCAAGCAGCGCGTCTTCGGATCAAGAGGAAGCCAACCTTGGCCTGCAGGAATTAACTGAGCAGGAAAAGGGTTCTTCTATAGAAGAAGACGTTGTGCCCGCGGTGAAGCCAGAGAGGCATGCGCCGGCCCATGCCCGCATCAACGAGTCGGCGCCAGCTCGAGTGACTAAGCCGTCTCCTGCAGTCTCCAAGGATGCCGTCTCTGCTGAGACTGGCCCAACTGAGAGTGGTACCAGGGTGGTGACAGCAGGTGGCACCGACAGGGCTTCATCCGCGCGCAGAGCGCCGGGGAAAGGCAGCCACTCTGCTGTGTCTCCTACAGGGTCTCCTGCTGGCGCTGTGTCTCCTACAGGCTCTCCTGCTGGGGCTGTGTCTCCCGCTGGCTCTTCCGCTGGTTCTCGCCACGCCACACAGGCTTACCTTGGTCTGCTGTTCAACCGGCTCAATCGCGCAGCACACTACCCTGTGGGGGCGAGGCGGGAACGCCTGCAGGGCACCGTAACGCTCAAGGTCGTGATCGACCCTGACGGTGTTATACAAGCTGTGCATGTCAAGAGCTCTTCCGGGCACCGTAAGCTCGACCGTGCAGCCACACGCTTTCTTCGTTCGCTCCGCAAGGTGCCAGCGCCTCCCAAGAGCCTGCGCTGGAAGACGCGCTCTGTGACCCTGCCAATCATCTACCGGCTGGTCTGAACCGATCGATGCCCTTCCTCCAAGCTCAACACCCGCTTGTCGGTCACGCCTAAAGCTAAAGCTGACGGCGGCGTCAGGTTGCTCGCGCGCCTGGCTTGGATGCTCTCGCGCGGCGCACACCTATTTCGCTCTTCCTCCGTTGAGCGGCCTGTTCCTCTTGCGCGCCGTTCCAGAGCTCGGCTGCGGCATCGCGGGTTTTCTCACTTACGCGAAGGCCGCCCAACATCCGCGCCAGTTCGTCCAGGACCTGCTCCCTGGAATCGAGCCACTTGATCTGGCTCAACGTTCGTCCCGCAGAAGCGGTCTTGCTCACCTGAAAGTGACGATCAGCATACGCGGCGATCTGCGGCAGATGCGTGATGCAGAGGACTTGGTGGTTGCGCGAGACCTGCTTCACCTTCTGCCCGATGATCTCACCCACTGCACCTCCAACACCCGCATCCACTTCGTCGAAAACAAATAGGCCCGGGCGATCGACCTCGCCCATCACACGCTTGATCGCCAGCATCACGCGCGAGAGCTCGCCGCCGCTTGCTATCTTCGCCAGCGGCTTGGCTGCTTCGCCGCGGTTTGGGGTCAGCAAAAACTCCACACTGTCCACACCGGAAGCCGACAAGGCGGCAACATCTGGCGTTGACGGAACCCGCACTTCGACCGTGAAGGCCGCAGCTGACATACCAAGTGAGCACAGTTCCTGACTCACTTTCTCGGAGAGGGCCTTAGCCGCTGCCATCCGCTTGCGGCCGAGAACTTCGGCCTTCTCGAGCGCCACTTTGGCTGCGACCTCCGCTCTCACCCTTACCTCTTCAAGCCGACCCTCTGGGTTGTCGAGGCTAGCCAGCTCATCCGCAAGCGCAGCTTCACGCTCCATGACCTCCGCTAGCGTGCCGCCAAAGCGTCGCTTGACGTCGCTCAACTCCGCCAGCCGCTCCTCAACAGCAGGCAGAGCCGCTGGATCCAGCTCAAGACGCCCCGCATACTCCTCCAAATCCCGCGCAGCCTCTTCCACCTGAAGCCTTGCCTGCTCCAACACTGCCGCCAAGGGAGACAACGAGGCGTCTAACCGCGTGATGCCCTCGACCTGGCGCTGCCAACGCGTGAGGGTCTCCGACGCGGCACCGTCCGATGAGTAGAGCGCCTCGGCTGCGCCGCTCGCCACGCGATGTAGCTCGTCTGCGTGACGCAGCCGCTCCCTGCGCTCGGCAAGTTTGGTGTCCTCGTCGACGTCGTTCAACGCGGCCCGCCCGAGTCGCTCCAGTTGGAATGAAATCCATTCTTGCCTATCTGCATGACCCGCTTGGGTGTCGGCGAGGTGACGAAGCTCCCTTTGCACCTCCTGATGGGCAGCGAAGGCCTCCTTCATGTCTCGTAACTCGGACGATGCTCCTGCAAAGGCATCAAGATGCGAAATATGGTTCGTCACTTTCGTCAGCTGATGATAAGCATGCTGCGAAGAGACGTCGACGAAGGAACCGACCACGTCGCCCAGCTGCTTCGCATTGATCAAGTTGCCGTTGAGGTAACAGCGCCCCCGCCCTTCACGGCTGATGACCCGTCGCACGATGAGCTGTTCATCAAGTGCCACGCCACGCTGGACAAGCTCCTCCGCGAAAGCGGAGTTGGCAGAAGGATCGAGCGATATGTCAAAGAGCGCTTCTATCACCGCTTCGCCCGCTCCGTGGCGGATCACATCAGCAGATGCTCTGCCGCCGAGGATGACCTCAATCGCTGAAATCACCACCGACTTCCCAGCGCCCGTTTCACCGGTGAGCACGTTGAGCCCTGCACCGAAAGGGACTTCAGCCTCCTCAATCAGAGCGAAGTCTTTGATGCGCACCAGAGATAGCACCAGGGCCGGAGTCGTTCCGCTCATGCTGTCATGCATAGCATGCCGCTGCTAGAAGGGTTGCACTGCGTCTCGGAAGCACTGCGTCTCGGAAGCACTGCGTCTTGGAAGCACTGCGTCTCGGAAGCACTGCGCCATGAAGCCAAGGTCGCAGCGACAGGATATGTGGGATCAACAACGCAAGAACAGGGGCACGGGACGACTGCTCCAAACTGATGTAGAGTATAAAAGATCGATCTTAGCGCCAGTCACCTCACGCAACCTGAAGCGAAGATGTGAGGCAGCGCTCCACGTCATGTTCTTTATTCGTCGCATCTTCCTCGGCTCTCTCCCTCTGGTTCTACTGCTTGCGCATACGGCGAAAGCGCAACCCAAGTATGTCTTTGTCGAGCAGTTCCTCGGCCCTCATAGCGAAGAACTTCAGCGGCGTGTCATGTCGCACCTGCGCAAAGGGATTAGCTATCAGGTTGTTGATGCATCGGAGTTGAGTGCATACCGACGCCGCTTCCGCGTTCGCACCATGCGTGAGAAAGATTGGATCGGCTTTGCAAAGAAGCATCGCATTTCTGCCTTTGTCGCAGGAACGGTAGAGCGTCGCAGACGTCGTCGATGGGAGGCAACCCTCACCGTAAGAAGTGCGGCGGACAGCCGCGTTGTCGGCACCCATACCTGGAGGGCACGCAACAGCAGCGGGCTGCTTCGCAAGGGCAAACAAGAAACCAAGAAGGTGCTGCCGTTCATGCTGTCCACTCGATATCCAGGTGAGGCGCCTCCCAAGCCTCCCAAAGCGCGTCCTTCACCGGGCAATCCGTCTCCGGGCAATCCATCTTCTCCCTCCCAGCCGAAGAGCTCTTCTAAGAAGAGAGCGGCTTCTCCTTGGCTCTTTGAAGATCAGCTTATGCTGAAGATGTCCAAAGGAAAAAAGCAGGGGAACACGAAGGCTCGCGAATCTGCGCAGAAGCGCGTGCCACGAGGCCGTGACCCACGTTGGCAGGCGATATACGTGCAAGCCCTTTTCGGAACGCTCAACCGCACGATGGTCGGTCAGCTCAAGGTCTACGATCGTGGTCGCACGGCAAATGCAAACTACGAAGAGCTTCGGGAGGAGCGCAACTACGCCGGTTCGCTTCCAGGCCACTTGGAAGGCGGCTTGGCAGCGGAGTTCTACCCTGGTGTGCAGTTCGATCTTCCGTGGCTCAGGCCGCTGGGCATTGCGCTGAGCTACCGCCAGTCACTCCTTCTGGGCGCTGAGGGATGCGCGCTACGAAGTAACTTAGCCGAACCGTGCTCAGACCAGGAGCGCATCTCTATCGGCACATCTCAGTCCGAGCTTTACTTCGGTCTGAAGGGGAAGTTCTACATTGTCGAGGAGGAGCAGTCGCTTCAACTGGTGCCTCAAGTCGGCATTGGAATCTTCCGCTTTGACTTCAACCTGGACGACTTGCGCGCCCTCGAACTCCCCAGTGTGATTCCTCCTCTAGTCTACCAGTACCTGCAGCTCGGGCTGGAAATACGGTACGAGCTTGTCCCGCGCTACCTTGAGCTCGGCGCATACTACGCCTTTCGTGGGGGACTTGCTCCTCCTGATCCCAACCGCATCTGGGGAACAGACACCGAACCAGCAAGCGGATTCTCCCTCGGCGTCAACCTGAAGTCAGACGCTCCATACCTTTTCAATAACGCCTTCTGGACCTTCGGCTTGGAGTGGTTTCGCTTCACCACCAAATTCAACGGACAAGCTGGGTGCGGACTGCCGGGGGGCCAGGCATGTAGCGCCGATAAGGAGGATTGGGAGAACAACGAGCCGTGGGAGCTGTTTCCTGCCGACGAGAATGGCGACGTCAATGGCGGTCCACAAGCCGATGTAGATGACACCTACATTCGCCTTAGCCTCGGCTTGGGATGGGCCTTTACTCCTTAGCGCTCGTTCTTTTCCTACAACTAGACGCTGCCGCCACGCATCCATATGCGCTACGCTCTAGCCCATGTTGAAAGCAAGCGAGAGCCCATGTTGAAAGCAAGCGAGGTTCGGCAGAAGTTTCTTGAGTTCTTCGAGAGGGAGCAGCATCAGGTGGTGGCCTCGGGCCCCCTTGTGCCAGATAACGACCCGACTCTGATGTTCACCAACGCGGGAATGGTTCCTTTCAAGGACGTGTTCACCGGCCGGGAAACACGCCCTTATCAGCGCGCCTGCTCCTCGCAAAAGTGCATACGCATTAGCGGGAAGCACAACGACTTAGAAAATGTCGGCGTCACCTCGCGCCATCACACATTCTTTGAAATGCTTGGAAACTTCTCCTTCGGAGACTACTTCAAAGAAGCGGCAATCGCTTACGCTTGGCAGTTTGTCACCAAGGAGCTGTGCCTGGATAAGTCGCGGCTGATGGTCTCTATTTTTGCCGGCGACGCGCAAGCGCCTGCCGATGACGACGCAGCTCTGCTCTGGAAGAAAATCGCGGGGTTGCCCGACGCACGGATCGCCCGTTGCGACGCTAAAGAGAACTTCTGGCAAATGGGCGACACCGGCCCCTGCGGCCCATGTTCCGAGATCCATATCTATCTGGGCGAGGGCGAGGCGGATCCTGGCATCTTCGGTCAAGAGCCCGACAGCAGCGGACGAGGCTGGGTCGAGTTGTGGAACCTGGTGTTCATGCAGTTCGAGCGCAGCGCGGGCGGCATCCTCAACCCGCTTCCCAAGCCGTCGATTGACACCGGAGCCGGACTTGAGCGGTTGACAGCAATCTGTCAGGGCCTTCGCAGCAACTACGACACGGAGCTTCTGCAGCCGATCATTTGCGTCGCCGCAGAGCTCTCAAACAAGACCTATCGACATAGCCAGAGCGCCGACGATATTTCGATGCGCGTCATCGCGGACCACGCCCGCACAGCAGCGATGCTCATCGCCGAAGGTGTTTTTCCAGATCGCGATGGACGGCCTTACGTGCTGCGTCGTGTGATGCGCCGGGCGATTCGGCATGGGCAGCGATTAGGGCTAAACGACACCTTCTTTTACAAGTGCGTTTTGGAAGTGGAGAACGCGCTTGGAGATGCCTACCCTGAGTTGTCGGAGCGACGCGCGCTGATCGAACAAATCAGCCGCCAAGAAGAAGAACGCTTTAGGCGCACGATGCATCGCGGGCTTGAGCTGTTAGCAAACTTCGACGATTGGACGGATGTCAATGATGGGCATGGCGCCGAGGGCGGTCGACTGCTCCCCGGCGCGTTTGCCTTCCTTCTTTACGATACGTACGGCTTTCCGCTCGATCTGCAGGAGGTCATCGGCGCAGAGCAGGGGTTCTCTGTCGATCAGGCAGGCTTTGAACACGCGCTCGAGCAGGCACGCGCCAGGAGCTCCAACTCGAAGGTCGGGCAGGCCGCTGTGAGCGATGTACACCATCAGGTGCGCGAGGCACTTCAAGAGCCGGTATCGTTCAGTGGATACGATACCCATACGTGCCGCTCACAGATCGTCGCCCTTCTTCATCAGGCAAAGCAGACGGAACAACTCAACGAAGGAAGCGAAGGCGAACTCGTGCTGACAGAAACACCTTTCTACTCCGAAGCGGGAGGCCAGGTTGGGGATCTAGGCCTGATCTGCACGGAATCGGGTGAGTTTGAGGTCTTCGATACTCAGCGCCCACTGGACGGCCTCGTTCTTCACCATGGAAGGGTGCGAAAGGGAACGCTATCGACCCGCGCGTCGGCTGTAGCCACTGTTGATGAAACGCGAAGGGAAGGGATCCGCCGCCACCACAGCGCGACGCATTTGTTGCATTATGCACTGCGCACTGAACTTGGCCCTCACGCTGTGCAGAAGGGCTCGCGCGTTGAGGCAGAACGTCTCCGTTTCGATTACAGCCACGCCGAGCCGCTGACAGCCGACCAGGTGCAGCGCATTGAGGAGCGCGTCCTCGAGAAGATCGTGGCCAACGCGCCTATTCAGACGGAAGTGATGAGCTATGCAGAAGCCAAAAGAAGAGGCGCCATGGGTCTCTTTGAAGAGAAGTACGGCGACGTTGTGCGCATGCTCACGATGACCGACGATTCCATCGAGCTCTGCGGAGGTCTTCACGCCCGCCGTACGGGTGACTTGGGGTACTTCCGGGTGCTCTCTGACAGCGGCGTCGCGGCCGGTATACGCCGCATCGAAGCCGTTACGGGCCGCGCCGCATATGCACATGCCAGAGCAAGCTTCAACGCTCTTGCGGATGCCTGCTCGGCTTTAAAGACCTCTCCGGATCGCCTCGTCGACCGCGTGAACCGGCTAGTGGAGGACCATCGTGGCCTAACGAAAAAGCTGGAAGCTTCGCAAAGGAAGCTTGCCGAAGAAGCGGTTGATCCGGCTACGCAAGGCAGGAAGGTGGATGGAGTTTTCCTACTTGGCTCCACCGTTGAGGGTGCCGAGCCAAAGGCGCTTCGCGAGTTGGCAGAGCAACTGCGTGATCGTCACTCCCCTGCGGTGATCTTGCTTGGAGCGGCGCTTAGCTCCGGGAAAGTCTCGTTGGCGTGTGCGGTATCCAAAGAAGTCACTGGCTCCTTTCACGCTGGCGAGATCATCAAGCAGGCCGCGGCCCTAGTCGGCGGCGGCGGCGGCGGCCGACCTGACTTCGCACAAGCCGGCGGAAGCAACGCAGCAGCACTCCCTCAGGCCGTTCAGACGGTGTACGCCGGATCCAACCGAGCTTCGCCATAAGGCGCTCGTGAGGGTGGGGTTTGAGGACATAGCACCTCGCTAAGACACAATCTCGCTAAGACACAATCTCGCTAAGACACAATCTCGCTAAGACACAATCTCGCTAAGACACAATCTCGCTAAGACACAATCTCGCTAAGACACAGAGCCGAATGCACAACCTCCTCGGGAAGCGTCCTTTCCTGGTCGGAGAGCCACTGACCGGTTACCTTACTTAGTAGCGTTTGAGGGTGCGGGGTTCGCGGTACTTGGCGCTGGTGGGCCGCACGTAAGCCAAGGTCGGAACCTCGGATCCAGGACTTCGTCTCACATCGCGTCGCGTGACGGCGCCGGTTCCGGCTCGGCGCTCCTCGTCTGCACGCGCCGAAAGGCACGTGCGGTAGATTGGCACGCCCGGCAGCGTCGCTCGCACCCTGGAAGCCTCTAGTCGATGACCGCCTTGCGCAAGCCGCACTTGCACATCTCGCAGCTCCTCAATCAAAGCGCCTGCCGACCCATAGCGGTTCGCGGGGTTCTTCTCCAAACAGCGCATGATGATACGCTCCAAGTCAGCATCCACGTTGGCGGTGCGTTCGCTCGGTGGCTGAGGTTTCTCTTGCAGATGCTTGGCCAGCAGATCGGCCGGATACTCGTAATCAAATGGAAGACTCCCAGTGATCATCTCGTAGAGGATGACCCCTAGGGAATAAATGTCGGCGCGGCCATCGATGTGCACAGACTGGATGTACTCGGGAGCGATGTAGCCCGGCGTTCCAAAGATGTGCTGGCTTGCAGTCAAAGGAGGCGCATCAAGAATCTTCGCTATGCCGAAGTCAACGACCTTCACCAAGGTCTTTCCACCGGCCGACTTCATCAACAGCACGTTGTCCGGCTTGAGATCCCGGTGCACCACGCCCACGTCGTGTACGCTGCTGAGTGCCGAAGCGATTTGGATGCCGATGTCCGTTGCGAAGGCGGAAGAGAGCATACCTCGCCCGATAAGGCGGTAGAGGGGTTCGCCAGGCACGTACTCCATGATGAGGTACAGCGTGCCATCGTCGGTGCGCCCGGAGTCATAAATGGTCACCACGTTCTCGTGCACGACCCGCGCCACGGCCCCCACCTCACGCACGAAGCGATCTTCTTGTTCTGTCTGCCCCATCCACTCCTGCTTTAGGACTTTAGCAGCAAGCAAGGAGTGGGTGCGAAGGCAGCGCACGAGGTACACACTGGACATGCCTCCAGCACCCAGGCAGCGAAGGTAGCGGTAGTGCCCCGCCAGGGCCTGCGAGGGCAGCGAATCCGGCGAAGTTGCGTCTGTTGTTGGATCTAGGAACATCGTGATCACTCCACCCGCAGTCTCACGCCGCATCGCCTGCGGTCTTTGCAGCAGCCTAAATAGTCTGCGGTCTTTGCAGCAGCCTAAACAGAAGGCACCAGGCTTTGGAGCCGTAGGTTACCAGGCAAGGTGTGGATAAAGAAAACTTTATCCACACGATTCGAAAGCCACAGCACGGGCTCACCATGTGTATTGCAGCCTGATCAAAACCGCACACAGAGCGGCACACAGAGCGGCACACAGAGCGGCACACAGAGCGGCACACAGAGCGGCACACAGAGCGGCACACAGAGCGGCACACAGAGCGGCACACAGAGCGGCACACAGAGCGGCACCCTAAAAGAATGCTACTCTTGACGCATGAGCCACCCGCAGACGGCGCGCGTCGGACGCTGCGCGATTTTCGGTCGTCCGAACGTAGGCAAGTCAACCCTGCTGAATGCGCTCGTCGGGCAAAAGCTTGCCATTACCTCTGCGACTAGGAACACCACGCGCACATGTCTGGTGGGCTTTACGCACCGACGCGATATGCACATCGCGTGGGTCGACACCCCCGGGTTCACTGCACCCACGGATGCGCTAGGCCGTCTGATCCATGCGGAGACCCGTTCAGCACTGGATGGCGTCGACGCGGCTCTCTTGTTGCTCGAAGCGCCGCTGCCACTGCACGGCATCGCCCGCGAAGAGCAGGCGATTACAGCGTTGCTTAAGCAGCGCGGTGTCCCCACGGTGTGCGCCCTGACCAAGGTGGATAAGCTCAAGGACAAGACGCGCTTGATCCCCCAACTCGCGGCGCTCGATCAACTCGGCGCGTACACAGAGGTCGTGCCTCTTTCAGCGCTCAAGAAGGTAAACTTGGATTCCCTTATCGGCTGCGTTAGCAAGCTGCTTCCACAAGGCTCCCCGGTCGACGAAGACGTTCTAACGGACCGCCCGATGCGGTTTTTTGCCGCAGAGTTTGTGCGTGAAGCGCTCCTATGCCACACGCGGAATGAGGTTCCTCACCGCTTAGCGGTGACCATTGAACGTTTCGAAGAATCAGATAAGCTAACTGAGGTGGATGCTCTGATAACCGTCGAACGTGAAGCACACAAGGGCATCGTGGTGGGCAAGGCCGGAACTCGCCTCAAGGAGGTTGGCATGCAAGCACGCCTCTCACTTGAAGAGCTTTTCGGTCACAAGGTGATGCTTCGACTGTGGGTCCGTGTGGCCCCCGGGTGGGTCAACCACGCTTCTCAGGCAAAGGAGCTGCTAAGCGAGCTTGGCGAACCCTTGCCGTCGCTCAGCTAAGGTACGCTTGCATGGATCAAGCACCCGCAGTGACAGCCGAAGCTGAATCAGCAGACACAGCCGAAGCTGAATCAGCAGCGACCTTCTCTGAACAACCCGTCTCGCGGGAGCTGCCGCCGTTGATTGCCGTCGTGGGTCGTCCTAATGTTGGCAAGAGCACACTCTTCAATCGGTTGGCCGGCAAGCGACAAGCGGTAGTTGAAGACACTCCCGGCGTCACCCGCGACCGACACTACGCGCAAACCCTGCTAGAGAACCGCCTGGTCACGCTTATCGACACAGGCGGATTTGATCCGGCCAGTGACGACCCTCTGCAGCCGGGCATCGCGAGGCAAGTGCATCTTGCACTGAGCGAGGCCGACGTGGTTTTGTGTACATTTGACGCCACCGAACCACCGCTTGAAGCGGACGCGGAAGCCGTTGCGCTGCTTAGGAGAAGCGGGAAGCCAGTTGTCTTCTGCGCAAACAAGGCCGATTCACCTAGACGAGAGATAGCAGCGACTGAGCTCTACCGACTCGGCATCGACCGGCTGATCCCCATCTCCGCCCTTCATGGCGTCGGCATGGGTGATCTGGAGGAAGCGTTGCTGACAGCGCTTCCTCCTGCCCGCTTCGTTGCCGAAGATTTGCAAGAAGCCGACCTGCGTGTTGCGGTGGTGGGGCGCCCCAATGCGGGCAAGTCTTCCTTGGTCAACCGGCTCCTCGGTGAAGAGCGGCAGGTCACCGGCGACCGACCCGGCACCACGGTCGATAGCGTCGACACCTTGCTCAAATGGAACGACAAGCGCTGGATTCTCACCGACACGGCAGGCATCCGGCGCCGTAGCTCGGTTCCGCAGAACGGCTTGGAGGCCCTCGCCGTCTTGCGCGCTATACGCGCCATGGAGCGCAGCGATCTCTTGGTGCTCTTGATCGACGCAACAACGGGCGCCGCTGATCAAGATGCCAAGCTCGCCAATCTCGCCGTTGATCGGGGACGCAGCGTCGTCATTGCGATGAACAAGTGGGATGCGCTCGATGCTGAAGGGAAGAAGAAGGCAGTTCGGCGGCTCAACGATACACTTTACTTTATTCCCTGGGCTCCGATTGTGCGCATCAGCGCCAAGACCCAAAAAAATGTGCCGCTTCTTCTGCAAACAATTGAAGAATGCGCAGTTGAGAGAAAGCGCCGCGTCACCACCTCGGAGCTCAACCGCTTCTTTGAGGAGGTGCTTGCACGGCATCCACCACCCACCGCACACGGGCGGCCAGTCAAAATCTTCTATCTGACGCAGGTGCGCGTGGCACCTCCAACCTTCGTAGCCAAGGTCACCGATCCGCGTTACCTCCACGCGACCTATCGGAAGTACGTAGAGAACCAGCTTAGGGGACGCCTGGGCTTCCGCGGCGCTCCGGTGCGTGTCTTCTACCGCAAGCGAAGCAACCGCTAGCCGGCGAAGCTGACTCTGGTTCGTCGCCGTGTCCGCTGTGGGTGGTGTGGCAGATGAGCTTCTTCGGCTTCAGGTCACCCCTGTAGAGCAGGCCTCTGTAAAGCAACCTTTACAAGGCGACTCCTATGAAGAAACCTGCGCTAGGCCGCTTTTAGCTTCAGGTAGCGTATCCCCGCAAAGCGGCCCCTGTAAGGTAACCTTTACACAGCGGCTCCACGCAGATGACGTTGTAAATTCGCCTTTACAAAGCAACCGTTGAGACTTGATGAAGCGACCTTGACAACGTCGCGCTCCAGAAGCAGTGACTCCGTTGCTGCGAGGTGGTGACTCCGTTGCTGCGGGTCAGCGTCTACGCGCCCATACTTCCGAGACCTGCCAGGAAGATCCCGCCGAATGCACCCGCGCGCGAGCCCAGACCCGCAGGCACAATCACCTCGTCCACGCTATCTGCGAACGAGGGCATCGGGTAGTTCGCTAGGGTCTCTTTGGTTGCCCTTTGCACCTCCGTTAGGAGCCAATCCACCTGCATCAAGCCGCCCCCAAAGATGATGCGATGAGGCGCCAAAAGAAGCATGAGCGTTGAAGAGAGATGGCCGAGGTAGTGTGCCTCATACTGCCAGGCCACCTGATCTTGCGGCACCGCGCTTGCGTGTGATCCAAGGCGTTGGTCAAACGCTGTGCCCGATGCCATGCCTTCCAAACAATCTTTGTGGAAGCGGCACACGCCCTCGAAGCTGTCGTTACCTCCCCTATTATCGCGCGCCCGCGGCACAGGTATGTGCCCCCCTTCGGGATGAAGACGACCGTGATGCGGCCGGCCGCCTAGGACGATGCCAACGCCAAGCCCCGTGCCCACCGTGACGTAGATCACAGTCTCGCACCCCTGTCCCGCACCCCACCGCCACTCTGCCAAAGCAGCAGCATTCACATCGGTATCTACCGCCACAGGTACGTCGAGAGCTTCCCGGAGCGCCTGACCCACTGGCACATCATCCCACCCAGCTTTTGGCGTCAGAAGTGTTGTTCCAGGAGCAGCGCCGGACTCGCCAGTCACGTCAAGAGGTCCGAACATACCGACACCGACGCCGCGAAGACGCGTCTGCCACGGCAGAAAGAACTCAGCGACGGATCGTAGCGTCTCGCTAGGAGCTTGCGTGGGAAGCGTCACTTCGGCAAGCACGTCCCGCTGGTGGTTGCACACCACGGCAACAAACTTTGTTCCGCCTCCTTCAACCCCTCCCCAAACTGGCTGTTCGTCACTCATCTACGGTCAACCCTTCCTTGCGCGTCTTATGCAACGTCGCGCAGCTGCTTTTGCCCTTGCCATTTCCCGGAATGATGCAGTCGGGCTGGGCCTACGACGCACGCTCTCTTTGCCAAAGCGCAAAGCCGAGCGTTCCTGCTCGCCCTACCATAAACAGCGCAAAGGCCAACCAAAGCATGTTGTTATCCCGCTGCACGTGCGCGAGGAATGCCGCTGGTACGTAACAGCCAAAGCTGACCATCGCGCTCACTCGAAGAACGCGACCGGCCGTCAATCCAAGAAACACACCGTCTAGAATAAACGCCATGGATCCCGCCAGAAGCGAAGGGGTCATCCAACCCAGGTAGGCAACGGCCCGCTCTACTACGTGCTGGTGATGGGTGAGGAGTCCGAGTGTGCGATGCGGCGTGAGGTTGAGCGCAAGGAGGAAAACGGATGCGCTGAGGCCGCCCGTCAAGAAGGCGAGCCTGAGCACGTGATGGCGCTGTGCGCGGTCATGCGTGAGGTGGCCCAGCATGGCTTCAACAGCCAGGGCGGCCCCATCCACCAGGTAGGCTGCAAGCGAGAAGTACTTGATCAGCATGACATTGGCCGCAAGCGTCACATCACCCATCCGGGCGCTTTCGTTGGTAAAGTGGGTAAAGGCGGCAATCAACAACACCGTGCGGATAAGCACGTCGCGGTTGAAGGAGAAAAATTGCGCAAGACCCGCGACGCGAAAGGCACGGAGAGGTGATGACCACATCCCCTCACGCGCAATAGCTGCCGCACCCGCAAGCATCATGAGGTACTGTCCAGCCATCGTCGCCAGTCCGGCACCCGCAGATGCCCAGCCTAGCCGTACAATGAAAATGTAGTTGAGCACCACGTTGGTGAGGTTGGCCAACAAGGTGAGGAGCAGCGCGGTTCCGCTTCGTCCGCGGCCAACGTACCATCCTAAGATGGCCATGTTCGTAAGTGCTGCGGGAGCACCGAGGATGCGCGCCTTGAAGTACGCGCTGCCCGCTCTCTCCACCTCAGAGGTTCCCGCTAGAAGCGCGAAAGCCACCTGGTCGATGATCGGGCGCAAAGCGACAAAGACGAGTCCCACCATGGCACCTAGCACGACCGCGCGCGTGAGCACCAAACGTACATCCTCCATCGCTTGCTGAGTCGATGGAGCAGCTTGAGTCGATGGAGCCGAAGGCACGCCCGCAAATGCAGAAGTCATCACCCCTGTACCGCTGGGGTTCGAAACACCTGTGCCACCGGACTTCGAAGCACCTGCAAGCCGCCCTACCGCCCTCGCCGTCAGGGCGGTCGTGCCCATACGCAGGAAGCCAAAGCCCCAGTAAAGAACGTCGAAGATGACTGCAGCAAGTGCCACGCCGGCCAGGTGTCTGACATGGTCGAGATGGCCCAGCATCGCCAGATCCACCAGGCCGGCCAAGGGAGTGGTCAGGGTGGTCAGTACGTTGAGGAAGGTGAGCCGAAAGAACTGTTTCCACACCACAGTTCTTTCACCCCTCTTCTCGTCAGGCACAAGAGGCATTGGCTAGAGCCCTACCGCCGCTTTAGGAGGAAGTTCCAAAGCACGAGAGCGAGACGCGACGACGGTGCGGCGAAGTCCGATGCTCCCACACATAGATCCCCTGCCACGTGCCAAGAGCAAGTTCACCTTTGACCACGGGAATGGTGAGCGAAGTCTGCGTGAGAAGTGTGCGTACGTGGGCCGGCATGTCGTCAGGGCCTTCTGCGCGATGCTCAAAAAGGGCATCGCCGTCTGGGACCAGACGACTCACCCACCGCTCTAGGTCACGTAGCACGGCGGGGTCGGCATTCTCCGTGATCATCAGCGAGGCGCTTGTGTGGTGAATGAAAAGATTGCAAATGCCATCGACGATGCCGGTTGTCCCCAATTTACTTTGCACGTGGTTGGTCAGCTCGTAGGTGCCACGCCCCTCCGTGCGCACATCCACCTCCGCGCGGTAGAAGCCGAGCTCAGCGCTTCGCATCGGTGGACTCAAAGATCTTGTCGGCGCTCTTTTCGACGAAACCGTCGTAGAGCTCTCCGGTCGAGGGATCAACGTGGCGGTAAGCAAACTCGTAGTAGCAGCTCGGGATCAATTCCTGCCGCCCCTCCGCAAACTCCCAACGAATGGGGGAGGCGACAACAGAGCTCTGCTCAAGCAGCACCGAAGGGCTGCCTTGTACGTAGGGTGGCTCGCCATTCAGGGTAAAACCTCGAGAGAGCAGGAAATCAACAAGCGCGTCGATCCCGCCAAACGTGCTTAAATCATTGACGTGCACGGTGAAGTGGTTGGCACGGATGCCAAACGCAGCGACCCACGCTGCATACTCCGAATGCTCTAGGAGCTCTCGATAACGCTCCCACGAGACCGACGCCCACCACCGCTGACGCTCTAACAGCACAAGCCCAGGCGACTGCTCCGTGGCGCCCTGCTGCTCCGAGTTATTTACAGGGGGAGGGTCATTTACAGGGGGAGGGTCATTTACAGGGGGAGGGTCATTTACAGGGGGAGGGGTATCTACAAGTGGAGGCTCGCCGATAAGCTCCTTTAGCATCGCCTGGAAATGAATCGGAAACTGGTCCACACACAGTTCCGAGATGAAGACGCGCGGATGCTCGCCACTCTTGTGACTAAAGCTCTTCGCAAAGAGGCGCTTTTGCTCGAACCGGTACTCTCCGGTGCTCTTGTAGCCCCAGTTGAGAAACGGCTGAGCAAGTTGCTCAACGCCCATCCCAGGAAGAGCGTAGGTGCGCAGCGCGATATGATCGTTGCGAAACTTCTCCCCGCGCTCCTCACGAAGGAGCGTGTGAACCGTGTCTGCCATGGGCGTGATGGCGGTGTAGTCATGCCAAAGGGTTTGGAGACAGCCTTCGAGTGAAGAGATGGTCATAGTAGCTTCTGCCTATCAGCCATTAGTTCACTGCCAGTGACTTAAGAATCGATTCTAGTCAAACGCGTCATGTCACCCACGCGGCTCTGAGTCGGTGCTTTCATCGTCCTCGAAGGCATGCTCTACTGCACGCTGCTCAACGTCCCCTTCACTTGGCGCTTGTTTACCAAGAGCCTGCGCTACGGCACGCGCCTGCGCGTCTGTAATGCCGGCTGCGCGCAGCTCTTCTATGCTTGCCTGTTCGATGGCGCGCAGCGATCCCAACGAACTCAACAACTTCTGACGCGTTCGCGGCCCCACACCTGCCACGTTATGCAGCGGGTTGGTAAAGGTGCGGCGCCTTCCGAGCTGGACTCGAAAGCGATTGGACACGCGATGCGCTTCATCTCGAATCAGACTCAGCAGGCGCAACGGCTGGGTGTGGCGGCTGAGCTCAATCGGATTCGCTCGACCAGGTAGGTACGCGCGGTCCACCAGGTCGGGTTTATCCAGATACTGCCGCTCCTTGGCCAAGGCCACAACGCACAGTCCCTCGATTTGAAGGTCGCTTAGCGCGGTGAGCGCGGTGTTGAGCTGCCCCTTACCTCCGTCGACAACCAGAAGGTCTGGCAGGGCCCACTCTGCACCTCGTGTGCTGCGGAAAAATCGTCGTGAGAGCACCTCATACATCGCGCCGTAGTCGTCTCCAGCGTTGGCCGCTTTAACTTTGAAAGTTCGCGTCCGCGAGGAGGCGGGTGTTCCGTCTTCCAAAGCAACCACGGCACCCACTGTGTCTTTTCCAGCGTGATGCGAGATGTCGACGCACTCGATGACGCGTGGGATCCGTGGCAGGGAGAGGAGCTGCTGCAGTTCGGTTAGCCGCACAGAAGCCGCATCACGACTGGCCAGCCGCTCCTTATACGATTGCACCGCGTTCTGATGCGCCAGCTTAACAAGCGCCACCTTCGCGCCACGCTGCGGAACATTGATGCGCACACGTCGTTCAGCTGAGGCGGTAAGCAAATCAGCCAAGCCCTCTTCAGCTTCGATGTTCATCGGCAAAATGATCTCCGGCGGAGCGTGGTGCTGGTCGTAGTGCTGCGCGAGAAACTGAGCCAGCAGCTCATCGTCCGGCACTGCGACGCGCTCAAGCGGCAACGTGTGAATGAAGTTAATCCGCCCTTGCCTCACCTGCATCACCACCAACTCCACACTTTCACCTTCGCGGTGGAGTCCAAGCACGTCCCTATCGCCTCCCCCGCTACTTGCCACGTGCTGTGTCTCCCGCACCCGCTCGATCGAACGCATCTGATCGCGCACGTGTGCAGCACGCTCGTAGTTCATGGATTCGGCGTGCCCCCTCATCGTCTCGCCGAGCTCCTCAACCAACGTGTCGTGTCGGCCACTCAGGAAGAGCTTAACGTGGCGCACCTGTTGGCGGTAGTGCTCCGGATCCACATCAAGCACACAGGGGCCGGGGCAGCGCTTGATTTGGTATTGCAAGCACGGGCGCTGACGGCGTTTGAACTCTGCGTCAGTGCACGTTCGCAACTTGAAGTGGCGGTTAACTAGCCTCAGCGTCTTGCGAGCGTCAGTCGAGGAGTGGTACGGGCCGAAGTACCACGCCCTGTCTTTCTTTGGGCGCCGCACCGCTTGAAGCCGCGGCCATTCCGCCCGCGGGTCGAGACGCAGCGAAAGGTATTCCTTGTCATCGCGCAGCTTAAAGTTGTGGCGCGGACGGAGCTCTTTGATCAGTTGGTTCTCGAGAATGGCCGCTTCTTTTTCGTTGGCGACCACAACATTCTCAATGTCCGTTAGCTCTTTTGCCAGAAGCTCAATGAAGTAGCGACGGTCCGAGCGCGAGTCTTGAAAGTAGCTGCGCACGCGCGAGCGCAAGTTGCGCGCTTTCCCGACATACAGAGCTTCCGAACCCGAACCACGGAAGATGTAAACCCCGGGCTGTTTCGGCAACGCCGCAAGCTTACTCTCAAGCTCCTCCACACCTGGAACTTAGCGCGCGCCAGAAAATTCGCTCGCCTGGCGGAGGTATAATCGACGCTCAAGCCAACAGATAAGGCAGAGGCTCTGGGGCCAATGCATCGCGAGCGAACGCATTCGGGGGGACCGCCAATGCTGTTCACTTAAGGCCCGACGAGGATGTTTTGGCCCTGTTTTTTGGGATATTTGGAAGGCTTGAGTTTGATGACCCGCCGTCGACCTGCTCACGGCTTACGTGGGCACCTATCTGAAGCAGGAGATTCAACAAGAGACGCGGGCGAGTTAGAGGGCTCGCCTCTCTAGCCTATGGTAACCTCTTCTCCACGGGGCCACCGTCCTATCGAATTGATCTGGGCCAAAGTGCCACGCTACCAAATCACTCTTTGGTAGTTTGCCTGGATATGTTCGTCGCGGCTGATCAATGGGGCATCTGCGGCCTTGGCATGAGCCACAATCAATCGGTCAAAGGGATCTCGTGTCCAGTTCGCTTCAAGCGCTTGGGAAACCACTCCGGCAAACCCTGTGTTAGAAAGTGAAACGCCGATCAAGCGATGCATTGCGTCAAGTACCTGTTGGGCTGGTAGGTGCACACGCTTGATCTCGAAGAGGTACTGCATTTCCAGCAGGACCATCGGGGAGATCATCAGTTCGTCCGCTTCGATGTGCGCAGTGGCTGAAGGAGACAATAGTTCGAGATTTTTGTTGAAGAGCCAAACCACCACGTGTGTATCTAGAAACGTCACCGCTTGCCGTTCATGGTGTCCATTCGGATGACCAGTCGAGATGAACCAGCTCCTCAGGATTTGCAGCTACGTAAGCAGGAAGCTCGGCTTGAATAATACGTTGGATCCGATTGGATTGCTCGGCCGCAACGATGCGAAGCTTACGCCCCTTGCGGTCGATCACGACAGGTTCATTCGTCTCCAATACGTAGTCCAAGATACGATAAATGTTTTGCCTCAGCTCCGAAGCGCTTAGATCGCGACCCATAGTAAAAGCATCGCTCACAAACGTACGTACGTCAATTCTTTTGTACGTACGACCGCGGCAGGGATACGAGGCGGTGCATTAAAAGTCCAAGATGACTACCTGCCCGAAGTGCCGTCGGGGGTTCCAAGCGTCACCGGACCGCCTTTATTTCAAGGAGCAAAGTAAGCATCATTCGGTTCGGCGTATCAGCTCGGACTTTGGGTTATCGGCATTCTGCGCTCGGGCAAACCCATCCGCAGGATTGCGAAAAAACGATGAACTCCAACCCACAGAAAGTGGCAGAACTGCGTGGTCCGCATTTCGGGGGCAAGGTCAGTTCTTCTGACAGCCTCACCGCTTCCCACTTGAACTCTTCGCTATACTTTCTATTTCCCATTCGTGGACTCCTCTCCCTTTCTTAGGCTGTCCACTTTTTCCGCGCCACTCCAGTCTCACCTTCTTATCAACCTAAGAACGCCTTCTTTCTTTTTTCGTTTCGCATGAGTTCGCGGCAACATCTAGCCCTACGGGTTCGCTTGGTTGTAAGCACTGATGATGTCTTGCACGTTGTAGCTTGCAGGTTCGAAGCCTGGAACTGCTATCTGAATCTCCTGCAGACCGAACATTTTTGCTGTGGATGCGAACCGGTAGACCAGTTCGAGCTGAACTTCTTGAGGTATTGTGTTGAAGTGCGTGACGGTTGGACGGCTATCCGTGCTCTGGATCTGACCAAGACGAGCCTGCCACTCGGCCATATTCTCACGGTACTGGCGTTGTCGCTCCCGGAGCACAGTGTTCCGCCTGCGCATGAAAGCGTCGTACTGCTCTGAAGACATGGCTTGAACTTTTGATTGTGCGTATTCCCTATTCGTCAAGTATTCCTGGTAAAACTCCATCTGCCTCGCAGGAAGTAACGAGGCCCAGCGCGCCCTGTCATTCTGAAGATATCTCTCTACTCTATCGAGCTTTGTACGCGCTTCTTCTATGTCTTCACGCAGCACCCTGAGCTCACCCTCTCGCGTTACCGACCGAAGTGTACTGGTGACGTAGAGCGTCGTACTACCCACCACTGCCGTAATCCTGATTGAATGGCGAAATAGGCCATCGATCAGCGGAACCGAAAAGGCGATTATGTCATCTGCGGCGTACTCGGAGGGCGTCGCCTTCCATTGGGTGCCGCTGCTAACAATCGGATGTAACCACCTTGATTTCTTCCATCTTGTTGTCATCCACTCAGGCGGTGGCACCTCCTCCTCCAGGATGTCATCGAGGTCGTCAACTCCTGCGCCAGAGCAGTCTGCTGCAATACCATGGGTTTGCGCCCCGTCGACCGGCTCGCCGTCGCTCGCGCACGCTGCGGCCGAAGTCATAACGCATAAAGCCGATAATAAGAACAAAGGACACGACACCGATGACCTCACCCGAGGTCGTCGTGCACCCCAGACAGAGTTCCTTTTCACGCGCTTTGTGGTCGTTTGCTTCATATCAGCTCCATCCTCGGAGAAGAACTCCAAGCCATGCCATTGCGCATGCACAATTTAAGCCATAGCCTAGACTGGATTGCGCGGGAATTGCGCGGGTAGATTCAAGAATCAAGTGCAACAGGAGTTGTTTTCTCGATTTCTAGAAACTTTGGGTGGTGTTTGAAAAACCGAATAAGGTCTGGGTCGTGTTGCGCCTTGGCGTAGGCTTCGATGGGCATCTTGAAATCGAGTGATTTTCTGGGGCGCGTGTTGAGCAATAACGCGATGTCATCAAGCTCGGCTTGGGAGTAACCACTCAGGTCGGTGCCCTTAGGAAGAAACTGTCTGAGCAGGCCGTTGGTGTTTTCCAGCATCGCAGGAGCGTAGCGACGAGAAGTCTGCGCCCCCTTTTGCCAAGGACTGTGCGGGTCAGCAAAGTAGACCTGCATGCCGGTCCGCTCGGTCAGCTCCTTGTGCTTGGCCATCTCACCGCCTTGGTCGTAGGTCAGCGTTTGACGCATCGACGGGTGAACTCGATTCAGCTGCGCCGTAAATGCTTCAAGGGCACTTGAGGCGGAGGCATCGTCCATCTTGCAAAGCAGGACAAAACGGGTGTGGCGTTCGACCAAAGTCCCCACCGAGCTGCGATTTTTCTGTCCCTTGATGAGGTCGCCTTCCCAATGGCCCGGAATGAGTTTGTCCGCTATTCCAGCAGGTTTTTGGTGGATACTCACCATCTCTTGCAGCTTGCCCTGGCCTGGACGAATGCCTCGATGTCTAGGTTTTCTCACCGCGTGCTTGCGGCGAAGGCACGCGATGAGTTCTTTGCGTAAGCTGCCTCTGGCGTCGCTCTATAGCGTTGCAGTGAGCGTGCTTGGCGCGATAGCTTTTTGAACCAAACATGCCCACTTCGTTCTTCTTGAGTTCCCGACTGATGCTACTTGCGCTGCGACCCAGCATTACGACTGATGGCCCCAATGCTGTTCACTTAAGGCCCGACGAGGATGTTTTGGCCCTTTTTTTGGGATATTTGGAAGGCTTGAGTTTGATGACCCGAGGGTAAGAGCGTTGCTTTTTTCGTTTTGGCAACAGAACCAAAGCCATGTCATCGGCTAGTCGTTGTAAGGTTTTGGGGATCGTAGCTGGGGCTGCTATCGCGCAGGTCATCCACGCATCTACGATCAACCTCAGACTCATGACAAAACTCAGTCGAAGCGGCGACAGCTTGTGGGCGGTAGCGACCTGAAACATCATCCAGCGTACGAGGTTGTGCGCCAGCAAACAGCCCCATAACTCCCGGTAGACGCCTTGGACTGTTTTGCTTCGTAGCGTGGTTTGTGAATCGAGCATGTGAGTTTTCAACTCATCGTAACCCAACTCACCGTGCTTCTAGTTGATAAGGCCCACCGCTCTCGGTAGAGGTTGACCAGCGAAAGGCGAGGATAGGCCTTGCGGTCTATTAGGCTGGTCAATAGCCAGCTTTTGCGTCCCGTCTTGGGATGACGAAACCACACTGCACGCAAGCGCAAGGCCGCCGGCAGCTCAGGGTACTTCTTACGACTGGCAGCCGACACGTTCAGCTCGATGATATAGTCGTTTTTCGCGTGCGTCTCGACAATCGTGCCCACCGCATTTCTTTTGGCGGGAAGCAGAAAGTGTCGCTGCCCCGTCAGACGACTGAATCGCCATAGAAACGGAACTGCATGAAAGTTTTTGTCTAGGATGGTCACCGAATCTTGCGGCAGTTGGTCGATAAGCGGCCGCAGCAGCGCGTGCTCCGAGTCGTGGTAGCCTCCTATCTGAGCATCCAATGTCAGGTGCGTACGCACCGAACACACCGTCACCAGGCGGGCCAGGGGATAGCCCCCTTCGAGGCCGCCGCCGCTTGCTCGTCTAAAATGCTCCCGATTTTCCCCGCTATCCCATAGATGCAAAAGCGTCCCATCCATTGCAAGCACGCTCAGTCCCTGCCAAAGGTTGGCCTTGGCTGCTTGCTGCGTCCACACCGAACCCGTCTTTTGCATCAACCACTTCATCGGCTCATAACCAAGCTGTCCTCGTGCCTGACTTGTTGCGCTGGCCGCGACCGCTCGTGACGCACGGACCGCTCGCTCCGAGCCGGCCCGTGCTAAGTCTAACTTTTGGACCACGTCCTTGATCGAACGCTGGCGCATCAGCGCCATACCGATGACCAACCACACCACCCGCGGCATCGGCAGCCTTCGTCGACGTACCGTCACCACGCCGGTATCGTGTAGCGCCTGCTCGATCCACTGGCTCGGCAACGTCTTAGCCAATCGGTCCACTGGCGGTACATACGCACCGAGCATTCCAAGGGCCTGCTGTAGATTCTGCATCTGACCTCCTCGTTCAGAGATCGCTTCACCCTGATCCTCTCAGCTGGAATAATCAAGCATCTTCACATGCTTGACCACTAACTGATCAGCATTGGGGGGACCGCCCAGCCCTGGTTTGAATGACCTGGTTTGAATGACCTGGTTTGAATGACCTGGTTTGAATGACCTGGTTTGAATGACCTGGTTTGAATGACGCAGGGCGGTGGGTCCCGCTGAGTGAGCCGCGATGCATCGGCCCTCGGGCCTGCCACCCCGGCCAGCTACGCGATGCATCTGCGCTCAAGCTGGCTACGGCCTGCGCTGAACCGGATGGCCCGCGCTGAGCCGGAAGGGCTGGCTGAAAACAGCTCCGGCTAAAGCGAAGCGCTCACCGACGCGTCGACGATGGCCTGCTTGAGCTGAGCCACCGCGCGCTTTTGCAGCTGACAAACGCGCGACTCGCTAATCCCCATGCGGTTGCCAATCTCCCGCAGCTGAAGGCCTTCAAGAAGGCCGAGCTGAATCGCACGCCTTTGTCGGGGCGGCAGAGCGTCCATAGCTTCAATCAGCCGCTGCCCCTGCACACGCCCTAGGGCAGCGCTGTCGGAGGGCGTCTGAGGTGAAGATTTCAGTCGGGACGACAGCGGCTCGGCTCCCGCAGGCGAATGGTCGAAGGAAACGAGACGCCTTGCCGCGACCTCGCGGCCGCGTTCATTTTCCGCCCGATCTTCAAGTTCTCCGCTGCTGTGCTTGACTGCAAGACGAAGCTCATCGCGGCTCCGCAGGTCGAGCCGTCTGATGGCATCGATCATTCGCTGTCTGATGCGCGTGCGGACCCACGTCTTCTCCGAGATCCCGAAGCCTTCGTAGGTCGCGAGCGCCTCAAGCACGGCAACGCGACCCTCTGCGCAAAGGTCGTCCTGATCAAGCGCCTGACCCGCAGACGCAGCCGGACGCAGCCTGCGTGCGATGCTCTGTACGAGAGGCTCGTAACGTTGGAGCACCTCCCGGGCGTCGACTTCCTTCCAAGACATTTTTGTGGCACGTTTCGTCATAGTTTTCATCCTCCAGCGGAGGACTACAGAATCAAGTTCCGTGCCTACAGTAATTTTACGCTTTTATGGAAAAACGTAGTGACCAAGATACGTGTGAAGATGTGCGACTACGCAGTGTCTTCGGAAAAACGCACGCAATCGCACAGCACCTTTCTTCTGTGGTTGTAACTATGCAGCGGGGCCGGCCACGTTGCTGACCGCGACCATCTGCCTGGGCTCCATAGGCGCTGGAGCATGGCTCGCGCTTTCTGGCTCGGGCATCTTCGCCCGCTGGGTAGGGGCGATACGCACCTTTGCCGTGTTTTCATCCATCACCGTCGTAGCAGTTTACCTCCTTCCTGAAGCGACTGAAGCGTTAGGATGGCGCACCTGCCTCGGATTGGCAGCAGGTCTGCTCATGCCGAGCGCTATCACGCGCTTGTTGCGCATGAGCGCCGGAAAGCGGTACGCCGAGGCGGCGCCTGACTGCGGGGAAGTTGCTACCGAGATCGGCTACTGGGTCCTTGTAGCCCACGCCGTGGGCGATGGCGTGGGGCTTTGGCTCTACTCGGGCTACGTCATGCGCGCTGAGGTTGTGCAAGCGCTTGTCGCTCATGTGGTTCCCATAACGGCACTGATGACGCTTCGTTTCACCCACACCCATGGAACGACCCATGCAAAGATGCGCGCAGGCGGTCTAGCAGCCGGAATGTTGCTGGGCGCTTGGGGAGCAAGCGTGCTCCCGGTTGCTCTCCTACATAGCGGCGAGCCGTGGATCGCAGCGGTCGTTGCCGGTCTCCTTCTCCATGTTGTAGGCCACGATCTTCTGCAGGACATGCCAATCGCCCCTCTAGCGCGCGGCCTTGACGCTCTTGCCTTCGCCGCGGGCATCGTTCTTCCTCTGATCAGTTACAACACCGAGCTCGGCGCGCTCCAGGCGCACAGCGTCAGGTATCTGCAGATCTTCGCGGGCCTGTTCCTCGAAACCGCACCCGCACTGCTAATCGGTTTGATGGTCGGTGCGCTGATTCAGACCTTTGGGGGGCGCATTCCCAGCCGCTGGCTGCAGGGGGGAGGAAGTCTGAGCCAAGCGGTGCGGGGGGCGTTGGCAGGAGCTCCAGTTCCAGTGTGCTCTTGCGGGGTGCTTCCCCTTGCACAATCGTTTCGCAGACGCGGCGCTGGCACCGCTTGGACCGTGGCATTCTTACTGACAACGCCCGAGCTGGGTGTCGAGACGGTCCTGCTCACGGCACGTTTTCTGGGGTGGCCATTCGCTTTGCTGAGAGTCGCGTGTGCCATCGGGCTTGGTATGGTGGTTGCCTTGGTTGTAGCGGCAGCCGCGCGAAGCCACGTCGGACAGGAGTCAACCGCCTGCGCCAAATGCGAAGACGACGAAGCGCGCAGCTCCGTGCTTACCCGCTATCTCAGTGCGCTCGACCAGCTGCTAACCCACATAGGCCCATGGGTCATTGCGGGGCTGCTGGTAGCAGCCTTTGGCGAGCAGGCGCTGGGAGAGCAGGCGCTTTCGGGTCTTGCAAACGGTGGCTGGGATGTTGTGGTGGTGATGCTGACCGCCATCCCAAGCTACGTGTGTGCATCGTCTGCCACGCCGCTAGCCGCTGTGCTGCTCAGCAAGGGTCTTTCACCAGGAGCCGCGCTAGCAGGCCTGCTACTTGGCCCCGCAACCAATATTGCGACGTTGTTTTTTCTCAACAAGCACTTCGGCCTGCGAGCAACTGTGGCCGCAACAATCACCTTGTTCGGCGTGGTGGGTGCGTACGCTGCACTGACTAACCTGGGTGCACTCACCAACCTGGGCGACGGTCTTTTTCGTCCCACGTTGATGCAAGAGCAGTTAACCCACGCAGCCCATTATGGTGGCCTCGCTCTCGCCTGCGGGGTGGCCGTCGCCCTGCTGCTCCTGCGCAATCTTTGGCAAAGGGGTGCGCGGGGCTGGCTCAGTTCGTTGGTCCACCACACCAGCCGCTAGCGTGCCAAGCAGCAGCAAGACCATCATGCATTCCCCAAGAGGGGGTGTGCGGCAGACGTCGCCTGCGACCGGACAAGACCTCGCTTGCGACCGGAGAAAACGTGTCCACGCAGACTAACCCGACGCAGACTGTTCCTGGATGCAAAGGTGGCCTCGGTCCGCATCGAATGCAGCATGTATGCCGAGCCACAATGGCAGGTTTGGCTTCCCGTGACCTACAGGTAAACCGGCTGCGACAGGAAACGTGGCGTTTTTAAAGTGGGTAACCAGCACCTCATCGACGGACGGCGTGTTAGGCCTCTCAGGACCGCGTGGTCCGGAACAGTTGTGAAAACGGCCCAGCACCACACCACCTACCAGGCTCCACCACCCCGCCAACCGCAGCGTCGTGAGCAGACGGTCCACGCGATACGGAGGCTCGTTGACATCCTCGATGAATAGGATGGACCCTTGCAAAGGCGGAGCGTACGGCGTAGCAGCAACCGCAGCGAGCAGCGCCAAGTTGCCGCCGATCACACGCCCCTCAGCCCCTCCCCCTGACAGGCAGCTGAGACCATTGAAGGCGCTACCACCAATTGAACACACAGCACCTGACCATGCATCGAGTTCGTCCTTGGATAAGCCACCCAGCTCCGAGAGCATGGGAGCATGAAGCGTGGGGACGCCGTGCTTCGCCCACAGAGCATGCAATGCCGTGATGTCGCTGTAGCCAATCAGGGGCTTCCTTGCCTCCCGCACCAGCTCACTAGGCACTTGGTCGATCAGGTCGAGCGCGCCATACCCCCCTCGGACGGCGAGTAGGCAATCGACAGCCGGATCGTGCAAGGCACGTATCAGACCGCCCAGCCGCTCCTCCGCGGGGGGACGCTCTTGCCGTTCGCGGCTTTGCACAAGCCCCTCCAGCTGGAAGTTGTCGCTCGCCGCTGTGCCATCCGCTGTGCCATCCACAAGCTCGGACAGCGGCTGGAAGAGGCGCACCTCAAAGCGGGCGGTCAGACGGCTGAGTCCTGCAGCGAGATCCTCAGCCCGGCACGCAGAGGATGGAGCGATGACGCCTATCGATGGCAGGTGAGGGGGTGAGAGCGATGCCATGGTCGGAGGAGCGGCATCGCTGCCGCCCTGCCAGTTGTTCTACCGCATGACCACGGGATCGGCTACGCACCCATGCATCGCGGCGCATTCATCACCCTGCTAAGCGCCGAAGAAACTCCACGGATGCAGCTGCTGCTAGTTATGCTCGAGTAGTTATGCTCAAGCAGTTATGCTCAGAACGATGCTGTCGGTGCGTGTCTCCGAAAGAAGGCAAGCAGAGCAAAAGAAAGAAGCGTTAAGACGACGAAACCGCGCGATGAGGGAGCTCCAGGGCCGACGCTGCATCCATGGCTGGTATGGGGTTCGACCGTGCCACTTGGAATGGCTACTGAGTCATCGAGCGACATCGGCTGTTCGAGCTCAACTGGAGCCGAAAGACCTTCAAGGGCCGACGCGTCGACGTCTCCAGCTCCCACCAGTGCCAAGGTGATGAGCTGCCGGTAGTAATCGGTGCGGGTGTAAATGGACGGCCCTGCACAATCAGTGCGACCCCGTGAGACCACCCCAACTACCCGCTCACGTCGGTCCAGAGCTGGGCCTCCGGAGTCGCCATAGCACGTGGTAGGCCCCTCCACGGAAAACTCCGCCAATGCCACATCCTGCACCAGGGTCGAGGCCCGCATTTTCACCCCGGCATGACCTGCACTGGGGTCTCCCATTTCTCGTTGGCCATAACCTACGGCAAGAATCTCAGCGCCCTCCGCAAGCGAGGTGCTGTCTTTACTCCAAACGAGCGGGGGTGTTTTAAACGCATCGACGAAAGATAAAAGTGCGAGATCCAGTCCCTCAAGCTCTCCGCCCCTCGTCGTCCAAATCCACTCGGGTGATCGTGCGGGAGCTTCAAACTCCGAGCCGACGCGAACATCTCCAGAAGCCTCGCACCGTCGATAACTCAATGCGCGCTTGCAGTTGGCCAGACTCTGCTCCACGCAATGCTTGGCGGTGAGCACGGTGCGAGGCCCGACAATGGCTGCCGTGCAAAACATATCCTGCGCGAAAAGATACACCACACCCTCGCGACGTAGCTCAGGCTCGCCTTCAACAATGGCAGCTTCACGGACCTCAATGGTTTCATCTGCCGTGCAAGCGCCAAAAAGGAGAGCGCCAAGAACCGCCAAAATGCATCGCTGCTTATCGCACATCACGTGATAGTGTCAGCAAGGTACATGCCAGGTGCGATGCGCGGCCTGGGCGTGGTCTGCAGGCGCTTTTGTAGGTTCTTAGGGGCACAGAGCGCGCCGTGCGCCACGCAGGATAGCTGCGTTGAGCAGTGGCCCTCCGCATCTGGCGAACGGGCCCAAGCTGTCTACCTACTGCCGCAGCATGCGTTGTGTCGGCGACGACTCACCATCGCTGCGTGATCAGACGAGCGCCCCTCTTGAAGGTGACATACGACCAGAACCAGTTGAGCATGACGAACATGCGGTTTCGATAGTCAATCAGGTAGAGCACGTGAATGAAGAGCCAAGCAAGCCAGGCGAGCATGCCGCTCAAGCGCAGACGGCCCGATTGGGCTACCGCTCGGGACCGTCCGACCGTGGCCATGATGCCTTTGTCGACATAGCGGAAAGGCTGCACGCTGCGCCCTTCGATCCGCCTTAGAATTGCTTTGGCGACATAGCGACCCTGTTGAATTGCCACTGGAGCCAACCCAGGAAGGGGCCTATTCGAACCCTCAGGCACATAATGTGCAATGTCACCGATAGCGTATACTTCCGGGTGACCTTGCAGCGAGCAGTCGCTCTGGACCTGGATTGCTCCTCGAGCGAGAGGGACCTGAAGCTGAGCCGCGAGGGCCACCGGAGTCACGCCCGTAGCCCAGCAAACGAAGGACGCTGGGATGAAGCTGTCTGTCACCTGGACGCCTCCTTCGTCCACGTGCTTCACCTTGGCGCCGGTGACGACCTGCACGCGCAACTCCTCCAGCTGCTCCTGCGCCCGCCGCGACAGACGCTGGTCAAAGGGGGTCAACACGCGGTCGGCCATCTCGACGAGTGTGACCCGGATGTCATCAGGCCGTATGTTGCGAAAGTCGCTTTCTAGCGTCTGCCGTGACAGCTCACTGATTGCACCTGCCATCTCAACGCCGGTTGGTCCTCCGCCAATCACCACAAAGCTAAGGAGCTCGTTTCGGCGGGCGGGGTCCTTCTCGCGTTCAGCGGCCTCGAAAAGCTTGAGGATACGTTCACGAATGGCAATGGCATCAGGTATGCTCTTGAGACCCGGGGCATGCTTCATCCAGGTGTCGTTGCCGAAGTAGTTGGTCTTCGCACCTGCCGCAACGACGAGGTAGTCGTAGCTAAACTTTTCGCCTGTGCGCGTGATGAGCTGCTTGGCGGCAAAATCCACTCGGGATGCTTCACCCATCACGACACGTACGTTCTCGCAGTTGCGCAGCACGTTGCGAATGGGCACTGCAATATCCGAGGGTGACAGACTAGCCGTTGCCACCTGATAAAGGAGTGGCTGAAAGAGGTGGTGGTTTCGCCTGTCAATCAAGGTGATGCGTACTGACCTCCGGCAAAGTTTGCGCGCTACATTTAAACCGGCGAATCCCCCACCCACGATCAGCACGTGCGGGAGCGAATCGCTCTTCCCTTGCTCTTCCATGGCTGGGGATGTGTGTTGCAACTGCAAACATGTCAACAGCCGCGTCGCCCCCTTTCCAACAAGCAGGCCCCTGCTGCTGCCGACCCAGGCCCGTGCGAGAGGAGTGACCGGGAGGGGGTGCAAAATCGTTCTGAGACTTATGCTTGCGCAATTTCCGAGGCTCCGTTATCCGCTGGCTTACCGCGACGCCGGGCCTCGTTAAGTAGATGGGGCTTCGTAGATGGGCCGGGATCGCAGGAGACGCAGTCGACGAGAACTCCGGCGCCTCGGCCCTACTGCAGGGGCGCTCAGCGGATGACGACCCCTCAAAATCGTCCCGTAGGTACTCCTCTCTTCAATCTGATCGTGCACCCACCAGGAGGCGTCCTACTTGCGCTTCACCTGCGGCGCACTATCAATTGCCCGCGAACTCAGAAACCGAGAAAGAGAGGAAAGCGATGGAACATCGTATAGTTCCCAGTGTTACACTCAAGACGCGCGTCCGTGACCAAAGTGTGGAGGGCCCCAATCCCTTCAAGTGGCAAGACCGGTCGACCGACGACATCTTTAGCGGCAAGCGCGTTGTTTTCTTCGCCCTTCCCGGTGCTTTTACTCCCACGTGTTCTTCGACGCATCTGCCAGGATACGAAGAACACTATGATGAGATTAAGGGTCTGGGAGTTGATGAGGTGTATTGCCTCTCAGTCAACGACGCCTTCGTGATGCACAAGTGGGGCCTCGATCAAGGTGTCAAAAAGGTCAAGATGCTTCCCGACGGCTCCGGCGAGTTCACGCGCAAGATGGGCATGCTTGTTTCGAAGGATAACCTCGGGTTCGGGCAGCGCTCCTGGCGCTACTCGATGGTCGTTGACGACAAAAACATCGAAAAGATGTTCGTCGAGCCGGAGTTTTCCGACAACTGCCCCACCGACCCATTCGAGGTCTCGGGAGTTGATAAGATGTTGGAATACCTCAAGAGCGCAAAGAAGTAGCGTAGCCGGTCAGTCCAATGCCGGTGCCTCCCGCATCAATGCCTGTCAAATGAGTCAGGTCGCGAGCGCCCCCGCAAGAAAAAACCGGAGAATACTTACCGTATTTGAGGATTTTTTCCGAGGAGGTAAGCCGCGAGGTGGCTTATTTCACAGGCATTGAGCCGGTCAGTCCCTGGTGAGTCAGGCATCAAGCCCTTCCCTTGCCAGTATCATGTGGTGTACGATACAGAGGGTTGTGCACGTCAACGTCGCACGCGCTTCCATGCGCGTGGAGCCGCGCGGGGGCTGCACACCCTAAACCACATGGACGATGGAACTCAGTTGACGCGCCACGGCTCCTCAATACTTAACAGAATGTGCTCCCCCACGGCCGTGCAGTGGGCCCTGGGGGTGGCAGTTGCATGCCTTCTTGGTTGCGGACGAATCGGCTTTGAGAGCCTGACAGGACAGAGCGCTCGAGGTTGCAGTACCGGCGCGTGCGGAGACCTCGCGCCCGGCGAGCGGTGTGAGGAGTCGACTGGCTGCAACACCGGCGTTTGTTCCGGCGAAGTGTGCCAACCAGCGTCGTGTGACGATGGCATCCAAAACGCGGCGGAGAGCGGCATCGACTGTGGCGGAAGTTGCCAACGCTGCTTGGGGGCGCTTGACGCACCAGGTTCTCTGCATAGCCAACGTTTTGGCAGCGCTCTTGCGCAGGACAACTTGCGTCTCCTGGTCGGCGCGCCCTCCTTCTCCGGGCTCTCACGGCCTGGTGACGCTTATCTTTACGAACGCAACAAACAGTTGGCATGGGAGCAAACCGCGGCGCTTTCCGGCGAAACGACCGACGCCACTGATTTGTTTGGAACATCGGTGGCCCTGCTGGGTGACCTTGCTGCCGTTGGCGCACCGCAGGAGGATGCCGCTGGGTACGCCTCGGCTGGAGCGGTCTACATCTTCGAACGGCAAAGCGACGGGACCTGGGCCAAGGCGGCACGCCTGGAGTCGGGCTTACCGGAACCGTTCGGTAGCTTCGGTCACTCGGTAGCACTGCGCGGGACAACACTCTTCGTTGGCGCACCCATCGAGCAGGGCGCCTCAGGCGCCGTGTACGTGTTTGAGCGTGACACAGCGAGTGCACCTGTTTGGCAGCAGGCTCAGCGCTTGGTTCCCGCTGTGCGTAAGAATAATGCATCCATGGGTCGATCGCTTGCGGTAGACGGTTCGTGGTTGATTGCCGGCGCACCGGGTTACCCTGGGTTGAGCCCCTTTCAGGGTGGGGCGTATGCATTCGCCGTCGAGGACGGAACGTGGACTGAGAGACCTGGCACAAATGGGGCGCCGCTGCTGCGTCCGGATGTAATTGCCGAGGAGCAGCAGCGCGCAGGTGACGCTGTGGCGATTGAGGCCACCTCGGTGGCTCTTGGTGCGCCCAAAGCGCAGGATGATGCGGGCGCGGTCTTCATCTTTTCGCTGCCGACGGGATCGCAGGTCGCGCATCTCCTGCCACCAGGCGCCAGCCAGACGGATCATTTCGGCAGCTCCATTGGTTTATCCAACGAGCGCGTGCTAATCGGGGCGCCCGGACGCGCGATGCAGGGCGCCTTGCAAGCCGGGGCCGTGGAACGGTACGCCGGCCTTACAGATGCAACATGGCAACATCTCGAAACGCTTTTCTCCCAGGTTCCGGGGACGCAACATCAGCTTGGCTCAGCTATCAGCTCCGCAGATGGCCTCACATTCTTCGGAGCGCCGGGAACCCCAACGCTGCACCCGGACGTAGGTGCCGTCGAGTACGTCGGTTTCTAGACCGGCTGTACATTCAGCTTATGAAGTGGCGCAGCGGTAGCGTCGCTGCAGCAAGGGTGCGCCTCTAGCCTCGCGCGGTGCACATTCTCGGCCGCACATTTGTAAAGGATCCTTTACAATTGTGCACAGGTCTCCCCTGCACTAATGCGGGGCCGAGGATGCTTGGGCGTCTGCGTTGCGCACCAGGTCTTCTGAGATGGACCAAAGCCTCTCGGCATGGGCGTCGCTTCGAGCGGCCTGTGAAGGCTGAGCCACCTTGCAGCGGCTGAAGTACTTGCCGCTCACATCAGCAACCTCCGTCGATGTGGCCAAATAGACGCTGGTACGCGCCCCCTTCTCTGGGGAAGTCATCAGGGGACGCAGCAGGTTGAAAATCTTTCCGATGATGCCCGGCACGTCGCCATCCTGCGCGAAGCTCGTTCGCACCACACCGGGATGCAGGGAGTTGACTGTGATGCCCCGATTAGCGACGCGCTCGGCTAACGCGTGGGTGAAGAGGATGTTGCAAAGCTTGGAGCGGCAGTAGGCAACGGCGCCATTGTAGCGCTTCTCCCCCTGCAGGTCGTCGAAGTTGATCCCGGCACGGCGGTGCGCTTCAGACGCTACGTTTATGATACGCGAGGGAGCGGAACGGATGAGCAGCGGCAGCAGCTCATCCGTCAGCACGAAGGGCGCGAGATGGTTTACGGCAAACGTCATCTCGAGCCCGTCAGCGGTCTCGCGGCGCTCACCCAACACGAGGCCCGCGTTGTTGATCAACACATCGAGGCGTTCGAACTGCTGCTCAAACGCGCGAGCTAAGCGACGCGTGCTGTCAACAGTTGAAAGGTCTGCCAGCAGCAGGTGCACCGAGGCGTTGCGACTTTCGCGCTGAATCTCTGCGACTGCTGCTTCGCCACGTGCCTTATCACGGGCCGAACAGACAACAATGGCACCCTTGCTCGCTAGAGCCTTTGCTGTGGCTTTACCGATGCCAGCGTTGGCGCCGGTGATGAGCACGACCTTATTTTCCATGAAGGGAGGGGTAGCTGCCAAGAGCCGACGTTTCAAGCGCAGCACCTCATTCGGGTTGCGGCGTGGGAGTGCACCCTACACCAGTGCCCGCTATGCGGCTCCCGCTGTGTCCAACCGCGACATGATTGCGATGGCCTCGTCGTCACCGCGCTCACGTCGGTAGAGGTGGTCGACCCCGCGAGTCGAGAAGATCAAGCGTCTCTGCGCCAGCTGTTCCCTTCGCACCACCAGCTGATTGAGCATTCAGGAGCCCTTAGGGGTGGGAGACCTACCTTGTCGCGGCGGTTACAGCTTCCACTCAGGTTGCGTCGGATCGATTATGCTGAGTTCGGGAAACACAAACGCAGGCGGTGTGGCTGTGGTAACGCGCCCATGGCGCCGGGTGTGCAGGTAGCCTGCGCCCCACAGCCAGCTCGCGCGGGAGGCATAAGGTTGCTTCGGCGACGCGATCGGCTACTTCTTTCTGATGTCGCGTCACGCTTACCGGGAACTTGCAGAGCATTTTGGACAATCTGGTCGCCTGAGCGCGGCGCTCGAAGTTCTCGAGTGGGACATGGAAGTTATCATGCCTGCCGGCTCGGCGTCAGACCGCGCAGAGCAGCTCACCGCGCTTCGCGGGGTAATCCAGCAGATCGAGAGCAATCCTCGACTTGAAGACGCCTTCTCCCGTATCAATGAGGACGAGCTCAATGCGTGGCAGCAGGCCAACGTGCGGGAGATGAAACGCATATGGACTCACGCAAGGGCAGTGCCTGGCGAAATCATCGACGAGCTGAGTCGCGCCGGAAGCGCATGCATGATGCGTTGGAGGGTGAGCCGACAGGAAAACGACTTCGCCAGCCTCGAACCGGCGCTTGCCCACGTGGTTGAGAGGGTCAAAGAGAAGGCTCAGGCCACGTCTGAAGCGCTCAAGCAAGCCCCCTACGCTTGCCTCTTAGCAGAGTACGAGCCAGGCCTCGAGCTCGAAAGGTTGGACCGATGCTTTGAGCAGCTGCAGTCTTTTCTCCCTTCGCTGATCCAACGCGTCATCGAGAAGCAAAAGAGCGAACCGCAAGATGATCAAGCCTCACACCCGGTCACTCGAGACGCGCAGCGGGCGTTTTGGGCGCATGTGGTAGATGCTCTCGGGTTGGATTGCAGCCGCAGTCGGCTCGACGAGAGCGCGCATCCCTTCTGTGGCGGTACCCCCGACGACATTCGCATCACCACGCGATGCAAAGCGGGTGACTACGTAGAAGGATTAATGGGCGTGATCCACGAGTGCGGTCACGCCAACTACGAGCAAGGGCTTCCTCTCGACTTCCGTTACCAGCCAGTCGGTCACGCCCGGGGCATGGTTATTCACGAGAGCCAGTCGCTGCTGCTAGAGATGCTCGCCTGCCGCAGCCGAGCGTTCTTCCAGTGGCTTGCGCCACAGCTTGAGCGAGCCTTTGGCACCGCATTGCCTCCTCATGCAAGGAGCCCTAGCACCCTGTTCAACCGCGCCACGCGGGTCAAGCGGGGTCTAATCCGAGTTGACGCAGATGAAGTGACGTACTCTGCGCACGTTCTCCTGCGCTACGACATTGAGCGTCAACTGCTGTCAGGACAGTGTCGGGTCGCCGACCTGCCGGAGCTTTGGCGGGAGCTGATGATGAAGTATGTGGGCGTTGCCCCACCCGACGACCGCACCGGATGCATGCAAGACATCCACTGGATGGACGGAAGCTTCGGCTACTTCCCTTGCTATGCGCTGGGTGCCATGGCCGGGGCACAGCTCTTTGCAACAGCGCGCGCAGCGGGGGCCGGTACCGACGAGCAACTTCAGGAGGGCGACTTCCAGCCCCTCGGTCACTGGCTGCGCGAACATGTACACAGCCACGGATCGTACTTCGGCAGTTCAGACGCTCTACTAGAGCGGATCACAGGCACCCCTCTCCAAGCCACCGCTTACCGCACCCACCTCGAACAACGTTACCTATCCGCCTGAGGCAGATTCACCTATAGCTTGCTGTGAGAAGGACGGTGCCTACGTTCGGCAGGTCTTTGTAAAGCAGCCTTTACAAAAATCCAGCTTCGCGAACGACGAACGGAGCATCGAGTGGACGAGCCGATCTGCGGGCCGGCGTGCCTGGCGGCATGTGTCATCGCCAGTGGCGCGCTCCGCCACTCTCCGGGCGGCTTCACCCGCTATAGCGCCGTGTACGAGCTTCCTTTGAGAGCTCCATGGAACGAACTCGGCCGCGCGCTATACTCCTTCGGCTTACTTTCTACGTTGAGTGATATGACTACCAACCACCTACCACGCTATCAGCTCTCATGGAGGCTTGTCGTCCTCGTTCTCGTCGGCAGCACGCAGGGCTGTACGAGCGCCTCGGAAGATGCAAAGCTGCTCATTGGAGAGATGGAAATCGCGCTGGTGAGTGAGACACCTCTGCCGGATGCCGCGTCACGCGTCGTTTTCCAGGTGAAGCACACTTCGGAGAGTGAACTTGAGCTGCGCGAGCTCGTTCTGGAGGCCCCTGATGAGGAGGCAGCCATCATAGCAACCGATGATCAAGCAGTGCAGCCCTTCAGCCTTTCTGCGCGATGCGAACGCGATGCGATCGCAGAACGCTGCAACTATACGCTTGCCAATCAGGAGGGGTTCGCACCCGGCAGTTACGCGTTGACCGTGGATGCATCAACATCCAGCTCTGAGCGTCGAGAAGTCCTCGAGTTTAGCGTGGCGGAGAGCGGCGAGCTTTCGGCCGTATGCGGCGACGGCGTGCGCGAGGGCCAGGAACTCTGCGACGACGGTAACGCCGAGAACGGTGATGGATGCAACGCCACGTGTGGCGTTGAAACGGCCTGGCAGTGGGTTGATTTGCCAGGCACCCGATGCATGAACGGCGGCACCCAAACTGGCATCGCTGTAAGGCGGTCGGCGGGCGCTCAGCGAACGCTCGTTTACTTCCAGCAGGGAGGAGCGTGTTTCGCCCCCACGTGTCTTGTAAGCAGCACCGTCTTGCACGACCGCTTTGGCACATCCGAGTTCAACAAGTGGAAGGCTGACGAGGGGACAAGCGGGATCTTCAACCTCAGCAATGTCAACAATCCTTTTTCGACGTACAACCAGGTGTTCGTTCCCTACTGCAGCGGAGATGTTTTTTCGGGGGACAATCGCCTGTCCGCTGGTCGTCAGCATCACGGGTACATCAATGTAGGCATCGCACTTGAGTGGATCAGCGCGCGTTTCAAGCAGCCTGAGCAACTGGCGCTGGTAGGGTCGAGCGCGGGGGGCTATGGCGCCTCATATAACGCCGACCGCTTCTACCAGGCCTTCCCGGAGAGTGACATCGTCGTGATCAGCGATTCAGCGCCTGTGTTTGACGGGCGGGAAGAGGTGGAGCAGGTCCAATATCCGACGAACGAAGCCGATACCAGCACCGCCCTGGGTGAAGCGCTTCCGAGCTCGTTGATATGCAACGATCTCCTTGTTCACTGGAGCGAGATTTGGAATCACAGCATGACGGTTCCTGAGCGTTGCAGCCGGTGTGCCCCTGATTTCGTCAACATCTACGGGTTCCTGGCCAGGGAGCACCGAGCACGCTACGGCCTGATCTCATCCGACAACGACTGGGTGATCAGCCTGATGTTCTCCGCGGGCTATAACGCATTGCGGCGGCAATCACATACCTGCGGCACGCTAGGCTTATGGGTCAATGCGACGTGGTCGATGCCTCGCAGTGACTTCCGCCGCGGCCTCCGCGAGTTGCGAGAGCACTTCAAGGCTCTCAACGAGACTTACGGCAGCCGCTTCTACACTTACTACATTCCGAACACAGACCGGCACGTATGGCTAGTGAAGGACACCTTGATTGACCCGGCCGTGTCCCGCTGGCTAGGAAATCTTCTGGAGAACAACGGAGACGTGGTTCATGAAGGTGAACTCGACTGATACACTAGCTCTCAGCGGGCAAGATGAACACCAAGGCGCGCTGGTCGTGCCGCAACCATTGGTCGCCGACACCCAAAATCTCCCGACCATCACGAACGTTTGCAGGTAGCAGGATCAATCGCGTGATGCATCCATACATCGGTGCAAATTAGTGGGTTCACCCCGGAAATGAGCCTGAGCTCCTTGGCGAAGTCGACTACGCCACTCTCCCCCCGCATGTTGCCGGCATCCACGACAGGCCCGAGGGCCGATGCATCGTGAGCGAACGTATTGGGGGGACCGCTTTCCGAAGGAAAGGGGTGGGTCCCGCTGAGCGAGCGGCGATTCGATTTCTATCGAGGGTTTGGCACCCAAACCCTCTGCCGCGGAAGTCAATCCCGCGCCATTCACCCAAACTCCCCGGCCATCACGAACGTGTTCGGGTAGCAGGGGGACACGGTCATGGCATCCAAACGTTGTTGTAAGTCAGTGGATCTCTGTTTGGAAATGAGTCTGAGCCTCCCCGGCGAAGTCCACTACGCCACTCTCCCCCCGCATGTTGCCGGCATCCACGACAGGTCCGCTGGCAGACGCATCGTGAGCGAACGTATTGGGGGGACCGCCCAGCCCTGGCTTAAATGACGCAGGGCGGTGGGTCCCGCTGAGTGAGCCGCGATTCGTCTTTTACCGAGGGTTTGGCACCCAAACCCTCTGCCGCGGAAGTCAATCCCGCGGCATTCACCCAAGCTCCCCCGTCCATCACGAACGTGTTCGGGTAGCAGGATCAACTGCGTGATGCATCCATACATCGGTGTAAATCAGCGGGGTCGCTCCGGAGATGAGCCTGAGCCTCCCTGGCGAAGTCGACTACGCCACTCTCCCCCGCTTGTTGCCGGCATCACGACAGGCCCCATGCAGATACACGGAGCTGATGCATCGTGAGCGAACGTATTGGGGGGACCGCTTTCCGAAGGAAAGGGGTGGGTCCCGCTGAGCGAGCGGCGATTCGTCTTTTACCGAGGGTTTGGCACCCAAACCCTCTGCCGCGGAAGTCAATCCCGCGGCATTCACCCAAACTCCCCCGTCCATCACGAACGTGTTCAGCTAGCAGGATCAACTGCATGATGCATCTATACGTCGTTGCAAAGGGGTGGGCTCACTCCGGAGATGAGCCTGAGCCCCTTGGCGAAGTCGACTACGCCACTCTCCCCCCGCATGTCGGCATCACGACAGGCCCCAAGCAGATACACGGAGCCGATGCATCGTGAGCGAACGTATTGGGGGGACCGCTTTCCGAAGGAAAGGGGTGGGTCCCGCTGAGCGAGCGGCGATTCGTCTTTTACCGAGGGTTTGGCACCCAAACCCTCTGCCGCGGAAGTCAATCCCGCGGCATTCACCCAAACTCCCCCGTCCATCACGAACGTGTTCAGCTAGCAGGATCAACTGCATGATGCATCTATACGTCGTTGCAAAGGGGTGGGCTCACTCCGGAGATGAGCCTGAGCCCCTTGGCGAAGTCGACTACGCCACTCTCCCCCCGCATGTCGGCATCACGACAGGCCCCAAGCAGATACACGGAGCCGATGCATCGTGAGCGAACGTATTGGGGGGACCGCTTTCCGAAGGAAAGGGGTGGGTCCCGCTGAGCGAGCGGCGATTCGTCTTTTACCGAGGGTTTGGCACCCAAACCCTCTGCCGCGGAAGTCAATCCCGCGGCATTCACCCAAACTCCCCCGTCCATCACGAACGTGTTCAGCTAGCAGGATCAACTGCATGATGCATCTATACGTCGTTGCAAAGGGGTGGGCTCACTCCGGAGATGAGCCTGAGCCCCTTGGCGAAGTCGACTACGCCACTCTCCCCCCGCATGTCGGCATCACGACAGGCCCCAAGCAGATACACGGAGCCGATGCATCGTGAGCGAACGTATTGGGGGGACCGCTTTCCGAAGGAAAGGGGTGGGTCCCGCTGAGCGAGCGGCGATGCATCAGCGCCGTGTATCTGCTTGGGGCCTGCCGCCCCGGCCGGCCCCAAGCAGATACACGGCCCCATAAGTCATGTAGCTGGTTCACCTACGCAGCGATCGCCGTGCATGTACTCTTACTTAATCGACACCACAGAGACATCGCCGGTTTTGCGCACCACGTGGATTCCGACGTCGTTAGGATGGCTGTAGAGATGCAGGTCAACCGATGCATCACCCACGCCCAGATTGTAGATGTAGACGTGCTGCAGGAACGGGGGGAGCATCGGATTGCGCAGCACCACCTCCCGCTTCACCCCGTCCACTCGTAACGCCAAGCACGCTTGCAGAAGGAAGAAGGCCGCGCCCGACGCCCACACCTGCGGGGAGCAGGCCACCGGGTAGCGGGTGGGTCCTTGGGAAGGTCTACGGGAAAAGCCACAGAGAAGCTCTGGAAGGCGTTGCTCATCCATGAACATGCTGATGTCGAAGATCGCGCCCAACACCTTATGCACATGGTGATTGAATCCGTAGCGCGATAAGCCGGCAGCAACCATTGCATTGTCGTGGGGCCAAATAGAACCGTTGTGGTAGGCAATGGGATTGTAGCGCCTCTCGTCGGTGTGTAAGGTCCGGATGCCCCATCCAGAAAAGAGGCCGTCACTCAGCAGCTGGTTCGCCACCAAAGCCGCTCGCTCCGGAGCAACTATGCCAGTCATGAGGCAGTGCCCCGGGTTGGAGGTTCGCACACGGCACGGCTTCTTATCCCCGTCCAGCGCCAGTGCGTAAGTACCAAGGTCCTCAAGCCAGAAGGCTTCCTCGAACTTCTTGCGGATATCTTCCGCTTCCCGCGCCAATCCCTCCGACTGCTTGATCAAACCAAGAGCCCGCGCCATGCGCGACGCGCCTTTGTAGGCCGAATAGGCGTAGCCCTGCACTTCACACAGGGCTACAGGTGGCCGCACATCGGATCCGTCGGCGTGAAAAACTGAGTCGAAAGAATCCTTCCAACCCTGCTGAACCAAACCCGAATCTCCCTGCCGCTTGTATTCGATGAAGCCATCGTTATCGACGTCGCCGTAGTTACGCATCCAATCGAGTGCGCGCTCCAGCGAGGGCCACAGGTCGCGGATAAAGTCGAGATCGCCGGTTCGGTGGTAGTATTCGGCAGCAACTGCGACGAAGAGCGGCGTGGAGTCAACGCTTCCGTAGTAGCGAGCAAAGGGCACCTCGCCTAGCGCCGCCATCTCCCCGTGCCGTACTTCATGGAGGATCTTGCCCGGCTCCGCGTCACGAGCAGGATCCACGTCCTCGGCCTGCGTATGCGCAAGATAGCGCAGCACGCCCTTGGCGATGCCAGGTGTCAACCACATGCACTGCAGAGCCGTGATCAGCCCGTCTCTGCCAAACACGGTGCTAAACCACGGAACGCCCGCGTAGGGGTAAAGGCCTTGCTCCGTGCGTGTGGCCATCATCCAAAGGTCGCTGTAGGACCGGTTGAGCCACCCATTGAACTGCTCGTTGCCTGTTTCAATGCGAGCAGCTTGCGCTCGGAGCTCCTGCACTTGTTCCCTGGTTCGTGAGCGTGCTTGCTCAAACGTCAGATGTGGTGTGTGAAGACATCCTGTCGCGCAAGAGATGTTGAGCTCGTACGTCAGAGTCTCTTTTGGATGGAGATCAAGCTGATAGTAGAACGCATCCTTGTGCAGCTCATTGGGCGCTGGCCGCGCTGAAATACGCGTGCAGCGCATCACGTCATCGAGCCCGGTGTAGCGCAGCGTCACGCTTTCAGCGTCGATCCGGCCTTCCTCCAGCTTTCCGCGTCGCTCTCGAAAAGCCCCGCGCACCTCAAACAAGTCCACAAAGTCTGCGCCAAAACGCACCTCCAGCGGAACCTGGATGTGTGCGTCTCCAAAGTTGCTGATCTGGATGCGCTCCAGGCAAGCGCCCTCGTGCAGAACTTTGGCGCGATGGAGGTGCAACACCCCATGTGGCACATCCCACTGCTGCTCATGCCCGAGATCAGGATTGGTGAGGTCGACGTGCAGTACGACATTCTCTTCGTCCACGCCCGAGCTGAGGAGCAGCGGACCCTGGCCTCCTAAACGAAGCTCAAAGTAGCTCAGGTAGCGCGTGCCCTCGTGGTAGAGCCCAGCCTCTCCGTGTTGTCCACTGCTGTTGATGTTTCCATAGCGGTCAAACAAGCCAAAGGTCTCGCCGTGTTTGAGTACGCGTCGTTGCTCATCCAGTGCCGAGACACGCGTTTGTACCGCGTCTTCCTCATGTTCTGGTGCCTCAATAACCGAGGCTTCTCCCTCAGCTTCGCTTATGATCATCGCTCGTCACCTTCTCTGCAATAAGCCTCTCGTACACCCGGAGATAGTCTTTTGCCATACGTGTTGCGGTAAAGCGTCTGTCAAACTCTGCGCGGCAGTGTTGTCGACTGATTTGATCTAGACTTTGAACCGCGTCTACCGCACCTTCAATGTCCCTGACGATGTAGCCCGTCTTCCCGTGCGAAATGATCTCCGGGATGGAGCCGTTGTGGTACGCGATGACCGGTGTCCCACACGCCAGAGCCTCAATCATGACCAATCCAAAAGGCTCGGGCCAATCGATTGGAAACAGCAAGGCGCGCGCGTTGCCGATCAACTCATCCTTTTCCACGTCTGCCACCTCACCCAAATACTCAACTAACGGGTGCTCTAGCTTAGGTTGAATAGTCTCTTCGAAGTACTCGCGGTCCACCCGGTCGACCTTGGCAGCGATCTTGAGTCTGAGCTCCGACTTCTCTGCGATAGCAATGCAGCGGTCTACCCGCTTTTCTGGAGATACGCGCCCTACGAAGACGAGGTAATCTTGAGGCGTGGGATTGTAGCTATACAAAGCCTCCGGAAGGCCATGATAAACAGTCTCCACCCAGTTCGCCTGCCGGAGTGGCTGACGCTGCGATTGCGAGATTGAGACCACAGGCATCTCATCGAACTCGCTATATAAAGGCTGAAGGTCGGGCAGATCGAGTCGCCCGTGCAATGTAGTGACATGAGGAACAGAGCCCCGACGGGAGAGGGGAAAGTGAAGGTAATCCACGTGATAGTGGACGATGTCGAACCGGGTCATCATCCTCTGCACGCGCTCTAGGAGGAGCACGTGATGTGCTTGCTGATCGATGCAGCTGGAGTTCAAGCGCAGCGCCCGATCACATACCGCCTCAAGCGAAGCCTGCGTCTTGGAGTCACCACTCGCAAAGAGGGTCACCTCGTGACCAAGGCCAACAAGAGCCTCCGTGATGTAAGAAACGATCCGCTCGGTTCCCCCGTAGAGTTGCGGTGGCACACTCTCGTATAACGGCGCGACCTGCGCTATGCGCACGACGGACGTCCCGCCAGTCGACACGTGAGGCTCACCGGCCACCCGCCGATCAGCCGCTTGAATTTGTTCAAAGCTGCAGTGTGACTCACCACCACCTCCGGATTAGAACCCTCGCTGACTTACGGCGATGAGCATAAGCGCGTGGGGTGTGATCAGCAACAACTTCCGCGCAGGGGATAACGCGACCCGAGCTCGAGCACTCTCCTTGCACCTCTTCAACAAGCCCGTGCACCTCTCCGACAGTGCGACACGACAACGACAGATAGGTAACGCTTTAGCCTAGCCACATAGGTGACGGGTCTCGATCTCAGTTCGCTAGATGTCATGCATTTAGTTTGTGATTGGATAGGGGGCAGAGGCGGGATGCAGCACCGCACGCACGCTCTGCTTCTCTAGAGGTCCGAGAGGCGGTGCTGGTAGTCGAGCTTCTGCTTTTCTACCTCCGCGTTAACCTCAGCTCCCAGCAGCACCACAAAAGAAGTGATGAACAACCACAGCATCAGCACCACAACCCCTCCCACAGCTCCGTACGTCTCCGCGTAGCTGCCGAAGTGGGAGACATAGAAGGAAAAGCCGAGAGTTGCCAATAACCACAGCAGCGTGGCGAGCACGGCTCCGCTACTTACCCACCTCCAACGCGGCTTCTTGCGGCAAGGCGCGTAGCGGTAGAGGACTGCCAGAGCCAACATCATCAAGACCACCAATAAGGGCCATCTGCCGTAGCTCACAATAGCCTTCGTCAACTGAGTGAAGGGCAACCAGCTGAGTAGCGTCGGGAGCACCGTCAAGAGAATCAACGAGACGCTGACGACGAGAACCGCTCCCAGCGTAAGCAAGAGAGCGAGCCCGCGCAGCTTCAAAAAACCTCGTTTCTCCGATTCATCGTAAGCGATATTGATTGCGGTGATGGAACTTTTCGTCCCAGCGGAGGCGCTCCAAAGAGCAGCTGCAATGGACGCGACTGCGCTGTACTTGAGGGCGCTAGCGGAATGTGCGATGAGATCTTCGAGTCGGTTGTGGACGACTGAGCGCACGCTTGGAGGGAGCATGCTGGCTAGCGCTTCTGAATGTCTTTGAACATCGACCGGATCGGCCACCATACCGTAGATCGATACGAGCGCAGCAAGCGCTGGAAACAGAGCGAGTAATCCGAAAAAAGCCATTCCCGCGGCAATAATCACCACGTTGTCATCGCCTATCTCGTCTTTAACGCGCCTGGCTACGCTGAGCCAGCCCCGCATGCCAATCTGGCGCGGAGAGACTTGCGCACTCTGCGTAGTTGCGGCGTACGAATCGTACTCATTCATCTGCCAGGCGTCGCACCAAATGCGTCGCGCGTCCAGTTAATCCATACTTCAACTGACAACAAGGCAGCGATGTTGCCTCGTTAAAGCACACGCGTCGCTTCTGCGACTGCGGTCTGGATGAAGCTGGATGAAGAAGGTCCCGCAGCGGGAGGTGTTGCAGCGGTGGGTATTCCAGCGGGCGGATAGCTAGCGGGGGAAGAAGGATGTTACACGATGCAGCTACCGTCGCCGCACTCTCTGCGTGGCCTCTGCAAAGCTTGTATAGATAGAACATATGAAACTAGCTCTCCTCTCTTCTCTCAGCGTCGCTCTTCCGTTATGGCGGCCCCTCCTAGCTTTAGCTCAGGTGCAGATGCCAGCCAGCCCTCCCGCAGGAACGTCAGAGCGAGGCTCCTCTGACGATGCTCCCTACGCTCCGCCGCCATCTCCACTTACACCAGCACCCGCACGTCCGCTACCAGCTCCTCCTAGCAGACTCGAAGAAGTCGACCCTAGCGACTCTGACGACGACCCGCTTGCACCGCGTGTCACGCCTGCAAGAGACCCTAAGACTGACGTGCGTCCGCAGGAGAATGAAGGTGAAGCTCCTGGTCAGATTGTATGGCAGCCGAGCATGGATCTTGTTGCAAGAGGTGAACTTCGATTGCAGCCTTTCACGCGCGCCGTGGCTGGAAACGATCCGAGGTTCTTTCTCACGAGCCGAGTCAGACCCGGCTTGGCCGCTCAGAAAGACTGGCTCAGGGCGTTGGTCCAGCTTGAGGATGTAAGGTTCTTCGGACAAGCAGGTCCAGAAGACGGCGCGCTGATTGGGCTTCACCAGGGCTACGCAGAGGCCGCATTGGACAAAGGAGGCTTCCTCCGTGTGGGACGTCAGGAGATCGCTTACGGGACCGAGCGGCTCATCGGCACGCGGGACTGGCTGATGCGGGGACAGGCTTTTGACGCAGTCAGACTGCACCTCACGAGTTCCCATGCGGCGCTCGAGTGGGACCTTGCAGGTGCTGTTTTAGAAGCCCAAGGGCCCCTCTCCGATAACGTGAACGCCGTCACCACCGACGACGGCGACTACCTAGCGACATCGATGCTCACATGGCGTGTCGTGCCGCTGCTCACGCTGAGTCCGTACGTACTTTTCCGTCATGACGGCCCAACAGAAGACGTACCGGACTTCAACCAGAACATCGTCTCACCCGGCATTCTACTTCAGGGGGAAGAGGAAAGGTGGAGCTACGACCTCGAAACTACAGTGCAGTTTGGAAATGACCCTCGAGATGGGCGTCCAGACAATCGTCACTTCGCCGCAATGACGGCAGGCAGTGGAAGCTTAACGGCAAACCTGTCACCAAAAGCCACACTCCGAACAACTATCGGTGGTAGCTACGCCACTGGCGATGGCGATGAGGTGGACGAGTTTAATATCTTCTACGCTTCTCGCCACAAGTTCCAGGGCAATATGGACCTCTTCGCGCTACAGAACATCATTGAGGGATACGTACGATCCACGCTTATTCAATCGAAGTGGACGCTCTTCATTGCGGGTCACCTTTTCGGTTTGGCCAATCCCGGTGCACGCTGGTCCAACTCCGGAGAAGTGACTGTTGGCATCGACCCGGAGAACGATTCCCGCTTCACGGGAGCGGAAGTGGATTTTCAAGGCAGCTTTACTCTAGCTCCCGAGGTGGAACTTCAGGGAGGCTACTCCATCTTCGTTCCTGGACCCGCTGCTGATGCGCTTTCGACAGGCAAGGTGCAGCAATGGATGTACGTGATGGCATCGCTCCAGCTGCCACCGCCAAACTAGTACCGCCAAACTAGTACGTGGCGGGTTGGGTGGGCTAGTATCCGTTGCTACTTTCGGTCCCAAAACCGTAGCTTGCGGCAAGCTTTGATGAATACGTCGGCCCCCGACGCAGTGCCTCCCGACGCAGTGCCTCCCGACGCAGTGCCTAGCTTGACACATCCCTTATCCGTGGTTTGCCCGGCAGCCTTGATAAGTACGTTCGCTGCGTCGTTGTAGCCGATGAACTTCTTATGCGCGAAGGCGTCAGAAACGAAGTCGCGGGCCTCCGGGGTCTCGCGAAGCTGTTTGACGCCCTCTTGAGAAGGCAGCAGCACCACCGCATCGAAGATAACCGAGGGCGCGCCTTCAACAGCTTCATCTCCCTCAATGGTAGCTCCATCGCTCGCCCTAACGCCCTGCACTTGCGGTGCCACGATGACAACCTGCGCCCCTTCTTGCTCGGCTGCTGTCTTTAGCGCGGAGAGAACCGAGGCTTCAACGCCGTCTGTGACCAACACACCAATCTTGCGACCAGCAAAGGAAGCAGGTGCGTTCTTCAAAATGCTCAACGCGTCGGATGGCTGCAAATCATCGCGCGTTGGCTTAGCCGCATCTGCAGCCTTTGGTAACTCAGGAAGGCCCAGCCCTTTTGCGACCTCTTCAGCCAACGGCGCGTCAATGTTGAGCAGGTGAGAGATGACGCGCTCACGAATGGCCGCATGCTTCACCTTGGACAACTCAAAGGTCAATGCGGCTTGGATGTGCTCCTGCTCAACCGGAGTCTGACTCATGTAGAACTGACGCGCCTGGCTGTAGTGGTCGGCAAAGGTTTCTGAACGCGCACGCTCTTTCACTCCCTCAATCTTTGCGGGAAAAGAAGTGTAGCCGTGGAGTGCTTCGCGCGGCCCGCTCTCGTTCCCTTGCCACGAATTTGGCTCGTAGTTGGCGCGGCCCGCGGGATTGTGCATCGCCATATGCCCATCCTGCTGGAAGTGATGAAAGGGACACTTTGGCGCGTTGATCGGGATGTGCGTGAAGTTTGGACCTCCTAGACGCTTGAGCTGCGTATCTAGGTACGAGAAATTGCGCCCTTGAAGCAACGGGTCGTTGGTGAAGTCCACGCCAGGCACCACGTTCTGGGTACAAAACGCCACCTGCTCCGTCTCCGCGAAGAAGTTGTCGACGACCCGATCAAGCACCAGGCGGCCCACCATTTTAATCGGAACCTGCTCCTCCGGGATCAGCTTCGTCGCGTCGAGCACGTCGAACTCGAACTTGTCGGCGAAGTCGTCGTCAAACAACTGAAGCCCCAGTTCCCACTCGGGGTAGTCTCCCATCTGAATCGCTTCCCACAGATCACGGCGATGAAAGTCAGGGTCAGCACCGTTAATCTTAAGAGCCTCGTTCCAAACCACCGACTGCATCCCGAGTTTCGGCTTCCAATGGAACTTGACGTAGGTCGATCTGCCCTCAGCATTGACTAACCGGAATGTATGGACACCGAAGCCTTCCATAAAGCGGAACGACCGAGGAATGGTGCGGTCGCTCATGATCCACATCACCATGTGCATCGACTCAGGCATAAGCGAGATGAAATCCCAGAAGTTATCGTGCGCAGTTTGCGCCTGCGGAAATCCTCGATCGGGCTCTGCTTTGGCAGCGTGAATCAGGTCCGGAAACTTCATCGCATCCTGGATGAAGAACACGGGAATGTTGTTTCCCACGATGTCCCAGTTGCCTTGCTTGGTGTAAAGCTTTACCGCGAAGCCACGGACGTCCCGCGCCAGGTCGGCTGAACCCTTGTTGCCAGCAACGGTTGAGAATCGAACGAAGGCCGGTGTCTTCTCCCCTTTACGCTGGAAGAGGTCAGCCGAGGTGATCTCGCTCAGCGACTCATACGTCTCAAAGAACCCGTGCGCTCCGTAGCCCCGAGCATGAACTACGCGCTCCGGGATGCGCTCATGGTCGAAGTGAAACATCTTCTCGCGGAAATGAAAGTCTTCAAGCGCTGTTGGACCTCGGCGACCAACCTTCAGAGAGTTCTGATCATCAGAAATGGGCGTGCCCTGCTGGCTGGTTAACGTTGGAGTTCCTGCTTCTGCTTGCTGATGTGTCTCACCGCCGCTGCCTTGGTGCACCGTGGCATCACCAAATTTAGCGGAGTGAGTAATCGAACGCGGTTTTTGCTCGGGCACAGTTATCCTTGTCGATGAGTGGCTCTTCGCCACTCCTAAATAGATTGATGCATGTAGTTCCCGCTCCTTCGATTGCAAGGGTGCGCGTCTGTCTAAAGAGCAACCAGACGAACGACTGTTTCGACGTGGCTGGTCTGGGGAAACATATCCATCCCTGCCGCAAAATCGATGCAGTATCCATTCCCCGCGAGGCGCTGGCAATCCCTCCGAAGGGTCGGAAGGTCGCACGAGACGTACACGATGGTTGGCGGCCTCACCCGACCGATTTCTGCGACAAGCCTCTTCGGCAAGCCGGCTCGCGGCGGGTCCATGACGAGCACATCCAGGTTCGAGGGAAGCTCCATCGTGGCCGCATCTGCGGCAATCACGTTGACCGCAGGTTGATGCTCAAGCGCTTGCTGCAACGCCAACGCTGCGGCTGGATGGGCTTCCACAGCAAGAAACGACTGGGCCGACCCCGCTAGGGCACGTGAAAGATTTCCGGCGCCCGAAAAGAGCTCCACCACGTGCTTGCCGCGCGTGCACGCCAGCTCTGCGACGAGCTCGATCAGCTTACGATTAATCTCATCGTTAGCCTGAGCAAAGGCGTCTTGAGGTACAGCCAAATGCACGTCCTTCCCCGTCGCCACATACTCTTGCGGATCGCCAAACTCTTGCTGCTTCCCGCACACGCCGAAAGAAGCGCCCGCAAGATGCCCATCGCGAACCCACGACCGTAGTACGTCTCGAACCTCCTCCTGTTGCCGGTCGCGCGTCTCCAGCCTAACCACACCCGCTCCATCCTTGCCTAGCGCAAGGGTGAGGGTCCCTTCTCCCTGCAAGAGCGGGCCAAGTGGGCGAAGCTGATTCTTCCAGACCTCTTGCAGTCCTGAGACAAGCACGCGGCACTCTGCGGGCTCGACAGTGTGCTTTGAACGGTGGCGTCGGTAGCCAAGGACGGTGCGTCCATCCTGTTGCCTCCAGTGCATCCGTGCACGACGGCGGTATGCGAGCCCCTCGCCAACCACGAAAGAATCGAGAGCACGTCCCAGCGCGCTCTCGATCAGCTGACGCTTCACTCGCCGTTGCTCTCCAAGCTGCACATGCATCCACAGGCAGCCCCCGCACGCGTCGAAGTGAGCACAATCTGCTTGCCTGCGAAACCTCGATTTGGTTTCCACACCAAGAAGTTGGGAACGGAGCGCACCCCCTTGCCGCCGCGGCTCGTCCACTAGCACATCTTCATCCACCCACGCCCTTGCCACGAAGATGCGTCGGCCGTCGGGAAGTACACCGACGCACTCGCCGCCGTTTGCGGCATCAACGATGTGAGCGATATGACGCACTTGGAGAGGTCTAGCACTTCAGCAGCGCCTGAGACGAGCGGAGGGTGCGATCTGAGGCTTGCTAGCTCGCAGCTGCTGCTACTGCTTCGCGTTCCGCGAGCGAGTCGAGATATTGCATCATCGGTTGCGGCTGATGCAGCAGATAGCCTTGCGCGTAGTCGATCCCAAGCTCGCGGAGCTTGCTCAGCTGCTCGGGGGTCTCTACACACTCGGCGACCGTTTGCATACCCACCGATTGGGCGACGCTGCAGAAGGTGCGCACGCACTGCTGATCCACAGGATCATTAACAATCCCCTGGATAAATCCGCCGTCGATCTTTAGGAAACTAGCTGGCAACACCTTAAGGTAACGAAAAGAAGTCGCGCCCGCACCAAAGTCATCCAAAGCAACACAGACACCCATGCTCCCGAGCGTCTTTACAAAGTTTGTCGCGAGACCAATGTTGGTCACCGCCATGGTTTCCGTAATCTCGAGACACAGCAACGACCGCAACTTCGGTTCCGCAGCTTCCAACAGTTTGGTGACTGCAGCAATAAATCGCGGGTCGCTAACGGATGAGCCTGAGAGATTGACACCTATCCCGTCAAAGCGGCATAGACGAGGATCGGAATCGAGCGATGCAAGCACCTTCCGAAGCACTGCCATGTCAAGATCCGGAGCCAAGTAATGGGCTTCTGCCGAGGGGATGAATGAGCCAGGATAAAGAAGCGAACCATCCGGCAGCCGCATCCGCACGAGCACTTCCAACCGCTTGCGGGCGCTACCACTCGGCGGTGCAGGAACGATCTCCTGAACAAATAGCTCGAGCCCGTCGTCGTCCAAAGCCCGCCGAACATGCGCCACCATGTCGGGGTGCTTCACCTCACGAAGGGCGACAACATCATTTGAGTCCCAGAAGCGTGGACGGTTACCTCCCTCACGCTTTGCAGCGTAGGCTGCACTGTCTGCAGCTCGCAGCGCCCACTGAGCACCAGTTGAAGTGGCGGGCACTTCCGCAATGCCCACACTTGCCCCTACAGAAAACACCCGATCTTCAAAGGTAAACCGGTACTTCCGCATGGCGTCGCAGATACTCTCCGCGACACGCTGAGCCTGGTCGCGGGCGCATGACTTGAGAAGCACCGCGAACTCGTCACCACCAAGACGGGCAGCAAGGTCGGTCTTTCGAGTCGTTTGCCGAAGGAGCGCTGCGACCTCACGCAACAACATGTCACCCGCGAAGTGTCCGCAGGAGTCGTTGACAAGCTTGAATCGGTCGAGGTCCATGTAAAGCAGACAGTGTGGTCCCTGCTCGACCTGCGTTGTCAGAACCTCCAGCTCGCGCTCGAAGTGGTGCCGATTCGCCAGCTCGGTGAGCGTGTCGAAGTCTGCGCGCCAAGCCACCTCGTCGCTCAGGCGACGCTGCTCTGTCACATCATAGAATACAGTCACTGTGCCGCGAATGGCTCCATCTCGCCCTCGAATGGGCGACGTGGAATCTTCCACCGCAAACTCTTCGTCAACCTTATTGAGTAGAAGGGAGCGGCGAGCCAGACCCACGGTTCGTCCTTCTGCCAAGCATCGGGCTACGGGAGATGGCGCGGGTGCTCGCGAATCTTGATGAACAAGCCGAAAGACCTCGTCGGCGTTACGCCCTTGTGCTTCAGCGTTACTCCAACCTGTTATTCGCTCTGCCACTGGGTTGAGCCATGCGATCTTTCCATCAGGGTCTGCGGTGAACACTGCATCGCCGATGGAGGCCAAGGTGATGCGCATAAGCTCGTGACTCTCATCGAGCTCCTGAACCAAACGGCGCCGCTCGGTGATGTCTTGAAAAGCCCCCACGAGCTTAACGACCTCCCCGTTTTCGCTCACAGCCGAGCCAACCGCTCTTACCCAAATCCGTTCGCCGGATGCCTTGATGAAAGGAAGCTCTAAGTCCCAACCTTCTCCAGTTGCAACAGCGTGCTCCACTGCCGATTGAATGATGGGGCGTGCCTCCGGTGCATAGAAGGAAATGCCTTCAGCAAGATCGGGATGGTAGTTGAGCGGCACGCCGTGAATTCGACACGTCTCGTCGGACCAGATAATCTCGCTGGTCCGCAGGTCGACTTCCCATCCGCCAACCCCGGCAGCTCGGCCCGTGCGGTCGAGAAAGCCTCTCTGCCGCTCAAGTTCGGCTTCGTGCGCCTTTCGCTCCGTGGCGTCGTAGATGGCTGCCAATAGAGTGAGCGGCTGGCCCTCAGTGTCACGCTCTGCAACGGAACCTCGCACATGAATCCAAACCCAGCGCCCATCCTCCCTCCGAAATCGCATGTCGTGGTCGAACAAAGCCGATTCCCCCGCCAGATGGACTCCCATGCGGGTCCATCCTTCCTGCATGTCGTCGGGGTGAACCTTGGCGCGAAACTTGTCTCGCGGTAGATCAACAAGCTCTGAGGCCTCTCCGCCCAAGATATCAGTAGCTGCAGCTGAGAATGTCACTGTGTCGCTCTGGAAGTTGAGCGCCATCAACGCAGAGTTGGTGGCACGATTAAGCACGTCGAGGTGGGCATACTGCCTATCCAGCTGTTGTTCTACGGCGATAAGCTTGCTGATGTCCTGCGACACAAAGAAGATACGGGCATCCTTCCCGCTGCGCGTCTCGACGCAGCCGGACAACTCCACTTGGAACAGCGTTCCTCCCTTGCCAAGGAGGGTGAGGCGAAGCGCGAGCCGTGACTTCGTCCTCAGCTTCTCATCAAATGCTACGATTACAGCGGCGCGATCACGCTCAGCCACAAGGTCGAGTAGGTTCTTGCCCGCCACCTCAGACCACGAAAAGCCCAACTTTGCCAGCCAGCGCGTACTCGCTGAAACAAAAACACCTTCAATAGTGACGCAGAAAATCTCCGCCGGTGTGCTCTCATACATCTGCTGTTCTGCACGCACCGCCGCCAGCTTATGCTCCACCGCCTCGGCTAGATGCTTTAGCGCCGCTCGCTGCACCTCTGTCAACTGCTTAGGAAGTGAATCGATGACGCACAGCGTGCCCACGCGATGCCCACCGTTGACTTCGAGTGGGACCCCGGCGTAAAAGCGCACGTGGGGAGCGTTGGCTACAAGTGGATTGTCGTGAAAGCGCGGGTCTTTCGTTGCATCCACGACCTCTAAGATCTCGCTTCCGTGGATCGCATGTCCACAGAAGCTGATGTCGCGCGGCGTTTCGGTCGCCTGGAGACCCACCCGCGATTTGAACCATTGACGTGCAGCGTCAATGAGCGAAACCACCGCAACGGGGGTTTCACAAATTGCACTGGCCGCTTTTGTGATGGAGTCAAGGAACGGATCAGGTGGGGTGTCGAGCAACTGGAGCCGATGAAGTGCAGCCAGCCGCTCTTCTTCGTCTACTAACCTCGGAGGTACCTTCACCCCGCAATGGTACTTGAAGCACGCAGCGCATGGCAAGACTGGCATGCGCTGCAACATGCAGCTTGCGGATTCTATCCCCTAGGGCAAAGAACCCTCTGACTCAGACGAAGCGCCCGCTGATTGAGGCTGAGCTTGCACAATGCACCAGGTTTCGCCTATGAATTCGAGCTTGTTCATATGCTCTTCGGCCATGCGGGTATATTCCCCGCGCCAGTTGCGGTCAAACAGCTCCACGTCAACAACGTGTTCGGGAGGAAGCTCGACAGTTCCGAGGTCGTAGATTTCACCTCGCCGATGAACCGCGTCGACCATCGCCCCCGTCACCGAATCGACCTCGTACTGCGGTAGACTGAAGGCGATCTTCTGCCCCATGAGGGTCGGTCGCGACGCGACGGCTTCAAAGAGGAGTTTCATCACGAGTATCCCAAGGCAATTGCGAATACCCGTGCCTGGTTCAAGCCTAAAGAACTGGTACGTGTAGAGCTTGTCCTCCGACCACGGAACACCGTCCATGTTGAAGTCGATGGTGTAGTCCCGTACCTCGACCGTAGGCCGGCCGATGGGGCCGGTGAAGGCTCGCGGCGCATCCTGCTCAAGGGCGGATTCCGCCTCCACTGCAGTCTCATCAACTGCACATGCAGCTGCGAGAAGAAGAGCCATCCCCCCACTCGCGCGGACGAAGATAGAAGATATTGTGCGCACCCATTGCTCCTAAGCTAAGAAATGAGGTTTGGCATGCGTGCCTAACCTCTCACGACACGGCTTCACGTAGCAAGTAACATACCGTCACTACCGCCAGCTTTCGGGGTCCGGGAGGAACACTCTCTCTGTAGGAAGCGCACCAGCACTGCACAGAGCTGGGGGCGAGCTGGGGGCGAGGTGGGGCGGCCTGAGCCCACCGCCTTCGGCTGGGACGCCTCAGTCACCACCATACAGCCGAGGATAGCCGGAGAGCCGAGGCTCCGTAGCGGGCAGTCGACTCACTAGGCACTGACTGGATACAGCTACAGCTACAGCTTGGGGGAGCATGGACCGGTGCAGCAAGCGTGCACCGGTCCGACTTCTACTTTTTGCGGATCGTGAGGGAGAGCTCCTTGTCGTCGCCCCACTTGCTTCCTTTTGTACGTGCGCGGATGACAACACGCATCGGTCCGGCAGTGATCTTGTCGTGCCCCTTCTTGTTCGGATGAAGGGCGTACTCGCCGTTCTTGCTTATCTCATTGCCATCTTTGGCGCTGTCCCAAACCTTTGTTCCTTTTTGGTAGAACACAAACTTGTACTCTTCACCGGGACGCTGTTTCACCTTGAACATGTAAGAGCCGCCAAGGTCGAGCTTCTGCCCGTTCTTCGGGTAAACCATCTTGGGTTTCTGCGGGCCCTTCGTCTTCGCAGCGGCTTGTGTGTTTTCGCGGATCACCACGTTAAGCTGCTGGTCTTTGCTCCATTTGCCATCCTTCATCGCGCGGACCACTACGCGAAGCGCCCCAGGCTTAATCTTGTCATGGCCCTTACTATTGGGGTGAATGGCATACTCGCCGTCTGCGCTAAGCTTCTTTTCATCACGCTGGTTTTCCCAAACCATCTTGCCCTTCTGGAAAAAACCAAACAGATACTGCTCTCCCTCCCGCTTTTCCACTTTGAACATATAGGAGCCGCCAAGGTCGAGCTTCTGCCCATTCTTCGGGTAAACCACTTTGGGCTTCTCTGGAGGTGATGCATCCTTCTGCGCCTGCTTGTTTTCGCGGATGACGACGTTGATGTTCTTGTCTTTGCTCCACTTGCCGTCCTTCAGCGTGCGAACGACCACACGGAGAGCACCGGCTTTGATTTTTCCGTGTCCCTCGCCTCCCGGATGGAGTGCGTACTTTCCGTCCTGACTAAGTTTCTTCTCATCGCGGTAGTTTTCCCAAACCATCTTCCCGTTCTGAAAGAAGCCAAACAGATACTGCTCTCCCTCCCGCTTTCGCACCTCAAACATGTAGGAGCCGCCAAGGTCGAGCTTCTGCCCATTCTTTGGGTAAATAACGGCAGGCCACCCAGGTGCACCAGGCTTGACTGACGCGCTAGCAGGCGGAGGAGGCTGCGTAACTGGGGCTGCGGGCGCTTGTGGTGGAGAAACTGGAGCGGGCCCGCGATCAGGCGCCGCAGGTGGACGCGAGGCGACGGGTGGGCGCGAGGCGACAGGTCGTCTCGCGTGGGAAGGGTGGCTGTGCGTGCTGCGGGTGTTGCTATGCACCGTGCATGCAGAGAGAAGTAGGCTTAGAATCGAAAGTTTTCGCATGAATGACTCCTTTGGGTCCGCACCGTTCTTATACCCTCGCGGAAATGGATGCAACCTCGACCCGTATGGACGTTCAAGGCTCCAATTTATTTCAGTTCGACAACGGGAGAGCGAAAGTTGCCGTCATGGCAGCCTAGCGCCCTACGCCGCAAAGATAAGCTTAGCCGGCGCGTTGCCCCACGGCACAGTCTCCAGCCTGGTGCTGGGGTACGGGATCTTGGGGCTACTGGAAGCGTTTCAGTACCGGGCGGTGCTCAGCTAAACGAGCCGCAGCACGCGAAGTGGTTCCGCGCCTTTGATTTAGAAAGCGTGCTGCTCCCATCGCACGGTTCTCTTCATGTCGTGGACTTTACTCTCAGCGACTTGACCTTTCCTTCTGCGTGTCGCGAGGCGCACTTCAGCGGCTACCACACTAGCCATCGATCCGCGTGAGTCGGAGGCCTCGCTGCTCGGCCTGGTGTGAACGGCACTTCGACTCGCGACGCGACTCTTTGATCTATCGAGCGAATAGGCAGATCGTAAGACCGCGCTCGCAGTAGCTTGTGGGCAGGCTCCAATGCTGGGCACTTGACGCTACTGCTCTTGCGCCTCCACATAGGGTGTTCCTGGACCCACAGTTTGTAAAGGATACTTTACAAGGAAAGTGTCGCCTGTGACAACAGCGGCCTGAGGCTTGTGTGCCCAAAAATCTATTGAGGTGGTCACGCGGTGAGCGCACGATCCTCCCTTAGCCCGCGTCCCCGGCAAAGCGCGCACTCTCAATGTGGGGCTCGTCGCTATCGGTTTGGGAGACGGCATCGAGCCTCTCCACATCCGGTTCCAGACGGATCCGCTCGGCACTCGCAAAGCCTTGTGCGAGCGCCCGTTCGATAAACAGATCCAACACGACTTCGTCGATCTGCGTGACCAACATATGCCCTCCGAAACGGAGCGCGCCGTGGAGGTTGCGCAACGCTTGATCTACCCGCTCCATGTAGGGGTTGGTCTCCTGCGTTTGCGACGTCCAAGTGGCCACCTGCTCGTCCCACGTATACTGCGGATTGGAAGGGAGGTAGGTTTCGGGACGTACCTCTTGATCAAGGGACGCCCAGTGCACCGCATGCGACATATCGAGGTCGAAGTTGGAGTAAAGAGAAAGCACCATGTCAAACTCGCCGACCGCAACCGTCGTGTCGAATAGGTTTGAAGCCGCATCAAGAGTTGCAAAACGGTGCGTGCTTGCGATCAGCGGCACGGTCACACGGGGCGCTTCTTCCAGGTCGATGCCGTACACGTCGATACGGCGCGCGGTTCCGTGTGCCTCTCTTCCTGACCTCCTCACCTCAACGTCGCGCCCGCTGGGACAACTTCGTCCCCTGGGGCGCGATGCACCGCGCCACCAGCGCCGCTAGAAGCGATTTGCGGGACCAAGTCGCCTCCTACCGACAGGAGTTCCGACGGTTGCGACGACTCAGCTCGCATGTACAGACCTCATGCGAAGGAAGCGCGTGGAACATCAATCCTTCCTGCACTGCCACCGCCTGCGCTCGCGTGGTCTTTGGCCAAACCCGCTAAACTTACCCTCCGCGCCAAATGCGGCTCCTCGTGCAGAGACTTTAGACCTTCGGCCCGCCAAGCCTTCCTCTCTTGAGAATAGCCCCGAAATGGGCAAAGCTAAGCTTCATGAAAAAGCTGACCGTGTATTACGCCTCCTCCTGTGCCTTTTCCGGTGCTGCGGCTTCCTTCCTCGTTCTCCGTGGCGCCGACTTCGCCTTCGTCAACGTGGATGAGAGCAGCGGCTTGCGGGAGAAACTTTCGCAGCGTTTAAACGGACGCAAGCTCGAGACTCCAACCTATGAAGTCGACGAGCAGCTTCACGTGGCGCCCAAACTCTCGGAACTTAAAGCGCTGCTGATGGATTGGGGGCTGCCTGATCAGGCTGCTCCCCACCGCGCCCTCCGTGACTGCAAGTGAAACGGACGCGCTAGCCACCCGCCCCCATCCAGCACCGCCCGTACACAGTGGATTGCAAGAAGCTCCATCTACCTGCACGCACGCTCTATATCGAGCACGCCTCTTCACATGGTGTGGTAGCCGTCGCACTCGAGGAAGTGGGTCTTTGTAAAGATTACTTTACAAAGTCGTTCACAGGGTGAAGCAAAACACGCCAAACATGAAAAGGGCCGAGAAGAGCGCCCCCTCGGCCAACTTTGGTGGTAGTTAAGAAGCTAAGTCGACGCGTTCCTTACTGAACCTCGAAATCGGTGCTGCCGGAGCCCGTATCAGAACCGGAGCTACCGGGGCCGGCGTCAGAGCTACCGGCGTCGAACGCGTGACAGAGCTTTTGTTCTACCTTCGCTGCTGCACGGTCTCGCAGCGCTCAGTATTTTCTGGATGGTCTACACATTCCCAAAGGGCGAGTGCTTTGAGCCAACTTTCCGAGGCTTGGTGCTGTTTTGCGCCGCCCTCGCCTTGGCCTTTGTTGGGCCCTTTCTCTTTGACCGCAAGCCCGCTCGCGCGCGGCGCCTCTGGAACTTCTCAAAAAGCGCGTTCCTGCGCATCTGTCTGGCCGGGTTCTACGCGGCGGTGCTGCTCGCGGGCCTGCTGTTTGCCCTGTTCTCTGCCGACACCCTGTTCGACCTGGATGTATCCGAGAAACGGTTTGGCCAGCTCGGTGTGCTTGTCGCTGCTCTTTTCACGCCTTGGTTCATCCTCGCTGGCATCCCCCACCCATCCCAGATGGTCGATGATCAAGCGCCGTTTCCCAATCCACCGTTTCCCAATCCACTAAGGGTGTTTGCCCAGTACGCGCTGCTTCCGCTCATGCTTCTCTACGCGGTCATCCTCTATGCTTACGCGGCGAAGATTTCGTTGGCTGGCGCGCTGCCCCGCGGCACGGTCTCAAGCCTGGTGCTGGGGTACGGGATCTTAGGGCTACTGGTCACCCTGCTCATCTTCCCCATCCGCAAGACGGCTGAACACCCGCTGCTTGCATGGTTCACGCGCCTATTTCCCTACACGCTGGTGCTTCCACTCATCCTGCTCACCCTGGCCATCGGGCGACGCATCGCTGACTACGGCCTAACCGAAGCACGCCTCACCGTGGTTGCGCTTGGACTTTGGCTGGCCTTCGAGTGCCTGCGGCAGCTGTTTGCCAAGGAGCGACTCACGTACGTAGCTGCATCCTTTGCAGTCATTGCGCTCGCGCTAGGTGCACTGGCAACGCCGCTTTCGGTGCACCACCAGTACGCCCGCCTCAAGCAACAGCTCGTGCATGATGGTGCCTTGCATCTCGAGACCATGAGCCTCGCGCCTCTCGATAGGGAAAGGTCGTCTGGGAGGGTGCAGCCGATGCTTGAGTTTCTCGCAGCGCGCGATGCGCTCGCGACGTGGGAGCAGTGGCTGAAGAACACACCCTCCTTGTCTCACACCGGAGGAGCCATCTATGAACAGCTTGATACCCTGGGCTACGACACGTCCGAACCGTTTCAGGACTGGCACGTTGCTCGCCACGATGAGCCGCTGCACGCAAAATGGTTCCGCGCTAAAGATTCGGAAAGCGTGCTGCTCCCATCGCATGGCTCTTTTCATGTCGTGGATTTCGCTCTCTATAGCTTGACCTTTCCTCCTGCGTCTCCCGACGAGCACTTCAGCGGCTACCGCATTGTATACAACCAGGCCGAAGGAGCGCTTGAGGTCACGCAACGCGCAACATCCAAGACCTGATCCCTGCCCTTGCAGCCCTTGATTGAGCGCCTTCCGCACATCACAGACCAGGAGGAGCTCTATCTGCCTGCACGTAAACTCTACATCGAGCACGCCTCTTCACATGGTGTGGTAGCCGTTGCACTCAAAGAAGTTCGTCTGCAGTACGAGCCGTCTTCAAAGAGCGGAAGGAAAGTGAGGGACCTGGCGGGACACTTCATCATCTGGCCCCACCCTCAGCCCACGCAGCAGCACGGCCCGGCTGAAGAGCAGGGCACGTCCACTCGATAACCAGCTCCTACTCCTAAGCCTCCGCTGACCCGACCTCGTGGAGGCACGCACGGCTCGAATCCCCCTTTTGCCGCCACCGATTTGTAAAGGTTACTTTACAATACACTCCACAGAATGGCGCGCGGCTGAACATGGCACGTAAGCCTAGTCCGCGGCCGGGGTGAACGTGCTTTCACTCCACGGCAGGCGCGGTCCAATGCTACCTTTTGAGGCATGAGACATCGCCTGCTGATAGATGCCATCGTGCGGGAGACCACGCTGCTAATCGCGCAGATCTCCACCCACGGCGGCACACGCGCACCTCTTGGACATCTTGCCGACCAGGTTTTTCGTTCGCTTGTCCGCGAGATTGAGGCACAAGGCGTCGGACGAAAGGTCGCGGCAGACATGTTCGGCCTCGCTCTACGAAGCTATCAGCTCAAGGTGCAGCGGCTAGAAGAGAGCTTGTGGGGCAGGCTCCAATGGTGGGCACTTGACGCTACTGCTCTTGCGCCTCCACAGCGTGTATACCTCGATTCAAGCTTTGTAAAGGTTACTTTACAACTCGCGTGTTGCCGGGAACTCTTGATTGCCCGAAGCTCGTGTGCCCACACCTCATCGAGGCGGTCACGCGGTGGGCGCAGATCCTCCGTGAGCCAGCGTCCTCATTAGATAGGTTCGCCCGTTCGTAGGGAACCCCGTGCCACAGGCCGAGCTGATCTAGAAGCGCCGCTCGTTACCACACCCCGGCAGCATCTGCGTGAGATAGCGTGCGATGGAGGCACCCGTGTCGACAAAGTTGAGGTCAGGTGTCGGCTAAGGTTGCGGACCTCTGAGGGTCGGCGAGAGGCGGTGCAAGGGCTCGAGGCTGCGCCCTTCCTCGTTGGCAATGGTAAACCACGCGTAAACCGGGGCCATCTCAGAGCGGGTTGACGCTGTGCTTTCTGAACTCTCGGCTTCGAGTGTGCGTGTGGCTAACGGCTCGGTTGGCGTAAGCCATTGTGCCTCCACCAGCTGCGTCTGCAGTTGCGCGAGAGCGTGCCGCGTCTCGCGCTGCCGCGCAGTCTCCACGTGGTCCAGCTGGCGCTGAGCCTCCTCCACGCCGGTGAAGGGCCCATGTTGCGAAAAATGAAACGGGTAGAAGGTTAGCAGACTCTGCAGGCTCTTTGAAAACCCCTGGAGTGTTCGGAATCCGTGCCACACCGCATCAAACAGGTGACGCTGGTCACCATAGAAGCCCTTGCGCCACTGCAGAGTCTCCTGAGCGAGATTCAACTGCACCGGCTCGTACACTGCCTGTGAAAGAAGGTCAATGGAATCTCCGGGTTCGCTCAGCACGGAGGCCTCTAGCCGCGGAAGCGTAGGAAGATGGGCTTGCAGCTGGGAGAGGTAGTGCCTCTCAAGCTGGGCAGAATCCCCAGCGTCGAAGTTTGGAAACTTGATCCATTGGGTATGCTCTGAGGGAAGCATGCCCGGCCAGACGTCGTACTCCCGGAAAATCGGCATGAAGTGCGGCGGTGCGCCATGGCAATAGCTGCACGCCTCGCCCACAGAGGAAAAGTCGGCGAGCTCGATGTTGATGGCGCGAAGCCGCTCGCGCACGTGCGAGAGACCGTGCACCACCTCAGACGGCACCGGATCGTCCGGCCCGAGCACCTGCAATCCATCCTCCCGCGCCACAACCACCGCTGGAGAGAACACCGTGCGCTGCGTCTCGCTGTCGCAGTGCATTCCGATGGCCTCCACGGTGTCTTCTTCGGCCATGCCGTGCGTTGGTGCAGCAAGCAGCAGCCCGGTGCCCGTGGCTTTGAGCAGCCGCGGCATGGTTGCTTCGGCTCCCTGGCTGCTGCGAGAGTAGTATACCGCCACTCCCAGCGGTAAGGTCGTGGCCAACATCGATCGCGCCCTGAGCGTACGGCAGGGCGTGCCACAAGGCACTCAGCGTGTGCGGACCCTCGAGCAAGCCGGATGGACCCTTGCAGCGCCTCCTCGGTGGAGGTGCCCTCCGGCAAGTGGCCCAGCGTGAGGCTTTGACAGAGCTCCATGAAGGTTGCTGAATCATCCTGCACTGCGAGAGCGCGCTGGGGTGCTGCGTCCTCAGCGCAGCCACCGCCAAGCACCAACAACATGAATGAGAATGAAAATGCAAAGGAGCGGCATTTCAGCACGTACTGAGGACCCATGAGCATCAGGCCCGCATGGGGAAGCAAAAAGCATGCGAAACGGCCCGGCCCTGCTGCGATGGCCTACCAATGGCCTACCCGTGCCTGACACACGGCCTACCCAAACCGCGTTTGTTGGGGGGAGGCACTGGGCGATGCCTGCCCCACTCTCGGCATGCGCCTACTGGCAATGCCCGTTCTGACAACCCTCAGCGCACGGGAGCTCACGTGCTACGCCGTCACCACAGTGGAGGAGCGTCTTACCATCGTCTAAGCAGCGCGAACCCTCTCCGTCGGAGCACTGGCCAAACCATTCGACGCAGCCATCGTGGGACTCGTTGATCACCTGCTTGAGCTGCACGTCGGCGCAGCCTTCACGGCAGTACACCTTGTTGTAGTACTGCTGGCCTAGATCGCAGGTGAGCAGCATATTCTTGTCGATGCAGCGCGAGGTATACGCTGTGGCATCTCGACATAAATCTTCAGCTTCACCTCCACGTTCGAGGTTCTCCGGAACCAGGTGCTCGTCATCCCAAAGCGGCGTACCCACAGGCCCCCACTCTTGCGTGGGTGGCACATCCAAGAAAACTTTGTCCTGTGCCTCGTTAACTGGCGCAGGGTTGACTGGCGCAGGAGGTGCAGGATCGGACTCCGCTGCCGGGGCAGGCACTGAACTGGAGGCGCAGGTAAGACTGCTACCCTTACCGTAGCTGCCAAGGGGACAACCCGAACAGCTTCCATCGGCGTTGGGCGCGTGCACGCTACCGGTGAAACCACCGTACTGAGCCGTGCCATTGCTCCAATAACATGCGCCCACGGCCACACATAAGTCCCAGGGAACATCCATCACAAAACCCTTGTTCATGAGTGAAGGGTGCCGGCTAGGCGGTGTACTATAGTGGTCCCAGACCCAAGAAGCTTCCCCAGTAGGCGTGCCAATATGGCTGGGATCACCTACATCGATGACACGAAGCGGCCCGTACCACGACCCGTGAGTCATCCCTGATTGTTTTGGAACGAAGAGGCATACTTTCCGAAGCATGTCGCCATTGCGTAACATAGCCACATCGTACTGAACCGATTCATCCACGGCGTAACCTCGGTTACGGCGTGTTCGATCCATCACCCCGGGAGCGTAGGAAGACACGAGGCCCTGCTGATTGCAGAAAGTGGCCCCAGCCAGACATGCCATACCTGGCGAAGTCAGCGGAGTCTGCTGATCCCATGAGGGCGTAAGGGTCGCCCGACTTGTCCCGTAGTCATAGAGGTGGGGCACGACGCCTTCCAGCTGCTCTTTGGTGATGTCTTCAATAGCCACCTCTTGCGCTTGGCCGGAGCTCTCGGAACTGTCGCTTGAGGTCAGCGATTGCGCGGCGCACCCAGCGAGCAGGAGTGGCAAGAGAAGGACGAAGCGATTCCGCGACCTGCATAGACCGCCACTAAAAGCAAGTAAATAAAGCATGAAATAAATGTAGCGCCATCGAGACCTGTGTCAAGATGTCGATGGCGCTACCTGCCAGTGGAGGAGACACCTGTGGTCAAGCAGCTTGGTGCTTTCCGAGCTTGTTTTCCCATGTTTCGGATCCCGCTTTGAGCATTCGGTGCAGGGCAATCGCATCTAACCTGGGGGGCACGCCTAAACCATCCTACACCTGTGGTAAGCTGCTTCGAGAGGCCCGAGGGCAGAAGCATCGCGGCTCTCTAAGCGGGTCCCACCGCTCTTTGAGCGGTCCCCCCGAAACGTTCGCTCGCGATGCTTCTGCCCTCGGGCCTGTCTGATGTTGGAAGAGGCACGGGGAGGGGGTGAGTAGAAGACTTCGCCTGCTGGGGCTCAGACTCACTTCTGCGGGTGGTTTGTGCCGTTGTGGTGGGCGCACACTTGCCGGTCAGTGCCGCCGCTTTGTAAAGGTTGCTTTACAAATGGCTCTGGAGATCAGGCGGCTTCTGGAGACCAGGGTGTTTTCGCGAGGGCTCTTCAGATCGCCCATCCCACTGATTTGCAACTCGTCTTGGATGCGACGCCCTGGCCTTCTTTGACTGCAATCGTCAACCGGCATACTTGCTGCTTGCCTTCATCGACATGAAGCAGTGGAAGCTTTCCTATCAAAAGACGTTATCGAATCTTGCGCGCTCCATCACGACATGCGCCGCAGTAGCGGCTCTCGGATCACTTGGGGCCTGCGCCTATGAAGAGGCGACTGGCGAATCTCAAGAAGCTTCGACTGGAGGGTGCACAAGCAGATTCGCGGAGGCAGCGGCTTTAGTAGAGACCTACCTACAACCGCGAGCCCCACTACCCAACGTCATGCTCGCGGATTCAGCCATTACCGAAGTGGAACTCCTTACCCAACGCGACTTCAGCATTCTTCTGAAGGGAAAGTTGGGAACAGAATCCGTGATTCTAAAAGCGCACGTGCCTCACGAGCCTCGTCTCCACAGAAACGAGCTGGTTTGGCTCCTCGTGCTGGAGAAGCTGGGGCTTTTCCCTGCACCTGTTGGCCTATGGCAGGCGCCGGCCAACGCACTCCCAGAGCTCAGCGGCGCACGGGTGGCTCCGGATGAAGCGCTCAGCTTCATCGTGATGCCCTATTTCGAGAACGCGTCACCCCCTGAACAGGCTCCCGCCGGAGAGAGGGTGCTGCAAGCGGAGGACGACTTCCTACGCTCCATGCAAGCCTTTGTAGCGCACCTTGGTCAACCTCTTAATCTCTTCGACCTTCAGCTGATCTACGACGGTGACCGCTATCTGCCAATCGACCCCGAGTACTGGCACACGCAAGATGACCCTCTTTCGATCGAACGCGTAACGCGCCACCTCCCAGAGGCCCTCAACCTTTGGATCACGACAACTGGAGAAACGGCGCCTTGATGAGCCACCGTAACGCATCGAAGGCTGTTACCCACCTGCGTGGCTTCGCCTTATGCTAAACGTCTTTCTTAGGAGATGACTTATGCGGGACCTTTGTTCTCTTGCCCTTGGGATACTCCTCGGTTGCTCTGCTTCTGACGCATCAAGTCACAGCAGCAAGCAATACCAGCGGGCGAGCGAAGAAATCGGGCTGTTAAGCGGGATCGGGCGTGGCGCCCTTAAAAAGCTTGTAGAGCCATACAAGCGCCGGAAGCACAAGCAGCGCCGCGACAACTAGCGCCCATGCCAAAGCATCCAGCGAAGCAGTAGGAGCCGCAGCAGCGTGCCATGTGAGCGGCGCACGCTCCCGCAGCTCAAGACCCACCGGATAGACAGCCCCCCAGTACCCTCCGAGAATGGAGGTCACCACGGCTCCGGTAAAGATGCGCGTGCGCCAAGCATGGGCAGAAGGCAGATTGAACCACAAACAAACCACGGCCACGGTGGCACAAACTACGGCGGCATACACGGCCGGTTTGCCGAAGCCATCGAGGAACCACGGCACGCCTTCAAGCAACGCTGTGAAACTCACCACACCCCCAGAAACCACAGTGCCGAGCGTCAGCCACCGAGCTTTGCGAACCATGCTCTTGCGCGCCTCACCGGAAAGCTCACCGGTGAGGAACACTGCCGCTAGCCAGGCAAAAATGACAGTAGTAAAGATACCCGTGGCCAGTGGAAACCAGCCTAGCCACGGGGCGAAGTACGCGTCGAGCACCCCCTTTGGCGCTTGTGGAAGCTGGCCGCGTGACATAGCCGCGGCCAGATGACCAAAGAGAAGGGGCACGATCAGGCTCCCGATCCGGAAAAGCGCACTCCACACCCGCTCCGTGGCGCGATCTTCGTCGACATCGTAGTAGCGAAAGGTGAACGCGGTGCCGCGTATGACGATGCCGCCGAGCATGATCAGCATCGGAATTCCGAGGTACGTTGTGAGAGCTACGTGAATGGCAGGAAAGCCCACAAATAGAATGACCAACGCCACGATGATCCAAACGTGGTTGGCCTCCCAGATCGGTGCAATGGCGCGCTCACCCGTGCGACGCAGCTCCTGCCTCCGCGCAGGCGTGCGACTGAAGAGTTCGAGAATACCGACGCCAAAGTCAGCCCCGCCGCAAAGCACGTACGCCAACAGCGACAGCGCGAGGAATGCGAGGACGACAAACAGGCTCATGCCGCCCGTCCGGCCCAGCGTTGCAGCTTATTTGAAGGCTCACCAAGCGAGGCAAGTCTGCCTACCTGGCGTCGCCACATCCAGACTGCGCACAGGCCGATGAGTGCGTAGAGGGTCGCGAAAGCGGCGAGATGCCATACTTGACCGGGCACAGGAGTGACAGCTTGTTCCGTGCGCATGATGCCGTAGATGATCCACGGCTGCCGTCCCACCTCTGTGACAACCCAACCTGCTTCGATAGCCAGAAAGCCGAGCGGAGCGCTAAGAGCGAAGATGCGAAGGAGCCATCGCCGCTCTAGCCACTTTGGCCGGAAACGCATCGCGAACGCGCCGGTCAGGCCGAGGAGGGCCAGCCATGTTCCGATGGCTACCATCAATTGGAAGGCGATGTGGACGATGGCTAAAGGAGGCCAGTCTTCTTTTGGAAACGCATCAAGGCCTATGACCTCCGCCTGCGCATCGTTGTGCGCGAGGAAGCTCAAAGCGCCAGGAACCTCCAGCCCCCCGCGGACGACTTGCTCATCCTCATCTGGAACGCCGCCGATCATCAGCGGGGCGAAACGCGACGTCCTAAAGTGCGATTCCATCGCAGCTAACTTAGCGGGTTGCCGATGCGCCACATCTTGCGCCGCCCAATGCCCCACCATCGGCTGCGCCACCGCCGCAATTGCAGCCGTGCCAAGGGAGAGGCGAAGCGCGAGCGCGTGCATCGCATGTCGGTCACCACGAAGTTGAAGAAAAGCGTGCACGCCCACTGCCGCGAAGGCAACCGCCTCGAACGCGCCAACGACCATGTGAGTCGCCTGCGTAGCCCAAGCTGGGTTGAAAAGGGCAGCCCACGGGTCCACGTTGATGGCACGACCATTCACCCAATCAAAGCCCGATGGGCTATTCATCCACCCGTTGGCGGAGACGACTAAGATTCCGCTCGAGACTCCAGCCACTCCAACAGCCACCCCCGTCCACCAATGCAGCCGGGGCGAGATGCGCTCCCATCCATACATGTAGATGCCAAGAGCAATCGCCTCAATGAAGAAGGCTGTTCCTTCGAGGGAGAAGGGCATTCCGATGATGGGCCCCGCATGCCGCATGAACTCGGGCCAGAGAATGCCCAGCTCGAAAGACAAAGCCGTTCCCGATACAGCCCCTGTCGCAAAGAAAATGGCCGCTCCGCGCATCCACGCACGCGTCAGCTGATAGGCGTGCGCCTCGCCTGTTCGGAGCCACCGACGGTGTGCGAAGACCATCAGCCACGGCAGCACCATTCCAATAGCGGCAAGAACGATATGAAAGCCCAGCGAAAGAGCCATAGTAAGACGCGCAGCCAACAGATCAGACATTCAACACCCTCCCCTTAATCGGGTGGACCGCAACTCGCATAACCAATTACCCCCTCAGTGCGAGGAGAGCAATCGCCGGGACGCGTGGCGCACGCCTTTGACGCTCATCGTCCTGCACGTCCCGATCCGCGTCTTCTGCCTAGCGGCCTTCTCTGCCGCTCGGTGTGGGTCCTGCGCGTGATGCGGGTCTTGACGGCTACACGCTCAGCGACGCACTAGCTAGCCAGGTGGACGCACTGAAAAGCAAGCAAGCCAACAAGGGATCCCCTTCCACATTGTGCGGCACCTTACGGCGCGCAGGCCGAGCACCTCAGATGCGCGGCAACATCTGGCTGCTTATCTCGCGTTCTTGGAAGCTGGAGTTAAGAGCGGCGCCACTCGACTCCTGCCTAGGGGAAAGACAGTATCGAGTGCCTAGGGGAAAGACAGTCGAGCGCAGCTCGCGAGCATGCGCTTCCAAGGAGGCATCTTGTCCCTCCGCAGCAGGTAACGCGAATGGCGGTGCCGCGATCGATTGACCGCGGTCCCAACCGGGAAGGCATGTTCGAGCAAGCCGGTGCGCTCACCCCGAAGACTCCGCTTACTGTTGCGACTAAGCTGTGGTGTTTCGGACACCTTCCAAATGAGCTTTAGACGGTTGCGGTCCGAACACCTGCCGCTTTATCTCACAACAGCAACATCGGCAGGTATTCAGCCCCGATCTAATCTCCCCCTCCCTCCATCACGAGCGGCAGATAGTTCCTGTGGGGCCTATGCAGGGAGAAGTAGCGCTCACGCGCCTGGAGTAGTCCCGCATTGCGTCCGCTGATCTCAACCACCAGCCTTGTTGACACGTCCTCTCCCGGATTGCCGTGATTCATGCCGGTGGCAAGACCGTGATTACCAGCGACTGCCTCATTTCCACTTGTCAGAGTGCAGTGTTGGTGCAGGCGTGCGCTGTTGGATGTGTCCCACTCCTCGCACGAGAAAGAGAAGCTAGAGAAAGGCTCGGTGAATGCCGCTTCCCTGAACGTGGCATTCGTATTTGAGATGCCTGTGAAGACTCTTTGGCCGTGTAACCATATTCCCGAAATATAGGCGTAGCCGACGGCGTAAAGGTCGATCTCGACAGGATCCTGAGCGTCGTAAAGTACACCCGCATCAGGCGCAGTCACCTGTGCATCGAGACCGGCATGAAACTGCAAGCGGCTGGGATCATCATCTAAGCGCTCGGTGTGGGCTCGTACTTCGAACGTAACCGCCAAGTCGGCACCCGCAGGTTCAGCGAATGGTTGACCATCCATGCGGCTCAGCGTGTAGGTCGTGTCGATGCAGCGATCCGCGCAAAAGTTGGGATGGTCCTCAACCTCCAGTTGATAAGTCTCATCCACTGTCAATGATCCGTCCGACCCCTGCGAAACGATTTGCTCTGAGGCGAGGGCACCATCGCCCCCAGGAATCAACCGAAGAACCGACAGGTTTTGAGACTGGTGCTCGTTGAGCGTTCTGGTGTTTACGCGGAAGGAAAAAGACCGACGATCTAGATCCATGTATGTGGCCTCGAGCGTGTTGATCGTCGTATCTTCAACCACGATGCGGTAATCTTCCGTCGCTTCGAGTTCGCCGTCGCTGTTGCCGTCGACCTCGATCTGCAAACTGTATTCGCGACCCGCTGAGAATAGACGTTCAGACTGGGCGTTCAGCCGCGGATGAAGTGCGTAACATTGTCTTTCTACCGGCTCCGATGGACCACAAATAGGTTGGATCGAAAAGCTAGCAGGGCAGGCGACTTCGTCGTACGCATACCCGTTCATCGCGGTGCTACCCACGCCAACCAGCTCGTCATCCAGCGTCAGGCGAACACCAGGCCATCTCCCTTGGTCCTTCGTGTAAACGATCAGGACGGGGTCGGAGGGTCGTATAGCCGCTTCTTGATGAGGCGAGAACACATAGGCCCTGGGTTCAGCTTGAGCGTCAGCTAGGCACTCCTGGTCACCTTCCTCTGAAGCGCCAACCTTTGAAGCAGGCGAAGAGGCACAACCGGCCGTTGAGAGTACAATAAACATGCTGGCCAACGCAGCGCCCCTGCCACCGGCAGAACTTGGTAGATGTCTCTGTTTCATTGCTTGATCCTCCATCTAATAAATGTTGGAGAGGAAGACCGAACGACTCGACGAAAAGGGGAAACTTATCTTTGCACCTGGGGCTTATTCCGCGTGTTGTCGTGGCGCACGCCGTGTACGCACGCGCCGTCGACGCTCCGAGCGGCTTCGTCAGGAGCCTGCAAATGGTCGTTGGTGCTCAGTTTCTCGACCCATCCGCATCTTGATGTATGCCGCTACCAACGTGTCCGAAGTTCCGTGACGCTACGGCTACCTGGCCGTTTCCTAAATACGACCGCCGAAGAATGTGAGATGGATGGGGTAGCCTACCACCAGACCGTGCCCATCATCCGGTGGCAACGCGAGAGGATGCCATCCCAGAATGGACCAAAGAGGCTTCTCCGGCTTTCCATCTCTCGCCTGATACACCATCGTCTTCTCTCTCATCGCATTAGCCACCGCGCAGTAGCGACCGCTGCGGGTGCACCTCACCTTTTCACGAGGTGGGAGCGGGGACTTATCCGCCGCATGGAGCGTGTTGTCGAGCAAAAGAAAGACCGGCGCGAGCAGGACAAACATCATCGCACGACGGGTTGTTCGGAAGGAGCTTTTCCGAACGTGTGCCTTGAGCTCCGGTCACTAGGCACGCTGCGTCACGCAATAAACCTCTTCGATAAAATTTTCTAGGTCGCTTCAAGTGCCGTTGAGGAAAAGTCGTTGCCTTCGAGGTGAGATAGGACGGTTCACATCCTAATGAGCGAAATAGGAACCGGTCACGGTTTTCGCATCCCTTCCGAGCTGGTGCGCGCTGCGCGGCCTCCCCGGCTACGGGCTACGGCGCGACAAAGCTGTATGTAACAGTCACCGGCTCCTGCTCGCCCGTGCTGACATTGACCTGCCCTGAAACCGTCTGTCCAGATTGAACAACGGGGTCAAATCTCACTGTGACGACTATGCTTCCCGAACGGGCCGATGTTCCAAAGTTGGTGAACGCGGACTGCAGCCCGCTCGCATCCACCACGCCGGTGTATGCGCCTCCGCTGCAGCTGGCCAGCTTTTGCAAGACCTCCACAGCCTCAGCACTAGCCTTGGGATTCTGGTCGGCTGCAGGTCCAAGGCCAATCGTGTTGATGGGAATGCCTGTTTCCACTGCCTTGGCACACGCCTCATCTGAATAGTCGCCTTCATTGTCTTCGCCATCGCCAAGCACAGTCAGCGCTCTATTGTACGCTCCTGCTGGTCGCTTCTTATTCACGTAGTCCAGCACCTCGATCACGGACGAGAAGAGGGGCGTGCCCTGATCGGATTCCGTAACCAAGTCGATAGCCTGTTTAGCAGCGGCTTTATCCGCAGTGAACTCCAACAGCACACGCGTATCGGAGAAGGTGGGAAAGGTGCCGCCTGCGCCGAAATCGAAGATCGCAAGCTCATCGTCTACCCCAAGCTCATCAACAAAGGACTTGGCCGCGGCCTTTCGCAACCCATTGGGGTCGTTGTCGCTCATCGAGCCGCTTGAGTCGACGTCGATAGCAGCCGCCAGTCGTGCGTTGGGGTTTGGCTGGTTGTTGACACGCCCTTGCTGAACGAGATCTATGTCGGCAGGTTCGCTTACGGTGACATCCACCAGGACATCGTCATCAATCAACGTCTCGCCGGTCGCATCCTTAGGTAATATCGACAAGTCGACGAGCCCTGTCTGCTCGAAGTCAACGTGAGGTGTCACGCCAATGATCGAGGCCTCGGCCACCTCCGGCGAAGATGCAGTGCCTATCTCGCATTTACTTCCTGCAAGAAACGCAGACGCAACAGCTAAAATCACTGGGGACGTACTTGATACTCGGAATGCTCGCATGGACTCTCCTCCTTAAATCGCCTGTGTTCTACGACTTGTCGAAGGAGTTATCGAGCCGGTGCACGAAAAGTTGCCAAGAAAATGCGCGAGCGAGTTACGAGTGCATCAGTCGCGGCGCCAAAAGGAAAGCTCCGAAAAGGCTCTAGCTGGTCGAATCGGCTGAAGACCGGCTGGAGACTGGTTTGGAGGTGGCAGTGCCGATGCGAAACGGGTGAGCGCTCATTCGCAACACCAGGTGGAGCCTCACCAAGATGCTGTGCCAAATTGCTGTGCCAAATCGCTATGCCTCAGTAAGCGAGGATGTGCAGAACGGACAACGGCGCGCTTTCTCGTCAATATGTGAGCGACAGAACGCGCAGGACTTGGTTGAAGGTGCAGGCGGCGTGTCGGGACGGCGCAGCCGATTGATCCACCGGATGACAAGAAAAAGAACGAAAGAGATCAGCAAGAACGAAATGGCTGCGTTGAGCGCCTGCCCGAAGGCGATGACTGTGGCTCCAGCGGCTTTGGCATCGGCCAAGGTATGGTAGGGGCCTTGCTTGCCCTCCTTGAGCACGATGAACTGATTGGCAAAATCGATACCGGAGGTGAACAACCCGAGCACCGGGGTGAGAACGTCATCGACGATGGACTTAACCAATCCGCTGAAGGCCGCACCGATGATCACGCCCACAGCCATGTCGATCACGTTGCCCTTAATCGCGAACTCACGAAACTCTTTGATCATGCCAACTATATAGCATCTAACGTCGACCAGATGCCGCTCGGAATAGGTCGAACCGGGAAACATCAGGTACTCCATGAACGGCGTCTTGGTGCGTCTAAGCACTTGAAGCACCAGCAAGGCGTCGACGATACACAGGTCGCTCTTGATTTAGTTGCTTCACCTCACTAGTCTCCACAGATGATCACTAAATGTGCGAGCTTCGCGGTTGTATTTTCCCTTATCTTGGTTTCTGCCTGCATCGACCCCCACCTCCGGGAGAACGACGGCGATATTGGTGCAAATCCAGGCAGCGGGACCGGCGGAACAGGATCGGGGGGCGACGACGCCACACCCTTATCGGTAGGAGGCACCACCTCAGGCTTGCGCGGTACGCTCAAGCTTCGACTCAACGACGGTAAAGAGATTTCCGTTAGTGGGGACGGAGGGTTCGAGTTCCCAGGCAAGCTAGGTGACGGCGACGGTTACGATGTATCGATACAAGAGCAGCCGAGCTTCCAGTCTTGCGCAGTGACTGATGCAAGAGGCACGCTCGATGGTCAGAGCGTCGAGTCGGTGCAGGTGCATTGCAGCAACCTCGCCTTCCAGTTCCTCACCGACGGCGTGAGCGGCCACGAGCCGTGGCTGATCGATGAAAGTGACGGGCGCACGACGCTCCTCAAGGACGTCAATCCCGGCGCCGGGGGAAGTGGATCCTATACCGAGTTCTTGCTCATGCCAAACGGCAAGCTGCTTTTCATTGCCAGCGATGGCATCCACGATAACGAACTATGGGTCAGTGGAGGAAGCGCTGAAACCACGACGATGCTTAAGGACATTCATACGACCGACAGCTCGCTCCCCAAGCTCCTGACCCTGATGGGAGATAAGGTTTACTTCAGGGCAGGCGACATCGACCATGGGTCCGAGCTCTGGGTAACCGATGGCACAGAAGCAGCTACCAGGCTCGTCAAGGACATCAACCCTGGCACTTCATGGAGTTCGCCAAGCAGTCTCACGGCAGTCGGTAGCACGCTCTTTTTTACTGCAGACGACGGCACCCACGGCGGCGAGCTCTGGAAGTCCGACGGGACCGAGGCGGGTACCGTGATGGTCAAGGATATCTTCGCAGGGGCGGATGAATCGCGTTCACACAACGATGACGTGGTTGTGGTTGGCAACGTCGTTTATTTTCAAGCCCGGGATAGCACCCATGGCTACGAGCTTTGGAAGTCGGACGGCACGGAAGCTGGCACCGTGATGGTCAAAGATATCCTCTCGGGCAGTGGAAGCGGCAACCCTATCTGGTTGCTACCTCACCAGGACATGGTGTTCTTCCGAGCGCAAGATGGCAACCACGGGATCGAGCTTTGGAAGTCAGACGGCACGGAAGCTGGCACCGTGATGATCAAAGACATCGTCGCGGGTGCTGCAAGCAGCTTTCCCGCCAACTTCTTTTCCTTCGGCTCAGAGCTTCTGTTTACGGCTGACAACGCCGTGGATGGAGATGAGCTTTGGAAGACCGACGGAACTGCGGAAGGGACCGCCTTAGTTAAAGACGCTAACGCAGGCCCTCCGAGTTCTACATTTCGCTCTCCCGTACTTCTCGACGGGGTTGTTTATTTCATCGGATTCAACAACGACAACGGGAATGCGTTGTGGAAGTCGGACGGCACGGAAACTGGCACGGTCGTCGTAGCAGACCCGAACCCAACAGCGATCGGCGCGATGGAGGGCCTGCAAACAACCGGAGAGAAAATGATCTTCTTTGCGGCAGATGCAGATCACGGCGCGGAGCCATGGGTGAGCGACGGCACTGCGAGCGGAACCACGCTTCTGATGGATGTGTACCAAGGCCCAAACAGCAGCCTTCCCGGACTATGACCGCACAACCTCCGCGTCGTTCCTGAACATGCACCTAGCGGGCAACGTCCGCGCGAACGATGCCGCATACGCCATCTGGCTGGGAGCTTGATGCCTCGCTGCTGAAAGTTGCGCCAAGGAAGCCGATTTGAGCGATGCCGAGGCGCTGGGCGACGCGGGTCCTCCAGAGCCCATTGACAATGCGGAGAGCGCAACCGGTGCCGGTGAGTGCGAGGCTCCCTCGTGCGACGCGCTGGAGATCGGCTGCGGACGCATCATACAAGCCTGCGGAGACCCCGTGGAATGCGGAGCATGCCCCACCGGCTGCAAACATAGAAGCTGGGTGAGCCGCGATATCGACGGCGACGATGGATTCTACGCCGCTGATGCAGAGCTGCAGGTCACAAGCTGTGAAACACCGAAAGACCTCTCCAGTCAAATCGACTGCGACGATTCGCGCACCGAGGTGCAGCTCGACAGATCCTACTATATCGACGTCGATGGAGACAGTCGCGGCTCCGGAGCTCCCGTTCAGGTGTGCGTGGCGCAGGACCGCGTGACGCCACTTGATGGCCACGCAAGTGCAGCCGATGACTGTGAGCCGGACGATGAAGATTGCTACGGGCTGCGCGAACTCTTCCGGGACGAGGACTGCGACGGCTGGGGCGCTGAGAAAAGTAAATCACTGCTGGAATGACGGCGACACGCCAGAAGGATACGTAACCCGGGGTGGAGACTGCTGGAATCACGATGTCTTAGCCAAACCCGAAGCCACCGACGAGTGGTACGGCGCGCCTAGAAATGGCGACAGCTCGGCGCTGCGCTTCGACTTCGATTGCGACGGCGACGTGGAGATGCGTTACTGGGATGCGGCCGACTGCACCGCATCAACAACCACTTCGATTGCGACGAACGATGGGATGATGAGTGGATGAACTATAGGCCCGACTGCGGCGAAACTGGCCGTCTACTCAGCTTCTGTTTCATCGACCGCGAAAGCCATCTCTGCATCAGTAACGAGAACTGGTCCGAAACGAAACAAAGCCGCCGCTAGCGCGTTGGAGCATGCGGTTAGAGCCCGCGTTTGGCCTATAGCCCGATGAGCGAAAGACCGCTTACCATTTCTGATAGCCGGCCTTGAGTGATTACTGCGGCGCTTTCCCCTCGACAATGGAGTCAACTCTTCCTTGGGAGAGTCGGGCGCCGCTCCTCACCACGCATAAATGACGAACCCGTCTACCATTTCGGATAGACGGGTTTGGGTAACCAACCCGGCGTCTCTTCTTCGACAAGACGCCCTAACCTTCCATAGGAGATCGGGGCGTCGCCCTCGCCTTGAAATTAATAAACCCGCTCACGGTCTCCCGTAAGCGGGTTTGGGTGATTAACCCGGCGGCGTCCTACTCTCCCACACAGCTTCCCGTGCAGTACCATCGGCTCTGGAGGGCTTAACTTCCGAGTTCGGTATGGGATCGGGTGTGGCCCCTCCGACATCGCCACCGGAATTTTTGGAAAATCTTTCGTATACTCGCCGACGCCAAAGCGTCGTGCGTCATCTTGAACAGGTATCTCTTAGCTGTGTCATTCAGGATGGAGCATACTCTTGCTTCCAATCCTGACCTCAAACGTATTCAATACGACCTTAGAAGTAGGTCAAGCCAAACGACCTATTAGTACTGGTCAGCTTCATGCATTGCTGCACTTCCACACCCAGCCTATCAACCTCGTCGTCTTCGAGGGGTCTTCAGGGAAACCTTATCTTGAGGCCGGCTTCCCGCTTAGATGCTTTCAGCGGTTATCCGTTCCGTACATAGCTACCCGGCTATGCCTCTGGCGAGACAACCGGAACACTAGAGGTACGTCCAACCAGGTCCTCTCGTACTATGGTTAGCTCCTCTCAAGTTTCCTGCGCCCACGGCAGATAGGGACCGAACTGTCTCACGACGTTCTAAACCCAGCTCGCGTACCACTTTAATCGGCGAACAGCCGAACCCTTGGGACCTGCTCCAGCCCCAGGATGTGATGAGCCGACATCGAGGTGCCAAACCGCGCCGCCGATATGAACTCTCAGGCGCGATCAGCCTGTTATCCCCAGAGTACCTTTTGTCCGATGAGCGATGGCCCTTCCATGCGGGACCACCGGATCACTAAGGCCTGCTTTCGCATCTGCTCGACCTGTCGGTCTCGCAGTCAAGCTCACTTATGCCTTTGCACTCTTCGGCCGGTTTCCAATCGGCCTGAGTGAACCTTCGCGCGCCTCCGTTACTTTTTAGGAGGCGACCGCCCCAGTCAAACTGCCCACCAGGCAGTGTCCCTGATCCGGATCACGGACCTAGGTTAGAATTCCAAAACATTCAGGGTGGTATTTCAAGGGTGGCTCCACCGGGACCAGAATCCCGGCTTCCAAGCCTCCCACCTATCCTACGCAGAATGTTCCGAAAGTCACTGCCAAG